>NZ_CP039704.1:0-1200000 GCF_005144965.1 Hankyongella ginsenosidimutans
ACGATCACCCAGGGCGGCAAGACCATCAAGGCGCGCCACCGAGGCGGAGCCGGTGACCGGCGTCGCCCGGCTCGACCTCGCCAGCATGCCGGCGGCAGGGGCCGCAACCATCCGCATCGCCTATACCGCGCCGTACCGGGAAGGCGCGGAGGGCCTCTATCGCACTGAGGTCGCCGGCAAATGGTACGGCTTCACCCAGATGGAGCCGATCGACGGCCGTCGCATGTTCCCGAGTTTCGATGAGCCGCGCTTCAAGACGCCGTTCACCGTCTCGGTCAGCACGCCGACCGGCAACAAGGTGGTCGCCAATGCGCCGCTGGCGAAGACAACGCCGCAGAACCACGGCATGACCCTTTTCAGCTTCGCGCCGACCAAGCCCCTGCCACACTACCTCGTGGCGCTGGCGGTCGGTCCGCTCGATATCGTCGAGGGGCTATTCCCCAGCGCCGTGCGCAAGACGGCGGTGCCGTTCCGCGGCGTCGCCACCGAAGGCCAGGGCTCACGCCTTGCCTACGCCCTTCAGCACACGCCGAAGCATGTGGCGCTGCTGGAGGACTATTTCGGCATCCCTACCCATACGAAAAGCTGGACATCATCGCCTCGCCGCAAATGGGCGGCGCGATGGAGCTGGTGCCATCATTTACAACGACAACCTGATCCTGCTGAACCCGAACGCGCCGATCCAGCAGCAGCGGTCGTTCGGGATCGTCAGCGCGCACGAACTGGCGCACCACTGGTTCGGCGATCTGGTGACGCCGGCCTGGTGGACCGACATCTGGCTGAACGAGAGTTTTGCCGAATGGATGGGTGTGAAGGCCAGCCACCTCTGGCGACCCGACCTCGGCATCTCGACCGGCCTGACTGCGGATGCGCTGGGCGCAATGAGCATCGACTCGCGCAAGGCCGGCCGGCCAATCTACCAGCCAGTCACCGACAACACCCAGATCGCCAGCACCTTCGACGGCATCACCTACGAAAAGCGCCGGCGTGCTGGCGATGATCGAAAGCTACATGGGGCCAGAGAGTTCCAGGCCGGCGTGCGCAAGCATCTGCGCGCGCATGCGCATGGAAACGCCACTGCCAGCCAGTTCTTCGCCGCCATGGCGGATGCCGCCGGCGACCCGCAGGTGCTGAGCGCTTTCAAATCCTTCATCGAGCAGGAAGGCGTGCCACTGGTGACCGTCGCACGCAGCGCCGACGGCAAGCAACTGACCCTGCGTCAGGCGCGGTACCGCCCGGTCGGCTCGGCCATTCAGCCCGGCCAGACCTGGGTCATCCCGTTCTGCGCCAAATTCTACGCCGGCGCGCAATCGACCAAGACCTGCACGATCATGACCGGCACTGAGGCGACGCTCGCGGTCCCTGCGGGCTTCGAGCAGGCGGCCGTGATGCCGAATGCGGACGGCGCGGGCTACTATCGGTTTGCGCTCGGTGCCGACGATCAGGCGAAACTGCTGGCGCTCGGCGTTCAACTGCCGGACCGCGAGGCCCTGGCGCTCGCACAGCCTGCAGGCCGCCTTCGACGCCAACGTGACGACGTTCGACGCGCTGGGCGCGGCTGCACAGGCGCTGGTCGGCCACAAGGAGCGCCGCGCCGCGCTCTGGCTACCGGGAAGCCTGGCCGAACTGGACCGCCAGACGCTCTCTGGCGCGGCATCCGCCGCCCTGAAGGCCCGGATCGGCGGCATGCTGAAGCCGGAACTGGCGAAGCTCGGCTTCGATCCCCGTGCCGGTGCGCACCGCAGCGAACCAGCCGACCGGCAGGCCTTGCGCCAGACGCTGGTCGCCGGGCTGTTTTTCGATGCTGAAGACGACGGCATCACAAAACCCTGGCGGATGCCGCGCAAACCTCGCTGGCCAACGCCGATGCGCTGGATGTCGGCTTCCGCGCCACCGCCTGGTCGGCTGGCGTGAAGGCGCTCGGCAAGCCGTTCGCCAGCCAGCTCGCCGCCCGGCTGCTCGAGGGCAAGGACAGCTATGAGCGCGCCCATGCCGCCTTCGCGCTCGGCCACACGCAGGACCTGGCGCTCGCTGCGGAAATGCGCGCTCTGGCACTCGACAAGCGCCTGCGCTTCCAGGAGTCGCTCTCGATCATCGGCAGCCAGTTCGAGGGGCCGGCGACACGCAGCGCAGCCTGGGCCTGGTTCAAGGAGAACGCCAGCGTGATGTTCGACCGCCTGCCCGGGTTCAGCCAGCCGCGCCTGATCGAGATCGCGCAGGGCTTCTGCACGCCGGAGCAGCGGGCGACGTCGCCAGCTTCTTCCCGGCCTGGATCGCCAAGCTCGGCGGCGGCAAGCTGGAACTCGAGCGCACGCTGGATCGATCGACCTGTGCCTCGCCCGCAAGGCGGCCCATGGGGCAGAACTTGCCAGCCTGAACTAAGGCTGCGGCAAGAGGGACGATGCGGCATGACAGATTTTGATATCTCCACCATGCCGCCGCCGTTCGCGCCGGGCGGGCCTAATCCGCGTGAGCGCGGCGGCGGCCACCATGCGGGTCACGCAGGCGAACCCTGCAAGAACTGCGATACCGTGCTGCGGGGAATACTGCCATGCCTGCGGCCAGCCGGGACATCTGCACCGCACCGCGTTTGCGGTGTTCGAGGACTTCATCCACGGCATCGCCCATCTGGACGGCCGGACCTGGAAGACCCTGCCGCGCCTCGTCTTCCAACCCGGCCGGCTGACCCGCGAGTATATCGAGGGCAAGCGCGCCCGCTATGTGCCGCCGATGGCGCTGTTCCTGTTCACCATCTTCACCATGTTCATCGTGTTCGCCTTCACCGGCGGCCCGGCGGAGGTCAATCCGGTGGCGGGGGTGCAAAATGGCGTCGCGCAAAACCCATGAGTCCGGCGGACAAGGCTCAGGCCCGCGCAGACCTTCAGAGGGAGCTGGAAAGCCAAAGCCTCAGGCGACAAGATCGGCGCAGGCGCCTGAGCGGCATCGACGGCCTCGACATCACCGACGCCGGAAGCGACGAAAACCTTGTCGATCTGCTGAAGAAATCGATGAAAGCGGGCAAGCTCAATGTCAGAACCGGTAACGCACACTGGGACGATAAAATAAAACACAAGATGGAAAACCCGGACCTGCTGATCTACAAGCTGCAGAACACCGCCTATAAATTCTCGTTTCTGCTGGTGCCGATCTCCGCGCCGTTCATCTGGCTGATGTTCGCCTGGCGGCGTGGGTTTCGCCTGTACGATCACGTGGTGTTTTCGCTGTATTCGCTGTCCTTCATGTCCATCCTGTTCATTCTTGCCACCTTGCTGAACCGACTCGGCGACTATCTGCCCATTCCCGACAATGCGTGGCTGGCGCTGTTTTTGCACCGGTCGTGCACATCTATGCGCAGTTGATGGGGGCCTATCGGCTCGGCTGGTTCGGCGCGCTCTGGCGCACCGGCTACGTGACCATGATCATGGCCCCGATCGCCATCACCCTGTTCATCGTCGCCATTTTCCTGCTCGGCGCGCTCGGGTGATGGGCGGATGGTCGGGGAGACAGGATTCGAACCTGCGACCCTCTGCTCCCAAAGCAGATGCGCTACCAGGCTGCGCTACTCCCCGACACGACCGGCTGTAACGGGGTGCGCTGCCGATTGCAACGCCCGGCGCAGGCGCTAAAACGGTCGGGTCGCTGAATCCGGGAGTTAAGCGTTGGCCTATTATCTGGTGAAGTCGGAGCCGGACGCCTGGTCCTGGGAGCAACAGTGCGCCGGCGGCGACGTGCCCTGGAGCGGCGTCAGGAACCCGCAGGCGCTGGGCACCATGCGCCAGATGCAGGTGGGGACGAAGCCTTCTTCTACCATTCCAACGTCGGCAAGGAGATCGTCGGGCTGGTGCGGGTCACCCGCAGCTACCCGGACCGGACGAAATCCGGCCTGGTTGACGTGCGGGCGGTCGGCCCCTGCCCCGCCCGGTTTCGCTCGCCGCCATCAAGGCCGAGCCGCGCCTTGCCCATATCGGCCTGGTCCGCCAGTCCCGCCTCTCCGTCATGCCGCTCGACGATGCCGCCGCCGCCCTGCTCAGGCAGATGGGCGGACTGTAGTGGCCGCTTCATGGCTGCCGGCAATCGTCACTGCAGTGCTTCTTGCGACTTCGCATGAAGCGTCCGGGCAGGATGAAGAACGCACGCCCCTTGCGCCATGCCTCAGTTTATCGCCGCTTGATGCCACACCGCTTGAAGCACACCGCTACCTGGGCAAGGACTTTGCCGAGGTCGATGCCCATAGTATTTTCGCGACCGAGATCGGCAAGCTTCCCGTGAGCACCCTCATTACAGCGCATACTTATGTGCTGATACTTAAAATCAAGCGGTTCGAGACCTCAGGCTACATTGGGTTCGGAAAGCATGCCGCGGGCGAAGTTACTGCATCGGTTACTGATCGTGCCGGCGCGCACGTCGATCAATTCTCGACTACGTGCTTCGCCAAAGCCATTGACGATCGCAAGCCCGGATACACGATCCGCTCTGCTGCCAGATTATGCCTTCTTGACGCAGGCAAGGCGCTCGCAAGCTGGCTTGGCGAGCGCCTTGGGTAACCTGCATGTGGCGCGAAGTAGAAACGCCGCAAACCTTTACGAACCGGTGAGACCGACTAACATATTTACATACTGATGGCATTTGGGTAAAAAATTTATACATTTTTCAATAGCATTGGATCAATAGACAGCTTGCAAAAGATAAATCTTATTAATAACCTATACAGTTACGCGTTGGCAAAAAATAACAGCTACCCATACAGATGATGCATGGGCAAACATGAGGCAAGAAATGAAAAAAAATATAATAATCGCCACGTTTTTACTTAATTTTTCCATGAATCCAGCCTTTGCAGAGGAGCAAAAAATAATCTGACTCATGGGCAAGTTCAAATTACACTTAAGGTTGGGGAAACAACCCAGCTTGATGTTATCAACACATTTGGTTCACCTAATATAACAACCATAGATGGTTCTGGACAAAAGTGTGGGTTTACAATAGACACGCTACTGTTTCAGAACAGAATAACTCTTCGTTTTCAATAGGCCTCCTTTTTGGAGGTGCTGGTGAGCCGCTGGCCGGTGGAACTGGCGGAGGGATTGGAAAATCAAAATCAGGCTTTGAACAGACTACTCGAGAAATGACACTGATTATAAAATTTGACAAAAACAAAATTGTAAGTGACTTTAAAAGTAGAAGTAGTTCATTTTGACCAACAAGGGGAGACGGAATGTGACTTTAAAATGAACAAAAATAAAAATTGCAGGCATTTTACTTTTTATTTCACCTCTAATAGCGTGCGAATCCACTAATACAGTAAGGCCTAATACTTTAAGTGGACTGCAGTTACAGCAGTTACAGCAGAGAGATATGAGGTAAAAAGAAGTAGTATTTGCTTCTGTGGTTAGCGTACTGCAAGATACTGGATATATAATTGAGGCTGCTGATTTGCAGACTGGTCTCATTACTGCTAAAAGTCCCAGCTCAAGCAATCTAACTTATAATCCATTTTAGGATTTGGCCGAAAAAATAAATCAACACGAGTTTCCGCATTCATTGAATCACTTAATGGAATAGTCACAAAAGTCAGATTAAATTTCGTATCTGCAGAAGGAAAATCGCAGGGATATGGCCTCAATAGTCAAGTAGATACACCCATAGAAGATGCTGCTGTTTATAGAAACGCCTTTGAGAAAATAGAAAGTTCTATATTTATTAGACAGTCTACACAATGAATTTTACTTTACATCGTGATGACTTTATGTTGACTTGTGCGCCATCGCGTGTTTAGCTGTGCCGCTCACCCAGATCTGGAGAAAGTGGTGAGCGGATCGTGGTTTTGTCCGAGTTCACCACGAGTGGACTTTACATAGCCTACTCCAGTAAGGGTCGGAATGACGATCCCATCCAATGTCATCAGACTCTATTTGCTATGATACTAGGCCGTGGACTCATTAGCTGCGATCCATAGGCGAGTTGAGAAGAGTTTGGCAGCGGCGAGGAAGTTGTCGGCGCGTTTGTCGTATCGCGTGGCCAAGCCTCTGGCGTGCTTGAGTTTTCCGAAGAAGCGCTCGATCAGGTTGCGATAGCGGTAGAGGAAGGAGCTGAAGGCGAAGCCCTTCTTGCGGTTGGCCTTTGGCGGGATGTTGGCGAAGCTGCCGCGCGCCTCGACCTTGTCGCGGATGGCGTCGCTGTCATAGGCCTTGTCGGCGAGGAAAATGCTGCCTTCCGGCACGACCTCGAGCAGCGGATCGGCCTGTTGGCAATCGCTCGCCTGTCCTTCGGAGAGGTGCAACTCGACCGGTAATCCCCGGCCATCGACCAGCGCGTGGATCTTGGTCGTCAGACCGCCCCGGAACGTCCCATGCAGCGATTTGGGTCCCCTTTTAGGGTCGCACCGTGCTGGTGGACCCGGATCGAGGACTGTCGATCATCACCAGTTCGCCGTCGAAAGCCCGGGAAACCGCCGCCAGAAGCCGATCCCACACCCCCGCCTTGCGCCAGCGCACGAACCGGTTGTAACAGGTCGTGTAAGGCCCATAGCGCTCGGGAATATCAGCCCAGGGACTGCCCGTGCGAAAGCGCCACAATATCCCGTTGATGACCCGCCGATCATCCACCCGAGGCACGCCACGGCTCTTGTTCGGAAGCAACGGCTCAATCACCGACCACTCGAAATCTGTCAGGTCAAAACGACGGCGCATATCCAGGCTCCTTTCCCGAACCTTGAATCAATCACTTGCCGTCCGCGCAAGCCAGTTTATGAGTTTACGGCCTGGCCGTGGACTCATAGCTGCGATCCATAGGCGAGTTGAGAAGAGTTTGGCAGCGGCGAGGAAGTTGTCGGCGCGTTTGTCGTATCGCGTGGCCAAGCCTCTGGCGTGCTTGAGTTTTCCGAAGAAGCGCTCGATCAGGTTGCGATAGCGGTAGAGGAAGGAGCTGAAGGCGAAGCCCTTCTTGCGGTTGGCCTTTGGCGGGATGTTGGCGAAGCTGCCGCGCGCCTCGACCTTGTCGCGGATGGCGTCGCTGTCATAGGCCTTGTCGGCGAGGAAAATGCTGCCTTCCGGCACGACCTCGAGCAGCGGATCGGCCTGTTGGCAATCGCTCGCCTGTCCTTCGGAGAGGTGCAACTCGACCGGTAATCCCCGGCCATCGACCAGCGCGTGGATCTTGGTCGTCAGACCGCCCCGGAACGTCCCATGCAGCGATTTGGGTCCCCTTTTGGGTCGCACCGTGCTGGTGGACCCGGATCGAGAACTGTCGATCATCACCAGTTCGCCGTCGAAAGCCCGGGAAACCGCCGCCAGAAGCCGATCCCACACCCCGCCTTGCGCCAGCGCACGAACCGGTTGTAACAGGTCGTGGGCCCATAGCGCTCGGGAATATCAGCCCAGGGACTGCCCGTGCGAAAGCGCCACAATATCCCGTTGATGACCCGCCGATCATCCACCCGAGGCACGCCACGGCTCTTGTTCGGAAGCAACGGCTCAATCACCGACCACTCGAAATCTGTCAGGTCAAAACGACGGCGCATATCAAGGCTCCTTTCCCGAACCTTGAATCAATCACTTGCCGTCCGCGCAAGCCAGTTTATGAGTTTACGGCCTAGGATACACGGAGTGACCAAAACCTAGAAGCTTCGCACCTACGTAGCCGCTCCCCAGGCGGCGTTGCTTTTCCGGCTGTTTGCTGCGGGAGCGATGCGGTAGAGCGTGGAGGAAATTCCTGCAGGCCGCCTCATGACCGCGAACCCCGTCGACCTTGCGCACATCATCCAATTGGCGATTGCGCCGGTGTTTCTGCTCGCCGGCATCGGATCGATGCTGAACGTCATGAGCGTCCGGCTTGGCCGCGTGATCGATCGCGCCCGTATCCTGGAGGAGCGCGCGGTGGTCTATCATGGCCATCTGCCGGAGGACCTGCGGCTGGAATTGCAGGTGCTCAGCCGGCGCATGACGCTGGCGCACAGCGCCATCAGCCTGGGCACGGCCTCTGCCCTGTTCGTCTGCGTGCTGGTCGCCCTGCTGTTTCTCTCCGGCCTGACCGGCAGCAACCTGGGGCGCCTGGTCGCCGTCGCCTTCATTCTGGCGATGAGCCTTTTGGCGCTTGGCCTCACCCTGTTCCTGATCGAGATGTATATCGCCACCCGCTCCGTGCGCGTGCGCCGCGACCTGCTCATGGAGGCGCACGCGACGCGGACTGACGATCCTGCACCGCCGCCAACAGGGAGGGACTGAGCGATGAAGTGGCGCAACGCACGGCAAAGCGACAACATCGAGGACCGGCGCGGCCAGCCGGGTCGGCGCATGGCCGGTCTGCCGCTCGGCGGCAAGGGCGGCCTGCTGGGGCTGGTGGTCATCATCGGGATCTCGATGCTGCTGGGGGTTAATCCGCTGCAGGTGCTGAGCGGGCTGGAGGGCGCGGCGTCGCAGGACGTCGCGGCACCCCGGTCGACGCGCAGGCGGAGCAGCCGCAGGTCGAATTCGCCTCCCGCGTGCTGGGGACACGGAAGATGTCTGGGGTCAGATCCTGCCGAGTTACCAGCCCGCAACCCTCGTGCTCTACCGGGCGCAGACACCGACCGCCTGCGGTCCGGGCGCGGCATCGGCCGGCCTTCTACTGCCCCGGCGACAGGAAGGTGTATCTGGATCTGTCATTCCTCGAAGAACTGCAAAGCCGCTTCGGCGCGCCGGGCGATTTTGCCGCCGCCTACGTCATCGCCCACGAAGTCGGCCACCATGTCCAGACCCTGACCGGCATCTCCGGGAAAGTCCGGCAGGCGCAGCAGGGTGCCGACGAACGCACGGCCAACGTCCTGCAGGTGCGCATGGAACTGCAGGCGGACTGCTATGCCGGCGTCTGGGCACACCATGCCGAGGGGCGCAACCTCCTGGAAGCCGGCGACGTGCAGGAAGCGATGGGTGCGGCTGCCGCTGTCGGTGACGACACGTTGCAGAAGCAGGCAACCGGCCGTGTGGTGCCGGATGCCTTTACCCATGGTTCAGCGGCGCAGCGCCAGCGCTGGTTCATGGCCGGCTACCAGAACGGAAATCCGAACGCCTGCGATACCTTTGCCGCGCGAGCCCTCTAGACCTTGATCGTTTCAGATTGAATCAATCTGAAACGTGAATCATGGTCTAAATTGTTGATAAGAGCCTGTTAAAGCCCGTTGCTCTAACCCTCGTTCATCGTGAACAGCTGGGTGTTGCCGCCGGTTGCTGCGACATTGACCGTGTAGGTGCGCTCGCTGGCGAAGCGATGGAGGTAATAGGGGCCGCCCGCCTTCGGCCCGGTGCCGGAAAGGCCAGCGCCACCGAACGGCTGCACGCCGACCACAGCCCCGGTCATGGAACGGTTGATGTAGGTGTTGCCGCAGCGGCTGGCTGCGAACACACGCCGCGCCGTACCCTCCAGCCGCGAGTGCACGCCCATCGTCAGGCCGTAGCCGGTCGCGCGAATGTCGGCGAGCAGCGCATCAAGCCCGCTGGCCGGGTAGCGCAGCACATGCAGGATCGGACCGAATTCCTCGCGCGTCAGCTCTTTGATGCTGCCGATTTCGATAAGGTGCGGTGCGACAAAGCTGCCATGCGCATGCGCTTCGCCGAGCGGCAGCGCCTTCAGGATGCGCGCCGTTTCCCGCATGCGCGCGATATGCGCCATCAGCCCGTCGGCGGCGGCCTGCGAAATCACCGGGCCGATGTCGCTTGAGAGCTTCGACGGATCACCAAGTACAAGCGTGTCCATCGCGCCCGTAATCATCGCGATCATGGTGTCGGCGATATCGTCCTGCAGGCACAGCACCCGCAGGGCCGAGCAACGCTGACCGGCGCTGAGGAACGCGGACGCGATGACGTCGTCGACAACCTGTTCGGGCAAGGCCGTCGAGTCGACGATCATGGCGTTCTGGCCGCCGGTCTCAGCGATCAGGGTGGCGATGGGGCCGTCCCGGTTCGCAAGCGCCCGGTTGATGCGCTGGGCGGTGACGGTCGACCCGGTGAAGGCGACGCCGGCCACCCGGTCGTCCGGCAACAGCCAGCCGCCGAGCGCCGGGCCGGAGCCGGGCAGCAGGTGCAGCACGTCCTTCGGGACGCCGGCCTCGTGCAGCAGACGCACCGCCTCAAAGGCGATCAGCGGCGTCGTCTCGGCTGGTTTGGCGAGCACAGTGTTGCCGGCCGCCAGCGCCGCCGCGACCTGGCCGGTGAAAATCGCCAGCGGGAAGTTCCAGGGGCTAATGCACAGAAAGACGCCCTTGCCATGCAGGCTGAGCTGGTTGGTCTCGCCCGTCGGCCCCGGCAGCGGCTTGGGCGCACCGAAGTCTTCGCGCGTCCGCGCGGCATAGTAGCGGCAGAAATCGACCGCCTCGCGCACTTCGGCCACCGAGTCCGGCAGGGTCTTGCCCGCCTCCCGGCTCAGCAGCGCGACCAGCGGCTCGAGGCGGGCCTCCATCAGATCTGCCGCGCGCAGCGGGATATCGGCGCGCGCGTGGCCGCCCAGTGCGTCCCAGGCAGCCTGTGCGGCGCTGCTGCATCCAGTGCCGTCAGCGCCTGGGCCTGCGTCGTCTCGGGCGCGCGCCGACGATGATCCGCCGGTCGTGCGGTGCCGTGATCGCGACATCATGCCCGCGCACGACGGGCTGCGCATCAGGGCGGCGACAGCGCCCGCGATGGGGCCAGCACGGCGCGGTCGCTGAGGTCACGCCCGCTCGAATTGGCGCGCTCCTCACCGTACAGGCCCTTGGGCAGGGGATGTTCGGGTGGCGAACCCGCCGAGCTGCCGGACCACCGTGCAAGGGTCGCGCGCCAGCGACGCCGGCGGCGTATCCAGGTCCATGAAGCGATTGACAAAACTGGAATTGGCGCCGTTTTCCAGCAGGCGGCGCACCAGATAGGCCAGAAGATCACGGTGCGCCCCGACCGGCGCATAGACCCGCACCGGCGGCATGCCGGCGATCTGGCGCTGCGCCTCGGCATAGAGCAGGTCGCCCATGCCGTGCAGGCGCTGGAATTCCATGTGGCTGCGATCCTGACCCGCCAGCGCGAGGATCGCTGCCAGCGTGTGCGCGTTGTGCGTGGCAAAGGCACAGTGCAGGGCGTCCCGGTTGGCGAGCATCTTCTTCGCGCAGGCGATGTAGCTGAGGTCGGTCGAGACCTTGCGGGTGAACACCGGATAGTCCGGCAGGCCCAGTTCCTGCGCCCGCTTGATCTCGGTATCCCAATAGCGCCCTTGACCAGCCGCACCACCATGCGCCGCCCGGACCTGCGCGCCAGCGCCGCCGCCCAGTCCACCACATCGAACGCACGCTTGCCGTAAGCCTGCATAGCGAACGCGAGGCCGGACCAACTGGGGTCGGTGTCGTGCGCCAGGCGTTCGATAATGTCGAGCTCAAGCCGGTCGGCTTCCTCCGCGTCGATGGTGA
Source organism: Hankyongella ginsenosidimutans (assembly GCF_005144965.1). Lineage (GTDB taxonomy): Bacteria > Pseudomonadota > Alphaproteobacteria > Sphingomonadales > Sphingomonadaceae > Hankyongella > Hankyongella ginsenosidimutans. The sequence continues at coordinate 11,402 of NZ_CP039704.1, forward strand.
ACTGCATGCGCGCCCGCGCAGCCTGCTGCGCGAGTTCCAGCAGCACGGGGTACAGCCGCGCCATCGTGCGCTCCCGGTGCGCCTCATGGTAGCGCGGGTCGAGCGCCGAGAGCTTGACCGAGATGCCGTGGCCAGCCGCTTCGCCACGCTGGTCGGCCAGGGAAATCTTCGCAATCGCATCCCGGTATGCTGCAGCATACCGCGCAGCATCGGTGTCGGTGCGTGCCCCTCGCCCAGCATGTCGAACGAGCACAGGCCCGACGTCTCCGGCTCCTTGCGGCTGCGCGCCAGCGCTGCTCGATGGTCTGGCCCATCACGAACTCGCCGCCCATGATGCGCATCGCCTGGCGCACCGCCTGACGGATGACCGGCTCGCCCAGCCGGTTGACCAGCCGCCCGAACCAGCCCGGCGGATCGCGGGACAGATCGGGATCCATCTCGACAACCCGGCCGGTGAGCAGCAGCGCCCAGGTCGAGGCATTGACCAGCACGGATCCGAACGGCCCAGATGGGCATCCCATCTGCCGCTGCTGATCTTCTCCGCGATCAGGCGGTCCGCCGTATCGGCATCCGGCACCCGCAGCAGCGCTTCCGCAAGGCACATCAGCGCGACGCCCTCGCTGGTGCCCAGCCCGAACTCGGCGAGAAACGCATCCAGCTTGCCGCGCTCGCTGCGCGCGTGCGCGCCCTTCGATCAGGGCGACAGCGGTCGTGCTGGCGCGCGTCAGCAGGTCGGCCGCCGGCTCAAGGGTCGGCGAGGCGCTGCACGACGGCGGCTTCGTCCTCCAGCTTGCGGGCGGCAATCCGGTGGCGGGCGGCGGCAAGGGCGGTATCAGTCATGTGGGTCCCCGGTATATGCAGGCCAGAGTCGTATAACCCGGATACAATCTGACTGCTCCCGGCTCCAGAGCCTGCAGTAATAATACTGCCCCGAGACGCAATATTTGCCTTCAGCAGGCTGTTAAAGCATCAAAGGCCCGTGCTGGATTTTCGGCAGGACATGGCGTGCCACCATGTCGCACTCGTTGATGTGCGGATAGCCGGAAAGGATGAAGGCATCGATGCCTTCCGCCTGATAGGCGCGCAGCTTCGCCACCACCTGATCGGGGTCGCCGACGATGGCCGCGCCACAGCCTGAGCGCGCCCGGCCGATGCCGGTCAGAGATTGGCCTCGACATAACCGTCGTTTGCTTGCGCTGCAGCCCGCAGCTCTGCCTGTCGGGTGACGCCGACACTCTGACTATCCAGCGATTTCTGGCGGATCTGCTCGCCGGTCGCCGCGTCGAGCTTGCTCAGCAGCTTGTCGGCGTATGCCCGTGCCTCCGCTTCCGTCTCCCGCACCACCATGTGGGCGCGGTAACCGAACTTCAGCGTGCGGCCGTATTTCGCAGCCCGCGCCGTCATGTCGGCGATGATCGCCCGCACATTCTCCATGGTGTCCGGCCACATGAGATAGACGTCGCAGCCTTGCGCGGCGGCTTCGCGGGCGTCCTCGCTCAAGCCACCAAAGTACAGCGGCGGGCAGACGCCGGCAGTGGTGGAGACACCGGGCGGATCGAGCTCGAGTTGATAGAATTCGCCCTTGTGGCTGAGGTGTTCGCCGCGCAGCATCGTCTTAAGGATATGCATGACCTCGACCGTGCGATCATAGCGCGCCTTGCTGGGCAGCGTCTCTCCCGGGAGATCCGACGAGATGATGTTGACCGTCAGCCTGCCGCCAAGAATGCGGTCCAGAGTCGCCACGCGGCGCGCCAGTTGCGGCGGCCAGTCCTCGCCGACCCGAACCGCCCACAGCAGCCGCATGCGGCGCACCAGCGGCGCGATGGCACCGGCGAACGCTGTCGTGTCGATGCCAAGCTGATAGCCGGAGGGCAGCAGGATGTTGTCGAAGCCGCCCTTCTCCGCCTGCAGCACGATGTTGCGGCAGTGCTCCCAGCTCGACTTCAGCATCGGGTCGGGAACGCCGAGGAACTCGTAGTCGTCGTCGCAGAGGGCGGAAAACCAGCTGATTTCGCAGGGGTCGTCATGGCAGGGGCGCTCCTTTCGCGGCGACGAAAACCTTGTACCAGTCTGTGCGGGTCCAGACGACCTTGAAGGCGTCGGCGGCCTCGGCGATCCGATGCGGCTGCTGCGAGCCGACGATCGGGATCGGGCGCGCAGGATGCGCCATGATCCAGCTGTAGGCGACGGCAGCGCGCGACACAGCAAACTGCGCGGCGATCCGGTCCAGTTCATCGATCACGGCCTGCTCGCGCGGGGTTCCCGCCTGGCTGATCCGGCCTCCGCCAAGCGGCGACCACGCCAGCACGGCCAGGTTCCGCCGCATCGCCTGGTCCAGCTCGCCGTTCTCGATGGGGTCGATCCGGAACGGCGACAGTTCCGGCTGGCTGGAGACCAGCGCAAACGGCAGAGCGGCCTGCAGGGCCTCGATCTGGTCGACCGTATGGTTCGAGACGCCGAACGCGCGCACCTTGCCCGCCTTCTGCGCGTCTTCCATGGCACGCGCGACCTCCTGCGGGTGCGTCAGGATATCCGGCCGGTGAACCTGCCAGAGGTCGATCTGCTCGACCTGCAGGCGCTTCAGCGAGATGTCGATCGCCGCGCCGAGATAGTCCGGGCTCGAATCGTACGGAACGCCGAGGACGATGCCGCCCTTGGTCGCCAGCACCATGCGCGAGCGCAGTTCCCGGTCCGCTGCAAACAATCGACCCAGCAGCAGTTCGGCGGCACCGAAGCCGCCCTGATCGACACCGTAGATATCGGCGGTGTCGAACAACGTAATCCCGGCATCGAACGCCGCATCGACCAGCGCGCGGGCCGCCCTCAGGTCGTCGCCGTGGAACCGCCACATGCCCCAGGCGATGGAAGAGACTTCGATGTCGGTGTCGCCGAGCGTGCGACGTATTGGGACGGCGGATAAGGTACTCATGCGTTTGCCTTGTTCTGTTTGTTTGAAGACGTCTTGCGGGCGGCGCCGGCTGTATCCTGCCTCGGGCGTGAGTCTGGCGCTGCCGTGGAGGCACGCTTGACGACTTCATGCGCGAGGCGGCGGTGTTCCATGGCTGCGCCAGTCAGCAGCAGGTCGGTCGCCGTGTAGGCCAGTTCCCGGTCGGCTGGCGGACGGTGGTCAGCGGCGGCCAGACCACCTGGGCCAGCGTGGTGTCGTCGAAGCCGGCGACCGAGACTTCGCGCGGGACCGCGATGCCATACCTGTGCGCCGTCGCCAGCACCCCCGCTGCCATATCGTCGTTGCTGGCGAAAATCGCCGTGGGACGGTTCGGCAGCGCGAAGAACTTCTCCGCCGCAACGCCGCTGGCAAAATCGAACAGGCCCTGCGCCACCAGTTGCGGCTCATAGGAAATGCCTGCCCGGTCCAGCCCACGCCGGTAGCCGAACAGGCGCTCATTGCTGGCCGTGTGATTCGGATGGCCGATGATGAACGCAATGCGCCGGTGGCCAAGGTTGATGAGGTAGGTGGTCAGATCGTCCGCCGCCTGCACATCGTCCATGAACACGGATGACGTGAGCGAACGGTTGGTGCCCGGCGAGATACGCACAAACGGAATCTTGGTCTGCTCGAGCGCCTCCAGCACCGGCACGCAATCGGTGACCGGTGAGGACAGCACAACACCGTCCACATGGGTCTCGGCGATCAGGCCGCGGACCTGCTCGCCGACACCCGGATCCGCAACATCGACCGGTTGCGCCAGCAGGCGCACGCGCTCCTCGTGGCAGCGGCTCCAGCAGCCCTCCTGGATCTGATGGATGTAGTACGGGCTGTGATTGTCATAGATCAGCGCCACCTGCCCCGAATTGGTTCCGGCAAGAATGCGCGCTGCAATGCTCGGGCGGAACCCGAGCGTGTCCATGGCATTCTCGACGGCCTGGCGCGTCGCTGGCTTGACATAGGGATGCTTGTTCAAGACGCGCGAGACCGTTTTCACGGAAACGCCGGCACGCAACGCAACATCACGAATCGTTGCACGTTCAGTCATTCAAGCCCCCATTCTCGTGCAAACTCCTGAACAGCGCCGCAAAGCTGCTGTCAGCCCGGAAGAAGGCCGGTGCCGCCCCAACGGCGCATCAACCTCCACCCAGCCGCCACGATAGGCTTGGCCGGTCCACAGGTGAACCCAGTCGTGCGGCGGCAGGTAAAGCAAGCGGGTGCGCGCGCCTTCCACCAAAACCGGCGCCACCAGAACGTCGGGGCCGAACAGATACTGGTCCTGGATGTCGCGGCATGCACAGTCGCTCTCGAATGCCAGGAACAGCGGTCGCTGCACCGGCAGGCCGGTCGCCTCCGCCTGATCGCAGACGAAGCGGGTGTATGGCGCCAGCTGCGCATGAAGGCGCGTCTGGCGTGCGAAGTGCGCGAGAATGTCCGGGCTGCTGTCGATCTGCAGGTTCTCGTCCGGCCGGTTGCCTTCGTGCGTGCGCATGACCGGCGTGAACACCGCCAGTTCCGCCCAGCGCATCAGCAGTTCCGGCGTGCGCACATTGCCCATCAGGCTCGTGTAGCCGCCGATGTCGCTGTGGCTGTAGGCGTTGCCGACCAGGCCTGCGGACAATGCCGCGCAGATGGTGGTGCCGATACCGTCATGGCGGGTGAAATCGACGCTCTGGTCGCCGGCCCAGAGTAGCGGACAGTGCGCCTGAACGCCGCTCCAGCCTGCCCGCATGAAGAACACCGCCTCACCGCGCTTGCCGCGGCTCGCGATGGCGCGCGCATTCACCTCCGCCCAGAGCACCGGCCAGGCATTGTGCGCAAGCATGGGATCAAGCCCGGAGTGCAGACGTACGTCGGTCGGCAGATATTCGCCGAAATCCGCCATCCAGCCGCTGAGACCGAAATCAAGCATTTCCCGCCCGATCACCCGGTCCGCGAACCAGGCACTGGCAGCCGGATTGGTGAAGTCCACCACGCCGCAATCGAACTCGCCGAAGTCGACGAGATACGGCTGGTCGCTATCCTGCCGCAGCGCCAGATAGCCGGCGGCTGCCGCCTCGCCGTACATCGCGCCGTCCACAGCAAGATACGGGTTCACATAGCCGAGAAAACGGATGCCCCGCTGCGCGAGTTCCGCGATCCGGGTGTCCAACTGGGGTAGCGCGTCGGGCTCCACGTCCAGTCCCAGAACAGGCGGCGCCCGAAGCTGGTCTGGCGTATGCCGACCCAGTCTTCGCACCAGAGGCCGGTGACGACCGTCCCGGCCGCGACGATTGCATCCAGACGATCGAAGCTGTTGGCACCGTCCTTCAGTCCGATGATCGCACCAGCGATGGCCCAGTCCGGCAGGCGTGGCTGTCGCCCGAACCGATCCGAGAGCACCGACACCAACCCGGCAAGGCTGTCCGCCGCGTAGACTTCCAGCGTGCAGCCGCCAGCCCAGACTTCGATGCCATGATGGTCATCAGCCCGGAAATCGAAAAGCGTATAGGCTGTGGTGTCCACATGTAGCGCATAGCGGCGCGAGGACAGATATGTCGGCTGCGGGTAGTTGGTCGTCCAATAGTCGCCGCCGGCCATGCCCTGCGCATCCATGGCGCGCGTAAGTTCGGTGGTCTTGTCGCGTCCGACCCCGGCTCGGAGGTCCACAGCGGAAAGCGACGCCCGCGCATGTTCAGGTACGACATCTGCTCGCCGCCGCCCCAGACACGCTCATCGGGAAGTGCCGCCACCTTCAGAAACAGGCGATTGAAGCGCGCATCCGTCGCCGCGATCTCTAACCGCAGGCTATCGCCGCACTCGACGATCCGCAGGGTCAGGAGCGGTGCGGACTGCGCGTCTTCGCCCAGGAGGACTCTCAAGCCGTCATGCATGGCCTCGACCGTCGCATGCCGAAGGTCCACCACCTCGAGCAGCGCGTCACGCAGATCGAAGTTGCCGCGCACCATAATCACGTCGGGCGCACCAACGCCGATGGCTGCGAGCGGAGCGTCGGATGTATGCCGCATAAGCCGCTGACCACCGAAAGACAGATCAAACCCGCCTTCAGTTTGACAATAGTGCAGATGCGTCGCCATCGATGCCTTCACGCCAACTCCCCATGCTGACTGTGGCGCAGATGCTGCACTCCCGGCGGCACTCGTAGCGCCAGGTCCTCTGGCCACGCCTCAGCTTATGACAACGCTTGACATATCCCCGGCAATTCTGCAACTCGAGAATTAAATGGTCACGCAGTCTGCGATGACCCAAGAAAAACAATTTTGGGGAGTTGAGCGCATTAAATGTGCAATCTCATGGTCTTGGTCATTATCAGCGATGCGCAGCCCCAGCCGGCGATGCGCCTGCCGCCCGGCCGCGTCACGCATGGCTTGCGATAGACAAGGCAAATACGGAGCGCTCGCCAACGCACCGAAGTTTTTGATCGTAACCGCAAAGAGGAAGGACAGAAGATGACATTCCCGACCCTGCGAAAGACGCTGCTTGCTGGAGCCAGCGTCCTGGCGTGCAGCCCTGGTCAACTGCCTTCGCACAGGAAGACGCAAGCGCAACCCAGCTCGACACCATCGTGGTGACCGCCCAGAAAGTGTCGCAGAATCTTCAGGATGTGCCGATTTCCGTCTCCAGCGTCAGCGGCGACGCCCTGATCAATTCCGGTACCAGCAGCCTGGAACAGCTTGGCCAGATCGTCCCGTCGCTGACGTTCCGCAAGGGCACCACTTCCGCCAACTCGGCGCTGGTCCTGCGCGGGGTCGGCACCATCAGTTTCTCGTTGGCGGCCGAGCCAAGTGTGTCGACGGTGGTGGACGGCATCGTCCTCAGCCGCTCGGGCCAGGCCTTCACCGATCTGGTCGATGTCGAGCGGATCGAGGTGTTGCGCGGCCCGCAAGGCACCCTGTTCGGCAAGAATGCATCGGCCGGTCTGCTCAGTATTGTCTCCAAAGGCGGCACCGACGACTTCGAAGGCGACGTGCAGCTTGGTTTCAATGCACCGTCCGAATACCGCGGGCGGGTCAGCCTTGCCGGGCCGATCACCGAAAATCTGACCGCACGCGTCACCGGATTCTATGGCACCTACGACGGCAATATCACCAATGTTTTGGCGGGCGCGACGAGCGCGTCAACGGCTACGAGCATCGTGGCGGACGTTTGCTGCTGGACTGGAAAGCAGCGGATTTCGCCAAGTTTCGCTTCATTACCGACTATTATGAAGCCGATGACGATTGCTGCGCCGAAGTGACGGGCGTCTCACGCGGGGCAGTTCTCGATGCGGAACTGGGCTTCGACAACACGCGCGGCGAGGACGTCCGTGAGGTCAATCAAAATCTTGTCACCGAAACCCACGACCGCCAGTGGAGCGCGACGCTCCAGGGCGACTTCAACCTGCCGCTCGACCACACGCTGACAGTGGTTACAGGCTTCCGCAACTGGCAGAACACGGAAATCCGCGAGGGAGACTTTCTGCCACGCGCGCTGGTCGGCACAGCAGAGCTGCATGACCAAGGTTTCGTCGAGACCGACCAGTATTCCGCGGAAATCCGCCTGGCGTCAGACCAGAGCCAGACCTTCACCTATCAGGTCGGCGGTTTCTGGTGGCACTCCGACAACCAGCAGCAATTCACCCGCCGCGACATAACCTGCGCGACGACCACCCTGCCGACCGATCCGGTAACCGGCGGGCAACCCTGCAACGTCGCCGATACGGTCAACACCCTGTTCCCGACCGCCACATCGAACAGCGATGTCAATTTCAACAACTTCGCCTTCTTCGGCCAGGGTACCTACAATGTCACCGAGCGCCTGCGCTTCACGGGCGGCGTGCGCTGGACCCGCGACATCGTCGAGTTCACCCACATTCGCGCTCCCGGCGTCAACGCCACGACCGGCCTGCCGGCAACCGGCCCCGGCGTAAGCGGCAGCCCGGCAGGAGGCACGATCGCCGCTGGCGGCAACGGCACCAACACCTCGACGGGCCGTACCAGCAACAACAATTTCTCCGGCAAAGCGGTTGTGCAATTCGATCTGTTCGAGGACGTGATGCTCTACGCGAGCTACACACGCGGCTACAAAGGCCCGGCTTTCAACGTCTTCTTCAACCACACCGCGCCGACGAACTCGCTACCGATCAACAAGGAAACCTCGAATTCGTATGAAGGCGGCATCAAGAGCCGCTTCTTCGACAACCGCCTGCAAGTCAACGCATCCGGTTTTACGTCAAATACGATGGCTTCCAGGCGAACAACTTCGTTCTGCTCAACGGTGCCGTCGTTACCAACCTGACCAATGCGGGAACCGTGACGTCTGCAGGCTTTGAGATCGAGACAATCGGCAAGGTTCTGCCAGGCTGGACGCTCAGTTCAAGCGTTGCCTATGCAGACGCCAAGGTCCAGCGCTTCAATCCTAACCCGCTGACCAATGCCCCGGATGCCCGCGACGGCACGCGCCTGCCGCTGGCCCCAAGTGGAGCTTCAACCTCGCCTCTGACTATGAACGTTCCCTGTCGTCGATCGGCGTGCCGATGGTCGCGTATCTGCGCACCTCCTACAGCTACACCGGCGACCAGTTCTCGGACCTCGGCGAAGGCGGCCCCATTGATCAATACGGCATCTGGAACGCCAGCTTCGGCTTGTCGGACGAGGATGACAAATACCGCGTGACCTTCACGGTGCGGAACATCCTCGACAAGAGCTATGTCTCGCTGAACACCTCGAACGGGCAGCGCCTGCTGATCCCGCGCGATGCCGATCGCTATGTGGGCGTCAACCTGCGGATTCGCCTCGACTGAGATTGCGGTCTGGTCGGCGAGGGTGAAGCGTGATGCTAAACCCTCTGCCGATCAGGCACATTACAAACAAATGTCCCTCCGACCTCCAGCCGTGCGGCGTCCGCGTCGCACGGCTTTCTTCAGCCCTCGGGGTCCGCCAGGGTCATTCTGGGCTGCAGCACATGAATGAACGCCAGCGCCGCAAGATAGGCGCCGGAGCACACGGCGAACATCGGCGTGTAGCCCAGGCCCGCATGCAGCGACCAGCCGGCAAACTCGATCATGCCGGTGCCCGTCAGGTTGCCCGCGATGCCGCCAAACGCGATTACCGTCGCCAATTGCCGCGTTGGCACCGTGTCCGTCGCCATGCCGAAAATACCGGTGGAGAAGCCTTGGTGCGCGAACAGACCTAGCCCGATCAGAACCGCCGCTAGCCAGGGGTTGCCGGATGAGAGCGCCAGCGGCATCGGCAGGATTGCCAGCGCATAGAACAGCATGCTGTACTTGCGTGCCTTGTTCAGGCCGAGCCCGCGCGCCTCCAGAAACACAAACAGGCCACCGCTGCTGACCGCACCCACCGCTGCAAACAGAAAAATGATGGCGATCGGATAGCCGAGTTGCCCCTGATCCATGCCGAATTCCCGGTGGAAGAAGTCCGGCATCCAGAACAGCACGAACCACCAGACAAGGTCCGTGAGCGCCTTGGCACCGATCACGGACCAGGCGCGCCTGTCCTGAGGATTTCCCGGACCGAGGCACCAGGACTGCGCTTCGCGGTCGTATGGCGTGCCGGCAGCCGACGAGTTGCGCCGAGCCAGAGCGCCAGCCACACAAATCCCAGCGCCCCGGTCACCAGGAAGGCCGCCTTCCAGCCGAACGCCAGCGCCAGCGGCGGTATCAGCAACAGGGTCAGAATGGCGCCGATGTTGGGCGCCGTGTTGATGATGCCGATACCCAGCGCTCGCTCCCGCATCGGCAGATATGTCGCGGCGGCCTTCATGGCGGCAGGCGTATTGCAGGACTCGGCGACCGCAAGCACGACTCGCGCCGCGAGTGCTGCACGCTTGCTGCAAACGCATGCGCCATCCCGGCAGCACTCCACACCGCCACTGCCAGCCCGTAGGCGACCCGGACCCCGAACCGGTCGACGAACCAGCCGACGCCAAGGAGCGCGAACGCTGCCGAGAGCTGGAATGCGGATCAAGGTGCGCGAAATCCTGGTCGGTCCAGTTGAATTCCTGCACGAGCGTCGGTTTCAGCAAGGCAAGCACCTGCCGGTCGACGTAGTTCAGAGCGGTCGCGAAAAGATCAGCCCGATCAAACCGTAACGCAGAGCTGCCCCGGCTTCGCTGGCCGGCTTGGTCATGTCCATGGCGTGTCCTTCCCCGCTGGCCGCAACCGTTCCTTTCAATATCCGGATCGGCGGATTTATTCATTGCAGCATCTCAGCACGGAACATTATAAGCGAGCATATGACACCGCAAGACACAAACGCGCCCATCGCCGCGGACCTTTTCGGCGAACTCTACCTCTCCGAAGCGTCGAAGCCGGAAAAGGCACACGCGCGGCTCTATGGCATGGTCGTCGTCTCCATTGCGGCACTTGCAGCCTCCTGGCTCAGCGAACATTACGGCATGCCCATCATCGTGCTGGGGCTGTTGATGGGACTTGCGCTCAATTTCATGAACAGTGACCAGCGCATCCATCCGGGCCTGGACTTCGCCGGCACCAATTGCCTGCGTCTTGGCATCGTCATCCTCGGCACGCAGGTCACGTTCGCGCAGTTTCACGCCCTTGGCATCGTCTCCTTTGTCGGGCTGTTGCTGACCATGGCCTGCGTGGTGACGGCCGGGATTGCGACAGCGCGGGCCTACAGTCGTCCTGTCCCCGAAGGCGTGCTCGCGGGCGGCGCAACCGCAATCTGCGGCGCCTCCGCTGCACTGGCGCTCTATGGCGTCATCGGGAAGGACCGGGTCAGCCAGGCGCAGTTCACCCTGACTCTGGTGACCATCTCCGGTGCCAGCGCGGTCGCCATGTCCTTCTATCCCCTGCTGGCCGGGGCGCTGCAGCTGACGGACCAGCAGGCCGGGTTCCTGATCGGCGCGTCGATCCACGATGTCGCCCAGGCGATCGGTGGCGGCTATGCCTATTCCCAGAATGCGGGCGAGATCGCCACCATCGTCAAGCTGTCGCGAGTCGCCCTGCTGGCCCCGCTGGTGGCGGTGGCCGGCCTGATGCTGGCGCGCCGGGCCAGCCCCGGCACTCGCTTAAAAGCGCGATGCGCCTGCCCTGGTTCATCTGGGCGTTTTTCGGGCTGGTCTGCCTGAATTCACTGGTAACCTTGCCGCAGGTTATCGGCCACTATGGCCTGATCGTCTCGAAGACAATGCTGTTGCTCGCAGTGATTGCGACCGCCATGAAGTCGCAGCTCCGGTTGCTCATGACCCTGGGATGGCGCAGCGTCATGCCGGTCGCCGCCTCGACGCTGGTTGCGTTTGTGGTGGCGCTTTCGTTTGCGGTGGGGTTTTGTGACCGACAAAGTCTACGATCTTCTGGTTGTCGGCGGCGGCGTCAACGGCTGCGGCATCGCGCGTGATGCCGCGTTGCGCGGCGCCAAGGTCGTGCTCGTGGAGCGCGGCGATCTGGCGCAAGGCACGTCATCGGCGTCAACGAAGCTGATCCATGGCGGGCTGCGCTATCTGGAGCATTACGAGTTTGCGCTTGTGCGCGAGGCCCTGAGCGAGCGCGAACGGCTTTGGGCCGTGGCACCGCACATCATCTGGCCACTGCGCTTTGTCTTGCCCTATCGCCCCGGCCTGCGGCCACGCTGGCTGCTGCGGATGGGCCTGTTCCTCTATGACCATCTGGGCGGCCGCAAACACCTGCCGCCGACGCGAACCTTGAACCTGCGCAAGGATGCCGCCGGTCGGCCACTGCAGCCGCAGTTCCGCTTCGCCTTCGAATATTCCGACTGCTGGGTCGACGATGCGCGCCTGGTGGTGCTGAATGCGCGCGATGCCGCCGACCATGGCGCGGAAATCCACACCCGGTCCGAGCTTATCCAACTGGCGCGGCTTGACGACCTCTGGCGCGCAACCCTCAGCGATGGCCGGATACTGCTCGCGCGTGCAGCTATCAATGCCGCCGGGCCGCGGGTGCTGGAAGCGCTTGGGCGGGCGCATGTGGCGACTTCCCAGAGCATGCGGCTGGTCCGTGGCTCGCACATCGTCGTACGCCGACTGTACGACCACGACCGGGCCTACTTCTTCCAGCTCCCGGACAAGCGGATTTTCTTCGCCATCCCCTACGAGGATGATTTCACCCTGGTCGGCACCACGGATGCAGACCATCACGGATCGCTCGACGACGTCCACGCGACGCCGGAGGAAATCGCCTATCTGTGCGAGGGCGCGAACGGCTACTTCCGCACTAAGCTTACGCCGGCGGATGTCGTCTGGTCCTACGCCGGCGTGCGCCCGCTGATCGACGACGGCTCCGGCAAGCCGGAAGCGGCGACGCGCGGCTATACCCTGCGAGTCGACGGTGGCGCCAGGAAGCCCCGCTGCTGAGCGTGTTCGGCGGCAAGATCACCACCTATCGCCACCTGGCGGCGGCGGCAGTCGACAAGCTGCGCCCGTGGCTGCCCGTGCTGGCCACGGCGTCCACGACGGATAACCGGCCATTGCCGGGCGGCGACTTCCCGATCGACGGCGTCCCGGCGTTGCAGCAGCGCCTGCAGGCCCGCTATCCTTTCATCGATCCCGCAACGATCGCACGTCTGGCCCGCCAGTATGGCACACGCGCATTTGCCTGGCTCGGGGAGGCTCGCACCGCGCAGGACCTTGAACAGGGGTTCGGCCACGGCCTGACCCAGGCCGAAGTCGACTATCTGACGACGCAGGAATGGGCGCGAACCGCCGACGACATCCTGTGGCGGCGCACGAAACTCGGGCTGCGGCTATCTGCGGCGGAGCGCGCGGCGCTCGAGGCTTATCTCAAAGACAAGGGGGCGACGATGATACGGCTGGTAGCGATCGGCGGCACGACCAAACCGGGCTCGTCGACTGAGCGCGCGCTCGGCGTCGCGGTGGCGGCCGCCCGCGCGGCGGGCGCAGAGGTCGAGGTCTTTGCATGCACAGAGCTGGTGGCCTTGCCGCACTACGGCACGGATGCGGCCATGCAGTCCGAGATCGGTGCCAGGCTTGTGCAGGCGGCACGCTCTGCTGACGGCGTCCTGATCGCCAGCCCCGGCTATCACGGCGGCGTCTCGGCTCTCGTCAAGAACGCCATCGACTATCTCGAAGACCTCGCGCGCGACGACCGGCCATACCTTGACGGACGTACCGTCGGCCTGATCGCAACCGCCTACGGCCATCAGGCAGCCGTCAGCACGCTGTCCGCCCTGCGCACCATCGCCCATGCGCTGCGCGGCTGGCCGACTCCGCTGGGGCTGCCATCCGCACAACGGCCGATCTGTTCGACGCGGCGGGCCAGTGCAGGGACGATGCCGTGCGTGGTCAGCTCGAGCTGGTCGCACGTCAGGTCCTGAAAGGCGTGGCGCTGGCCCGCGCATGACCCAGGATCTCTCAGCCCTGCTCGACCGGCTCCGTCGTGGCGGCATGATCGTCCTGACAGGTGACCGCCTGCGCGGCGGCGACATCGATTTCGCGGTCGCCGCAGAGCACGCCACCCCGGAGCGCATCAACTTCATGGCGAAATTCGGACGCGGCTTGATCTGTCTGGGTCTGACACCAGCACATGCGCGCCGTCTCGGCATCGACTTTCTGAACCCGACGCCGGAGCGGCAAAGCGGCCGCCCGTTCGCGGTTTCCATCGAGGCGCGGCGCGGCGTCTCCACGGGCATTTCGGCCGCCGACCGCGCGCACACCATCGCGACCGCCATTGCGCCGGATGCGGGACCAGACGACATCACGACGCCCGGGCATATCTTCCCGCTGATCGTTCGCCCAGACGGCGTGCTGGAGCGTCCGGCGCCGTGGAGGCCGCCGTCGATCTGATGGGGCTTGCCGGCCTGCAGCCCGCCGCCGTGCTGTGCGCCGTCATGAAGGACGATGGAACGATGGCGCGTGCGACGGATGCGGCAGAGCTAGCCGCGCAGCATGGGCTGGACGTCGTCGCGCTCGAGGATATCGTCGCGCTGCGCCAGTTGCGCGTGAGAGGCGCATCATAACAACCACCGGGGAGCCGCCATGACCAAGCCCGTGTTTCTCGTGATCGACGAAGGAACTACCTCGACCCGTGCCATGCTGATCGATGCGTGTGGCACCATGCTGGGCGAGGCGCGCAGCGAACTGGTGCAGCATTGCCCTGCCCTGGCATGGTCGAACACGATGCCGAGGATCTGGCAGAAGACCCTCGACTGCGCACGGCAGATGGTCCGGCAGGCCGGCGGCGCGGACAGGATCGCTGCCCTCGGCATCACCAACCAGCGCGAGACGACGGTCGCCTGGGACAAGCGCAGCGGGAAGCCGCTCTGCCACGCCATCGTCTGGCAGGACCGCCGAACCGCGCCCCATTGTCGACGCCTGCGTGAATCCGGCCAGGAAGCCGTGGTGCAGGCCAAGACCGGCTTGCTGCTGGACGCCTATTTCAGCGCGACCAAAATGGTCTGGCAGATGGAGAATGTACCGGCCGTACAGGAAGCTGGCGCGCATCTCGCCTTCGGCACAGTCGATCCTATCTGATCTTCCGTTTGACCGGCGGCCTGCATGTCTCGGACGCCAGCAACGCCAGCCGGACCATGCTGCTGGCGCTGGACGGCGCGGACTGGGATACCGACCTGCTCGCCCTGTTCGGTATCCCCGGCACACGCTGCCACAGATCGTCGACTGCGCCGGCGCGCTCGGCATGACCGATCCCGCGCTGTTTGGCGGCGCAATCCCCATCTGCGGCGCGGCCGGTGACCAGCAGGCCGCCACCATCGGCCAGGCCTGCCTGCGGCTCGGCGACACCAAAGCGACCTTCGGCACCGGGGCGTTCGTGCTGGCGAACGCCGGCCCGGTGATCCCGCGCTCAGGCCATCGCCTGCTCTCCACCGTGCTGCACCAGCTCGGCGGCGTACGTCATTACGCCCTGGAGGGTCGGTCTTCGTGGCTGGCAGCCTGATCAAGTGGCTGCGCGATGGTGTCGGCATGCTGGCATCGGCGGCCGAGACCGAGGAACTGGCGCGCGCGGTGCCCGACAACGGCGGCGTGTACTTCGTGCCTGCGCTGTCCGGGCTTGGTGCGCCGCACTGGCGGCCGGACGCGACCGGCCAGATCAGCGGGCTGACCTTCGCCACCACCAAGGCGCATATCGCCCGTGCCGCGCTGGAGTCGGTCAGCACGCAGGCCCATGACCTGAAGGAGGCGTTCGCCGCCGACCAGGTGCGCTGGGAGCGCCTCAAGATCGACGGCGGCATGGCGGCAAACGACTGGCTGGCGCAGGATCTTGCGGATATCCTCGATCTGCCGGTCGAGCGGCCGGATTTCGTGGAGACCACGGCGCTGGGCGCCGCCATGCTGGCCGGCGTCGGCGTCGGTGTGTTCGCCTCGCTCGAGGATGCAACAGCGATGCGCAAGGGCTTGCACAGCTTCATGCCGTCGATGGCACCGGAAGTCCGCCAGAAGCGCCTCAGCGGCTGGCGGGCCGCGCTCGCCCGACTTTGAGGCGGCGTCCTGGAAATCGCTCGATATGCAGGGAAGGAATGGTGGGCGCGGCAAGGATTGAACTTGCGACCACTGCGATGTCAACACAGTGCTCTACCACTGAGCTACGCGCCCCCGTTTGGCAGGGGATCGCCTATAATCAGTCGCCGCTGGGATGGCAAGCCCGTCCGGCTATAATCACGCGGCGAACAGACGGTCGATTTCGTCCACGAGATCCCGCAGGTGAAACGGCTTGGAGAGCACGCGCGGCGCCGTCTGCTGGGTCTGCGCGCGACTCAGCGCGACGGCGGCGAACCCGGTGATGAACATCACCCGCATGTCGGGCGCAAGCGTGGACGCCCGCTGCGCCAGCTCGATGCCATCCATTTCCGGCATCACGATGTCGGTCAGGAGCAGATCGTAGCGTCCGGAAGCGATCAACGGCAGCGCCGCCGTGCCGCGATCCACAGCCGTTACGCTATGGCCCGCCTTCTCAATGGCGCGCGCCAGAAACGTGCGCATCAGATCGTCGTCTTCGGCAAGGAGTATGCGGGCCATAATCTCGCAGCTTCTGGGCGCACGGGACGTGCCGCCTGCTTTCCGCGCGCTATAGCGGCGGCGGAATTAACATTGCGTCACTCGCGTGCCGAGGCCATTCATACTGTCATGTTCATCGCAGGCAATAGCGGCGTGACCGATGCGCCATATCGGCAGAGCGGGCCTCTGGACCCCGTTGTGCCCGTATTGTGCACGTCGCCGCACAGCGGGCGTTTTATCCTGTTGATTTTCTTGAACGTTCCCTATTGGCGCTGGACGTTCTGCAGCGCGCGGAAGATCGTCTGGTCGACCGGCTGCTCGGCGATGACTCGTCCCAGCTCGGCGGCGCGCAAGTTTTGAACGCAACGTTCGCCCGCAGCTTCATCGATCTGAACCGCAGCGACCGGGAGCTCGACCCGTTGCTGATTCCCGACCTGCCGGAGAGTGTTCGCCCCGTCGCCTCCTCGCGCGTGTCGGCGGGGTTGGGCGTCATCCCGCGGGTGGCGGGCGGCGGCCTGGAAATCTATCCCGCGCCGCTGAGCTATGGTGCGGCGAGCGCACGGCTGGATGAAGCCTGGCGGCCCTTCCATCGCCGACTTGGCGCGACGATCGGCGCCATGCGCCGCGCGTTCGGGCATGCCGTGCTGCTGGACTGGCATTCGATGCCGTCATCCGCTGTGCGTCCGTCGACCCGCCCCGGCCCTGTCGCGGTGCTCGGCGATCTTCACGGCGGCTCCTGCGCCCCGAACATCAGCCGCTGGGTCGCTGATCGCCTACGCGCCAGCGGCTTCCAGGTGCTGCTGAACGCGCCCTACGCCGGCGGCTTCATCACGCGGCACTATGGCCAGCCCGCGGTCGGGGTGCATGTGCTGCAGATCGAGCTGTCGCGCGCGGCGTATCTCGATGAAGCAACCGGATTGCCGAACGCCCGATTCGAAGCGGTCGGGGCGCTCGTCCAGGCGCTGGTCCGCGATCTGGTTCAACACCTGCCGCGGCTGCTGCCGGCACCCGCCTGGCGCTATGCGTGATGTGTCGCCTGCATACGGCGCATATGCTAAGCTGTGCCGGTCGGTACGACGATCTGCACCGTCCAGACCACGGCTAGACAGAGAATTGGGTGACGCCACCAGATTTTGCCGTTACAGCGGCTACTTGTGTCCCGAATCTGAAATCCGTTGCACCCAATATCAGGCGCGGTTGGATTTTGAATTCGAGAAGGACACGAGCAAGATATTGTTTCTCGTGTCGTTTTGGAATCGAAGTTCGCTATCAACCCAATATCACGGTGTGGCGAACTTCGATTCCACGACACTAGACAGTCAAACGGCCCTGAGGATAGCGATGCTGGCGATGTTGCGCCGCAGTGGAAATGACGGCGGAAAAGCCCCTGGCGGCATGGGTGCACCGGGGAACCCATTGGCCCGTCCTGGCATGAAGACGACGACGGCGATCCCCGTGCCAAACGGCGGTATCGCGCCATCTGGATATCGGACACCCACCTCGGCACGTCAGGCTGCAATGCAGGGTTGCTGCTCGATTTTCTGAAATCGACCGAAAGCGAAACCCTCTATCTCGTCGGCGACATCATCGATGGCTGGCGCCTGAAGAAGAGTTGGTACTGGCCGGATGCGCACAACGACGTCATTCGCCGGGTACTGAAAAAGCCAAGAAGGGCACGCGCGTGCTCTACATCCCCGGCAACCATGATGAAGTGCTGCGCCCCTATGTCGGCCTCAATCTCGGCGGCGTCGAGCTGGTGCGCGAGGCGGTGCACGTGACGGCGGACGGCCGCAAGCTCCTGGTGCTGCATGGCGACGAGTTCGATTCCGTGGTGCTCTATGCCCGCTGGCTCGCCTTCCTGGGGATGCCGCTTACGTTCTGCTGCTGAAGATCAACGGCGTGTTCAATGCGATCCGGCGCCTGTTCGGCCTGCCGTACTGGTCGCTGTCCGCATACCTCAAGCAGAAGGTGAAAAACGCGGTCGAATACATGTCCCGCTTCGAGGAAGCCGTCGCGCACGCTGCTGCGGACCGGCAGGTGCAGGGCGTGGTGTGCGGCCATATCCACAAGGCGGAAATCCGCTCTTTCGGGCCGATCACCTACTATAACGATGGCGACTGGGTGGAGCTGCACCGCGCTGGTCGAGCACGCGGACGGACGGCTCGAGCTGTTGGATTGGGCCGAGCGCGCCCGTCAGCACGCCGCAGCGAAGGCAGCAGCCATCAAGAGCAAGCCCATGCCGGCGACGGCGGACGTCCTGTAGAAAAATGAGCCCCGCCCTGTGAAACTCACCCTGGTGACTGATGCCTGGACGCCGCAGGTCAATGGCGTGGTCCGGACCCTGGTGACGACCGTCGAGGCGCTCAAGGCCGCAGGGCACCATGTCCAGACCATCACGCCGAGCCAGTTCCGGTCGGTCCCCTGCCCGACCTATCCGGAAATCCGCCTGGCACTGACCCGCTGGCGCAAGGTCGCCCGGATGATCCGCAAGTTCGAACCGGATGCGATCCACATCGCCACCGAAGGGCCGCTCGGCATCGCGGCGCGGCGTTACTGCGTGCGCCACAAGCTGCCGTTCACCACCGCGTTTCACACCCGCTTCCCGGATTATGTGTCCGCGCGCACTGGGCTGTCGCCGGAGCTGTTCTGGCGCTACCTGCGCTGGTTCCACAAGCCCTCGCGCAACATCCTCACAGCGACGCCGCGCCTGGCCGCCGAGCTGGCGATGCGCGGGCTGCCGCACACCGTGCTGTGGAGTCGCGGCGTCGATCTCAGCCTGTTTTCCCCGCGCCATGCACCGCACCCGGCCTACGCCAACCTGACGCGCCCGATCATGCTCTGCGTCGGGCGCGTGGCGGTCGAAAAGAACATCGAGACCTTTCTCAAAGCCCCTGTGCCGGGCACCAAGGTGGTGGTCGGCGACGGGCCGGCACTTGAGCGGCTGAAGCGCGATTATCCGCAGGTGACGTTTCTGGGCGCGCTCCATGGCGACGAACTGGCTGCCGCTTACGCTGGCGCGGACGTGCTTGCGTTCCCGAGCCTCACCGACACCTTCGGGCTGGTGATGGTGGAGGCGCTGGCGAGCGGCGTGCCGGTCGCTGGCTTCCCGTGCCCGGCCCGCTCGACGTGATCGGTGAGGACGGCCGCGGCGTGGTCCCCGGCTGGATCGCGCCGATCGGCGGGTTGACCCGGATTTCGCGCAGGCGATTTCCAAGGCCTTGACGTGCGCGCGCGCCGATTGCCAGGCCTATGCGCGACATTTTAGCTGGGATGCCGCGATCGCCCAGTTCATCAGTGCGCTGCAGCCGCTGCCGGACCCGCCGCTGCCGCATGAGGAAGCCTGAACCGCAAGCCCCATATTGAGTGTCAACGCCAGGTCTCGACAGGCCAGCCGCGCTGTAACGCGTCCTGCGCAAAGCCTGCTTTCGGGCTGACCACAACCGCCTGATCCGCCGCCTCGAACGACGGCGCATCGCTGGCGTGGTCGCTGTAAAGCGGATATCCTGCGCCGCACGCGCCCCGAGCTGCAGGCAATACGCCTCGATCCGGTGCCGCTTGGCTGCGGCATAGCAGTTTTCCGGCGCCGGCCAGAGTTGTAGCCGTCCGTCGCCGGCATAGGGATTTCCGTTGCGAGGACATCGTCGAAGCCCAGACGCTGCGCCAGCGGACGCACGTAAAGCCGGAACTCGCCGTCGCAACCGCCAGCCGGCAACCGGCCGCACGATCAGCGGCGATCCGCGCGCGCGCCTCGGCCCGGATATAGCGGTCGTCGACCTGCGCGGCGAAACCCTCCGCCAACGCCTCCAGCCGCGCGCGTCGAGGGCGGCCGAGAAACAGATGCAGCAGCGCGCATTTCAAGGTGGAGCGCCCGATCAGCTTCAGGCCGTAGGCGACGAAAACCGGCAGCGCGAGCGGCGCCAGCAGCGCACGCCACGGTGCGCGCACCACCGCATACAGCAGGAACGGCGTGAAGGTTGCGACCCGGGTGACGGTCAGGTCGAGGTCGTAGATGGCGATCGCTTGTTTGGCCACGCGCCTTCGATACCGGCGCGCGCCAGCCCGGCAACCGCCATGCTTGTGACTGGCGCGCAAAGGCTTTAGCGATAGGACATGTTGTTCGAGCGCGAAGCCCCGCCGCCTTCCCCGTGCGCCTCGAGCCGCAACCCGGCGGCGGCGCGACCTACCGTTTCGCTGGAGATTTGACAGTCGCATCGGCGGCAGACGTAGAGGCCGCATTGGAGAGCATGGAGCGCCATTCCCCGGCGACCTTCGAGCTCGGCGACGTCACGTCCATGGATACGGCAGGTGCCTGGCTGCTCTATCGCACGCAGCAGAAATGGCGGGCGGATGGCATCGAGGTCAGCCAGTCGGGGCGCGGCGCAATCATGCCGCCCTGCTGCAGTCGATCGGCCGGTTCGACCGGCCGTGCGACCACCGGCGCGCGCCGGCTCCGCCTTTGTTCAGCAGGTCGCCCTTATCGGCCGGGCGACTGTCGCCATCGTACAGAATTTCGGTCAGTTCCTTGATTTCGTCGGTATGGTGCTCATCCGCGGCGGCCTGCTGGCCGCCAATCCGCAGAAGATGCGCTGGACCGCTTTCAGCCGCCATATCGAACAGACGGGGTTCAATGCCCTGCCGATCATCGGCTTGATGTCCTTCCTGATCGGGCTGGTGATCGTCCAGCAAGGCGCGTACCAGCTCAAGCGTTTCGGAGCAGGTCGTTCGTGGTCAACATGATCGGCCTGCTGACCCTGCGCGAGCTCGGCGTGCTGATGACGGCGATCATGGTGGCCGGTCGCTCCGGTTCCGCGTTCACGGCGCAGATCGGTTCCATGAAAATCACGGAAGAAATCGACGCACTCCAGACCATGGGGCTTAACCCCGTCGACACGTTGGTGCTGCCACGCGTGCTGGCGCTGGTGATTTGCCTGCCCCTGCTCACCATCTACGCCAACCTCACGGCGCTCGCGGGGGATGGTGTTCGGCTGGGTCTCGCTCGATATTTCGCCCAATGCCTTCCTGGAAGGACTGCGGCTTGCCGTTCACCTTGACGATTTCTGGGCCGGCATGATGAAGGCACCGATTTTCGGGGCGATCATCGCCATCGCCGGATGCTTCGAGGGCATGAAAGTGGGCGGCGATGCCGAGTCGCTGGGGCGGCACACCACGGCGTCGGTCGTGCAGTCGATTTTCCTGGTGATTGTGCTCGACGCCTTCTTTGCAGTCTTCCTGACCCTGGTCGGCATTTGATGGATGCGCCGATCATCACGATCAGAGACCTGGTCAACCGCTTCGGCA
The DNA here is from genome assembly GCF_005144965.1 of Hankyongella ginsenosidimutans. Classification (GTDB taxonomy): domain Bacteria; phylum Pseudomonadota; class Alphaproteobacteria; order Sphingomonadales; family Sphingomonadaceae; genus Hankyongella; species Hankyongella ginsenosidimutans. Next base: position 32,592 of record NZ_CP039704.1, read on the forward strand.
CCCAGGTCGTGCACGAAGACCTCTCGCTCGACGTCCGGCGCGGCGAAATCCTCGGCGTCGTCGGCGGCTCGGGGACCGGCAAATCAGTGCTGATGCGCAGCATCATAGGGCTGCAACAGCCGGCAGCAGGCGCGATCGCCATCGAGGGCAAGCAGCTCTCGCAGCTGTCGGACGATGAGGCGGTGGCGCTGCGTCGTCGGTGGGGCGTGCTGTTCCAGCGGGGCGCGCTGTTCTCGACCCTGACCGTCGCCGAGAATATCCAGGCGCCACTGCGCGAACACACCGAGATCGACGAGCCGCTGCTTGGCGAGATCGCTGGGTACAAGCTGGCAATGGTCGGCCTGCCGCCGTCCGCGGCACCCAAATACCCGGTCGAGCTTTCTGGCGGGATGATCAAGCGCGCCGCCCTTGCCCGGGCGCTGGCACTTGACCCGAGCCTGCTGTTTCTGGACGAACCGACCGCAGGTTTGGACCCAATCGCCGCCAGCGCCTTCGACGCCCTGATCCGCGAACTGCGAGAACTGCTTGGGCTCACGGTGTTTTTAATCACGCACGACCTCGACACGCTGTTCGCGATATGCGACCGCGTCGCCGTACTCGCAGACCGCAAGGTGGTGGCGGTCGCACCGATCCCGGAGCTGCTGGAAAATCCGCACCCTGGATCCGGGAATATTTTCGAGGGCCGCGCGGTCGGGCGGCCGCAGCACGGGAGTAGTCGATGGAAACCCGCGCCAGTCATGTGCTTGTCGGCAGCTTTGTCCTGGTGCTGGTTGCAGCCCTGTTCGGCTTCATCATCTGGCTGGCGCGCGTCGACGCAGGCGCCACCAAGGATTTCGACATCATGTTCTATGGCTCGGTCGCCGGACTGAACCAGGGCAGCCTGGTCAACTACAACGGTGTGCCGGTCGGAACCGTGACGACCATCGCATTGGTGCGGGATCAGCCAAGCGCCGTGCGCGTGCGCATCCGCGTTTCGGAAGATACACCGGTCTACACCGGCACTACGGCCAGCCTGGAATCCCAGGGCCTGACCGGCGCCGTGCTGGTTCAGCTCTCGGGCGCGACCCAGGCCGGGACCCCGCTGGTGGAGCCGGGGCCGTTCGGCGTGCCTGTCATCCCCTCCAAGCGGTCAGCGCTTGAGAAGTTGTTCGTGAGCATCCCGGAAATCCTGCAGAGAACGACGGACGTACTCGATGAGATCAAAGATGTTCTCAACGACAAGAACAAGAAGGCCATCGGCGATATCCTGGCGAATACCGAGCGCCTGACCGTCACACTCGCCGATCAGTCACCCCTGCTGGCCTCCGGCATTCAGGAGTTGAACGGCGCAATCGTCGATCTGCGCGGCAGCCTCGCCGCCGTAACCCGGCTTGCGGACGGCACGACACTGGCCGTCAACGAGGACGCCAAGCCCCTGCTGAGAGACCTGCGCACGCTGGCGCAGAACACGGACAGCGCGGTCCGCAAGATCGATGACATCCTCAAGGATGCCCAACCCGGCCTGAGCGCGTTCGGGCAGGATACGTTGCCGGAGATCGGCCTTCTGGTCAGCGACCTGCGCGAACTGACCCATACGTTGAACCGCCTGGGCGACCGGATCGACCAGGGCTCTGCGGCGTCCCTGCTCTCAAGCGAGAAAATACCGGAGTACCGCGATGCGTCCAAAAATAGCCCGAGCGGAAACGCCCTCGCCATGGTCGCAACCCTACTGCTGGCGGGGTGCGGCCCGCTGATCAGTTTCGGGTCGAATGAGCCACCGCCCGCCCTGCTGACCTTGGAGAATAGCCAGCCCCCGACCCCGGTTGCGCTGGACGCCATCGTCCTGCAGGTCGACGTGCCGGCGGACTACGCCAGTGTGCGCATCGCCGTGAAGTCGCAGCCGACCCTGGTGGAATATCTGCCGGGCGTGCAGTGGATCGACCGGCCGGAGCGGCTGCTGCGCCGGGCCGCACAGATGGCTTACGCAGCGAAGACGCCAGGTGCCGGGCACGCAACCCGGCCGGCGCTCTATCTGACGGTGCGGGCGCTGAACGTCGCGGCAGGCGGCGGCGCGCATACGATCCGTGTGGCGTTCGAGGCCCGCCTGCCACGCAGCCAGGGCGGCGGCGCAGGCCAATGCGCGGTCGATGCCCCGGTCGCGTCCCTCAAGCCGCTGGATATCTCGCGCGGCTTCAATATGGCGGTCTTTGCCTGCTTCGGACAGCTTACCGACTGGTTGAACAGCTCAGCGCGATCCTAGAGCCTGATCGGTTGAGGTTGAAGCATATGTGCTTCAACCGAGAGCGTGAATCAGGCTCTTATCAACAATTTAGACCATGATTCACGTTTCAGATTGATTCAATCTGAAACGATCAAGGTCTAGAGCCTTTCCGACTGAGATTGAGGCACTTGTGTTTAAGTGCCTCAAGCAAAGGCGACAAGAAAACTCTCACGCTTTGTGTAGACCCTTCTTGTCCGTTTTTTGATTGCCTCGCCAAAAGTGATTCAATCAAAAACGGGAAGGGTCTAGCTTTTAGGTGCCGGCTTCACCGGTTGGAATACGCCGAGCGGGCAGCTCCCGAATTCCTGCAGGCGATTGTCCAGGGGCGTGATGACATCGATCGAGCAATAATAGGGCGTGCTGGTCTTGAAGCTGAAGCGCTCCTCGAAACCCAGCCGTGGGCAGGCGTACGGCAGCTTGCTGAGATAGAGCTTGCCGCCGCGCATCTTGAACAGGATCGCGGAGTCGCTGAGCACGCGGGTCGACTCAACCTGGGTGATCGGCAGGCAGTCCTTTGGCTCGCCGTCCGGGGTCAGCGACGCCAGATAGTCAAGCTTGCGCTGCACGCGCGCGCTGTGCTGCTTTTGTGGTTTCGCGGCGACCCCTGCCGCCGGGTCTGGTGGGCTGTCCGCAGAGGCAAGCGAGGGTGCTAGCAGCAGGAACGTCAGGGCCAAAGTCCGGATCATGGGGCACCTCCAGCAATAATATACCATGATTGCGCGTTTCGCCTATCGCCCCGGGCGCGAACGGGGCACAGTCTGGCGACAGTTATTGTTCAGCGAGCGGCAAATTGCATGCTAGTCATGGCAGGCGTCATCTGCTACGTTCGCTTAATGTTCCAATCCTTGCTTCCACTCGCCGCGTTTATCGCTGGCGGCTTGTTGACGGCCGTGCTGTGCGGGCTGTGGTTACGCCGGCGGCTGGCCGTCGCGCGCGACGAAACAGCACTGCTGCGCATGACGCTTGAGGCCCGCTATGCCGAACTCTCGGACACGCGCGCTGCGCTGAGCGCCGAGCAGGCCCGCGCAGCGCGGCTGCCAGAGCTTGAAACGCTGCTGGAGCAGGAGCGCCTCACCCGTTCGAGCCTGGAGGTGCGGCTGGCGCGGATCGAGACCGAGCGGGAGGAGCAGCAGCGCCGGCTGGAAGAAAAGATCGCGACCCTGACCGATCTGCGGGAGGCGATGACGCGGGAATTTCAGGCCGCCGCCGAACAGAGCCTGCGCGGCAGCCAGCAGGCGTTCTTCGAGCTGGCGAACCAGAGCTTTGCCCAGCATCAGGAACGCTCAGGCGAAAACTCAACAGCGTACGCAGCGAGTTCGAGGCGCTGGTCGCGCCGCTGCGCGACGTGCTCGGCCAGTATCAAACCGGCCTTCAGGACGTGGAGCGGGTGCGCGCGGACGCCTACGGTAGCCTGCGCGCACAGATTGCGGCGCTAGCCGAGGATCAGCACCGGCTGCGTTCGGAAACCCAGAAGCTGACCCATGCGCTACGCTCTGGCCCGAAAACGCGCGGACGCTGGGGCGAGCAGCAGCTGCGCAATGTCCTGGAAATGGCAGGGCTGAGCGAGCATGTGGACTTCCGGGCCGAGGTGCACGTTGCGACCGATGACGGCCGTCTGCGGCCGGACGCAGTGGTGCGCCTGCCTGGCGGGCGGCAACTGGTGATCGACGCCAAGACCTCGCTCAACGCCTATCAGGAGGCGCTGGATACCCAGGACGATGCAGCGCGGCATACGCATATGCGCGCCCACGCCGAGGCGATGCGTCTGCACGTCGAGCAACTGGGCGGTAAAACTACTGGTCGCAGTTCAAGGATACGCCCGATTTCGTGGTGATGTTCGTGGCCGGCGAGCATTTCGTCTCGGCGGCGCTGGAGATCAATCCTGCCCTCTGGGAATACGCGTTCGAGAAGCGGGTGCTCATCGCGACGCCGACCAACCTGATCGCGCTCGCGCGGACCATAGCGCTCGGCTGGCGGCAGGAGCGGCTTGCCGAGCAGGCGCAGCAGATCGGCGGGCTGGGCAAAGAACTGTACCAGCGGCTCATCAGGCTTGGCGAGCGGGTGCAGGACATTGGCCGCAAGATCGGCGCGACCGTCAAAAGCTACAACGAGTTCGTTGGCACCCTGGAAACCTCGGTGCTGCCGCAGGCGCGCAAATTCAGCGAACTGCAGGGCGTCGAAGGCCCGGAAACACTGGAGCCGGTGGAGGCGGCGCTACGCCCTCTGGCGGGGCGGGATCTGTCGCTCAGCCCGCCCGCCGATGCGGCGTAACGCGCCGCCGGGGCTTATTTGATCGCGTGGATGTAGGCGCGAATGGTCTCGCCCATGTCCGCCCGCTCGAGCGCGAAGGCGATGTTTGCCATGACATGGCCGGCCTTGTCGCCACAATCGAAGCGGGTGCCCTCGAAGTGCAGGCCATGGAACGGCTGCTGACCGATCAGTTGCGCCATGGCGTCCGTCAACTGGATCTCGCCGCCGGCACCGACCTGCTTCTTGTCGAGGATGCCCATCACTTCCGGCTGCAGGATGTAGCGGCCGATGACGGCAAGGCGTGACGGCGCCTGCTCCGGCTTCGGCTTTTCCACCAGACCCTTCACTTCGACCAGATTGCCGTCGACAGCACCCGGCGAGACGATGCCATAACGGCTGGTGTGCGCGTGCGGCACTTCCATCGCCGCCACCATGTTGCCGCCAACCCGGTGGTAGGCGTCGATCATCTGCTTCAGGCACGGCGTCTTCGACTGGATGAGATCATCCGCGAGAAGAACCGCGAACGGCTCGTCGTCGATGAGATAGCGTGCGCACCAGACGGCGTGGCCAAGACCCATCGGCTCCTGCTGGCGCGTGTAGGAGATGGCACCCGGCGGGCCGGGGATGGCGCGGACCTCGGTGAGCTGGTCGGTTTTGTTGCGGCTGCTCAATACCTGCTCGAGTTCGGCGGCATAGTCGAAGTGGTCCTCGATCGCGGACTTGCCGCGCCCGGTCACGAAGATGACCTCCTCGATCCCGGCGGCGCGCGCTTCCTCAACCGCATACTGGATCAAGGGCTTATCGACGACAGGAAGCATTTCCTTGGGCATCGCCTTGGTGGCTGGCAGAAAACGGGTCCCCAGACCCCCGACTGGAAAAACAGCTTTACGAACGGGTTTCATAAAATCTCTCCTCGCACACACATCCCACCTTGTGCAGATGCGATGCGGCTTACGCCCTAAGCGTTGCACTGCAATGAAAGACGCGGAAAAAAGGGTTAAAAACGCTTCAGCAAACGCTGGTAATAGGCACGTTCGTCCGCACTACGTCCAGGGTCTGCCGCACGCTGCTCCAGCAGGCGGCGCAGGTCCTCGATGGCGCGACGCTCCTGCTCGCTCGGCAGCCGGAATTCCGGCCCGATCGCCTGCCCCGAGGCGCGACCCAGTGGATCGACCCCTTGCTTGGATCGCCGCGTGCCTGCGCCTCCCCGCCCTGCCCGAGGGATTGCGCTGCCGACTTCAAGGCCTGCAACGCCTTGGCCTGGGCAACCGCCGCCGCAGCGCCATCCCCTGCCCCAATTGCCCGGCCGCCCGGCGCATGGCCTGCGCGGCGCGGCGCAATTGCCCCGCCGCCTCGCCGCCGGGAAGGCGCTGCGCCAGCGCGGCCGCCCGCTGCCCCAATCCCTGCTGTGCCGGCTGCATGCCTTGCGCCGCCTGCTGCCCCTGCGTCGTCTGGCGCGCAATCTGCTGCTGGGCCGCGATCATCCGGCCGACTTCGGCTGCAACCACATTCTGCGGACCGTTCGCCACCCGTAAATTCTCGACAACCGAGCGTAGCGCCTGCAGGATTTCCTGCGCCCCGGCAGCATCACCCGCTGCGAGCCGCTCGCGCAGGGCATTCAGCATGCTGTCGAAAGCACCAGCGTCCAGCATGCGCACCGGGCCTGAAGGCTGGGCGGACTGCGGCGACTGCATGGCCTTGCGCAGCGCATCGGCGAGAAACCGCGAAAGCGCCTGCTCGAGGCCCTTCATCTGCGCCGCCAGCGCGCCATCATTGCGCCCGAGTGCGCCCATCAGCGAATCCAGCGCCTTGCGGACATCGCCGACGCTCGACAGCCCCCTTCGAGATCGAGCGCAATGTCCCAAAGCAGCCCGGCGGTTTCATAGCCGCGCGGATCCTCGCTGTACTGAAGTCGCCAGTGCGCAGCCCGCAGCCCGGCATAGACGGCATAGCGCCCGTTATACGCCGCCCGGTCCTCGGCCATCGCGGTCAACTGCTGCTGAACCGTGGCGCGCGCACGCTGCGGGACTGCAACAAGAGTTTGCGCGCCGAGATGATGCGCCGCGCCAGCGGATGCTGGAACATGCGTTCCGGCAGGCGCAGGCTGATCTCCGTACTGACGCCGGTCTGGCCAGCCTGGTCCGCCCCGACCAGACGCGCCCGCACGGTCTGGCCCGCCCATGGGTCCGGCGTCAGGTCCAGATGCGCCAGGCCTTGCGGCGTGCCTGGACCGACCGCCAGCGGAAAGCGTCGCGCCTCGCCCCGCGCATGATCTCGAACGACAGCCGGTCGAGGCCGAAATCGTCGTCGACCGCCCAGCCGATCTCCAGCGCCTGGCTTGCCGTCAGGCGCGGCGGCGCGAGAAAGCGCAGCTTTGGCGACCGATCGTCGATCTGCATCACCTCAAAGGCGGCCAAGGTCAGCAGACCGCTGCGTACGGTGTAGCGGCCCGCTCTGGCGATCGCCGTGTCGCGCAAGGCCAGATCATGCCCATCCGGCGTTTTCACCGTGGCTTTGAGCCGCCAGCCGCTCAGGGCGATCCTGAGCGTCGACCCCGGGGCGACGATCCGCCCGGCCTCGCCGCCGCGCACGGTCAACTGGATCGGCGCACGACCCGTGTACGCGGGCGGCACAGCCCGCACCTTGAGGACGACATCTCCCAGCAGAGAGGCGGACGGCAGAAACGCCGCACGCAGCCGCTCGCCAGCCTGGGGCCGGCAACCAGCAGCCCGAGCGCCAAGAGCAGAACGGCGGCGGTGCCGAAGCCGTAGCGATCGCCGGTAACGCAATCGAGCCGCATCCCCAGCCGTAGCGGCCGTGCCCAGGCGGCAAGGGACAGGCGCTTGCCGATACGCCAGAGCCCCGGCTCACCCTCCAGCGCCGGCACATCGCGTGCAAGCTGCAACAGGCCGCGCGGCAGGCCGCTCTGCAACTCCAGCCGGGCAATGGCGGCCCGCTCGCCTGGCCATGGCACGGTCTTCAGGATGCGCCTGCCAAGCATGCAAAGCCCTGCGATGAGGAGCAGCAGCAGCCCGACCCGAGCCCCCGGCGCGAATGCCGTGAACGCGCCGAGCAGCGCCAGGCCGGCATAGGCACCGAGCAGCAGCAGGACCAGCCGTAGCTGCGGCCAGGCCCGTTCCAGCCACAGGGCAGCGCGCGCCTGAGCGATGCGCGCTACGCCGCCGCCCATGTCGAGCGGGGTTGCAAGCCGCCGATCGCGTGGGCCGAGTGTCCAAGGGTCAACCATGGCCTATTGATTAAGCCAGGGCGGCATCCTGTCCAGCGCGATGAGCGCGTCTTCGTCGAGCCGGGGCCGCACGACGGCGAAATCAGCGCCGTTCACCAGCACCTCCGGCACCAGCGCCCGGGAATTGTAGGTCGAGGACATGACCGCGCTGTAAGCGCCCGCCGACAGGATCGCGACCAGATCGCCGGCACCGAGCGGCGGCATCGCCCGGTCGCGCGCGAACAGATCACCGGTCTCGCACACCGGACCGACCAGGGTTACCGGCGCGCGCGGCGCATCGGCGCGCGGCGTGGCGACAGGCACGATTTCGTGGAAAGCGTCGTAAAGGCTTGGGCGGATCAGATCGTTCATCGCCGCATCGAGGATGACGAAGGTCTTCGCCGCCCCTGCTTCACATAGAGCACGCGCGTCAGCAACAGCCCGGCGTTGCCGGCGATCAGGCGGCCCGGCTCGAGAATCAGCTCGAGGTCGAAGCCTGCAATCGCCCGCTGCACCAGCGCGCCGTAGTCGGCTGGCGGCGGCGGCGCCGGCATCGATCTCGTAGGGGATGCCGAGACCGCCGCCGAGGTCGGCGCGGCGGATGTCGTGCCCGTCCGCCCGCAGCACGCGGATCAGGTCGACAACCTTGGCGAACGCCGCTTCGAAGGGCGAGAGCTGCGTCAACTGGCTGCCGATGTGCACGTCGACGCCCAGGGCCCTGATGCCCGGCAGGCGCGCGGCCTGCGCGTAGATCGCCCGTGCGCGCTCCCAGGGGACACCGAACTTGGCCTCCGACTGCCCGGTCGAAATCTTGGCATGGGTGCGCGGATCGACATCCGGGTTGACGCGCACGGCGATATCCGCCGTCCGCCCGACGCTCTGCGCCACGGCACTCAGCCGGTCCAGTTCCGGCTCGGACTCGACATTGAACTGGTGGATGCCGGCGCGCAGCCCGGCCGCCATCTCCGCCTCGGTCTTGCCAACGCCTGAGAATACGATCCGCTCTGGCGGGATGCCGGCACCGAGCGCCCGCTTCAGCTCGCCAAGCGACACCACGTCCGCCCCTGCCCCGCGCGCGCCAACGTCGCCAGCACAGCCTGGTTGGAATTCGCCTTGACCGCATAGCAGACCAGCGCGTTCGCACCGGCGAAGGCGTCGCTGAACACCCGGAAATGCCGGACCAGTGTTGCCGTTGAATAGACATAGACCGGCGTGCCGACGGCCTCGGCGATACGCGCCAGCGGCACGTCCTCGGCGTGCAACTGGCCGTCCCGGTGCGCGAAGTGGTGCATCAGTCCCGCTTCGGCTCGACGGTGTCCGGCGCGGACTGATCCTGCGCCGGCGCGTCATCCGCGGGTTTGGGCACATAGTCCGGGGTGCGGATCAGATTGACGTCATCGACCTGGCGCGGCGGCGATGCCAGATCCTGGGCGCGCCCTCTGCCCAGACCGGCTTGGGCGGCGCGACCCCGTTCGGCGGCTCCAGATCGCCGCGTGTGCCGCAGGCGGCCAGAGCCAGCAGCAGGAGCAGGCTGGCGCGCGTCACAAGCCCAGCTCCCGGCGAACGTCGGCGATCCGGGCGCGAACCTGATCCGGCGCAGTGCCGCCGTAGCTGGTGCGGCTGGCGACCGAGGCGTCGACGCTGAGCACCGCGAACACGCCCTGGGTGATCCGCGGATCGACTGCCTGCAGGTCGCCAAGGCTCAGCGCATCGAGTCGGCAGCCGCGCTCCTCCGCCAAACGCACGGCGCGCCCGGTGATGTGGTGCGCTTCGCGGAACGGCACGCCGGCTGCGCGCACCAGCCAGTCGGCGAGATCGGTGGCGGTGGAATAGCCGCTCATGGCCGCCGTACGCATGGCGTCGCGATTGAAGGTCACGGTCTCGACCATGCCGGTCATGGCGGCCAGGCTCAGATCGAGGGTATGGAAGGCCTCGAAGGTCGGCACCTTGTCCTCCTGCATGTCCTTGGAATAGGCGAGCGGCAGACCTTTCATCACCACCGCCAGCCGCTGGAAGCCAGCCAGCAGGTGCCCCGCCTTGGCGCGCACCAGTTCGGCGGCGTCCGGGTTGCGCTTTTGCGGCATGATCGAGGAGCCGGTCGAGTAGTCGTCCGGCAGGCTGACGAAGCGGTAGGGCTGGCTGGCCCAGACGATGAACTCTTCCGCCAGGCGCGAGAGATGCAGGCCGGCAAGCGCGCAGGCGGCCATGAACTCCAGCGCGAAGTCCCGGTCGGACACGCTGTCGAGCGAGTTGGCGGTCGGCCGGTCGAAGCCAAGCGCCCGCGCGGTCGAGAAACGGTCGATGGGAAAGGACGTGCCCGCCAGCGCGGCGGCCCCGAGCGGACATTCGTTAAGCCGCGTCCGGCAATCCGCGAGACGGCTGCGGTCCCGCCCGATCATGGTGCAATAGGCCATCAGATGGTGGCCGAGCGTGACCGGCTGCGCCACCTGAAGATGCGTGAAGCCGGGCAGCACGGTCTCGGCCTCGGCCTCTGCACGCAGCACCAGCGCGCGCTGCAGCGCCGCCATGCGCACATCCAGCGCATCGATGGCGTCACGCACCCACAGGCGGAAGTCGGTCGCCACCTGGTCGTTGCGGGACCGCGCGGTGTGCAGGCGCTTGGCGGCATCTCCCACCAGGGCAAACAAGCGGGTCTCGATGTGCATGTGAATGTCTTCGAGCGCCGGGTCCTCGACCAGCTTGCCGGCGTCGATCTCCGCCGCCACCTGATCCAGGCCCTGAGCGATGGCCGCGCCGTCCTGTGCACTCAGCACGCCCTGTGCGACCAGCATGGCCGCATGCGCGCGCGAGCCGGCGATATCCTGCCGCCACAAAGCCTTATCGAAGCCGATCGAGGCGTTGATCTCGGTCATGATGGCGGACGCGCCACCGGCAAAACGGCCGCCCCAGAGCGGATTTGCCGCGTCATTCATGGCTTGGGCTCGTAATCGTCGATGCGCCATTCCTCGGCCGCCGCATCCGCATACCACTGCCGGACCCAGTCATGGGCGAGCACCGCGTCCATATAGGCGCGGGTCTCGGGCGAAACCGTGACACCGTAGGCATCGAAACGCGTGACCACCGGCGCATAGAAGCAGTCTGCCGCAGAGAATGGCCCGAACAGGAAGGGACCATGCGGCGTCGCCTGCGCCCGGCATAGTGCCCACAGATGCTCGATGCGGGCGATCTGGGAGCGCACGGCGCCGGGCAGATCGGGCGTCGGCAGCTTCGGGCCATAGATGGTCGGCAGGGTGCGGCGCAGATCGGCAAAGCCTGCATGCATCTCGGCCACCACGCAGCGGGCCAGCGCGCGGGCGCGCGGGTCAGCCGGCCAGAAGCGTGCCGGCTCGCGTTCGCCCAGCGTCTCGAGGATCGCCTGCGAGTCCCACACCATGACATCACCGACAAATAGCACCGGCACCTGCCCGGCCGGCAGGCGACCCTTGGCCTTCGCGTCCTCGAAGCCCTCGAGCCGCATCGGCAGCACATCCTCCTCGAATGGCAGTCCGGAAAGCTTGGCCGCCAGCCAGCCGCGCTGCGACCAGGAGGAATAGCGCTTGTTGCCGATCAACAGGCGCAGGCGACTGAAATCGAGCATGGGAATTCCTTCTCAGCGGGTGGGGACCGGCTCCGGTCCGGAATAATCATAGAAGCCACGGCCGCTCTTGCGGCCATACCAGCCGGCCTCGACATATTTCACCAGCAGCGGCGCCGGCCGGTATTTCGTATCGCCGGTCGCCTCCAGCATGACGCGCATGATCGCAAGCGCCGTATCTAGCCCGACGAAATCGGCCAGCTGCAGCGGCCCCATCGGATGGCTGGCACCCAGCTTCATGCCATTGTCGATGTCCTGGACCGACCCCACGCCTTCGCCGAGCGCGAAGATCGCCTCATTGATCATCGGCACCAGCACGCGATTGACGATGAAGGACGGGCTGTCCTTCGCGACGATCACCGTCTTGCCCAGCCGCTCGGCCATCCCGCGCACGGTGGCGAGCGTTGCGTCCGAGGTCGCGAGCCCGGGATCAGCTCGACCAGCTTCATGACCGGCACGGGGTTGAAGAAGTGCATGCCGATGAAGCGGTCGGGCCGGTCGGTCGCCGCCGCCAGCATGGTGATCGAGATGGACGAGGTATTGCTGGCGAGCAGCGCGTCCGCGCGCAGCACCGGCTTCAGCCGGCCGAGCAGGTCGAGCTTGATCGGGACATTCTCGGTCGCCGCCTCGATGACGAAATCGGCCTCGGCAAAGGCGTCCAGCCCGACCACCGGCGTGATGCGTGCAAGCGTGGCGTCTGCTGCGTCCGCGCTCAGCGCACCCTTGCTCACCTGCCGATCGAGCTGCTTGCGGATAGTGCCGAGCCCGGCTTGCGCGCGCTCCAGGGAAATGTCCGAAAGCGCGACGGCCAGCCCCGCGCTGGCAGCAACCTGCGCGATGCCGACGCCCATAAGCCCTGCGCCGATGATGCCGATGCGGTTGATCTCTGGCTGACTGGTCATGCGCGGCTCCTCCTGATCCTGTGCGCCTCTATCGCCAATCCCGGGCGGGAGCGCAACCGGGAGGTCAGGCCGCCGACAGCGGCAGCGCTTTCACCCGCGCGCGGAATACCGCATCAAGCCGGATCATCGCGTCGATCATCCGGTCCTGAATCTCCGGCCATTGCGGTTCCGGCGACCGATATCCTCCATCAATGAAATAGCGGACCTTGCAGGCGTCGGCCTCCGGCATGGGGCACCAGTCGAGGGCGGCCCCGAATTCCGCCTCGATCATCTCCGCTGCGCGTACAGACGATCGAAGGCAAGCATGTTCAGTTCGCGCTTGGCCGCGCCCATGCCGATCCAAAGCCGCACATCGCAGCGGGATTGGGTGAGGCCATAGATGAGCGAAAACCCTGCCCGGCCGATGCTGCCCGCCAGCCAGGTCGATTCTCCCGGGCTAAGCCCTGCGTGCAGATTGGTCCGCAGCTTTGCCGCCCGCAAAAGCATATCCCAGAAGCGGAACCGCAGGTCGTGCCGTTCGATACGATCCTTGCGCTCAGCCTGCCGCTTCACACCGATCTGGGTCTGAAAAGCCGTTGTCTCCGGCAGAGGAATGATCTGCTGGACATCAAGCAGCAACGCCCCGGAGTCCATGCGATAGGGCTGCAGACGCACGCAGCGGATATCGACGCCGCGCTCGGCGAGCCAGAGCACGGAGGTGGTCAGTTCCTTGCTGAAATTGGCCGACACCAGAATAATCCGGGTGTCCGACGCAAAATCATCCTCATTGGGAGCTTCCCAGCCAAGAAATTCGAGAATGGCCGAACGGGCGCTGTCCTGATCGAGGCCGTGGGTGCGGGCATGGATGTCGACACATTGGTCGAACGTCATGGTCGAGATCATCGCGGCATAGCGCAGCGCCTGCAACTCCATGAACCCGCCGTCTTCGCTACGCTTGATCTCGACGACGACCAGATCGGCGCTGGCATCAAGGCACAACAGATCGATGCGCCGGTCACTGTCGACCCACTCGCCGAACTCCTCGGCAAGGACGATGAGGTTGGAGTCGATGACCTCGATCTGCCGCCGCAGATAACGCTGAATGTCCCGCCGCTCGTAGAGATTCTGCGCAGCGAAGGTGGTCGCGCCCACAGGTTCGAGCGCCGCTTCCGTGATGTGAAACAAAGCCATACCGCCGTCGATCCCCTGCGCCTGTTTGAGCAAATTCGTTTATCGATAGTCCGCTGGTTGGCGCAACCCACCGAGTCATTCCGGCCCCTGACGGGGATAAACTCCGGCCGGACTCCATGGATGCATACATTCAGTACGAAGGCACTGCTTTCGCCATGGACCCCGGCCTTCGCTGGGGTGACGGTGGGTGGGGAGGAAAAGGGCTGTGTATGAAGGGGATAGCGCAAGCGCCCATCACGAGCCGTCATTCCGGCGGATGCCGGAATCCATGGCCACCCTATCGCCGCCGCAGCGAGGCTCGAAATTAATGCATTTCGTAAAGTGGCACCGTAACTCCGAACTGTAATTCCCCTTTCTGGTAAAGCCCATCTAGAAGGAGAGCCAGGCCCCGCATCACGTACGGGGCGACGGATGTGGCGGGATGCGGGAGGATGGGGCGCGTGGCGGACGTCCAGCCCCTATGCGGCAAGCCCCAAGCTCTTTGTCGCCCCGTGCCCATGGACCCCGGCCCGCGCCGGGGTGGCGTTGGCTGGGCCGGGGTGACGGTGGGCAGGCCAGGGTGGCGGCATCGGTCGCCGACCGCCTACAGCTTGGCGGTCAACTCCGGCACTGCCTGGAACAGGTCGGCGACCAGGCCGACATCGGCGACCTGGAAGATCGGCGCGTCCGGGTCCTTGTTGATCGCGACGATCACCTTGCTGTCCTTCATGCCCGCCAGGTGCTGGATCGCGCCGGAAATACCGCAGGCGATGTAGAGTTCCGGTGCCACGATCTTGCCGGTCTGGCCAACCTGATGGTCGTTGGGCATGTAGCCGGCGTCCACCGCCGCGCGCGACGCGCCGATGGCGGCCCCAGCCTGTCGGCCAGCGGCTCGATGATGTCATGGAACGCCTGCGAGGAACCGAGCGCCCTGCCGCCCGAGACGATGATCTTGGCCGAGGTGAGCTCCGGTCGATCCGAGACCGAAAGTTCAGCACTCACGAACGACGACCCGGCAGATGTCGCAGCCGCCGCCAGCGCCTCGATGCTTGCCGCGCCGCCGCTCGCCGCCGCCTTGGCAAAAGCGGTGGTGCGCACGGTGATCACCTTCTTGGCGTCAGCGCTCTTGACCGTCGCGATGGCGTTGCCGGCATAGATCGGCCGAGTGAAGGTATCCGGGGCCTCGACCGAGAGGATGTCCGACACCTGCGCCACATCCAGAAGGGCGGCCACCCGCGGCAGGATGTTCTTGCCGGTCGTGGTCGCCGGGGCCAGCAGGTAATCATAGTGCGCCATGGCGGCAACCAGCACCGGCGTCACCGCCTCCGCCAGCTGATGCTCCAGCGCGTCAGCGTCGGCGAGCAGCACTTTGGCCACCCCTTCGATCCCGGCCGCAGCGTGCGCCACGGCTTCGCAGCCCTTGCCCGCGACCAGCACATGCACGTCGCCCGGCAGCTGACGGGCGGCACCGACCGTCGCCAGGGTCGCATCCTTGAGGGTCTTGTTGTCGTGTTCTGCAAGCACCAGCACGCTCATGCGACAGCTCCCATGTCTTTCAGTTTCGCGACCAGCGCCTCGACGGTCTCGACCTTGGCACCAGCCTGGCGCTTGGCCGGTTCCGCCACCTTCAGCGTGGTCAGGCGTGGCGTGACGTCGACGCCGTAATCCGCCGGCGTCTTCATGGCGATGGGCTTGGATTTCGCCTTCATGATATTGGGCAGCGACGCATAGCGCGGCTCGTTCAGGCGCAGGTCAGTGGTGACCACCGCCGGCAGCGCCAGCGCGACCGTCTCCAGCCCGCCGTCGATCTCGCGGGTGACATGCAGCGCATCGCCGGACTTCTCGACTTTGGAGGCGAAAGTACCCTGCGGCCAGCCCAGCAGCGCCGCAAGCATCTGCCCGGTCTGGTTGGCGTCGTCGTCGATCGCCTGCTTGCCCAGGATGACCAGACCCGGCTGTTCATCGGCGCAGATCTTCGCCAGCAGCTTGGCGACGCCCAGGCTTTCGGTGGTCACATCCGTCGTCACCAGGATGCCACGGTCCGCACCCATCGCGAGCGCCGTACGCAGGGTCTCCTGCGCCTTGGCCTCGCCGATCGAGACCACGACGACCTCGGTCGCGATGCCCTTTCCTTCAGCCGGATCGCCTCTTCCACAGCGATTTCGTCAAAAGGGTTCATGCTCATTTTGACGTTCGCCAGATCGACGCCGGACTGGTCGGCCTTCACCCGGACTTTCACATTGTAATCAAGCACCCGTTTGATCGGGACCAGGATACGCATTGCCGCCATTCTCCCCAGTGTTGGTCTTCGAGGTTGCACCCCGCTACGCTAGTTGCCCTGCCGCCTCAAGCCTGTCTCGCAATTTGTAGCCGATAGAGTTTCATAATGCGGTGCGACATCTGCGCGCGGGCCAAAACACGTTTTCGCCTCACCGAATCGCTCTGGACAAATGCGAACCACAAGCGCAGCATGAAATCGTTGCGGAAGTGTTAAGAAGACCTGCAGCAGGTATTTTGGGGAGGATTGCATGAAGAAGGTTTCAGCCGCCCTGCTGGCGGCGACCGTCCTGGCCGCCATCGGCGCTGCGGTGACCGCGAAGGCGGCAACCGTAAGCGGGCTCTATGTCTTCGGCGACAGCCTGGTTGACGCGGGCAATACCCAGGCCCTGGTGCTGAGCGTCGGCGGCAGCGACCCGACGCCGGCCAGTGTCGGTTATTTCAACGGGCATTTCACCAATGGCTATGATTATACGGATTTACTCAGCATCCGCTTGACCGGCGCACCGACCGTCGCCGCGCTTCAGGGCGGTGCCAACTTTGCCTTCGGCGGCGCGCGCACCCGCGACAACGGCGATTTCCTGCCCGACCTGGTCGCGCAGGTCGACAGCTACCTGCTTCCTGCCGGCGGCGTCGCGGACCCGAACGGCCTTTATGTCATCACCGTCGGTGGCAACGATCTGTTCGACGTCGGCAACGGCGTACTGGGCGTCAATGACGTCCCGACCCAGGTGATCGGCACGCTCGTCTCCCAGGTCTCCCGGTTGCGGGCCGCCGGCGCGCAACAGTTTCTGGTCACCAACCTGCCGGATGTCACCGGCGCGCCGATCAGCGGCGGGCCGAACCCGGCGCTGCAACTCGCCATCGGCCAGTTGAACGACGCTCTCGCCGCCAGCCTCGCCGGCCTTGGGCTGGGCGACGACCTGCATCTGCTCGACCTGTTCGGCTTCTCCGGCGACGTGGCGTCGCGACCCGAATTCTATGGGCTACCCGCAAACATTCTCAGTGCGGCCTGCGTGCTGAGCGTGCCGCCGAGCCCGACCCCGGACTGCTCGAGCTTCCTGTATTTCGACGCCGTGCACCCGGAAGCGCGTGTCCAGGCTGCCTTCTCGCAGATCGCGGCGGAAGCGATTGGCGTGCCGGAGCCAGCCAGTATCGCCCTGCTTGGCCTGGGGATGCTCGGCCTGGCGGGCGCGACACGGCGTCGCCGGGCCTAAACCATCACCGTTTCAGATTGAATCGATCTGAAACGGTCATGGCCTCATTCGTTGAAAAGAGCCTGATACAGGCCAGACCCTTCCCGTTTTTGATTGAATCACTTTTGCGAGGCAATCAAAAACGGGAAGGGTCTAAAGGCTTTACAGCCGGGCGAAGCGCGCGTGGTTTTCCGGGCTGAGGCGCACGCTGAGCCGCACATGGCCCTCGCTGTCATCGTCCCGGCGCAGCACGTCGCCGTGCCGGTAGAGCCAGGCCAGCCGCTCGCCGTCCGCAGCCGCCAGCGTCAGGTCATAGAGCCGGGCGTGTTCCGCCAGCAGCGTGTCGACCCGGCGGATCAGATCCGGCACGCCGTCGCCGGTCAGGGCCGACGCCAGCACCTGATCCTTGCGCCGCGCCACCTGCGCCGCCAGCACGGCGCGCTGGGCCTCCGGCAGCAGGTCGGCCTTGTTCAGCACTTCGATCATCGGCGCCGAATCCGGCCCGCCGATATCGAGCGCCGCCAGCACGGCCAGCACGTCACTGCGCTGGGCTTCGGTATCCGGGTGGGCGATGTCGCGCACATGGACGATCACGTCCGCCTCGATCACCTCTTCCAGGGTCGCGCGGAATGCGGCCACCAGTTGGGTCGGCAGATCGGCGATGAACCCGACGGTATCGGACAGGATCACCATGCGCTCACCGCCCAGCCGCACGGCGCGCATGGTTGGGTCAAGCGTCGCGAACAGCAGGTCCTGCGCCAGCACCCCGCCCCGGTCAGCCGGTTGAACAGGGTCGATTTGCCGGCGTTGGTGTAGCCGACCAGGGCGACGACCGGATAGGGTGCCTTCTGCCGGCGCACCCTATGAAGCTGGCGGGTGCGTTTCACATCCTCGAGTTCGCGCCGCAGCTTGGCGATGCGGTCGCGCAGCAGCGCGGTCGGTCTCGATCTGGGTTTCGCCAGGCCCGCCGAGGAAGCCGAAGCCCCGCGCTGGCGCTCCAGGTGGGTCCAGGAGCGCACCAGCCGGCTCTGCTGGTAGGTCAGGTGCGCCAACTCCACCTGCAGAACGCCTTCGCGCGTTCTGGCGCGCGCGCTGAAGATTTCCAGCACCAGGCCGGTGCGATCGATCACCTTGGCGTTCAGCGCTTTTCCAGATTGCGCTGCTGCACGGGGAAACCGCGCCGTCGACAATCACGAGCGTGATGTCGCGCTCGGCCACCAGGGCGGCCAGCCCTTCCAGTTGCCCAGTCCCGAACAGGGTGCTGGGCCGCGCCTGGCGGATCGGCACTATCTGCGCCGCCACGACGTCAAGATCGATCGCCTGTGCCAGGCCCACCGCCTCGTCCAGCGCCGCCTCTGGCGTGCGCGCGTCCTCCTGGCGACCGGAAAACGCGGATGCACCACAAGCGCGCGCGTCCGAACGCCGGCGTGCGGTGGCACATCGACGCTCATGCCGACCTCCGGCTGCGCTTACTTGTGGTCGTGATCTTCGGTTTCCGCTTCGAACAGCGACAGCGGGCCACTCGGCATCACCGTCGAGATGGCATGCTTGTAGACAAGCTGCGATTGCCCGTCCCGGCGCAGCAGCACCGAGAAATTGTCAAACCAGGTGATGATGCCCTGCAGCTTGACGCCGTTCACCAGGAACATCGTCACCGGCATCTTGGCCTTGCGGACCGCGTTGAGGAACACGTCCTGCAGATTATTGTTCTTTTCCGCCATGGTTCCCCGGCTGTGATCGTAGACAACGTGGGTGGCGGCTTCAGCCCTGAGTCCGCCATCAGTTCCATGATAGGTAAGCTGTCGCGCTAAAACAACTATCGATGGGAATTAATGAAGGCGCCAAGGCTCAGGCTTCGTCGTCCCGTGTGCCATCGCTGAGTCCGAGCGCCTTGAGCTTGCGGTGCAGCGCCGAGCGCTCCATGCCGATAAAGGCGGCTGTGCGCGAGATGTTGCCGGAAAACCGCCTGATCTGCACCCGCAGATATTCCCGCTCGAACGCCTCGCGCGCCGCGCAGCGGCGTCGACATGATGGAGACCGCCTGCTCGTTGGGGGCAAGCCGCGCCGGCTCCGCCAGCACTTCACTCGGCAGTGCCGAAAGATCGATGGCGGCGGTATCGTCGGACATGCCCATGATGAGGGTGCGCTCGATGACGTTGCGCAACTGCCGTACATTGCCCGGCCAGTCATAGGCCTGCAGCGCCGCCATGGCCTCGCCGGTCACCGCCGGCGCCGTCGCCCGCGCTGGTGTGCCAGGCGGGTGACGAAGAAGTTCACCAGATCGGGGATGTCCTCGCGCCGTTCGACCAGCGCCGGCATGCGCAGCGGCACGACGTTCAAACGGTAGAACAGATCTTCGCGGAACCGGCGCGCGGCGACTTCGGCGCGCAGGTCGCGGGTGGAACTGCTGATGACCCGGACATCGACCCGCACGTTGCGCGATCCGCCGACACGCTGGAACACCTGATCGGTCAGGACGCGCAGGATTTTCGCCTGCGTCGTCAAGGGCATGTCTGCGACTTCATCCAGGAACAGCGTGCCGCCGTGCGCCTGTTCGAACAGGCCGGGCTTGACCACGAGGCCATCGCGTTCCTCGCCGAACAATTCCTGCTCCACCCGCTCGGGCGACATGATGGCAGCGCCGATCACCACGAACGGCGCATGCGCGCGCGGCGACCAGTTGTGCAGCAGCCGGGCTGCGACCTCCTTGCCGGTGCCTGCCGCGCCGGAGACGAACACCCGGCTCCCGGTCGCCGCCACTTTGCGGATAGCGTTGCGCACGCCGTTGATGCAGTGCGACGATCCGGTCAGTTCATGATCGATGCCCGAGCGTTCGCGCAGCGCCTCGTTCTCGCGGCGCAGGCGCTCCGCCTCGGTCGCGCGCAGGACCGTGTTGATGAGCTGGTCAGCCTGAAACGGCTTTTCGAGGAAGTCGTAGGCACCCCGCTTGATCGCCATGACTGCGGTCTCGACCGTACCGTGCCCTGAAATCACAATCACCGGCAGGGTCGGGTCGTTCTCCATGATGACGTTCAGCAGCGCCAGGCCGTCCATGCGGCTGCCCTGCAGCCAGACGTCGAGCACCACCAGCGACGGGCGACGCTCGCCAATCACCGCCAGCGTCTGGTCGCTGTCGGCCGCGGTTCGGCAGGTATGGCCTTCATCGCTCAGGATGCCGGCGATCTGTTCGCGGATGTCGTTCTCGTCATCGACGATCAGGATATCAAGCGCCATGGGATACCCATTCATTACTGGTGGTTGGAGCGGTTTCCTCGACCGCTGTCTTCGGGAACTCGATGACCGCGCACGCGCCGCCTTCCGCACGATCCTCGAGCGTCAGCCGGCCTTTGTGGTCCTCGATGATCTTTTGACGATCGCCAGACCAAGGCCGGTGCCGCGCGCCCGGGTCGTGACGTATGGTTCGGTCAGGCGCTCACGCAGGTTGGGCGGCAGGCCGACGCCGTTGTCGCTGATGCGCAGCTGGATGGCGTCTGGCCCATCGGCGATGGCAATCGTGATTTCGCCCCCGGCCGCGCCATCGCCACGCGCCTGGATCGCCTCGATGCTGTTCTTGATGAGGTTGGTGAACACCTGCGTTATCTGTCCGCGGTCGCAGACCATGGTCAGGTCCGGGTCGGCGGCTGTCAGCGTGAAGCGTACCTGCGGATTGGCCATTTCCGCGAGCAGGATCGCCTGTTCGGCGACGCCCCGGAGTCGCTCCGGTTTCAGGTCCGGCCGCGGCATGCGCGCAAAGGCCGAGAATTCGTCGACCATGCGCCGCAGGTCGCTGACCTGCCGGATGATGGTGTCGGTGCAGTTGTCGAACACCTGAACGTCGATCTCGATCAGCGGCATGTACTTGCGGCGCAGACGCTCGGCCGCGAGCTGGATCGGGGTCAGCGGATTCTTGATCTCATGTGCGATGCGCCGCGCGACGTCGGACCAGGCGGCCCGGCGCTGGTCCGCGAGTTGCTCCGTGATGTCATCAAAGGTCAGCACGTAACCGCCATGGGCACCGCCCTGGGCGCGCACCTGCACCATGAGCGTGCGCTGATGGCGCTCGAGCGCGACCTCGCCGGCGGCAATGTCCTGCGCCGCATCGCGGGCTGTCTCGAGCATCGCGGCAAGTTCCGGGCTGATGTCGGACAGACGGCGACCGATCAGTTGCTGGTCGTCCATCCGCAGCAGGTTCATGGCTGAAACGTTGGCGAGTCCGACCACGCCCTCGCTGGAGACACCGAGCACGCCGGCCGACACGCCGGACAGCACGGCCTCCGTGAAGCGGCGGCGCTCGTCCATCTGCGCGTTCGTCGCCATCAGCGCGCCGGTCTGGCTTTCCAGCTGCATGGCCATGCGGTTGAACGAGCGGGCGATGCGGCTCAGCTCGTCCGGACTGCCGCGAATCGGCACCCGGGTCGCCAGGTCGCCCTTGCCGACCCGCTCGGCCGCGCGCATCAGCCAGCCAAGCGGCGTCACCCAGCGGTTGGCAAGCGCAAGCGCCGCCCAGATCGTCGCGAACAGGATCAGCAGCGAGACGATGACCAGAATGACGGTGAAGCGCAGTTGCAGGCTGCTGCGCCGCTCCAGCAGGCTCTGGTAATCCGATTTCGCCACCTCGGTGCGTTTCACCTGCTCCAGCACCTGCGGCGCTGTCTTGCGGCTGACGAACAGGAAATGCCCGGGCGCGCGGGTCAACTGCACGATCGCCTGCACGCGGTCGGAATTCTCACCCGCCAGCACCACCAGTTCCCCGGCCTGGGCGCGCGCCACATCGCTCTCCGCCAGGCGCCGGGTTCCGGAGTCCGCGCCCCGGCGAATAGCCACCAGCGCGTCCATCGCGCCGTCCTTCAGCGTGAATACCACCGCCTCGGTATAGTCGCGGGCGATCGCCTGCCACTGCACGGCCTCCGCGAACTGGGACGGGTTTTGGATCAGGCTGCCGGCATCCCGGTCGAGGTCGACGCGAGTCGCCAGAATGTCGTCGCGGATGCGGTCCTTGTTCTCGACCACATAGGCCTGCGCCACCTGGTCGGCGTTCTCGAGCACCGTGCGTACCCGATCGGAGAACCAGAATTGCAGGCCGAATTCGAACAGCAGCGTTGCGAACACCGCGAGCAGGATCGTCGGGATCACCGCCACCAGCGAGAAGAAGCCGATCAGCCGCAGGTGCAGCCCCGCCCCACCAGCCCGCGCCGACGGTTGGTCAGCAGCAGCACCAGCCGCCGCATCACGAGCATCGCCAGGCCCATGACCGGCGCGATGTTCATCAGGATCAGCCAGGTCATGCGATGGCTGGACGTGATGGCGAACGGCGCACCGCGCTGGGACAGCAGAAGGTAAGTCGCAGCGCCGCACAGCAGCGCCACGATCACCAGCGTGATTTCCAGGCGAGACCACAGGTGGTTGCGGTTGGCCCAGCGTGTGAATTGCCGTCGCCAACGCCGGAATG
Source organism: Hankyongella ginsenosidimutans (assembly GCF_005144965.1). GTDB lineage: Bacteria > Pseudomonadota > Alphaproteobacteria > Sphingomonadales > Sphingomonadaceae > Hankyongella > Hankyongella ginsenosidimutans. The sequence goes on from NZ_CP039704.1 coordinate 54,896, forward strand.
CGTCTGTCCGCGCAGCTGGTGCCCCGTATCCCACCGACATAGGGGCACCCTAACGGGTTTGTGCTGAACCGCAACAACAGTGTTGCGCATTTAACGCAGGTAGACGCAACAGACTCTCGATCCACCTCAGCCTGATGGCCGTGGGCCCATTGAAGGCGCGATGCTTGAACCCGCTTCAACGACGCTTGAGCGCCCCTGCCTTGATGTTCAGATCGTTGAGTTTCTTGCGCAGGGTGTTGCGGTTGATGCCAAGCAGGCGCGCCGCGCGCAGTTGGTTGCCCCGGCTGGCCGTCATCGCGAGGGTGAGCAGCGGGCGTTCCACTTCCTCCAGCACGCGGTCATAGACGCCATCCGGCGGCAGGCCGGGTTGAAACGCCAGAAAATACCGGCTCAGGTGGTCCTCGACCGTCTCAGCCAGGCCGGCGCCGTGCCGGCTGCGGTGGGGCGCGGCCGGTGTCGCCGGGTCTGCAGCCTCCGCCAGTTCCGCTTCGATTACGGCCGCCGTGATCTGGTCCTCGCGTGCCAGCGCCGCCAGCCTGCGCATCAGGTTCTCGAGTTCGCGGACATTGCCGGGCCAGCTGTAGTCGCCCAGCCATTGCACGGCGCTGGCGTCCAGCGTCTTTGCGGCAGGCCGATCCGGGCCGCCTGGCGCAGGAAGTGGCGCGCGAGTTCGGCAATGTCTTCCCCGCGCACCCTGAGCGGCGGCAGCCGGATCGGCACGACGTTCAGCCGGTAATAGAGGTCTTCGCGAAAGCGGCCGCTGTCCGCCAGCTTGCGCAGGTCGCGATTGGTCGCCGAGATGATGCGCACGTCCGCGCGTTGCGGGCGGCTCCCGCCGACGGTTGTGAACTCGCCCTCCTGCAGGACGCGCAGCAGCCTTGTCTGCGCCTCCAGCGGCATGTCGCCGATTTCATCAAGAAACAGGGTGCCGCCCTGCGCCTGGCCGAAGCGCCCGACGCTGCGTTGCGCAGCGCCGGTGAAGGCGCCGCGTTCGTGGCCGAACAGCTCCGATTCGATCAGGTCGCGCGGGATCGCCGCCATGTTGATGGCGACGAACGGTCCGCGCCGCCGCGGCCCGAGATCGTGCAGCGCGCGCGCCACCAGTTCCTTGCCGGTGCCGGATTCGCCGAGAATCGCGACCGTCAGATCAGTCGGGATCACCCGCGCCATGGTGCGATAGACATCCTGCATGGCCGGCGAGCGGCCGATCAGGGGCAGGTCCTCGCCACCCTCCTCCCCGCCGTTCTCGCTGGTGCCGCCACTGCGCTCGCGCGCGACCGCGCTGTCGACCGCCTTTTCAGTTCGTTGATGTCGAACGGCTTGGGCAGATAGTCGAACGCCCCTGCCTCCGTCGCCCGTACCGCCGTGGTCAGCGTGTTCTGCGCGCTCATCACGATCACCGGCAGGTCCGGCCGGCGCGCATGGATGCGCGGGATCAGGTCGAGGCCGTTCTCGTCCGGCAGCACGACATCGGTGATCACCACATCCCCGAGCCCCTCCACGACCAGCTTCCACAGTCCTGCGGCGGTGTCGGCGACCTTCACCTCATAGCCGCCACGCAGCAGGGTCTGCCGCACCACCGTGCGGATCGCCTGGTCGTCGTCGGCCACCAGAACGGTCCTGCTCATGCCCTGCCCCTCGGTAGATCGGCAGCAGAACCCGGAACGTGGTGCGCGCCGGGTCCTGCGTGCGGTGATACTCGACAATGCCGCCATGGTCTCTCACGACCTTGGCGACCAGCGCCAGCCCGAGCCCCGTGCCGTTCGGCTTGCCGGAGACGAACGGCTCGAACAGGTGGTCGATCAGATCGTCGGCAGCGCCCGGCCCGTTGTCGGTCACGCACACTTCGAGCGGCACGGCGATGCGCCGGTTCGAACCCTTGACCGCGACCTTCATGCCGTGGCGAAAGGCTGTGGACAGCACGATCTCACCGCCCGGCTTCGCCACTGCCTCGGCCGCGTTCTTCAGCAGGTTGAGGAACACCTGCACCAGTTGCTCACGGCTGCACAGCACATCCGGCAACGACGGATCATAGTGTTCCTTTACGCTAAGCCCGCGTGCGAAGCCCACTTCGCCGAGCTGGCGCACATGCCCGAGGATGGCATGGATGTTCTCCGGCTGGCGGGCGAGCGGGCGCGCGTCCGTGAAGATTTCCATGCGGTCGACCAGGGCGCGGATGCGATCCACCTCGGCGCAGATGAGCTGCGTCAGCTCGCGCTCTGTCGCGCCGACGCCTTCCTCGAGCAGTTGCGCCGCGCCGCGGATGCCGGACAGCGGGTTCTTGATCTCGTGCGCGAGCATGGCTGCAGCGCCGACCACGGCGCGCGCGCCGCCCTTGTGGCTCTGCTGGCGTTCGATCATGCGTTCGACAGCGCGGCTCTGCACCCCGATCAGGACCAGGTCCGGCCGGTCGGCCAGCGGCCGCGCCCAGATGTCGGCCACCAGCCGCACGCCGTTCAGCAGGCCGATCTCGACATCATACTCGACAAACGACGCCTGGTGCGCGCGTGCCTGGGCGATCAGCGCCAGCAGGCTGCTGTCGGCCGGCAGGGCCGCGGCGAGCCCTTTGGTGCGCAGCAGCGCCTGCGGCACCTGGAACTGTTCCTCAAGCGCGGTGTTGGCGAAGCACAGCGTGTCGTCCGCATCGACGCACAGCAGAACCTGCGGCAAGGCGTTCAGCAGGCTGGCGGCCTCGGGTGCCGTCATGCCGCCAGGCGGTCGAGCAGCGGCGCATAGAAGTCGACGAGCGTCGCACGCGCCGTGCGCGCATCCTCGATCTGGTTGATCCGGTTGCGGAACTCTGCCGAACCATGCAGGCCGCGCGTGTACCAGCCGACATGCTTGCGTGCCATGTTGACGCCAGTGCGCTCGCCGTAGTGCGCCAGCATGGCGTCGTAATGCTCGATGACGATCCGGTATTGCTGGTCCAGCGTCGGGTCCGGCGTGCGGACGCCGCTGACCAGGAACCGGATCGCCTGGCCGATGAACCAGGGCCGGCCGTACGCGCCGCGTCCGATCATCACGCCATCCGCGCCGGACTGCGCCAGCGCCGCCGTCACATCGTCGAGCGTGACGATGTCGCCGTTGACGATCACCGGAACCGACACCGCCGCCTTCACCCGGGCAACGAACGCCCAGTCGGCGGACCCGGCGTACATCTGGTTGCGGGTGCGGCCATGGACGGTAATCATCCGGACGCCCAGGTCCTCGGCGATGCGCGCCAGTTCCGGCGCGTTGAGGCTGTTGTGGTCCCACCCCATGCGCATCTTCAGCGTCACCGGCACGTCGACGGCCTTGACGGTCGCCTCGATCAGCCGGGCGGCATGGGCGAGGTCGCGCATCAGCGCCGAACCGGCAAAGCCGTTCACCACCTTCTTGACCGGGCAGCCCATGTTGATGTCGATGATCGCGGCCCCGCGGTCGGCGTTCAGCCTGGCGGCGTCGGCCAGCTTGTCCGGCTCGCAGCCGGCGAGCTGCAAGGATACCGGCTCCTCCTCCGGCGCCAGGCGGCCTTGAGCAGCGACTGCCGGGTCTCGCGGATCATGGCTTCGGAGGCGATCATCTCGGAGACGGTCAAGCCACAGCCCAGCCGCTTGACCAGCCGGCGGAACGGCAGGTCGGAGACGCCGGTCATCGGCGCCAGGATCACCGGGTCGGCGATGGTCACCGGTCCGATCTGAAGAGGCTTGAGGCTCATGGGTCCTGCTCAAAAACAGGCAGCGGCTATAGCGGAGATGCGCCGCGCTTACAATCGGCCATCGCCGATGGCCTGATTGATCGCTTCAGATTGAAGCGATCTGACACGTGAATCACGGTCCAACTTTCTGAAAAGAGCCTGATTTACGCCACCGGTTGAAGCAATCATGCTTTCCGCCGCAACCGATCTTGCTCTGGGATACAGAAACTTGGGCCTGCGCGGCATTGGCGCACCAGGGGAGAGAACAACAATATTTTCCAATGCGGAAACAATGCTTCGCTCGCAATCTCACGGAATTTTAAGGATTTTTGTACTCAACAACAGGTCAGAAATTACCAAACCTGAGTGAGGGCTCATGTATAGCGGGATCAAACTTGGCGCGGCGACGCTCATTCTGCTCACGACCTCGGCATTTACGCAATTCGATGGCTTTGTCGCGGGTGTCGAGGCGGCAGCGCGCTCCACGCAGGCCCTGCTGGGCCTGAAGCAGAAATATCGAGCGCCGAGCGATATGCCGGTCCCCAGAAAATCCGCAGACACCGGAGAAAATCGCACTGGGGCGCAAGCTGTACTTCGACCCCTCGCTCTCCAAAACCGGTACCGTCGCCTGCGCTTCTTGCCACGATCCGCGCGCCGGCTTCGAGGACGGCAAGGATAGAAGCATTGGCGTCACCGGTGAACGCCTGCCGCGTCACTCGCCGACCACCATCAACCTTGCCTGGTCGGAGGCCTACTTCTGGGATGGTCGCGCCGCCAGCCTGGAAGAGCAGGCGCTTGGGCCGATTGCGGCGGAAAAGGAAATGGGCATGCCGCATGACCTGGTTGTGTCCAAGCTCCAGGCCAACCCTGAGTATACGCGGCAATTCGCAGCGGCCTTTCCTGGTGAAGATATATCGATTCAAACGTTTGCGAAGGCGATCGCCGCCTTCGAGCGCACACTGACGTTCACCGCATCGCCCTTCGACGCCTGGCTGGCTGGGGACGAGGACGCCATTTCAGCCACGGCCAAGCGCGGTTTCATGGTGTTCAACGGCAAAGGGCGCTGCGCCGAATGTCATAGCGGCTGGAACTTCACCGACGACAGCTTCCACGATATCGGCCTCAAGAGCGAAGACCAGGGCCGTTACGCCATTCTGCAGATCGACGCGCTGAAGCATGCCTTCAAGACCCCGGGCCTGCGCAACATCCGTGAGCGCGCGCCCTACATGCACGATGGTTCACTGCCGACGCTGGCCAGCGTCATCGACCACTACAACGACGGCTTCGTGCATCGCGAAACCTTGTCCGATCTCATCAAGCCGCTTGGCCTGACCAAAGTGGAAAAAGCAGAGCTTGTCGCCTTCCTGGAGACCTTGAGCACACCGGTACCCGAAGATCTGAAGCACGACGCGGAGAAGATGGATAAGTCCGCCGCTCTCGTCACCGGTAATACTTCAGGCGGTAGATAAACCTATCTCCCTTGTGGTATGAGCATAACGGGCAAATACCCAAACCGTAGGGCATCAAGCAGGGGTAAAGTATGAAATCCTCAAATGTACTTATTTTTTCGGTCTTTCGATATCAGCCTTGGCGATTGCTGCCGCTGGCCTTGCGCCTGCCGTTGTCAGCCAATCTAATAAAATGTTTTCCGTTGCAAATTTACAAGTAAAGATCGGGCAAAAGATCATATTTAAAAATGATGACAATGTGCCTCATAATATATACTCACTGGTAAACGGCTCAAAAATCGATGCAGGGCTTAAAAACCTGGAGAAAACACAGAGATATCTTTCGATAAATCTGGTAATTTTCGAGTTGGGTGCGCCATTCATCCGAAAATGAAACTAGATGTCGAAGTTACCAACTAGTTGTCGAGGGTAGCCATGCGTATATTTAAAAGCTCCTCCAAGGCAGACGAATCAGCCTGAACTCCCAGGCGTTCGCTGTGATTTCACTGATTATTCTCTCTGTCGGTACGCTCGGCGGCGCGACATTCTATTTCACCAATAAATTAATCAAGGCCCGAGCAGATTTTTGAAAAGGCCTGCTCGGCGTCAGCCACGCCCGCCTCGCCCAGAAAAACGCACTGCAGTTGCAGATGCCGGATTACCAGGCGGATATGGAACTCTTCAAAAGCGAATATGAAGACATGCGCTCGAACGCCGAAATCGCGCTCGAGCGGGCCTACAGTAAAGATACTGCTGACTCCGCCCGCAAGGTGATCACCGACATCAAGTCGCTCAATCCCGAAATACTCAGCAAGAACCCTGAGCAGCTTGCTATGCTTGCAACTGATGCCGATGTTCTTGCAGAGTATGCGAGCGCGGATGGTTACATGCTGAAAACCGCGATTGACGAAGCTGCAAAGCAAGACCGGCTGGTCATCATCGTCCTGGGCGCGACTTGCATCATGCTCAGCGTTCTGGCTGCCATCTGGATATGCTTGGCCTTGTTGATGCCGTTACGCCGCGTCATGCGCGATATGCTGGCCCTGTCCGAGGGCACAGCGATTGAAGCCTTCGCCTGCGCCAGCCGCGCGGATGAAATCGGCGATATGGCCCGCGCGCTCCAACGCTTCGACGCCACGACCCGCCAGGCGCGCGAACTCACTGAACAGCGCGCGGCGGCGGAACATCAGGCGCATCTCGCCGAACAGGCTGCGGCGGCGGAATGCGCGCGCGTCAGGGCGGAGGCCGAGCGGCAGCATCTGGAGGAGATGTCGCGCGTCGCGGAGCAGCAGAAAAGAGGTCGAGGCCCTGCTTCATATTTTGAACCAGGAAATCGGCGACGTCACCGCGACCGTGGTCGGCGATATCGAAAGCGATCTGACGGCTTTGCAGAAGGCGGAGGCGGCGCTCCGGATGGCGACACAGGACATCAGTTCGGAAGCGGAGGAACTCTCGGCTTTCGCTGGAAAGCTGTCCCAGGACGCCAGCGCCAGCAATACCCAGGTCATCGAGGTCAAATCCGCGTCGCAGCAAGCCTGTCAGAACATATCCACCGCGCAAACCCGTATGGAAACCTCGCTTGCCGACGTCGCCATCATGCACAATTCGGTCACGCAGATGGTCGAGACTGCGCGCCGCATCGAGGAGATGCTGAACCTGATCGAGGATATCGCCGAGCAGACCAACCTGCTAGCGCTGAACGCGACGATCGAGGCGGCACGGGCTGGCGAGGCTGGCCGCGGCTTCGCTGTGGTCGCCAGCGAAGTCAAGGCGCTGGCTGGCAAAACTTCGAATGCCACCGCGTCGATCCGTACGCTTGTCGAAGATGTCGACAATACGACCAAGGGTACGCATGCCGCCATCGCAAATCTCTCAGAAACGGTCGACCAGGCTGCACGGATCATCCGCAACACCGCGGAGGTCCTGGATCAGCAAAACTGTAGTATGGACAGCGTCCAGGGTAATTCCTACAGGGTGGAGCAAAGCAGCAACCGCGCCCTCGAGCGCACCAATATCCTCCTGCAGCGCAACCGGCAAAACGAGAACCATTGTCAGCACTTATCCGATGCTACCACCAAGATTTATGACCGCCTCGGCAGCTTGCAGGGCGCTCTAAAGGAAATACTGGATAAAAGTACGCTCAATGCCGCATGATAATATATCGTGCTATGCTTGCTCAACATATCCAAGGAGGCATAACCTTGCGTGAGTTTTATATTTTACTACTATCGGTATTGACTCTTTTCCCATTCCAGACATGGGCAAAGGAGTACACAATCTATATTGTTACCGACTATGAACGTTCGCGCATGGCATTCGAACCCAATTACATCGTCATCAAACCTGGCGACAAGGTCACCTGGGTGAACAAGCTCGCAGAAACCCATAATGTCATGACCTACCCCGACGGCTTTCCCGAAGGTGCCGCTGGTTTCGCCAGCCCCTTCCTCGAGCAAGCCGGCCAACGCTGGTCGCATAGCTTCACCAAGGTCGGAACTTACGAATACCATTGCGTGCCGCACATGTTCATGGGCATGCGCGGCAAGGTGATTGTTGGCAGCCCGAGCAAGCCTGCCGCAATGCATAAGCCAAAACCCGAAGAAGTCGTCGCCTATCGTAATATTCTTCTAGAATATTTCGATGCCGATCAGATCGACGCCCAGATGTCGAAGCATAACCATTAGACCCTTCCCGTTTTGATTGGATCACTTTTGGTGAGGCAATCAAAAACGGACAAGAAGGGTCTACACAAAGAAGAAACAATCAAGATCTAGAGCTTGATGACTTTACATTGATCCATCCGTCATCGCGAGGAGCCGCAGGCGACGCGGCGATCCATGGAAATACTGGTGTTCCTGGATTGCTTCGGCAGCTTTGCCGCCTCGCAATAACGATTCCAGCAAATGTCATTACGCTCTAGAACTGCCCCTGCCAGCGCAGCTCAAGCTGCACGTCGCCGTCGCGCCGCCCCGGTGTATTCGGCTGGTCGGTCTGGTAGCGCAGTTCTCCGGCGATATCGCCCCAGCGGGTGGGGAAATTGGCCCCGAACTCGCCGATCCAGAGCCGTTCGGTATTCCGGCTGATGTGAAAGCCGGGCGTGTCGGTCACGTTGATGTTCGCGCGCCGAAGCGCTGCACTCAGGCGGTTGTTGCGCGGATCGGTTATGCTGGCGCTAAGGCTGTAAAGCTGGGAGTCGCCATCCAGGCTGAACCCGATCGGGCGGTCCTTGAAACTGTAGCCGTCCCGGTAGATGAAGTTCAGATACGTCACGCCCGGACTGCGGCCGTTCGGCGTATTCTCCCCGAAGTAGCGCACGCCGTAGGTGTCGGTCCACTCGATCCCCGCCGACCAGGTCCAGCCATCCAAGCCGCCGGACAGCCGCCCGCCGGCCAGATAGGAATAGACGTCCGGCAGAATGGCCGGACCGCCGCCGTCTTCCGCCAGCGCCTGCGCGTAGACCGTGCCGGTCATCGTGCGGCCGACCTCGCCGCCCCAGCGTGCATCGAAGGACACCAGCTGGTTGCCCGGCTGCTGTTGCGGATCGGACACATTCTCCGTGCCGGCCGCAATGAAGGACCGCGTGAAGGTGGAAAAGCTGCACGGCGCCCCGAACCGCACAGCTGCGCCGTGCGCGAGACTGCAAATTCGAACTGCGATACCGGCTTGAAGGCGAAGCGGAAACTGTGGACCAGCGGGTGTTCGAAATCCGTACGGTCGCCGTCCAGGCGGCCGACGAAAACTCGAAGCTCCACGGCCCGAGCCAGCGCAGCACCGGCACATCGAAGGCATAGGGCTGCATGCGCTTGATGCCGACCCTCTGGAATGGGCGTGTGCTGTTGGACAGCAGCAGCGCGCTCTCCTGGCCCGGCCCCCACCAGCTCTCGACGGTGCCGACATAGACGCCCCAGTTGCCGAAGCTATGGACGCCATAGACATCGTCGAAATGATAATCGACCCCCGACTGGCCATGGCGATAACCGACGCCATAGCTGACATAGCTGTTCTCGCTGAAGTTATGCTCGACCCGGACGCTGCCCTGCGCATCCTCGCGGTTGGTGTCCGCGAAGGTGCGCACCAGCTTCGAGTCCGTGCCTGCGCCCAGCTCTGCGCTCACCAGCGTCGATTGCTGGGCCAGATCCATATGGCGGCGTATGCGGTTGACCCGCACCACCAGATGCGGCGGCAGCTTGTCGATCTGCCAGCGCTCCGACAGGGCCGCGATCTGCCGCCAGGGCAGCGGCCAGCTGGTGATCGGCCCGCGAATCATGCCCGCGTCGGCCAGCGCCTCGATGTCCTCCCGCAGCTGCCGGTCGCCGACCTCTGCCCATGGCCTGGCGAGTGCTGGTGCGGCCAGCGTCAGGGTGGCAGTCGCCAGCAGGGTGGACAGGGCGCGGGATAGGCGGAGCGTCATCGGGGTCTCGTGTTTGAGGCATCCCAATGTGCTAACGGGCGGTGGTCCCCGGCGCAACAGAAGGTGCGGCCAAGTATCAGCGCCGGCCACGCCGATGCAGCAGACGTGGCGGCCGCTGGGCAAACGCCGGCTCCGGACGGTCCGCGAGCGCCAGACGCAGGGTGCCGGTCAACACGTCGGCATCGACCAGCCGCACGTCCAGACGCATGCCGACCGTATAGCGCACGCCCGTCGAGCGCCCTCGAGGCTCTGGGTCGCGTCATCGACGTGGAAGCGCTCGTCGCCCAGGGTCGAGATGGGCACAAGGCCGTCGCCGCCGCTCTCCACAAGTGCTACGAACAGGCCAAAGCGGGTCGCGCCAGTCACCCTGCCGGGCATGACGGCCCCGATGCGGCCGGACAAGTATTGCGCCACATAGCGATCGATGGTGTCGCGCTCGGCCATCATGGCCCGGCGTTCGGTCATGGAGATGTGATCCGCCGTTGCGCCGAGGCTGCGCAGGTCCTGGTCGCCAAGCCCGTCCTCGCCCAGATCGAGCGCGCGCACCAATGCCCGGTGCACCAGCAGGTCGGCGTAGCGGCGGATCGGCGAGGTGAAATGCGCATAGGACGCCAATGCCAGGCCAAAGTGGCCGACATTGTCGACCGAATAGACTGCCTGGGTCTGCGTGCGCAGGATCTGCTCGCTGATTTCTTCGACGGACTGGGAGCCAGCCGTCCGCCGGAGGATATCGTTGAACAGCGCCGGCCGCAGGACCTGACCGAGCGCCAGCGGCACACCCAGCGACTCAAGATAGGTCTTCAGCGCCATCACCTTCTCGCGCGGCGGCGCTTCATGGATACGGTAGACGCACGGGAACGCGGCCTGCTCCAGCGCCTTGGCGGCGCTGACATTGGCGGCGATCATGAAATCCTCGACCACCCGGTGCGCATCGAGCCGCTCGCGGCGGCGAACCCCGACCACCCGACCGTCTGCGTCCAGTTCGATGCGCTTCTCCGGCAGATCGAGGTCAAGCGGTTCGCGCCGCTGGCGCGCGGCATCGAGCGCGCGCCAAGCCCCCACAACGGCTCCAGGAGCGGCAGGGCATCGCCCGCCTGCGCGTCGATCACCGCCTGGGCGTTCTCGTAGGCGATGTTGGCGGCAAGCCGGATGCGGGCGCGCTCGAACCGGAAACCGGTCACTGCGCCGCGCGGCCCCACGCTCATGTGGCAGACCAGCGCCGCCTTGTCCGTGCCGGCTTTCAGCGAGCAGGCGTCCGCCGACAGCGCCTCGGGCAGCATCGGCACGACGCGATCCGGGAAATAGGCGGAGTTGCCGCGTCGGTGCGCCTCCCGGTCGATGGCGTCGCCGGGGCGGACATAGTAGCTCACGTCGGCGATGGCGACCGCAATGCGCCAGCCGCCACCCTCCACGGGTTCGGCCCAGATCGCGTCGTCATGGTCGCGCGCGTCCAGGGGATCGATGGCGACGAACGGCATGGCGGTCAGGTCGGCGCGTGCCCCAGCGGCCGCGTGGCGGCGCGCGCTGCCTCCGCAAGCGCCGCGTCGTCGAAGCGCGCCGGCAGGCCATGCTGCGATATCGCGATCAGCGACAGCGCGCGCGGACCGAACGGATCGCCCAGGCGCTCCAGCACCCGCACATTCTGCAAGCCAAGCGCCCTGTGGCGCGCCATCGGCTCGGCAGAGACCAGCTCGCCGACCCGTGCATCCCCGAGCATGTCTTCCGGGATGTTGAATTCCATGCGCAGTCGCTTGTCGGTCGGGATCAGCCGGAAGTACGCACCTTCCGCCTTGACGACCCCAGCACCAGTTCAGCCACGCGCTCAAGCCGCTTCAGCACCTGCGCACGCGCCCGGCCCGGCTGCCCGTCGATGCGCGCCATGAAACGGTCGCCCAGACCCAAAGCGGCAGTGCGCGGCCGGTGCTTCTGGCCAGGGTGCGGGCCCTCGCTCACCCGGATGCGCGGCGGTCGGTCCGGCCCCGCCCACTGCTCCGGCTCGGCATAGACGTCGCCGTCGCTGCGCACCTCGACCACCTTGAGCACGCCGACACGCGGCAGGCTGCCGGCAACGCCGTAGCTGCGCGCCGGACCGCGCTGCAGAGCCCCATCCGCCTCCATGTCCTTCAGCAGGGCGCGCAACGCACCGCGATCCCGCACGCCGAATGCTTTGGCGATATCGCGCTTGCCGACCGTGGCCGGCGCAGTCTCGATGAAGCGGCGGATCTGCTCGCGGTCGGGCAGCCCATCGGCCGAGGCGGCGATATCGGGCCGGCCCTGACCGCGCTTGCGGGTCATTTCGCCTTCGCCGCGCGTCCAGCTTTGGCCGTCTTGGGCTTGGTAGCCTTGGTCTTGGCGGCCGTGGGCTTGGTGGCCGTGGGCTTGGCGGCCTTGGCCGGTGTCTTCGCGGCGGCGGCCTTGGCGGGCTTTTCGCCGGCGCTTTCCTGGGCGCTGCACGCTTCACAGGCTTCTTGCCCCCACCCTTGGCAGCCCGATCGGCGATCAGCGCCAGCGCCTGCTCGAGCGTCACCGCCTCGGGCGACACATCCTTGGGCAGAGTGGCGTTGGTTGTGCCGTCGGTCACATAGGCACCGTAGCGGCCGTTCATCACTTTGATCGCCGCGCCCGCCTCGTTGGCGCCAGATCGCGCAGCGCCGACGGCCCGGCCCGGCCCGGCCGGTTCGCCTTGTCGGCAAGTGCTACGACCGCCTGGTTCATGCCGATCGTCAGTGCGTCCTCGGTTGACTTCAGCGACACATAGGCCCCGTCATGGGCGATGTACGGCCCGAAGCGGCCGATGCTGGCGGTGATCGGCTTGCCGGTTTCCGGATGCTGGCCGATGGTGCGCGGCAGGCTGAGCAGTCGCAGCGCCAGTTCCAGCGACAGCGCCTCGGCCGGCACATCGCGCGGCAGGGAGGCGCGCGGCGGCTTGGGCGCGCCCTTTTCCGCCGGGTCCTCGCCAAGCTGCACATAGCGGCCGAAGCGGCCGGTGCGCAGGGTAACCGGCAGGCCGGTCGCAGGGTCGGTCCCCAGCAGTTGCGGCCCATCGTTGGCAGCATCCGCCGTTGCGTCCTCGGCACCGAACGGGCGGGTATACTTGCACTCCGGATAGTTGGAGCAGCCGATGAAGGCACCAAACTTACCGGTTTTCAACGACAGCCGACCTTGCTGGCAAGTCGGGCACAGCCGTGGATCGCTGCCATCGGCGCGGGCCGGAAACAGCAACGGCTCGAGAAACCGGTCCAGCGCCTCGACGACGTCCGACGGGCGCTGATCGAGGATTTCCTTGGTCTTGGGCTGGAAATCGGCCCAGAAATCACGCAGTACCTGCTTCCACGCGAGGTCGCCGGCGGAAATGGCGTCCAGCTGGTTTTCCAGGTCGGCGGTGAAATCATAGCCGACATAGCGGGCGAAGAACTTTTCCAGAAACGCCGTCACCAGCCGCCCCTTGTCTTCCGGCAGGAAGCGGTTCTTGTCCATGCGCACATAGGCGCGGTCGCGCAGGGTCTGCAGGATCGAGGCATAGGTCGAGGGGCGACCGATGCCCAGCTCCTCGAGTTTCTTGACCAGCGAGGCCTCGGAATAGCGCGGCGGCGGCGTGGTGAAATGCTGGGTCGCCTCGACCGCCTGCGGGTCCGCCTTGCCGCCCTCGGTCAGCGGCGGCAGACGACGGTCCTCTTCGTCCGCGCTGTCGTCGACCCTCCTGATAGAGCGCCAGGAAGCCGGGGAACAGCACGACCTGCCCGGTTGCGCGCAGGCCGGTCTTGCCGTCGGCGGCTGCCAGGTCCGCCGTGGTCCGCTCCAGGCGGGCGCTGGCCATCTGCGAGGCCAGGGTCCGCTTCCAGATCAGCTCGTAGAGCTTCGCCTGCTCGGGCGACAGCGCGCGGCGCACGCTGTCCGGCCCACGGAACAGATCGGTGGGGCGGATCGCCTCGTGGGCTTCCTGGGCGTTCTTGGCCTTGGCGCTGTAGGCGCGCGGCTTGTCCGGCACATAGTCCGGGCCGTGCTCGCGCTCGATCAGGCGGCGCGCGGCGGCGATCGCTTCGCCGCTGATCTGGACGCCGTCCGTGCGCATGTAGGTGATGAGGCCAGTCGTCTCGCCGTCCAGCGTGACGCCCTCGTATAGCTGCTGAGCGATCCGCATGGTCTGGCTGGCGGTGAAGCCGAGCTTGCGGGCCGCTTCCTGCTGCAGGGTCGATGTCGTGAAGGGGGTGCCGGGTGGCGCTGGACCGGTTTTTCTCGACGCTGGCGATCGTGTAGCGACCGGCCGCGACATCCGCCTTGGCCGCCATGGCCGTGGCCTCGTCCGGCAGGTCGTACTGCCCGAGCTTGGCACCGCGCCACTGAACCAGGCGCGCGTCGAACACCTGGCCCTTCTCGTCGCGCATGCTGGCGCCGATCGTCCAGTACTCGCGCGCATGGAACCGCTCGATCTCGGTCTCGCGTTCGCAGATCAGACGCAGCGCAACCGACTGCACCCGCCCTGCCGACTTGGCACCCGGCAGCTTGCGCCACAGCACCGGCGACAGGGTGAAGCCGACCAGATAATCAAGCGCGCGCCGCGCGAGATAGGCGTCGATCAGATCGGCGTGCAGGTCACGCGGGCGGCCATCGCCTTGGTGACCGCCGACTTGGTGATCTCGTTGAAGGTCACGCGCTGCACGCCGCCCTTGGGCAGCGCTTTCCGGGCGCGCAGCACTTCCATCAGGTGCCAGGAAATCGCCTCGCCCTCGCGGTCAGGGTCGGTCGCGAGCACCAGGCGGTCGGCACCCTTGAGCGCGTCGACGATCGCTTTGACCTGCTTGCTCTTCTCCGCCTGCACCTCCCAGTGCATCTGGAAGTCGGCGTCCGGCTCGACCGAGCCGTCCTTGGGCGGCAGATCGCGCACATGGCCGTAGGAGGCGAGAACCGTATAGTTGCCGCCCAGATATTTGTTGATGGTCTTCGCCTTGGCCGGCGACTCGACGATCACAACGTCCATGCAGTCAGGCCTCGCCTCTCTGGCCGCATCCGGCCGAACGGGCGCGAGCGTTACTCGAAGCAAGCAGGCAAGCGCAATCCCCAGATTTCACAACGCTGGCGCAACAAGACTCACCCGATTGCCGGCATGCCGGACCAAACGGCCTGCCAATTCAAGCTCCAGCAGCGCAAAGCGACCTGCCCCGGCGGGACATGCGACCAACGGACCAGATCGTCGATCGGGACCGGCGTGACCGAAAGCAGGGCCAGAACCGCCGCGCGCGCCGCATCGTCCGGCTCGCCATCATCGCATGCTTCAGCCACAGTAAGCGGCGGCGGAGCATATGGGCCGGCAAGCGGTGCCAGACATTCCAGAACGTCCGCAGCGCTGGTCACGAGGGTCGCGCCGGTGCGGATCAGGTCGTTGCAGCCTTGCGCGCGCGGCTCCAGCGGCGAACCTGGCACCGCCATCACCTGCCGGCCCTGCTCCCCGGCCAGCCGCGCCGTAATCAGCGAGCCGGACTTGGGCGTCGCCTCCACCACGACCACCCCGAGCGACACCCCGGAGACGATACGGTTGCGCCGCGGGAAATGCCGTGCCTGCGGCTGCGCGCCCAGCGGTTGCTCCGACAGCACGACCCCTTGCTCGGCGATCGCCGCCTGCAGTGCGTGATTTTCGGGCGGATAGACGACATCTGCGCCCCTGCCACCACGCCGATGGTCCCTCCCGCGGGTGCTGCCAGCGCGCCCTTGTGCGCCGCGGTATCGATGCCGCGCGCAAGGCCGGAGACAACCGTGCAGCCGTGCGCCGCCAGATCGCGGGCGATCGTGCCGGCCAGACGCAGGCCGGCGGCGGAAGCATTGCGGGCGCCGACCATAGCGACAGCCTGCACCTGCAGCAGGGAGAGCCGGCCCAGCGCCAGCAGAACAGGCGGCGCGTCGTCGATCTGAGCCAGCAGACCAGGATACTCCGCCGTGTCGACGAACAGCCAGCGGCCGCCGAGCTTCAGGCCGGCCGCGAACTCGGCTTCCACGGCCTGCAGGCTGGCCAGGGTGAAACGCGAGGCACCGCCGCGCCGCGCAAGATCCGGCAGCCGCTCCAGCGCATGACGGGCACTGCCGAAGCGCGCCAGCAACTGCCGGTAAGTGACCGGGCCAACCGTCTCCGTGCGGATCAATCGCAGGCGCGCACGCTGCTCGTCATCTTGCAACATGCGAAGAACAGTGCAGGCGACTCGCGCCCGAAGTCAAACCGTCTGGTGCACGAGCGTCCTGAATCTGAAATCAGTTGCACCCAATATCATAGTGGAGCGAACTTCGATTCCACGACACAAGGGACTTGCACGCAGATCGACGCAGGTTCAGCGGCGCCGCAAGGCCTCGACAACGTCATCCCAGCTGAAGCGGGTCCGGGGCCGCATCCCCGGGTTCTGTTTTTCGCGCCGATCCGGGGTTCCGTGCCTGCGCGCAGGCGGGCGATGTTGGCGCTGTGTTTGAACCAGACCAGCGCCGCCATGACCACGCTTGCCGCCACCGCATCGGTACGGCCGAGCAGAGCCGTCACCACCGGCGGCACCAGAACGGCGACAAGCGCGGCGAGCGAGGAATAGCGGAACAGCCGCGCCACCAGCAGCCAGGCGAGTGCGACGCCGGCAAAGGCGACCGGCGACAGCGCCAGCATCACCCCGATGTAGGTGGCGACGCCCTTGCCGCCCTTGAACTTCAGCCAGACGGGGTAGAGATGCCCGAGGAAGGCCGCCACGCCGACCAGTGCCGACAGGCCCGGGGCATAGGCCAGCGCCAGCCACACGGGGACTGCGCCCTTCAGGGCGTCCAGCAGGAGGGTGGCCGCCGCCAGCCCCTTGTTGCCGGTGCGCAGCACATTGGTCGCCCGATATTGCCGGAGCCGATCGAACGGATGTCGCCCAGGCCAGCGGCCCGGGTGAGCAGCAAACCATAGGGCACAGTGCCGCTCAGATAGCCGGCCAGCAGCCAGAGGACGACACTGCCGCTACTCTCCAAGGCAAAACTCATTATCCAAAATCCCACATGTTTCGAAATCACTGCATAGCGCCCCAACTTGTCGACACGCAAGGAACGGCCTACAGACGCGGCGATGACATCGCCGCCCGACCGTTTCTGCATCGCCCTCGCGCAGATCAACCTCAGCGTGGGCGACTTTGCCGCCAATGCGGCCGCCATGCTGGCGATGCGCGCGCAGGCCCGCACGGCGGACGTCATCCTCTACCCGGAGCTGGCGCTGGTCGGCTATCCGCCGGAAGACCTGGTGATGAAGCCGGCGCTGCAGCAGGCCGCGGCGCGCGCGCTGGAGGAGCTGGCGCGGCAGACGGCGGACGGTGGCCCGGCAATGCTGGTCGGCACCTGCCATGTCGAAAACGGCAAGACCTACAATGCCGTCGCCCTGCTCGATGATGGCCGCGTACAGGCGATCACCCGCAAGCACGAGCTGCCCAATTACGGCGTGTTCGATGAGCCGCGCACCTTCGCGCAGGGCCGCTGCCCGGACCGCTGACCGTGCGCGGCGTGCGCATCGGCGTGCCGATCTGCGAGGATATCTGGCTGCCCGACGTCTGCGAATGCCTGGCCGAGACCGGCGCAGAGCTGCTGCTGGTGCCCAATGGCTCGCCGTTCGAGGTCGGCAAGGAGAACGCCCGCATGACGCACAGCGTCGCGCGCGTGGTCGAGACCGGCCTGCCGCTGGTCTACGTCAACCGGATCGGCGGGCAGGACGAGCTGGTGTTCGACGGCGGGTCCTACGTTCTGAATGCGGATGCGAACATGGCCGCCCGGCTGCCGCAGTGGCGTGCTGCACTGCAGCTGACCCACTGGCAGCGCGAGGACGGCCGCTGGGTCTGCGCGCGCAGCGAGATCGCCCGGAAGAAGACGACATCGCGGACATCTATCACGCCATGGTTCTTGGCCTGCGCGACTACGTGACCCGCAACCGCTTCCCCGGTGGTGCTCGGCATGTCAGGCGGGATCGACAGCGCACTCTCGGCCGCAGTCGCCGTCGATGCGCTGGGCCCGGACAAGCTGTGGTGCGTCATGCTGCCGTCCCGCTACACCTCGCAGGACAGTCTGGACGATGCAGCCGCCTGCGCCACGGCGCTCGGTGCACGACTCGACACCATCCCGATCGAACCGGCGGTCGCGGCCTTCGGGACGATGCTGGCACCGAGTTTCGCCGGCAGGGCGGCGGACTCGACGGAGGAGAACATCCAATCGCGGGTGCGTGGCCTGACCCTGATGGCGCTCTCCAACAAGTTCGGGCCGATGGTGCTGACCACCGGCAACAAGTCCGAGATGTCGGTCGGCTACGCGACCCTCTACGGCGACATGTGCGGCGGCTATTCGGTGCTGAAAGACGTCTACAAGACCACGGTCTATCGTCTGGCGGAATGGCGCAACGCGCAGGTGCCGGCGGGCGGACTCGGCCCCGCTGGCGTCGTGATCCCGGAGCGCATCCTCACCAAGGCCCCGACCGCCGAACTGCGCGCCAACCAGACCGACCAGGACAGCCTGCCGCCCTACGACGTGCTGGACGGCATCCTCAACGGTCTGGTCGAGGAAGAAGCCTCGGCCGCCGACCTGGTGGCGCGCGGCTACGATCCAGCGACCGTCAAGCGGGTCGAGCACCTGCTGTTCCTGGCCGAATACA
Organism: Hankyongella ginsenosidimutans; assembly: GCF_005144965.1. Classification (GTDB taxonomy): domain Bacteria; phylum Pseudomonadota; class Alphaproteobacteria; order Sphingomonadales; family Sphingomonadaceae; genus Hankyongella; species Hankyongella ginsenosidimutans. The sequence continues at coordinate 73,066 of NZ_CP039704.1, forward strand.
AGCGCCGGCAGGCACCGCCTGGTGTCAAGATCGGCAAGCGCAACTTCGGCCGCGACCGTCGCTACCCGATCACCAATGCCTTTCGCAGCGGGTAATCAAAGCCCAAGCAGCCGGAACGCCAGAACCATCTGGCAGCCGAAGCCGGCAAGAAATACCAGCGTCCTGATTACCGGAAGCGCGAGCGTGTAAATAATATAATGCGCCAGCCGGAGGCCGAAATAAGCGGCGCACGCCGTTGCCGTCGCCGGGGTGCCCAAATGAAGATAATCCACCATAATCGCCAACGGCGCAAAGACGACAAGATTCTCAACCGCATTGTAGTGCGCTTTCTTGGCCCGTAGGGCCCATGCGGCTTCATGTGGATGCGCGCCGGTCGGGTCCCAGATCGCTTTGACCGGTCCTAACTGCACGATTAATTGAAGGATATACGGAACCCACAGCAAAGCGGTTAAAATGATCGTGGCGGTCAGCCAGAATAACTCAGGGTGGTCGGCCTGCATGCGTCGCTCCTATGGAACAGATGGTCGAACCGGTGTAACCGCTTAATATATCTTTCGGAAGTACGCATTAATAATGCCAATACAGGCACATTGTATACTATTGAGGCAATTGTATGCGAAAACAGCGCCACGACATTGAAAATGTTTCATTTTGCCCCATGGAATGCACGCTCGACGTCATGGGAGGTAAATGGAAAAGCGTCATATTGTACCGGTTGTTGGATGGCCCTAAACGCTTCGGCGAGCTTGGCCGACTGCTCTGCAACATCACCCAGCGCACACTGACGCAACAGCTTCGCGAACTGGAAGCGGACGGACTCGTTATAAGAACGGTTTACCCTGAAGTTCCACCGCGCGTCGATTACCGGCTCTCGGCCCTTGGCCTCTCCCTTGAGCCTATCCTGACCAGCTTGCTCGAATGGGGTCGCGCTTATCTGGTCGCGCCGCCGCAAGCGTCGATGAAAGTCCAGGACGGTGCCCGCCTGTAGTGTCTCAGTTTGAAAAGTCCGCTCGTGGTGAGCTGGACGAACCACGAGCCGCTCAGCCCTTCTGTCCAAGCTCAGGGTGAGCGGCAAAATTTCAAACTGAGACACTACTAGCGCACCAGCAAGCTTGACCCTGCGGCGTCTCCGCCGCAAGGAAACGCATTGATCCATCACAGCAGGCCTGCATGACCCCCGCGTACGTTTTGCCCCTTCACCAACCGGCCGACTGCATGTCGGCAATCTGCGCACTGCGATCGTCAACTGGCTGTTCGCCCAGTCGACCGGCGGCCAGTTCATCCTGCGCCTCGACGATACCGACGTGGCGCGCTCGAGCGAGGAGTCGGCGCAGTCGATCCGCGACGACCTCGCCTGGCTGGGCTTCGCGGTCGCGGAGGAGCACCGGCAGTCGGCCCGCTTCGACGCCTATGAGCGTGCGCATGCGCGGCTGGTCGCAAGCGGCCGGCTCTACCCCTGCTATGAGACGGCGCACGAGCTGGACCTGAAGCGCAAGGTGCAGCTCTCGCGCGGCCTGCCGCCCGTCTACGACCGCGCGGCGCTGAACCTGTCCGCCGAGGAGCGCGCGGCGCTGGAAGCGCAGGGCGTGCAGCCGCACTGGCGTTTCAAGCTTGATACCCAGAGCCGTATCGAGTTTGACGACCTGATTCAGGGCCACATCTCCATGGACCCCGCCTCCGTCTCCGATCCGGTGGTGCGGCGCGCGGACGGCTCCTGGCTGTACATGCTGCCCTCCGTCATCGACGACATCGACATGGGCATCACGCATATCGTGCGCGGGCAGGACCATCTGACCAACACCGCTGTCCAGACCCAGATGTTCGCCGCACTCGGAGCCCCTGCCCCACTTTCGCGCATCTTGCGCTCCTGTCCCTGCGCGACCAGGCGCTCTCCAAGCGGCTCGGCTCGGCCGGGGTGGAACATTATCGTTCGCTCGGGGTCGAGCCGATCGCGCTCATCGCCTACCTTGGCCGGCTCGGCACCTCCGACCCGATCGAGCCGGTGACCAGCGCTTTGCCCCTGATCGCAAGCTTCGACTGGGGCAAGTTCAACAAGGCCAACGCCCTCTTTGACGAGTCTGAACTGGTCCTGCTCAACACCAAGATCATCCACCACATGCCGTTCGACGCCGTGACGTCGCGCCTGCCCGGCGGCATGACCGCCGCCGACTGGGAGGCGCTGCGCGGCAATATCGAGCGGATCGACGCCATCGACGGCTGGTGGCAGGTTGTCAGCGGCGACATCGCGCCGGTCGTGGAAGACCCGGCATTCGTCGCAACGGCGCGCGCGGCGCTTGCCGAACTGCCGTGGAGCGACGATATCTGGACCGCGTGGACCAATGCCCTCAAGGACGCAACCGGCCGTAAAGGCAAGGCCCTGTTCATGCCCTTGCGGCTGGCCCTGACCGGGCAGCCGCATGGCCCGGAAATGGGGCCCTTGCTGGCGCGGATGGGGCGGGAGCGCGCGTTGGCTAGACTGGAGACCTGAGCCATGCGCCGGCCCAAACATATTCCCTCCGCCTACGACCGGGCCCGCACCACGCCGATTCCCCAGACAGTATGAGCGCTTCGCCCGCGATCTCGACGAAGTGGTTGGAGAAAACCTTCGCGCGGCGCACCCTTGGCAGCCAGATCGTGATCTATGGCCTCAGCATCGTCATGGTGCTGATCGTATTCGGGCTGTTCTACCTGTCCGAGGAAGTGCTGCCGCGCGAGCCGCTGCCGCAGGTCCGCCGCGAAGTCACCAAGGACTTCGAGAACGGCGGCCTGATCTATGTCACGCCCTACGAGACAGCAGACGAAGCCGAAAAATCGCAATGAAAGAAACCTGCGCACGCATAAAACTTCCTCCCCATCGGGGAGGGGACCACCCGTCAGGGTGGCGGAGGGGCGACGGATGCTTGGCGTTTTTGGCACCTTCGCCCGTCTTTCAGACGGGCACCTCCCTGACAGGGAAGAATTTTGCTGTCGCGCACAGCTCTCATGAAACCGGCCTTCATTCTCGTGCGCCCGCAACTGGGTGAAAACATCGGCATGGTCGCGCGCGCCATGTGGAATTTCGGGCTGGACGATTTGCGTCTGGTCGCGCCGCGCGACGGCTGGCCAAACCCTGCCGCCGGGCCAGCCGCCTCCGGCGCCGATCGGCTGCTGGACGAAGCACGGGTGTTTCCGGACCTGCCATCCGCCATCGCGGATTGCCACCGGGTCTATGCGACGACGGTGCGCCCGCGCGGCATGATGAAAGAAACGGTGACGGCGCGCTTCGCCGCCGTGCAGAGCCATGAGCTTGACGCACAGGGCCTGCGGGCCGCCTATCTGTTCGGGCCGGAGCGTGCAGGCCTCGAGACGGAGGATGTCGCCCACGCGGACCAGATCCTCACCATACCTGTCAATCCTGACTTCAGTTCGCTCAATCTCGCGCAGGCGGCGGTCCTGTGCGCCTACGAATGGTTCCAGCATGTGGACGAGACGCCGGATGCCATTCTTGGCGGCGACCATGGCGGTCCGGCGTCGCGGGAAGCGCTCGACGGATTGGTCGGCCATCTGGACGCGGAGTTGACGGCGCGGAATTATTTTCGCCCCAGCCACCGCGCCGCCGTCATGCGGCAGACCCTGCGCGGCATGCTGCAACGTCCCGGCTTCACGGAGCAGGAAGTGCGCACGCTGCGCGGCGTCGTGCGCGCGCTCTGCCAGCTCCCGAACGGCATCGCCCTGCCCCGCCGTTCGCGGGACTGAAAACTGAAAAATATTGTCGCCACGGCAGAAACGGCCTGTCGCGGTATAAGGCCCTGATTTTGCGCCTGCGAATGCTTAACACTGAGTTGCCGCATCGGCTATCCCGTGGCACAATATTATGACGTTGTGACTGGGCGGTCAGGCGTCAGCTTCCTTCGAAGGGGATCTTCATGCTGATGAGCCTCCATGCTCGTTTTTCCATAACCCTGTTACGTGGATTGGCCGTCGCCGGAGCCGTCGTCCTGCTGGCGTCCTGCAGCAAGCCGGAGGCGCAGGTACGCCCCGAAACTTCCGGTTTCGGTTGCTGCCGATCGTCAAGGAAGTGCAGGAGTGGGACGAGTATACCGGCCGCTTCGAAGCTTATGATTTCGTGGAAGTCCGCTCGCGGGTGAATGGCTATCTTCAGTCGATCCATTTCACCGATGGCGATATCGTCGAGAAGGGCCAGTTGCTGTTCCAGATCGACCCGCGCCCGTTCCAGGTGGCACTCGATCAGGCGAAAGCCCGACTCACCAGCGCGCTCAGCGCGCAGGAATTTGCAAAAGATCTGGAACGCGCACGAGAATTGCTGCAGCGCGAAAATATCCCGGAGAGGGTTTTCGACCAGCGGCAGGACTCGCTCAAAACGCCCAGGCCAGCGTGCGGTCCGCTGAAGCCGACGTCCATCAGGCGGAGCTGAACCTCGGCTACACCCGTATCACCGCACCGATTGCCGGCCGCGCGAGCGCGCGCTTCGTCTCGGTCGGCAACCTTGTCAGCGGCGATAGCGCGCAGGCGCAGACCCTGACCACAATCGCGACCTTGCGGCCGATCCGGTTCATCTTCGATGCCGATGAAGCCGCCTACCTGCGCTACGTCCGTCTTGCGCAAGCAGGCGAGCGGCCCTCCGGGCGCACGGTCCAACATCCGGTTCTGGTGCAGTTGCAGGGCGAGAACGACTATTCGCACAAGGGCAATCTTGACTTTGTCGATAACCGCATCGACCCGCAGACTGGCAGCATCCGTGGCCGCGCGGTGCTGCAGAACGACGACCTGCTGCTCCTGCCGGGCATGTTCGGGCGTCTGCGCCTGCTGGGGCGGCCGAAATACGACGCGATCCTCATCCCGGACGAGGCGATCGGTACCGACCAGTCGCAACGGGTGGTCTTTGTGGTGCAGCCGGACCAGTCGATCCAGCCGCAGCCGGTGACGCTCGGCCCGATTATCGACGGCCTGCGCGTTGTGCGCACCGGCCTCAAGCCGGACCAGAAGATCGTCATCAACGGTCTGATGCGCCTGCGGCCCGGCCTGTCCGTGGAACCACAGGAGACGCAGATCGCACAGCCCAAGCCCGTTGACACCCGGAAGGCTGGCTGAACCATGAAGCTTGGACACTTCTTTACCGACCGTCCGATCTTCGCGGCGGCGCTGGCCATCGTCATCATGGTGATCGGCGGCATCGCCTACACGGCGCTGCCGGTCTCGCAATACCGGACATCGCACCGCCGACCATCCAGGTGACGGCGCAGTATCCAGGCGCCACGGCCCAGACCATCGCCGAGACGGTGGCGACACCGATTGAGCAGGAAGTCAACGGCATCGAGAACATGTCCTACATGTACTCGAATTCGACCGCCGACGGCCGGATGAACCTGACCATCACCTTCAAGCCGGGGACCAACCTCGATACCGCGCAGGTGCTGGTGCAGAATCGCGTATCGATCGCCCAGCCGCGCCTGCCGGAGGAAGTCCGGCGCTTCGGCATCGTAACCCAGAAGGTGTCGCCGGACATCATGATGGTGATTCACCTGATCTCGCCCGACAAGTCGCGCGATCAGGTCTACATCACCAACTACGCGCTGCTGCAGATCAAGGATGTGCTGTCGCGCATCGACGGGGTCGGCGACGTGCGCCTGTTCGGCGCGCGCGAATACGCCATGCGCATCTGGCTCGATCCGGACCGCGTCGCCGCCGTGGACATGACCGCCGACGAAGTGGTCGACGCCCTGCGCGCGCAGAACGTTCAGGTCGCGGGCGGCGCACTCGGCGCACCGCCGATCACAACCAACGCCGCCTTCCAGTACAACTTGACCCTCAAGGGCCGCCTCAAGCAACCGGATGAGTTCGGCGACATCGTCGTCAAAACCGGCGCGGATGGCCGCTTCACGCGGCTGCGGGATGTCGCGCGCGTGGAGCTTGGCGCATCGGACTACACCACCAATTCGTACCTGGACGGGCAGACGGCCGTCGCGATGGTGATGTCGCAGCGCCCTGGCGCCAATGCTCTCGCGACTGCGGAGCAGGTGATCCAGACCATCGCGGAAATGCAGAAAACCTTTCCGCCGGGTCTTGAATACAAAATCGTCTATAACCCGACCCACTTCATTCAGGAATCCGTGGACGAGGTCATCAAGACGATCTGGGAAGCCATTATTCTCGTTGTCATTGTCGTCATCGTGTTCCTGCAGACCTGGCGCGCCTCGATTGTACCGATCATCACCATTCCGGTCTCGCTCATCGGCACATTCGCCGTCATGCTGGCGTTCGGCTTCAGCCTGAACAACCTGACGCTGTTCGGACTGGTGCTGGCGATCGGGATCGTCGTCGACGACGCCATCGTCGTGGTCGAGAACGTCGAACGGAACCTGCGCCTGGGCATGAGCCCGCGTGAGGCGACGCTGCGAACCATGGATGAGGTCGGCGGCGCGCTGATCTCGATCGGCCTGGTTCTCGGCGCGGTGTTCGTACCCACAGCATTCATCCCCGGCATCACCGGCGAATTCTATCGCCAGTTCGCCCTGACCATTGCGGTCGCCACCGCGATCTCGGTGTTCAATTCCTTCACCCTGTCGCCGGCGCTCGCGCGCATCCTTCTGAAAACGCACAAGAACCACGAAGATGGCCGCAAGCATAACCTGCTGGAGCGCCTGGTCTTCGATCCGTTCAATCGCGGCTTCGATACGCTGGCGACGGCCTATGGCCGCATCGTCTGCCGGATGACGGTGCGGCCCTGGATCTGGGTTGGCGTGTATGTGGTCCTGATCGGCCTGACCGGCTTCATGTTCAGTCGGGTGCCGGGCGGATTCATTCCGCAGCAGGACCAGGGCTACCTGATCGTTGCCTATCAGTTGCCGCCCGGCGCCTCGCTGGAGCGCACGGACGCCACCATCAAGAAGGCGGAGCAGATCATCAAAACGGTAAAGGGTACGCGCTTTGCCGTGTCTTTCGCCGGCTTCTCCGGCGCGACCCGCACCCAGTCCTCCAACGCCGGCGCCACCTTCGTCGGCCTGCTACCCCAAACCAGCGGCCGGGGCGCTCCATGCCGCAAATCCTCGGCGAACTGCAGCAAAAGCTCGGCGCGATCCAGGATGGCTTCATCATCGTGCTGGCGCCGCCTCCGGTGCAGGGTCTCGGCACATCGGGCGGGTTCACCATGCGCATCGAGGATCGCGGCGGCGTTGGCACCCAGGCGCTGTCTCAGGCCACGTACGCGCTGTTAGGGGCCGCAAGCCAGGACAAGCGCCTGTTCGGCGTATTCACGCCGTTCGACGCCAGCACGCCCCAACTGTATGTCGACATCGACCGCACCAAGGCGGAAATCCTGCGTGTGCCGGTCGAGCGGGTGTTCCGCACGCTCGAGGTGTATCTGGGGTCCGCCTACGTCAACGACTTCAACCTGTTCAGCCGCACCTACCGGGTGACGGCGCAGGCGGACGCCCGTTCCGGGCGACGCAGGATGATGTCGCCCGGCTACGGACCCGCTCCGACACCGGCGGGATCGTTCCGCTCGGCACCTTCGTCGATTTCCGCTGGGAGACCGGACCGGATCGTTTCCCGCGCTACAATATCTATCCAACCGCTGAACTGCAGGGAAACACCGCCCCTGGCGTTTCTTCCGGCCAGGCGATCGCCATCATGGAGGAGCTTGCCGCCAAGGTGCTTCCGAACGGTATCGGCTACGAATGGACCGAGCTGAGCTACGAGCAGAAGCGCGCCGGCAACACCGCCGCCTACATCTTCCTGCTCTGTGTCCTGTTCGTCTTCCTTGTGCTGGCGGCGTCCTATGAAAGCTGGGTACTGCCGTTCGTCATCATCCTGATCGTGCCGATGTGCCTGCTTGCCGCCATCACCGGCGTCTGGGCGCGCGGCCTGGACAACAACATCCTCACCCAGGTCGGGTTCATCGTTCTGGTGGGCCTGGCCTGCAAGAACGCGATCCTGATCGTCGAGTTCGCGCGCGACCAGGAGCATATCGGCAAAACCCGGTGGATGCCGTCATCGAGGCCTGCCGCCTGCGCCTGCGCCCGATCCTGATGACATCGTTCGCGTTCATCCTCGGCGTGGTGCCGCTTGTGATCGCCAGCGGCGCTGGCCACGAGATGCGCCAGGCGCTGGGCACCGCCGTATTCTTCGGCATGCTCGGCGTCACCTTCTTCGGGCTGCTGTTCACGCCGGTCTTCTATGTCGTCATGCGGCGGCTGACCGGCAACAAGCCGCTGAAGCAGACGCATCATGTCCAGGACGCGACACACCTGCCGGGAGCGACCACCCCGGCCGAATGACCCAGGGCGTCCCTGGCAGTGATTGCTGCACCATGCCCGCTGACGAAGGTATTGACGCAGTTTCAGGATTATATAACGTGTTAAATAACATGTTATGCAAATCCGGAGCGCACGATGCCCGACATTCTCGCCGATCTCGGCGTTCTCGCACTTGGCAGTCGATTGAAGCGATTGGCGGAACGCCTGCAGAGCGATGCGTCACAGGTCTGGCTGGACAAGGGATACGCCTTTCAGCCGGGAAACTTCCCGCTTCTGGCGGCGCTTGACCGATATGGTCCCATGACCGTCAGTGAGGCCGTGTCCGTCCTGGGCGTCAGTCAGCCAGCCGTGACGCGCAGCCTGGCGACACTTGTCGCACAGGGCTATGCGGTTGCAGTCGCCGATCCGCACGACCGTCGGCAAAAGCGTATTGCACTTACGCCCATGGCCATCGAGTCGATGCCGGCCATAAAGCGCACGGTCTGGAGCTTCGTCGAAGTCGCCGCGGCAGACCTGTGCGGCGATGCCAAGGCATTTCTCGATCAGATCAGCCGGATCGAGGCGGCACTTGCTGCGCAGCCCCTGATCGACCGGGCACGCAACGCCTGTGTCATTCTGGACTATCACGACGATCTGGCCGGCGATTTCTACACGATCAACGCAGAATGGATTCGCAGCATGTTCCGCATGGAGGCGACGGACGAAAAAGTGCTCTCCGATCCGCGCGGCATGATTATCGATCGCGGCGGGCATATCCTGTTTGCTGCGCTTGGCGATATGGGCGTCGTCGGTACCTGCGCCCTCATGCCGATAGAACAGGGCGTATTCGAGCTGACCAAGATGGGCGTTCTGGAGATGGCGCGCGGCCGCAAGGTCGGCGAGCAGTTGCTGGACGCCGTGCTGGAGCGCGCGCGCGCAATGGCCATGCGGGAGCTGTTTCTGCTGACCAGCCGAAAATGCACAGCCGCCATCCACCTCTATGAAAAGCTTGGCTTCCGTCATGACGCCGACATCATGGAGCGCTTTGGCAAGCGCTATGCCCGCTGCGATGTCGCCATGGCCTATCCGCTTGCGAGTGCGAACGGCGAGCCTGTTGCGGAGGACGGCGTGGCCTGCTAGACGTTCTGCAAACGTTCCGGAACACTCATGGCCAAACCGCAAACCCGCTATGTCTGCCAGTCGTGCGGCGCCGTCTCCCCAAATGGCTCGGCCAGTGCGGTGACTGCAACGCCTGGAACAGTTTTCAGGCCGAGGCGCAGATCAAGCCGAGCGACAGCCACCTGGGCCTGCGCACCGGCGGACGGACGATTCCGCTCGAGCCTCTGAGTTCGGATGCCGCCCCCGCCCCGCCGCGCAACCGGCCTAGCGGAATTTGATCGGGCACTGGGCGGCGGACTGGTGCGCGGCTCGGCCGTGTTGATCGGCGGTGACCCCGGCATCGGCAAATCGACCCTGCTGCTGCAGTCAGCGGCAGCCGTCGCGCAGCGGCGGCCGCGTGGTCTATCTTTCCGGCGAAGAAGCCGCGGACCAGGTGCGCCTGCGCGCGCGCCGCATGGGCCACAGCGATGCGCCGGTCGTGCTTGGGCAGGCACGGCGCTGCGCGACATTCTGGCGACCCTTCAACATGGTCCGTCGCCGGATATGGTGATCATCGACTCGATCCAGACCCTCTATTCCGACCAGATCGAGGCCGCACCCGGCACGGTCAGCCAGGTGCGGGTTTGCGCGCACGAGTTGATCCGCTATGCCAAGACCAGCGGTGCTGCGGTGGTGCTGGTCGGGCACGTCACCAAGGACGGCCAGATCGCCGGGCCGCGCGTCATGGAGCATATGGTCGACACCGTGCTCTATTTCGAAGGCGACCGCGCGCACCCGTTCCGCATCCTGCGGGCGGTCAAGAACCGCTTCGGCGGTACGGATGAAATCGGCGTGTTCGAGATGGCGGATGTCGGCCTGATCGAGGTCAGCAACCCGTCCGCCCTGTTCCTCCCGGAGGGCTGAGCCGGTGCCGGGCGCGGTCGTGTTCGCCGGCATGGAGGGCACCCGCCCGCTGCTGGTGGAAATCCAGGCCCTCGTCGTGCGCCTGCCAAGCGGGGCGACCCCGCGCCGTGCCGTGGTCGGCTGGGATTCAAGCCGGCTGGCCATGGTGCTGGCGGTGCTGGAAGCGCGCTGCGGCCTCGCATTCGGCTCCTGCGAAGTCTACCTCAACGTCGCGGGCGGCCTGCGGGTCAGCGAGCCCGCTGCCGATCTGGCGGTCGCCGCCGCACTGGTCTCGGCCTTGGCGGACAAGCCGCTGCCGGTCGATGTCGTGGCGTTCGGCGAAATCGCCCTGTCTGGCGAAGTCAGGCCGGTCAGCCAGAGCCTGGGCCGTCTGAAGGAAGCAGCCAAACTGGGCTTTGGCGCGGCCTTGTGCGCCGGTTCGCCGCAAACCGCAGGCACCGCACCGGAAATCAGGGTCCAGGCGCTCCCAACGGTCGGCAGCCTCGTTGACCGCATCCTGCATGCGTCCTAGCTTGCTTTGATGGCGACGTTCGACATCTTTTTCCTCGTTGTGGTGGGACTCTCCACCCTGTTCGGCTTAACGCGCGGGCTTGTCGCCGAAAGTTTGGGGCTGGCGGCCTGGGGTGTGGCCATCCTCGCCTTGAAATTCCTGTTTGCGCCGGTCTCGCTCTGGCTGCGCGGCACCACGGGTTCCGCGCCGCTTGGGGATGTCGCCGCCCTGATCCTGATCGTCGTGCTGGCGGTCGGCCTCATGCGCCTGTTCGCCACCATGCTGCGCGACCGCGTCAAGGACTCCGGCCTTGGCCCCATCGACCGGATCATGGGCGCACTGTTCGGCCTGACACGCGGCGTGGTGCTGATTTCGCTCGCCTATCTGGGGCTTGCCTTCATGGTCAGTCGCGACGCCATGCCGGACTGGATCGTCACGGCACGCAGCTTCCCGCTCGTTGATAACACGTCAACGGCGCTGCGAAACTTCATCGGCGCGCTACGCGACGAACAGCCGTTGGCAGATTTGCCCCTACCGGACGGTCATCCGGCCATCGACGACTTCTATGGGCCGGGGAGGATGCCCCGTCCCTACCCGGCGGCTACACCGACGAGGAGCAGCGCGAATTGGAAAAGCTGCTGGAGAAGAACAAGCACGAGGCCGTTGGCATCTAGGCCGCTGCTCGGCTAAAGCCCGCCCATGATCCAGCTTTACGACACAAGCGCGCGCGCCGTGCGCCCCTTTTGCCCATCGATCCGCGCCGCATCACGCTTTACGTCTGCGGGCCTACGGTGTGGAACCAGGCGCATATCGGCAATGCCCGCCCGCCGGTGGTGTTCGATGTGCTCGTCCGCCTGCTGCGCCAGCACTATGGCGCAGATTCCGTCGTCTATGCGCGCAACATCACCGACGTCGACGACAAGATCAACGCCGCGGCTGCGGTGCTGGACGACAGCCAGCCGATGAATGCGCGCATTGCCGCGATCACCAAGAAGTACGAGGCGATCTACCTCGACGACATGGCCGCGCTCGGCGTCGCGCCGCCGACCCTGGCACCGCACGCAACCGCACACATCGACTCCATCGTCGCCTTCATTGCCGACCTGATCGCCGGCGGCTTCGCCTATGAGGCCGAGGGTCATGTGCTGTTCGAGGTGGCGCGCTACGCCGATTACGGCGCGCTGTCCGGGCGCTCGCTGGACGACATGATCGCCGGCGCACGCGTCGAGGTCGCGCCCTACAAGCGCGCACCCGCCGACTTCGTGCTCTGGAAGCCGTCCAGCGCCGACCAGCCGGGCTGGGAAAGCCCATGGGGCATCGGCCGCCCCGGCTGGCACATCGAGTGCTCGGCGATGATCCGGGAGGAACTGGGTGTCACCATCGATATTCACGGCGGCGGGCAGGACCTGATCTTCCCCACCACGAGAACGAAATCGCCCAGTCGGCGTGCGCGAACCATGCGCCGCTGGCGAATTACTGGATGCACAACGGCTTTCTCTCGATGGACCGGGAGAAGATGTCGAAGTCGCTCGGCAACGTGAAGCTGGTCGGCGATATCCTCGATCAGTTGGTCGCGCGCTACAACACCACACGTGCCGCCGCTGGCGAGATCGTGCGGCTGGCCCTGCTCTCGGCACACTACCGCCAGCCGCTCGACTGGTCGGACGATCTGGTCGAGCGCTGCAAGGCGATCCTGACGGCTTCTATCAGACCCTGCGCGACACCGCAGGCTTGCAGGCTGCCACCCCGGACCCGGGCGTGCTTGCCGCGCTTGCTGACGATCTCAACACACCCGAGGCGGTCAGCGCGCTGCATGGCCTGCGCAGCAGGCTCGAGGCTGCCCGCCGCGCCGGAGACGACACCACCCAGCCCCGCAGCGCCCTGCTTGCTTCGGCAGCGCTGCTGGGCCTGTTGCAGATCGATCCCGAGGCCTGGTTCACGGCCAGCGAGGGTGCCGGACTGACGCCCGAAGACATCGAGGCCCGTATCGCCGCGCGCGCCGCCGCCAAGCAGGCGCGTGACTTTGCAACCGCCGACCGCATCCGCGACGCGCTCAAGGCGCAGGGCGTCGAACTGCAGGATGGCCCCTCCGGCGTCACCTGGCGCCGGGTGTAGGGCTGGCGAAAGATGGCGAAACACCTTATGTTCGCGCCATGAGCGAACAGTTGTACAACACCCGCATCCTGCGTCTGGCGGCGAGCATTCCGCACCATGAGCGGCTGGCGCGACCGCAGGCGAGCGTGACCAAGGTCAGCCCCATCTGTGGCAGCCGGGTGATCGTCGACGTTGCGGCGCGGGACGGCGTCGTGATCGATTTCGGCCAGGAAGTGAGGGCGTGTGCACTCGGGCAGGCCTCGGCCGCCATCCTCGGCGAAGGCGTGCTTGGGCGTTCGCTGGCGGAGCTCGCCGAGGCACGCGGCCAGTTGCGCGCCCTGCTTGGCGGCGCACAGATCGCACCTCAAGACCCGTTCACAGCGCTCGAGATTTTCACGCCCGCCGTGCCGCACCGGGCGCGCCATGCCTCCATCCTGCTGGCGTGGGACGCCGTGGTCGAGGCCGTCCAGCAGGCGGCAAGCGCAGCAGCTGCTTGATTTTGCCGTGCGATGCGCTTGGAACGCGCATGCCGTTCGAGATCACCAAATCCTTCAGCTTCGACGCTGCGCATCAGCTCGGGGCCAATGTCGCCCCGGGCCACCGCTACGCAACAGTGCATGGCCACAGCTTCGAGGCGGAGCTGGCGTTTGCCGGCACGCCAGACCCGGCGACCGGCTGGATTCGCGACTTCGACGAGATCAATGCGCTGGTCGCAACCCTGAGGGCCACGCTTGACCACAGCTACCTCAACGATGTCCCGGGGCTGGAACGCCCGACCCTTGAAAGACTGTGCCAATGGCTATGGGAGCGGGTGAAACCGCAGATGCCCGAGCTGGTGCGGGTCAGCGTCCGGCGGGGTTCCTGCCGGGAAGGCTGCAGCTACACGGGGCCCGATGCCCGCGCCTGAGCTCGATCGCCTGATCCAGACGCTCGCCCGCCTGCCGGGTCTCGGGCCGCGCTCGGCGCGGCGCGCGGTGCTGCAGATGATCGCCAAGCGCCAGACCCTCATGGAACCGTTGATCGCCGCGCTCGCCAGCGTCAGCCAGACGCTCACCGAATGCCGCATCTGCGGCAACATCGACACCGCCGATCCTTGCGCCCAGTGCGCCGACCCGCGCCGGGACGCGAGCCTGCTGTGTGTTGTCGAAGGCGTCGCCGACCTCTGGGCGCTGGACCGCAGCAGCCTGTTCGGCGGCCGCTATCATGTGCTGGGCGGCCGGCTCTCCGCACTGGACGGCGTGCGTCCGGAAGACCTGCGCATCGAGGGCCTGCTTGCCCGCGTAGCCTGCGGCGACGTGCGGGAGGTGATCCTGGCGCTGAACGCCACGCTGGAAGGCCAGACCACCGCGCATTATCTCGCCGAGCAGCTGGCGGCCTATCCGGTCAAGGTTACCCAGTTGGCGCACGGCATGCCGGTCGGCGGTGAACTGGACTATCTGGACGAGGGCACGCTGGCGCAGGCGCTCAAGGCCCGGCGACCGCTTGCTTGACACGCGGGCGGCGCGAGGCCACTTCAGCCCCTGATACGCAACCGACGAGACGACCATGGCCATCCTGCCGATCATCGAAACCCCGGACCCGCGCCTGCGCGAAATCTCCAAGCCGGTTGACGCCGTGGACGACGCCCTGCGCGCGCTGATGGATGACATGCTGGAGACCATGTACGATGCGCCCGGCATCGGCCTTGCCGCCATCCAGGTCGGGGTGCCCAAGCGGATCCTGGTGATCGACCTGCAGCGCGACGAGACGCGCGAACCGCATTATTTCGTCAATCCGGAGATCCTGTGGTCGTCGGACGAGTTGTCGCTCTACAACGAAGGCTGCCTTTCGGTCCCCGAACAATATGCCGAGGTCGAGCGTCCGGCACGCATTCGGGTGCGCTATCTGGGCTATGACGGCGCGCCCGCGAGGAGGAGCTCGACGGCCTGATGGCGACCTGCCTGCAGCACGAGATGGACCATCTGGAAGGCGTGCTGTTCATCGACCATCTGTCGCGCCTCAAACGCCAGATGCTGCTGCGCAAGCTGGACAAGCAGCGCCGCCACGGCAAGGTCGCCTGAGCGCGCATGCGGCTGGTGTTCATGGGCACGCCGGCCTTTGCGGCGCGCGCACTGCAAGCCCTGGTGGATGCCGGCCACGACATCTGCGCCGTCTACAGCCAGCCGCCGCGCCCGGCACACCGGGGCAAGAAGCTCACCCCTCGCCCGTGCAGGCACTGGCGCAGACGCTGGACCTGCCGGTCTTCACGCCACTGAGGCTGCGCGACGCCGAACGCCAGGCAGAATTCGCTGCACACCGGGCCGATGTCGCGGTGGTTGCTGCCTATGGCCTGATCCTGCCGCAACCGGTGCTGGATGCGCCCCGCTACGGCTGCCTGAATATCCATGCCTCGCTGCTGCCGCGCTGGCGCGGCGCCGCCCCGATCCAGCGGGCAATCGAGGCCGGCGACACAGAGACCGGCATCTGCATCATGCAGATGGAGGCAGGGCTCGACACCGGCCCGGTGCTGCTGCGCCGCCCCTGCCCCATCGCGCCCGACGAGACCGCCGCAACCCTGCACGACCGGCTGGCAGCGCTTGGCGCAGAGGCGATCGTCGATGCGCTTGCGCATCTGCGCACGCTTACGCCGCAGCCGCAGGATGAAAGCCGCGCGACCTACGCCGCCAAGATCGACAAGGCGGAAGCAAAGCTGGACTGGTCCCAGCCGGCGCCCTCCTCGAGCGGCGGGTGCGCGCCTTCTGCCCGGCCCCGGTGCCTATTTCCTGCTGGGGATGAGCGTATCCGCGTGCTGGCGGCCGAAGTCATGGACGCTGACGGCACGCCGGGCACGGTGCTGGACACCAGCCTGACCATCGCCTGCGGCGCGCAGGCGCTCCGGCCGACCCTGGTGCAGCGCGCCGGCAAGGCGGCGATGCCGACGACCGAGATGCTGCGCGGGCTGCCCGTGGCCGCCGGCCTCAGGCTTGAGTGATGCCCCGGTTCCGGCTGACCCTCGAATATGACGGCCGACCGTTCATGGGCTGGCAGATGCAGGACCATGGGCCAAGCGTGCAGGGAGCGATCGAGGCGGCGATCCAGCGCATCACCGGGCTGAACGCCAGCGTGATCGGCGCGGGCCGCACCGACTCCGGCGTTCATGCGCGCGGCCAGGTCGCGCATGTCGATCTGGACACGCCTTTGACGCCGTTCCGCCTGGGCGAGGCGCTGAACTATCATCTGCGCACCGACGAGGCGACGCCGGGCGCTGTCGCGGTGCTGGACTGCACTCTGGCAGACGAGGCGTTCCACGCGCGCTTCTCCGCCATATACCGCACCTACCAATACCGGATCGTCAACCGGCGGGCACCGCTCACCCATGCGCGCGGCCTGGCCTGGCATGTGATCCAGCCGCTCGATGCCGCTGCCATGCATGCCGCCGCCCAGAGCCTGGTCGGCCAGCATGACTTCACGACCTTCCGGTCCGTGCACTGCCAGTCGCGCTCGCCGGTCAAGACGCTCGGCGAAATCCGGGTGACGCAGGAGGGCGAGGCCATCCTGGTCGATGTCGGCGCGCGCTCCTTCCTGCACCATCAGGTGCGATCGATGGTCGGCTGCCTGAAGCTGGTCGGCGACGGCTCCTGGACGGCGGACGACCTGCAGGCGGCGCTGGCAGCGCGCGACCGCGCCGCCCTCGGCCTCAACGCCCCGCCTGATGGCCTGTATTTCATGCGCGTGGACTACGCTTAGAGCGGTTTTCGATCTGATAGAATCAGATCGCCGCACTATACTTTTGTTTTACCGCGATTTTTAACCATCGGATGACTCCATCCGATTGGAAATCGCTCTAATCTCTTGCTCCATCGCGCCTCCCGTCCCTCCGGTGAGGAGATGGGTCACTGCAATGTCATCGCGCTCTAACAGGCTGCTGAAAAGTGATTTCCTGCACTCCAAACGCATTGCCGTCACCCCGGCCCCTGACGGGGATAAACTCCGGCCGGGGTCCATGGCCAACACCTTATATTCGTTGTATATATGCCCCATGGATTCCGGCCTTCGCCGGAATGACGAAATGGAGCTGTATAATTCCACTTTTCAACAGGCTGCTAAATCAGCCCCAAGGTCTTGAAGCTGGCATGGCCGGTGCTGCCGATCACCAGATGATCGTGGACGCGCACGCCAAGCCGCTTACCGGCTTCGATGATCTCCTGCGTGATGGCGATATCGTCCTTTGATGGGCTCGGGTCGCCGGACGGATGATTGTGCACCAGAATGATCGCGGTCGAGCCGAGGTCGAGCGCGCGCTTCAGGACCTCGCGCACATAGACCGGCGCGTGGTTGACCGTCCCTTCCGCCATCACCTCGTCGCGGATCAGGATATTCTTGTTGTTGAGAAACAGCACCCGGAACTGCTCGATCAGGCTGTGGGCCATGCTGGCGTGGCAGTAACTCAGCAGCGCCTGCCAGTTGGAGAGCACCGGCCGGTCCATCACCGCCTCCCGCTGCAGGCGCAGCGCCGCCGCCTGCGTGAACTTGAGCGCGCCGATCGCCGTCGCCGACAGCCCGCCGAAGTTCTGCAAGGCGGCGGCCTCGGCAGAGATCACCCGCGCAAACGACCCGAATTCGCGCAGCAGCGCCTTGGCCAGCGGCTTGGTGTCGCGCCGGGGAATGGCAAGCGCCAGCATATATTCGAGCAGCTCGTGGTCGTGAAAGGCATCCCCGCCGCCGGCGAACAGCCGTTCGCGCAGGCGCTCGCGGTGCCCGCGCCGTCGTGCTCGTCAGAGGGCATAGGGCGGCGCATGCAGCCCGGCCGGCGACAGCGTGAAAATCTCGCAGCCGTCTTCGGTGATGCCGACGCTGTGCTCGAACTGGGCGGAAAGCGAACGATCGCGGGTGACGGCGGTCCAGCCGTCGTCCAGCACCTTCACCTCGTAGCGCCCGGCGTTGATCATCGGCTCGATGGTGAAGAACATGCCCGGCTTGAGCACGATGCCCGTGCCCGACCGGCCAAAGTGCACGACGTTTGGCGCTTCGTGGAAAATGCGCCCCAATCCGTGGCCACAGAAATCGCGCACGACCGAATAGCGGTGGCTTTCCGCAAACGACTGGATCGCATGGCCGATATCACCAAGCCTGGCACCGGGCTTCGCCACCGCGATGCCACGCATCATCGCCTCGTATGTCACCTCGACCAGCTTCTTCGCCTTGATCGGCACGCTGCCGACCAGGAACATGCGGCTGGTGTCGCCGTGCCAGCCGTCCAGCACCACGGTCACATCGATGTTGAGGATGTCGCCATCCTTCAGGCGCTTGGAGCCCGGAATGCCATGGCAGACCACGTGATTGACCGAGGTGCAGATCGATTTGGGAAAGCCGCGGTAGTTCAGCGGCGCCGGCACGCCGCCCCGCGCGACGATGAAATCGAACGCGAGCCGGTCCAGTGCTTCGGTCGTCACATCCGGCGCGACGTGCGCTGCGAGCATGTCCAGGCACTCGGCCGCCAGCCGCCCGGCCGCGCGCATGCTGACGAAATCCTCAAGAGCATGCAGCCGCACCGTGCCGGCATCCAGATCTTCCTCAAGCATATCCGCGTCGGTCATGGCTCTATCCTTTACGGTTCCACTATGGGCAGCGGGCCGGCCAATTCAACCCGCGTCGTGGTTAATGCGCAGTGAAAGGCCATGAACTCGACACCGGCCTGCCTCGCGGTCACCGCTGCAGCGGCGTAGGCGGGGTCCAGGTCGGCGGCGAGGGTCACCCCGGCACAGTCTGCGCGCTGCACGACATAGCACATGACGGCGCGCGCACCGGCCGCTGCCTGCCGGGCAAGCGCCGCCAGATGCTTGGCCCCGCGTGCGGTGACGCTGTCCGGAAACGCCGCCAGGTCGCCGCGACGCCAGTGCACGTTTTTCACCTCGACGTAGCATGGCCGGGGATCGTCCGGATGGCCGCCGAGCAGCAGATCGATGCGGGAATTGGCATCATAGCGCACTTCCGGGCGCACGTCCGCATAGCCGCTGAGCGGCTGCAGGCGGCCAAGCGCTTCGGCAACCAGCGTGTTCGGCAGGCTGGTATCGATGCCCACCAAGTGCCCGTCGACAGCCTCCAGCACCCAGCGATACGGCAACTTGGCCGCCGGGTTGCGCGCCGGCTCCAGCCACACGGCGGCCCCGGTTGCGCCAGCCCCAGCATCGCCCCGGGGTTGGGGCAGTGCACGGTCACGGTGCGCCCGTCCGCGAGTTCGACATCGGCGAGGAACCGCTTGTAACGCCTGATCAACTTTGCCGCGATCAGCGGCTTTGCGAAGTCCATGGATTGCCAAATCCCCTGCCATGTCGCAGATAAGCGCGATTAAGCACGCGAGGTACAGCACATGGAACAGCCGGCGCACAAGAAGCGGATTTACACGGCGGCGCTGGTCATCATCGGCGACGAAATTCTCTCCGGCCGGACGCAGGACGCCAACCTCGCCTATCTGGCCAAATGGCTGAACGTACAGGGCATACGGTTGAAGGAGGCCCGGGTGGTCGCGGACGAGCAGCCGGCGATCGTCGAGGCGGTCAACGCCTGCCGCGCCCGGCACGACTATGTGTTCACCACTGGCGGCATCGGCCCGACACACGACGACATCACGGTCGACGCCATCGCGGCCGCGTTTCAGGTGCCCGTCGTCCTCCACCCGCGCGCGGAGGCGATGCTGCGCGCGCACTATGCCGAGCGCATCACCGAGGCGCGCCTGCGCATGGCTCGCGTGCCCCAAGGCGCGGACATCATCGAGAACAAGGGTAGTGCTGCGCCGGGCGTTCGCGTCGGCAATGTGTTCATCCTTGCCGGCATCCCGACCGTGATGCGTGCCATGCTCGACTCGCTGGACGGCGCGCTGGAGGGCGGCGACCCCGTCCTCTCCCGCACGGTCGGCGCGCATGTCGCGGAAAGCGAGGTCGCAGAGCTGCTGCGTACGGTCGAAGCGGACATCGAGGGCGTTCAGGTCGGCAGCTATCCGTTCTGGCGGCAGGGCAAAATCGGGGCGAACTTCGTCGTGCGCTCAACCGACGTCGAGCGCGTCAATGCGGCATGCGGCGCTATTCTGGACGGCCTGCGCGCCCTGGGCGTGGACCCTGTCGACGGCGAACTCTAACAATTTGTGCTGCCTTGATTTCTTTATCAGCAGCTAAGTCCGTTCGATAGGGAGTTGCACTGATCAACGGGCCAAGCAAGGCCTGCCCGCGCCGCCCCAGCACGAGAACCCAGAAGCGCCCGGTCTCTGGGTTGCAGGCGTAGCCGAAACCGGCATCGTCCACGTCCGGCAGCAGAATATTGTGCTGGTGCGCCGGGCTGTTGAGCCAGGCGGTCGCTGCATGCGTTGCAGACTTCTGCTGCCAGGCGAGGTTCTCGGCGCGCGGCTGACCACTATATTGTGCGCCGATCGCGCGCTCGACGAAGGTGCCGCCCTTATCGTCGACATGGGTAAGCTGGCCCTGGAGCGCCATCTCCCGTGCCTGCTGGTTCGCCGCTTCAGTCAGCGCCGGATCTTCGCTCAGCGCGCCCATGCCGTGGGCGGCGCGTTCGCGGTTGAAAACATCGAGCGCAGGGCCGATGGCGGTCGCGTCAAAAGGGTCAGTTCACAGCGGGTCGGGGCCGAAACGGCGACCGGCGCTCCGCTCCCGCCCGCCAGCGCCGGAAGCGAGATCAAAGATAAATAGACGCTGAATAGCGTATTTACATAGTTAATTTTCAACAATCGGCTGCTTCCGGCACAGATACAACAAAGCATACTGCGCGATTGTTAAATCGGCTCTAAAAGACTGACAAACCTGACGCGTGAGCCGGCTGTAAAATCAGCCGAGTTTTTCCAGAATTTCGTCCGGTACCTCGAAGTTACCGGTCACGGTCTGGACATCGTCATGATCTTCCAGCCCGTCGATCAGCTTCATCAGCTGTGGTGCATCGTCTTCGGTGACGGTGACGGTGATGTTTGGTTTCCAGGCGAGCTTGGCGCTCTCCGGCTCGCCGAGCTTGGCTTCCAGCGCCTTGGCGACTTCGTGCAGCGCCTCGATGCTGGTGTAGATTTCGTGGACCTCGTCGCCGAGCGCCACATCGTCCGCACCGGCATCAAGCGCCGCCTCGAACACGGTGTCCGGGGCGCCGGCCTTGGCGCTGTAGACGATCAGGCCGACCCGGTCGAACTGGTGGGCGACCGAACCGCTGGTGCCCATGTTGCCGCCGTACTTCGAGAACAGCGAGCGCACATCGGACGCCGTGCGGTTGCGGTTGTCGGTCAATGCATCGACGATGATGGCGACGCCGCCGGGGCCAAAGCCTTCGTAGCGCATTTCCTCGTAATTCTCGGTGTCGGGGCCGGAGGCTTTCTTCATCGCCCGTTCGATGTTGTCCTTGGGCATCTGGGCGGCGCGAGCGGCGGCGATGGCCGCGCGCAGACGCGGGTTGTGCGCGGCGTCCGGCAGTCCGGTCTTGGCGGCGACGGTGATTTCGCGCGCCAGCTTCGTGAACATGCGCGCGCGCTTGGCGTCCTGCGCGCCCTTGCGGTGCATGATGTTCTTGAACTGGGAATGCCCGGCCATTCTATCCTCTTGCCAACATGATAGGGTGTCTGGCCATAGCAAGCCGCGCGCGCCGTCAAACGCTCGCTTTTCCGAGGCCGGTCTTCGAAAAGTCTCAGCAGGCTGCTAGCCCAGCCGGACCGCCGTGCCGGTGACCGTCACCATCAGCATGGAGCCATTCTGCCCGACCGTCTCGTAGTCGAGGTCGACGCCGATCACCGCGTCAGCGCCGAGCGCCCGCGCTTCCTCGGTCATCTCGCGCAGGGCCGTCTGGCGTGCCTCCCGCAGGGTCGACTCGTAGGAACCGGACCGGCCGCCGACGATGTCGCGGATCGAGGCGAACAGATCCTGAACAGGTTGGCACCGATGATCACCTCCCCGGTCACGACGCCGAGATAATCCCGCACCGTGCGGTCCTGCAGGCTGGATGTGGTCGAAATCAGCATGGGCTCCCCTTCCTTCAGGCGGCGATCCGGCGCACGGCACGGCCGAGCATGACCTTGCACAGATGCGCGCGGTATTCGGCGCTGGCGTGAATGTCGCTGTTCAAGTCGTCAACCGGCATCGAAAGGCTGTCAAGCGCACCGGCGCTGAAATCGGCAGCCAGTGCAGCCTCTGCCTCAGTCCAGCGGAACACGCCAGGCCCGGCGCCGGTAACCGCCACCCGCACCGCTGCGGCCTGCGCCACGAACACGCCGACGACCGCATAGCCGGATGCGATATTGCGAAACTTGGCGTAAGCAGCGCGCGCACACGGCGCAAACCGCACGGAAGTCACCAGCTCGTCCGGCTCGAGCGCCGTCTCGAACAGGCCGCGGAAGAAATCGTCCGCCGCCACGGTACGGCGATCGGTGACGATCTGCGCGTCCAAGGCCAGCAGCGCCGCCGGGTAATCGGCGCTCGGATCGTTATTGGCGATCGAACCGCCCAGGGTGCCGCGCGCGCGCACCTCGCCGATGCCGGCCGCAAGCTCGGCAAGTGCAGGCAGATGCGCCTGCACCAAGGGGTTCGCCGCCACCTCGGCATGCGGCGTCATGGCACCGACAACCAGCGCACCATCCTCGATCCGAACGCCGCGCAGGCCGGGAATGTGCGCAAGGTCGATCACACTGCTCGGCGCGCGCAGCCGCTGCTTCATGGTGGGGATCAGCGTCATGCCGCCGGCGAGAAACACAGCCTCCGGATCGTCGCGCAGTAGGGCGACGGCAGCGTTGATACCCTCGGGGCGTTCATAGGCGAAGGGATGCATCCGTGCCTCCTCAGGCCTCGGCCATAGCGCGCGCGCCGGCCTCGATCGCCTTGACGATGTTGATATAACCGGTGCAGCGGCAGAGATTGCCGTCCAGTTCCTCGCGGATGACCTCGGCCGACGGCGTGCCATGGCGGCGCGCGATGGCGATGCCGCTCAGGATCATGCCCGGGGTGCAGAAGCCGCACTGAAGGCCGTGATGCTCGCGGAACGCCACCTGCATGGGGTGCAAAGCCTCGCCGCTCGCCAAGCCTTCGATGGTGATGATGCGCGCACCGTCAGCCTGCACCGCCAGCATCGTGCAGGCTTTCACGCAGGTATCGTCGACCAGAATATTGCAGGCGCCGCACTGGCTGGTGTCGCAGCCGATGTGAACGCCGGTGAGACGCCGGTGTTCGCGCAGAAGTTCAGATAAAGCAGGTTCGGCGCGACCTCATGGTCGGCCGTAGCGCCGTTGACGGTCAAGGTGATGCGCATCAATGAAAAACTCCGCAATGCGCAGTCCTTCTAGACCCTTCCCGTTTTGATTGAATCACTTTTGCGCGGCAATCAAAACGGACAAGAAGGGTCTACACGGAGAGTGAGAGCCTTTCTTATCGCTTTCGCTTGAGGCACTTCAACACAAGCGCCTCAATCCCAGTCGGAAAGGCTCTAGAGTCTGATGACATTACGTTGAACCACGCGCCATCGCGCGGTTGCACACGCGCCGCTCACCCTGAGCTGGACGAAGGGATGAGCGGCTCGTGGTTCGTCCAAGCTCACCACGAGCGGACTTTACAGCCTGCTTCAGTGAAGATCGGAATGGCGATCCAATCCAATGTCATCAGACTCTAGCGGGCGACGTTAGCGAAGGAAAGGGCGGCAGGTCCGGTTCCACGAACTCTACGCTACAGAAACCGGACCGCGGGCGTCAGGCCCGTTGGCCATCCAGCTGGACGCCCTTTGCCGTCCGACAGAAGGCCGATCCATCCACAACACATCCGGATCGGTCTTCGATTCAACAATCGCAAAGGGCGGGCCAAACGGTAACGCGTTGATATTCCTCGGGGCGAAAATTCAACTCGTGCGCGCAGCGTCCCAGCGTGGCACAGCCTGTCCCAAATCCTGTATCAGGAAATACAAACGTGTGTAGTGCCTTATTCCGCCAGCCCAAGCGCCGACTTGTAGGTCTCCAGCAGGGCTTCCTGTTCGATGCGCTTGTGCCGGTCCATCGCGCGCAGCTTGACGATCGAGCGCATGGTCTTGACGTCGAAGCCCTGCGCCTTGGCTTCGGAATAGACTTCGCGGATCGTCTCGGCGAGGCTGGCTTTTCTTCTTCCAGCGTTTCGATGCGCTCGATGAACTGCCGCAACTCGGCAGCGGAAACATTCATGTCTGACATGGGAACCTCGAGATAAATCAGTCGAACAGGCTGGAGACCGAGCTTTCCTCGGCGATCCGGTGCATAGCCTCGCCGATGATCGGCGCAATGGTCAGCCGGCGGATGCGCTTGGAGACGCGCACGGCCTCGGTCTGCATGATGGTGTCGGTGATGACCAGCTCCGACAGCTGCGACGCGCCGACCCGCGCAACCGCCCCCGGACAGGACACCATGGCTGACATAGGCGACGACACCGCGCGCACCGGACTGCATGAGCGCCGCGGCAGCGTTGCAAAGGGTGCCGGCTGAATCGACGATATCGTCCACCAGCACACAAAAACGATCCCGCACGTCGCCGATGATGTTCATGACCTCCGACTCGCCGGGTCGCTCGCGGCGCTTGTCGACGATGGCGAGCGGTGCGTCGTTCAGGCGCTTGAGAGCGCCCGTGCGCGCACCACGCCGCCGACGTCAGGCGACACCACCATCAGCGGCTCGCTGCCGTAGCGCTCGCGGATGTCCGCGCTCATGACCGGGGCAGCGAAGAGGTTGTCGGTCGGGATGTCGAAGAAGCCCTGAATCTGCCCTGCATGCAGGTCCATGGTCAGCACCCGGTCGGCACCGGCGACGGTGATCAGATTGGCGACCAGCTTGGCGGAGATCGGCGTGCGCGGACCGGGTTTGCGATCCTGCCGGGCATAGCCGAAATAGGGGATGACGGCGGTGATCCGCTTGGCGCTCGCGCGCTTCAGCGCGTCCGTGCAGATCAGCAGCTCCATCAGGTTGTCGTTGCAGGGCGCGGACGTCGACTGGATGACGAACACATCCTCGCCACGCACATTCTCGTGAATTTCCACGAAGACTTCTTCATCGGAGAAGCGACGGATGCTCGCCTTGGTCAGCGGCAGATTGAGATAGGCGGCAATGGCCTCGGCAAGCGGCGGGTTGGAGTTGCCGGCAACCAGCTTCATCGGACAAACCTGATCATGGATGGGAACGTGTGGTCGTCCATAGCGAGCTTGTCACAGACACGCAACATGGCGGTGCGCCAAATCCGCGAAGTTGCGGTTACAGCTCGGGCAGGCTGGCGTCGCTCGCCAGATCCCGGATCGCCTGCACCGCAACGCGCGACGGCGGGCGGCGTTTGCCAAGCGCCGACGGCAGCCGCCTCAGCATGCGCGGGTCGTCCGCGTGCGGGCCGGGCGACGCCTGAACCGCACGGTCCACCACCAGCGCCAGCTGCTCGGCGACACGGGCAAGCCGATCCGCAGACGCGCTGTTGATCTCGCCGCTGGTGCGCAGTTGCGCCACTGCTTTGGCGATGCGGCTGCGTGAGGCGCGGTCGGTCTCGAACCCTGCCTCGAACTTGGCGAGCAGCTCCGCCACCTGCGCGAGCGGGCGGAGACCAGCGCGGCGTTTTCCCGGCCGGCGCGCACTGTTTCCAGCGCCAGAGTTCGTACCTCGCTGATCGCGGCACTAATGGCATCGCCATTCTGGTTCACGACAGCGCCCATAACCGCGTGCAGCTTTTCCGAAAGATCGCGCACGAGGGCCGCCACCTGCTGCGGGGCCGCCGGTGCGGGAACCGCCGTGGCTTCTCCGGGCTGCATCTGCGGCTGGACCGGCGTTGGCGTCGGGGCGCGCTCCGCCTTGACCACGGCGGAGACAGCGCGAAAGCTTGCCTCGACGCTGGTGACAATGCTGTCGACAACCGCCTGCCGGCCGAGGATCGACTGGTGGTGCACCAGCATGTCGTGCAGCCGCGTCGCAGACGCCGACGCCGCATGGTAGCCGAAATGATAGAGCACACGGGCAACGCATGTGCCGAAAAGCCTGCGCAAAGAGCGGCCGCGGCGCTGCGCGCCGCAACGGCCACCTCGGTATCGACGGCCGCGACGATGTTCGTCGCGTTGAGGTGCAGGCCGTTATAGAGCGCTGCCAGCGCCAGCAGCGCCGCCAGCGCCAGCGGCACCCAGGTGGCGACCCGATAGCCCCAGCCGGCGAGATCGTGGGTCAGCAGGCGGTTCGGGCACAGGCCGTCGACCACCAGCCGTTGCAGGCTGGTCTTGCCGCCCTGGTGGCGCGGCAGGCCGAGCGCGCGCCGCAGCCAGGCGCTCTCCAGGATGGCGTCAACCACGAACGGTCGGATTTCCGCCTTGCGCGCGCGCATGGCGAGCGCCAGAAACGCGGCATCCGCCGCCCGGCCCAGCACGCCGCACGGGATCAGCCACCCGGCAACCAGCGCGATCCAGACGCCCATGCTGCAGGCCATCACGATCTGGACGATGCGCACGCTGAGGGCTGAGACCAGAACCGGGCTGCCGGCAAGCCAGACTTCGAGCTGCGGCATCGCCGCTGTGAATGCGACCGCGACGCTGATCGCGCTCGCCAGCCCGGCGAGACTGGCTCCAAGGCCCAAACTGACAGCGCGGCGCATCAAGCAGCTTCCCGCCGGCGCAGCAACCGCTGATAAACCGGCACATAATTATCCACGGTGCGGGCCCAGGTCCGCTCGGTCGCGACATACTGGCGCGCGCGTGCACGGCGATCATCCCAGATCGTGCGGTTCTCGAACAACCCGGCCACGCACGCCGCCAGCGCCTGCGGATCGTCGGGCGCGAACAGTTCGCCGGTCTCGCCGGCCGTGATCAACTCGCGGTGGCCGCCGACGTTGGACGCTGCAACAAGCTTGCCCTCGGCCATCGCCTCCAGCGGCTTCAATGGCGTCACCAGGTCAGTCAGGCGCATCGACTTGCGCGGATAGACCAGCACGTCGACCAGGCTGTAATAGCGCGGCACCTCGGCATGGGGTACGCGTCCGGTGAACTGGATGTGGCGGGCGACCGGCGAGGCTTTCGCAAGGGCCGCCAGCGCCTCTGCCATCGGCCCGCCACCGGTCAGCAGCAGATGCAGCTTCGGCCGCCGGGCGACCAGTGCCGGCATCGCCGCGATCAGCACATCCAGCCCCTCATAATCATAGAAGGAGCCGATGAAGCCGATCACCTCGGCGTCCTCAAGGCCGAGCTCCGCGGCCAGCGCCGCATCGCGCATCGGTGTGTTGCCGAACTTTTCCAGATCGACTGCGTTCGGCGTCAGGAACAGCTTCGAGCGCGGCACGCCGCGCGCCGCCAGATCGGACAGCACGCCCTCGCACAGGCAGCCGACGGCATCCGCGCGGTGGACGGCGTGGGTCTCAAGCCTTCGCGTTGCGGTGTAGCGCAGGTCGCCTTCCCGGCAGGTGCCATGGGAGACGGCGGCATCCTCCCAGAACGCGCGGATTTCGTAGACGAGCGGCAGCCCCATCGCATCCGCCACACGCTGGGCAGCCATGGCGTTCAACACCGGCGAGTGAGCATGCAGGATATCCGGGCGGACCGTCTCCGCCAGCGTGCGCAGGGCGCGGGCGGTGGCGCTGACTTCGGCGATTTCGCGCAGCACCGGCTTTTCTGCCATCCAGCCGATTGGCTTTGGCGTGCGGTGGAACGTCAGGCCGTCGACCGTCTCCGGGTTGTCGCCGGCACGCGGGTGGCGCGGCGTGGTCAGGTGTGCCGTCTCCCAGCCGCGGGCGCGCTGCTCGAGCAGGATCGCGCGGCTACGAAAACTATAGCCGCTATGCTCGGGGATCGAATGGTCGAAGACGTGCAGAATACGCATGATACCCCTTTGGCGCATTAGCCTTCAGCAGCGCGTTAGCCGCCAGCGCGCCTGCCCTCCTCGTCTTTCGCATTCTTCATCGCCCTGTAGAGCGCAGCGTAACGGTTGGCAACCACGTCCAGGCCATACTCCGCACGCGCCAGTCGTGCACCGGCCTGTCCCAGCCGTTGGCGCAGCGCCGGGTCCGCAACCAGCGCCCGCAGATGCACTATCGCCTCCTCCAGGCTCTCGATCCGATAGCCCGTCTCGCCCTGCAGGATGAAGGCCTCGTTCACGCCGGGCAGATTGCGCGCAACGACCGGCAGCCCGCAGATCATCGCTTCGATCACCACGGTGCCGAACCCTCCTTGGTGGAAGGGAAGAACATGATGTCGGCCTGCTGGAACTGGCTGTAGACATCCTCCACCTGGCCGACGAAGCGGACATTGCCACGCAGATCCTGCTCGTCGATGAAGCGGTCAAGGTCCGCCTTGTAGTCCGGCTCCATCACCGGGCCGACGATCAGGCCCATGATGTCCGGCGTCGCCGCCTTCAGCAGTGCCAGCGCCTGCACGAATGCCCATTGGTTCTTGCGGGCGCAGATACCGCCAACCGTGATCAGCGTCACCGGTCGCGCAGGCGGATGCGCGGGCGCAGGCTGCGGCAGCGGTATGCCAATGGGGATAATCGTGCGCCGCGCCGACGGCACGGACGCATTGCCGTCGTCCAGACGGCTGCTGATGGCCACGAAGCGCCCGACCGTGCGCATCAGCGCGCGGACCAGCGGCCGCAGTAGCGGGCGATAGGACTCCAGGATTTCCGCCACGCTGTCGTCAAGCGTCGCCATCATCAGAATGCGCGCACCCTTCATCCGCGCGATCAGGTATGCCAGCCAGGTACGGTCTCCCAGCGAATGCACATGGATGACGTCATAGTGACCGGCATGCGCCGCCATCCAGCGGATCATGGCGAGACTCTGCTGCAGCCGGCTCGCCCCTTCCTGAGCCTGCAGGTAGATGCAGCGCCCGAACTGCGGCAGTGCGAGGGGTTCAGCCGGCGCGGGCGTCGTGACGACCAGAATGTCGTGAACCATATCGGAGTGCTGGGCGCGCAGTTCCCGCACCAATCGCTCGGTAAAGACGCCCTCGCCGGTAAAGTGCGGACGGAAATACCGGAAAACGTGCAGAACCCGCACTTGCCAAACCTCAAACCAACCCCTATCCGCCCGAATTACGCAGGCGCACGATCGTTTTGCAAGCTGCGCGACAGATTGAGAGACGATGACCCGTTGCCCGATCTGCGATTGTTTCACCCAGGGCCTGGCGTGCGAAGGCTGCGGTGCGAACGCGGCGCCTGACGCCCTGGCGCCTGTACTCGCCTCGCTGAGACTCCTGCGCGCGCGGCCTCCTCCCGGGCGCTGCCCTGCCCGCCCGCAGTCTCGATGCCTATGCGCTGCGCATGGGCTATCTGCGCCGGCGGCCGCTGTTGGAGCGCTGGCTGCGGCGGCCGATCGGGCTTGCCGCGCGCGTCATCCCGATCCAGCCCGCGCGCGATCTTGAACTGGCGGTCATGTCCCGCGCCAGCGAGGCGGATGCCGTCTGCGCGCTTGCCCTGCATCTCGGTGCCAGCCTGGACGCAGCCTGCGTCCTGTTCGATACGCAGGATCAAGCCGTACTCACCCGGCTGCGCCGGCAATTGCAGGAAGCTGCGCCGCGCGTCGACTGGGCGGTGGCAGGGCGTGCGTTCGACCGCGATTTCGGGGCCCAGCGCTCTGCCCTGCAGCGGCTGGCGCGCCGGCCATGGACGCTGCACCTCGACACCGACGAGCAGGTGAGCCCTGCGTTCTTCCTCTGGCTGGGCGGCCTGGCGGCGGCGCTGGCAGGTACAGATGTCGAGGCTGTGTCCCTGCGCCGCCTCAACCGGGTCGACGGCGCACCGACCCGACACTGGCCGGACTATGTGCCACGCCTGATCAAGCGGCCGATCCTGTTCCGCAATGCCGTGCACGAGGTGCCGGACATCACGCACTGGCGGCGCATGCTGCTATGCCCACGCGGCTATATCGAGCACTTCATCGACGGCGCGCGGCTGCCCGTGCGCGACGCGCTTTACGCAGAAATCAACCCCGATACCGTCAAAGGTGCCGAACCCGAGCGACTGCGCCAACCGCTCGACGTGCCGTTGGACAGCCTGGACTCCTAGGCCTCCGGCGGCATCTTGTTTGCCACCGTTCGCACCCGTATGATATGAAAAGCACAAACCCACATTTGTGGCATTTGCTATGGAGACAGCATGAGTCGCCTCACGATCGATCTGACCCACGAGCAGCACCAGCAAATCAAGGCGATTGCCGCAATGCAGGGCAAGACTATCAAGGAATATACACTTGCCAAGCTCCTGCCTCTAACTGCCGATGAGCATCAGGCTTTCAATGCCCTCAAGTCGCTGTTGCACCAGCGTATCGAGACGGCGCAGACTGATGGTGCCTCAAGCAAGAGCTTCGACGATATCGTGGCGGAGGCTTTCGCAGAGGACCATGGCCAAGCGTGAGCCTTCCCTTCCTTCTCTCACGCCAGGCAGAAGCCGACCTCCGCAGCATCGTCCGCTACAGCCGTGAGCAGTGGGACGAGGCGCAGGCACGCACATATTTGCAGGCAATCAAGCAAGCGGCGACGCGCCTGGCTCAAGGGAAGGTCGATACCAGGATATGGGCGAACTTTACCCCGGCCTGCGCATGGTGCGTTGCCAGCACCACTACATCTTCTGCCTACCCCGCACCGGCCAGCCGCCGCTCATCGTCGCCATCTTGCATAAGCGTATGGATATGATGGCGCGCCTCGGCAGCCGCCTTTGATAGCCTGATCAGGCCGCTTTAGAGCCTTTCCGACTGAGATTGAGGCACTTTAATACAAGTGCCGCAAGCGAAGGCGATAAGAAAGGCTCTCACGCTTTGTGTAGACCCTTCTTGTCCGTTTCTGATTGCCTCACAAAAAGTGATCCAATCAAAACGGGAAGGGTCTAAGCCGCCGAACGCGCGCGCAGGTCAGCGACGCAGCGGCTGGCGGTCTGGCCGTCCCACAGGGCCGGGCGCACGCCCGACGGCCAACCGCCCGCCAGCACCGTCTCGACCGCCGCCAGCAGCCCGCCGGGGGCGATGAGCCGGTTAGTGCCTTCGGTTACCGTTACCGGGCGTTCTGTATTTTCGCGCAGGGTCAGGCAGGGTATGTTGAGATAAGTCGTCTCTTCCTGGACACCGCCGGAGTCGGTGATGACCATGCGCGCGTTCGACACCAGGCTCATGAACGGCCGGTAGCTGATCGGCTCGGTCAGCGTGACGCCCGCCGCTTCGAGGCGCGCGCGCAGGCCGAAATCGTCGAGCTTTTGCCGTGCGCGGATGGACCGGGAACAGCAGCCGGCTGCGCCTGGCGACCTGCTCCAGCGCCTGGACCAGCGCGCCCAGCGCCTCGGGCGTGTCGACGTTTGATGGCCGGTGCAAGGTCACCAGACCATAGTCGCGCGGCGTCACCCCAAAGGCGGCAGGCGCGTTCTCCGCCTCGATGGCGGTGCGCAGCAATTCGTAGGAATCGAGCATGATATTGCCGACGCGGGTGATGCGCGCCGCCGGAATGCCCTCGCGCTGGAGGTTCTCGTCGCCGTCCGGCGAGGGCGTCCACAGCACGTCGGAGAGCTGGTCGGTCACCAGCCGGTTCAGTTCTTCCGGCATGCGCCGATCAAAGCTGCGCAGGCCAGCCTCCAGGTGGACCACCGGAATCTGGAGCTTGGCGCCGACCAGAGCGCAGGCAGCCGTCGAATTGACGTCGCCGACCACGATCAGCCAGTCCGGGCGCTGGGCGAGCGCGACCTTCTCATAGGCGATCATCACGGTGCCGGTCTGCTCCGAGTGGCTGCCGGAGCCGACGCCCAGGTGATGGTCCGGGGCCGGCAGGCGCAGATCGGCGAAGAAGGTGTCCGACATGTTGGCGTCGTAATGCTGGCCGGTGTGGATCAGCACCGGCTGAAAGTCCGGCGCGGCGGCGAGCGCGTGGTACAGCGGCGCGACCTTCATGAAATTCGGGCGCGCAGCGGCGATCAGGTGAACGATCTGAACCATAAGAGCTTTCTTTATTCCGCCGGCTGCGGCGTTGGCGTGAGAATGGCGCCGGTCAGGCGGTCGCGCTCGACCGTCGTGCGGCTGGCGAGGTCCGCCTGCACGACCCGGTGCAGGATGGCCGAGAGCGCCATCAGGTGCAGGAAGATTTCCGCAAACGCAACTTCCAGAAATGCCCCACCGACCATGAAGCAGACGATGCTGGCCTGACCCATCTGTGCGAGATCGCGCGCCCAGATCAATTCCGTGTCGTTCCGGGCGATACGTTTGACCTCCTGCAGGGTGACAAGCCCCGTCGCAATCAGCCAGATGAACAGGAACAGGCCGACATAACCGTGCTCTCCCAGGACCTCGAAGTAGATCGAGTGCGAAGCGCGCAGCCACATGCCGGGCGGCAGATACTGGGCGGCGACGTCGCGCATGGTGAAGATGCGGAAGCCGCCGCCGGTGAACGGCCGGTCCTCGGTCAGCTCCATGGCGTAGCGCCACATGTCGAGCCGGCCCTGGGCGGAGGCGTCCTGATCGTAGGTCTCGATCGTCGACATCCGGTCTTTCCAGCTCTGCGGCATGAAGCTGATGGCAAAGCCGCCCATGATGACGCAGGCGATCAGGATCGACACGCGCCGCCGCGACATCATGATCAGCCAGAAGCCGACCACCATCAGCGACAGCAGGCCGCCGCGCGACTGCGTGCCCAGAATCGATACCGCACAGCACAGCATAAGCCCGAGCGCGAGCATGCGGATGACCTTGCTGCCCGCATGCAGGCTGATGTAGCGCGCCAGCGGAATCACCATCGCCAGCACCATGGCAAGGGCGTTGCGGTCCTCGATGAACGTGCCCATCGGCCCCATCACCTGGTGGCCGCCGCCGGTCGCGATGGTGAACGCCGCGCCTTTCAGCGCCAGATAGCCGAGCGAGGCGCAGATGACGATCAGCAGCGCCTCGATCCGATGCCGGGTGTTGATGAGACAGTAGACGAAGGTGGTGTAGATCACCGCCTTCATGGTGTTGCCGAGCTTCAGATCGGAGATGTCCGGGTGGAATGAGGAGATGGTGGTGATGTTGATCCAGAGCACGAACAGGATGAACGGCAGCAGGATCGGGTGCAGCGGCAGTTTTTCGGCTCGCGCGAGAACAGCCAGCCAAGCGCGGTCAGCGCGGCGACGATGTCGAGGAACGGGAAATAGGTCGCAAACCCATACATCATCCGGTTCGGGAACATGTAGGAGAACCAGGTCCACACCAGCACGCCGACATGCGGCGCCATGAAGATCAGCGGGAACGAGGCCAGGACGATCATGAGGATCGCGAGACTGCGCAACATACTGGACGTGTCCTCGTCGCCGGCCCGCGCCGGCTCATGCAGGGTCAACAGCGGTTTTGCTTTACTGCCCGCGCAGGCACTAAGCCAACATTAATAGCATCGCCTGTAGCCTCGACACACGCCCGACTCCGGGACATACTGGCTGGCAACAGAAAGGACGCCCCGATGGAAGCCATCGCCCTCACCATGGCCTGCGCCTGCATCTACTGCATCTTCGTCTGGTCGATGCAGGTCGACCGCCGCGAGCGCCGCGCCAAGGCCCCGCCAACGCCCGGCCGCGCGACCGCCTGCGCGGCTAGCCCCTGAACCGCGATTCCCCGGTGCGGGGCGGATCGCAAAGCTAGCAGTCCCAGCGCATCGTAGATCTTCCGGCGAAGAGCAGGATGCTACGAATATATTTCTGACATCTGCTGCACGTTGGTAGCGGGCGCTTATTGCGTACGCGCGCTCACATTTTGGCTCAGCGTTGGAAGTCTTGGCGCATCAAGATGCAATGCGTGGCCCGCCAAAACGCTCAACTTTGATTTCCCCGCGCGCTTGCGGGTCTGAGCGATGTCGTAACTATTCTGCATGCGCAACAGCGTGTCCATTGAGACACCGAACGCTTTTTCCACCCGCAGCGCCATTTCGGGCGAGAGGCTGGCGCGTTCGTTGAGCAGGGTGGAGAGCGCAGCACGGGTCACACCCAGCGCCTTGGCCGCCGCCGTCACGGTCAGTTCCAGCGGCGCGATGATCTCATGCTTGATGAAGCCGCCAGGATGGGCGGGGTCCTTCATCCTGATTCCGGTCATGGCGTTCATGTCGGCCTCCTCGTGCCAGTCTGCCTAATGATAGTCTTCATAGTCGAGGTCGATGATCTCGATCTCTTCCGCATCGATCCGAAACGTCATCCGCCAATTCTTGGTAACGAACAGGCTCCAGGTGCCCTTGCGATCCCCGTCAGACGATGAGACTTCCAGGTGGGCACGCTGAGCAATTCATCCTCGTGCGCCATGTCTTGCAGGAACGAAACCATGCGCCGGACCTTGCCGACCACGGCAGGCTGCAGACCGCTTGCATCGTCGTGTTCGATGAAACGCCTCAGCCCTTTGTGGAGGACATTTTGATTCTCATTGCTGTTTATATCACATGGCCCGTTCACCGTAAAGCTACACAATACGGATTGCCATGAAGCCCGGGTCAATATCGGCATGGAGGATAGCGTAGAACTTTCGTTAGCAGACAAAGGCTACGCCAGCAGTGAGAAAGCAGATTTCACACGCACGCGGTCATGTTGAGCTAACAAATTCATTGAAAAGACTGGAGCGGGTGAAGGTATTCCAATAAACTACTACAATCGCTCACTATTTTTGTTATAATAGCCTACACAGAACCTGCACAGGCACGGGGAATCAAAGGCTTACCCCGCTATTCTGCACAGTTTCTGCACAGTGGGAAGCAGGGAAATGAGTTTCATCCTCGATAAAGAGCAGGTCAAGCCGGGCCTCATTATCTTCCGACGCGGCGATGTCGGTCACGACAACTACTATTGCCGCGTCAGAATCCAGAACGAGGACCGATATAAGACGATCTCGCTCCGCACAGTAGATAGACAGGCAGCGCGCGACCGGGCGCTGGACGAATATGCCGATATCCGTTTTCGCGTGAAACACGATGTTCCGGTATTCAATCGCCCCTTCTCACAGGTGGCGGAGGAATATGCTGACGCCCAGCAGCGCCGCGCCAACGCAGGCGAAGTCAGCAAAGCCCGCTCAAGAAATATCAGAAGCAAGATCGATGGTCCGCTCAAGGCGTATGTCGGCAGCACACAGATTCATCTGGTGACGCAGGAGCGTTGGGCCGACTATCCGCTATGGCGACGCGAAAACGGCGAAGGCCGTCGTAAAGGCGTCATCAGCGATTCCACCATCCGCATCGAGATGACCATTTTCGCTGCTATTATGAATTTCGCTATCAGCAAGCGGTATGTGCCCGCGCACCACCGCTTTGAAGGTATGCCAAAACTGAAATCCAACCGCCGAGACGAGTTCACGCTTGAGGAATACCGCAAGCTGCACACGAAGGGGCGCAAATGGATGAAAGAGGCGACCACGCCGCAGGGCATCTGGTATCGCCAAATCTGCTACAATTTCATCCTTATCATGTGCAACACAGGGATGCGCCCGCCCGAGGCGAAGAACTTGCGCTGGCGGGACATCACCACTGCCAAGGACAAGGACGGGCAGGAAATCCTTGTCCTGTATGTTCAGGGCAAAGGCAAAACCCGCAAACTGATCGCTCCGATCAGCGTCGGAAAATACCTTGATCGCGTGCGGGAACTGTCCAAGGCGACCAAGCAGGACGATCACGTATTCACGATCATCAATGGCAAGCCTGCCAAATGGCTGTACCGCGACACCGTCGAGGAACTGCTAAAATATACCGACCTTCGCGATGGGCCGAGCGGGATTCCGCGCACGACCTATTGTTTCCGTCATACCTACGCCACCCTGCGACTGTCCGCAGGTGTCGATGTCTATATCCTCGCCCAGCAGATGGGCACGTCAGTCAAAATGATCGAACAGCACTATGGCCATGTGAACACCATCAAGCACGCCGACCGCGTGTTGATGGGCATTGGCGGATGGGACGCCATGCACAATGAAATGAACGAGGAGATCGACAAGCTGGAAGCCAAGGCGAAAGCCGTTGAGTCCATCAAAGCCAAGCAGACGGATAAACCGTCGCGGCCCAAACGCTAGGCGGGTATCGAGCCAGCAACCGGGTCCGGTTGCCGATGCTTCAAGCCTTGCGTTCTGCCGGATTCACAATGCGCCGCTGGCGCTTCTCGATTGTGAACCGGCTGGCGGTTTGGGTAGCAAGCCGTGTCGAGTTCGACACGGCCCCCATGCCGCCCTCTGCCTGCCCGTTGCCGCTGGCAATCTTGAGGGCAGGACTATTGCCCCGCCGCTGGCGATACAGAGGCAATTGAATGCGGGTCCGCTACGCGGGCAAATCTTAGCTTGCGTCCCGTTCGGATGAGTTATTGGCTAACGTGGCCACGATAATGGCCGCTGCTGGTATGAACGCAGACCCCGGATAGCAGGCGGCCATCGAGGTTCCAGATTTAAGAACCCAAGCGGTTTCGATGGCGCATGGGCGCTTGTCTGCGAGCTTTTCAATCTCGACCGTTTGCACCCTGTTGGCGGTATCGGTGAACTCGACCAATATCTCGCCCTCGTTTAAGTCGAAATGGCGATGAAGCAGGGTTATGCCAAACCGTGAGAGCTTGCCATGCTTTTCAAGAACGTCCCTCAATTCTTCCATGCATTTATGATCGCTGACATTTAGGGGATCAATATCGTCAATATGCGGAAGCGCGTTGAACTCTTGCGCTGACATGGATTGTATTGACCGCACAGTCTCGACTCCCGTAAATTTTGATAAGGTCTACCGTTCTTCCCCAAAGGAGCAACACACATGACGGCATCGGGTGCACTAGCAACCATTGGACAGAGCTGGCGGGACGAACTGCGTAAAACCGTTCTCACGCCGAACCAGCTACCAGCTCCTGACGAAGATGCCGGATATGCTTATTTCGAGCAACTTAAGAGCAAGGTTATTCCGGGTTGCATTCCGGGCGCGGTGAACGCCGGATCGAACGAGATCATACTGGACGCCCCACTTGGAGCCATCCAATCGCTCGCCTTTGAGGGTTTCTTGGATTGGGCACGTTCGCAAGACATGGAAGCCCGATTTGGCGGTATTGTCAGGGCGGAAAGCGATGCCACAGATTGCCGCGCTGTCATTCGCCTGACCGTTGATATATGAATCAGCATATTCGCAAAATTGCCTTCACTCCACATCGCTGCCTTTCCTGAAGCAGCGCGAAGCGCGCCGAATGCCTGCGTAGTTTGCTCTTGAGCGTGACCACCAATCCATCGCCGTAGGCGCTGCATCGCACAATTACGGCAGCATCCCCGTCACAGCCGTTGGTCCACAATCCGGCTGCGTCCGTGACCATTGCGGAAATGAGTCCGCAGATCGCTCCTGGAATTGATCGCCCTCATATCGTTGACGCGACATTTGCGTCGGGCGCTTTGCCGTCAATGGCCTGCCCGCACCACCCCTTCGGGCCGTGTTGGCCATGACAGCCGCAGCTCGATCCCGCCGCTTCCGGGTCCGCGTCCTTCGGGACGATCAACCCCAATCCATAGGAGCGAGAACATGGGACTCGATATGTATGCAATGGTCACAACCACGCTGCCGGACAGCCCGGTTGACTTCAAAGTGGCTGACGCCACGGAGCTACACTATTGGCGCAAGCATCCGAACCTGCATGGCTGGATGGAAGCCCTTTATTTCGAGAAGGGCGGTGCCCAGGAGTTCAACTGCGTGCCCGTCGAGCTGACTGCCGACGACCTAAATCGTCTTGAGGCCGACATTCGCGCTGGCAACCTGCCGCAGACCAGTGGCTTTTTCTTCGGATCATCCGATGGCACGGAAATCGCCGACGATCTGGCCTTCGTCGCCAAGGCCCGCGCAGCCATCGCGCAAGGCAACACCGTCTATTACGACTCTTGGTGGTAACGCCGCGAGCGGGGCGCGGAAGCGCCCCGCTTACCGTTATGCCTATTCGTCCTTTGGAATGTCCGCAAAACGCGACGTCGCGGGCTTGCTCGCCAGCACCGCCGCCCGAGCGGTTTCATCGTCCCAGAGCAACCTTTCGACCTTGCCGCGCAACACAGTTTTAATTGCGCGCTTTATCTGTTCGCCTGCTTTGAGGGTCTGAATAGTTTTTCCGGCAGCTTCATCTTTTGTGATGGCGCAGCCTCGCACGAGCAGCTTTATCCAACCATCCTCACCACGTTCCAGCACTTCGGCGGCAACCTGACGCTCGCCTATGCGAAGCGCCTTGCCTTTGCGGCGGTTGTGAAAGACGCCTTCTTTCCACCGGATCACGTCAGCGGCGATAAAGTCTTGAGCCTCTACCCATTGCTCCATGCTGTCCTGTTCCGCGCCGTTACCGGGCGCATGGAAAACCGTCAGCGCGTGCGTCCGCCATCGCGGCTACGTCGCTCCGCTTCAATGCGCGCTAGTTCCTCGCGGATCATTTGCTTGATAGGTTCGAGCGACCGCGTTCCTTCCCACACCATGTCAGGTATGATGCTGAAATAGTCGTGGCTGGCGACGTTCCTCAATCCGCGAATCTTATCCCAAGGTATGTCAGAATGCCGTTCTTTGACATCGTCAGGCAGCTTGCCCGTGATTTCACCGAGCATTGATAGACGATATGTGGTCGCATCTTGCAGGTCTTGGTCATTCAGATAGTCCTCATAGGACCTATCCTTCAAACCGTCCTCTATGCGCCGAATCAGCACTTGGAGATTGTCGAGATTATCGCTCAGGTCGCGGCTCATTAAAAGACCCGCACCATCTCAGCTTCAACCCGCTCCCTAATGCGGTCGCGTAGTCCTTTACGGGGAATGAAATCCACCTTCGTATTCAGAAGCTCTGAAAGCTCTACTTGAAGCCCGGCCTGATCGAACAAGCTAAACCCGCGATCCGGCACATACTCGAAAAGCAGGTCGAGGTCTGATTTATCGTCCGCTTCGCCGCGTGCCGTTGAGCCAAAGAGATAGAGGGCCGAAACGCCTTGCTGGCGCAGCCTTTGTTCCAACGGCCTTAACCGGGCCAATGCTACCTCACGTTCCATAGTTCAATTCTGCCACAGAGAGGCGTGGGAGGCAAGGTGGCTCGTCATACGCACTTTGTTATCTAATTGAAATTATTGATATATCAAATGAGATGACAAAGCCCGCGAGGACCAGCAGCGCACCCTTTAGAACCCCGGCGGCTTCGGCCCGCGCGGCTTGGGCTGCTGTTGCAGACGCTGGATTGCAGCGTCGATGTTTTCCAGTGAGGCATAGATATGCGGGTTGAGAAAGACCGACTGACCCATGCTGCGCAGATCGGCCATGATGCGGCCACGCAGCGCGCGCAGTTCCTGTTCGTTCATGCCATACAGCTCGTTGGGGGCGATGAATTGTGACATGATTTTTCTCCCTGTCTGAACCGCGACCATCGCGGCCTTCATAAGCAGACAGAGGCAGGGCGTTCGCCCTTGCCGCACCGCAAGGTCGAAACGAAGTGGAGAAGCCGTGTAATGGCTTGCGGCGTATTGGGGCGAATCCTGCAAGGATGCACATCAAGAAGGCCACGCATGGCGTCGGCGACGAAGAAGCCGTGCCGCATGTTTGCCCCGCAATAGAATTGCTTGAACAAACACGGGTGCTTGCACATAAGCACAAGCGGAGAGCATCGACCTTCTTCTCCTGCAAGATCGCCGTTTTACTCAACGGGCGCGGGAGTGGCGGTTGCCGCTCCGACTTCATTGGCGAGCATATGCCCGGCGCGTTTTTGCACGAGCGCTACGGGGCGGAATGGGGTGGGAAGTGTTGCGCAACAAAAGCTGTTGATCGGTCTGGGTGTGATTTTTGTCCTATGGGCAACCGGCATTCTTGGGTGGATTTTCCCGTTTGATGTGCTGTTCAACGACTACGGCTCCGACGAGGTTGTATACTCTGCCGGGGGCACCGACATGTCTCCATTCGTGTATTTCTTATACGCGTCCGTAATGAATATTTTTGGATTGGGATATATGCTCTTATCCCGATTTTTGTGATCTGGGGAATCGTGCGCGCGGCTACACGTAAGGGGCGGACTGAGAAGAAAGCCGCTGAATACCGGAAAGCTTCGATTGACGATTTGATCGCGACCTTCGGAGATTCCAAAGAACAAAGATCGTCGAATATCAATTCCACCTTTGACAAAAGACCGCAGAAATCAAATTCACCCTGCAACGAACGTGGGCAGACTGGTATCTGAAAGTCAATCTTGGGCGCTCTCTTGCGTCGATGTCAGCAAGAGATAGAGAGGTTCTGCGGTCATCGCTTCTGCTCTATAATGAGGGCATCAGCTCCTCGCCGCATAATGCCTTCATGCAGATTTTTGGTATCGTTTACGGCGACGGGAAAGCAACCATCTATGAAGGGTGGCAAAAGAAGGGACTGGACGGCAAGACGATCAAGCAGGCGCTTGATTGGCTCGTGGAAGGCGAGGACTAGAACAAAGCGTAGATTTCGCATTGACCGAGCTTAATCGAGCCGTTGAAAAGCATCCCGATAATCCAGTCGTAAAGGCTCTGGCGGCCCGCCTGCTCGGCAACGGCGGCGACCTAAGCGGC
Source organism: Hankyongella ginsenosidimutans (assembly GCF_005144965.1). Lineage (GTDB taxonomy): Bacteria > Pseudomonadota > Alphaproteobacteria > Sphingomonadales > Sphingomonadaceae > Hankyongella > Hankyongella ginsenosidimutans. Next base: position 113,345 of record NZ_CP039704.1, read on the forward strand.
CAAGGCAATCTTACACCGCTCGCAGTCAATACCCTTCCCGAAAACGCGCTTATCCTCGGACATGAAGCAAATTCACCCGATAAGCTGTTAGGCTTTGCAGGAGAAGGCTCGCTTATCACCGTCGCGCCACCGGGTTCCGGCAAGACGCAATGTCATGTGCTGCCTAACCTGTTGACGTGGAATGGCCCTGCGGTCGTTCTCGACATCAAAGGAGAAATCCACGCAGCCACAAGCGCATGGCGCGCTGCCAATGTCGGGCCGATCTTCAAGTTCAGCCCGCTCGATCCCGATCAGGGGCATTCCTACAATCCCCTGCTGGCCGTGTCGGACGAACCCGATCATATTTGGGAAGACTCACGCTTCCTTGCCGACATGCTGATCGTGCCAAGCGGTAAATCAAAAGACCCGTTCTGGGAGAGCCGCGCCCGCGACGTGCTAAACGCCGCCATTGCAATTACCGTCAGGAATAATTCGCCAGAAGAGCGGACGATGGCACCTGTCCTCGACATCCTGCACGGCGTGGGATGGGACCGCTTCATCATTTCTCTGCAAGCAGCTACCGATGTCCCGACGATGGCACGCATGGGACGCTCGCTTGGCGAAATGGAGCCGAAAACCCGCGATGGCGTGCTGCAATCCGCTCTCGCCAGCATGAGCGCATGGGAAGGTGCGCGCATAGCGCGGGCAACCCAGAAATCGGACTGGACCCCGCCGATCTAAGATCAGGAAAAAATCCGACCATCTACATCTGCATCAAGCCCAATGAGATCGACAGCTATGCTTCCATGCTGCGCGTCATTATCGCGCAGCACATACGCGCCCTGACATCGAGCCTACCAGACCGGGGCACGGCTCCCATTCTGTTCATTCTCGATGAATTGCCAAGGCTTCGCCACATGCCGCCTGTCGAGGAAGCCCTCGAAATCGGCCGCCAGTATGGAATCAAACTGTGGATGTTCACCCAGAGTCTGGGGCAGCTCGAAACCGCATACGAGAACGCGGACGGCATGGTCGCCAATTGCGCCGTGCGCTGCTTCATGAATCCAAGCCTACAGGATGGCACGGCACAGAAGCTGTCCGACGACATGGGCTATCGTGAAAGCGTGGTGGACGGCACGCGCGTCAAGCGCGTCGAACCCGATGTTCTCGCGGGGCCGGATTTCACCAGCAAGGTGATTGTCATGGCGTCGGGTGCCACGCCCACGGCGGTGGAAAAGCATTTTGCTTACAACGACCCCGAACTGACCCGGCGCGCCAATCTCGAAAGCGAGATTTCTGCCGCAGAATAGCAGCTACAGCCTTGCCGCTGTGACAATCAGGAGAACTACCCGTGTCAGATGATGATGAATGGTATCGCATCCTTCGGGAAATGAATGAGAAAGACCGTAAGGCGTGGAACCAGATGCAGCAGCGGCATCTGGAAGAATCGCAAGGGATAGCAGATGCCGCCAGCAGAGAGGCACTATTCAAGCGCCACGATGAGGAACGGGAAGCTTTCAAAGATGCCTATACGCAGGGATTGAGCCAACAACATGAAGAGCAGGCCAAAGACTTTGCCCGCGAACAGAGCGAGAGCAAAGCTCGCCTGGCGGAGGAAGCCCTGCGTCAGGATGCTGTGCAGCGCGAGGAGGAAATTACCTCGAAATTCTTTGACGCCAAGGAACAGCAGAGGCTTGCGGATGAGGCTCAAAAGGCTGCGCTGGACGAACAAGCCTTGCAGCATGACGAAGCTGTAAAGGCGCAAATTGCGGCACAGGAGCTAGGCGTTGCCGATGCTGCGCGGGAACAGGAAGCGATTAAGCAGCGCAACGCTGAAATCATCGAAAAGAACTCCAGATTCAGGAGCAGATAGAAGCTGGCACCCTGCAACCCGTCGCGCCGGAGAAGGTGGAAGAAGTTATTCGGGCGCAATACGATGAGCGCCGGGAGGAAATATCACAGAGCATCGCCGACCTTCGGCAGCAGGAAATTGACAAGACGATTGGCGGAATCGACGATCCCGAAATGAAGGACTATCTTGCGCAACAGCAGAAGGAAATCGAGGAGAAATACGCCAAGCTGGAAGCCGAGCGCCTTGCCGCGTTAGAGCGGGAGGAACGGACGCGGCTCGAACGTGCCTTGGAGCCATACGGGCGCTAAGAGGGTTAAACCCTACCGCCCGCAAGGTGGCGTCAAGAATCGGGAGCGCAAGTTGGAATTGGCGAGTTTCTTGAGCAGCCACGTTTGTGGGAAAGGAACGGTATCCATAGGGATGACACGGTAGGTTTTATCTTGCCGAATAGGTTATTGGTGAAAACCCGCAGCGTTCCGATCTGGATGACCCCGAAACGATCTTTGCTGCACGCGTGAATCTTCCCAAGGACTTTGATGCCCTCCCACCGGCCTCCATAACCGGGTTGGTATTTGGGGCGCTCTTTCCTGACCCTGCCATGGGTAAAGTCGGCAGGCTTTAGCGGAGTGAAGCGGGAGTACATGTTGGAATTGTCGGCTTTTCTGATGAACCACGGCGGGAGCGGGAACTCAGTGAGCGAGATGATACGATCGGTCCTTATCTTGCCGATAAGATTGTAGGTAATGACCTTAAGTTTGCCCACTTCGACAATGCCGAAGGCATCACGACTCCGGTCATGAAGACGGGTATACTCCTGAAAAAACGGCGCTGCGTATGGTCGCCGTTCTCATAGAGGGGCGTTCCCGCCGCAAAATTCTAGCGACCCTGCGACGGGTAAAATCAGCAGGGGCGTTGTCGCCATTCAGATAATCGCGATCATTGGGCATGTCCTATGGTAACATGCCGCCCGTCATGTCGGGAAAGTTTCTGCGATTTCCTTGTATAGTCAGACGGTTGCACCACCCACAAATTCGCCCTTCGCGAACCCGTGACGCTTCACCTTGCCTAAACCGCCCCCACAGGCCGTAACACCAGATCAAATATACACCCAAAAGTTGCGTGCAGAATCGGCATTCTCTGTGATATTATAGAAATACTGGAAGATGCAAGCCATGTGCGGACTAACCGTTCACACTGGAACCTGACGGTTCCGGCTTGGCAAGGGTCTATTCTACCCCGTTGCATCCCGCGACCAATGGGAGCCTTCGTGCCCCCGTTGGAACCCCAGAGCAGGAGCCTTCCCGCCCCTGCACCCTGGACAGGGCCGCTGCCATGACCCGCAATATCGGGCATGTCTGCGTCCCAGCCAAAGGAGCCTTCGCGCTCCCTTGAAACCCATCGACCGCTGTTTCGACGGCGGCATCGACCAAAGGGCTTTCATGCCCCTTGGAACCCTGACCGGAGCTTTCGCGCCCCGGACCACGAGCAGGAGCGTGTCGGCCCCTGCACCCTGACGAAGGGAGGGTGAACCCCTTCGATCCCCGGCGGATTTGTTGTCGGGGGCAATGGAGAGGCCACATTATGGCCGACGACGAGCAAACGCCGCCGCGCGAACCATCGCCCGGCACCCGGCGCAAGTCCGATAAACGGCAGCGCACGGAAACCCTTTTGCCCGCGTCACCCCGAAGAAAAATCCGCTTTTGTCGCCCGCGCTGACCGTGCGGGCATGGCGTCCGCCGCCTTCATGCGCGCCCTCGCATTAGGCGACGCAGGCCCGCGTGCGCGTCGCCGCCGTCCCGTCGAGCATCAGGCACTTGTGCAGGCGCTCGCGACCCTCAACCGCGTCGGCAACAATCTCAACCAGATTGCCCGCAACACCAATCGCGGGATGGATATTGACGTGCCGCAACTGCGTGACGCGCTGCACCAATACCATCAAGTGATCGCCGCCATTTACGAAGCCCTCGGCATGGAGCCAGCCCGTGATAATCAAGGGCAAGAGCCGGGCTGGCCCTAGTCAGCTCGCCCACCACCTTGGCCGCGCAGATACCAACGAGCGCGTCGAAATCCTGCAACTGGATTCCGCAGGCACTCCCGAGCAAGCCTTCCGCGACTGGCAGACCTACACCCTTGCCACCAAGGGCAAGCTGGGCCTTTACCACGCCAATATCGACCCCGACACCAAGTATGAAATGACGCCCGAACAATGGACGCGCGCGGTCGAGATATTGGAGGAGGAGCTTGGTTTGCAGGGCCAACCCCGCGCCGTCGTGATGCACGAAAAGGACGGGCGCGAGCATATCCATGTGGTCTGGGCGCGCGCGGACATGGACACCATGACCTTGCGCTCCGACAGCATGAATTATCAGGCGCACGAGCGCGCCAGCTTGCGAATGGAGCAAGAGTTCGGACATGAGCATGTCCCCGGCAAGCACGCCAAGCGCGACCGTGATGCCCAGCCGGAGTTTCCGACTGCCGAGGCTCGCCATGACGAATGGCAGCAGGCGGAACGCGCCGGTATCGATCACCGCGAGCGCAAAGCGCAGGTCACGGCGCTATATGAGGCCAGCGATTCCGGCCCCGCCTTCAAAGCTGCCCTTGAAGATGCGGGATACGTGCTGGCACGCGGCGACCGCCGCGATTTTGTCATCCTTGATGACGACGCCAAGGTGCATAGCCTTGGCCGCCAGCTTCCCGGCGTGAAGGCCGCAGCCCTGCGCGCCTTCATGGTGGACGTTGACCCGGAGCGCCTGCCGAGCGTGAAGGAAGCCCGCGTCGCGATCCGCGAAGCTGGCCGCGCCGCACCATTGCAGGAAGCCGATCAGTCCGGCCAGCCCGACACCACCGCAGAGCAAGCGATTCAGAGTCAAAACCCGCTGATCGCGATACACCGATGTCGCAGGAGGCAGCGGCAGACGCCGAGCGTCAGCATATCGACGCCCTACGCCGCGCTGTGATGGAGGTTCACGCGACCGAATTGCGGGAACAGGAGCTGCGCCACGCCCGCGAGGTGACGGAGTTGCAAGAAAGCCAGCAGGCAGCAGCCGACAAGGCGATAGAGACCTTCGCCAAGGAGCAGGCGCAGCGGATAGTCGCGGATCGCGTGCCCGAGCCGGGTGGCTTTGAGCGCATCTGGCGCAGTATCCGCGAGGCCGTGGACGAGGAAGCCCGTCAGCAGCGCCTTGCGGACGAGGCACGCCGCGCCGCCGATCTTGAGGATCGCCGCAACGACGAAATCCGCATCATGGTGTCCGGCCTAGATGCTGCACAGCGGGCCGAGATCAACACGCTTGTTGAACGTCAAGGTAAGGAGCGTGCTGACCTACTGAAAGAGCAGGCCAACGACCTCAAACGTCGCATCGAGGACGACGAACGCGCGCGCCAGATCGCGCGTGAATATGAGGAACGGCAACGGGAGGCTTTGGCGCGCGACCGCGAAGGGCCGGAGCGAGAACCCCGCGCACGCTGACAGGCTCGCGTTTCCTGCAATCGCAACCGGGCCTGCTGCTAGGACAGATTGCCAGCCTTGTGCCTCAAGCCGCAAAATCGGTATCGCGGTTCGTGCGCGATACGGCCCTCGCACTCGTGCCGAGCCTTGTCTCCCGATTTATGGCGGTTGCCCGCCGCACCAAGAAAACGAAGGGCGGGGCTGGTAGCGCCAGCCATTCCGAAATCACATCGAGTTTCTTTTCGACTTCCGGCAGCACGTCCGAAGGCGTGGGCGACGGGCTGATATTGGGTCAATGTTCCTTACGCCGCCGCTGGCACCGCGACCGAAGCCGCCGCGCGCGGTGCGCCGCCGCCTGCGTTCAAGATTCCGTGCGCGCCACTTCTTGAAACCGCCGTGGTTACGATGATAGCTCCCCGAGGAGCCTTAAAGCCTCCTGTATTGCCCTTGATCGCGCAATGTTCTGCAAATGTCCTTGCCTTTGGCGCCAATGTGGCGCCATAGTGATTTCATGACGCAATCAGCCCGCACCAGCTCCGACCGTTCATGCGCCACGCTTCGCCTTGACCAAGGCATCGGCGCGAGGATTGACCGTGCACGCATGAGGCGTCCTGGGAATATCTCGCGCAACACTTGGATAACAGAGGCAATCCTCGAAAAGCTGCAGCGCGATGAATCGGAGGGGAAGATCGTGCCTAGCTTCTACGAATTTTTCGCGGGCGGCGGCATGGCGCGCGCTGGCCTCGGCACGGACTGGCAATGCCTGTTCGCCAACGATTTCGATCACAAGAAAAGCCGAGTCTATAAGGACAACTGGGGCGACAAGGAGCTTGTCACTGGCGACGTGCGCAAAGTGAAAGTCGCAGACCTTCCCGGCCAAGCCGATCTCGTGTGGGGTTCGTTCCCATGCCAAGACCTGTCGCTAGCTGGCGGCGGCGCGGGCCTCAAAGGTGACCGTTCAGGCACTTTCTGGCCGTTCTGGTCCTTGATGAAGGGGTTGCGGGAGGACAACCGCGCGCCCAGCCTTATCGTGCTGGAAAATGTCAACGGCACCTTGACCTCGCACGGAGGGAAGGACTTCATCGCCATTTGCAACGCGCTCCATCAGGCGGACTACCGTTTTGGAGCGCTGATCGTTGACGCCGCTCATTTCGTTCCGCACTCGCGTCCGCGTCTATTCATTATCGGCGTGAGGGGCGATGTAGAGATTCCGGCGGAGCTTATCGCTGACGAGCCTAGCTTGCCATTCCATACCCGCGCGCTGCGCAACGCCTTTGATCGCCTTCCGCCGCGCCTCAAGAACGGCTGGATTTGGTGGAGTCTACCGGCACCAGCGGGCCGCAACACCATCTTTGCGGACCTGATCGAAGAAACGCCGACCAGCATTCCGTGGCACACACAAGCGGAAACTCGTGCGCTGCTCGCTATGATGAGCACCGTCAACCGTGCAAAATTACTGCCGCCAAAAGGCGGGGCGGCGTATGGTCGGCGGCATTTACAAGCGCACACGCTTGGATGAGAACGGTCGTAAGGTTCAGCGCGCCGAAGTCCGCTTTGACGACATTGCCGGATGCCTACGCACACCCGCAGGCGGATCGAGCCGCCAGCTAATCGTGGTTGTTGACGGCGACAAAGTGCGCTCACGTCTGATTTCCAGCCGTGAAACCGCGCGCCTCATGGGCTTGCCGAGGAATACAAACTGCCGGAAAACTACAACGAAGCCTATCACCTCACCGGCGATGGCGTGGTGGTGCCGGTTGTTCATTTCCTTGCCGAACATATCCTTGGTCCAGTGATCGACCACAACGACACTGCATTGAAAGCGGCTGCATGAATTCGTCAACATCGACCAACACCTTGCCCGACCGCCTCATCCAATTTTCTGACAAGCACATAGGGCTTTCCAAAGGGTCGCTCTCACTGGTCCTGATCTTGACTCGCAACGCGCAGTCCAAGGATTTTCCGCTCAATAAGGCCGACTTCGTAACAGGCAAAGGCGGGCAGGTCGCGGGCCTCGGCGGCGGAGCGGTCAAGAAGATACTCGCCGATCATGGCATTGATCGTGTTCTTTCCAGCGAGGGCGGACGCACTAGCCGGGGCAATATGGAGCGGATGGAGGCATACATTGATCTTCTCAACGAGCTGCACGCTGCCGGTTCACTAGACCTTGCTACCGCCGAGGCGTTCTGGGTCGAGAAGGCGTTGGAGTTTTCGACTCCCAGCCGTTCACGCTGCGCCTCGACCCTTCGCGCTCGCTTCGGGCTTCGGTGCGTGACCTGCTCGCCCAAGCGGTTGAGCGCCAGCGCGAAGTGCGCGGCACCATGTATGCGGGCGCTGTCATGCAGCATATTGTCGGCGCCAAGCTGGACATTGTGACGGGCGGCGGCCTCACCCATCACGGCGCGTCTGTTGCGGACGCACCCTCGAACCGCGCCGGTGACTTCCTGATTGGGGACGTGGCTATTCATGTCACGACCGCACCGGGCGAGGCGCTTATTCACAAATGCCAAAACAATCTTGGTTCGGGATTGCGCCCAGTGATCGTTACGACAGAAGATGGTGTCGGCGGCGCGAAGGCGCTGGCCCGTCAAGCCGGAGTTGATGACCGGCTCGACATTATCGAGATCGAGCAGTTTATCGCCACCAACGTCTATGAGTGGAGCAAATTCCAGCGCGAGGATCGCTCCTCGACTGTTGCGGAAATCGTTAAGCGCTACAATGCCATTGTAGGGGAGTGCGAGAGCGACCCCAGCTTGAGGATTGAGTTTGACGGATGACGGTCACGCCCTGCCTGCAAAATGCCCAACTGCGCCAACTGATCGAGCGTTATGCCGAAGTGCTGAAAACTGAGGCGCACAGGCTGGGGACCACGGGCTAGACGAGGCCGAGTTTTACAACAGCGGCCTTTTCGTGGCGCGATCGAACGAGTGCGCGGGCAGTTTTCCGCAACAATGCGTGAGAAGCGCGAGTTTGTCCGGCATGTTCTCAACTACATGCAGGACCAAAACTTCATTCTCGACTGGCAATCAGCCGGTGAAGCCAACCGACATGATTACACTGTTACCATGCCGTCCGGTCGCACGTCCGTAATCGAATTGAAGGGTTGCCTTGACGGCAACAACACCAACATCTTCGAACGTCCGCCGCAGGCCAACGAGTTTGTTATCTGGAGCGTTTGCACCAATCCGGGTGCCGACCCGCGCCACAACGCTTGGTCAGGCATCCACACCCGATTGAGTGCCGAAATCATTGCCCGGCAGCAGCGGGTTGATGGTCTGATTATCTGGGATATGGTGTGCGGCACGATTGGGCCCATGCCCGAAGATCGTGCAGGAGCAGGCACCGCGCATCACGACTATCGGCCCTTACGAATTGCCGCCGCCGTGTCTCTATGTGTTTCCCGCTACCGTGCCGACCGCGCGGAATAACCCCCATCCGCCTTCGCAACAGCTTGCCGAAGTGCATTTCCTCAAAGCCATACATGATTGCTTTCAGGGGCATGATGACGAAGTGAGCTACGTTGATTTCAAGGTCGAATACGCCGGAGTGGACACCGTGCGGACAACCCATATCCAGCGCGGTGGAGCGACCGTCATGGAATCAGGGGCGACCGCTATCCGGCGCACATGATCGGCACCTCGCCTAGCGAGCTTCGCAGCCGCATGATGCGAGCTGTGCGGTCAAAAACACTACGCCTGGGCGCCTTCGGGCCGGGCTTTATCGCTTGCGCGACGGAACCCTCGCTGCGGTTTCCGCCCATGCGGGTGACAATCCCTGACGCTGGATAGGGCAGGCAAGCCCGCCCAACTTTAAGCGCCGCCAGCGGCGCAGCCTTTTCTTTTCGAGGAAGAAAGCGGCTCTGCCTCTCTCTCCTGCAAGGTGCCGCTTTGGGGCCGTGGCTCACTTTGTTGCGCCCGCACCAACCCCGGCACCGGACCTTGCCCTCTCTCTCCGCCCCGCCGGGTCGGCAGGGGTCATGCGCGGCGCATGACCCGCTGCGCGGATCAGAAAAGGAGCAATCAACATGACCAAACCAACCACCAAACTTGACCCCCATACCCGCATCACCGACCGGATTCTTGCCGAACTGGAACAGGGCACGCGCCCTTGGCTCAAACCGTGGAGCGGGGGCGACATGGCGACATCAGGCGCAACCCGTCCGCTGCGCGCGACTGGCCAACCATATCGCGGCATCAATGTTCTGTTGCTGTGGATCGAGGCGCGGGCATCGGGCTTTGTCAGCCCGTCATGGATGACCTATCGCCAAGCACAAGCCTTGGGCGCGCAGGTGCGCAAAGGTGAGCGCGGTGCAACCATCGTCTATTACGGCGACAGCAACAAGACCGTGCGCGACGAGAACAGCGGAGAGGACAGCGAACAGCGATTCCGATTCCTGAAAACCTACACCGTCTTTAACGTGGCGCAGATCGACGGATTGCCCGAGCGTTTCCACTTTGTGCCAGACCCCGCCCCAGAGGTGGAGCGCATCGAGGCAGCGGAGGCTTTCTTTGCACGCATCCCTGCGACCGTGAACCACGGCGGCGACCGCGCCTTTACATGCCGTCAGCCGACAGGATTCAGTTGCCACCCTTTGCAGCCTTCCATGATGCCCACGGCTATTACACCACCAGAGGCCATGAAACCGTCCACTGGACAAGCCACAAGAGCCGCCTTGATCGTTCATTCGGGCGCGAGAAATGGGGCGATGAAGGTTACGCCCGCGAGGAGCTGGTTGCCGAACTTGGCGCAGCTTTTCTTGCCGCCGATCTTGGCTTGTCGATTGAACCGCGCCCCGACCATGCCAGCTATCTCGCAAGCTGGATTAAGGTCTTGCAGAACGACACCCGCGCCATCGTGCAAGCCGCCGCGCACGCAGAGCGTGCCGTTGCCTATCTTCACCAACTGGCGAACCCCGACGACGTAGGCGGCTTGAGCCGCCGACAGAGAGCGCCGCCCCTCAAGCGGGGCGGCGCATATCTTTAACCCGCACCACCCACCCCAATGCGCTGGGCCGCTATTCGGCCCCGGCCCCGGAACCCCGCCCGATTCCATTTGAAGCGTTCAATGTTAGAGATTGCGTGCGCCGCTGCGCCGACGATTCCGCAAATTTTTCTGCACAATACCTACACAGGCAAAAATCAGTGATTTTTGCCGTTATATTCAGGTATTTACTGGAATCCAAAGATTTGGAGCGGGCGAAGGGATTCGAACCCTCGACCCCGACCTTGGCAAGGTCGTGCTCTACCCTGAGCTACGCCCGCTCGTCTGTGCCAAGGTGGGCGCGGGTAGCATGGGCACAGGAGGCGCGCAAGGGGAAAAGATGGTGAGTATGCGGTCTTCCAGGCGCAAGGAGCGCCCTGCCCCGGCGCGCCCGCCTTTCCCCGCAAGGGACCGAGGGTGCATGCGCATCCGTTCGCGCCAGCTGCCGCTTGGCATTGCGGGCCGAGCCGCTACATAGAGCGCAAAGACGCGCCGCACAGGCGCTCGCCCATCGTTGGTCAAGGAACCGCCCATGCTCATCTCTTCGCAAGCGCCGGCCAAGGCGTCCGCCGTGGTCGATGCGACCATCGAGACCTTCGCGGCCGAAGTGCTCGAGCCCTCGCGCACGCAGCTGGTGCTGGTCGATTTCTGGGCCCTGGTGCGGCCCGTGCAAGACGCTGACGCCGCTGCTGGAAAAGCCGCCAACGCCTCCAAGGGCCGCATCAAGCTGGTCAAGGTCGATATCGACAAGAACCAGATGCTGGCCGGGCAGTTCCGCGTGCAGTCGGTGCCGACCGTTTACGCCTTCCTCGACGGCCGGCCGGTCGACGGCTTCATGGGTGCGGTGTCGGAGGGCCAACTGACGGCGTTCCTGGACCGGCTGCTCGGCGCGCTGCCCGAGGGCGACGGCGCGCCGGATCTGACCGACGCCATCGCCGCCGCTCGCGCGCTGCAGGCCGAGGGCGCGCTCGACGAGGCGGAAGCGCTGTACGCGCAGATCCTCGAGGTCGCGCCGGATGCAGCCGATGCAAAGCTGGGCCTGGCCGAATTGCTGATCGCGCGTGGCGCGCCGGACGCCGCCGACGAACTCCTGAGCGCCATCGCCGCCGACCCCGCGCATGCCGCTGCTGTCGCCCGGCTGAAGGCCGGCATCGCGCTCGCCCGCTCGGCCGGCCCGGCCGGAGACCTCGCCGGCCTGCGCGCCGCGGCAGCCGCCGCCCCGGACGACCTGCAAGCGCGCTATGATTATGCGAACGGCCTGGTCGCGACCGGAAATGCTGAAGCCGCCGCCGACGAACTGCTGGCGATCGTCGCTAAGGACCGCGCATGGAACGACGGCGCGGCGCGCACCCGCCTGCTCACCCTGCTGGAGGCTGTAGGGCTCGATCGCCGTTCGCCATGGCCGCACGGCGCCGCCTGTCCGCGATCCTGTTTGCCTGAGGCGGGTCCGCGCGCCATATCTTGAGGCGGAGAATTGCATGGCGCACCTGCACGAGACAGATACCGGCTTCCTGCCCTCGGTCCTGCCGATTTTTCCGCTGGCGGGCGCAATCCTGCTGCCGCGCGCCGAGCTGCCGCTCAATATCTTCGAACCGCGCTACCTGGCCATGACCCGCGCCGCACTGGAGAGCCACCGGCTGATCGGCATGGTGCAGCCGGCCGAGGAGCGCGGCGATAGCCCGCAGCCGCGCATCTACCCGGTCGGCTGCGCCGGGCGGATCGCGCACCACGAGGCGACCAAGGACGGCCGCATCCTGATGACTCTGGTCGGGGTGCAGCGCTTCCGGATCGCGCAGGAGCTGGATGTCATCACGCCGTTCCGGCAGGTGCGCGCCGATTTCGACGCCTTCGCGGGCGATGTTCTGGAGCCGGGTGCGGTGGCTGAGGACGCCCGGACCCTCATGGTCGAGCGGCTGAAGCGGTTCCTCGCCGTGCACAACCTGCAGGCGGCGTGGGACACGATCGCTGCAGCGCCAGACGACACGCTGGTCTCCGCCTTGTGCATGATCTGCCCGTTCACCCCGGCCGAGCGGCAGGCGCTGCTCGAGGCGCCGACGCTTGCTGCGCGCCTTGATGCGCTCAGCCTGCTGTTCGAGTTCGCTTCCGACCCAGGCGGTGACGCCGCCAACCCCGCGAGGCACTGATGACAGCGCTCGATCCGCGCATCCTGGAAATTCTGGTCTGCCCGCTGACCAAGACCACCCTGGTCTACGACGCCGAGGCGCAGGAACTGATCAGCAAGTCCGCCGGTCTCGCCTACCCGATTCGCAACGGCGTGCCGATCATGCTGCCGGACGAAGCCCGCCAGATCGAAGACTGAACCATGACCCCGCGCGAACTCGTCTACAGCCGCAGCAAACGCAGCCTGACCGTGGTGCCGGAGGATGGCGCACCGTTTACACTGCCAGCGACGCTGCTGCGCGTCGAAAGCCCGTCCGCCGAGGTGCAGGGGCACGGGCCGGGCCAGAAGCGGACCGTGACCGGCAAGGAAAATGTCGGGATCGAACGGATGGAGCCAGTCGGCAACTATGCCGTGCGCCTGATCTTCGACGACGGTCACGACAGCGGCATCTATTCCTGGGCCTATCTCGCTGAATTATCCCGCCAGCACGCGCAAGCCTAGACCGACCGCCGCGCCGGCACCCAGCGTCACCAGCATACCTGCCTTGAAGCGCAGCAGGGCCAGAGCCGCCGCCAGCATCATCAGGGCGGCGGCCATATCGAGGCTTGTCCATTCCGGCACCGCCAGCCGAAACGGGCCGGCCGACACTGTCTCTACGTGCCGGAACAACACATGTAGGGCAAACCAGACGCTGAGATTCAGCACCACACCGACCACAGCCGCCGTGACGCCGGCCAGCGCGCCCTGCAGGCGCGGCTGGCGGGTCAGCCGGTCCAGTTGCGGGGCCAGCGCGAAAATCCACATGAACGACGGCACGAAGGTGCACCACAGGGTCATCAGGGCGACCAGCGCCCCGCCGATCATCGGCGGCACGCCGTCGAACGCGCGCGCGCCCGCCAGGAAACCGACGAACTGCAGCACCAGCACCAGCGGCCCGGGGTCGTCTCGGCCAGGCCCAGCCCATCCAGCATCTCAGCCGGGGTCAGCCAATGGTAGGTCTCGACCGCCTGCTGCGCGACATACCCCAGCACCGCATAGGCCCCGCCGAAGGTCACCACCGCCATGCGCGCGAAAAATGCGCCCGCCTGCGTCAACACATGGTCCGGCCCAAGCACGAGCGCCGCACCGACCACCGGCGCCAGCCACAGCCCGGCCAGGCCCAGCAGCACGCGCAGGCTGCGACTCAGGGGAACCGTTGCCGGCATCGGGCCGCCCGGTGCAGGGCCATCGCCTTGCGCCACGCTCGCGCCGATCAGACCAGCCGCCAGCACGACCAGCGGAAACGGCAGGTTGAAGAAGAACAGCGCGGCGAATCCGGCAGCCGCCAGCACCCAGTCCAGCCGGCGCTTGAGCGCGCGTTTGGCGAGCTTGTGCAGCGCCTGCAAAACGATCGCGGCGACCACAGCCTTGATTCCGAAAAACAGCCCCTCGCCCAGCGTGGTCTTGCCGTAGAGGGCATAGAGCGCTGCGAGCAGCATCATGAGCAATGCACCCGGCAGAACGAACAGCCCGCCGGCGATCACCCCACCCAGTGGGCCGCGCAGGCGCCATCCGCACCAGGTTGCAAGCTGCTGCGCCTCTGGCCCGGGCAGAACCATGCACAGGTTGAGGGCCGCCAGATAGGAGCGCTCGTCGATCCATCGCTTTTCATCGAGCACGATGCGATGCATCAGGGCGATCTGGCCTGCCGGGCCGCCAAAGCTCAACAGCCCGACCCGAAGCCAGGTGACGACGAATTCACGCAGGGGATGACGGGTTCAGGCACAGCCACGATCTTCATTCTTAATGAGTCCTGACCCTAGCATGGCAGCCACAAAGCCAAACGCCGCGCCTGCCTGGGGCAGCGCGGCGTCTTTCGCCTCGACGGGTGTCGAACGTCTTAGAAGTCGCCGAGAACGGCGGTCAGCTTTGCTTCAGCGTCTGCGCGTTGAACGGCTTGACGATGTAGTTGTTCACGCCGGCCTTCTTGGCGGCGATCACGTTGTCGGTCTTCGATTCGGCCGTCACCATGATGAAGGGTGTGTCCTTCAGCTCGGCGTCGGCGCGGACTTCCTTCAGCAGTTCATAGCCGGTCATCGGCTCCATGTTCCAGTCGGAGATGACCAGCGAATATTTCTTGCGGCGCAGCTTGGTCAGCGCCATCGCGCCGTCCGTCGCTTCGTCGATGTTGTCGAAGCCAACCTGCTTCAGAAGGTTGTGCACGATCCGAAGCATCGTCTTGTAATCATCGACGATCAGGATCGGCATGTTCATATCAACGGCCATCGTGACACCCGCTTTCTTGATTTACACCCAACAGCTGCCCGGTCTCCCGCTCAGCGCTGAGGCCAACCTAGTCGGAGCGGCTAAAAATCGGTTAAGCTGCGGAAAGCCATTTGCTGTAGCGGCCACGCGCAAACGCTTGGCGGCTTGAGGCCGTGCGTATAGTCCGCGCGATGACGCTCCCCAATCTTCCCGGCACTTCCGAACGTCCTGCATCTTGGCGGCAACGACTCCTGCCTGACGCCTTGCGTGGTGGCGTGGCGGCGCTGGGCAACTTCGACGGCGTCCACAAAGGGCACCAGGCGGTGATCCGCGCCGCGGGCGCACGCGCCAGAGCGGCGGGCGTTCCCTGGCTGGTGCTGACGTTCGATCCTCATCCCTCCCGCTTTTCCGGCCCGACTCCGCGCCGTTCCTGCTGACGCCAACCCCGGACAAGGCGGAGGCGATCCTGCGCTCGGCGTCGACGCCGTGCTGGTGCTGGGCTTTGCCGATGTCTCACCGCTGTCGCCGGACGCATTCGTGGCCGACGTGCTGGCCCGGCAACTGGGCCTGCGCGGCGTGGTGACGGGGACGACTTCACCTTCGGGCGCGCGCGCGCCGGCAACACCGCCGTTCTGGCAGATCTCGGCGCACGGCACGGCCTGACATCGACCGCGGTGCCCCTGTGTGTGATGACGACGGCCAGATTATCTCCTCGACGCGGGTTCGCGCCCACCTCGAGACCGGCGCGCCGGAGCAGGCGGCGATGCTGCTGGGCCGCTGGTGGTCGATTCGCGGTGCTGTTGAACCCGGTGACAGGCGTGGCCGCAAGCTGGCGTTCCCGACCGCGATCTGGCGCTTGGCGACGTGCTGCGCCCGCGCTACGGGGTTTATGCGGTCCGCGTGCGCCTGGCTGACGGCCGGCGCATCGACGGCGTCGCCAATGTCGGCCTGCGCCCGACCTTCGCGCCGCCGCGCGAACTGCTGGAGGCGCACCTGTTCGATTTCGCCGAGGATCTGTACGGGCAGGAGCTCGCGGTTGAGCTGGTCGCCTTCATCCGGCCCGAGCGCCGATCGCCGGCCTTGCCGAACTGCAGGCGCAGATCGCCGCCGACGCACAAGACGCACGCGCCATGCTCGCCCAGCCAACTCACGCCGCCGGCCGTTTTCCGGCTACCGCACCACAGGACTGATCCATGATTCGCCATGACTGGACCGCCGCCGAACTGGCGGCCCTCTTCGACCGGCCGTTCCTCGACCTGCTGTTCGAGGCGCAGAGCATTCACCGCCAATATCATCAGCCGAACGCGGTGCAGCGCTCGCAATTGCTCTCCATCAAGACCGGCGGCTGCGCGGAGGACTGCGCCTACTGCCCCAGTCCGCCAAATACGCCAAAGAGGTCGGGCTGGACGCCAGCAAGCTGATGGACCTGGACACGGTGCTGGCGCGCGCCGCGCGGCGCTCGCGAACGGTGCCACCCGCTTCTGCATGGGCCGCCTGGACCCGCCCAAGGACAAGGACCTGGAGGCGGTCGCCGAGATGGTCGCGGGCGTCAAGGCGCTGGGGCTGGAGACCTGCGTGACGCTGGGCATGCTGGAGGCCCGCCAGGCACAGCGCCTCGCCGACGCTGGCCTCGACTACTACAACCACAATATCGACACCTCGCCGGATTATTACCGCGATATCATCACCACCCGCACCTTCGAGGAACGGCTGGAGACGCTCGGCCATGTGCGGGATGCCGGCATCAATGTCTGCTGCGGCGGCATCGTCGGCATGGGAGAGACGCGCGCGGACCGGGTCGGCATGATCCTGGCGCTCGCAACCCTGCCCGAACATCCGCGCTCGGTGCCGATCAACCGGCTGGTCGCCGTGAAAGGCACCCCGCTCGGCGACACCCCGGAGATGGAGGGGCTGGAGTTCGTGCGCACCATTGCAGTCGCGCGCATCGCCATGCCGGGCTCGGTCGTGCGGCTGTCGGCCGGCCGGGAGACCATGTCGGACGAGTTGCAGACATTATGCTTCCTCGCCGGCGCCAATTCGATCTTCTACGGCGAGCAGCTCCTGACCACCCCAACCCATCGCAGGGTCGCGACGCCGCGCTGTTCGCGCAGCTCGGGCTGGTCGCGGTATAGACGCGGTACGCTAGACCCTCCCCTGCGGGAGAGGGTTTCTTGTCTTCACCGCGACTGGATGAACGCCCGGACGTCGTTGCTGAGTTTGTTCAGGTCGGCATCGCGCACGTACATCATGTGCCCTGAGCCGTAGTATTCGAAGTGCACGCGGTCCGCGGGCACGCCGGTGCGGGACAGCGAATATTCCGCGGCAAAGAACGGTGTTGCGAAATCATAATAGCCTTGCGCCACGAAGGTGCGCAGGCCGCTGTTCTCCCGCATCGCCCGCGCCAGATACGGCGTGACATTCATGTAGACCTCCTGGTCGCGCCCGGCGTTCTCCAGCTTCCAGTCCCAGTCGCGCACGCCGCCGATGGTGACATACTGGCGCTCGGGCGAGAATTTGAGCTCGTCGCGAACATAGCTGTTCACGGCCGCGGTGTAGCCGGCGTCGATGCCGTAGAAGCTCGGATCGTTGTCCGGTTCCTCGCCGGCGTTGTCATAATCCTTGCCGGTGTAGCGGGCGTCCAGGCGGCCGACGGTCAGCCCGCGTTCGCGCAGCAGCTCCTTGTAGAAGCGCCCCGGCGACACCCGCAGGTCGGCGTTTTCCAGATACTGCTCCGACAGGCCGGTGAAGCGGGCGAGCTGGGCGCGAATCCGCGCCCGCTCCTCGCCCTGCAGCTTGTTGCCCTTCAGCAGCGCGCTCGCGTAAGGGCCGATCGCGAACTGGCGCGCCTCCTCAACGAAGCCTTCAAGCGCCGGCTTACCCGGCACCTTGCCATGGTAGAGCGCGGTCGCCGCCATCGAGGGACGTTGACGATGAAGGCCATCTCGTTGCCCGGTACTTCCGCCTGCAGGCCGAAATCCAGGATGGTCGAGATCAGGATGATGCCGTTCAGCGCCACATCGTTGTAGCGACCCTCGAGCTCGTTGGCGACCGCCGCCGAACGGGTGGTGCCATAGCTTTCGCCACCGAGGAATTTCGGGCTGTTCCAGCGACCGTTCTCGCTGAGCCAGGTGCGGATGAACTCGGAGATCGAGCGCGCATCCTTGCTGACGCCCCAATAGTCCTTGGGGTCGGTCTTGCCGAGCGCGCGGCTGAAGCCGGTGCCGACCGGATCGATGAAGACGATGTCGGTAGCATCGAGCAGGCTCGCGGCGTTGTCGATGAGGCGGAACGGCGGCGCGCCGTCGTCCTTGCCGTCGCTTGGCAGTATGACGCGCTTCGGCCCGAACGCGCCCATGTGTAGCCAGAGCGAGCCGGAACCAGGCCCGCCGTTGAACAGGAAGGTGACCGGGCGGCTGGTCGGATCGGTCACACCCTCCTTCACGTAGGCGGTGGAGAAAATCGCCGCGAGCGGCTTGCCGTCCTTGTCCTTCAGGTAGGTCTCGCCTGCGACCGCCTTGTAGTTCACCACCTGGTTGTTGAAGCGCCCGCTATGCCGGGTGACCGAGACGACCGGCGCCGGAATGGCGGCTTCCGCCTCTTTCGGCGCGTCTGCCTTCTTGTCGTCCGCCGCGTGGGCAACCCTGCCCACGCCAGCGCCGCCAGCGCTATCCATGCCCGCATCCTGCTCTCCCGTGTTGTAAAGTTGTCAAGACGCTGCCACGTCGGCGCGCCGGGAACAAGGGCGCAATGTCGGCGCTCGACTTCCGGCGCACGCCTTGGCTACAAGCGCGGGTTCACATCTCCTAGATTGACCGCCATGACCGACACACCCGATTACCGCGCCACCGTGTTCCTGCCCCGGACCGATCTGCCGATGAAGGCCGGGCTTGCCGAAGCCGAGCCGAAATGGCTGGCACGCTGGCAAGCGATCAACCTCTACAAGCGGCTGCGCGCGGCGGCCGACGGCCGGGAGAAGTTCATCCTTCACGACGGCCCGCCCTATGCGAACGGCGATATCCACATCGGCCACGCACTGAACAAGACGCTGAAGGACATCATCGTCCGCTCGCAGCAGATGATGGGCAAGGACGCCCCTACGTGCCCGGCTGGGACTGCCACGGCCTGCCCATCGAATGGAAGATCGAGGAGCAGTATCGCAAGCAGGGCAAGAACAAGGACGAGGTGGACGGTGCCGCCTTCCGCGCCGAGTGCCGCGCCTACGCCCGGCACTGGGTCGACGTGCAGCGCGCGCAGTTCCAGCGGCTGGGCATCAGCGCGGACTGGGACAACCCGTACCTGACGATGAACTTCGACGCCGAGGCGACCATCGTCGCCGAGTTGCTGAAGTTTGCCGAAAGCGGCCAGCTCTACCGGGCGCCAAGCCGGTCATGTGGTCCCCGGTCGAGAAGACCGCACTCGCCGAGGCCGAGGTCGAATACCACGAGATCGTCTCGACCCAGATCGACGTGGCGTTCCCGATCCTCACCTGCCCCAAGCGCCCGGACCTGGTCGGCGCGCATGTGGTCATCTGGACCACCACGCCCTGGACGATCCCGGTCAACCGCGCGATCGCCTATGGGCCGGAGGTGACGTATCAGGTGATGGCAGATTCAGAGGGTCGGCGCATTCTGGTCGGCAGTCCGCTGGTCGAGGCCGCACAGGCCCGGATCGGCGCGATCGAGGTCATCGGTGATGCCTTCCGGGCTCCGATCTCGAAGGGGCCACCTGCGCCCACCCGTGGGCGAACTTATTCCACAACGATCCTCCCCACCGGGGAGGTGTCGGCCGGCACGGACGACGGAGGGGAGCGCACGCAGTCCCCTCCACCATCCTGCGGATGGTCCCCTCCCCGAGGGGAGGAGCTTTCGGTCACGATGTCAGTGACGACATCCGCGCCTTCTTCGCAGCACCCCGGCCGCTGCTGCCCGGCGACTTCGTCACCACCGATCAGGGCACGGGCTTCGTGCACATGGCCCCGACCACGGGGAGGACGACTTCCGGCTGTGCAAGCAGCACGGCATCGACCCGGTGTTCGTCGTGCAGCCGGACGGCAAATACCGCGCCGACTGGCCGCTGGTCGGCGCTCGCCACGTCTATGACGTCAACGGCAAGCCGGGCGACAAGAAAGCCGTGGTGTGCGACGCGCTGGAAGACGCGCTGCTCGCCGCCAGCGACTATCCGCACAGCTACCCGCACTCCTGGCGCTCGAAGGCCAAGCTGATCTTCCGCTGCACGCCGCAATGGTTCGTGCCCATGGACCGGGCGACCCCTCCACCGCCTTCGGCGGTCCCCTCCCGTGCCGGGGAGGATGGAGGCGGCTGATCCTCCCCATGGGGAGGGGACCATGCGATGCATGGTGGTGGGGCCAGACGCTCCGCGCCACTGCGCTTGCGGCCATCGACGCGACCCGCTTCGTGCCGGCGCAGGGGCGCAATCGCATCCGCGCGATGGTCGAGGGCGGCCGGACTGGGTGCTCAGTCGGCAGCGCGCCTGGGGCGTGCCCATCGCCCTGTTCGTCGATATCCGCACCGGCCAGTATCTCGCCGATCCGGCCGTCAACGCCCGCATCGTCGCGGCAATCAGGGACCAGGGCGTCGACGGCTGGTTTGCAACCCCGGCGCAGGACCTGCTGGGCGACCGGCATGACGCCGCCGACTACGAGAAGGTGAACGACATTCTGGACGTCTGGTTCGACAGCGGCGCGACCCACGTGTTCACCCTGGAAAGCGGCGCCTGGCCGGAGCAACGCTGGCCCGCGGACCTCTACATCGAAGGCTCCGACCAGCACCGTGGCTGGTTCCAATCGTCCCTGCTGGAGAGCTGCGGCACCCGTGGCCGCGCGCCCTACAAGGCGGTGATGACCCACGGCTTCACCCTCGACGCCGAGGGCCGCAAGATGTCCAAGAGTCTGGGCAACACGATCGATCCCCTGAAGGTGGTCGGCGAGGCCGGTGCCGACATCCTGCGCCTCTGGGTGGTCTCGACCGACTATTTCGAGGACCAGCGCATCGGCAAGGACATCCTGGCCGCGCAGACCGAGGCCTACCGCAAGCTGCGCAACACCCTGCGCTTCCTGCTCGGCGCGCTCGACGGGTTCGACGACGCCGAGCGCGTGACGCCGGCGGAGATGCCGGAACTGGAGCGCTGGGTGCTCCACCGCCTGGCCGAACTGGACGCAGAACTGCGCACGCACGCGAACGATTTCAGCTTCAACCCCTTCTACCGGTCGCTGTTCGATTTCTGCGTCAACGACCTGTCGGCTTTCTACTTCGACGTCCGCAAGGACAGCCTGTACTGCGACGCGCCGGCGAGCCTGAAGCGCCGCGCCTGCCGCACCGTGCTTGACCGGCTGTTCACCTGCCTCACCACATGGCTGGCACCGATCCTGGTGTTCACGATGGAGGAGGTCTGGCTGACCCGCTTCCCGTCGGACGACGACAGCGTGCACCTGCAGCTCTGGCCGGAGGTGCCGGCGGAATGGCGCGACGCCGCACTCGGCGCAAAATGGCAGCGGCTGCGCAGCCTGCGCACGCTGGTGACCGCCGCCATCGAGCCGATGCGCCGGGCCAAGGACCTGGGGTCCAGCGCGCAGGCCGCGGTGACGCTCACCGCCCCGGCCGCAGACCTTGAACTGGTTGCCTCGGTCGACTTTGCGGACATCTGCATCGTGTCCTCGGTCGAGACCGCCCAAGGCCCTGAAGCTGCTGCCACGGCGCGGGTGTGCACGCATGCGAAGTGCGAGCGCTGCTGGCGTTTCCTGCCGGATGTTGGCCAGCAGACCGATCATCCGCAACTGTGCCTGCGCTGCACGGAGGTCGTGCGTGGCTAGGCGCGCCCAGTTGTTCCTGATCGCAGCGGTCGTGTTCGTCGTCGACCAGCTCAGCAAGTTCTGGGTGCTGGAGATTTTCGACCTGCCGCGCCGCATCTCGGTCGAGGTGCTGCCGGTGTTCAGCCTGACCATGGTCTGGAACCGCGGCGTCTCCATGGGCCTGCTGCAGGCGGACGGCCATGCGAGCCGCTGGCTGCTGACCGGGCTGACCGCAATGATCAGCGTCGGCGTCGCGGTCTGGATGTGGCGAGAGGTCAACCGCTGGCAGGGGCTGGCGCTGGCGCTGGTGCTGGGCGGCGCGCTCGGCAACATCGTGGATCGCATCCGCTTCGGCGCGGTTGCGGACTTCATCCACTTGCATGCGGGCGGCTGGTCGTTTTACGTGTTCAATATCGCAGACGCCGGCATCACCGTCGGGGTCGCCCTGCTGCTGCTGACCAGCCTGCAGCGGGCCGAACGACGCAACCCGGCGGATACCGGGCTGATAAAGGAATGACCATGCGCAGATTAACCCCGCTCCTCCTGCTGGCGCTGGCGGCTTGCGGCGGCAGCCGGACGCCCAACGAACTCGCCATCAGCCGCCAGCGCCGCTGGCCGTGCCGCCTGACTTCAACCTGCGCCCGCCGCGCCCGGGCGACCCACGCCCGCAGGAGATCGACGCCCAGAGCCAGGCGATCGACGCCCTGTTCGGCCCCGGCGTGCAACTCCCGCCGCGCACGCCCGGTGAGCAGGCGCTGCTGGACGCGACCGGAGCGGCCAAGGCCAGCGCCCGCATCCGTGCGACGGTCGCCGACAACGGCACGCAGGTCACGGACAAGGGTGCGTTCCTGAAGCAGGTGCTTGATGCGCCGTCCGGCGACACCGCCCCGCAGGAGGCTAGCCTGCGCCCCGGCCAGTAGCCCATGACGCCCGAGGCGCTTGAGGCCCTGCGCCTCAGCCTCACGATCGCGTTTCGCGCGGTGCTCTTCGGGCTGCCGCCGGCGACGCTTGTCGCCTGGGTGCTGGTGCGCCACCGCTGGCCCGGACGCTTTCTGCTCGATCTGCTGGTGCACCTGCCGCTGGTCCTGCCGCCGGTCGTGGTCGGCTATCTGCTGCTGCTCGGGCTTGGCGTCCATGGGCCAATCGGCGGCTGGCTTGACGCGACGTTCGGGCTGCGCCTCGCCTTCAGTACGCTGGGCGCTACCGTTGCAACCGCTATCATGAGCTTTCCGTTGATGGTGCGCGCGATCCGCCTGTCGATCGAGGCGCTCGACCCCGGTCTTGACGCCGCCGCCCGTACCCTCGGTGCCGGCCCGCTCGACCGCTTCCTCACCATCGCGCTGCCGCAGATGCTGCCGGGCCTGCTCTCCGGCGCGGTCATCGCCTTCTCGGCAGGCCTGGGCGAATTCGGCGCTGTCATCACCTTCGCCGCCAATATCCCCGGCGAGACCCAGACCCTGCCGCTGGCGATCTACGCCGCACTGCAAAGCCCTGGCGGCGATGCGGCCGCCGCCCAGATGGCGGGCCTGTCGATTCTGCTTGCACTGACGGGTCTGGCGGTGTCCGAATGGCTGAACCGGCGCGTGTCCAAACGTTTGGGCCGCCTTGCCGGATGAGGGCTGATCCGCATGACGACGCTGCTTTTGACATTCCGCGCCCCTCACTGAGCATTGAGGGCACCAGCGCGCGCTTTCCGGTGCGGCGTATTTTCTGCGTCGGCCGGAACTATGCCGAGCACACGCGCGAGATGGGCGGCGACCCCGCCCGCCAGCCGCCGATCTACTTCACCAAGGCGCTGGATGCGCTGGCGCCGGGTGGCGGCGCCATCCCCTACCCGCCGATGACGCAGGACCTGCACTTCGAGGGCGAACTGGTCATCGCCATCGGCGCGGAGGGCGTCGCTGTGTCCGAGGCCGCAGCCGTGCGCCTGATCTATGGCTTCGCCGCCGGGCTCGACCTGACCCGGCGCGACATGCAGGCTGAGGCCAAAGCTGCCGGTGCCCCGTGGGACATGGGCAAGAGCTTTACAGGTGCGGCACCCATCGGTGCGATCGTGCCGGCATCCGCGCTTGCCCATGGCTTCGAGACGCGCAGGCTCGAGACGACAGTCAATGGCGCGGTGCGCCAGTCTGCACTGCTCGGCGACATGATCTACAACCCGCGCCAGATCATCGCCGACCTCAGCCGCTACGACCGGCTCCATGCCGGCGACCTGATCTTCACCGGCACCCCGGCCGGCGTCGGCCCGGTTGGCAATGACGACCGCCTGACCGTCAGCATCGATGGCGTGCCGCCGCTGTCCATCCGGCTGGTGAAGGACTGAGCCTGCGCAAGCACCGCAAAATGGGCAATGCCCGCACTGGCGGTCTGCCTGCCGTGCAGCCTTTGCGCTCTGGCATCGTCCGTACTACCTTGTGTCCATGACGGCGCTGACAGTCTCGGACCTGAACGACCGCGCGCGCGAGGTCTTTCGCACCATCGTCGAGGCGTACCTGGACACCGGCGAGCCCGTCGGTTCTCGCACGCTGTCGCGCGTGCCGGGCGTAAACCTGTCGCCTGCCTCGATCCGTAACGTCATGCAGGATCTGGAGGAGATCGGGCTGCTGTCCGCCCCCACACCTCGGCCGGGCGGATGCCGACCGAGATCGGCCTACGGCTGTTCGTCGACGGCATGATGCAGGTGGGCGAGCTGGGACCGGACGAGCGGGCGCGCATCGAGGCGCAGGCGCATATCGACGGCCGGGGATCGAGGACGCGCTGGCGCAGGCGACCGCCACGCTGTCCGGCCTGTCGTCCTGCGCCGGGCTGGTGCTGGCGGCCAAGGCGGACCTCGCGATCCGCCACGTCGATTTCGTACCCCTCTCCCGGTCGAGCGCTGGCAATCCTGGTGCAGGAGGACGGCTCGGTCGAGAACCGGGTGCTCAGCCTGCCGCCCGGCATGCCAGCCTCCGCGCTGGTGCAGGCGGCCAACTACATCAATGCCAGGCTGGCCGGGCTGTCGCTGGCGAGCGCGCGCACCGAGCTTGCCCGCGAAATCGCCGATCGGCGCGCCGAACTGGACACGCTCAGCCAGTCCGTCGTCGAGGCAGGCCTTGGCGTCTGGTCCGCGGACGAAGACGCCCGCGACATTCTGATCGTGCGCGGTCAGGCGCATCTGCTGGCGGATGCCAGTCTGCAGCAGGACCTCGAGCGCCTGCGCCGCCTGCTGGAAGACATCGAGTCCAAGCGCGACATGGCGCGCGTTCTGGAACTGGCGGGAGACGCCGAGGCCGTGCGCATCTTCATCGGTTCGGAAAACCGGCTCTTTTCTTTGTCCGGCTCGTCGGTTATCGCAGCCCCTATCGGGACATGCAGGGGCGCGTGGTCGGTGTGGTCGGTGTGATCGGCCCAACCCGGTTGAACTACGCCCGCGTCGTCCCCATGGTGGACTACACAGCAAAAATACTAGGCCGAATGATAGCGCGATGATCGACGAAACCCACGACCCACAAACTCCCGAGACGGAAACCCGGAAACCGCAGCCGCGCCTCCCGCTGACGCCCTGGCGGATGCGCACATGGAGATCGCGGATCTCAAGGACCGGCTGCTGCGTCAGGCGGCGGAGACCGAGAACATGCGCCGCCGCCTGGAGCGGGAAAAGCAGGATGCGGGAACCTACGCCATCGCCAGCTTCGCCCGCGAGCTGTTGGGCGTCGCCGATAATCTGCGCCGGGCGTTGAGCGCCGCGCCGGAAGGCTCGGACCCCGCCTCGCCCACGCATCAGGTGCTGGTCGGCGTCGAGATGACTGAAAAGGAACTGCTGAACGTCTTTGCAAAAGTCGGGATCGCCAAGATCGAGGCGGTCGGCGAAGCTCGACCCCAACCGCCACCAGGCCATGGTCGAAGTACCGTCGGCCGATACCGCCCCCGGCACGATCATTCAGGTCCTGCAGGACGGCTATACGATCAAGGATCGCCTGCTGCGCCCGGCGATGGTCATCGTCTCCAAGTCCGCCGACACGCCGCCCGCCAGCCCCTCGCCCGGCGGCAACCTCGATACCTCGGCCTGAGCCGGAGAATGTCCCGCTGAGAGTTTGATGACATTGGATGGGATCGCCATTCCGATCTTCACTGAAGCAGGCTGTAAAGTCCGCTCGTGGTGAGCCTGGACGAACCACGAGCCGCTCATCCCTTCGTCCAGCTCAGGGTGAGCGGCGCGTGTGCAACCGCGCGATAGCGCGTGGTTCAACGTAATGTCATCAAACTCTAATGGGCCAGGAAGATCGGGATTTTCGGGTCGGCGAGCATATCCTTGGTCGCACCGCCGAGTATGACCTCCCACACGCGCGAATGGCCGTAAGCGCCCATGACGATCATGTCCGCCGCCTGGTCGACTGCCGTACGCAGCAGGGTCTGCGCCACCGACTGCCCGCCGGACGCCACGCGTTGCACCATGATGTTCGGCAGGCCCAGCCGCGCCAGATGGCGGGCGATGTCGGCTCCCGGCTCCGGGCCGTGGCCCTGCTCGGTAGGCTCCGGATCGACCAGCACCACATCCACCTGCTCTGCCCCAGCCAGCAGCGGCAGGGCGTCGTGCACCGCGCGCACCGCCTGCGCGGAGGCGTTCCAGCCGACGGCGACCCGCTTGGGCGGCAGCGTGACCTTGGCCGGCGCCACCAGCACTGGGCGGCCGGTATCGAACACCAGTGTCGTCACCAGCCGGTCCCAGAGGCGCGGATCGGAAAAGTTGCTGCGCGCGCTGATAACGTTGAGATCGGTGTAGCGACCGTGCACGGCGACATCCATCGGCAGCAGGTCGATGTCCGCCACCAGCGCAGCCGACTCGACCGAGCTGCATTCCCGGCGCGCCAAAGCACCCGCAGCCTCCGCGCGCGCCTCAGCCGCCGCGATTGTCGCCTTGTGCTGGTCCTGATAGGCTTCGTGCATCATCGCGCCGAGGAAATATTCCTCGTAGAACGGCACGGCCCCAGCGCCTTGACGGTCAGATGGCCGGCCGCAAGGCTGATCGCCGCCGCTAGCGCCGGGTCCTCAGCGCCCTTACTGTCGATGAATACCTGGATATCCTTGAACATGCGCCTCTCCTCTGGCTAGACTTGCCGCCATACTATATCACCATGCCGTGTCGGATTTGTGCTGGATCAAATCCCGAGAGATTATTCCGCAAGCGAGGGGATATCATGACGGAGCGCTCGCCCATCGCCGCCGTAATTCTGGCTGCCGGCCTTGGCCTCAGCGGCTGGTTCATAGGGCATGGGCTGCTCGCCGCGCGCTCCGGCGACCGTTTCGTGACCGTGCGCGGCCTGGCGGAGAAAGACATCACGGCGAACGTCGGCGGCTGGACCATCCGGCACATGGCGGTCGGCCCGACCCTGGCGGCGGCACAGTCCAGCATCGCCCGGGATACCGACACCATCCGCGCGTTTCTGGCAGAACAAGGGTTCCCCGCCGCCGCGATAACCATTGCCGATGTGCGGGTCGAGGACCGGGCGGCCTGGGGCGACCAGCGTTTTGGCCAAAGCGACACCCGCTTCAACATCAACCAGACGCTGGAAGTGCGCACCGACAAGGTTGAGGCGCTGCGCAAGGCCATCGCCGCCAAGACCGAACTGGTGCGGCGCGGCGTGGTCCTGCAGACCGGCGACAACGACGCCCGCTTCACCTACACGGCGCTGAATGCCGAGAAGCCGGCGATGATCGGCGCGGCGACCCGCAACGCGCGCGCGGCGGCGGAACAGTTCGCCACCGACTCGAAAAGCCGCATCGGCGGCATCCGCCGCGCGACCCAGGGCTATTTCGAAATTCTGCCCCGCAGCGGCGATTACGGCTCTGCCGAGCGCGCGCCGGAACAGCGCCTGCGCGTCGTCACGACGGTTGATTTCTATATCCAGGACTGAAGCGGGGTTTAACCGCCGTACAGTTTCTCCAGCCGCTCGCCGTAAGCTTGCCGCAGGATGTGGCGGCGGATTTTCAGAGTCGGCGTCATCTGGGTGTTCTCGACCGAGAACGGCGCGTCTGCCAGTGTTACTTTGCGCACCCGCTCGATGACACTGAGGCGCGCGTTCACCCGGTCGACGGCCGCCTGCATCGCCTTCTGGAAGTCCGGGTGCTGCGCCAGGACGCGCAGGTCGATGCCGAGCCCGCGTGCGGCTGCCCACTCCTGCGCCCATTCCGGGTTTGGCACCACCAGCCCGACGAGATAGGGTCGTCGGTCGCCGTAAACCATCGCTTGAAGGATTTCCGGCTCCAGGGTCAGCATGCCCTCAACACGCTGCGGCGAAACGTTATCGCCCTTGTCGTTGACGATCAGGTCCTTCTTGCGGTCGGTGATGACGATGTGACCGTCAGGATCGATGCGGCC
Source organism: Hankyongella ginsenosidimutans (assembly GCF_005144965.1). GTDB lineage: Bacteria > Pseudomonadota > Alphaproteobacteria > Sphingomonadales > Sphingomonadaceae > Hankyongella > Hankyongella ginsenosidimutans. The sequence continues at coordinate 141,136 of NZ_CP039704.1, forward strand.
GATATCGCCCGTGTGCAGCCAGCCGTCGCGGATCACCCGCGCCGTCTCCTCCGGGTTGTTCCAGTAACCCTGCGTCACCAGCGCGCCGCGCACGAGGATTTCGCCATCCTCCGCGATCTTCACCTGCGTATCCTTGACCGGCGGGCCGACCGTGTTCATGCGGATGCCGCGCGACGGGCGGTTGACCGCGACCAGCGGCGCCGCCTCGGTCATGCCGTAGCCCTGCAGCAAGGTCAGTCCGAGCGATCGAAGAACTGGCCCACCTCCGGGTTGAGCGGCGCGCCCCCGACACCAGCGCTTTCAAGCGACCGCCGAAGCGGCCCCGCATCTTGGCGCGCACCAGCTTTTCCATGAGGTGGTCCAGATAGCCCTCGATCCAGCCGAGGGGCCGCGCGCGCCGCTCGCGCCCCAGGTACAGGGTGAGCGCGAACAACTGCCGGCGCAGCCAGGGTGCCTTTTCGACCTGCCGTTCGATCTTCTGGCGCATCACCTCGAACAGGCGCGGCACGACGACGACAACCGTCGGCCGCACTTCGCCGATGTTAGCCATCAGCTTGTCGAGGCTCTCCGCGTAGCAGGTCTGCGCGCCCATGCCGATCGCAAAGAACTGGCCCATGGTGTGCTCATAGGCATGGCTCAGCGGCAGGAACGACAGGAACGTGTCCGGGTCGGTCGAGAAATCATTGTGGATCACATCGATCCCGGCGCGCACATTGTGCAGCAGCGCGCCGTGGTGGTGCTTGACGCCACGCGGCGCGCCGCCGGTGCCGGATGTGTAGATCAGGCAGGCGGTATCGTCGCGTCCGGCGGTCTGCCATGCCAGCACGTCATCTACTGTCGTCGCGCTCGCATCGATCAGCGTCTGCCAGTCGTGGATGTCGACCACGCTCGCCTGCGCGCGCTTCAGCGGCTCGATGCCGATCACGGTCCGGCAGTCGGCGGACTGGAACGCCGCCGGCAGCAGGGTTTGCGCCAGCTTGGGCGACGACACCACGGCGAAGCGCGCCCCGGAATTGGCCAGGATATGCTGGTGATCGGCCACCGTGTTGGTTGTGTAGGCCGGAGTGGTGACGCCGCCGGCCGCCATGATCGCAAGATCGGTCAGGCACCATTCCGGCCGGTTTTCGCTAACGAGAACCACCCGGTCGCCCGGCTTCAGGCCAAGCGTGCGCAGGGCACCCGCCAGCCTCGCGACCGTCCGGGCGGCACTGGCCCAGGAGATCGGTGCCCAGGCATCGTCCTTCTTGGCGCTGAGGAAAGGCCGCTCACCCAGGCGGGCAGCTTGATCGAAGAACATTTCAACCACGGTGTTCCAGCGTTCATGCGGTTGAATGTTCGAGGTTTCGTCCGAACGGACGACTGCGAGCCTAGTCGCCAACAGCTACTCCTTCGCGTCGGGGTCAGCCCCCTTCGATATCGGTATCGCCGTCGCGCCGGACAATCTCCAGACCCTGTAGCCCGGAGACGTTCTGCCGCTCGACGACCGTATACCCCAAGGCGGCAAGCGCCGGTTTCATGGTTTCCAGCGCGCTGCCGTCCTCGATCTCCAGTCCCTGGGGCCGAGGAAGTAGTTAGGATAATCGATTGCACGCTGAATATCCATGCCCCAATCGAGGCTGGCGATCAGGGTTTTCAGCACATGCCCGATGATCCGGCTGCCGCCAGCTGACCCCAACGCCAGCCGCAGGCTGCCGTCCGGATTGAACACCAGCGTCGGCGTCATGGAGCTGCGCGGCCGCTTGCCCGGCTCCACCCGGTTCGCGACTGGCTTGCCGTTCGCTGCAGGCACAAAGGCGAAGTCCGTCATTTCATTGTTCAGGATCGCGCCGTCGACAAGCAGGAACGACCCGAACGGCGCCTGCACGGTACCGGTGTAGGTGACGGCGTTGCCCTTGGCGTCGATGGCCACGAAATGGCTGGTCGACGGCAGCTGGTGGCCGTGGTCGGGCAGCCAGGCGCTCTTGCCGACACCCGGCGGCGTGCCGGCCGCCGGCAGCGGCGTCGCGCGCTCCGGATCAATCTGCCCGGCGCGGGTCGCGAGATAGCCGCGGTCGATCAGGCCTGCCGTCGGCACATCGATGAACGCCGGGTCGGCGACATAGGCGTCCCGGTCGGCGAACGCCACCGCCTGCGCGCGTGCGATCAGGTGGATGGCCTTGGGCGACTGTGGCCCCAGTGCCTTGAGGTCATATGGTTCCAGCAGCGCCAGGGTCGCCAGAAGCGTGGTCGCGCCAGAGGACGGCGGTGCCATGCTGCAGACCTTGTACTGGCGATAGGTGCCGCACAGCAGCGGCCGCTCGATGGTCTTGTAGGCCTTCAGGTCGTCGACGGTCAGGCTACCGGGGAAGCGCGGGCTGGTCTGCACGGCGTCCGCGATCTTCCTTGCGGTCGCGCCGGTGTAATAGGCGTCCGCCCCTTGGCGGCGATCCGGTGCAGCAGGCGCGCATAGTCCGGGTTCTTCAGGATATGGCCAACCGGCCAGGACTCGCCGTTCGCATCGAGGAAATAGGCGCGCGCGGCCGGAAAAGCCGCCAGCAGGCTCTTGGCCTGCGTGACCATCATGGTGAAGCGCGGTGTGATGTCGAAGCCTTGTTCGGCATGGCGGATGGCTGGCGCGAACAGGGTGCGCCAGGGCAGCACGCCGTATTTCTTGTGCAGTGCTTCAAGCAGACGGAACATGCCCGGCGTGCCGACTGCCCGGCCGCCCTGAATGGCGTCGCGGATCGAGGCCGGCGTCCCGTCCGGGTTCAGGAACAGCCGCTCGGCCGCGCCGGCGGGCCGTCTCCCGGCCATCGATCGACGTGGTCTGACCAGTGGCGGCATCATAGACGACTGCAAAGCCGCCGCCGCTCACGCCGGACGATTGCGGCTCGACCAGCGACAACACCAGTTGCATCGCGATCGCGGCATCCGCCGCCGATCCGCCTTTCGCCAGCATCTCGCGACCGGCGTCCGCCGCCAGCGGATTGGCCGCCGCCGCCATGTAATGCTTCGCCCGCGCAAGCTCGACCGTGCGGCTGGCCTTGGTTTCGTTCGGCTCGACCTGCGCCTGCGCCGCGCCACCGGCAAGCAGTGCGCAAACCAGCAGGCCGATGGTGTCTTGAAAACGCATCAAGCGGATGCTCCCATGGTGTAAAGACCGTGGGCAGTCTAACCCGCTGCGCCCCCGGCAAGCCCAGCCACGGCAACGCAGCGTTCTTGGGGTTCCCATGCTTCGTCAAGCTCACCACGAGCGGGCGCTAGAACCGCTCGCCCTGAGCCTGTCGAAGGGGAGCAGCGCGCCTCATGGTTCGTCAAGCTCACCATGAGCGGGCGCTAAAACCGCTCGCCCTGAGCCTGTCGAAGGGGAGCGGCGCGCCTCATGGTTCGTCAAGCTCACCATGAGCGGAAAGGCGTCAAGCTCACCATGAGCGGGCGCTAAAACCGCTCACCCTGAGCCTGACGAAGGGGAGCGGCCGAACGCGCGAGACTTTTCAACCTCTCGATGTCCCCGACTATCAGCGCCTCCTTTTGGCGCGCGACCATCCTTTGATCCGACGCTCCATAGCGAAAGCGTTGTCACGATCCGCAAAATCGGAGGCCCATCGTAGCTTCAGCGGTCGACGTGTGCTGGTATATCCCCGCAAAATCCATTGTCGTGCTCTGCAAGCCGGCGATCCAGGTCGTCTGTGTGCCCGGTATAGTAAGACCCATCTGCGCACTGCAGAATGTAGACCCAGAACGACATGCCGTTCTTTGCCCTGTACTTGCTGAGATTGCGTACGCGATGCTGATGCGCGCCCCATGGTTCGTCAAGCTCACCATGTGCGGGAAGGCGTCAAGCTCACCATGAGCGGGCGCTAAAACCGCTCGCCCTGAGCCTGTCGAAGGGGAGGGCGCGCCTCATGGTTCGTCAAGCTCACCATGAGCGGGAAGGCGTCAAGCTCACCATGTGCGGGCGCTAAAACCGCTCGCCCTGAGCCTGACGAAGGGGAGCGGCGCGCCTCATGGTTCGTCAAGCTCACCATGAGCGGGAAGGCGTCAAGCTCACCATGAGCGGGAAGGCGTCAAGCTCACCATGAGCGGGAAGGCGTCAAGCTCACCATGAGCGGGAAGGCGTCAAGCTCACCATGAGCGGGAAGGCGTCAAGCTCACCATGAGCGGGAAGGCGTCAAGCTCACCATGAGCGGGAAGGCGTCAAGCTCACCATGAGCGGGAAGGCGTCAAACTCACCATGAGCGGGAGGACGTCAAGCTCACCCTGCGCGGAACCCCAGCCCGCTCGCCCTGAGCCAGGACAGAAGCGAGAGTAGCGGTCAGAGATCCGCGCCGACGATGTCCTGCAGCCGTGCGACGCCGTCGCGGTCCATCAGCGCCAGCAGGTCGCGCTGCATCCGTGCCGCCAGCCCCGGCCCTTCATAGACGAGCGCCGAATAGAGCTGCACCAGCGATGCGCCGGCGCGCATGCGTTCGTAAACATCCGCGCCGCTCGCGATGCCGCCGACACCGATCAGCGGCAGTCGTCCGCCCGTCGCGCGCGCGAACTGGCGCAGCATATCCAGCGCCAGCGGTTTGAGCGGCGCGCCGGACAGGCCGCCGACCTCGGCGCGCGCCGCCGCGCGCAGGGTCATGGGCCGGGTAATCGTGGTGTTCGAGACGATCAGCCCGTCGACGCCGCGGTCCAGCGCCACCTCTGCAATGTCCTCGACATCCGCAGGCGTCAGATCGGGCGCCACCTTGACCAGCAGCGGCGTCTGTGCCTCGCCGCGCGCGGCCTGGCACTGCGTCACCAGTTCGGTGAGGGCATCCCGCGATTGCAGCGCCCGCAGGCCCGGCGTGTTCGGTGACGAGATGTTGATCGTCAGATAGTCGACATGAGGGGCGAGTGCCGCAACGCCGGCCGCATAATCCGCCTTGCGGTCCGCACTGTCCTTGTTCGCCCCGACGTTGCCGCCAACGATCCCCGCCCGCGGCCGCGCCTTCAGTCGCGCCTGTGCAGCAGCAAGCCCGGCGTTGTTGAAGCCGAGCCGGTTGATGACGCCAGCATCCTCCACCAGCCGGAACATGCGCGGCTTCGGATTGCCTGGTTGCGGCAGCGGCGTCACGGTGCCGCATTCGACGAAGCCGAAGCCGAGCGCCAGCATCGCGTCCGGGGTTTGCGCGTTCTTGTCGAACCCGGCCGCCAGCCCGATCGGATTGGGGAAGTGCTGCCCCAGGACGTCGATCGCCAGCCGCGGGTCACAAGCGCCAGGCCGACTGCGCGGCAACAGACTGAGCGCGCGGACGGTCAGGTCATGCGCCGTCTCCGGGTCAAGCGCGAACAGCACCGGCCGCAGCAGCGGGTAGAGACCGGCGATCAGGCGCATAGATCGTCCGGCAGGCAGTAAGCGCCATCCGCGCCGCGTGCGAGCCACCAATGCCGTGTGATCAGGTCCATCGGCAGGCTGGCATAGAGGTGTGGGAACAGCGCGCCGCCGCGCGACGGTTCCCAGCGCAGGGCCGCACCGCAGCGCGCAGGCTCGACCTCGGCAAGCACGACGCCGTCGATATCGGCGAAATATTTGGCCAGCGTCCCCGCGACCTGGTCGAGGGCGGACAGGTGGATATAGCCGTCGCGGCGGTCGTCAGCCGAGCCGGCGAAAACGCCGTCCCGCACCAGCGCAGCCCACTGATCCCGGGTCAGAAGTTTGTAGATCATGATGAACCGTTGCCTATGCGCGATCAGCCGCCTTCGCAAGCTGGCGTCAGCAGCTAAAGTTGCTGCCACAAAAATAATCATGCCACATGGGAGACCGTACATGCTGAAACGCCGCCTCATCGCCATTCTGCTCGCCGCCGCCGCACCGGTTGCCGCGCTGGCACCAGTGACCAATGCCGTGGCCGCCGAGCAGACCGAGAGCGAACGCCTGAACGCCTTCTTCGAGCGCGTCTACCAGGAGAACATCAAGCGGTCGCCGGTCGCGCAATCCTACCTCGGCATCAAGACCGATTACGACAAGTGGGACGACGAATCGGATGCGAACGCCATCAAGGAGTTCGAGATCGCCCAGAAAGATCTGGCGGAAATACGCACGTTCGACACCAGCAAGCTCGATGCCGACGCCATTCTCTCGTATCGCATCTTCAAGAGCATGATGGCGCGCCGCACGGCGGCGTTCCAGTACCGCCGCTACGGCTACGTCTTCGATCAGATGAACGGCGAGCAAAGCAGCATCCCCGCCTTTCTCATCAACATTCACCGTGTCACTTCAAAGTCGGACGCCGAGGCCTATGTGAAGCGCCTGCAGGGCGTGGCGGCGCTGATGGACCAGCACATTACCGAGGCACGCGAACGCGAGAAGCTGGGCATCCTGCCACCCAAGTGGGTCTACCCCTATATTGTATCAGACGCGAAGAACCTGCTCACCGGTGCCCCGTTCGACAGCTCGGGCAAGGACTCGACCCTGCTCGAGGACTTCAAGGCCAAGGTCGCCAAACTCGACCTCCCGCAGACGGACAAGGACAAGCTGGTGGCGGACGCCAGCGCGGCGCTGCTCGCCTCGGTCAAGCCGGCCTACGAGAAAGTCATCGCCTTGATGACGGAGCAGGAGGCACGCGCCACAAACGACGACGGCGCCTGGAAATTCCCCGACGGTCAGGCTTTCTACAACGAACGGCTGAAATTCCACACCACGACCGACCTGACCGCAAAGCAAATCCACGACCTGGGCCTGAGCGAAGTCGCGCGCATCCATGGTGAAATGCGCAAGATCATGCAGCAGGTTGGCTTCAAGGGTTCGCTGCAGGATTTCTTTGCCTACATGCGCGACGATCCGCGCTTCTATTACCCGAACACCGACGAGGGCCGGAAAGACTATCTGGCGGAGGCCAACCGGCTGATCGGCACGGTGAAAGCGAAGCTGCCGGACTTCTTCGGCACCTTGCCGAATGCGCCGCTGGAAGTGAAGCAGGTGGAGGCGTTCCGGGAGAAATCCGCCGGCAAAGCCTTCTATCAGCGCCCGGCGCCGGATGGCTCACGGCCGGGCGTCTATTACGTCAATCTCTACAACATGCGGGATATGTCCAAGGCGGAACTGGAAGCGCTCGCCTATCATGAGGGTCTGCCGGGGCACCACCTGCAGCTGGCGATCGCCACCGAGCTGAAGGACGTGCCCAAATTCCGCAAGTTCGGCGGCTTCACCGCCTACTCGGAAGGCTGGGGCCTCTATACCGAGGAACTGGGCAAGGACATGGGGTTCTACCAGGACCCCTATTCCGACTTCGGCCGCCTGCAGATGGAACTGTGGCGCGCCTGCCGCCTGGTGGTCGACAGCGGCCTGCATGACAAGCGCTGGACCCGCGAGCAGGCGATCCAGTACCTGAAGGACAACACGCCGAACCCAGAAGGCGACATCGTCAAGGCGATCGAGCGCTACATCGTCTATCCCGGCCAGGCGACAGCGTATCTGGTCGGCAAGCTGGAGATCATGAAACTGCGCAGCGAGGCAAGGGCGAGGCTGGGCGATAAATTCGACATCCGCGCCTTCCACGACGCCATTCTGAAATCCGGCGCGGTGCCGCTCGACATCCTGCGCGAGAACGTGACAACCGCGACCGGCGGCAAGGTCTGATCTGATTTTTCTTCTCGCTGTAACCTGCCCTCGGGTACCGGCGAAATTCAATCGGTAGGCGTCATGGGGCGCGGCCAACAGCCAAGGCCGCGCCCAAACGCTTCAAGGGGAAAAGATGGCCTGGCGCCGCACGAGCTTTGTGCTCTTCACGCTTGTCAGCCTGTTTTGCTGTGGTTCGGCTTCGTCTACGCGACCGTTCATGACATGCTCTGGTTTCACGCCGCTGCCGTGCCGGAGGCGATCCGCCCGCAGGTGAAGCCCTTGTACTTCGCCCTGATGCACCTGATCGGCGGCTCCTCTTTTGCCCTTGGGCTCCTCGGGCTCTATGTGCTGTACGGCCCGGTCCGCAAGGGCGTTGCGGGTGCCGCAACCGCCCTCACCCTGGTCTATCTGCTCCCGTTCGCGGTTGCGGCCTATACGGCGGTCGAACTCGCAGAGCGTACCGGCGCACCGACCGCCTGGTACAACATGGCGATCCTGTCAGCGATTACTCTTGCGGGCTATGGCGCGCACGCACTCAGCAAACGCGGCCCTCTCGCTCAAGCATAGGGCTGGTATGACTTTTCCTCGACGATCAGGATCCGGCGCGGGTATTGATCGCACGTTTCACCGCCGCACGCTCGTCGTTGGTCACATAGACGGCCCGCGCGAGCGCAATGAACGTCTCACCAAAATCCTTTGCGCGCTCGCAGTCGCGGATATCGTCCTCGATCACCCAAAGCTTCTCGTTGATCGCCTTGAGCTCCGCGCGCAGGTCGTCGTAGTGCGCGGCACCTTCCGGCACACGGTTCAGCTCTGCGAGCAAAGGTCGAGTTCGATCCGCACATTGGCGATCTTGGCCGGATCGTGCATGCGTTCGGTCTTGATTTCGAGGATGGTGATCTTGTCGATCAGTTCCCCAGCGACACCGGCACCAGCACGGTGCCGGCAGGCTGTTGCGTCATGGCGTTGTCCTTTCCTGCATGTAAACCGGCAGCACGGCTGCCATTTCCCTGAACACGCCTGTCCAGTCGCCGTGCCGAGTTTGCCGGAACAGCCGCATGGTCGGATACCAGAGGGTTTGCGCGCCCTCCATGCCCCAGCGCCAGTCCGGCGACAGTTTCAGCGCCAGCCACACCGGCATGCCGGTAGCCCCCGCCAGATGCGCGACCGCGGTATCGCTGGTGACCACAAGATCAAGCGCCTGCATCGCCGCCGCCGTATCGAGGAAGGCATCCGGCCCGGCATCGAAATCCTCGCCCAGCCTCTCGATCATCATGCCAGCCGGCAGATGCGCCAGTTGCTCCAGCCCCTGCCCCTTCTGCAACGCGATCAGCCGCACCCCAGGCAGGGCGCACAGCGGCGCGAACTGCGCCACCGGGAACGAACGGCCCTTGTCGATCGCCCCGGTCGAGCCCTGCCAGGCGATGCCCACCTTGAAGCCGTGCGCACCGATCCGCGCGCGCCACGCCGCCACGCGCGCCGGCTCGGCATGCAGGTAGGGCACTGCTGCTGCCAACGGGTCGCCACTGCACAGGCGCAGCAGGCTCATCATCGGCGCTGCAGGTCATAGGCCGGCAGCGGTTCCGCCTCGGATACGACGGTCACGCCCGGCATGCTGCGCAGCAGCCGCACCAGCGGCGCGCGCACCCGCAGGATCGGCCCGGCACCGCGATCCTTCAACGCCAGTGCGTAGCGGCAGAACTGGATGGCGTCGCCCAACCCCTGCTCGGCGAACAGCAAAATCCTGCGACCAGTGACCTGATCAAGGCTTTGCAGTTCCGGCCCCGGCGGCGAGCCGGGCCAGGTCGGCAGCCGGCGCCGAACCTCGTAGGCCCAGGGCCTCGGGCGTGAACCCCTGCACCAGCAGGCTGCGCGCCCGGTTGTACGCCACCTCCGCATTGTCCGGCTGCAGCACCAGCGCCTGATCCCAGACCGCCACCGCTTCAGCATGCTGGCCGATCTCGCTGAACTCCGTACCCAGATCGTTCATGAGTTGCACATTACCGGGGTCGGCGGCCAGCGCCGCACGCCAGCAGGCGATCGCCGTGTTGTAATCCTGACGCGCCGAGGCGAGCTGCGCCAGCGAGATGTTCGCATGCAGATGATCGGGCGCACAGGCCAGCGCTTCACGATAGGCCAGTTCGGCGCGCTCCGGCATGACCAGCATCTCAAGCGCGACGCCGTAGAGGAAATGCGCCTGCGCCAGCCGGGGCTGGATCGCCAGCACACGATTGAGCGCCAACGCCGCCTCACGCGGTTGCTGCCGCCCCAGATGGGTCAGCGCCAGTGCCTGCCAGGCCTCCGCACATTGCGAGTCCAGATGCAGCGCCCGGTTCGCCCAGGCGGCGGCCTGCTCGAACTGTCTGGCCTGCGCCAGCGCCGATGCGTAATCGCTGAACAGCAGCGCATCGCCCGGCGCCGCTGTGCAGCCTGCTCGAACGCAGTGAACGCCGCCGTGAAGTCGCCCGCGTCCGCCTGCGCGCGCGCCAGCGCATGCCAAGCCTGCGGGTCGTCCGGCTTGCGGGCGAGCGCCGCTTGCGCCATGCGGATCGCATCCGCGCTCATGACACGGCCTGCGCCAACGCTTCGGCCATGCGAGCGAACACCCCGGCCCAGTCGCCGCGCTGGCTCTGCCGGAACAGCCGCATGGTCGGGTACCAGGGCGTTTGCGCGCCCTCCATGCCCCAGCGCCACTCGGCGACGAATTGCAACGCCAGCCAGACCGGCGCGCCAATGGCGCCTGCGACATGGGCGAGCGCCGTATCGCAGGTGATCGTCAGGTCAAGACACTGCATGACCGCAGCGGAGTCGAGGAAGGCGCCCCTGGGCATCGAACGCCTCGCCTAACGTCTCGACCGTCATGCCGGCTGGCAGCTGCGCCAACTGGTCAAGCCCGTCGTACTTCTGCAGCGAAATCAGCCGTACGCCGGGCAGCGCCGCAATCGGCGCAAGCGCCGCCAGTGGAAACGAGCGGTGGATATCTCCGCCAACCGCACGACCCTGCCAGTTGATGCCGATACGACAGCCTTGAGGCCCGATCCGCTCCTTCCAGTGCGCAACCCGCTTCGGATCGGCGACGAGATAGGGGCCGCCCGCACATCGGTCTCGCCGAGCAGGTGCGGCAGGCTCATGATGAGCGCATGCACGGCATCGTCGGGGAGCGCGGGATCATCGTTCGCCATGACCTCCACGCCGGAAAGCGTCTTCATAAGCGGCACGAGGGATGGCTGCACGGCGAGCACGGTTCGAGCGGCATGACGCGCGAGCCGAGGTGCAAAGCGCGCGAATTGCACGGTATCGCCGAGCCCTTGCTCAGCCTCTATAATCAGGGTCCGGCCCTTTAGTGCGTCCAGACCTGCCACATGGGTGCGCCCGGCCAACTGAACCTCCAGCTCCGGCATGCGCTTGCGGCTTTCATATCCCGCAAAGCCGCGTGCCAGATCACCGAGGGTCAAGCGCAGCATTGCAAGGTTGAGCGCTGCGGGAAGGCCGTCCGGATCGAGCCGATGCGCACGCTCAAAGGCATCGAGGGCTTCCTTGTAGCGTCCGAGCATCTGCAAGGCGCGTCCGCGATTGACATGCGCGGACGCCAGCGCCGGAGATATGGCAATAATCTGATCGCACAGCGCCAGCGCCTCATCGAATCGCCCAAGCCCATGCAGCGCCATGGCGTGGTTGTTCAGCAAGCCCGCGTCGTCCGGGCTCAGCGCCAACGCCCGTGCGAAACTTTCAGCGGCCTCGGCAAACTTCTCCAGCTGCAGCGCCAGCCGTCCGCGCTTCTGATGGGCATCCCGGTGCGCAGGGGCATGCCGCGCGGCTTCTGTATAGGCCTGTAGCGCACGATCCGGCTGCTTCAGCGCTTCGAGGACTTGCCCATATGTGTAATGACCCGATGCAAGGTCCGGGGCCAACTGCAGCGCACGATTCAATGCCTGTATGGCGTCCCGCATCTGCTCAAGGCCATTGAGCGCCTTCCCGCGCTGCACCCAGGCCGGCGCCAATTGCGGATCGATGACCAGGGCATGGTCTGCGCATGCAAGCGCCTGTTCGAACAGGCCGACCTCCGCCAGAACCCCTGCATAGTCGCTCGCCACGACTGCATCGCGAGGCGCAAGCTTCAGGGCCTCCTCGAACGCCGGAATCGCGGCGTCGAAATCCTGCTGGCCCGCTGTCGCCAGCGCCAGCAGATGCCAGGCCTCAGTATTGTGCGCACCCATCTTGATCGCCGTGCGCGCCAGTCGTGCGGCCTCGGTTGCATCCCCGGCGTGCAGCGCCGCGCGCGCCTTGTCGAGCGCAGCCGTTCCTTTCGGTTTCATGGTACGATCTCCCGCAGGGCCGCGGCCATGCGGGCGAAGATGCCCGCCCAGTCGCTGTAGTGCTGCGGACGAAACAGCCGCATGGTCGGATACCAGGGCGAGTCTTCGCGCGTGAGCAACCAGCGCCAGTCCGGCGTATATTTCAGCGCGATCCAGGTTCTGACCCCGAGTGCGCCCGCCAGGTGCGCGACCGCCGTATCGCTGGTGACCACCAGATCGAGCGCCTGCATGACCGCGACCGTATCCAGGAAAGCGCCCGGCCCGGTATCGAAAGCGTCGCCGAGCGTCTCGACCGCCATGCCGTGCGGCAAATGCATGAGTTGTTCGACACCATCGTTCTTCTGCAGCGAAATCAGTCGCACGCCGGGGATCGCCGCCAAGGGTGCCGCCTGCGCCAGCGGATAGGAGCGACCGCGATCCACTGCCCCTCCCTTGCTGCCCTGCCAGACGATGCCAACCTTGAAGCCGTGCGCCCCAGCCGTGCGCGCCACGCCTCGACCTGGCCCGACTCGGCCTTCAGATAGGGTACAGAGGCCAGGATCGTCGCTTCGGTCGTACCCAGCAGCCGCATCAGGCTCATCAGCGGCAGATGCCGGTCGAACGCAGGGCGATCCTCGTCATTCGCGATGATCTCGATGCCGGACAGGCTCTGGCGCAGCAATGGAACCAGCGGTCGCTGCGCTTGCAGGATCACCTTGCCCGCGTGCGCCGCCAGTAGCAGCGCATAGCGGCAGAACTGCAGGGTGTCGCCCAGCCCCTGCTCAGCATAGAGCAGCACGCTGCGGCCGGCTGCGTCCTCCAGCCGTTCAAGCTCCGGACCATCCGGCGTGCCGACCCAGTTCGGCATGCGCCGCCGCTGCTCGTAGAGCGCCCAGCCTTCAGCCCAGCGCCCCTGCAGCAGCAGCAGCAGGCATTCATTGTAAACCGGCTGCACATAGACGCTGCTCTTGGCGGCCGCCTGCCTGAAGCTTTCCAGCGCCTGGTCCAGCCGGCCCAGCTCCAGGCAGGCCGTGCCACGATTGTTCCAGGCTTCCGGAGAGCGCGGGTTGGCGTCCAGCGCTCTGTCGAAACTGGCGAGCGCATCCTCATACTGTTCGAGCGCAAGCTGCGCGTTCCCGAGGTTGTTATGAGCATCGACAAACCCGGGGCGAGCGCCAGCGCTTTGCGGCACGCATCTGCTGCTTCGTCCTTCCGGTCCAGCGCCAGCAGGACATTACTGAAATTGCTCAGCACAATGGGATCGTCGGGGTGTAAATTCAGCGAGCGTTCGTAGCAGGAGACCGCAGCCGGAAAGTCCTTCGCAGCCGTCCGCACCAGCCCAAGCAGACCCCAGGTCACCGGCATCTGCGGATTGAGGTCCAGCGCCCGTTCCAGGGCAGCGCGGGACTCTTCTATGCGATTGAGCGCCAGCAGCATCTCGCCCCGGCAACTGTGCGCCTCGGGCCATTGCGGGCGCAGCGCCAGCGCCGCATCGAATGCCGCCAGCGCCTCTGCATTGCGGTTGAACACGCCCAGCACCCGCCCCAGCTCATAATGCGCCGGTGCAAGCTTGGGCGCGAGGCGTGTCGCCGTATGGAAATCCGAGAACGCCGCTTCTAGCTGCCCAAGCGTCGCCCGGGACATACCACGATTGTAATAGGGCTCTGCCTTGTTCGGTGCCCGGCGCAGCGCGCGGTCATAGGCCTTGATGGCCTCTTCATGACGGCCGAGCATACGCAGGGCGTTGCCGTGGTTGTTGTGAAAATCCGCATGATCGACCTTCAACGCCGCCGCGCGCTCGTAGGCCGAAAGCGCATCCGCCAGCTGCCCCAGCGCCGCAAAGGTGTAGCCCAGCAGATGCCAGCTGTCGAAATCGCGCGGCGACGCACGCGTCGCCTCCACGGCCCAGCGATTGGCGCCTGCAGGTCGCCGGCGTTCATCGCCTGCAATGCGCGCTCAAAGGGTGGCGAGTTCTGCATCACAGTGCGAGGTCCCGCATGGCTTCAGCAATGCAGGCGAATACGCTGGCAAGGCCGCCGGCCTGGAGCACAGCCAGGGCGCGTGCAGAGTCGGCGGATCGTCCGCTGGCTTGCATGGTGCCCCTTTCACTGCCTGTTACTTGCCGTCGCGTGCCTTTCGCGCGCTATCAAGGTCCAGGACGGTCGAGTCAACCCCGTCCGGCAGCAGCCCCAGCCGTCGTGCGACTTCCTGGTATGCCTCCACCTCACCGCCCATGTCGCGGCGGAAGCGGTCCTTGTCGAGCTTTTCGCCCGTCGACATATCCCAGAGGCGGCAGCCGTCCGGGCTGATTTCGTCGGCGAGGATGATGCGGCTGTAGTCGCCCTCCCACAGGCGGCCGAACTCCAGCTTGAAGTCGACCAGCTTGATGCCGACGCCGGCGAACAGGCCGGACAGGAAATCGTTGATGCGGATTGCCAGGTCCTGCATGTCGTGCAGTTCGTCCTGGCTGGCCCAGCCGAACGCCGCCACATGCTCCTCGGTGACCATCGGGTCGCCGAGCTCGTCGTTCTTGTAATAATATTCGATGATGGTGCGCGGCAGCGGCATGCCTTCCTCGATGCCTAGCCGCTTGGCGAGCGAGCCGGCCACCACGTTGCGCACCACAACCTCAATGGGCACGATCTCGACCTGGCGGATGAGCTGCTCGCGCATGTTCAGGCGGCGGATGAAGTGGGTCGGGATGCCCATGGTGCCGAGCAGTTGGAACACATGCTCGGAGATGCGGTTGTTGAGCACGCCCTTGCCGGAGATGATACCCTTCTTCTGGGCGTTGAAGGCAGTCGCATCGTCCTTGAAATACTGGATCAGCGTGCCAGGCTCCGGACCTTCGTAAAGGATTTTGGCCTTGCCTTCGTAGATTTGACGGCGGCGGGACATTTTGCAGATTTCCATGACTGGCCAGCGCGCTGGCGGAATCGATTGGCCGTCAGCACCCGGATGGCGCACGGCATTCTCTGGGTCTTAGCCCAATCAATGCCGTCCGACAATCCGTCGCTGCGGCAAGCGGGTCGGTGCCTATTTCGCCGCTGCGCGTTTTGCCGAAACCTTGATCGACACCGGGATGTCAAGCGACACCCAGGCACCGCTGGCGTCCGGCCCCTTGCCGATGCCCCAGGCGACGCGCTTCAAGGTCGTCGAGCCGGTCATAGCCGCCTGGTCGCCCTTGATCTCGAGGCTGAACGGCAGGGTCACCGGCGCGTTGACGCCGCGGATGGACAGGATGCCTTGCGCCACATACCGCCCCGGCCCCGCAGCCTGGATGGATTGGGTGGTAAAGCGCGCAGTCGGGAAAGCCTCGACATTGAACCAGTCCACGCCAGGCAGGGTCTTGTCGTAGGTCGTATCGCCGGTCTTTGCCGAGCCAAGCTTCACATCGATTGCAACGCGCGCGGCGTCGAGCTTGGCCGGATCGAAACTGATCGTGCCGCCCCATTGGGCAAACACGCCCGTGAAGTCCCGCCCGGCGTGCTTGCCGCTGAAGCGGATCTCGCTGGCCTTGGGGTCGATCGTCCAGCCGGCGGCGCGGGCGGGTGCCGCTGCAAGCAGCAGTGCCAGCAGAAGTGGCGCTTGATCATGGGAGACCTCAATCGATCAGCCGCGCGCCAGAAACGGCAGCATGCGCGCGAGCAGGTTGTCGCGATCCAGATACTGGTGCTTGAGTGCGGCCGCCACATGCAACAGGACCAGCAGCAGCATGGCGTTGCCGAGCAGTTCGTGCACCTCCTCAAGCTGATGCGCGGTCGCCTGACGATCGGCGACATGGGTGAGCGCGGCGATGTGCGGCCATTCGACGACACCATACAACAGCGTCGGCAGGCCAAGCGGGCTCGCGGACACCAGCGCCCAGCCGCTGAGCGGGATGCCGATCAGCAGCAGGTAGAACAGCCAGTGCGCGCCGGTCGCCGCCGCCTTCTGCCAGCCGGGCATGGCGTCCGGCAGCGGCGGCGGGCGATGCCCCAGCCGCCACGCCAGGCGCAGTATGGTCAGCAACAGCACCGTGATGCCGACCGACTTGTGCAGCTGGAACACATCGTAGGCGAGCGCTTGCGTCTCAGGCTGGTTGATCGCGCCGGCCATCCACTTGCCGGCGACGATCAACCCGATGACGCCGAGCGCGATCAACCAGTGCAGGATGATTGCAACCTGGGTGTAGCGTGTCTGCGGCGTCATCTTCTCCTCCGGATCCGGTTTACTTCGCCTGGAATTCCGCCTCGACCAGAACCTCGACCTCATCGGCGATGTTTGGCACGAAGGTCTTGAAGCCCCAGTCCGAGCGCTTGATGGTCGTCTTCGCCGAGAAACCGAGCGCCGCCTTCTTGGTGAACGGATGCTCCTTGAAGTTACCGTTCAGCGTGACGTCGAAGGTCACCGGCTTGGTAACGCCCAGGAAGGTCATGTCGCCGGTCATCTTGCCGGTCGTCGCGGTCAACCGCTCGAGGGCGCGCGAGTGAAAGACGATCTGCGGGAATTTGTCGCCGTTGAGCCAGTCGGTACCGGTCCCCAGTTTCTTGTCGAAATCCTCTTTTCCGGATTGGGATAATCCGTGCGCACCGAGCGCGGGTCGATGGCGACGAACACCTTGCTCTTCGTCGGATCGGCCGCATCCAGCGTGAGTTCAGCGTCGACCTTGGTGAAACGAGCCGTATACTTGGCCAGACCGAGGTGCATGACCTTCCAGGTCACGCTGGCGTGCGTGGGATCGACGGCGTAGACGCCCGACGGCACATCGAGCGCCTGACCATGAGCGGCGGGCGCCGCGGCGAGGGCAAAGGCTACAACAGCATAGCGCAGGCTGCGCTTCACGGAAAATGCCATGGTATTTTCTCCTTGTATGCGCCTGGCGATGTCCCGACGCCGGTGAAGGTCGATAAGCTAGACATCTTGTCGCACCCTGCACAGCAGCCGGATTGCCATTTCTGTGTTTGCAGTTTGGCAACAAGTTTGCAGACGGGGCAACAAAAACCCGCCGGATGTCAACCATCGGGCGGGTGCGGTAGCGGGTCATTTTGAATAAACCGCTCGTGGTGAGCTCGGACAGAACCACGAGCCGCTCAACCCTTCGTCCAGCTCAGGGTGAGCGGCAAAACTTCAAAATGACCCACTACCGCGGGTGCTTTTGCTTGATCGGTCGGCGCGTCAGGCGGCTTTCAGCACCTTGGCGATCTTGTCCTGCGCCGCTGCTTCGTCGATGTTTTCCATCGCCGCGAGTTCACGCGCCAGACGGCTGACCGCTGCTTCGTAGATCTGCCGCTCGGAGTAGGATTGCTCCGGCTGATCCTCGGCCCGGTGCAGGTCGCGGACCACTTCTGCAATCGACACCAGATCGCCGGAATTGATCTTGGCTTCGTATTCCTGCGCCCGGCGCGACCACATGGTGCGCTTGATGCGCGGCTTGCCGGTCAGGGTGGTGAGCGCTTCCTGCAAGGTCGCCTGGCTGGAGAGCTTGCGCATGCCGGACGAATCCGCCTTGTTGATCGGCACGCGCAGGGTCATGCGCTCCTTCTCGAAGCGCACCACATAAAGCTGAAGCTTGAGGCCGGCGAGTTCCTGCGTTTCGATCTCGGTCACGCGGCCAACACCGTGCTTGGGGTAAACAACGTGATCACCGACATTGAATTTCAGCGTTTTCGCGACCATTGCAATTCCTTCTATACTTGGCAGGCGCAGGCACCCGCATATGCCACGCAGTGGGCGGCGGCTTCCGGGACATTGCAACGGCGCACGCACGCCGCCATGCAACTGTCAAACGCCCGACCATTCGACCCGCCACGACGGCGGCCAAATCCTCAGAATGGACGGGGGTAGGCTCGCTCAGCCTAGGGGTTTGAGACAGTTGGCAAATCTTTTAACATGTCGAGAGAAGGTCGTCACTGTCTCTATTGTGTAACACAAACGGGCGACCGTTACCAGTTTTTACAATATGCTGACCTGCGGGGGCGCTTTTCATCGCATGCAGCACCCAACATTGGGTTGCCCGAAAGTCGCATTGCCTCCTCTCACCGCCCTGAGGGGCCTGTACTGCGCTGTCGCTCAGGGGCAGGTCGCACTGGCCAAGCCGGCAGCCTCAGGCGAGCTCCGTTATCTTCCGGCGGCCAAGCAGGCGGAGCACGGCGTTGCGCCCAGCGCGCAACCAGGGATACAGAAGGCGCGCCCGCGCCGGGTTTTGGAACACCCAGGCGTGCAGCCGGTTGAGCGTATTTGAGCGGCTGGAGAGCATGGCCAGACGGGTCATGACCGCATCGCCATGCAGCCATTCGCCCGCCATTTTCAGCGCCATCCCTTCATCAAGGTCGAGGCCGAGTGACTTTGCCTCCCGCACCGCCGGGTGATCCGTGCGGGCGTCGATCAAAGCCACCGTGCCGACTGCCTCACGCAAGCGCACCATCCGCACATACGCTGAGCAGAACGGACACTCGCCATCATAGACGATCCAGATCGGATCAGGCGTCTGGCGTGGTTGCATGTTCGTCACCGATCACACGGTCCCTCACGGCGTCATAAACGGGCGTCTCGTCCCGCATGATGACGCGGCGCTTCAGCCGGCCATGATCGAGAGACAGGCAGACCGAGTCGTTGACAATGAAGTAGGTGGCGATGTCGCGCTTATCAACGCGATAGAATGGGTCTGCGACAAACGGGCTCGGCACATGGTGGTGCGGCACCAGATAATAGTTGAACCGGCCGCGCGCATCGATCCGCTGGAGCGCTTTGCGGTGCTGCGCCTGAACATATTCCCCAACAGCAGCGGGCGAGCCGTACAGGGGCTCGGCCGGCATAGACCGGACCGGTGGCGTGCAGGTGCGGCCGGCAAGGGCATCATCGTAATGCAGCACCGACCCCCAGATGGAATGGTTGAAATGCTCCATGCCCCCGGCCACCACAGCCGCCCCTGCGAGACTTGATAGGACGAGGACAGGAAGTAGGCGTTGGGAATGCGCACCCGCTTGCCGTTCTTCAACGCCGCCTCGAAGTAGACCGATGTGAAGCCCGGGGTGTCGTACCAGGCCAGCGTCGCCGTGTGGAAAAACGCCGTCCCGACCAGGGCGCAAGCCAGGCAGGTCAGCCGTGCCGCCTTGTCCCACTGTTCATCCTTCACAGCCAGCAGGGTGGTCAGAATGATGGTGTTGAGCGCGATCCACTTCCAGAACAGCAACCCGAGCGCCAGATAGACCGAGAGGTGGAATATGTCGTAGGCGATGGTGATCCAGATCAGCCACCGGCGGCGCAACGGCGCAGCAACCGCGAGCAACTGAGCGATAAGCGCAACAAAATTCATGGGCACGCTCAGGGCCTTGAACAGGTCATACTCGGCCTGGGTCAAGGCCGGGAACGCTGCTGTGAGCAGGGTCCCTTTCTCCAGCGCTCCCGGGATGCCATCGTACAGGCGGTTGTCCAGAACCCAGGACAGCGGCCCGCCGTCCAGCATGATCTTGGCGACGCCGGAATAGAAATAATTTCCCAGATGCCCGCCGATCGCTGCAGCGAAGACCAGCAGCAACCCGCGCGCCACGGCATCCTGGTTCAGGGCCAATGCCTGGGATACGCGTGGGGCATGGCGCATGCTGCCGACGAGGCCGGCGGCCAGCGACACCAGGGTAATGGCCTCGACCACATTGCGGATATCGAGATTGGAGAAATAGAAGCCCGTAAGGCCGCTCTGCAGATCGCGCATCATCCAGATCAGCAGCGCACTGGCCATTGCGCCAGCAGGGCGCCACCAGCCCAGCACTGCGAAACCAAGCGCCACCCAGCGGGCCTGGCTGTGAAACAGCACCTGGGGCTGTCCAGAGGTACCGCCGCGTAGGGAATGTCGAACGGTTCGAGCGCGGCATAAAGGGTCAGGAAGACGGCACAGGCCCTGAGGCCGCGGCGTGCGAAAAGCGGAAGATCCGCGTTTTTCGCCCTTGAGAGGGCACCGGCCAGCAGCGCCAGCAAGCCGCACCAGACGAACACATGATCCGGCGCATCGCGGACGACCAGCTCTGTCAGTTGCTTGAAGACGAGATATCCCAGCAACGCGAGCAGCAAAACCACCAGCGCCCCGGCATAGCGTCCGGCCACAACCGATGAGGTGGGCGATCCAACAGCAGAAAATGTCGTCGCCATAGATATCGGACCGAAAATCTAGCCAGCGGCCGGGCCGTTGGCGCTGTATGGAGCGGGTAACGGGAATCGAACCCGTGCGTTCAGCTTGGGAAGCTGACAGGCTACCATTACATCATACCCGCGTGTGATGAGCCTTAAGGGAGGATGCGCGCAGGCGTCAAGACTGGCCGCCCAGGATCGCCGCATGGTGCCGCAGGTGATCGTCGATGAAGGTGCTGACGAAGAAGTAGCCGTGATCGTAACCGGCCTGACGGCGCAGGATCAGCCCCTGGCCAACCGCGGCGCAGGCCGCCTCGAACAGCTCCGGGCGCAACTGCTCGTGAAGGAACGGGTCGTCGGCACCCTGGTCGAGGAGGATCGCCGGCATCGCCCGGCGGTCGCCGGACCTGCGCATCAGCACACAGGCATCATGGTCCTGCCAGGCGGCCTCATCCGACCCCAGATAGCTCGTGAACGCCTTGCGTCCCCAGGGAACCTGGGTTGGGGCTGCAATCGGCGCGAACGCGGAAATGCTGGTGAACTGCTGCGGATACTTCAGCGCCAGAGTCAGTGCGCCGTGCCCGCCCATCGAGTGGCCGAAGAGGCCCTGCCGGCGCATATCGACCGGAAGCTCGGCCGCGACGACCTGCGGCAGTTCCTGCGCGATATAGCGTTCCATCTGAAAGTGGGTCGCCCACGGCGCCTGCGTCGCGTTTATGTAGAAGCCAGCGCCCTGGCCGAAATCATAGGCCGGGTCGTCGGGCACATCTGCACCGCGCGGGCTGGTGTCGGGCGCGACGATCACAAGGCCAAGCGCTGCCGCCTGCCGGTAGGCCCCGCCCTTGACGGTGAAATTGTCTTCCGTGCAGGTCAGGCCGGAGAGAAACCACAGCAGCGGCGCATTCTGCACGTTTGCCGGCACGAAGGCGGAGAAGCGCATAAGGGTGCCGGTCGCGCTTGACGCATGCCGATAATAGGTCACCGTGCCGCCGAAACAGCCGTGGCGGCTGACAATCTCCAGGGCCATCAGAACTGCACCACCGAGCGGATCGACGTGCCGGCGTGCATCAGGTCGAACGCCTCGTTGATACGCTCAAGCGGCAGGGTGTGGGTGATCAGATCATCGATGTTGATCTTGCCGTCCATGTACCAGTCGACGATGCGCGGGACGTCCGAGCGCCCGCGCGCGCCGCCGAAGGCCGAGCCCTTCCACACACGCCCGGTCACCAGCTGGAACGGCCGGGTCGCAATCTCCTGCCCCGCTTCTGCAACGCCGATGATGATCGACTGCCCCAGCCGCGATGGCAGCATTCCAGCGCCTGGCGCATCACCTTCACATTGCCTGTGCAGTCGAAGGAATAATCAACGCCGCCGTCGGACAAGTCCTGGATTGCCGCCACCACCCGCTCCGCCCCGATCTCGTTCGGGTTGAGGAAGTGGGTCATGCCGAACTTTTCCGCCATCGCCTGCTTGGCGGGGTTGATGTCGATGCCGATGATCCTGTCGGCGCCGACCATGCGTGCGCCCTGGATGACGTTGAGCCCGATGCCGCCCAGCCCGAACACGGCAACCGTCGCCCCCGGCTCCACTTTCGCCGTATAGATCACCGCGCCGATGCCGGTGGTGACGCCGCAGCCGATATAGCAGATCTTGTCGAACGGGGCGTCCTGCCGGACCTTGGCGACCGCGATCTCCGGCATCACCGTGAAGTTGGAGAAGGTCGAGCAGCCCATATAGTGATAGAGCGCCGCACCATTCCGGCGGAACCGGCTGGTGCCATCCGGCATCACGCCCTTGCCCTGGGTCGCGCGGATTGCCGTGCAGAGGTTCGACTTGCGGCTGAGGCAGGTTTTGCACGACCGGCATTCCGGCGTGTACAGCGGAATGACATGGTCGCCGGGCTTCACGCTGGTCACGCCTGCGCCGACCTCACGGACGATGCCGGCCCCTCGTGGCCGAGGATCGACGGGAAAATCCCTTCCGAGTCCTTGCCTTCCAGCGTGTAGGCGTCGGTGTGGCAGACCCCGGTCGCCATGACCTCGACCAGCACCTCGCCGGGCTTCGGGCCATCGAGGTCAACCTCCTCGATCACCAGCGGCTGGTTCGGAGCAACGGCGATGGCGGCGCGGGTTTTCATGGGCGGTTCCTAATAGTGGATGGCGCGGCCGTAGGCGTCGAGCACACTCTCGTGCATCATTTCCGAAAGTGTGGGGTGCGGGAACACGGTGTGCATCAACTCGGCTTCCGTGGTCTCCAGCGACTTGGCGACCGCATAGCCCTGGATCAGTTCGGTGACTTCCGCGCCGACCATGTGTGCGCCCAGCAACTCGCCGGTCTTGGCGTCAAAGACGGTCTTGATCAGCCCATCCGCTTCGCCAAGCGCAATCGCCTTGCCATTGCCGACGAACGGGAAGCGCCCGACCTTGACCGCGTAGCCCGCTTCCTTGGCCTTGGCCTCGGTCAAGCCGACGCTCGCGACCTGCGGGCGGCAATAGGTGCAGCCCGGAATGTTCGACTTGTCGAGCGGGTGCACGCCCTTGACGCCAGCGATGGTCTCGACCGCGATCACGCCTTCATGGCTCGCCTTGTGCGCCAGCCAGGGCGCGCCGGTGACATCACCGATTGCCCACAGGCCGTCGACGCCGGTGCGGCCGTAGCCGTCGGTCACGATGTGGCCCCGCTCGATCTTGACGCCGAGCGCCTCCAGCCCGAGATTTTCCGAGTTGCCGACGATGCCGATCGCCAGGATCACCCGGTCGAAGGTCTGGTCCTCGCTTTTGCCGCCCGCCTCGATGGTGGCGGTGACGCTATCCTTGCCCGGAACCAGTTTGGTCACACCAGCGCCGGTCTTGATCGTCATGCCCTGCTTGGTGAGCGCCTTCAGCATGAAGGCGGAGATTTCCGCGTCCTCGACCGGCAGGATACGGTCCATCATCTCGACGATGGTGACCTTGGTGCCCATGTCCGAATAGAAGCTGGCGAACTCGACGCCGATCGCGCCCGAGCCGATGACCAGCAGCGATTTCGGCATGGCCTCCGGCGTCATCGCATGCTTGTAGGTCCAGACCAGCTTGCCGTCGGCCTTCAGGTGCGGCAGTTCGCGCGCGCGCGCCGGTCGCGATGATGATGTTCCTGGCCGCCAGATCGGCAACCGGCTTGCCGTCTTTGGAAACCGCGACCCTGCCCTTGGCCGGCACGGTCGCTGCGCCGTCGTAGACAGTCACCTTGTTCTTTTCAGCAGATGCTTGACGCCGCTGTTGAGCTGGCCGGCGACGCCGCGCGAGCGCTTGACGACCGCCGCCAGATCAAACCCGACATTCTCCGCCTTCAGGCCATAGTCGGCAGCGTGATCGAGGTAATGCTTGATTTCGGACGAGCGCAGCAGCGCCTTGGTCGGGATACAGCCCCAGTTGAGGCAGATGCCGCCCAGATGCTCGCGCTCGACGACGGCGGTCTTCAGGCCGAGTTGTGCCGCGCGGATCGCCGCGACGTAGCCGCCCGGCCCGCCGCCGATGACAACAAGATCAAAGGTCTCAGTCATGTTTTTGCTCCAGAACTCCCCTCTCCCCTTGCGGAGAGGGTGGCCCAACGGGCCGGGAGAGGGGTTTATCAAACTGTTATAAATCTGCTCCAACACGGATGCGGTTTCCTGAAGGGCCTGAACATTCCAGAAACGTAAGACTCTGTACCCTGCGCGCTCAATATGCGCGGTGCGCGCAATATCATGCGAACGGGTAATCTCATCAGCATGGTGGCCACCATCAAGCTCAACCACCAATTTTGCCTGATGCGAAATAAAATCGGTGATATAGTGATTGAATGGTTGTTGTCGCCGAAATTTATACCCAGAAAAGCGATGCGCTCTAAGATGACGCCAGAGCACTACTTCGGCCTCGGTCATAGACTTCCTCAAGCGCTTTGCTTGCTTTAAGCTTACGGGATTATAACCCTCTCCCGGCGCTGCGCGCCACCCTCTCCCGCAAGGGGAGAGGGGTTTCATGAGGTGAATGATGCGCCATGCTAGGCCAGCATCAGCAGCGGTTCTTCGATCAGGCGCTTGAACTCGGCCAGGAAGGCAGCACCGATCGCGCCGTCGAGCACCCGGTGGTCGACCGACAGGGTGACCGACATCACGGTCGCGATTGCAATAGCACCATTTCTGACTACAGCGCGCTGTTCGCCCGCACCGACGGCCAGAATCGCACCCTGCGGCGGGTTGATCACCGCCTCGAACTGCTTGATGCCCATCATCCCCAGATTCGAGATCGAGAAGGTGCCGCCCTGATAGTCTTCCGGCATCAACTTGCCGTCGCGCGCCTTGTCGGCGAGCGCCTTCATCTCGGTCGAGATGTCTGCCAGGCCCTTGGAGCAGGCGCCCCGGATGACCGGCGTCACCAGCCCGCCCGGCACCGCGACCGCGACCGAAATGTCAGCGCGCTGGAAGCGATACATCCTGTCGCCGGCGAACATGGCGTTGGCGTCCGGCACTTTCTTCAGGCTCAGGCCGCAGGCGCGGATGATGAAATCATTGACCGAAAGCTTGACGCCCTGCTTCTCCAGCGCCGTGTTCAGCGCCTTCCGGCTGGCCATCAGCGCATCCAGTTCGACGTCGACGGTCAGGTAGAAGTGCGGCACGGTTGATTTCGACTCCGCCATGCGCTTGGCGATCACCTTGCGCATGCCCGGCAGCTTGATCTCCTCGAACGGCACATCCGCTGGCGGCGTAAAGTCGCTGGCGGCCGCTGGCCTGATGGCCGCGGCAGCCGGCGCGACACTGCCGGTGCACCGCCCAATACGTCCGCCTTGACGATCCGCCCGCCCGGCCCCGTACCGGCAAGGGCGGACAAGTCGATGCCCTTGTCGGCGGCGATCCGGCGCGCCAGCGGCGAGGCCTTCACACGATCAGCCTCTGCCCTCACCCGGCGCTCCGCGCCACCCTCTCCCGCCGGGGAGAGGGTTTTTCCGCCACCGCTGCCCCTCCCCTTGCGGGAGAGGGTTGGGGTGAGGGTTTTGGCCGTCCTCTTCCACCAGCAGCACAGCGATCTTGGTCCCGACCTTTACGTCTTCGGTGCCCTCGGCGATGACAATCTCACCGATCACGCCTTCGTCGACCGCCTCGAACTCCATGGTCGCCTTGTCGGTCTCGATCTCGGCCATCACCTGGCCGGACTTGACCGTATCGCCGGCCTTCACCAGCCACTTGGCCAGCGTGCCGGCTTCCATGGTCGGACTCAGAGCGGGCATCAGAATGTCAATGGGCATAATGCCTCCTCAACAAGGTTGCAGGCGCGCAACCCTCAGCGATAACAGACGGACTTGGCGGCGGCGACGACGTCGTCCGCCTTCACCAGGGCGAGCTTCTCGAGAGTGTTCGCATACGGCAGCGGCACATCCTTGTCGGTCACGCGCAGCACCGGGGCATCGAGATCGTCGAACCCATCCTCCATGCAGATGGCCATGATTTCCGACGACACCGAGAATTGCGGCCAGGCCTCCTCGACGCAAACGAGGCGGTTGGTCTTCTTCAGCGACGCCAGCACGGTCTCCCGATCCAGGGGCCGGATGGTGCGCAGGTCGACCACTTCGGCGTCGATCCCTCGCCCGCCAGGGTCTCGGCTGCCTCCAACGCCACCCCGACGGCGATCGAATAGGCGACCAGGGTCACATCGGCGCCGGGGCGCACGATACGCGCCTTGCCGATCGGCAGCACATAGTCATCCACCTGCGGCACATCGAACGAGCGCCCGTAGACCAGCTCGTTCTCCAGGAATACGACCGGGTCCGGGGAACGGATCGCGGCCTTGAGCAGGCCTTTGCAGTCGGCGGCGTCGTAGGGCGCGATGACGATCAGACCGGGCACATGGCCATACCAGGCGGCATAGTTCTGGCTGTGCTGAGCGGCCACACGGCTTGCAGCGCCGTTCGGCCCGCGAAACACGATCGGGCACCGCATCTGGCCGCCGGACATGTAGTTGGTCTTGGCGGCCGAGTTGATGATCTGGTCGATCGCCTGCATGGCGAAGTTCATGGTCATGAACTCGACGACCGGCTTAAGGCCGCCCATGGCCGCACCGACGCCGACGCCTGCAAAGCCGTGTTCGGTGATCGGGGTATCGATAACCCGCTGCGGGCCGAATTCCTGCAGCAGACCCTGGGTGACCTTGTAGGCCCCTGATACTCGGCGACTTCCTCGCCCATCACGAACACGCTCGGATCGCGGCGCATCTCCTCGGCCATGGCGTCGCGCAAGGCCTCGCGCACGGTCATCTTGGTGAAGGTGGTCCCGACCGGCAGCGTGGGATCGGCCGGGCGCGGCACGATGGACGGCGCGGCGGCGGGGACAGACTGAGCCGGGGCGACGGCAGGCGCCGGTGGCGCTGCAGGAGCAGGCTGCGCAACGGTTGGCGGCGCCGCGGGAGGTGCTGCGCTCGCCATCGGCGACAAGCGTTGCGATCCGGGTGCCGACCTTCACATTCTCCGTGCCCTCGGCCACCAGGATTTCGCCGATCACGCCTTCGTCGACCGCCTCGAACTCCATGGTCGCCTTGTCGGTCTCGATCTCGGCCATCACCTGGCCGGACTTGACCGTATCGCCGGGCTTCACCAGCCACTTGGCCAGCGTGCCCTCCTCCATGGTCGGACTCATCGCAGGCAGCAGGATATCGACCGGCATCAGTAGGCCTCCACGAGAATGTCGGTGTAGAGTTCGGCAGGGTCAGGCTCGGGGCTCGACTGCGCAAATTCCGCGGCGTCGGCCACCACTTCGCGCACGCGCTTGTCGATGGCCTTGAGGTCTTCCTCCGCGATGCCGAGCGCCAGCAGCTTCGCCTTGGCCCTCGATCGGATCCGACTTCTCACGCATGGCGTCCACTTCCTCGCGCGTCCGGTATTTGGCGGGGTCGGACATCGAGTGGCCGCGATACCGGTAGGTCATCAGCTCGAGCAGCAGCGGCCCCTTGCCCGCGCGCACCCATTCCAGCGCCCGCTCGGCCGCGCCACGAACTTCAAGGACGTCCATGCCGTTGATCTGCAGCCCCGGAATACGGAAGCTCTCGCCGCGGCGGAACAGTTCACGCTCGGCGGATGCTCGCCCGACGCTCGTTCCCATGGCATACTGGTTGTTCTCGATGACGTAGATGGCGGGCAGTTTCCACAGCTCAGCCATGTTGAAACTCTCGTAAACCTGCCCCTGGTTGGCTGCGCCGTCGCCGAAGTAGGCGAGACACACGCCACCGTCCTGCTGATACTTGTGGGAAAAGGCTAACCCGGTTCCAAGGCTCACCTGCGCCCCGACGATGCCGTGGCCGCCGTAGAAGCGGTGCTCGACCGAGAACATGTGCATCGAGCCGCCCTTGCCTTTGGAGATCCCGCCGGCACGACCGGTCAGTTCCGCCATGACGGCGCGCGGCGCGATGCCGCACATCAGCATGTGGCCGTGGTCGCGATAGCCGGTAATAACGCTGTCGACGGGCTTCAAGGCCGATTGCAGGCCGACCACGACCGCTTCCTGCCCGATATAAAGGTGGCAGAAGCCGCCGATCAAGCCCAGACCATAGAGCTGGCCCGCCCGCTCCTCGAAGCGGCGGATCAGCAGCATCTGCTCGTAGAACGCCAGGAGTTCTTCGCGCGTCGCCGCGTAAGCGACCGGGTAGGTCGGGCAGTCGAAGCGCGTGGTCTGCCGCGCAGGATCGACTGCGCCCACCGTCGCTGGAGCCGTATTCGACTTTGATCGTGTTGCTCGCGCCATGCCTGGTCCTCAACATGATGAATTGCCCGACGCCAGCGTGCGCCGCAGGCGGCTCCGTTATAGCGCGACACATCGTGTCGCCAAGCCGAAAGCGTTGGGACAGAAAGTTTCTCCTGAGACGAATCCATCAAAGAATCCGACAGGTTGTGAGGGTTGTTTATTGTGCGGGTGCGTCGTTCTGCGGTGGCAGCGAGACCACATACTCATCCTGCCCGACGAGTCCGAGCACGCGGCGGGCAAGCTCATCAGCATAGTCGCGGTCCATGGCGTCCCGGTTCAACAGCGCGATACGCCGCTCCAGCGTCGCACGCTCCACCGCCAATCGTTCGGCCTGCCCGGTCACGACGCCAAGCTGCCGGGCATAGTGCTGCGCCGCAATAATTCCAGCCGAACCGAACACCGCATGATAGCCGAAGAACGCCATCACCAGCAGGCACAATGCGGGGATCAGCAACTGCCGGACGCGCTCGGCAATGATCGTTCTTAATTCCATAAGCGAGAAGAATCACAGCCGAGTCCGCGGGTCAAGGGCCTTGCAGGTCTGTCGCCCTGGTCTTGTATAATATCGCCGCGGCCCGCGATCAGGCGCGCAGCACGCCGAGACCGGCATAGACCCCGGCGTCGCCCAACTGTTCTTCAATGCGCAGCAACTGGTTGTATTTTGCCAGCCGGTCCGAACGCGCCAGGCTCCCGGTCTTGATCTGCCCGCAGTTGGTGGCGACCGCCAGGTCGGCGATGGTCGAGTCCTCGGTCTCGCCGGAGCGGTGTGACATGATGGCGGTGTAGCGCGCCTGCTGCGCCATGCTCACCGCCTCCAGCGTCTCGGTCAGCGTGCCGATCTGGTTCACCTTGACCAGGATCGAATTGGCAACCCCTTCTCGATGCCGTCCGCCAGGCGCGCCGAGTTGGTGACGAACAGATCGTCCCCGACAAGCTGCACCCGCGCGCCCAGCATCTCGGTCAACTGCGCCCAGCCTTCCCAATCGTCCTCCGCCATGCCGTCCTCGATCGAGACGATGGGGAAGCGGCCGCACAGGTCCGCAAGATAGCCCACCATGCCGGCGGAATCGAAGGATTTGCCTTCGCCTTCCAGCGCATACTTGCCGTTCTTGAAGAATTCGGTCGCCGCGCAGTCCAGCGCCAGCACCACCTCTTCGCCCGGTTTGCGCCCGGCCTTCTCGATGGCCTTCATGATGAAGTCGAGCGCGGCGTCGGCACTTGCAAGGTTCGGCGCAAAGCCGCCTTCGTCGCCGACGCTGGTCGCAAACCCGGCAGCGGAGAGCTGCTTCTTCAGGGTGTGGAAAATCTCCGCGCCCCAGCGCAGCGCCTCGCTGAACGTTTCAGCGCCGACCGGCATGATCATGAATTCCTGGATGTCGATGGGGTTATCGGCATGCGCGCCGCCATTGATGATGTTCATCAGCGGCACCGGCAGCACGCGCGCATTGACACCACCGACATAGCGATAAAGCGGCAGGCTGCGGGCATCCGCCGCCGCGCGCGCCACCGCCAGGCTGACGCCGAGGATGGCGTTGGCACCCAGCCGGCTTTTGTTTTCCGTGCCGTCGAGTTCGATCAGCAGATTGTCGATATCGACCTGATCTTCCGCGTCGTGGCCCGCGAGCGCGTCGAAAATCTCGCCGTTCACCGCATCGACTGCCAGTTGCACGCCCTTGCCCATATAGCGTTCGGCGTCGCCGTCGCGCTTTTCCACGGCCTCATGGGCGCCGGTCGAGGCACCCGAGGGGACCGCAGCGCGACCATAGCTGCCGTCTTCCAGCGCGACATCGACCTCAACCGTCGGGTTACCCCGGCTATCCAGGATTTCGCGGGCAACGATATCAACGATCGCAGTCATGAAGGCCTCCTCGAAGAAAGAGAGATTTGGCCGCTGGCTTAGCCGCTTGCGCCGCGCGATCAACTGAAAACTTCGTGCTACTTGCCCCGGCTCACCGCCAGTCGCGGGTGCTCGACCCGGTCCCCGGCGCGATACCCAGGGTAGCCGCTTGCCCGCCGTTGATTTCCAGCACGCCAATGGCCTGCCCAGCCGAAAGAATCGGCTGCCGGCTGAGCGGCTTGGCATTCGCCGCCACATTGAGGATACGTCCATCCTGACCGATGAAGATCAGGTCCAGCGGCAGGTAGGTGTTCTCCATCCAGAAGGCGAGCGGCTGCGGAGTCTTATAAACGAACAGCATACCGCTATCCTGCGGCATGCTGGCGCGGAACATCAGGCCGACGGCCTGTTGTTCCGGGTCGCCGCAACCTCGACAGTATATTTCAGTTTTTGCCGCTAGCCGTCCTGATGGTCAGCGGCGACTTCGGCAGCTTCTGCGGCTCGCCGACGACAACCGCCGGCGTTCCCGACTCGGCGAGGGCGGAGGCGGACGGCGCGCTGGCTATAAGTAAAGCGGCAAGGACAATTTTAAGTGCAAGACAAGTTTGTACGGCGGCAAGGTCAGTCTCCAGGAGCGGCAAGCGCAACCGCAAACTGGCCGCGCTCGCTGATTGCGACCCGGGCCGTCAGCCTCTGCCCGGGCAGCAGGTCGACAAGGCCTGCGCGTCTTGCCGTCTCCATATGCACGAAGATATCCGTGTCGTCATCAGGTCTTGCGACAAAACCATACCCCTTCAGGCGATTGAACCATTTGACAACGACAGGCTCGAAATCACCGGCGTCGCCGTCACGAGCCAGGCGGGTTGTTCTTGGGTGTGTCGACCGCGGCGCCATCGTCTCCAGATCAGGAGCCGTCGCCGTCGTCAAATCGAGCATCGTGATCTTTTGCGCCTGACGCCCACGGACTCGGCGCACCACGAGACAACCCATCGTTGCGCCTTCCGGCAAGGTACGCCGGCCCAATTCCCGCAAGACCGAGAAGTGTATCAGCACATCTCAGAGCCGTCCTCAGGGATCAGGAAGCCGTAACCCTTTATCGGGTCGAACCATTTAACGACGCCGGTTAGTCGTTCAGCGTGTCCATCCTGTCCTGACCCACTTGAGGAATCACTCATACCCGACGGCACTGTCTGATCGCACTTGAGAATGTAGGACATCAATCTACGCCCTGAAATCGTTAAAAGCGATACCACAAGTTGTGAAACTCTCAAAATTTATTGCGTCCAAGCCTTGCATTTTCTGAGAGGCCACAACGGCTTGGTTGCACAAAGCACACGCTTTACCTTCCAGGCAGGCCGGACCGGCGCATTGCTGCACCGCACAAAATCGTGCTAGAACACGGTGTTTCGCGTAGCCTGCCGACTGGATGACCTGAATGGCGCACTCCGGACGTTTCACCATAAGGATCAAACCCTCGGCTTTCTGGCAAAGTTTCCTGGATGCACGCGTTATCGAGGCGCTGCTTCCAGCGTGTCGGCGCTTCTCCCGGCTGGACGAGCGCGAGTACGAGGGCATTTATGAACTGCCCTCTGCTGCGGGGCTTACGCCTCAATCTGGGCGATCGTTCGCAAGGAAGGCGCGATCGCGGAGATCGAACTCCAGGTCATTGTCCGGCGGACGCGCGTTTTCCATGCCAGCCTGCGCATCGAGTCGCAGGCCGCTGCGTCCGGCATGCGCATTCAACTCCTGGCCACGCTCCATGACGCTGATCCTGCCGATATCGAGAACGCACTTGCGCAGCTGGACGCCCATGCGACAGCTATTCTATGGCGGCTTGAGCGTGTAGCGGCGGGTGGAGTTTTCCATTCGGCGACAGTGCGCGTCGGTGCCTGCAGGCCGGCGTGGACTTTTCAAGCGACCCTCGGGCTGAGTCTGGGCCTCGCCCCGTCAAGGATGCGACAGATCGATGGTTGAGGCGGATCCGGATTGGCGGACCTTGTTAAGCGCCGCGCATAGCTGGCTGGCTGCTGGCCGCGCCGTTGCCATTGCCACCGTTGCATCGGCCTGGGGTTCCGCGCCACGCCGCGTGGGCGCGCAGATGGTCATCGACGAGCAGGGGCGATCGCTGGCTCTGTCAGCGGCGGCTGCGTCGAGGGGAAGTCATCGCAGAAGCGCTTGCAATACTGGGGAGCCCGGCCGGCCCGCACGGCAAAACTCTGGATTTTGATGTCGCGGACGATGTTGCGTGGCGGGTTGGCCTTGCCTGCGGCGGGCGAATCACCGTGTTGCTGCAGGCGGTGCGCCCCGGCGGCTTCGACCCGAACCTGCTGGCGAGAACCCTGTCCGCTACCGATACGGTGCTTGATCTTGACGAAGACGGCGCGCGCCTCGCCGCGCAGGATGGTGCACACGCCGGCACGGGCCTGCGCTTGCGCTACGGCCCTGCGCCGCGCCTCGCCATCATCGGGGCAGCACATATTGCGCAGCATCTCGCGCCAATCATGCGCATGCTCGGCTACGATGTGACCGTGATCGACCCACGCCGCCAGTTTGCGACGCCAGAACGCTTTCCCGGTGCCACCATAGACACCCGCTGGCCGGACGAAGCGCTGGACGCCTGGCAGCCGGACGCAGCGTCCGCCGTCGTTGCGCTGACGCACGATCCCAAGCTGGACGACCCCGCACTCATGGCCGCGCTGCGATCACCAGCCTTCTACATTGCAGCGCTCGGCTCGCGCAAAACCCATGCAGCGCGGTTGGAGCGCCTGGGGCAGCCGGCTTCGCTCCGCAGGCGCTCGTGCGCATTCATGGCCCGGCGGGCCTCAGCATCGGCGCCGCCACGCCGGCGGAGATCGCCGTATCGGTCGCCGCGCAATTGACTGCCGCGCGGCGTGGAGTACTCGCTTGATTTTCGGACCCAACCCCAGCGAGTCGGCGGCGGGCACCATTCTTGCGCATGGACTGCGGGTCGGTGCGGCCTGGTGGCCGAAGGGCCGCCTGCTCTCGCCAGCGGACATCGATGCCCTGCATGCCGCCGCCATCGAGACCGTGATCGTCGCGCGACTCGAAGCCGGCGATGTTGCGGAGGACGCCGCCGCTGCCCAGCTTGCCGCACGCCTGGCCGGCGACGGCTGCATGGTGGAACCGCCGGTTCACGGGCGCTGCAATATCCGCGCAGGCGCGGACGGCCTGTGCCTGCTCGACATAGATGTGCTCGACGCGGTCAACCGGCTCGACCCGGCGCTGACCATCGCCACCAGAGCGGCCTGCGCCGCTGTGCGCGCCGGAGAGATCGTCGCCACGGTCAAGGTCATCCCTTATGCCGTGCCACAGACGCTGGTGACCGCTGCATGTGCCGCATGTCATGCGCCCAGCGTGTCCGTCGCTGCATATCGGGGCCAACCCGCTGCCTTGGTTCAAACCTACCTGGACGACCCGAACGAGAAGCTGTTCGGCAAAACCGAGCGCGTACTCCGCCAGCGACTGGCGCGGCTCGGCAGCACGATGACGATCTTGCCCACCGTCCCGCACACGGTGGATGCGCTGGCCAAAGCATTGTCCGAGGCCCCGGCGGGCAGCCTCCTGCTGGTACAAGGCGCATCGGCGACCATCGACCCGCGCGACATCATTCCGGAGGCCATCCGCCGGGCGGGCGGGCATGTCGAGCGCGTCGGCATGCCCGTTGACCCCGGCAACCTGCTCTGCCTCGGCTGGCTCGACGGCCGCGCAGTCATCGGCCTGCCTGGATGCGCGCGCTCTCCCAAGCGCAACGGCGTCGATCTGGTGCTGGAGCGCCTGCTGGCGGGCCAGCCTGTCGGCTCAGGGGACATCGCACGCATGGGTGTTGGCGGCTTGCTGGATGATACAGCCGAGCGCGGCATCCCGCGTGCCCGGCCGCCGCGTCTCACGATTGGCGCCATCGTCCTCGCGGCCGGCCTGTCCCGCCGCATGGGTGCGAACAAGTTGCTGCTCGACCTGGGTGGCGCGCCGGTCGTGCGGCGCACGGTCGAGGCAGCGCTGGCGGCGGAACTGCCGGTGCTGGCGATGCTTGGACACGAAAGCGAGACTGTCACGGCAGCCCTTGAGGGCCTGCCGATCATGCAGGCGCATGCGGCATGCTTTGCCGACGGGATGGGCGCGACCCTGGCCGAGGCGGCGCGCGCGATCCCTGCGGACTGGGACGGCGCACTGGTCATGCTTGGCGACATGCCGTCCATCGATCCGGAGACGATCCGCGGCTTGATCGCGGCCTTCGACCCCGAGCGCGGCCGGGATATCGTCTATCCCCTGTACGAGGAGACGCGAGGACATCCGGTGCTCTGGGGCCGCGCCCATTTTGCCGCGCTGGCGGCGCTGAGCGGCGATACCGGCGCGCGCGGGCTGTTGGCGGCGAACCGTCTGCGGACCCTGGCCGTGCCAGTCGACGACCCCGGCGTCCTCGCCGATGTCGATACGCCGCAGGCGTACGCAGCGCTGCAGGCCATGTGGCCTCTCAGGCGCTGAGTTCCTCCACCAGCGCCGTCAACGCCGCATCGTCCGCACAGCCGAGCAGCCGGCGCGCCAGATCGGGCGGATGGCCGGCCCGCGCCATGGCCGCCAGTTCGCGCCGGGCCGTTGAGTCATCCGCCGCTTTCAGGCGGTATGGGCCGAACCGCCTGCGCTGCATGAAGCGGACGGCCGCCTCGATCGCGTCGATATCATCAAGCGATGCGGCAACGCGCGTACGGTCGATGCCGTCAGCAGCCAGTCGCGCAGCAATGCTGGGCTTGCCCTGCCCGCGCCGCGCAAGCGACTGCGCCCGGGCGTGCGCGAAAGCACTGTCGTCAAGCGCGCCGAGCTGGCGAAGCTTGTCGACGATCGGCCCGATATAGGGGCGGCCTGCTCGGGCGGCACGAGCCCGCCGCGGCGGATCGCCCGCTCCAGATAGCGGCGCAAGCGCTGCTCGCTGCAGGCGTAGCGCGCGACGTAGGCGAACGCGCGTTCCTCAAGTTTGCGGATTTCCGCGTCCCTGGATGTCTCATCAATTGTCATGGCCATCTTCTTGCCACAGTCGGGTCGAACTTTGACCTTCCCATTGCGCAATGGCCTCATGAATCAGGTCATACCGCCTGAGCCAGCAATCCGTGCGTGTCGAACGAGGGTGAGTGACCGGGAATGACCCTGAAATCTGAAGCGAAAGCCATTCGTGACGCCGGTACGGCCTCCGATACAGAGCATGACGCAGCGCTGACCCCGACCCCACGCAATGCCCGATGCCCCGCCGTTTCGCCGACTTCGCCACGCTGACGGACGCCATCGACTATGCGGCGCAAGGCGTACGCGGCGCCAATTTCTATAATGCGCGCGGCCAGTTGCTAGCCGTGCTGCCCTACAGCCAGCTGCGGCGCGAGGCGATCGACCTCGCCCGCCGCATGATCGGCTTTGGCGTCAAGCCCGGCGACCGGGTCGCCCTGATTGCCGAGACCTCGCCCGGGTTCCTCATCAGCTTCTGTGCCGCCGTCTATGCCGGCGCCCTGCCGACCCCGCTGCCGCTGCCGACGACCTTCGGCGGCCGGGAGGGCTACATCGACCAGATCGCACCCAGCTCCAGAGCTGCGACCCTGTGCTCGTGCTGTCGCCACCCGAACTCGTGGAACTGGTCCGCCAGGCCGCCGAGCCAATCGACGGCTGCCTCGCCGGCAGTTGGAACGCGCTCGCCGCCGTGCCGCCGGCAACCGGCGACCTGCCCGCGGCCAAGCCGGACGATGTCGCCTACCTGCAATATTCCTCCGGCAGCACGCGCTTCCCGCACGGCATCATGGTCACCCATCGCTCCATCATGGCGAATTGCTACGGGCAAGGCGCGTTCGGTGTCGGCCTGGAGCCGGACGATCGCGGCATCAACTGGCTGCCGCTCTATCACGACATGGGCCTGGTCGGGAACTTTCTGACCCCGCTGACCTGCCAGGTATCGATGGACTACCTGCCGACGGACGAGTTCGTGCGCCGGCCGCTGATCTGGCTCGACCTGATCAGCCGCAACCCGCACCGGTCGATCTCGTTCAGCCCGGCCTTCGGCTATGACATCACGGCACGGCGCGCGGGCGCCGATGTGCTGGCCCGGCTCGACCTGTCGCGCTGGAAAGTGGCCGGCAGCGGCGGCGACATGATCCGCCCGGATATCATGAACCGCTTCATCGAGACCTTCGGCAAGGTCGGCTTCGATCCGGGCGCATTCGTCGCCTGCTACGGGCTGGCGGAGACCACCCTGGCGGTCACCTTCGTGCCGCGTGGGGCTGGCGTGTGCACCGACAGCATCGATGCCGCCAAGCTCGCCGGCCTCAACGCCAGCGGCAGCGAGACGCGCGGCACACGCGATTTCGTCGACTGCGGAGTCGTCATCCCCGGCCACCGTATCGAAATTCGCGGTGCCGATGGCGGCATTCTCGGCGACGGCGAAGTCGGCAAGGTCTGGGTGCATGGCCCCAGCGTCATGGCCGGCTATTTCCGCGATCCGGACCTGACCAGCGCCGTGCTGACGGCTGACGGCTGGCTCGACACCGGCGACATGGGCTACATGCGCGGCGAGTCGCTGTTCATCGTCGGCCGCATCAAGGACATGATCATCATCAACGGCCGCAACCTCTACCCGCAAGACATCGAGTGGGCGGCGGAACAGGCGAGCGGCCTGAAGCATGGTGATATCGCCGCCTTCGGAGTCGGCGATGGCCAGGGCGACGACCGCATCATGATCCTGGTGCAGTGCCGGATCAGCGAGCCGCAGGCGCGCGCGCAGCTCGTCGATGCGATCAAGGATGGTGTGCAGCGTCACACCGGCCTGCTGGCGCAGGTCGAACTGGTGGGTCCGCGCGCCCTGCCCCGCACCTCATCCGGCAAGCTGGCGCGCAGCAAGGCGCGCAGCCAGTTTCTCTCCGGGAGATGGCAGCGCTCGACGCAGCCGCCGCTTGAGTTCGACGGCGTACCCGCGCACATTCGAACCGTGTTGCAAACTGTAGCCTTGACCGGCGGCACCGGCTTTGTCGGCGCTGCCATCCTGTCCGCCCTTACCGCCGCCGGATATCCGGTGCGCACGCTCGCCCGTGTCGACCGGCCCGACCTGCCAGGCATCACCTGGATTCGCGGCGACCTGCGGACGCCCGACAGCCTGCGTGCTCTGACAGACGGCGCAGATGTCGTCATCCACTGCGCCGGCGCGATCAAAGCGCTGGATGCGCAAGGGTTTCTGGAAGTCAATGCGCTCGGCACGAAGCGACTGCTTGATGCCTGCGCCGGCCGTGCATTGCGCTTCGTCCATATCTCCTCGCTTGCGGCGCGCGCGCCTTCGCTCTCCGCCTATGCCGGCAGCAAGGCGGCAGCCGAGCGGGCCGTGATGGAGAGCGGGCTGGATTGGCTGATCCTGCGCCCCGGTGCCGTCTATGGGCCGGGCGACAGGGCGACGCTTTCGCTGTTCCAGGCGGTGAAGTGGGGCGTTGCCCCGGTTTTCTCAGAGGCGCGCGCCGCAGTGGTGCATGTGGCGGACGTCGCGTCGGCGGTGCTGGCCGGCCTGACACAGGGCCGGGGCATCGTCGCCGACCTGCACGACGGCGCGCCCGGCGGCGGCTACACGCAGCTTGAGATTTTCCGCATGATCGGCGCAGCGCTTGGGAAAACGCCAAGAGTGCTGCACATCCCCGCTCGCTGGCCGAACGCGTGGCGACGATCGCCGAGCAGATCGCTGGCTGGCGCAGCGCGCCTGGCATCCTCACCCGCGGCAAGGTCGCCGAACTGTATCACGACGGATGGGCCAGCACCGACACGACCCTGGCAGACGCTACCGGCTGGGCTGCGCAAATCCCGGCTGCGCGCGGCCTCGCCGACACTGCAGCCTGGTACCTTGCACACAAGTGGCTTTAAGCTGCCTTGTTTTCTCCATGAAGCGCCGTCAATCCTGACGCACGCACCACGCCAAGACTGGACACCATGACCGACGATGTATTCGACCGCCTGACCGGCGTGATCGCCGCCTACAACAAGAAGGGCATCCCCTGGAGGCGACCACCCGCTTTGCGACCGACCTCGAGTTCGATCGCTGACGGTCATGGACCTGGTGGCGGCGATCGAGGACGAATTCGACATCACGCTGCCGCTCAACCGTCTGCCGGACCTGGAGACGGTCGGCGATGTCGCCAACGCCGTGCGCGAAATCCGCGCGCGCTGACCGGGAGACTCCACGTGGCTGATCTGTTCGATAAGTTCGACCCGGCGATCGCAGAGGTTTTGGCGCTGTCCGGCAATCGCGCCGCCAATCCGGTCGGCATCGTCATGGACGAAGTGCACTCGCCGACCGAGGCGACCATCAACGGCCGGCCGACGATCCTGGCCGGCACCTACAATTACATGGGCCTGACCTTCCATCCTGAGGTCATCGCGGCCGGACAGCAGGCGCTGGCGCAGTTCGGCAGCGGCACCACCGGTTCGCGGGTTCTCAATGGCACCTACAGCGGCCACAAGGCCCTGGAGCGCACGCTCGCCGATTTCTACGGCGTCGCCCACGCCATGGTGTTCTCGACCGGCTACCAGGCCAATCTCGGCATCTGCTCGACCCTGGTCGGCAAGGGCGAATACATCCTGCTGGACGCCGACAGCCACGCCTCGATCTACGATGGCTGCGCCCTGGGCACGGCGGACATCGTGCGCTTCAAGCACAACGATCCGGCCGACCTCGACAAGCGGCTTGGCCGCCTGCCTGCGGACGCCGGCAAGCTGGTGGTGGTCGAGGGTGTCTATTCGATGCTGGGTGATGTCGGGCGTTTGACAGAACTCTGCGCCGTCGCCCGCAGACACGGTGCCATGATCCTCGACGACGAGGCGCACGCGATGGGCTTCTTCGGCGCGCACGGCCGCGGCGTGTTCGAAGAGCAAGGGGCGGACGTGGACTTCGTTGTCGGCACCTTCTCCAAGAGCGTCGGCACGGTCGGCGGCTTCTGCGTCTCCAACCATCCGAAGTTCGAGATCCTGCGGCTGCTGTGCCGTCCGTACGTCTTCACGGCTTCGTTGCCGCCATCCGTCGTCGCGACCGCGCGCCGCGCGATCGAGCTGATCGCGACTGCCTGCGCAGACAAGCGGGCGCAGCTGTGGCGCGCGACCAAGCGCCTCCATGGCGGGCTGATCGACCTTGGCTTCAGGTTGGGAACCGACAAGCCGGAATCGGCAATTGTCGCCATCCTGATGCCGGATCAGGAGACGACCATCGCCGCCTGGACCCGCCTGCTGGAGGCTGGCGTTTACGTGAACATGGCGCGCCCGCCTGCGACCCCTGCGGGCATGTATCTGCTGCGCATGTCCGTATGCGCGGAGCACAGCGACGCCCAGGTCGCAGCGATCCTGAGGCTTTGCTTCCGTGCGCGCGCTCGTGGCCGCGGCCGAGGCGCGCGCCGCCGCGTGAATGTCGCCGGTTCGTCTTGAAATCATGTGAC
The DNA here is from genome assembly GCF_005144965.1 of Hankyongella ginsenosidimutans. Classification (GTDB taxonomy): domain Bacteria; phylum Pseudomonadota; class Alphaproteobacteria; order Sphingomonadales; family Sphingomonadaceae; genus Hankyongella; species Hankyongella ginsenosidimutans. The sequence continues at coordinate 180,146 of NZ_CP039704.1, forward strand.
GTTTGTCCGTCGAGCCGCTAGAGCCTTTCCGACTGAGATTGAGGCACTTGTGTTGAAGTGCCGCAATCGAGAGCGATAAGAAAGGCTCACTCTTGTGTAGACCCTTCTTGTCCGCTTTTGATTGCCACGCAAAAGTGATTCAATCAAAAACGGAAGGGTCTAGAGAGGCTGTTCCACTCACCAGAGCGCGCAGCAGACGTTCTTCATGTTTACAGCCATTGATCGGTACATCGCGCGCCTGATCTTCACGCCATTCCTGGCGACGATGCTGATCTCGGCGATGCTCCTGCTCCTCGATAAGATGCTGCGGCTGTTCGATTTCGTCGTGAACGAAGGTGGCCCGGTGTCCGTGGTCTGGCGGCTGCTCGCCAACACCGTGCCGGAGTATCTGAGCCTTGGCATCCCGATCGGGTTGCTGCTCGGCATCATGCTCGCCTTTCGCCGGCTGGCCGCCAACAGCGAGCTCGACGCCATCCTCGGCACCGGCCAATCCTATGTGCGGCTGCTGAAAGTGCCGATGCTGTTCGCGATGCTGCTGGTGTTCGTGAATATCGGCGTCGTCGGCTACCTCGCACCGCTGAGCCGCTACGCCTATGAGGGCCTGCGTTTCGAGCTGCGCTCCGGTGCGCTCGGCGCAACGATCAAGGTCGGCGAATTCGCGAACCTCGGCGACAGCGTGACGCTGCGGATCGACGAGGCGCGCGGCAAAGGCAAAGAGCTCCTGGGCGTCTTCGCCAGCACGACCGACAAAGGCGGGCGGCTGATCACCGCCACCGCCAGAAGCGGCGAGTTCCTGAAAACCGACGACCCCAACATCATCCTGTTCCGGCTGCATGATGGAACGCTGGCGATGACCGGCGGCAAGCTTGCCAGCCCACGCCTGCTTGATTTCGCCGTTCGCGACATGCCGATCAAGCTGCCGGACAGTCCCGCCTTCCGGGCGCGGCGGCGAGGAGCTGGAACTGACACTCGATGAATTAGCCAGCCGCGTCGAACAGACGCGGATCGACCCCACGCTGCATCGGGTTTTCGACGCCAATCTGCAACGCCGGCTGATCCAGCCTGCCGTCCTGTTGATCCTGCCGTTCTTTGCCCTCGGCCTTGCGATTCCCGCCAAGCGCAGCGGTTCCGCGCTCGGCGTGTTTCTGGGCGTGGTCGGGCTTGTGACCTACAACAAGGTCTCCGAATTCGCGGAACGGGCGGGCGCACTGGGCGACTTGCCGGTCGTGCCGGCGCAATGGCTGCCGTTTGCAGTCTTCGCGATCACTTCGTTCTGGCTGTTCGGATTGCTGGCGTTCCGCCCCGACCACCCCGCTTGACGTGATCGACCGGCAGTTCAACAAAGCGAGCAAGGCCATCGCCAAACTGCTCTCGACACGCCGCATGCGGCGCTTCCAGAGGGCCTGAGTATGTCGCGGACGATGCCCCGGACCCTCAGCCTCTATCTTGGCAAGATGCTGCTCGTGCGCAGTCTGGCCTTTCTGGGCGGGCTGATCCTGGTGCTGCAGAGCCTTGACCTGCTCCAGGAGTCCAGCCGTATCCTGGCGGTTGACGGCAACGGCACGTCGGAAATCCTGCGATACCTCACATGGCGGCTGCCTCAGCTCGTCACCCAGTTTTGCCGTTCGCCGTTCTGCTTGGATCGCTTTTGACCCTGTCGACGCTCGCCCAGAACAGCGAGATCACGATCCTGAAAGCATCCGGCATGTCCGCGCATCGGATTCTGGCACCGCTGATGATCGCCGCGTCCCTGCTGGCCGTCGGGCATATGGCTGTGAACGAATTCTGGACGGCGGATGCAACCCGTAAGCTGACCGCCTGGAAAGATGTGGATTATGCCAGCATGCCCGACGGCGATACCGGCGCCGGGCGCTCTGGGTCTCGGACGGCGGCACCGTGGTCAAAGCATCAAGCGCCAGGCGGATCGGCGCCACAATCGAGCTCAGCGACGTGCTGATTTACGACATGCGCAGCGACACGAAGCTGAGCAGGATCGTCAGCGCTGATCGCGCCGTGCATGCCGGGCGCAACTGGTCCCTGTTCGGCGTGAAAACCACCGATGTCAAAAGTGGCGAGACCCGTGCCCTCGACACCACACGCTGGACCACCGACATTGATCCGGCACGCTTTCTGGTCGCCAGCATCCGCCCCAATGAAGCGCCGCTCTGGACATTGATGCGTGCCATCGGGGAGCGACGCAGCGCCGGGCTGCCCGTGGAGACGCTGGAGGCCGGACTGTACCACAAATTCGCCAGCCCGCTGTCCTCGATCATCATGCCCTTGCTCGGTGCCGTGGCCGGGTTCGGCCTGGCGCGCTCGGGCAAGCTGTTCATCCGCGTGGTCATCGGCATGGCGACCGGCTTTGCCTATTTCGTCGCCGATAATTTCATGATCGCGATGGGCGAATTCGGCGCGGCGCCACCGCTCATGGCGGCATGAGCCGCTGCTGCTGTTCATTCTGATCGGCGAGAGCATCCTGTTCAGGACCGAGGAATAGGGCCACGCCCTGCCGTAAAATCGCCATAGTAGGCGTCCATCGCGACCGGATGGAGCAACCGACGGAGTGAAGGCCGATGGCTTTGCTGAACTTCTGGAACAAGAGCCACAACCTCAGCAAGATGACCTTGCGCGATCTAGTCGTCGCCTACTTCCAGCACTACACAATCCAAGCGTATCTGGCTCTGGCCGCACTGAGCGCCTGGGCTGCGATAGCCTGGACGACAAGCCCCGTCATGTCCGGCGCGTCTGTGCTGGCGGCGATCCTGTTCTACCCGCTGCTCTGGTATGTGCTCCATCGCTGGGTCCTGCACGGTGCCTGGCTCTATCGCTCGCCGCTGACCGCCGCCATGTGGAAGCGCATCCACTACGATCACCACCAGGATCCGCATCACCTGGAGGTTTTGTTCGGCGCGCTCTACACGACGCTGCCGACCATTGTGCTTGCAACCGTCCCGATCGGTTATGCGCTGGAGGGCCGCGGCGGCGCGGCGGCGGCGCTGGCGGCGGGTCTGGTCTGGACCTGTTTCTACGAATTCTGCCACTGCGTACAGCATCTGCCCTACAAACCGAAAAACAAGTTCCTGGCCGATATGAAGGCGCGCCACATGGCCCACCATTTCCAGGATGAAAAGGCAATTTCGGCATCACAAACTTCTTTTGGGATCGCCTGTTCGGCACCTTCTACGAGCGGGAGGAACGCCCGGTGAAATCGCCGACCGTGTTCAACCTCGGCTATACGGATGCAGAGGCCGCGCGGTACCCATGGGTCGCGCGCCTTTCGGGCGGTGTCTGGCTCGGCACCCCGCGCGGCCGCCGGCAAGCAAAGCCCGATGTCGCGAACACTGACGTCGCAGACGCCGCTTGACGCCGTCCATCGCTGTCAGGCGCGTCGAAAGTTCGGCCGACCTCAATAGCTTCGTGGAACTCGCCTGGTCGCTCTACGCGGGCGACCCCGCCTGGACGCCACCGCTGCGCAGCGAAGTGAAAGGCCTGCTCGACCGCAGGGCCAATCCGTATTTCGAGCATGCCAGCGCCGCTTATTTTCTGGCGCTCCGCGATGGCAAGCCGGTCGGGCGGATCAGCGCGCAGCTGTGCGATCTGGTTCAGACGCACATGGGTCAAGGAACCGGCCAATGGGGTTTTTCGACTCGATCGATGACCCGATGGTCGCTGCCGCCCTGTTCGGCGCCGCTGAAGCCTGGCTGCGCGATCAGGGTATGACCCGTGCGCTCGGGCCGTTCAGCCTGTCGATCTGGGATGAACCCGGCCTGTTGATCGAAGGGTTCGCACGCCGGCCCTGCATCATGATGGGCCATGCGCGGCCCTATGCCGGCGCGCTGGTCGAAGCCCAGGGCTATGCCAAGGAGCGTGACCTCTACGCCTATCTCGTGCCACTCCATGAGTCGTTCCCGACGGCCCGTCGCGCCCTGGAAAAGCTTGGCTTAGACAAGAATTTCCGCCTGCGTAATGCCGACAAGAAGAATTTCGACGTTGAGCTGCAGAATGTTCTGAGCATTTTGAATGAAAGCTGGGGCGTCAACTGGGGTTCATTCCGCTCACGCCACGCGAGATCGCTTTCGCTGCCAAGAAGCTGAGGCCGATCATCCTGCCGGAGTATGTGAAGATTTGCGAACATGATGGCGAACCGGTCGCCTTCATGCTGACCCTGCCAAACATCAACGAGTACACCCACGACCTGAACGGCAACCTGTTCCCGTTCGGATTCCTCAAACTTTTCTGGCGATTGAAAAATCCGAAGTCGCAATACGTCCGCGTGCCCCTCATGGGCGTGCGCCCCGCCTACCAGAAGACGCGCTGGGGGCCTCATGGCGCTGGCCATGATCGAGGCGACCCGGATCCAGGCTGGACATGCCATGGGGGCGCAGGAAGCCGAATTGTCCTGGATTCTCGAGGATAATCTGCCGATGCGCGGCATCCTGGAAATGATAGGTAGCCGGATCGACAAGACTTATCGCATCTACAGCAAGCCGCTTGCGTAGATATCGATCACCGGAGGATGCTTAGACCCTTCCCGTTTTTGATTGAATCACTTTTGCGAGGCAATCAAAACGGACAAGAAGGGTCTGTGCAAAAGTGAGAGCCTTTGTTGCCGCTTTCGCTTGAGGCACTTAAACACAAGTGCCTCAAGCTCAGTCGGAAAGGCCCTAGGGCGCGCCGCGCCAGGCGCGCACGTCGGCGTCGAGTCCGAAAAGCGTGTCCGCTGGAAGCTCGACACGTGCCAGCCTGATCACATCCCCGGCAGCCTCGACAACCTTCGGGTCGCCGCGCTGTTGCGCCAATCGCGCCCAGAGGTAAGCCTGTTCCAAATCGCGCGATACGCCAACACCGGATGAGAACTGATTTGCGAGCATGAGTTGTGCGTCGGCATCGCCTGCCTGCGCAGCCTTGTAAAACCAGACTGCCGCAATTCCCGGATGCCGCGGCACGCCTTCGCCAGCGAGCGCCATCTTGCCGAGAGCCGTCTGCGCCTCCGGGACACCTTGCCGCGCCAAGGTGTCGAAGAAATGTTGCGCACGCGTTACATCTCCAGCCATATAAGCCATTGTCGCGAAGCGGAGTGCTTGCGACGTCTGGTTTTATGGCCCACGGCCGCCGCCGCCATCAGGCTCGCAGCCGCCGTAAAACTCAATGCGCCGAATACGATTCTTTTCTCATGGCTACGACTTGTAATAGCGCCAGAAAACGGCAAGACAATGGCAAATGTCTGCTTCCTCGCCCCGTATAGGCGACCATGTGCGTCGCGTTCAAGCCTCGCTGGCGGCACGGCTGAGGACATATTTCCTGAACGGGCTGGTTTTGACGGCACCGGTTCTGATCACGGCCTATTTGGTGATTACAACCATTCGTTTGATCGACGGCTGGGTCGAGCCGCTGTTTCCGCCCGGGTGGCGCAGCTTTGCGGTCCCGGGTTTGGGGCTGATCCTCGTCATCTCGGCACTGACGCTGGTTGGCGCCGTGCTCGGCAACGTCATGGGGCGCTGGCTGGTCAGCCTGTGGGAAGGGTTGGTAACCCGGTTGCCGGTCATCCGCTCGATCTACAACCCCGTCAAGCAGGTGTTCGATACCGTCATCAGCCCGGATGCCGTGTCGTTCCGCGAGGTGGTGCTGGCGCCCTTCCCGCACCCGGATGTGCGCTCGATCGCATTCGTCACCGGCAAGGCCCCACCCAGCGTTGCCAGCGCCATGAAGTCCGGGGAGGCGTGGGTCTATGTCTATATCCCGACAGCACCCAGCGCCTATGCCGGCTTCCTGACCGTCATGCCGCGCAGCCAGTTGATCGCCGTTGACATGCCGGTCGATGAAGCGCTCAGCTCGGTGGTTTCGCTTGGGATCGCCGGCAATCAGCCGGAGCGCAGCAAAGGCACGGCGGAGTCCCGCTCCATCAGGTAAAGCAGCACGCGCAGCGCCTGGCCGCGTGGTGTGCGCAGTTGCGGGTCGCGCGTGACCGTCAAGCGGGCATCATCGCGCGCCATGGCCAGCAGATCGCCGTCCAGGGCCAGGTCGGCCAACCGGAACTGCGGCAGGCCGGATTGCCGGGTGCCGAGCAGTTCGCCGCTGCCGCGCAGCCGCAGATCTTCCTCGGCGATACGAAAGCCGTCATCCGTCTCGCGCATCAGCTTCAGCCGTGCCCGCGCCGCTTCCGACAGCTGGGAGCCGCGCAGCAGCAGGCAGACCGACGCCTGCGATCCGCGCCCGACGCGCCCGCGCAGCTGGTGCAGTTGCGCCAGCCCGAAACGCTCGGCCTGCTCGATAACCATCAAGGTGGCGGCCGGCACATCGACGCCGACCTCGATCACCGTGGTGGCCACCAGGATACGCGTCTCGCCGGCAACGAACGCCGCCATGGCTGCATCCTTGCTGGGACCGGAGAGCTTGCCGTGCACAAGCCCGACCTGCGCCCCGAAACGCTGTCGCAGCGCCTCGGCGCGCGCTTCGGCCGCCGCCAGGTCCGTCTTCTCCGACTCATCAACCAGCGGGCAAACCCAAAGGCCTGCGCGCCGGATGCCAGCGCGCGCGCCAGCCCGTCATAGACGTCGTCAAGTCGCTCAAGCGGCACCACCCGGGTGTCGATGCTTTGACGTCCCGGCGGACGCGTATCGAGCCGCGACACATCCATGTCGCCATAGAGCGCCAGGGTCAGCGTGCGCGGGATCGGCGTTGCAGTCATGGCCAGAAGATGTGGCGTCCAGGCAGCCTTGGCGGTGAGCGCCAGCCGCTGGGCGACGCCGAAACGATGCTGCTCGTCGATGACGACCAGTCCCAACGCCCGGTATTCGATGGCATCCTGAAACAGCGCGTGCGTCCCGACGATCAGGTCTACTTCGCCACCCGCGACCGCTGCCTGGGTCGCTGCGCGCTCGGCTTTGCGGTCGCGCCCGGTCAGCAGGGCGATACGGATCCCAAGCGGCCTGCACAAAGTCTCAAGCGTTGCAAAATGCTGGCGGGCGAGGATCTCGGTCGGGGCGAGGAAGGCAACCTGACTGCCGGCGTCGATCGCCTGGCAGGCCGCCGCCAGCGCGACCACCGTCTTGCCCGCGCCGACATCGCCCTGCAGCAGGCGCAGCATCGGCTTGTCCGCAGCCAGATCGGCGCCGATCTCTGCAATGCAGCGCTGCTGCGCAGGGGTCAGGGTGAACGGCAGGGAGGCAGCGAAAGCGGATGCGCGCGCTCCGGGGGCAACGCGCGGCCGCCGGTCGCACGGGCACGCGAACGCACGAGCACCAGCGCCAGCTGCGAGGCCAGCAGTTCGTCGTAGGCCAGCCGCTGCCGCGCTGCATTGTCCGCCGGCGCGGCATGTCGCGCTGCAAGTGCCGCACGCCAGTCCGGCCAGGAACGCTGGGCCAGTAGCGCCGGGTCGTGCCATTCTGGAAGGTCCGGCACACGGGCGAGCGCCACGGCGACCAGGCTGCGCAGCCGCGCGTTGGTCAGCCCTTCCGTCAAGGGATAGACGGCCTCCCTGAGCGGGATCGCCGCGTCCTCATCGGCGATATGGTCGGGGTGCACCATCTGCAATTGGCCGGCATAGCGTTCCAGCACGCCGGAGACGCGCCGCCGCGCGCCGATGGGCAGCTTCTTGCCGATCATGCCGCCGGGGTCGGAGAAGAATGTGAGCGTCACAAGCCGGTGTTCGTCGTCGGCGGCGATCACGCGGGACGGTCGCCGTCCCTGCCCCAGCCGATGCTCGCACACGGTCAGCGGCACGATCACCGGCGTGTCGAGCGGCGCATCTGCCAGTGTGGCGAGCGGCAATCGCTCGACCTGACCGACCGGGCAATGAAACAGCAGATCCACGACGCGCGCGACATCGAGCCGCGCCAGCAGCCGCTCGACCCCAGCGCCGACACCCTTGAGTGTCGCGACCGGTGCGAATAGAGGGAACAGGATTTCTGGACGCATGGGACTGCCCCTGATAGCCATGCGCAAGCTTTCGCGCCACCCACCTGGAAGGATTGACCGTGTCCGCCGACCGCGCCGCCCGTCTTCGCCGCCTTCAGTTCCGCGCCTGGCACCGCGGCACCAAGGAGGCTGACCTGATGATCGGCGGCTTTGTCGACAAGCATCTGGACAGCCTCGACGATGCAGCGATCGCCTGGGTCGAACGCCTGCTGGAGGAAAACGACGTCGACATCATGGCCTGGGTGATTGGAACCGCACCATGCCCCGATGCTTATCGCGGCCCGCTCTTCGACGCCATGCAGCGTCTCGATTATCTCACCATCGCCCGCTGACCGTTGTTCGATCCAATCGCCCTCGCCGCCGCCGCTGAACGGCAGACGCTCGCCCATGTCCCAGACGGCGCCGCCCCGCTGGTCGTCGCGCAAGCCCTGCGCGCCACCAGGCCCGGCGCACGCACGCTGCTCATTGCCCGCGACGATGCACGCGCCGCCACGATTGCGGACGCCGTGCGCTTCTTCGCACCGGAAGCCGCCGTGCGCAGCCTGCCCGCATGGGACTGCCTGCCCTACGACCGCTCGTCGCCGGCGCTGCGTACGACCGCGGAACGTCTGGCGACACTGAGCTTTCTTGCGGGCCCACGCCCGGAACAGGCGACGTTGATCGTCACGACCGTCAACGCCATGCTGCAGCGGGTGCAACCGCGTGCCACCATGGCGCAGGTGACGCGCGTGGTGCGGACCGGCGAACGGGTCGACCGCGACGACCTGATCGCCGTGCTTAACCGCGCAGGCTATCACCGGGTCGACATGGTGGTCGAAGCGGGTGAATATGCCGTGCGCGGTGGCTTGCTGGACGTCTTTCCGGCAACCGAGAAGACGGCCATGCGGCTCGACTTTTCGGCGACGAACTGGAATCGATCCGCCGCTTCGACCCCGCAGACCAGCGCACCATCGACAAAACCAGGCACTTCACGCTGCTGCCGGCAAGCGAGGCGTTGCTCGACGACGCGCGCATCCGGCGGTTCCGCCAGGGCTATATCGAACGGTTCGGCGCACTCGCCTCCAGCGATCCGCTTTATGACAGCGTCAGCGCGGGGCGTCGTGCTGCCGGCATGGAGCACTGGCTGCCGCTGTTCGAACCGGCGCTGGAAACCGTCTTCGATTATCTGTCCAGCGACGATCTGGTGCTGCTGGAAGCGCAGGCGCTATCTGCAGCGGCCAACCGACTGGACGCCATCGAGGACTATTATCAGGCGCGCAAGACCGCCCTCAGCGACAACCAGGGCGCCTACCGGCCGCTGCCGCCTGAGCTGCTGTATCTCGACCAGGCCGAGCTTGACAGCCAGCTTGACTCGGTGTGCGCGCACGCCCTGACCCCGGTGCTGCCGTCTGCGGCAGCCACGGACTGCGGCTTCACGCCCGCGCGCGACTTCGCGCCGGAGCGGCAGGCAGCGCCCGGCAAGGTGTACGACGCCACGCTTCAGCACCTCGAAGACCTGGGCAAGCGCGGCACCAAGAGAGTGATCGCCACCTACCCGAGGGCGCGCGCGAACGCTTCGCCGGCCTGCTGCGCGACCATGGCGCCGCGAATGTAGCGCTCGCCGAGTCCTGGCAGGAGGCACTCGGCCATGGCCACAGCGGCATCGCGCTGGTGGTGCTGGGGCTGGAGCATGGCTTCACCGGCCCGGACGTCGCACTGCTGACGGAGCAGGACATCCTCGGCGAGCGCCTGGTGCGCTCACGCCGGCGCAGCAAGCGCGCCGACCAGTTCCTGACCGAGGCGTCATCGCTGGCCCGGCGATCTGGTCGTCCACGCCGACCACGGCATCGGCCGCTACGAGGGGCTTGCGACGATCGAGGTCGGCCATGCCCCGCACGACTGTGTGGCGCTGACCTACGCGGACAACGCCAAGCTCTACGTGCCGGTTGAAAACATCGACGTGCTGTCGCGCTACGGCTCTGACAGCGAGGACGTCGCGCTTGATCGGCTTGGCGGGGCCGCCTGGCAGGCGCGCAAGGCGCGGATGAAGGAGCGTATCCGCGAGATCGCACACGCACTGATGCGCGTCGCCGCGCAGCGCGCGCTGCAGGAGGCACCCGCCCTGATCCCGCCGGATGGGGAATATCAGGCCTTCTGCGCGCGCTTCCCTACACGGAAACCGACGATCAGGCCCGCGCCGTCGAGGATGTGCTCGCCGACCTCGGCTCCGGCCGCCCCATGGACCGGCTGGTCTGTGGTGATGTCGGCTTCGGCAAGACGGAAGTGGCGCTGCGCGCCGCCTGCGTCGCGGCCCTGGCCGGCCAGCAGGTGGCGGTCGTCTGCCCGACCACCCTGCTTGCCCGCCAGCATTTCCATCGGTTCAAGGAGCGCTTCAGCGGCCTACCGCTCGAAGTCGCGCAACTGTCGCGCCTGATCTCCACCAGCGAGGCGAACCGGGTGCGCGAGGGCCTGGCGGACGGGCGCATCGATATCGTGGTCGGCACGCACGCGGTGCTCGGCAAGACCATCAGCTTCAAGAGGCTGGGCCTGGTGGTGGTCGATGAGGAGCAGCATTTCGGCGTCGCCCACAAGGAGCGCCTGAAATCCCTGCGCGCAGAGGTCCACATGCTGACCCTGACCGCAACGCCGATCCCGCGCACCCTGCAGATGGCGCTGACCGGCCTGCGTGATCTCTCCATCATTGCAACGCCGCCGGTCGACCGTCTGGCGGTGCGCACCTATGTTGCGCCCTGGGACGATGTGGTGATCCGGGAAGCACTGCTGCGCGAGCATTATCGGGGTGGCCAATCGTTCCTGGTGACGCCGCGCATCGCCGACCTGCCGGACCTCGAGCGCTTTCTGCGCGAGCAGGCGCGGAGGTCCGGTATGTGGTCGCGCATGGCCAGATGGCCCCGACCGAGCTTGAGGAGCGCATGAACCGCTTCGTCTCGGGCGAGGCCAACGTGCTGCTCTCGACCTCGATCGTCGAGTCCGGCCTCGACATCCCGACTGCGAACACGCTGATCATCCACCGCGCTGACATGTTCGGGCTGGCGCAGCTCTATCAGTTGCGTGGTCGGGTCGGGCGTTCGAAGATCCGCGCCTACGCCCACCTGTGCACCCCGGCACGCTTCGGCATCTCCGAGTCAGCCGAGAAGCGCCTGCAGGTGCTGGCCAGCCTCGACACGCTGGGCGCCGGCTTCCAGCTCGCCAGCCATGACATGGATCAGCGCGGCGCCGGGAACCTGTTGGGCGATGAACAGTCCGGCCACATCCGCGAGGTCGGGTTCGAACTCTACCAGGAGATGCTGGAGGAGGCGATTACCGCCGCGCGCGCGCAGTCTGCAGGACTTGCGCCGCCCGAGGATGCGTTCGCGCCGCAGATTACAGTCGGCGCCAGCGTCCTCATCCCTGAGGACTATGTGCCGGACCTCAGCCTGCGCATGGGCCTCTATCGCCGGATCGGCGACATCACCGAACGCGCGGAGATCGACGGCCTGGCCGCCGAACTGATTGACCGGTTCGGAAAACTGCCGGATGAGGTCAAAACCTGCTGGCAGTCGTCGAAATCAAGAACCACTGCCGCCGCGCCGGCGTCGCCCGGCTGGAGGCCGGCCCCAAGGGCGCCGTCGTGACCTTCCGGGAAGGCGGTTTCGTCAATGTCCCCGCGCTCATCGGCTTCCTGCAGAAACAGGCTGGCACCGCCAAGCTGCGCCCGGACCAGAAGCTGGTCTATGCGCGCGACTGGCGCGAGGTGCGCCAGCGGCTGAACGGCTCGTTGCAGCTCGCCCGCGCCCTTGCGGCGCTGGTTTAGAGCATGATGACACTGGAGTGACCCTTATCTCCCTCCCGTTCACGGGAGGGGTGGTGCAAAGCACCCGGGTGGGACCAGGGGTGGCAAGTGGCAATGCAGCCACCCCGGCCTGTCGGCCACCCCTCCACCACACTTGCGGGTGGTCCCCTCCCCAATGGGGAGGAAGCATCAGTTGCTCCAAGTCGTTGAAAAGAGCCTGTCTGCTGCTCGCAGCAAACTTCAGGCGGCGCGGCGTTGAGGCTGGCGCAGCATCTGGAGAAAATCGATTGCCGTTGTCGCGTCTATGCTGCTCACAAGGCTGCTTTCCACCCGGAGCGGCAGGCTGACCGAACTGCCCGGCAGCGTGCAGTTGCGGAACCGCAGCACGGAGGTCAGCCGCGAGACTGCGGCGCGCGCGCCGTGGGGTCGGTATCGGGGAACACCGTCAGGACAGTGGCACCGTCGATGCGTGCCACCACATCCTCGCTGCGCTTGAAACGGCAGAGCAGTTCGACCATGTGGCGCAGCAGGTAGTCGCCGACGGCGTACCCGTACTGTGCGTTGATCTGGGCAATATCGGCGATCCGGAACAGGGCACCGGAGACGGGCCATTTGCGCTTGCGCCCGTCGAGCAGAAGATCATCGAGATAAGCCATGCCGAAGCCATGGCTGAACGCGCCAGTCTGATGATCGGTCACCAGTACGTCCGGTGTTTCGCGGCAGGCCTGGCACAGCTCCGCCCGCATGTGCTGCAGCCGGATGACCGAACGCAGGTGACTGAGCAGCCCGATGCGGTCGATACTGCCGACCAGAATGTCGGTAACGCCGGAGCCGTATAGATTGCCCAACGTATCGTCGGCGAGGGTGGGCGTAATCAGGATCTGCGGCAGATTGAACAGGCCCGGCTGGTTGCGCAGGCCAAGCATGAATTCAATGGCGTCGCCATCATTGCCGTCCGCGCGCAGCACGCACAGATCGGCGCGCAGGCTCCGGAGATCGTTCGCCGCCAGGCCGGTATCCGAATAGCGCACGACATCGCCGACGCACGCCAGCGCCTCGACGACATCCAGTTCCTGCTCCCGCGCCAGATCGATGTAGACGATGCGCGGGCGCGCAAGGCCGGAGATGGCCGCGCATCAAGCGACAGCAGCTTTTCCGGGCCTTCGCCCATGCGGAAAGGGGCTGCGACCATGATCCGGCGGCGCAGTTCGCGCTGCATGGTCAGCAAGCGCAGGATGACATCGACCCTTACCCGCAACTGGTGCGGGTGGGAAACCCGCGGCATGAAATAGTCGAACGGCGCATTCGGCAGCTCTGGATCGCTCGTGGCGGTGGGCAGGCCGATGGCCGCGACCACCGTGTCCAGTTCCGAGGCAATGTCTCGCGCTGCGCGCGCCACCTCCACCGCATCGTCCCAACCGAGCCCGGCTTCGAGCGCGGGGTACGGCGTCCCCGTCGGGCCGGTCGTCGCGATGATGAGCAGCTCGATGTAGTTGCTTTTCAGGATTTCGATCGCTGAGTCGCGCGTGTGCGCGATATACATCGCGCCGCCGCCGCTGGCGAGAACACTGGCGTTACAGCTTGCCCTTACAGAGTCAGGGTCAACGATGAGCAGGCTTGAAAGTCGCATCGACGTCCTATCTTTCTTCCAGCACATACCTTTGTGCTGGTAAAGAAATCGTGGCCGATGATCAGGGTGCCCCGATGATCAGGGCCCATTGCGCGCAGAAGGTTTTCAGCGCTTCCGGGCGCAGCGGCGGCGTGCAGAGATACCCCTGATACCAGTCGCAGCCCTCACGCGCCAGCAGAGCGCGTTGCGCCTGGGTCTCGACCCCTCGGCGACGACGCTGATGCCCAGTGCGCGCGCCATCTCGATCACGCCATGCACCACGATCCGGTCGCGCCCGGTCGCGGCGAGGTCGGTGACGAAGCGCCGATCAACCTTCAGGCAATCGAGCGGCAGCGCCCGCAAATAGGCGAGCGACGAGTAGCCTGTCCCGAAATCGTCCAGCGCGATCCGCACGCCCATGCCGTGCAGACTCTCGATCATTTCGCTCGCGACATCCAGATCGTCGACCAGGCCGCTTTCCGTCACTTCGAGCGTCAGGCGGTCGGGGAAAGCCAGTGTCGTGGAGTATGCGCTGGAGCCGCCGGTCGAAATCCGGGCACTGGATCTGCGATGGCAGGACATTGACCGAAAGCCGCAGCGTCGTCAGGGCCGGTTCGGTCAGGAGGCCGCCTGGCTCAACGCCAGGCGGATGATGGCTTCGGCCACCTCCGCTTCGATCTCGGCGTTCTGCGCGACCGAGAGCACCGTCTCCGGGTCGATATCGCCGAGCACGGGGTGCGACCAGCGCACCAGCGCCTCCAGCCCGACGATGCGGTTTGTCCCCAGGTCGACCTGGGGCTGGAATGCGAGATCGAGCGCATTCGCCTGCACGGCGACCCGCAGGTCGGTCTCGAGACTGATCAGCGTCGCCGCATGATGTTCGTGCTCGGCGGTGAAAATCTGAATGCCGTTCGGGCCGAGCCGGCGCGCCCGCGCCAGCGCCAGGTCCGCCTGCCGGAACATGGTCTCCATGTTCTGATGATGCGCCAGCCCCAGCGCGATGCCGATCCTGCAGGAGAGGTGAATGGCACGCCCGTAGACCACGAACGGCCGCTCGAACGCCTGTGCCAGTTGAATGGCCCATTCCAGGGCTTCTTCTTCTGCGCCGCCGGCGGCGACGATCAGCGCGAATTCGGCGCCACTCAACCGTGCAAGCAGAGCTTCCGATGCGTCCGCGTCCTCGGAAAGCGCAAGGCGACGTAGCCGCCGGGCCAGCGCCTGCAGCAGCGCCTCGGCGGTCTCCCGACCATAGGCGGCATTGATATGCCCAAACCGCGCGACCGCAATCTCGATCACGGCATAATTTTCCTGCGGTGCGTTCTCGATATGCTGCCGCAGCCAGGCGCGCGCATAGCTTTGCGCGGCCAGGCCCGTAAGGGGTCGAAATGCGCATGCAATTGCTCACGACTGGTGGCGGCGTCCCGGTCTTCGACGGTCGCGAGCAGGGTGCGCACCCGGCCGGAGGCATCGCGCTGCGCACTGATGTGGTGGGCAAGGGCAAGCCGCCGGTTGCCGACGGTCAGGGTGTGCGTCGCAGTCGTGCTGCCGCCTTCTGCAAACAGCATACGAATTTTCCGCAGCAGGACCCGGCGCTCCTCGGCCGGTGTATTGCGCAGGATGCCGCGCACGGACCAGCCCCGGCCCGCTTCCGTCGTCATGATGTTTTGCAGATCGCCCGACAGGCCGACGAGGCCCCGCTCCGCATCCAGCGCCCAGCGCGGCAATTCCTGATCGACCGCCTGCGCCACGCTGAGCGCCCGCGCGGTGCGCGCCGCCAGCAGGCGATGGCTGACTGCGCGCGCCGCGCGTATCGACTGCGCCAGCTCAATCGGGCGGACAGGTGCCAGCAGGAAGTGCGTGATGCCGCTTTCCAGCGCGTGCGACAGGCTGTCATGGTCGCCTTGACGCAGCACGATGATCGAGACCAGATCGCGCTCGCCCTCGAGAGTGCGGATCTTGTATAGCGCATCCAGCGCGCCTGCCGGGTCGTCGCGCGCATCCAGGACCAGAACGCGCGCATGGCTACGGCGCAGTGTGGCCGCGATGTCGTTGAAATTTGCCTGATATTGAGCCGAGACGCCAAGGGCGGCGATCTGGCGGCACAGCGCGGCCGCCCGGCTTCCTGCAATCAGCGCTGATGCGTCCGGCGTCAACAGCGGATGGCCCTCCGTCGTGCGTGCCCCTCGCCGCGCGTTCTTGCAGGCAACTGCGCTGCCGTCCACCGCAAACTTGCACGTGCGGCGGATCTGAGCGGTATTTACATTTTATTAGCATTTCTATGCAAAATATTACGGGTCAGGATAAGCCACAGTATAAGCCGGCGCCTGACCGGAGCAGGTATTCGCTGGCGCACGGCGCACGGCGGGTCGACAAGGGATGGTGAACATGCGACCGGCATTGACGATTGCCGTCGCGGGCCTGAACGATGCGACGCGGCGCATTAACGCCGCTGCGACTTCTATCGTGCAACGCCCGGCGGCCGAAGCAAAAGCTTCCAGGAAGCGCTCGCAGCGCAGCCCGGACAAGCACCGGCGCCGACCGCAAGCCTGTCTGGACAAAGTGCGGTTCCCTGAGCAACAGCGCTTATGTGCCGTCGCTGGCCGAAGACATCGTCAACACGAAGCTCGCCGTCGCCTCCTACAAGGCCAACGCCAGTCTGATCCGCACCATTGACACCCTGCAACGCTCCCTGATCGAGAGCCTGCGCTGAGCGGGCGACGCGCGAGGACTTACAATCGTCGTTTTCCACGCTATGTTTCCACGACGGTGTCCCGTTGCTGGAAAGCGTAACCCATGACTGCTGCCTACGGCCTGGCGCAGCCTGGCGCAGCCCTTGCGCCGCTGATCGATCCTTTCGCCCGTGCGATCACCTACCTTCGGGTTTCCGTGACCGATCGATGCGATTTCCGCTGTGTCTACTGCATGCCGGAGACCATGACGTTTCTGCCCAAGGCGGAGGTCCTGTCGCTTGAGGAGCTTGAGCGGCTGTGCGGCGTGTTTATCGATCTTGGCGTCAAGCGCCTGCGGCTGACGGGCGGCGAACCGCTGGTGCGTCGCGGCGTACTGGAACTCATCCGCGCGCTTGGCCGCCGGATCGGAACCGGCGGGCTGGAAGAATTGACCCTGACCACCAACGGTAGCCAGTTGACCCGGTTTGCCGGGGAACTCGCCGCCGCCGGGGTTCGGCGCGTGAATGTTTCCATCGACACGCTCGACCCCGAACGCTTCACCCGCATCACCCGCTGGGGCGGCTTGACCCGGTTCTCGAAGGGCTGCGGGCGGCAAAGGCTGCGGGACTGGCGATCAAAATCAATATGGTCGCGCTCAAGGGCGTCAACGACGATGCATTCGATGCGATGATCCGCTGGTGCGGCGAACATGGGCATGACCTGACCTCATCGAGGCGATGCCGGTCGGCCTCGTGGATGAGGATCGGTACGACCAATATCTCTCGCTTGAAGACGTGTTCCAGGATCTGGCTCAACGCTGGACCCTGCAGCCAAGTGCGCACCGCACCGGCGGGCCGGCCCGTTATTTCACCATCGCGGAGACCGGACGCCGGCTGGGGCTGATCACGCCGAACAGCCATAATTTCTGCGAAAGCTGCAACCGGGTCCGGCTGACCTGCACGGGCCAGCTCTACATGTGCCTGGGGCAGGACGATCATGCGGACCTGCGTGCCGCCTTGCGTGCAAACCCTGACGACGACGCACTCGCCGAGGTTGTGCGCGCGGCCATAGCACGCAAGCCCAAGGGCCATGATTTCATCGTCGATCGCCGCAACGTCGCCCCGCGCGTCGCCCGGCGCATGAACATGACAGGCGGCTGAGGTGGTGATCGCCGGCCCAGCAAGCTTCGACCCCTCACGGCACCGGCGGGCTGGTGTCCAGCACGACAGCCGATGCGCTGGCGGCGCGTGCTTGCCTCGAGCGCCTCTATCCATGGTCGCAGCCGCAGGACGCCGATGTGCTGGTGGTGCTCGGCGGCGATGGCTTCATGCTGCAGACGCTGCACCAGATCATGCGCAAGCGCGTGCCGCTGTTCGGCATGAACAAGGGCACGGTCGGCTTCCTGATGAACGCCTACAGCGAGGATCGGCTGATCGAGCGGCTGCAGCAGTCGGAGCGGTTTTTCCTCAACCCCTGCGCATGCTTGCCCGCACGATCCATGGCGAGGTCGTGGAGTCGCCGGCGATCAACGAGGTCTCGCTGCTGCGGGAGACGCGCCAGGCCGCGAAGATCGAGATTCGCATCGACGGTCTGGTGCGCATGCCTGAACTGGTCTGCGATGGCGTCATGGTGGCGACGCCGGCCGGATCGAGCGCCTACAATCTTTCGGCGCACGGCCCGATTCTGCCCCTTGATGTGACCTGCTGGCGCTGACCCCGATCTCCGCCTTTCGCCCGCGGCGCTGGCGCGGCGCGATTATCCCGCTGGCGTCGGAGGTCGAATTTCATGTGCTGGAGAGTCAAAACGCCCTGTTTCGGCGGTCGCCGATCAGATCGAAGTGCGTGACGTCGCGTCGGTCGCCATCGCCGCCGATCGCAATCTGGCGCTGGAATTATGGTTCGATCCCGGCCACACGCTGGCCGATCGCATCCTGCTCGAGCAATTCATCAGTTGAGCTTAGCTCGTGTTCCGAGTCTAGGGTCAGGACTCATTAAGAATGAGGCCGTGGCGCTGGCGATTTTGGCGCGCAGGCAGGCGCGAGGGAGGCGAATATTGAACATATTCAACGACCGAGCAACGAACCTGCACGCCAAAAGCGCCGCGTCCTGCGGATGGCGGCACGATCCTCGTTGTTAATGGGTCCTGACCCTAAAATCCGCTGCACCCGATATCATCGTTTGGCGACCATCGATTCCACGACACCAGGCAAAAACGCCATTAACGTCGAAATTCACCTGCAATCTGCGGCTCACGGATTGCCAATCGCGCACTAGGTCACGTATAGGCGCGGTGCCTGCTGCCCGTCGAAGGTGGCACTCATTACTTTTACGGAAGCTTGATGTCCTTTCACGCGCTCGGATTATCCGAGGAACTGCTCAACGCGCTGGCCGAAATGAACTATGTCGAGCCAACGCCGATCCAGGCGCAGGCGATCCCGATCGTGCTGCAGGGGCGTGATGTGCTCGGCATTGCGCAGACCGGCACCGGCAAAACCGCATCCTTCACGCTGCCGATGCTCGATATTCTGGCCCAGGGCCGGGCACGAGCCCGCATGCCGCGCTCGCTGATCCTGGAGCCGACGCGCGAACTGGCGACCCAGGTATCGGAAAGCTTCGAGCGTTACGGCCGCTTCCAGAAACTCACCAAGGCGCTGATTATCGGCGGCGTCGCCTTCGGGGACCAGGACAAACTGCTGGAGAAGGGCGTCGACGTCCTTATCGCGACGCCGGGCCGGCTAATCGACCAGTTCGAACGCTCGAAAATCCTGCTGTCCGGCGTCGAAATCCTGGTGATCGACGAAGCCGACCGCATGCTCGACATGGGCTTCGTTCCCGATATCGAGCGCATCTGCAAGCTGCTGCCGCCGCGCCGGCAGACGCTGTTCTTCTCCGCGACGATGCCCCCGCCCATCAAGCGCCTGGCCGACCAGTTCCTGAACGCGCCGAAACTGATCGAGGTGTCAAGGCCGGCGACCGCCAACACATCCATCGAGCAGCGCCTCTACCGGCTCTCGGCACGCACCAAGCGCGACCGTTTGACCGACCTTCTGCGCAGCGAGCCGATCCAGAACGCCATCATCTTCTGCAACCGCAAGCGGGATGTCAGCGATCTCCATACCGTCCTGAAGCGTAACGGTTTCATCGTCGGGCGTCTGCACGGCGACATGGAGCAACCGGAGCGCCAGGCCGAGCTGGACAAGTTCCGGTCCGGTGCGTTGCCGATCCTGGTGGCGAGCGATGTCGCGGCCCGCGGACTCGATGTGCCCAGCGTCAGCCATGTCTTCAACTATGACGTGCCGATCCACCCGGACGACTATGTGCACCGGATCGGCCGCACCGGGCGCGCAGGACGCTCAGGCATCGCGATCACCTTCGCGACCCCAGCCGAGCTTGAAGCGGTGCAGGCGATCGAGAAGCTGCTGCAGGTTCAGATTCCGCTGGTCTCCGATACTGCGGAACCGGCAGCGGATGTGGAACACCCGTCGACATCGCGCAGGCGGCCAGCCCGCAGCGCCCGCAGCGAAAAGCCGACGCAGCCTGACAAGCCCGCCTCCCCGAAAAACAGCAGCGCGACAAGGACCCCGCACCGCGCAGCAACGACGCGGCTCCCCGCGGCAAACAGCCCGGCCGTGCGCGCGATCGCCGCCGCCCGGACGACGACGCGGAGCCGATCGGCTGGGGCAACGATATTCCGGCATTTCTGAGAATTTCCGCCCGGTCCGCACTTCAAGGTTAAGTTGCAGTACACGTTCGCGTAAACGTTTTTATTCCTGCCGCACTATGGTTATAACGGGTAGGGAAAAAGCTAGGGCCGCGTAATCTTGGCCCTGGAACCCTCTTGTAGGGGACGTTGTGTATCATGACCAAGTTCGGTCGCCAACAAGCAGGTACTCTTGCAGCACGCGCATGGACCTGGCTTTCAGACTCTGGAATCGTTGCAACCCCTTCTAATTTTGAGCTTATTTACCGTTACTTCGAGGGGCCGATCCGTTGCTCGCCTCGATGCTCGATCAGGAAATCGAAGCCTCAGGCGGGCTGACCGAAGCTGCTCTCACCACGGTACGCGTCAAAGTTGAATCACCCGACTTCGAGGAAGCGCTGCGCCGCATCGCTCAAACCGGCAGCGCCGAACTGTCTTCCATATCCGGCAATCTCGCCGCCATGCGCCACTCCGCGCAGGCCTATGGCGACACGCTGGTGGCAGGCGGGCGCAAGCTGGAAAACGCAACCGATCCAGCGTTGCAGGCGGAACTGATTTCGCGGCTGACCTCCGCAACCGATGCCATGGTGACCAAGACCCAGCGCCTGGAAAACCAGCTTGCTCAGTCGACTGCGGAGATCGAACGCCTGCGCGCCGAACTGGAGCGCGTGAGCTCGGAGTCGCGCACCGATCCGCTGACCGGCCTGCCCAACCGCAAGGCGCTACAGGTCTATCTCGATGCGCAGGCGGCACGCAGTCTCGCAGACCGCAAGCCGCTGACCGTGATGTTCTGCGACATCGACCATTTCAAGAATTTCAACGACACCTGGGGTCACCGCCTTGGCGACGAGGTCCTGCGTTTGGTCGCGCACTCGCTGGAGCGGCAATCGACGGGTCTCGGCTTTGCCGCGCGCTATGGCGGCGAGGAATTTGTCGTGGTGCTGCCCGGCCGCGACCTGGAGGCCGCCAGCGACATCGGCGAACAGTTCCGCGATTTCGTCGCCTCGCGCACCCTGAAGGTCCGTCGTTCGTCCCACGCCATCGGGCAGGTCACCATGTCGCTGGGCATTGCCCAGATGCGACGCGACGATACGCTCGAAGATCTGCTCGAACGCGCCGACGCCGCACTCTACCTCGCCAAGCAGACTGGCCGGAACCGCGTCTGCACGGAAATCGATCTGCAAGACGGCAAATGCGCGCGAAGCGCCTGATATCAAACGTTCAATAGATTGCGCGCACCGCCGGGTATGATGACGTCCAGCACCGGCTGGTCATCGGTCAGCCAGATCTGGCACGCCAGCCGGGACGTCGCCGTCGCACCGAACGCATAATCCAGCATGTCTTCTTCCTCCTCGCGTGGAGGGGCAGGCGGTGGAAATCGCGCACGTCCAAGATCACATGGCAGGTCGAGCAGGCCATGGCACCTTCGCAGGCGCCTCCAGCGGCATGCCGGCATCCTGCGCCACATGAAGCAAACGCGCCCCGGCCGGGGCCTCGGCTTCAGCCAGAACCGTGCCGTCCGTCGTGCGGAAGCGCACCGTCACCATAGATCCTCGCCTGCTGCGTTGCACCATCAAGCGCTTCCGCCAAACGGCGCACGTCGTCAAGCGTCGTCTCGCGCCCGAAGCCGATACGCAGGCTCGCCTTGGCCAGATCACGCGGCAGACCGAGCGCTGCCAGCACATGCGAAGGCTTGCCGCTGCCGGACGCGCATGCAGCACCGGAGGAGACGGCGAACCCGCGCAAGCCTGCAATTAAGCGGTCGCCGTCGCAATTGGGAAAACACAGGTTCAGGTTACCGGCGTAGCGTGGCGACGCCGCGCCGTTGAGGCGATAACCGACTTGTCGTGTCGAGAGCGTGTCCAGCAGCAGGTCCCGGCACGCCGCGACATGCCGCTGGTCTTCCGCCAGCCGCCCCGCCGCCAGCTTCGCAGCCGCACCAAAACCCGCCGCAAGTGCGGGTGACAGGGTGCCGGAGCGCAGCCCGCCTCCTGCCCGCCGCCGTGGGTCTGCGGCGCCAGAGCGACCCCTGGTTTCCTGTAGAGCGCACCGATGCCCTTGGGGCCATACATCTTGTGGGCCGAGATGCTCATCAGGTCGACGCCAAGCGCTGCGACGTCGATCGGCAGCTTTCCCGCAGCCTGCGCGGCGTCGCAATGCAGCAGCGCGCCGGCGGCCTTTGCAAGTGACGCGATCTCGGCAATCGGCTGGACAATGCCGATCTCGTTGTTGACCAGCATGACACTGACCAGCGCCGTCTCCGGGGTCACGGCCGCGCGAAGGTCTGCAAGGTCCAGCAGCCCGTCGGCGCCAACGGGCAGAACGACGACATCGACGCCCTGCCCCGCCAGCCATTCCGCCGCCCCAGCACGCAGGCATGTTCGGTCGCTGCGGTTACCAGCCGGTTGCGGCCCTTGGGTGCCGCCTGCATCGCGCCGATGAGCGCCAGGTTGTTGGCCTCGGTTGCGCCAGACGTGAACAGGATGCTCTCGGACTCGGCATGGACGAGTGCGGCCACCTGCTTGCGTGCTGCCTCGACGCCGGCTTTGGCTTCCCAGCCGTAGCGGTGCCCGGCCGAATGCGGGTTGCCGAACCTGTCCGTCAGATACGGCATCATGGCTGACAGCGCTTCCGGCGCCAGCGGCGTCGTCGCCTGATAATCGAAGTAGGTCATACCGCGCGCTGCCTCAGAGCCTTTCCCCGGAGCTTGAGGCACTTGTGTCGAAGTGCCGCAAGCAAAAGCGACAAGAATGGCTCTCACTCTTTGTGCAGACCCTTCTCGTCCGTTTTGATTGCCGCGCAAAAGTGATCCAATCAAAAACGGGGGTCTAGCCGCGCCAGGGTCGCCCGCCAGGCCTTGACGAAACTTGCGATCTCTTCCTCGGTCGTCGTCCAGCCGAGGCTCACGCGGATGGTCTCGCCGGCCACGGCGTCCGGGCAGCCCATCGCCCGCAGCACATGGCTCGGCTTGACCTTGCCGGACGAGCATGCGGACCCGGCACTGACGGCAAAGCCTGCAAGATCGAGCGCCATGACCTGCGTTGCCGCTGCGACGCCCGGCATGCGCACAGCGATGGTGTTGCACAGGCGCGGCACATCGCGGGCGATAATCTGCGCGCCGGCCTCCAGCAGCGCCGTCTCCAGGCTGTCGCGCAGGGCGGTAACGCGCGCCGTCCACTCGGCATCTTCCGCGCGCTCCCTCAACGCCGCGCCGAACCCGACAATGCCGCCGACATTCTCCGTGCCGGCGCGCCGGCCCAGCTCCTGGCCGCCACCGCGTTGCCGGGCGGCAACCGTCAGGCCGGGGCGCACATAGAGCGCGCCGACGCCCTGCGGCCCGCCCAGCTTGTGGGCGGAAAACGCCATGGTGTCCGCGTGCGCCACCTCGACCGGCAGCTTGGCGAGCGCCTGGACCGCATCGACGTGCAGCAAGCTGCCGGCGGCGCGCACCAGCGGCGCGAGTTCACGCAATGGCTGGATGACGCCGGTTTCGTTGTTGGCCGCCATGATGCACACCAGCGCCGGCCCGTCCTTCAAGGCAGCCTCCAGCGCCTCCGGGGCGACACGCCCCTGCCCGTCGACCGGGATCGTCGCATCCGCAAGCGCCAGCACGCAGTCGTGCTCGACGGCCGATGCCAGGACGCGCGGCAACGGCAGGCCCTGGATCGCCAGGGCATTCGCTTCCGTTCCGCCGCTGGTGAACACCAGATCGCGTGCTGCGCAGCCCACCGCCGTCGCGAGGGCCTCACGCGCGACCTCGACCCGGCCGCGTGCCGTGCGCCCTGCGGCATGCACGGAGGACGGATTGCCGCCCTGCGCGATTGCGCTTGCAACCTGTGCGGCGACCAGTGCGCTCACCGGGGCCGATGCATTGAAATCCAGGTAGATCATTCGTACTTCAGAACCCTGAGGGCAAAGTGGCGAAAGGCACGCATTTTCTTGCCTCGCACGCGCCCGAGCGTATATAGCCCGCCGCCTGACCACGGTCGACCCGTTAGGATCGCCTGCCACCGTGCAACCCGAGAGTCTTCATGCCTGAAGTCATTTTCACCGGCCCTGAAGGCCGGCTCGAAGGCCGCTACCATCCGGCCAAGCAGCCGCGTTCCCCGCTTGCGATCATCCTGCACCCGCACCCCAAGGGCGGCGGCACCATGAACAACAAGCTGGTCCAGCTGTTGTATCAGACCTTTGTGAACCGGGGCTTCGCGGTGCTGCGCTTCAACTTCCGGGGCGTCGGTCGCAGCCAGGGCGAGTTCGACAACGGCATCGGCGAATTATCCGACTCGGCAAGCGCGCTGGACTGGATGCAGCAGTTCAACCCGGATGCGCCGTTTTCCTGGGTCGCCGGGGTTTCGTTCGGGTCGTGGATCGGCATGCAATTGCTCATGCGCCGGCCGGAGCTGCGCGGCTTCATCTCGGTATCGCCGCCAGCCAACCTCTATGACTTCTCGTTCCTGGCACCCTGCCCTGCGTCTGGCCTGATCGTCCATGGCGGCGCGGATGAAATCGTGCCGACCAGCGCCGTGCAGAAGCTGGTCGACAAGCTGAAAACCCAGAAGCACATCACGATCGACCACGAGAAGCTCGACGGCGCCAACCACTTCTTCGACAACGAGTCGGAGGCGCTGATGGCCGTGGTGGATGCCTATCTCGACAAGCGGCTCAACGCAGCCCGGTAAAGCAGCCCGCCGCGAGTCGGTGCCGCAACGCCGGTGGTGCCCGGCAGACTGAGCGGCAAACCGGCGCTGGACCGCACCGCGAGGTACGCGAAGGCCTGCGCCTCCAACAGATCGCCGTCCCACGCCAGCGCATCGACCGGCCGCACCGCACCGACGGCCTGTGCCAGCGCATTCATGATCGCTGGATTGCGTCGTCCGCCGCCCGCCACGACCCAGGCAACCGGCGCGCGCGGCATGTGCTGCCGGCTGAGCGCGATTGTCCGCGCTGTGAACGTCGCCAGGGTCGCAGCACCGTCTGCTGCACTGAGCCCGCGCAGGGGACTTGCTGAAAAGTCGTCCCGGTCCAGCGATTTTGGCGGCGGCTGATCGAACCATGGATTGTCGAGCATGGCAGTCAGGACGTCGCTGTGCACAGCCCCGCGCGCTGCCAGCGCGCCATCGGCGTCGAAGCGGGTGCCGGTGGTCGCCTGCACCCAGTCGTCGATCAGCGCGTTGCCCGGCCCGGTATCGAACGCCAGCAGTGCGTCGCCGTCGATCCAGGTGACATTGGCGACGCCGCCGATGTTGAGCACGCACACCGGCCCCATGGGCAACCGGCCAGCCGCCTGCCCCTGCGCGACCAGCGCCCGGTGATAGAGCGGCACCAGCGGCGCGCCCTGCCCGCCTGCAGCCATGTCGGCATGGCGAAAGTCCGCGATGACGTCGATCCCCGTCAGCGCCGCCAGCAGGCCGGCATCGCCGATCTGCCAGGTCCAGCCGCTGTCGCCCTCAGGCACCGGCGGCATGTGGCGGATGGTCTGGCCGTGAAAGCCGATGGTCGCAACGTCAGCCGCAGGCACACTGGCCGCGCTCAGCAAGGCCGCCACCGCCTCGGCGTGCCGCTCGGCAAGCATGGTGGCGCAACGATCGGCCTCAGCGTGGCGCCGCCTCGTCGGATGCGTTTTCGCAGACTGTACAGCGGCAGCGACCGCCGCCCGGTCTGCGGCGCTGTAGGCCAGACTGATGCCATGCACGGGCCGGACATGATCCACGCCGTCGGTCTCGATCAGCGCGGCATCGATACCGTCCATGGATGTCCCGGACATCAGCCCGATTGCGAGCCTGGCGGCGTTTGCCATGCCGTTCTCCTGTGTTAAAGCATCGCGCCTTGAAAGCGGCTCCATGCTAGTGTCCCGAATCTGAAATCCATTGCACCCGATATCAGGCGAAGTTGGATTTCAGATTCGAAAAGGACACGAGCAAACTCTTGTTTCTTGTGTCGTTTCCAGAATCGAAGTTCGCGCGCTAGCCCTGTATCATCGTGTGGCGAACTTCGATTCCACGACACCAGGCCAGTGCACACTAATGAGGGGTTTATAGAGCAACATAAGACTTGAAATCCGCGCTGTACATGCCACCGGACTGAGGCGGATTGAAAGTCTGATGCTCTATCCGCCGGGCACATGAACCACGAGGCAGAGATGAGCGAATTCCAGTCCGACTTCCTGAGATTGATGCAGGAACGCGGCTACATCCATCAGGCAACCGATGCAGCAGCGCTCGATGCGCTGGCCTGCCGCCAACCGATCGTCGCATACATCGGCTTCGACTGCACCGCGCCCTCGCTGCATGTCGGCAGCCTCATCCAGATCATGCTGCTGCGCCGCCTGCAGCAGACCGGCCATAAGCCCATCGTCCTGATGGGCGGCGGCACGACCAAGATCGGCGACCCCTCCGGCAAGGACGAAGCGCGCAAGCTGCTGACCGACGAAGACATCGCCGCCAACAAGGCCGGTATCCTGCGGGTGTTCGAGCGTCTGCTGACTTTCGGCGACGGCATGAACGACGCGGTGATGCTCGACAACGCGCTCTGGCTCGATGGCTTGAGCTATATCCCGTTTCTGCGCGCGGTGGGCCGGCATTTCTCGGTCAACCGCATGCTGACGATGGACTCGGTCCGGCAACGGCTGGAGCGCGAGCAGCCGCTGAGCTTCCTCGAATTCAACTACATGGTGCTGCAGGCCTACGATTTCCTGGAGCTGAGCCGGCGCATGGGTTGCGTGCTGCAGATGGGCGGCTCCGACCAATGGGGCAACATCATCATGGGCGCGGACCTTATCCGCCGCATCGACGCGAAGGATGCCTTCGGCCTTACCACGCCGCTGCTGACCACGGCGGACGGCGCGAAAATGGGCAAGACAGCGAACGGCGCAGTCTGGCTGAACGACGACATGCTGCCTGCGTTCGATTTCTGGCAGTTCTGGCGCAACACGCAGGACGCCGATGTCGCGCGTTTCCTGAAGCTGTTCACTGACCTGCAGATGGCCGAGATCGCCCGGCTGGCAGCGCTGGAAGGTGCCGAGATCAACGAAGCGAAGAAAGTGCTCGCAACCGAGGTCACAGCGCTGGTGCGCGGGCGCGAGGCCGCCGAGGCCGCCGCCGAAACCGCGCGCCGGACGTTCGAGGAAGGGGCAGCCGGCGGCGACCTGCCGCGCCTGGCCGTCTCCGGCAGCATCGGCATAGCCGACGCACTGGCGGCGCTCGGCATCGTCGCATCCAAGAGCGAGGCGCGCCGGCTTATCAAGCAGGGCGGCGTTCGGCTCGACGATGTGGTGGTGACGGATGAAGCCGCCGTGGTGCGCATCGAGGGGCGGAGCGCAAACTTTCCGCCGGCAAGAAGCGTCACGGTCTGCTGACGGCGGCCTGACATGCTGCCGGCGCCAAGCCTGCACCCTGGCCGAAGGCGCTGGAAGACGATCTGGCGGCGCGGGAGGCGCTGTCCGCAGCACCGGATGCTATCGCCGCTGCAATCGTCCATGCGCTGCACTGGTCGCCGTTTCTGCGCGCACTGGCGACCCGTGAGCCGGAGCGCCTGGTGCGCTGCTGCACCCTCGGGCCGGACGCGATGGCAGCAGCGGCCATCGAAGCCGCCCGCCCGGATACCAGCATGGCGGCCACCATGCGCATTTTGCGCCAGACCCGTCAGGACCTGGCGTTCGCCTGCGCCATCGCCGACATCGCCGGGCTTTGGCCCCTGGAACGGGTCTGTGGCGCTCTGTCCGATTATGCGGACGCCGCGATCGAGGGGCACTTCAGGCCGCGGTGCAGGACGTCTGCGACAGTCCCGATACGTCAGGCTTCGTCGTGCTGGCGCTCGGCAAACTCGGGGCGCGGGCGCTGAACTACTCCAGCGACGTCGATCTGATCCTGCTGTTCGAGCCGGACGCCCCGGCCCTCGCCGAAAGCAGCGATCCGCACCGCAAGGCCGAGCGCATCGCCCAGCGCTTCGTCTCGGCGCTGCAGGGCATGACGGCAGACGGCTATTGCCAGCGGGTCGACCTGCGCCTGCGCCCGGACCCCGGATCGACCCCGATCATCCTGCCGCTGAGCGCTGCAGAGAGCTACTACCAGTCGGCCGCCCTGCCCTGGGAACGCGCGGCCTTCATCAAGGCCCGTGCTGTGGCTGGCGACATTCCTGCCGGCCGGGCGTTCCTGAAAGGGCTGGAGCCGTTCGTCTGGCGACGCTCGCTGGATTACACGGTCGTGCGCGACATCCACGACATGTCGCTGATGGTGCGCGAGCATTTCGACCAGGAAACGCCGGCGGGCAGCGGCTTCGATGTCAAGCGCGGGCAAGGCGGCATTCGCGACGTCGAGTTCTTCGTGCAGATCCATCAGATGATTTTCGGCGGGCGCGAACCGGCTTACCGCGCCGCCCACACGCTCGACGCGCTGCGGGCACTGACCGCCGGCGGCAAGATCCCGCAGGACGATGCGCGGGTCCTGGAAGCAGGATACCGCTTCCTGCGCGCTGTCGAGCACCGCCTGCAAATGCTCGATGACGCCCAGACCCAGGTGCTGCCCCGGCGGGCGGACGAGCGCAAGATCTTCGCCCGCTTCGCCGGCTATCCGGACTGGAAGCGCTTCGAGGCGGCGCTCGAACTGCACACCCAAGCCATCGCCGCACGCTATGGCGCGCTGACCGCCAACGCATCAACGCGCGAGCGCTTCCCGCGCGCTGCGGAGCCCGAACTGAAGGCACGCGGCTTCAAGCGGCCGGCAGACTGCGCCGCCGCGATCGAGCGCTGGCGCAAGGGCGAGACGCGCGCCACCCGCACAGCGCGCGCGCAGGAGGCGGTCGAGGCGGTGCTGCCGCAACTGGTGGAGGCGTTCGCTGTCGCCGACGACCGGGATCGCGCGCTGCTGAGCTTCGACAGTTTCCTCTCCGGATTGCCAGCCGGCGTCCAACTGTT
Organism: Hankyongella ginsenosidimutans; assembly: GCF_005144965.1. Taxonomy (GTDB): domain Bacteria; phylum Pseudomonadota; class Alphaproteobacteria; order Sphingomonadales; family Sphingomonadaceae; genus Hankyongella; species Hankyongella ginsenosidimutans. Next base: position 208,723 of record NZ_CP039704.1, read on the forward strand.
CGCGCTGCTGGAGCACAGCCCGGCGCTGCTGGCGTTTCTCGTGCGTATCCTGTCGGTCGCGGACGCCGTTGCGCAGACGCTCGTGCGCACGCCGGACCTGCTCGACGTCGTGCTCGATCCTGCGTTTCGCGCGCCGCTGCCGCCGGTCGAAGACCTGCGCGTCATGCTGGCAGCCCGTTGCGCGCGGGCGCAGGATTTCGAGGCGATCCTCGATGAGACCCGCCGTTTCGTCAGCGAGCAGCGCTTCCAGCTCGCGGTGCAGTTGCTCGACGGCGCAGCGGACGCACCCACCATCCAGCGGCAGGCGAGCGACGTGGCCGATGCCGCGCTCCAGCATCTGACGCAAGCCTGCGAAGCGCTGTTCGCCGAGCGTCACGGACGGGTGCCCGGGGGCGGCTGGCGGTCGTCGCACTGGGGCGCTACGGCGGGCAGGCGCTGTCGCTGTCGTCAGACCTCGACATCATTTTTCTGTTCTCCGGCGCTTTCGACAAGGAATCTGCCGGGGTCAAACCCCGCTGGCGGCGACGACCTACTTCAACCGCCTGAGCCAACGCGTGATCGCCGCGCTGACTGCACCGACGGCGGCGGGCGAACTCTACGCCGTCGACACCCGCCTGCGTCCGTCCGGCGCGCAGGGGCTGCTTGCGGTCTCCATCGACAGCTTCAGGGCCTACCAGCAGGAACAGGCCTGGGTCTGGGAGCATTTGGCGCTGGTCCGGGCGCGGGTGGTGCAGGGCGCGCCAGAGGATGCGGCGGCGATCGAGGCCGCAATCCGGGAGGCTCTGGGGCCCGCGCGACCGTGACGCCCTGTGCGCGGCCGCGCTCGATATCCGCGGCGAGATGGACAAGCACCTGCCCCCGACTTCCAGCTGGGACGTCAAACGCCTGAGCGGCGGCCTGATCGACCTGGAATATGCCGTGCAGAGCCTTGTGCTGTTGCACGCGCATGCGCAGCCTGCACTGTTGCGCCCCGACCTGCCGGGCATGATCGCCGCGCTTGGGGACGCCGGGCTGCTGCCAGGCAGTCGGGACATTTTGCAGGCGTTGACGACGCTGGAGACTGTGCAGACCGTGGTGCGCGTGGGTTTTGCCAAACCGCCACGCACGGCTGCCATCCCGCCCGCCTTCGCCGCCGTGCTGGCGCATGCCCTGAAATGCCCGGACCTGAAGGCGGTCGAGGCGCAGATACTCGACGCGCGTGGGATCGTGGCGCAAATCTGGGAACAGGTGTTCGGCACACCTCGAAAACCGGTCAACGCGCGCTAACTTGCAAAACGCCAGAAACAGGAGGCACCATGAGCGAACTCGAGCCGGGCCAATCGGTCCCAGACTTTTCCATGCCGACCGACAGCGGCGAGACGGTGAGCCGGGACGGACTGAAGGGCAAACCGTTCGTGCTGTATTTCTACCCCAAGGACGACACTTCGGGCTGCACCAAGGAAGCGCAGGCCTTCACGGCACTGGCGGCGGACTTTGCGGCCCTCGGGGTGCGCGTGATCGGGGTTTCAAAGGATAGCATCGCCGCACACGCCAAGTTCCGCGCCAAGTACGATCTCGGCGTACTGCTGGCCTCGGACCCCGAAAACGTGGTCATTGCCGCGTTCGGGTCCTGGGTCGAGAAAAGCATGTACGGCAAGAAATACATGGGCATCGATCGTTCGACCTTTCTGGTCGACGCGAACGGCGCACTGGTCAAAGCCTGGCGCAAGGTGAAGGTGCCGGGCCATGCCGAGGATGTTCTGGCGGCTGCCCGCGCCCTGTGACCACGGGCATCGCCACGCTCGGCCAGGCGGCCTGCGCCGTGCTCGCGACACCGGCCCACGGACAAGGCGCGACTGTCCCGACGTCTGGCGCGCGCCTGGGCCGAAGGGCGGCTGACGTGGCGGCTGGACGTCGCGCCTCCCGATCGCCCCGCACACCCGCCCGAGCCGGCACTGCTGCCGCCGCACGCCATGCCGAAGCGCGGCAAGGCGGGATCCCCACGCGCGCGCATCGCGCTGATCCATGCGCTGGCGCACATCGAGTTCACCGCCATCGATCTCGCCTGGGATCTCGTCGCCCGGTTCGGCGCTGGCTGCCCGCGCGCCTTTGCCGATGACTGGGTGCGGATCGCGGCGGAAGAGTCCCTGCACTTCCTCTGGCTGTCGGCGCGGCTGGAGATGCTCGGCAGCCGCTATGGGGCTCTGCCCGCCCACGACGGCCTATGGGAGTCCGCGCAGGCAACGGCCGGCGACCTGATCGCACGCTTGAGCGTCGTGCCGCTGGTGCTGGAGGCGCGCGGTCTCGACGTCACGCCGCAGACCGCCGAGCGGCTGCGGACGGCTGGGGACGCTATCAGCGCCGGCATGCTGGAGCGCATCTACCGGGATGAAATCGGGCATGTCGGCGCCGGCGTCCGCTGGCTCCACTGGGCCTGCGAATCGGCAAATATGACAGTCGATAGCGCGTTCGAGCGGTCGGTCCGACTTTATTTCAAGGGGCAAATCAAGCCGCCTTTCAACGTGGAAGCCCGGAATCTCGCGGGTTTTTCAGAGAATCTTTACCAAGGGCTTGCTTCTTGAATTTTTCACCGGCAACGTCCGTGCCTTCGGGGTGGGCTGGTTACGCTGACGTAAAGACGCGAACCAGGGTTGTCATACCGGGGATCCTTTGAAAGGTCGCCCCACAGCAGCGGACGGGGAGTAGCAGCTGTGCTATCTTTCGAACGCCTGTATGCGCCGGTACGGGCTTGGCTCCATCGGGTATTGCCCGAGCATCAGATTTATTTCCGCAGCCAGGGGCAGGTGCGCTTTATCCGGGTCTCGACACGTCTGCAGGTCGCAGGCATCGTCGCGGCAACCCTGGTGACCGGCTGGGTTGGCAGCACCGTTGCCGCCTACTATTTGCGCAGCGGCTTGTGATGTCGAAAGAGCGTGAGATCGCCGCCAAGGAAGCGCAGCTCGCCGCGTTGAAGCGCGAAATTTCCACCATGACGTCGGCAGCCCGCGGCAGCGTGGGTCAACTGGCCGCCCGGATCGAGGAGCGCGAGCAGCTCATGGAAGAGCTGCTCGGCAAGGTCGGCACAGCGTCAAAGCAGCCCAAAAATCGGGCGACTCGGCCTATCTTGATAGCCTGCCGGGCACCCCGGCGGGCGTGCTCGAACGGTTCAAGGCCGTCGAGGCGAAGCAGCTCGCCTTCGCAAGGAATGCCTCTGTCGCAGCGCACGCACGCTACATGGATCGTGAGGCGCTGCTGCGCCGCCTCGGCCTGAGCGCATCCCGCCTGGTCAAGCAGTCCGCGCCGGCCCGCGGCGGGCCGTTCATCGATGCACAGACCGTGCTCGGCCGCCTGGAGCCGCAACTGCGCGATTTCTTCGCCGCCTGGAGCAAGCTCGACCTGCTCGACAAGGCGATGGTGTCGATCCCGTCGTTCATCCCGGTCACCCGTTATACGGTCACCAGCGGGTTCGGCGTGCGCTACGATCCATTCACGGGTCGCACCGCGATGCACCAGGGCGTGGACCTGTCCGGCAGCTACGGCGAGGCCGTCTACGCCGCTGCTGACGGCGTCGTGCAGCGCGCGGCCTCCACCGGTGCCTATGGCAACATGATCGACCTTGATCACGACCGCGGCCTGGGCACGCGCTATGGCCACCTGGCGAAAATCCTGGTCCGGACCGGTCAGCGCGTGACGCAGGGCCAGAAAATCGGCATGATGGGGAGCACCGGCCGCAGCACCGGCACGCACCTGCATTACGAGGTGCGGATCGACGGCAACGCGGTCAACCCCATGCCGTTTCTGGAGGCCTCCGCCAATGTTTTGGAAATCCAGCGCCGCGCCCGCGAACGCCTCGAGGCGGCCCAGCACGGCTGAGGCCGGTGCCCTCTCGATCATCGCCGCCGATGTGGAAATCCACGGCGATATCGTGGCGGCCGGCGAACTGCACATCGACGGTACGATCCACGGCAACGTCACCTGCACCTGCCTGGTGCAGGGCGTGACCGGCAAGCTGTTCGGTCAGCTTACCGCACAGGAGGTAACGCTGCGCGGGCGGGTCGAAGGCGCGATCCGGGCGCGTACGGTCATCGTCGAGCACAGCGCCCACATCACCGGCGACATTGTGCATGAAAACATCCGGATCGACGCCGGAGCCCGGATGGACGGCCGGCTGCGCCCCGAGGATCAGGCGGCGGCGCTTGCAGGCCCGCCGGTGCTGAAGGCGGTTCCTGCGACTTGATGCATTGAAGCGCGTGGGATGCGGCCCTACCTGAGCCGTGAAGGATAACGCCATGACCCAGCAGCCCGTCGCCCTGAGCGAAACCGCCATCGCCCGCTTGACGCAACTGATCGCCCGGAACGGCAACCCGAACGTCAAGTTCCGGGTGCGCGTCGAAGGTGGCGGCTGCTCGGGCTTCCAGTACCGCTTCGGGTTCGACGAAAGCGTCGCTGACGACGATCTGATCGTCGAGCGCGATGGCGTGACCATGCTGGTCGACCCGGTGTCCCTGCCCTTGCTGGAAGGCGCTGTGGTCGATTACGTGACGACGCTTGGCGCCTCGGCGTTCGCGATCCGAAACCCGAACGCGCAATCCTCCTGCGGCTGCGGGAATTCCTTCGCACTTTAGCAGTCTGCTGAAAAGTGGAATTATACAGCCCCATTTCGTCATTCCGGCCTTCGCCGGGGTGACGGCTGCGGGTTTGGAGTGCGGGAAATCACTTTTTCAACAGCCTGTTAGAGCTAGATCGGTCGAAACACCATGCTTTCCATCTCAACCGATCGGCTTCCAGGCAACATCCTGTGGCAATGGCCGCAATCAAGCGCAATAAAAAGTCAGTTTCAGGCTTTTTCCGCAATCCTGAACCGGTATCAGCAGGCAATCACTCCGGAGACCCTTCATGACCGCCGATATGTCGCGCTTCGACAAGTCCCGCCTGCCCAGCCGCCACGTGTCGGTCGGGCCGGAGCGGGCGCCGCATCGCTCCTATTATTACGCCATGGGACTGAGCGAGGCGGAAATCGCGCGGCCGTTCGTCGGCGTGGTCTCAGCCGGGAACGACAGCGCACCCTGCAACACGGCGCTCGACCATCAGGCCGACGTCTGCCGGGACGGGGTGATCGCGGGTGGCGGCATGCCGCGCCGGTTCAACACCATCACCGTGACGGACGGCATTGCCATGGGCCATCAGGGCATGAAGGCGTCGCTCGTCAGTCGCGAAGTGATTGCGGATTCGATCGAACTCAGCGTGCGCGGCCACTGCTACGACGCTCTGGTCGGCTTCGCCGGCTGCGACAAGAGCCTGCCCGGCATGATGATGGCGATGCTGCGTCTCAATGTCCCATCGGTATTCGTCTATGGCGGCTCAATCCTGCCCGGCCGCTTCGAGGATCAGGACGTGACGGTGGTCGATGTGTTCGAGGGCGTCGGCCAGCACGCCGCCGGCCATTGCCCGCTGGAGCGCCTGACGGCTCTGGAGAAGGTGGCCTGCCCGGGGCATGGCCTGCGGCGGTCAGTTCACCGCCAACACCATGGCCTGCGTCGGCGAAGCGATCGGCCTGTCCCTGCCGAATTCGAACATGATGCCGGCACCCTACGCCAGCCGCGACGACATCGCGCGCGCCGCCGGGCGGGCGGTGATGTCCTGCTGGCGCAGAATATCCGCCCGCGCGACATCTGCACCCGCAAGGCGTTCGAGAATGCCGCAACCGTAGTAGCGGCGACCGGTGGCTCCACCAACGCGGCGCTGCACCTGCCCGCCATGGCCAGCGAGTGCGGCATCGCCTTCGACCTGTTCGATGTCGCCGAAATCTTCAAGCGCACGCCCTATATCGCCGACCTGAAACCCGGCGGCCGCTACATCGCCAAAGACATGTATGAAGCCGGCGGTGCGATGATGGCGATGAAGACCCTGCTGGAGCATGGGTTCCTGCACGGCGATTGCCTGACCGTCACCGGGCGCACGCTTGCCGAAAATCTGGCCGAGGTCACCTGGAACCCGGACCAGGTCGTGATCCGGCCCGCCGATGCGCCGCTTGCGCCGACCGGCGGCGTGGTCGGCCTGCGCGGCTCGCTGGCGCCGGATGGGGCGATCGTCAAGGTCGCGGGCATGAAAGTCCTGACATTCGAGGGCAAGGCGCGTGTCTTCGAATGCGAGGAGGATGCCTTCGCCGCTGTGCAGGCGCGGCGTATCCTGCCGGGCGATGTCATCATCATCCGCTATGAAGGCCCCAGGGGCGGTCCGGGCATGCGGGAGATGCTCTCGACCACGGCCGCACTCTACGGGCAGGGCCTTGGCGACCGGGTCGCGCTCATCACCGACGGTCGCTTCTCCGGGGCGACCCGCGGCTTCTGCATCGGCCATGTCGGGCCGGAGGCGCAGGACGGCGGGCCGATCGCGCTGGTCGAAGACGGCGACCGCATTGTCATCGACGCCGTCGCCGGCACCCTCAACCTCGACGTCCCGGATGCCATACTCGCGGAACGTCGCAGTCGCTGGCGGGCGCCGGCCTCCAAAAGCGGCTCCGGCGCGCTCTGGCGCTACGCCAGAACGGTGGGCCCGGCGCGCTCCGGCGCAGTGACGCATCCGGGCGCGGCGGAAGAAACCGGGGTCTATGCGGATATCTGAAAAACGAAACGGGATGCCGAAGCATCCCGTTTACCCCTTAGACGAAACTCAAAAATACTACTCAAGAATGCCAACCGCTACGCAAGCTTCATGCCACAAGATATATTCTCTTATTGTCAGTATTTTATCGCCAGACCCTGCACTCTGCGCCAAAGAAATCGTAAAATTATCCGACATCGATATGACGCGATTCTAGAGCCTGATTGCTTTAGGTTGACCCACACGCCATCGCGCGGTTGCACACGAGCCGCTCACCCTGAGCTGGACGAAGGGCTGAGCGGCTCGTGGTTCGTCCAGGCTCACCACGAGCGGACTTTACAGCCTGCTCCAGCGAAGATCGGAATGGCGATCCCATCCAATGTCATCAGATTCTAGAGCCTGATGGCATCAAGCTGAGCCGTGTTTTCCCACCTTACCCGAGGGAGGGGCCACCCGCTCGGGTGGTGGAGGGCGGCGGATACTTGGTATTCATGGGATTTCACCCCACCGTCCGTCTTTCAGACGGACACCTCCCCTTTAAGGGGAGGTTTCTTCTTTCGCGCACAGGTCTCTCGAGCACGGCTTTCAATCTGATCGAATGAGATAAGCCGCTCTATCTTTTGTTTTGCCGCGATTTCTTAACCAGCAGATGAGTCCATCTGCTTGGAAATCGCTCAAGGTTCGTTGCCCTATGCGGCGAAATCTTCCGCAAGCGTCGCGCGCATGGTGGCGTTCATGGTCGCGCTGTGGCCATAGTTCGGGTGGTCGATTTCCAACCGCGCCACCGCGCCGCTGCTCCGGAACGCGGCGATCTGGTCCTGTGTGAACGGAAAATGCAGGAAGTGGACGGCTGAGGTCTTGCCGTCCGACTTCGTGCGCTCGATGTCGTCTTCCGGCACGGCCTTGACCGTATGATCGCCGATGACGATGGCGATATGGTTCTCGACGCCGCCGAGGGACAGCAGGGTGCGGGCGCGGATGTCCGGATCGTTGATCTCGAACATCAGGGTTGCCGTCAGCTCCGATCCATTGGGAATCATGGGGTTGTAGGCGTCCAGTTCGTCGGCTATCTGCGCGTCGCCGCCACGTTCGATGTGCAGCATCTCCTGCACCTGTTGCAGCATGGTCTCGTAGCTTTCGAAGAACAGCGTCGCATGCGGCCCAACGGGGAGCCGGCGCAGCCGCTTGCGTTCCACATTCTGCCGGCGCAGATCGGCCCGCTGCGCGGCGTAGTCGCCGGGCCATCAGGTCGGCAGGGTCGATACGGCGATCACTCTTGGGCATGATATCTCCAGATCAGTCGGTTAGAGCGATTTCCAGGCAGATGGACTCATCTGCTGGTTAAGAAATCGCGGCAAAATAAAAATGATAGAGCGGTTTTCGATCTGATTTCATCAGGTCGGCCGCTCTAATCCGTAGGCGCGCGCCAGCAACTCGATCGGGTGGTGCACGGCCTTCGGCTGGCCGATGGCTTCCAGCACCTGCTCGAGGTGCGGCCCTGCCAGCGGGCACTCCGTGACCACATGCGCCGGGTTGGTCTTGACCAGCGCCCGTCCGGCCGGGGTGCCGACCTTGATCGCGGTATCGAAATTGCCTTTGAAATAGCCCCACTTCCCGCCATGCCCGGAGCAACGCTCGACCAGGGCCGGGTTGGCCTCGGGGATCAGCTTCAGCATCTCGACCGCTTTTGGGCCGAAGTTCTGCGCGCGTGAATGGCAAGCGAGATGGACGGAAATACCGCCCGCGAGCGGCTGCAGACCCGCCGCGAGGCCGTGCTTCTTGGCAATGTCGACAACATACTCGCTGAGGTCGTACGTCGCCTCGGACAAAGCCTTGACCTCGGCGTTGCCCGGCATCAGCAGCGGCCACTCGAATTTCAGCATCAAGGCGCAGGACGGCGTCGCTGCCACGATGTCGTAGCCTTGCGCTGCATAAGGCAGCAGCGCCGCAACGATCGGCACGGCTCCAGCCGTCACACCCGGCAAATCGCCATTCTCAAGCTTCGGCATACCGCAGCAGCCGGGATATTCGAGAGTGACGGCCACACCGTTATGGGCAAGCACGCGAATGGCCGCCGTCGCAATGCTATGATCGTTGTAGTTGTGAAAACAGGTCGCGTAGAATACCGCTTTGCGCCCAAACGCCGGCGCATCGGCATTTGGTTCCGGAATAACCGGCCCCAGCGCCTTGGTGAGCGGCATGTCGGCGTAGCGCGGCAGCGTGGCGCGCGGGTCCAGCCCGGCTACCGCTTCGAGCACGTTGCGACCCAGGCTGTTCCCACGATCCGTGACCATGTTGGCGGCACCGCTGAGGAATGTCGCGACCGGACCCACGCGGTCGGTCTCGGCAAGGTGGCGCTCGATCAGGCGGGTTTCACCCTTGCGATGGGCGACAGCGCGCGCGCGCAGCATCAGGTGCGGAAAATCAAGGTTGAATTCGTGCGGCGGCACATAGGGGCACTTGGTCATGAAGCACATGTCGCACAGGGTGCAGGCATCGATGACCGGCTGAAAATCCTTTGACTCGACGGTATCCAGTTCGCCGGACGGTGCCTCGTCGATCAGATCGAACAAGCGTGGGAAGCTATCGCACAGGTTGAAGCAGCGCCGGCAGCCATGGCAGATGTCGAACACACGGCGCAGTTCTGCATCGAGTGCCGCTTCGTCGTAGAACTGCTCCGATTGCCAATCGATTGGATGGCGCGTCGGCGCCTCAGACTTCCTTCCCTCATACTTATCCCCTCAGGCCAGAATCGGGCTGCGCCGACGCGACGCTGCCCGCCAGTGTCCAGAACCTGAAATCCGTTGCACGCAGTATCTTGCCCTGCTCGATTTCAGGTTCGAGAAGCACACTGGCAAATCAACGTTCCTCGTGCCGCTTTTAGAATCGAAGCTCATCCTTGAGCCCCATTCGCGGTGCGAACTTCGATTCCACGACACTAGAGCCTGATCGGTTGAGGTTGAAGCATATGTGCTTCAACCGAGAGCGTGAATCAGGCTCTTATCAACAATTTAGACCATGATTCACGTTTCAGATTGATTCAATCTGAAACGATCAAATCTAGAGCCTGATCGGTTGAAGCGGAGAGCAAGGTTGCTTCAACCGATGGCGTCAATCGGACTCTTTTCAAATATACATAGCAGCTTTGGACTTTAAATCTGCACTGTGCAGGCCATCAGGCTGTTGCAGATTTAGGGTCAGGACTCAGTAAGAATGTGGCCTGACCCTAAAGTCCGTTGCTCTGGAAATCAGGCGTCCAGGGTATCCAGCGCCTTCTGGAAGCGGCCAGCGTGGCTCTTTTCCGCTTTCGCCAGGGTCTCGAACCAGTCAGCGATTTCGTCGAAGCCTTCCTCGCGCGCCGTGCGCGCCATGCCGGGGTACATGTCGGTGTACTCGTGCGTTTCACCGACGATCGAGGCCTTCAGGTTAAGCGAGGTGTTGCCGATCGGCTCGCCGGTTGCCGGATCGCCGACTTCCTCGAGGAATTCGAGGTGACCGTGCGCGTGGCCGGTCTCGCCTTCCGCCGTCGAGCGGAACACGGCGGCGACGTCGTTGAAGCCCTCCACATCCGCCTTCTGTGCGAAATACAGGTAGCGGCGGTTCGCCTGGCTTTCGCCGGCAAACGCGTATTTCAGGTTTTCTTCCGTTTTCGACCCTTTAAGCCCAGCCATGATGGCCTCCCTTTGTTGCAAGATAACGATCCGGTCGGTCTTTATCCGCCCGGCCTGATACAAACCATTGGACGCAATAAAGGATCGACTCGAAAAGAGGAAACGAATTTAAGGCGGCGCGCTATTCGCTTTTCTCGATCAGTCGAGTGCGAGGTCCACCCAGACCGGCGTATGGTCCGATGGGCGTTCGGCGGCGCGCGGCTTGCGGTCGACGCCGGCCGCGACCAGCCGATCGGCGGCCTGGGGTGAGAGCAGCAGGTGGTCGATCCGCAGGCCGTTGTCCTTGGCCCAGGCGCCGGCCTGATAGTCCCAGAAGGTGTAAGCACGGCCTATGGGCTCGACGGCGCGGATCGCGTCCGTCAGCCCGAGCGCGCACAACTGCCGGAACGCCGCGCGGGTATCCGGTTGCACCAGTGCGTCGTCCGCCATGGCGGATAGCGAGAACACGTCCTCGTCAGTCGGGCAGACATTGTAATCACCGGCGAGCACAACGGGCTTTTCGGTTTCCAGAAGAGCGGCGGCGCGTGCAATCAGGCGGCGCATCCAGGCGAGCTTGTAATCGAATTTCGGCCCCGGCTGCGGATTGCCGTTCGGCAGATACAGCCCGCCAAAATGCCAGCGCCGAAATCCGCCTCGATATAGCGCGCCTGCTCATCAGCGGCATCGCCCGGCAGTGCGCGCAGGGTTACCGTGAACGGCCGCAGGCTGAGGATCGCAACGCCGTTGAAGCTCTTCTGGCCGACCGTCTCGACGCTGTAGCCAAGCGCGCGGATCGGCTCAGCCGGAAACGCATCGTCCGTGCATTTGATTTCCTGCAGACAGACGGCATCCGGCCGAGCCGTCTCCAGCCATTCGATCAGGCGCGGCAACCGCGCGGCGATGCCATTGACGTTGAATGTTGCAATACGCACGCGTTACCTCCTGCCTCAGCGATGCCAGCAGGAGCCCGGCGCGTCTAGACCTTGATCGCCTCAGACTGGGTCGATCTGCAGCCTAGTCAGAGGATATCCATCAGCATGGCCTGCGTCAGTGCCGCAAAACTCGCAACCCCTTCCGGCGTGTTGATCAGGTCCTGACGGAATTCCAGCGTCAGATAGGGCAGGCCGCGCGCCTCGGCGTGACGATCCATGGTGTAGTTAAGCGCCTTGCCGGAATAGGGTTCGTTGTCGCCGATGGTAAGGCTGGTGTTTTGCCGAACCATTCCAACGCCTTGGTGGCCAGCCGGGCATCGCGATTGTAAAGCAGCCCGATATGCCAGGGCCGCTGCAGGGTCGGCTTTTCACGCAGGCGCGGCGTGAAGCTGTGGATGGACACGAGGATCGCGCCGCGCGACTTGGTTTCGATGGTGTCGATCTCGGCCGCAAGGCCATCATGATATTCATGGTGATACTTCAGGACGCGGCGCTGAACCTCCGCATCGCTCAAATCCTGGTTGCCGGGGATCAGGATACCGTCTGACGAGTCCGGATCAGCCCGGGTGATCCGGCTCCCGGTTGACGTCGAGCACGAGGCGCGACACCGAGCCGAAATAGGCGCGGGCGCCATGCGGTCACGCAGGGTGCGGGTCAACGGATCAACCCCGACGTCGACTGCAATGTGATCTTCAAGCAAACCTGGATCAAGCCCGAGGTCGCCCAGGTCCGGCGGTATGAGGTTGGACGAATGATCCGCAACAAAAGCAAGCGGCGCGCGATGAACTCTCGACGGCCCGACGGTTTTTCATTGCTACCCCAAACGCTTACGCTACGCTCGATCCAGTTTGTAGGAACGTTTGCTTAATTCTGTATTAACTAAACCAGACATTCAAGCGCTTGCGCTATCCGCACCGTCTCGGCCTCGGCGGCGGCGAGTTTGGTGCGGTTCTCCTCGATCACCTCCTCCGGCGCCTTGTCGACGAACGCCGGGCTGCCGAGCCGCCCACGGATCGCAGCGGCTTCCGCCTCCAGCTTGTCGCGCCGCTTGGCGAGGCGTGCGCGCTCGGCCGCCAGGTCGATCACATCGCCCAGTTGCAAGCCATAGGTCACCCCTGCACCACGACCTGCAAGGCTCCGGTGGCCGGCGGCGCATCGGCCAGGGCAATGCTCTCCAGTCGGGCCAGGCGCTTGAGCGGTGTCTCGAACACGGCGATCAGATCGGCCGTCGCGGGATCGGCATAGGCAACCAGGCACGGCAGCTGTGCGCCGGGCGGAACGTTGACTTCGGTGCGCGCCGAACGGATGGCGCTGACCACAGCGATCAGCCAGTCGACCTGCCGCCCGGCCTGCGCATCGAGCGTCAGGCCGCCGAGGTCCGGCCAGGCCGCAACCGCCAGATCGCCGACGCGGTCCGGCTTCAGCGCATGCCACAGTTCTTCCGTGATGAACGGCATCAGCGGATGCAGCATCACCAGAATCTGGTCGAGCGCCCAGCCGGCGACGGCCCGCGTCTCGGCCTGTTCGGCTGCATCCTCCCCGGTCAGCACCGGCTTGGCGAGTTCCAGATACCAGTCGCAGAAGCGGTCCCAGACGAAGCTGTAGATGGCAGAGGCCAGATCGTCGAAGCGATAGGCCGCCAGCGCTGCATTCATCCGGTCGAGCGTGGCGGCGACTTCGGCGATCAGCCAGCGGTTGAGCGTCAAGCTGGCGGACGGCGGTTGCATGCTGTCGCAGCCGCCGATGCCATTCATCTGGCAGAACCGCGCGGCGTTCCAGAGTTTGGTGGCGAAGTTGCGGTAGCCCTCGACGCGCTTTTCGCTGAGCTTGATGTCGCGGCCCTGCGTCTCCATCGCCGCCATGGTGAAGCGCAGCGCGTCCGCGCCGTACTTGTCCATGAACTCCAGCGGGTCGATGACGTTGCCCGCCGACTTGGACATCTTCTTGCCCTTGGCATCGCGCACCAGGCCGTGGACATAGACGGTATGGAACGGCGGCTCGCCCATGAATTCCAGGCCCTGCATCATCATGCGCGCGACCCAGAAGAAGATGATGTCGAAGCCGGTGACCAGAACCGAGCCCGGGTAATAGCGCTTCAATGCCTCGGTGTCGTCTGGCCAGCCAAGCGTGCCGAACGGCCACAGGGCGGACGAGAACCAGGTGTCGAGCACGTCCTCGTCGCGCCGCAGATCGATGCCTGAGCCGGCCAGAGTTTGCGCTTCCGCCTCGGTTTCGGCGACAAAGATATTGCCGTCCGCGTCGTACCACGCCGGAATCTGGTGGCCCCACCAGAGCTGGCGCGAGACGCACCAGGGCTGGATGTCGGTCAGCCAGTTGAAATAGGTCTTGTCCCAGTTTTCCGGCACGAACTTCGTGCGGCCATCCTGACTGCCGCCAGCGCGTCCACCGCCAGCTTCTCGGCGTCGACGAACCACTGGTCGGTCAGCATGGGTTCGATGACCACGTTCGAGCGGTCGCCGAACGGCTGCATGATCACCCGGTCCTCGACCTGGCGCAGCAGCCCGAGGGCGTCGATATCCTCGACGATCGCCTTGCGCGCGTCATAGCGGTCCATGCCGCGGTATTTCTCCGGGACCCAGGGGCCGGACATCCGGGCTTCCACATCCATCAGCGGGAAGAAGGGAATGTTGTGGCGCTGGGCGACGACGAAGTCGTTGAAGTCGTGCGCGCCGGTGATCTTCACGGCACCGGAGCCCTTCTCGGGGTCCGGGTAGTCGTCGGCGATGATCGGAATGAGTCTGTCCGCGAGCGGCAGGCGCACATTTTGCCCACCATATGTGTATAGCGCGTGTCGCTGGGGTGTACGGCGACCGCACCGTCGCCGAGCATGGTCTCCGGCCGGGTGGTGGCGATGACGATCTCGCCCGAGCCGTCTTCCAGCGGGTAGGCGAAGTGCCAGAACTTGCCGTTGGTCTCCCGGTTCTCGACCTCGAGGTCGGAGACGGCGGTCTGGAACTTGGGGTCCCAGTTCACCAGCCGTTTGGCGCGGTAGATCAGGCCCTTGCGATACAGTTCGACGAACACCTTGATGACCGCGCGGCTGAAGCCTTCATCCATGGTGAAGCGTTCGCGGGACCAGTCGCAGGAGGCACCAAGCCGCTTCAACTGGCTGATGATGGTGCCGCCAGACTGTTCCTTCCAGGTCCAGACCCGGCTGAGGAACTGGCCACGACCCATATCGCGACGATTGACACCTTCGCTGGCGAGCTGGCGCTCGACGACCATCTGGGTCGCGATGCCCGCATGGTCGGTGCCCGGCTGCCAGAGCACGTCGTAGCCCTTCATGCGATGTACCCGCACCAGGATGTCCTGCAGCGTATTGTTGAGCGCATGCCCCATGTGCAGCGAGCCGGTGACGTTGGGCGGCGGGATCATCACCACGAAGCGCTCGGCGCCTGGTCTGGCGTTGGCACCCGCCAGGAAATAGCCGGCGTCCACCCAGTGCTGGTACCATTTGGCTTCCGTGGCGGCGGGGTTGAAAATTTTATCGAGCATGCAGGTCCATCTGTCGTCAAAAGGTCGCGAAACGGCCGGCACCATGGCAAAGATCGTCACGGGGAAAGGGTTGTCGCACGGTGCGAGGCCGCCTCCATCAGGAGAGGAAACGCGTATGAGCGAGGTGTTCACCACCCACGGCGCGGTTAGCTGGACCGAACTGATGACCACTGACAAGGCCAAGGCGCAGAGCTTCTACCGCGACCTGCTCGGCTGGACGCTTGAGGACCCGGCATGCCCGGCGTGGACTACACGCTGATCAAGGTCAACGGCGCGGCGATCGGCGGCATCATGGCGATGACTCCGGACATGGCCGGCATGCCCACCCACTGGCGGACCTACATTACGGTCGACAATGTCGACGAGCGGGTCGCCAAAGCCACGCAGGCTGGCGGAACCATCGTCCTCCCGCCGACAGATATCCCCGGTGTCGGTCGTTTCGCCATCATCCAGGACCCGACCGGCGGGGTGCTCAGCCTCATCACCTACGCGATGCCGGCGAGCAGCTAAAGCGGCGGGTTCAGCGGCCGCCGCCGCCTGCGATGCGGGAAATCTCGCGCGCGACCATCTGCTCGACAATGTCGGGCAGATTGCGGTCGAGCCATTCCTTGAGCATGGGGCGCAGCATTTCGCGCACCACGCCTTCCAGCGTGTTCTCGGCGCCAGCGTAGTTGCGCATCAGCATGCCGGACAGGGAATTCAGATACTGGTTGGTGGCCGCCAGCGTCTCTTCCGACACCAGCGGCGCTTCGTTCGCAGCCTGAGGCGGCGGCATCATCATCGGTGCGCGCGACGGCTTGGCGCGCTCGGCAAACGTCGTCAGCTCCAGCACTTCGCTGGCGACTTCCGGCTCCGCATCCTCCAGCACCTCGTCGTCTTCCGGCAGATCGTCGAAGGGATCCGGTTGCGGCGTGTCCTGTATCGGGCTGGGCGCAGGTGCCCCTCGCCTTCCTCGGAGATGATCCGGCGGATCGACGCCAGGATCTCTTCCATGCTCGGTTCTTTGGATTCTGCTGCGCTCATGGAGCACCCCTGGCGGTTCGCTTACAGCATCACTATGGCGACTAAACGTTGATCAGGCGTTTACGCCAAAGCAAAGCATTTACCATGATTGGTGCCAGATACCAGCCATTACGGTTGGTAGTAGTGGGTCATTTTGAATAAACCGCTCGTGGTGAGCCTGGCGAACCACGAGCCGCTCAACCCTTCGTCCAGCTCAGGGGAGCGGCAAAATTTCAAAATGACCCACCACCGCCATTACGGTTGTTTCTGCGAATTCCAGCCGAACCAGCGATATTTCACCTTGTTGTAATGCTGCGCCGGATCGTAGCCGTCCACCGTCAAGCCGAGCGACGCCACGCTCAGTTCGCCGGTCGCCGCAAGCAGGCGATAGACCGCCACCACCTCATCGCGCTGCGCGCGCGTCAGGGTCACGCGCGAGTCCAGCAATTCCTGCTCGGCGTCCAGAACGTCAAGTATGGTGCGCGAACCGACCTGCTGCTCCTGGCGCACGCCTTCCAGCGCAATCTCGTTGGCCTCCACGGCGGAACTCGCCGAGCGGATGGTCTCACGCGCGGTGCGCACCGCTTCCCAGGCATTGCGGACATCCTCGGTGACCTGGCGTTCGGCGGACGCAACCTCAAGCATGCGCTGACTGCGGACTTCCTGGGCCCGCCGGACAGCAGAATACTCGGCACCGGACTGATAGAATGGAATGGTGATCTGCACGCCCGCCTGCAGGTTGGTGCCGCGGCGTCCGCCGGTCTGAGCGTCGCCGACCAGCGTGTCGCCTCGCGAGTGCGAGAGGCTGGCGATTCCGTCCAGGCTCGGCAGCACCGCGCCCTTCGCCTGGGAAACCCGGTAGCGCGCCGCCTTCTCGTTGGCGACGGCGGCCGTGATGGTGGGGCTTTTGTCCAGCCCGCGCTCCACAGCCTGATCGACGCTGTTCGGCTGCGGCGGCAGTTCGCTCGGCGGCACAAGCGTTTCCGGTGCCTGCCCAACGACCTGCCGGTAGGCTTCCCGACTCGCGGTCAAGGCGCCTTCGGCCGCCGTGCGATTGCTGACCGCAAGCGCCAGGCGCGCTTCGGACTGGGCAACGTCGGTGCGCGTCAGTTCCCCGACTTCGAAGCGGTCCTTGGCCGCCTGAAGCTGGCGTTGCAGCACCGCGACCTGATTGTCGTTGAGCGAGAGCACGGCGGTATCGCGCACCACATCCATGTAGGCAGTGGCCGTGTTGACCAGCAGCGATATCTCTGCGTTGCGCAGGGTCTCGCGGCCGGCATCCACGGTCGCGTCCGCTGCGCGGATGTTGTTCGTGATGCGATTGCCGCGGAAGACCGGCTGGGTCAGGCGGGCGTTGAAGTTCTGGTCGGTCGAGCCGAATTGCGACGTGCGCGAGCCCTCCGGGAAAATGAAGGTTCTGCGGTTTTCGAACGCTCGAAGGTTGCCCCGCCGGTGATGGTCGGGCGCGTGCCGGCGACGGCGGTCGAGACGTCTTCATCGAGCTGGCGCAGCACGGCGCGCTGTGCGCCCAGATCCGGGCTGGTGTTATACGCCGTCGCAAGCGCATCGTTGAGCGTCACAGCGCCGACGGTCTTGCTCGCGCCCGAAAGCATCAGCGCAATAAGAAGTAAGCGCTTGCCAGAAACAGTCATGTAATTTTCCTCCACGGCCGCCCTCGGCCGATCTTCTAAAACTGAAACGTTACCGGTTTTGCGAGGCCCGGCAGCACCGGGGTGAAAGCATCCATGAACGCATCACAGCCAAAACCCCATCGACGGCGCGCGCCACGACACCTCGGCCGACTCCATCTTGCTTCAGGATGGCCACAACAACGCCGTGGGCTGCAAGCTGCCCGGCCCATGCCTGCGGGAGAAACTCCGTTGCGCCATTGACGACAATCGCGTCGTAGGGCGCAGATGCCGGATACCCGGCCTCCAGCGCACCCTCGACAACAGCGACCGCCGAGTGGCCAGCCGCCGCCAGGGATGCACGAGCGCGTTCAGCCAGCGCCGCATCCTGCTCAAGCCCGGTTACTTTGGCACCCATGGCATCGAGAACAGCGCAGGCGTAGCCTGTCCCCGCCCCGATGACCAGGACCTTGCCACCTGCCTGTATCTCGGCCTCGTTGAGCAGGCGCGCGATCGTCAGAGGCTGAAGCATCACTCGGCCGGCACCAAGCGGCACGTCTTCATCAGCGTAGGCGCTCGCCCGGCGGTCGTCCGGCACGAAATGCTCGCGCGGCACCGCCTTCAGCGCTGCAACCAATGCCGGGTCGTTCACCTTGGTGGTGCGCAGCTGGCTGACAACCATGGCTTCGCGGGCTGAGAGTTGGGTTTGCATCTTCAGGCGACCTCTTTACTTGCGATGGCCGGAGTTTCTGGGTTTTCACCAGAAGCAGGAACTTCTTAAACCTGCGTTAACGACAAAATTACGCCAATTGCCAGTGCTTTTGACACCTGGTGTCTTGCAACAACAACACAGTGTTGAAGGCGACGCGCAAGGTCAAGCCGCGACCGGCCGGATGATCGCAGCCCTAAACCGGTTCGTCGCGACCGTAACGCGCCGGGCGGGTGAAGCGCCCTTTCCCCGGCTGGACTGTAAGGGGCCTAAGGGTCTGGCCGGGCAACGGACGACGCGATACGGTGAGGACCAGAATGACGACAAGACGGAACGCCCCACGATCGAGGCTGCGATCTTCGCACGGTTAGAGGGCGAATGGCGGCTGGAGCGCCGGATGGGGACCTCGGCACGTTCACCGGCGTCGCGGTTTTCAGCCCGTGCGCACCCGATGTCCTGCGCTATCGGGAAGACGGCGTCCTGCTGCAAGAGAACGGCATATCCCTGCCGGGGTACCGCGAATACGATTACCGCCTCGCCCCGGACGGCATCGCGATCCACTTCGCGGACGCTCACAGGCGCGGCGCACTCTATGTGACGCTGCGGTTTTCCGGCTTGGCGGCCGCGTACGAGGCGCAAGCGACGCACCTCTGCGCGCCAGACACATACCGGCACCGGATGACCTGGCATGCCGACGACCGCTTCAGCACCGTCGTGGCGGTTGCAGGTCCGCGCAAATCCTATACCCTTGCCAGCCATTACCGCAGGTCGGCGACGCCATCCGTTTGTCTTGCCGGGATTTCTTGAAGCGATTTCCATGCAGAAGGCGCGCGGCATAATAGGCCTTGCAGGGCCGAAACGCGCGGTGCAGCATCAGCCTGTTGGCGTTTTTCGAACAAGCAGGCATGCATGGCTCTCGTTGCCGATCTCTTTTCAGCTTTCGCAGCCCTTACAGCTACCTCGCTATTGGGCGCTATCGTGCGCTGGCCGAGACGTCGGCTGTCGATATCGCCTTGCGTCCGGTCTATCCGCTTGCGGTGCGCCAGCCGGATTTCTTCGAGCGCAACCACCCGAACTGGCTGCGTTATCTGATCGTCGACGTGCCGCGGGTCGCGCAGTTCCACGGCATTCCGTTCGGCCTGCCACGACCTGACCCGATCGTGCAGGACATTGCGACGCGTGCCATCGCGCCGGAGCAGCCGTACATCCACCGGATCACCCGTCTGGGGCAGGCGGCCGCACGGCATGGCAAGGGCCTCGCCTTTGCCCACGAAGCCGCGCGGTTGATCTGGGGCGGCGCGGAGAATTGGCACATGGGCGATCATCTTGCCGGCGCGGCGCAGCGCGCGGGGCTCGATCTCGCGGAGCTCGATGCACAAGTATATGAAGAAGCCGAGGCGCTCGACGCGGAAATAACGGCGAACCAGCAGGCTCTGGAGCGCGCCGGCCACTGGGGCGTGCCGACGCTCGTATTCGACGCAGAACCCTTCTTCGGCCAGGACCGGATCGAGATGGCCAAATGGCGCATGGAGCAAAGGGACTGACAGCGCGACAAGGCAACACCTGATCGCTGCCACCCGAGGGCCGCATGGATCGATGACTCGACATCGCATCAGATGGGTTGAATGACCGTCTTGGTTTCCCGCTCCAGGCGAGCCTGCTCGGTGCGGTCCTGCCGCTCGGCCATTTCGTCCCACGCGCGGGCCGAACGTAAATTGCGCTCGCGGACATTTTCAAGGTCCGTCGCCTCCGCGTCCGCCGCCGCGCGCGGCATGGGCGCGGTAGGTTTGGGCAAGAGTGCTCAAGTGCAATACCTTTGGTAAGACAAGGCGACGCCGCGATGGACGCCGCCCTGCCGGGTTCGGTCGATCAGGCGGCAGCGACGAGATTGACGGCCGACTTCTTGCCGCGCTTGTCCTGTTCCAGATCGTAGGAAACGCGCTGATTCTGCTGCAGCGTCGTCATGCCTGCGCGTTCAACGGCGCTGATATGCACGAAGGCGTCGCCTTCGCCGTTGTCGGGCGCAATGAAGCCATAGCCCTTCTGCTCGTTGAAGAACTTGACAGTTCCAGTGATGCTCATGAGATTCTCCTTTTCCTTGGGGCGAGCCTACAACCGGATCGCCCGGTGCCGCGGTGCAGACTGAAGGAAAAGGGGCCGCAAAGCTCCAGAAACCGTCGATTTGCGACTTTAGCATCCTTTAAATGGGCTTTACTCCCGGGAATGCAAGGACTGTCGGATTTGAACCGTCCTGGGATTGTCGGCGGCCCCATTACCGCCTGATACTTTTGTAGTGTCTCAGTTTGAAACCTCCCCGCTCGTGGTGAGCTCGGACAGAACCACGAGCCGCTCAACCCTTCGTCCAGCTCAGGGTGAGCGGGGAGGTTTCGAACTGAGACACTACCGATACTTTGCAAGCCTTAGGGTCAGGAGCCATTAACAACGCGGCGTCGCCGGGTTTGATCGGTCAGTCGGCGTGGTCCGGCGTCATGCGCGCCGGCCACGCTGCGCCGATATCCTCCAACAAGACATCCACCGCCTCGACCTGCAAACGCAGCGCCGGGCCGCCGGCGAACGGCAGGGTCAGGCACGCGCCCAGCCCATCGTCCGCCGTGGCGCACTGCACCGCCAGCAGGTCCAGCACCGCGTCCGGCTGCGGCCAGGCGGCGCGCTCAACCTTAAGGACATGATCGATGCGCACAGCGGCACGGACACGCATCGGCTGATTGGGCTGCTCCCAGCAGAAGCGGTTCAGTACCAGGGCAAAACGTCGGCGCGCCCGGTCGAACCCGAGGTCAGCGCTGCGCAGAACAGCATCCTGCAGCAGCGCTGACAGCACCTGCAGATCCTCCGCATCCTGCGCCCATAATTGCATAAGAACCTCCTCGTGTCGTTTTCGAATCTGAAATCCAACCACGCCCGCTATTGGGTGTAACGAATTTCAGATTCGGGACAGAGCCTTTCCGACTGAGATTGAGGCACTTGTGTTAAAGTGCCTCAGGCGAAAGCGACAAGAAAGGCGCTAGCGACGCTCGGTCCACCAGGCAACGCCGGCAGCCAGCGCGACCAGCCCCCAGACGAGCAGCGGCGGCAGCACGGGCGCGCTGTCGACACGGATCAGCGCGCCGGAACGGTTCTCGACCATGCCGATCCAGCCGGCTCCGGCGGTCCGGGCACCCACCGGCACGCGCCGCAGCTGAGGCGTACCGTCTTCCAGCCAGCCGAGCTGCCCGCCGGTCTTCTGCGCGAAGGTACGCAACTGCGCCAGCGCGGCCGGATCGGCGCTCATCTCGGCCGGATTGCCAACCGTCGCCACGGTCGCACGACCGCCTGCGCGCAGCATGTACAAGCCATCGTTCGCAGCAGTCAGGCGTGCGCTGGCCTGATATTCTCCGGAGCGTACCAGCGGCGCGACCTGCCGCCGGTCGTTGGGGCCGAACACTTCTACGCTGGCCGGCGGGCGCAGGCTGGTCGCCTTGACGTCGAGCCAGCCGCCGGCTGCCTCGGCACTGAGGCGCATGTCTTCCAGGTCCGGTTCGCGCATCAGCCAGTGCGCCAGCCGCCGCAGCAGCTCGTCGCGCGGGCCGCCGCCATCGACGCCGCGTGCCCAGCGCCAGACGTCGCCAGACAACAGGGTCGCCACCCGGCCCTTGCCGAACGGTGCCAGCACCAGCAGCGGCCGGCCGGCCTCATCGGTCAGCAACGTATCGCCGCGGCGCGGCTCGGCTTCGGCCAGCGTCTCCCAGCGCCCCCAATCCCGTCCGCCGGGCCAAACATCCTGCAGCCCCTCAGTCACGGGGTGGACTTCCCCGCCTTGGCGACTCGCGGTCGAAACGGCTGGGTCGACAGTCCGCCGGTCAGGCGCACGGGCAGCGCAGGGCCTAGGCTGCTGGCGGCCAGCCCGTCGAGGCGGGCGAGGTCGCTGCCGCCAGTCACCAGCACGGCGCCACCGCGCTCGACGAAATCACGCATCCCGGCGATGTAGTAATCCGGCACCAGGTCGAATTCGTCGAAGCGGTCGAGGATGATCAGATCGAACTGCGGCAGCCGTTCTTCGAACAATTGCTCGACCGGAAACGGGATCAAGGCCATCTCGCGCGCCGGGGTCGGGTCGAGCGAGGTTGGAAAGCGCAGGATCGTGAAGTGCACCAGCGTGATGTTGGGGTCGGACTTCAGCATGTCGCGCCAGAGCCGCCCGGACAGGCCTGGCGCGCCGGAGACCAGCAGCACATTCAGCCGGTCGCGCATGCCGGTGATGCTGGCCAGCGCCTGGTTGTTGGCGGTGACGATTTCCTGCCCGACCGGCGGTACGCTGAACACCACGAGGTTGGTGCCGCGCTGGAGCACGGGCACGCTTAGCGTCTGCGGCTGCCCGATAATCGCCTCGACTGTTCCGGTCTTGCCGTCCTGCCGCCGCCAGTCCACGCGCACGGCCTGGCCCGGTGCGCCACCCTCGACCGTGAACCGGACCGGCACGACCCGGCCGACCGGCGCATAGACCGCCGCCTGTTCAACCCGCACCCGCAAATCCGGGCGATCGCGCTTCCCCGTGACCAGTATATGGACGGGCCGTTTCGGCAGGTTGAGGCCGGCAAGCGTTGCGGCATCCGCGATCCGGCCATCGGTCAGCACCACAGCGCCCGCCAGCCGGGTTGGATCGACGCCGGCCAGCGCGCGCTGCAACACGGGTGCAAGTTCAGTCCCGGCCCTTGGCGCATTGCGCAAGGTCAGGGTGCGCCATCCCAGCCCAGGTGCTGCTTTCTCCAGCACCGCACGGGCGGCGGCGGCCTGCGCCCGCCCCTGCTCCAGCGCCATGCTGGCGCTATCGTCGACCAGCAGTACGCCGATATCAGCGCGTGGGGCGCGTTCCTCGATCGTCGTCATCGGCTGCAGCAGCGCCAGCATGAGCGCCAGCGCCAGCCCGATCCGCGCGACTCCTGCGGCCAAAACCGTGTCCGCAGCGCCGGCAGCACCAGCAGCAGGACGCCCGCCGCGATCAGCCAGAGCGGCGCGACAGGGGCAAGCGAGAGGCTCACCGGGTGCGCTCCAGACGGTCGAGCAGCGCCTTCACGTGCGCCTGATCGGCCTTGTAGGTGCCGGTCAAGGCATAGACCACCAGGTTGATGCCGGTGCGCAACGCCAGCTCATTGTCGCCGGATGCCCAGGCGCGGGCGAAATCGCCGGCCCCGATGACAACGCCCGTGGTCGCGCCGCTATCGCCCTTGGTGCCCGTCTCGACCCAGAGCGTCGTCGGCCCGTCCGCGCCGCGCACCTCGCGCAGCAGGTAGAAGGTGCGCGCCAGTACATGCTTCTCTGTCAGCGGCTCGAGCGGCGGCAGCTAAGCGCCGCCAGCCGGCTGCGCAGGCCGCCCTGTGTCACGCTGCTGTCGACGACATCGAACAACACCAGGCCGCCTTCCTCGAGGTAGCGCCGCACACGGTCGGCGATCTGCGGCGTCAGCGGCGGGCCAGCGACGGCAATCGGCCAGTAGATCATGGCGTAGGCACCAAGCGCATCCCGTGCGGGGTCGACCGCAGTCGGTACCGCCGGCTGCACGGCCGTGCGCGTCGCCAGCGCATTGGCGAGCTGCTGCAGACCCGCCTTGCTGGCCGCGTCGCGCCCTGCCGTGCGCACCCAGCCGATCTGCACCAGCTCCGACGGCGAACGCGCCCGCGGTGGCGGCGCGTCGAACCCGAAGAACTGGGCGCGGGCGGGCAGCGGCACGAGCAGCACCAGCAAGGCCGCAAGCACCGGTCGGCGCCAGCCGACGCCAAGCAGGAGCAAGGCATCGAGCACGAGCAGCAGCAGCCCGCCGAGCAGCAGTGGCGGGGCCAGCGCAAGCTGCCGCCCTTCCGGTTGAGCCTGCGGAATGCTCGCCTCCAGCGGCTTGAAGCGGAAAAATGGCGTAACAATGCCGCCCTGCCCTGCCATGTTGCGTGCAACGCTCGCGCCGCCGGCCCGGTATAGCCCGGGCGGCGCGGCGGGCCGATCGGCGTGTCATCCGCGATGACGGACGGGCTCGCAGGCGCGATCAGGTCGCCGCGCGCGTCCAGCGCCTGGTCGAGAGTCCATGGCGCGCCATCAGGCGCGGCGCGGGCGCTGCGGTTGCGCGCCAGCGGCATCAGCCGCTTCAGCATCGCTTCATACTGGCCGGAGAGCGGCAGGCTGGTCCACTCAGGTCCTGCGGTGGTGTGCACAAGCACCAACAGCCCGGCGCCAAGCGGCTTTGCGCTCACCAGCGGCGTTTCGTCGGCCAGCCAGGCCCAGCGTTCGGCGGCAGCGGGGTCAAGCGGCAGCACCTGCTGCGCAACCGTGACCTCGGCGCGGGTCGGGAGTCGCGCGAACGGTCCGTCTTGCGCAAACCCGCCGACGGGCTGCGGCGACCCCAGGACAGCCGCCCCCGAGGTTGCGTGCACCGCGGCGCAGCGGCGCCGGCGCGAGGGCGGTGCCGTTCTCGGCGATGCGTGGCCCGGCGAAAGTGATCGCCACGCCGCCCTTGCGCACCCAGGCCAGAAGCGCATCCGACTGCGCGCCCGGCGTAAGCGGGGCATCGTCGAGGATCAGGATACTGGCGTCGTCCGGCGGCAGGCGGTCCAGCCCGCGCTCCACCAGATCGGCGTAGGGCTCCAGCGCGCGGCGCAAATAGTAAAGACCGGATTGCAGGGTGCGCGCGCCCGACGCCTCGCCCACCAGCACGACGCGGGGCGGGTGGAGCCTGCGTCGATCAGGCTGACTCCAGCCGCCATTGCCTGCCCGCGCACGCGCAGACGGGACACCTTGGCAGCGAGCGCCGGCGGCACGGCGATCGTCATGGTCAACACGGACTCACCAGCAGGGAACGCCTCGCTGTTCTCGCCGACCACATCGCCTGCCGCATCGAGCGCCTCCAGCACGACATCGCGCGCCTCCAGCGCCTGCGGTCGCACCAGTTGCACCTGCCAGCCGCCCGCGACCGGCTGCATCATGCGGATAACGACCGGGGCATGCGGCGGCCGCTGGATCGCCAGCCCCGTGTGGGCAAGGCCTTGATCAGAGGATCGAGCGCCGGGCCATCCAGCCCGTCGGTCAGCAGCAGGGTCTGGTCTGGCGGCGCAAGCCCCGCCAGCAGCCGCACCGCCGCGAGTCCATCCGCGCGCCAGGGTGCGCGTCCGCCGCCTCGATCACGCGCGCGGCGACCGCCAGCGAAGCGTAGCGCGGCGGGACAGCGCCGGCATGGGGTGCAAGGGTCATCACCGCGACCTGCGCTTCAGGAGGCAAGGCCTGCAGCCGGCGCAGCGCTGCCGTGCGCAGTTGTTCCCACACGCCCGCAGAAGTCCAGCCATTGTCCAGCACCAGGAGAAGCCGGCCCGGCGGGGTGGCGGGTCCGGCCGCCAACTCGGGCCAGCCAGACCCAGCAGCAGCAACAGCAGCGCACCCAGCCGCAACAGCAGCAGCCACCAGGGCGGCGTGCGCGCTGGCGGCGGAGCCTGACGCGCATCGCCCAGCAGCGCCAGAGGGGAAACATCACGCTTGGGCGCACGGGCGGACGCCGCCGGATCAACCACCACAGCGCCGGCAGGCTGGCAAGCCCGGCGAGCGCCCACGGTGACGCCAGCACCAGCGGCCCGAGCGTCATCATGCCAGCGGCTCCAGCGCAGCGACACTGGCGGCAAGCGCTTCAGCGAGCGGGGCATCGGTTCGCGCTGTAACAAGGGTCCAACCGGCCCCGCGGCACGCGCCGCCAGCGCCGTGCCATGCGCAGCCCAGCGCTGGAGATAGTCCATCCGCAGCGCCGCCGCATCGTCGAGCCGGCGCGGCGCATCAGCAGCCTCAGGGTCGATCAGGTCCAGCGCACCCTCGAACGGAAATTCAGCCTCGGCGGGGTCGACCACACGCACCAGAAGACCGCCGCCCTGGGGCAAGTCCGGCAGCGCCAGGAAATCACCGACCAGCACCGGCGTCACACCGCGAGCCGGGGTCACCGTCGCCGGCGCGCCATCCCGGCCCAGCGCCTCGAACACGCGCATCGGCGCATCCGTACGTCCGCCCGCCACCAGCCCGACTCGCTCGCCGCGCCCGCGCGCCAGCACGATCAGCGCCGCCGCAAGCGTCAGCGCCGCCTGCGCCTTGGTGGGCAGTTCAGGGCTGCTGGTGTACGCCATCGAGGCGCTGCCATCGACCCAGAACAGCATGCGCCCGGGTGCCAGATGTTCATGGGTGCGCACATAAAGCGCATCCGACCGGCCGGAGCGTCGCCAGTCGATCCGCTCGACCGGCTCACCGGCCTCAAGGGGCCGGAACTGCCAGAAATCCTGCCCGACACCGGCCCGGCGCATGCGTCGCTCGCCGGCAAGCGCATGCGTCGGCGCGGGCGCACGCGCCAGCCACGGCTGCGGCGCTGCCTGCGCCAGGGCCGCGCCCGTCAGCCAGCAGGTTGTGCGGTCGTCAGGCGTCAAGACGGGCGACCAGAGCCTTGATGACGCCGTCCACGCTCTCGCCCGCGCGCGTGCAGCGTAGGACAATTGAATGCGATGCTTGAGGGCCGCTGGGGCAACCGCGATCAGATCGTCGAGCAGCGGCGTGGTCCGCCCGGCCAGCAGCGCCCGCGCCCGCGCGCCCAGCAGCAGCGCCTGTCCGGCGCGTGGCCCCGGACCCCAGTCCAGCCCTTCGCCGAGCGCGCCACCGGGGCGCGCGGCCCGCACCATATCAAGCGCGGCGTCGACAAGATGGTTGGCGATCGGCATCGCGCGCACCAGCGCCTGTGCCTGCGCCAGGTCGGCGGCGGTCATCGCCGGCTCTGGCGATGCGTCTACAGCGCTGGTCGTCATCAGCAGCATCGCGCGCTCGGCGTCACGGCTGGGATACGGCACATCGATCTGGAACAGGAAGCGGTCCAGTTGCGCCTCCGGCAGCGGATAAGTGCCTTCCTGCTCCAGCGGGTTCTGGGTTGCCAGCACATGGAACGGGGCAGGCAGCGCATGGCTGTGGCCCGCGACCGTCACCTGCCCTTCCTGCATCGCCTCCAGCAGCGCGGACTGGGTGCGTGGCGAGGCGCGGTTGATTTCGTCCGCCATCAGCAGCTGGCCGAACACCGGCCCGGCGATGAAGCGGAACGCACGGCTGCCATCGGTCGCCGTCTCCAGCACTTCGCTGCCGAGGATGTCGGCGGGCAGCAGGTCCGGCGTGAACTGGATGCGCCGGGCGTCCAAGCCCAGCACAGCACCCAGCGCCTTGACCAGACGGGTCTTCGCCAGCCCCGGCAGGCCGACCAGCAGCCCGTGCCCGCCGCACAGCAGGGTGACCAGGGTCAGCTCGATAACCGCATCCTGCCCGAGCACGACCCTTGCGAGCGCGTCCCGCGCCCGATTGAGCATATCGGCCAGATGGGTGAAGCGGGCGTCTGTTGCGTCCTCGCTGTGCGGAATATGATGCAGCACGCGCGGGTCCTGTCTTGGTGATCGGGCGTTGTGTCTCATATACACGGTGCATGAGCATCGACCAGCCTGCAACCGTCAGTGCGACTATCGGGCAAGACCGGTCGCTGGAGGCGCTCGCGCGCACTGTAGCCGCCGCACGCCCTGTCGAAGCCTGGAATCCGCCCGATTGCGGCGACATCGACATCCGCATCAGGGCGGATGGCGTCTGGGAGCATCTGGGCCGCCCGATCCTGCGCCCGGCCCTTGTCGAACTGTTCGCCAGCATCCTGCGCCGGGAGCCGGACGGACGCTACTGCCTGGTGACGCCAGTCGAGAAAATGGGCATCCGGGTCGACGATCTGCCGTTTCTCGCCGTGGAACTGGCGCAAGAGGGTGAGGCGCGGGATACCGTGCTTTCGTTCCGCCTTGGCAGCGGCGGCTGGGTGACGGCGGACGCGGACCACCCTTGACCTTCGAGTCCGATCCTGCGACCGGTGCACCGCGACCGGCGCTGCTGGTGCGGCGCGGCCTGTGGGCGCGCCTCAGCCGCCCGGTGTTTTACGAACTGGCGACCCTTGCGCTCGAGGCGCTGCCGCCCGGAGAAAGCACGCTCGAGGTCTGGAGTGCAGGACATCGCTTTCCGCTTGGCGCAATTGACGACAGCGCAGTCTGAAGCCGCCGCGCAGGTCTATGCGGCGCTGGATGTCGCGGGCGGACGCACCCGTCTGGTCGGCGGCTGCGTGCGCGATGCCCTGCTTGGCCATCCCTGCGCCGACCTCGATCTCGCCACCCAGTTGCTGCCGGATCAGGTGATCGCGCGGATCGCGGCGGCCGGCCTCAAAGCCGTGCCGACCGGGCTCGCGCACGGCACCGTAACCGTGGTCGCCGCCAGGCGGCCCTTCGAAGTGACCACCCTGCGCGAGGACGTGGCGACCAACGGCCGGCACGCGACCGTCGCCTTCACGCAGGACTGGGCGCGAGACGCGATGCGCCGCGATTTCACCATCAACGCGCTGTCGGCCAACCCGTTGACCGGCCCTCTATGACTACACGGGCGGGCAGGCGGACCTTGCGGCCGGCGTGGTGCGTTTCATCGGCGATCCGGCCACCCGCATCGCCGAGGACCATTTGCGCATCCTGCGCTTCTTCCGCTTCTCGGCCCGCTATGCCGCGGGCCTGCACGCCGAGAGCCTGGCCGCCTGCATCGCCGCCCGGCGCACCCTGCAGGCGCTCTCCCGCGAGCGCATCCGCGATGAGCTGCTGAAGCTGCTGGTCACACCCAGGTTCTGCCGACGCTTGCGGTCATGTTCACGCATGAGATTCTGGTGCCGGTGCTGCCGGAACTGCTGCCGGAGCATCAAGTCCGGCTTGCCCGCCTGATCGCACTGGAGCCGGTGCCCGACCCGCTGCGCCGGTTCGCCTGCCTGCTGCCGGACTCAGCACTTGAACCGGTGGCAAAGCGGTTGCATCTCTCCCGCGCCGACCAGACGCGGATGGCCGCCATGGCCGGGGCGGAGCACATCGCCGCACCAGCGCTCGCCACCCTTGATGATCCGGCCGCGCTGCGTCGCTGGGCCTATGACCAGCCGGACCACACGGCCATCGACCGCCTGCTGCGCGCCGCCGCCGCTCTGGACGATCCGCCCATGCTTACGCCAGCACTGGCGGCCCTGAGCCAGTGGACGCGGCCGAAGCTGCCACTGCGCGGCGCCGATCTGATCGCCCGCGGCCTGACGCCCGGCCCCAGGTCAGCCGTGCGCTGCAGGCAGTTCAGGCCGCCTGGGTCGCAGCCGACTTCCCGACCGAACCACACACGCTCGACGCCCTCGCGCACGCTGCAATCGCGCCGTTCCTAGTGTCCCATATCTGAAATCCGTTACACCCAATATCAGGCGCGGTTGGATTTCAGATTCGAGAAGGACACGAGAATAGGCAGGGTTCGCCCCACGCGCATCCGGCTGCACCCGCTACTTCGGGGTCGCACCCTACTCGCGCGCCTGCAGCCAGCCGAGAATACAGCGCAGCAGGGCGTCTTCGTTGCCCTCTAGGCCGAAGCTATGGTCTGCGACGGGCACGCGCAGCAGTGTGAGGTCCGGGAGCTTGGGCAGCACGGACTCGAAGGCGCGCGCCGTCCAGTCCTTGTCCGACAGCACGACCGCTGTGCGCCCCGCAACTGCCCGAAGCTGTGCCAGCAAGGCCTGGGTTTCCGCAGAGACCGCCTGCGGGGCCGGCTGCACCATCGCACGGGCGCGCTCAAGAAGCTGCCCCATCGTGAACTCGCCGCGCAGTACACGGCTGAGCGCCCGGGGCTCGCGGCCCGCCGGCGGTAATGATCGGCAGCGGCCCGGGTGCTGTCCTCAGCCTCCGGCGTCCAGGGGTTGAGCAGAATATAGCCGTCGAACGCCAGGTCATGCGCCAGCAGGAGCGCGGCTGCGCCGTCGCACAGCCCGAGGCCGACGATGGCCCGCAGGTGCGGCTGCGCCGTGCGGAACGCCGCAAGCGCTGCCGTGATGTCCGGCGCGCTGCCGCGAAAGCCGGGGTCCAGGCCCGCGCTGTCGCCCACGCCGCGCCGGTCGAAGCGCAGAACCGGATAGCCGGCCGCCGCCAACAGCGTTCCGATCGCCCGGAAGCCCCGGTGTGCGCCAAAGCGCGTCTGCACGCCGCCCGGCACGATCAGCACCCCGGTGTCGCCCTCGGCCGGGTGCAGGCTGAGCGCGATCGCATCGCCTTCACAGGGCACGAACCAGTGGCGGACTGCACTCATGCCAGCACCAGATCGGCAATCTGAAGTGCCGCCGCACCCGGCTCGGGCGGCTCCGCAAGCTGCCAGTACACCGGGGCGTCGATCCCGCCGATGCCGGACCCAAGCCGGTAGACCGCCGCGCCGGCATAGTCGGTGCCCGGCCAGCGCGCCGCCGCGATTTCCTGTGCAAGTTCGGCGGGCACCCGCGCGCCGGCCAGCAGCAGCGGGCGGCCGGCAGCGATCTCGCCCTCGAGGTCGGCAACGCTCACTTCGGGTCCGATTTCCCGGGACGCCAGCGCACGCACGCGCAGCCAGTGCCGCAGGTGGGTATCGCCGCGATCGACAGGTGCCAGCGCGACATGGCGTTCGACAGGCACCCGAACCGCCGCCTGTGCTGCGACCAGCGCACCGAGACGGATGCTGAACAGGCGCACCGGCGGTTCCTGCCGCGCGATCAGCCCGGCAAGCGCCTCGACCCAGGTTTGCCAGCGGACCTGCATCAGCGCGTGCGGACTCTCGCCGCAGCCAGGCAGGTCCGGCAGCAGGCAGGACCAGCCGCGCGCCGCAAGCGCCGTCCCGACCATATTGAACAGCCGGCGGGTGCGGTTGGCTTCTTCCAGGAACGGTTGCACGCAGATCACGACGCCACGAGGCGCCGCCGGGCGGTGCGCCACGCACGGCACAGCGCAGCCGGCAACCTCGACGCTGACGATCTCTCGGGTCACGCCGTCTTGCGGGCGACGAGGGCGGCAAGGTCGCCCAAGGTCTCGAATGTCTCGGCGCTGACGTCGTCGTCGTCGATCAGGATGCCGAAGCGCTCCTCGAGTGCGGTCAGCACGGTTGCGACCGCCATCGAATCGAGTTCCGGCAAAGCGCCCAGCAGCGGCGAGGCGGCCGTGAGCATCGCCCCGCGCGCGCCAAGCCCCAGTGTCTCGGTCAGGAGTTCGCGCACCTGTGCAACGGGCGCTGCGGGGTTTGCCGCCGTCTCGGCCATGACCTGCGATCCTTTGTGTTCTTTTGCGTGACGCGAGGCTTATAAGGACTTGTCGGCGCAAGGCAAAGCCGACAGCTTGGCCGCCCTTATGACAGCCCGCCTCAACCCCGACCTCCTGCACCGCCCGGGGCTCGCCGCTTACCGGTTGAGCCGCGCGCTCGCGCTCAGCCGGATTGGCAGCTGGCACAGTTATGCCGTGATTGCGACGCCGCGCGCGGGCATGCCGGCGATGCCAAAGGGGTACAGCTACCGGATTGCGGCCCATATGGGCGAATTCGAAGCGGTGGCTGGCGTCGCGGGCGTGGACCTGGCGGTGGCGCAGCGCCGGCTGGACGATGGCTGCGTCTGCCTGATCGCCAGTCGCGGTGCAGCCCCGGTTGGCGTGACCTGGATTTCGCTGAAGCCGGTCCGCGAGGACGAAATCGCCGCCCTCTACGATTGCGGCGGCCGCGCCGCCTGGGACCTGGGGTTGCACATCGCGCCGGAACACCGGGCCAGCCGCGCCTTCGCCGCGCTCTGGGCCGCAACCGGCGATTGGCTGGACATGCACGGGCTGGCCTGGTCGCTGAGCCGGATCGCGCTCTACAACGCAGCGTCCCTGCGCGCGCATGCCCGACTGGACGCGCAACTGGTCGGCCGGGTGCAGGCCTTGCAGATCGGGCGGCTGCAATGGCTGCGCGCGACGATCGGTGGGCAAACGACCCTGCACCTCAGTGGCATCGCCCGCCCGCCAAAGCTTGCTTTGGCGGCGGCGATCATGGTCTAATCTCTTGAAAAGAGCCTGATTCACGCCCTCGGTTGAAGCACATATGCTTCAACCTCAACCGATCAGGCTCTAGCAGGCTGCTGAAAAGTGGAAAAATACAGACTCATCTCGTCATTCCGGCGAAGGCCGGAATCCATGGGAGCATACATATGCAACGAATATAAGGCGTTAGCCATGGACCCCGGCCTGCGCCGGGGTGACGACTGTGAGTATGCAGTGCGGGAAATCACTTTTCAGCGGCCTGCTAGGAGACCTGTGCGCGGAAGAAAAATCCTCCCCTTAGGGGAGGTGTCCGTCTGAAAGACGGACGGTGGGGTGAAAATCCCCAAAATGCCAGCTATCCGCCGCCCCTCCACCACCCCAGGGCCTTAAGGCCCTCACTCGGTGTAGACCCTTCCGCCGATGGGGAGGAAGCATCATTCGCGCACAAGTCTCCTAACGGAAGAAACGATCGACTTCACCAGGCGGCTGCCAGCGCGGGTTGCGATCCTTGTCGACCAGCAACGCGCGCACGCCTTCCAGAAAGTCGCCGTGTTCCAGCATCCGGCAGGCAAGACGGTAATCCTGCAGGATCGCCAGCTCAAACGGCATGGCGAGCGTTTCGTGCAGGTGGCGCAGGGTTACCGCCAGCGCAGTCGGCGACGCGGTGGACAAGGCGGCGCGCGCAGCCTCGGCCCACGGCGCGTCATGCGTCTCCAGGGCCTGCGTGATCGTCTCCAGGTCGGCGCTGCAAAACAGCCGGGCAATATCAGCCGCCTGCTCTGCGACGGGTGATTCGCCCGGATCGACATGATGTTTGCGCAGAACGGTCTCGACCGCATCGGCCGCCGTTACAGCCAGCAGTTCGCTGAAAAGTGCGTTCTGGTTCGGGCAGTGGTGCGTTGCGACCCCGGCCCAGAAGCAATCCGCGGCGCCGAGCCGCGCGCCGGTCAGTGCCAGCCAGGCGCCGAGGCCTGGCTGCAGCCGCGCCAACTGCCAGCTCACGCCGACATCGGGGAAGAACCCGATCCCTGTCTCCGGCATCGCCCAGAGCGTCTTCGGCCCGGCAACCCGATAGCGGCCATGCCAGGACACCCCGACGCCACCGCCCATGCAGATGCCGTCGATCAGCGCGACATAGGGCTTGGGGAAATTGAACAGCCGCCTGTTCATCGCATACTCGTCGGCGAAAAACCGACGCGCCTCGCTCATGTCTTCAAGGGCCTGCGCCCGCACCGCCCGCACGTCGCCGCCCGCGCAAAGGCCTTGTCCCCGCCCCGTGCGCCACGACGCCGATCACGCTCGGATCGTCCGCCCAGGCCGTGAGCGCCTCGTCAAGCGCCACGCACATCTGCCTGGTCAACGCGTTCAGGGCGGCGGGGCGATTGAACGTCGCAACACCCCAACCGCCCCGCCGTTCCAGCACAATATCGTCCTGCATGAAAGCCCCTTCCAGCACCGGTCACAACAATAAACGCATGACCTCGTGTCGTGGAATCGAAGTTCGCTACACTGTGATATCGGGCGACCAAGCGAACTTCGATTCTGAAAACGACACGAGAAACAATATCTTGCTCGTGTCCTTCTCGAATCTGAAATCCAACCGCGCCTGATATTGGGTGTAACGGATTTCAGATTCAGGACACTCGAGTTTCATGAGGTTTTAGGCCTCCATGCAAGGCTCGATTGCGCAAGTATCTTCGATTCCTGTCAAATCATCGGAAATCAACCATAGAGAGTGCAAATCCAGCGATGGACTGCACAATCACTCGAGCTTTGGTGCGGGCGGCCGGGCTCGAACCGGCACGTCCTTGAGGGACTCGAGATTTTAAGTCTCGTGCGTCTACCGATTTCGCCACGCCCGCATCGTGAAAGTCCGCGCATACGCAGGTGCGGTGCGTGGTTCAAGCGTCCTCTTCGATGAGAAAGGTCCGCGCCAGCTCCGTAAGCGCCGCCATGGCGGCCTGATAAGGCCCCGGCGCCTGGCTGATGCGCGCGACGCCCAGCGACTTCAGCGTCCAGACCGGCGGGTTCTGCAGGAACACGTCGGTACGTGCGTTGATGAAGAGATCGGCCCCTGCCCCGCGCCGGGCAGCGCTCAGACTCGCCACCGCCGCGAGGCGAGTACAGTATGGCGCAAACAAGGCTGGTTTGATGCAGCCTGAAGTGGGCCAGCTGCAGTAGCAAAGTTCTCAGATACCTGGCGTTTTAGGATAGGAAACGCAGCAAGAACCGGGCATGCTAAATTTCTGCGTACGTCATTCATGCCAAATTTCAGCCTCAATCCTTTCGAGCACAAGTAACAACCTCGGTGCCACGAAATCCAGGAAAGCGCGTCGCTTGAGCGGCTGGACGCGCAGCGGCTGATGGATAAGGCTAACCGGGATTGGATCGGTGCGATAATCACGAAGGATTGGTCGCACGCTGCCGCACGCGATCGCATCGGCAGCCTGATACGACAGGACGCGCGCGATACCCATGCCCGCGACGGCCCCGCCGACCACGCCGGACGCGGTATTGACTGAGAAGCGCGGCCGGATTTGGACTGTGCGCGCCGCCGATCCGCTGCCGATCGTCCAGCTGCGATAGGTCCGGAGACCTTCGAAGGCGATGCAGTCATGGTCAACGAGATCTTCGGGTGTCGCCGGCTCGCCGCGCCGGGCGAGATAGTCGGGGCTTGCACAGAGAATCCAGCGG
Organism: Hankyongella ginsenosidimutans; assembly: GCF_005144965.1. Lineage (GTDB taxonomy): Bacteria > Pseudomonadota > Alphaproteobacteria > Sphingomonadales > Sphingomonadaceae > Hankyongella > Hankyongella ginsenosidimutans. The sequence goes on from NZ_CP039704.1 coordinate 243,316, forward strand.
ATATGGCCGGCAGTGCGCGCAATCAGGTCACTATCGGGCAGGTGCCCGGTCCTTACTGCGACGTCGACATGGGCCTCGACCATGTCGATCACCGAGTCTGACAGCACCAGGCGTACGCTGACCTGCGGGCAGGCCACCAGAAAGGCGTGGACGATCGGAGCAATATGGAGTCGGCCGAACAGAATCGGTGCAGTGACGATCAGTTCGCCGCGCGGTTCGTGATACTCGCCTCTCGCGGCACGCTCGGCCTCGCTGAGCTCGTCAATGATGCGCCGCGCGCCACGAATGTTTCGCCTGCCTCGGTCAGGGTGAGCTTACGGCTGGTACGCACGAGCAGCTGCGCACCGAGATGCGCCTCGAGATCGGACACGCGCCGGCTGACTGTGGGCAGGGGCGTGCGAAGCGTGCGCGAAGCAGCCGAGAGGCTGCCGCCGTCCACCGCTGCAACCAGAGTGCGGATTGCCTCTAACCGGTCCATCGATCCTACCACTTTCCGGAAGCCAACCTTCCGGTCTTAATGGCTACTGACGTGAAGCGGAATAGACCATCTGCCTCCTCGCCGGGACGATCCCAACCTCTTGCCCGCTGAAGGAACCCGTCATGACCCGCATTGTCATCGCCGACGCTCCCGAAGCATCGCGCCCACTGCTCGATGCCGTTGCCAAGCAGTTCGGGTCGGTGCCCAATCTGTTCCGCGCCGTCGCGTTCAGGCCGCAGGCGCTTGAAGGCCATCTCGGCATGTTCGGCGCGCTCGGCAAAGGCACGCTGCCGGCTGCGACCCGCGAGCGGATCGCACTTGCCGTCGCCTCCAAAATCAAGGCGAGCCTCGCTAACTAATCGCAAACCTCAAACGATAGGAAAACATCATGTCCAAGATCATCCTCATCACCGGCGCAGCGTCCGGCTTCGGCCGCGACACCGCCGAAACGCTCGCCGCTGCCGGCCACAAGGTTTACGCCTCGATGCGTGACGTTGCCGGCCGCAATGCCGAAGCCGCCAATGCGCTGCGTGCCAAAGGCATCGGCGTGGTTGAGCTCGACGTCGCAGACGATACCTCGGTCGCAAGAGGTGTCGCGCAGGTTCTCTCTGAGGCCGGCCGGATCGACGTGCTCGTCAACAACGCTGGCTTCGCCTCGGCGGGCGTGTCGGAAGCTTTCACCGCCGATCAGGCAAAGGTGCTGTTCAACACCAATGTCGTCGGCGTCATCCGCACGACGAAGGCCGTGCTGCCAGCGATGCGCGCGGCCAAGGACGGGCTCATCATCAACATCGGCTCGATCCTGGGCCGTGTGACCTTCCCGTTCTTCGGCATCTATGGCGCGACCAAGTTTGCGGTCGAGGCGCTGACCGACAGCTATCGCTACGAACTGTCGCAGCTTGGTGTCGATGTCGTACTCATCCAGCCGAGCGCGTACCCGACCAACATGTACAGCGCAATCCAGCAGCCAGCCGACGCCCAAGTCGGCGCGGCCTATGGCGAAATCGGCGCGATCCCGGGCAAGATGTTCGAGACGTTCATGGGGATGTTCCAGAGCGAGAACGCACCCAACCCGCACGACATCGCGACCGCGATCGTCAGCCTGGTCGACGCCGCCAAGGGCACCCGCCCGGCGCGCACCGTCGTCGGCCAGCCGTTCGGTGCCGACGCGGTGAACGCAGCAACCGCGCCGGTGCAGCAGGGCGTCATCGACGCGCTCGGCCTCGGCTTTCTGGCCACCATCGCCGGCTGACCCCGGCTGCCGGGGAGCCATGCGCTCCCCGGCCCCACTTCGGAGTACGGCCCATGTCAGAGGCTGTCGATCTCGTCCGTTCCTTCTACGCCGCGCTTAGCCGTGGCGACATTCCCGACTTGCTCGGATTGCTGCACCCGCGCTCGAATGGACGGAGGCGGAAGGGTTTCCCTACTACAGCGGTACCTGGCGCACGCCCGAGGATGTACTCGAGAAACTGATCAAGCCCTTGATGGCTGACTGGGACAACTTCTCGGCCGTTGCCGGGGATTTCATCGCCGAGGGCGACCGTGTCGTCGGCCTCGGTGTCTATTCGGGAACCAGCAAGGCGACCGGCAAAGCGATGCGCGCGCCCTTCGCTCATGTCTGGCGCGTAGCCGACGGCAAGCTCAAGCGCTTCAACATGTATACTGACACGCTTCTGGTCGACCGGGCGTTACGGTCGTAAGCTGTAGTGTCGTCCCTGTCTGTTAGGCAAGCCGCGGTATCGGTCGTGCGACCGCGATCCGGCTCACCGCCGAAAGCGGCATCATCCGCTATGGTACGCCCGAGGACCTTGCCGAAGCTGTCGCCGCGCGCCGCCTGGATTACGGGCACGACGCTGCTCGTCGACGGCGGGGAGATCTCGACCGTTTGAGGAGGCAGCCAGGACTTCGGTTATACACCGTGCGGTTATTCCCGCGTATCGCGTCGAGTACGACCACAAACCAGAGCGTTGCGGGCAGAAGGTCTGACTGGTGATGAAGGCCGCAGCGTCCGAGGCAAGGAGGCGACTGCCCGACGATCTCAGCCAGCGCGCCCATGCGGCGTATCGGCACCTGCGCCAGAGCTTTAGGCTAATACCTCGGGCACCCTGACCCGCGTGCGGAACCGCCGCTTATCGCGCGGCCGGGCTCGAACCGGCACGTCCTTGAGGGACTCGAGATTTTAAGTCTCGTGCGTCTACCGATTTCGCCACGCCCGCATCGTGAAAGTCCGCGCATACGCAGGTGCGGTGCGTGGTTCAAGCGTCCTCTTCGATGAGAAAGGTCCGCGCCAGCTCCGTAAGCGCCGCCATGGCGGCCTGATAAGGCCCCGGCCCCTGGCTGATGCGCGCGACGCCCAGCGACTTCAGCGTCCAGACCGGCGGGCAGCCCGGCATCATCATGATGTTGACCGGCAACGGCGATCTTGCAACCGCGACCTCGATCAGGCTGGCGGCGATCAACCCCGGCAGGAACAGCCCGTTCGCCCCTGCTTCGGCATAGGCATGCGCCCGCTCCAGCGCGCTCTCCAGCATATCCGCCGTATGCAGTTCCGGCGGATTCTGCAGGAACACGTCGGTACGCGCGTTGATGAAGAAATCGGCCCCTGCCCCACGCCGGGCGGCGCTCAGGCGCGCCACCGCCTCGTCCAGTGGCCGGGCGTCGCCGGTCGCCGGCACGCTGTCCTCCAGGTTGCAGCCGACAGCCCCTGCCTCGGCCGCCAGCGCCAAAGTCTGGGCAACCCCTCCGGGTCCGCACCGTAGCCGCTCTCCAGATCGATGCTTACCGGCACGTCGACCACCGCCAGGATCCGCCCCAGATTGGCGAGCGCAAGATCGCGCGGCAGCTGCTCGCCGTCCCTGAAGCCATGAGCCGCCGCCACGGACCAGCTGCCGGTCGCGAGCGCCTTCGCCCCTGTAAGCGCCACGGCCTTCGCACTGCCGGCGTCCCAGATATTGGCGAGCAACAGCGGGTTGCCCGGCACATGCAAGGCCTTGAACGCGGCAAATTTTTCGGAGTGCGTCATGGAAGTCCCTCTCGACTGGTCAGGCGGCAGCTTCAAGCGCGCGCAGCCTTGGCAGCGCGGCATCGAGCGCCGTGCGGATGATCTCGACCATGCGGTCGATCTGAGCGGTCGAAATGATGAGCGGCGGACACATGACGATGGTGTCGCGGATGCCGCGCACCATCAGGCCGCCTGCGATGCACAGATCGCGCACGATCGGCCCGGCCGTCCCCTCCTGGTTGCAGAAGCGCCTGTTGGTGCCCGGCTCCGATACGATCTCGACCGCCCCAAGCAGGCCGATCGAGCGCACCTGCCCCACCAGTTCGTGCCCTTCCAGCCGTTTCAGCGCCTGCGCCAGATACGGCCCCGTCTCGGTGCGGGTACGCGCCACCAGGCCTTCCCGCTCCAGGATGTCGATGTTGGCGAGTGCCACCGCCGCGCAGGTCGGGTGGCCGGAATAGGTATAGCCGTGCACGAAGTCCGAACCGCGGGTCTTCAGCACATCGATGATTTCGGCCGAGATCGCCGTCGCCGAAATCGGCAGGTAGCCGCTGGACAGGCCCTTGGCCATCGGCGCGATATCGGGCGTGAAGCCGTAATGCTGGTGGCCGAACCACTGCCCCAGCCGGCCGAAACCACAGATCACTTCATCGGCCACCAGCAGCACGCCATACTGCTTGACGATGCGCATCACCTCCGGCCAGTAGCTCTCAGGCGGGATGACGACGCCACCAGCACCCTGCACCGGCTCGGCGATCACGGCCGCCACGGTTTCCGGCCCGACCGCCAGTATGCGCTCCTCGATCGCCCGGGCGGCGCGCAGGCCGAAGGCCTCCGGGTCCTCGCCGAAGCCCTCCCCGAACCAGTAGGGCTGCATGACATGCTCGATGCCGGGGATCGGCAGTCCCCTGCGCGTGCATCGCCTTCATGCCGCCTAGACTGGCCCCGGCGACCGTCGAGCCGTGATAGCCGTTCCAGCGGGCGATCACGGTCTGGCGCTGCGGCTCGCCCTTCAGCGTCCAATAGTAGCGCACCAGCCGCAGCACGGTGTCGTTCGCCTCGGAGCCGGACGAATTGAAGAACACATGCGGCAGCTTGTGGTCGAGCAGCCCGGAAATGCGCGCAGCCAGCTGTACCGCCGGCGGGTTCGCGGTCTTGAAGAAGCTGTTGTAATAGGGCAGATCCAGCATCTGGGCATGCGCCGCCTTCGCCAGTTCCTCGCGCCCGTAGCCGACATTCACGCACCACAGGCCGGCCATGCCGTCGAGGATCTCGACCCCGTCGCCATCGGTGATGACGCAGCCTTCGGCGCGCGTGATGATGCGGCTGCCGCCCATCTCGGCGATCAGACGGTAATCGGCCTGCGCGGGCAGATGGTGCGCGACGTCGAGGCGACGCAGTTCGGCGACATCGTAGTTGCGACGGGGAGCAGTCATGCGATGATCCTTCTGAGTGTTCAGCCACTCTGCCCGCTCAGCGGGTCACCGCGCAAGGCCCGGCCCAGCGCACGGAAGTAGGCCTGGGAGTGCGGGTTCTCGTCCGCGTCCCATTCCGGGTGCCATTGCACCGCCAGCACCGGCGCGCCGCCCACCCGCGCCGAGAACGCCTCCGGCAGGCCATCCGGCGCGTGCGCCTCCACGGTCAGCCCTTCGCCCAGCCGGTCAATGCCCTGGTAATGCACGGAATTGACCTGGATCTCTGCAACGCCAAGCATAGCCGCCAGCAACCCGCCAGGTGTCAGCGACACCGGGTGACCATGCGCGAACATCGGGCCAAGCTGTGTCTTCTCATCCGCGTGGTGCGCAGGCCCCAGATCGCGCCGCAGGGTGCCGCCGAACGCGACGTTCAATTCCTGGAAGCCGCGGCAGATGCCGAACACCGGCCGGCCGCGCGCCGTCATCGCGTCGACCAGCGCCGGTACCATGGCGTCGCGGTCTACGTCGAAAGGCCCCTCGCCCGGCTCAGCGTCACCATAGCGACCAGGCGCGATATTCGACGGGCTGCCGGTCAGCAGGATGCCATCCAGGCGCGGTGCGATCTCGCGCGCGTCGATCAGGTCTGGCAACGCCGGCACGATCAGCCCCGCAACATCGGCATATTTCAGCGCCTTGACGATATAGCGGTTCTGCACCTGCTGGGCCATTTCCTGGCCGGAGGAGCGATTACAGGCGATGATGCCAAGCACTGGCCGCATGTCAGGCCTGCAGCACGATCACGGACTCGTGGTGCCAGGCGAGCCAGACCGGCTCGTCCCAGGTGAAATCCTCCTGGTCCCAGCGGGTGAGGTTTGGCCTGGTCACGCGTACCTCGTGGCCGGTCTCCAGCTTGACGAGATAGATCGACTCGCTCCCCAGATAGGAGACCGTGCGGATGGTGCCGGGCGTCACATTGTAGCCGGTCGGCACGTCTTCGATCGTCGGTGCCGTGGCATCGGCGCGCTTATGCAGTTCGATCTTCTCCGGGCGGACAGCAGCCCATACGGTCGCGCCGGCAGCACCAGTGACGCCGTGGTCGAGATAGATCGGGCAGCCTGCCTGCGCACTTTCGACGACTGCCCGGTGTGGCTCGTCGATGACAAGCCGGCCTTCGAACAGGTTCACCGAGCCGAGGAAATCAGCGACGAAGCGGTTGGCCGGAAACTCGTAGAGCTCGGCAGGCGTGCCGGTCTGTGCCAGCAGTCCGCGGTTCATCACGGCGGCGCGGCAGGCCATGGCCAGCGCTTCGTCCTGATCGTGGGTCACCATCACGAAGGTGATGCCGACATCGTCCTGCAGCTGCGCCAGCTCGAACCGCATGGCCTCGCGCAGTTTGGCATCAAGGGCCGACAACGGCTCATCCAGCAGCAGCACCTGGGCTGGTTGACCAGCGCGCGCGCCAGCGCCACCCGCTGCCGCTGGCCGCCGGACAGCTGGTCCGGCTTGCGCGCGCCGAACCCTGCCAGCTTTACCTGCTCGAGCGCCCGCTCGGCACGGTCCCGTCGTTCCGCCGTGGCGACGCCGGCCATCTTCAGGCCGTAGGACACATTGTCCAGCACGTTCAGGTGCGGGAACACCGCATAGGACTGGAACACCATGTTGATTGGCCGCTTGTTGGGCGGCACCCGGCTCATGTCCTGCCCATCGATCAGGATGCGCCCTTCGGTCGGCGCCTCGAACCCTGCGATCATGCGCAGCAGCGTGGTCTTGCCGCAGCCGGACGGGCCGAGCAGCGCGAAGAACTCGCCGGGCTGGATGGCAAGCGTGGCGTTATCGACCGCGACAACCGGCCCAAAGCGTTTGGTGATATTCTCGATCTGAATGATGGGCTGGGTCATCAGTGCGCCTGTGAGGGGTCTGCAGGCCACGCTGCGCCCGCAGCGCCAATATGGTCAGCAGGATCGTGATCGCCATGAGGACGGTGGAGGCCGCATTGACCGCAGGGGTCAGCGAGAACCGCACCATCGAGTAAACCTTGACCGGAAACGTCACCGTGTTCGGGCCGGATGTAAAGAAGGTGATGACGAAATCATCCAGGCTGAGCGTGAACGCCAGCAAGCCGCCCGCGATCAGGGCCGGCTTCATGTGCGGCACCAGGATGTCGCGCAGCACGTCCCAGTCGCTCGCGCCGAGATCACGCGCCGCCTCCTCCATTTCCGGGTTGAACGATACCAGCCGCGCGCCGACCACGATGGCGACGAACGGAAAGCAGAAGGAGATGTGCGCCATGGTCACCGCCCCGAGATTGAGGGGCCAGGGGAGGTCCGCAGGCCAGCCTATCTTCACGAAGAAGGTGAGCATCGCCACGCCCATGCAAATTTCCGGCACCACGATCGGCAGCCCGAACAGGCCGCTCAGGACCGACCGCGCCGGGAAGCGGAACCGCCAGAGCAGCAAGGCCGCCATCGCGCCCAGCACCACGCTGACGATGGTCGCGACCAGCGCAATCACCAGGAATTGGCGAATGCCTCCACAAGGCCGGAGTTCTCCCAGGCTTTCTGGTAGTATTTGAAGGTGAAGCCCTTCCAGACGATGTTGCGCTTGCTGTCGTTGAAGCTGAACGCCACCAGCGCCAGCAGGGGCATAGAGGAACACAAACACCAGCCCGAGCCACAGGCGCATCCAGCCCCGACGCAGATAGTCGAGGGTTCGACCATCGGCTTCATAGCGCCGCCCCGCCGCCACCGCGGCTGCGCGCAACGGCCGCCCGCACGAACAGCGCGATGAACGTGGCGTACATCAACAGGAACGACAGCGCGGCGCCGAACGGCCAGTCGTTCGCGCGCTTGAACTGGCGCTCGATCACATTGGCGATCAACTGGCTCGACGGCCCACCCAGCAGATCGGGGGTCAGGTAAGCGCCCAGAGCCGGCACCATGGTGACGATCACGCCGGAAATGATGCCCGGCAGCGCCAGCGGGCAGACGACATAGGCCAAGGTGCGCAGATGCCCGGCACCCAGATCCAGGCTGGCCTCGATCAGGAACGGTCGATCCGCTCCAGCGCCGCATAGAGCGGCAGCACCATGAACGGCAGATGCACATACACCAGCCCGAACACGACCGCGAAATCCGTATACAGCAGGTGCAGGGGCTGAAACGGCGCGAGCGACCCCAGGCCCAGCAGCGCCAGCGGCCTGCTCAGCCCGTCCCAAAGCCAGCCGAGCCCGGCGTTCAGGAAGCCGTTGGTGCGCAGGACCGCGATCAGCGCATAGGTGCGGATGAGCAGATTGGTCCAGAACGGCAGCATCACCAGCAGCAACAGCCAGGTCTTGGCGCGCGGCGGCGCAAACACGATCGCCAGCGCGACCGGAAAGCCCGCAATCAGGCAGATCATGGTCGTCGCTCCGGCGATCCACAGCGATTTCAGCATGATCTCGAGGTAGAGCGGCTCCAGCGCGCGCTGGTAATTCGCCAGGGTCCCGGTGACCGTAATTTCCGTAAGCCCGGTGTTCTGGCCGAAGCTCAGCAGCCAGACGCCGCCGAGCGGCACCAGAAACAGCAGCAGCAGCCAGGCGACCGGAGGGACCGCCAGACTGGCGAAGAAGCCGGAATTTCGCCGCCAGTCCTGCACGCGGGGCTCAGGCCGCGCGAACCCGGGTCATCGCCGCTTCGAACGCCTGCGCGATTTCCGCACCCGTGAACCGGCCGTATTCGCAACGCGAGAGCACCTCCGGCGACGGATAGACGGCAGGGCTGTTCTTGTAGGCGTCGTCCATCAGGGCCTTGGCGGCCAGGTTCGGCGTCGGATACTGGATCGTCTCGGTGATTTTCTTGTCGTTTTCGGCGTCCAGGATGAAATTGATGAAGGCGTGCGCATTCTCCGGGTGCGGCGCGCCGACCGGGATGCACAGATTGTCCGTGTTCAGCAGGCTGCCCTCCTTGGGCACGACAAAGTCGATATCCTGGTCTTCCTGCATGCGCTGGGCGATGTCGCCGTTGTACTCGACCACCAGGTCGACTTCGCCGCTGACCAGCAGGTCCTGCCCGTTGTCGTCGTGGAACACCTTGATGTTCTTCTTCTGCTTGATGAGCATGTCCTCGACCTGCTTCAGCAGTTCCGGCGAGAAATCGTTCACGCTCTTGCCGAGGTATTTGAAGCCGAGTCGGAAGACGTCCGCGGCCTCGCTCAGCATGGCGATGCGACCGGCATATTCGTCGGAGTCGAAAACATATTTCCAGCTATCGGGAATGTTCTGCACCTTGGACTTGCGGTAGCCGATGCCGATCACCAGCCAGGTATAGGGCACGGAGTGCGCCTGGCCCGGATCGTAGCTAATATCCCGCCATTCCGGCCCGATGTTGACCAGGTTGGGAATTTTCTTCTGGTCGATCTCCATCAGCATCTTTGCTTCGATCATGCGGGTCACGAATTCGTTGGACGGCACGATGACGTCATAGCCGGGGTTGCCGGCGCGCATCTTCGCGAACAGGTCGTCGTTGGTCGCGAACAGGTCCATCTTGACCTCGATGCCGGTCGCGGCCTTGAAGTCGTCCAGCGTGGTCTCGCCGATGTAGTCAGCCCAGGTGAAGAAGTTCAGCTTCTTCTCCTCGCCGGTCGCGCTGGCGGGCCTGTTCGCTTTACCGCAACTGCTCAGTGAGAAGCCGATGCCCGCGACACCGAGCGCCGCCAGAGCGCGCCGCCGTGTCAGGCTTCTATAGAAACTGCCTTGCATAATCCGCTCCTTCGCCCACGCTTTCTGTAACATTACGACAATTGCGCAGCGCCGCAATCCGCTTTTATTGCGCCGGCGGTAATTCCGCCCGCTCAGGCATTGCGCAGGTACCAGGCATAGTCGAGGCTTGGCACCAGCGCGCTGTAGCGCTCGTGCTCCGCGCGCTTCATGGTCGCATACATCTCGACAAAGCGCGGCCCCAGATAATCCGCCATCCGGCCTGATGCGGCGAAGGCGTCGATCGCATTGACCCAGACCGTCGGCAGGGTCGCCGCGCCATAGCCGTTGCCGGAGACCGGCGGTCCGGGATCGCAGTGCTGCGTCAGACCATGGTGGATGCCGGCCAGCACGGCGGCGACCGCCAGATAGGGGTTGGCGTCGGCGCCGGCGACGCGGTGTTCGAGGTGACGGCTCGAAGGGCTGCCTGTCGGCACACGCAGGGCGACGGTACGGTTGTTGATCCCCAGCTTGGGCTCGTCGGCGCATAGGAGTTGGCGCGAAACCGGCGGTAGCTGTTGGCGTTCGGCGCCAGGATCGCCATGGTGTCGGCCAGCGTCTCCCGCAGGCCGCCGATCGCGTGGCGCAGCGCCGGGCTGCCGGCCGGGTCTGCATCGGCGAAGATGTTGCGGCCGTCCCGATCCTCGACGCTCACATGGATGTGCAGGCCGGAGCCGGCGCAGTCCGCGAACGGCTTGGCCATGAAGGTTGCTTCCATGCCATGGTTCAGCGCGATGCCCTTGGCGGCCCGCTTGTACAGCACAGCGTCGTCTGCAGCGCGCAGGGCGTCCGGCTTGTGCGCCAGCGTCAGTTCGATCTGGCCGGGCGAATATTCCGAGATCGCGCCCTCCAGCGGCAGGCCCTGTACGTCGCAGACGGCATAGAGATCGCGCAGATAAGCATCGACTTCATGCAGTTCCGCCAGGCCGTAGACTTCGTTGCGCGTCTGGCGCTCGCCGGTGCGCGTGCAGGGCGCAGCCGCGGCGCATCCGTCGATCCGGCCTCGACCAGATAATATTCCAGCTCGCACGCCAGCACAGGCGTCAGTCCGTCGGCTGTGAAGCGATCGAGCACGCCCTGCAGCACCTGCCGCGGGTCGAGCGCGCACGGGCTGCCATCCAGCTCGACCATGGTGCACACCACCTGCGCGGAATCCGGCCCCTGCCACGGCGTCAGGGCCAGCGTGCCGGGGACCGGGCGCACAATGCGGTCCGGGTCGCCGGCCTCCCACACCAGGCCAGTCTCGGCAGTGTCCGCGCCGGTGATGTCGGTCACCATGAGCGACAGCGGCAAAAACGCCCTTGCTCGAACACGGGGCGCAGTTCGTGCCGGCGCAGCCGCTTGCCGCGCGGCACCCCGCTCAGCGGCGTAACCACGAGATCGACAAACTGCACCGCCGGGTGCGCAGCAAGGAAGGCGTCGCATTCAGAGACAGCGGCAAACTTCATGGAGGTCAGACTTTCAATAGCAGGTGCTCGCGCTCCCATGAGCTGATGACCGCCTGATAGGCGTCGAGCTCCGCCTGTTTGATGGCGATGAACGCGCGCACGAAATCGTCGCCCAGATATTTCTTCGCGGGCTTGCAGTGACTGAAGCGATCGACCGCCTCATAGAGCGTGCGCGGCAGGGTGCGCGCCAGCCGGTAGGCGCTGCCGGTTACCTGCGGCCGCGGCTGCATGCGCTCGAGGATCCCGACATAGCCGCACAGCAGGGTGGTCGCGAACGCCAGATAGGCGTTGGCGTCCGCGCCCGGCAGCCGGTTCTCGACCCGGCGGTTGCTCGGGCTGGAAAACGGCACGCGCAGCCCGCAAGATCGGTTGTCGACCCCCACTGCACGTTGATCGGCGCATCGAACTGCGGGCGCATGCGCCGGAAACTGTTCACGTTGGGCGCGAACAGCGGCATCATCTGCGGCAGCAATCTTTGCAGTCCCGCGACATAGGCCTTGAACAGTGCGCTGTCCTTGCCCTGCCGGGTCGCGAAGATGTTCTGCCCGCTCGACGCGTCGACCACCGACTGGTGGATGTGCATGGCGCTGCCCGGCTGGTTTTCCATTGGCTTGGCCATGAAGGTCGCATAGACGCCGTGCTGCAGTGCCACCTGGCGCACGATGCGCTTGAACAGGGTCACCTGGTCCGCCAGTTCCAGCGGATCGCCGTGGTTGAAGTTGACCTCGAGCTGGGCAGCACCCGCTTCGTGGATCAGCGTGTCGATGTCGAGGTCCGCGCGCTCGCTGTATTCGTAGATATCCTCGATCAGCGCTTCATACTCGTTCACCGCCTCGAGCCCGTAGGGCTGGCTGCCGGTCTCCGGCCGCCCCGAACGTCCGAGCGGCGGGGCAAGCGGCAGGTCTGGGTCCGGTTGACCGCGGTCAGGAAGAATTCCAGCTCCGGCGCCACGACCGGCCTCCAGCCCTTGTCCTCATAGAGCTTCATCACCCGGCGCAGCACATTGCGCGGCGCGACCGACAGCGGTTCTTCGTCCGAGGTCAGCGGGTCCATCATCACGAAGGCGGTCGGCGTTTTATAACCGCTCGCCATGCGGATGGTCGTCGGGTCCGGCACCAGGATCACGTCCGGATCGGTGTAAGGCGCAACGCTCTCGTCATCCGGATAATCGCCGGTCACGGTGACGATGAAAATGCTGGAGGCGATGCGCAGGGTCTTCTCGCGCACGCCCTTCAGGAACTTGGCGGCCGGCACCACCTTGCCGCGCAGGATGCCGTTCATGTCCGGCACCATGCATTCGACCTCGCCGACGCCGTGGGTGTTGATCCATTCTTCCAGTTCGCCGACGCTGGCCATGGCGGCTCTCCTTTATGCTAGCCTAGCACGGGAGCATGCACACTGCACAAGAGGCAAGCTGCAACAACCGCTTAAACCTTCGGTACGACGGTCAGGTTGGTCGCGATTGAGATCCGCAGCGCGTCGCCCTTGTAGGGCCGCACCGCATGCTGCAACCAGGAAGGAAAAATCACAATCAGGCCCGGTTTCGGGCGCACCAGTTGCTCGACCTGCTTGGGCCGACCGTCGGCCCCGCGCATGAAGATATCCGGCGCCGCCATCGCCGTCATCGGGTAGCGCGGATCGACGAGGCAGAGTTCGCCGCCCTTGGCGGGGTCGTCCGCGCAGCCGCCATCATCGACATAATAGGCCGCCGACCAGAAGGCGGGGTGCGCATGGGTCTGGTTGGCAGCGCCTGGCCCGGAGACATTCGCCCACATGCGCAAGTGCCAGCCGAAGCGCGGTTTGGCCGGGCTGCCGGGGTCGAGGGTGAAGTTGGTGCAGAGATCGCACAGGGTCTGGCCGAGGCGCTGTGCCGGCGCGCCGCCCCAGTCCAGCATATCCGCGTCGCTGTGCCAGCCGTTGACGTTGGAGTGCTGAACGCCGGCAGGGTCCTGCGCCTGCTTCTCGAGTATACGCGAGCGAAACGCCGCGTTCAGTTGATCATGATCCGGCATCTGGAAGGTGATCAGCGGCGTGCCGAACAAGTCGGCGTAGCCCGGCGCGGCGCAGCGGCGGTCATGCAAGCCTCATAGAGCGATTTCCAAGCAGACGGACTCATCTGTTAGTTAAGAAATCGCAGCAAAACAAACCGATAGAGCGGACGATCAGATACGGTCAGATCGAAACGCGCTCCAAAAAGCCGGCGCGTTTATGGCGCGCCGGCTCGTTAGCGGTCAATGCCAGCCTGTTGCCGGCTGGCCTGTCGTTTAGCGGCGGCGGCGGCGGCCGGCGGCGATGCCCGCCAGGGCTGCACCCGCGCCCAGAACGCCCAGAGTGCCCGGTTCCGGAACCGAGAACACCGAGATGAAGTCGCGGCCGCCATCGGCGTGCTGCGTGTTCACGAAGAGGCGGAACGGGTTCAGCGGATCGAACAGAATGCCGGTCGGCTCCGCAGCGAAGGTGGTCTGGATGCCGAGGCGCACGATGGCTTCCGCCACGCCGTCGCCATCTGCGTCCTGCGCGCAGAAGATGTCGTCGACCGGGTTCGAGCCGCCGATGTCCTCGGTCACGCAGATGTCGCCGAAGGCGCTGATGGCGATGTTGTCCGGCGAGGAGAAGCCGCTGCCAACCGCAAGGCCGGTCGCTGCGTCGATGGTGTTGGTGTCGACGAAGATCTTGGTCGACGGAGCAGCCGGATCGGTGACGTCGATCGCATAGATGCGGTTGTCGCCGGTGGTCGGAACATAGAGGATTTCACGGCCGCCCGGCAGCGTCTGCAGTTCGAAGTCTTCGGGGCGGTTGAAGGCCGAAATCGGGCTGTTCGGATTGGCGGCGTTATAGTCGGCGACCGCCTGACGCGCATTCACGGTCGGGTCGGTGATGCCGGCGATCGGCGTGCCGTCCGGGTTGTTGAGCGCAACCCAGTCGGCGGCGCCGACGTTGTTGGCACCGCTGACGCGCAGCGCGAACAACTGGCCGCCGGCCAGCGGATCGTTCGGGTTGGTCGGCACCAGGCGGAAGATGCCGCCGGGGAAGTTTTCGTCAGCGACATAGCTGTTGCCGAACTTGTCGATCGAATAGCCTTCGTGGCTCAGGCGACCGATGGCCGGACGATCAATGGTGATCGGGCGGTTGGCGACGACCGGATCGTTCGGGTCACCGAACGGGTTGAGGACTTCGAACAGGCGGCCGCCGGAGCCGCTCTCTTCCGCCACCAGCGCGGTGCCACGGTCCGTGAAGCGCACGAGATCGCCGCGCGAGAACGGCCCGGTGACGTTCGGGTCGGAAATCTGGATCGAGGTGCCGGCGGTCAGGTCGACGCGATACAGGCCGCCCTGCAGCGACGCGCCGATTTCCGGCGTGGTGAACAGGAAGTTCGGGCGCGACGGGTCGATCGCCAGCTGGTCGATCAGCGGATTGGCCGGAAAGGTCGAGCCCGGTTGCTGCACGTGGAAGATCACCTGCTGCTGCACCGCGCCGTTGGTCACGAACGGCGTGGCGAGGCCGGTGTTGCCACCCGCACGGGCGACCGTGTTGTACTGGCCGACGCCAGTGGTGAAAGTGTCGGTGCGGGTGACGTCATTGTTGGCGGCCAGCGGGCCGTTGGCGACCAGTGCATCGAACACCGGGCCGGCCATGGCGGTCGAGGACATCAGCGACGCGGCGAGCGCCGCGGCAATACCGAGTTTCATATTATAAACCCCAAAATAGAGCTGCGCAGTGCAAACACGCCTGCGTACGCCGGAATGGCGGTGTGCGACGCTTAGCCGCGCGATGTGACAGATCAGCGTCGTCGATGTGGTTTACAGGCGTCGTTTTTATATTTTTTAACTAATACTGTACAAAATGCGCAATTATATAATTGTGAATTATATTTAAATTATAATTTCTAACGGCCCGTCGCACAAACTGTGGCAGATTGTCGCACGTAAATTTTGCGATGAACGGAAGTAGGGTCGAAATATTTTACAGTAAAGAACCAGGCAACCCATGATCAAAACAGCTTATAAGAGTTATTCGCAAAGCAAATAGGAATAATTCTCAGGAATACTGCGCATGCGGCATGTTGCGGCGCCAGCATTCCAGGAGTTTTGGCTGGGCCTCGGCGCGGTTCGCAATTGCGAAAAGTTTCGGCGCATGCTCGGCAAACCACGGTCGCCGCGGCCGCCAGCAGGTCAGGCCCGCGACATAGATATCCAGGGCGCTGAACCGGGTGCCCAGAAACCAGGGCGCGCCGGCCGCCGTTTCCATCATGGCGTAAAGTCGCTGAGCATAGGCGTCGGTCGCGGCGCGAAAGCCCTCCCGTGCCGCCTCCAGTGCCACGAACCGCGCCGGCTCGTCGCCGTAGGTGAAGGTCGGGTAGATGTTGGCGACGATGAACACCAGCCAGCGCAGGAAGGCGGCGCGCTCCGGCGCGTCCGGTCCGGGGACTAGGCTGTCGTCGCGCGCAAGGTCGGCAAGGTGGAGCGTCATGGCGGCGCTTTCGGTCATCGCCTGCCCGTCGGCCAGCACCAGGGTCGGCACCTGCGCCACCGGGTTGACCCGTGCCAGCGCCGCCCGCGCCTCGGCCGAGGCGAACAGGTCGCCAACACTTTCGAACCGGTACGGCAGGCCATACCAGTCGAGTTGCGCCTCCACGTACATCGAACCCCAGCCCGGTTCGCCGTACAGCACCATCGCCGCCATATAACCTCCCGTTATCCCAGCCGATCCCGCAATGCGTAATACAGCATGCCCAGCGTATACAGCGGTCCGCGCAGCAGATCACCCCCGGCCAGGAAAGGCCGGCAGCGCCGACAGGCGCTCGTAGACATCGCTGTCGCCACGCAGATGATCGGCGATCGCCTTGCCGTAGAAGGGAGCCAGCAGGCAGCCCTGCCCGGAATAGCCGTGTGCGAAATAAAGCGCTCCGCCGAGCCGGCCGATTTGCGGCAAACGGTTGGGCGTGATCCCGACCAGCCCTGACCAGGCGTAGTCGATCCGCGCTGCCGCCAGCGCCGGGAACACGCGCGCCATGTGGGGACGCACGAACGCAGCCACATCGCGGCGCGGCGTATGCGTGTAGGTTTCCCCGCCGGAAAACAGCAGCCGGTTGTCAGCGGACAGCCGGTAATAATCCAGCGCGAACCGGCTGTCGGCGACCGCCGCTCGACCCGGCAGCAACGCCGCCGCCTGCTCGTCCGGCAAAGGCTCGGTGGCGATGCAGTAGCTGGCGACCGGCATGATCGCGCGTGCGAGGTGCGGCGACAGGCCGCCGATCAGCGCGTCGCACGCCACGATGCCGGCTGCGGCGCGCACGCTGCCGGTCGCCGCGCGGACGGTCACGCCATTCCGGCCCTGCTCAATCGCCACCACCCGGCTGCCCTCATGAAGGCGCGCGCCGGCTGCCTGCGCGCGGCGCGCCAGACCGCGCAGAAACTTCAGCGGGTGGAAATGCCCGCCCAGCCGATCATAGAGGCCGCCAGCATACCCGCCGCCGGTCACATGGCGCGCCAGGGCCGCCCGCTCCACGACGTCCAGATGATCGAAGCCCAGGGTCTCCCGGATGAAGGCGGCCTCCGCCCGCGCAAGCGCGAAATGCCGATCGCTCACGCAGGCATGGAGATGCCCAGGCGTCAGATCGCAATCCTCGGCCAGCGCCCAGACCAGATCGCGCGCGTCCAGCCCCAGCCGGTACAGGGCCTGCGTGCGCGCCAGCCCCAGTCGCGCGCAGCCTGCTCCCAGTCGAGCCGGAGGCCGGGAATCAGTTGCCCGCCATTGCGTCCCGACGCCCCGGCGCCGACCGTCTCTGCCTCCAGCACAACGACATCCGCGCCGGCCCGCGCCAGATGGTAGGCCGCAGAGATGCCGGTCAGCCCGCCGCCGATCACGACGGCATCGGCCACAGTCTCGCCCTGCAACGGCGGGCTGTTTAGCCCCTCCCCTGCAGTCGAGATATAGTACATCAGTGAGCCCAGCTCAGCTCGGCGGCGACGATGCCCGGCGCACCGGCGAGCCGCTGTTTCAGCGCCGGGTCGACGCGGAATTTGCCGGGCAGGCGGATCTCGGCGATCTGGCGCGCCAGATGCAGTTCCAGACGCACCTGCCCGGCGCCGCCCTTGCGCTCTTCCAGCGTCTGCGCCAGCAACGACAAGGCCGCCGGAGCGTCAATGACGAGACGCAACGACGCCGCAACATGGTCGGCCATGGTCTCGAGCGGGATCGCCGCACGCACCGTCACCCGCGGCGCTTCCTCGGGGTTGGACCAGAACAGCTCGCAGCGCAGCAGCACGGCGACGCCGTCCGCCGCCGCCCGCTCCAGGTCGCCCTGTGCATCGCCATCGAAGGCGCTGGCCTGGAACTGCCCCGACTGGTCGGAGAGATCGGCCGTCAGGTAGCGGTTGCCTTTGGCCGAGGTGCGCCAGCGCACTTCCCCACCTGGGCCGCAAGCGTCACCGGCATGCGGTTGCCGGAGACCGGCATGGCCGTCTCCATGGCGCGCGCATAGGTCACCGCATTCTGCGCCGCCAGCACATGCGCGAAGGCATCCAGCGGATGCGCGGAGAGGAAGAAGCCGAATGCCTCGCGCTCACGCTCCATCTGGACACCAAGCGGCCAGGGCTTGTGCTCGGGCACCGCGAACTTGGGCAGGCTGGCGCCGCCCCGCCGCCGAACAGGCTCACCTGCGCGCTGGTGCGCTCCTCGGCGGCAGCGTTGGCATAGGCCAGCAGCTTGTCGATGGCTTCGAACAGCGCGGCCCGATTGCCGCAGAGACTGTCGAACGCGCCGCTCAACACCAGACTTTCCATCTGCTTGCGGTTGAGGCTCTTGGGGTCGACCCGGTCGGCGAAATCGCTGAGATCACGGAATGGGCCACCGGCCGTGCGCGCGTCCACCATCGCCTGCATCGCCTTCTCGCCGACGCCCTTGAGCGCCCCGAGCGCATAGCGCACCGCCAGCGCGCCGCCATCCTGCTGCACCGTGAAGTCCGCGCCGGACGCATTCACGTCAGGCGGCAGCATGGGCACGTTCAGCCGCTTCATGTCGTCGACGAACACGGCGAGCTTGTCGGTCTGGCTGATGTCGAACGCCATGGAAGCGGCATAGAACTCGACCGGATAGTTCGCCTTCATCCAGGCGGTATGGTAGGAGACCAGGGCATAGGCCGCCGCATGGCTCTTGTTGAAGCCGTAGCCTGCAAACTTTTCCACCAGATCGAAGATATAGCCCGCACGCTCGGCCGGAATGCCGTTGCGTGCCGCCCCTTCGAGGAAGCGAGACTTCTGGGCGTCCATCTCCTCCTTCTTCTTCTTGCCCATCGCGCGGCGCAGCAGGTCCGCCTCGCCCAGGCTGTAGCCGGCGAGGATCTGGGCGATCTGCATCACCTGCTCCTGGTAGATGATGACGCCGTAAGTCTCGGCGAGCACCGGCTCCAGCAAGGGGTGCAGATAGTCGGGCGCTTCCCGCCCGTGCTTGCGGTGCGCATAGGTCGGGATGTTGTCCATCGGTCCCGGCCGGTAGAGCGCCACCAGCGCGATGATGTCCTCGAACTTGTCCGGCTTCACCAGCGACAGGGTGCGACGCATGCCCTCGCTTTCCAGCTGGAACACGCCGACCGTCTCGCCGCGCGCCAGCAACTGGAAGGTTGCGGGATCATCGAGCGGCAGCCCCGGCAGATCGACCGCCACCCCGCGTTGCGCCAGCAGATCGACCGCGCGCTGCAGGACCGACAAGGTCTTGAGGCCGAGGAAGTCGAACTTCACCAGCCCGGCATACTCGACATATTTCATGTCGAACTGCGTGACCGCCATGTCCGAACGCGGGTCGCGGTACAGCGGCACAAGCTGGTCGAGCGGCCGGTCGCCGATCACCACGCCGGCCGCATGCGTCGACGAGTGGCGATAGAGGCCTTCAAGCTTCAGGGCGATGTCGAACAGTCGTTCGGTCTGTTCGTCCTCATGGCGCTTGGCGGCGAGTTCCGGCGTCTGATCCAGCGCCTGGCCCAGGGTCACGGGGTTGGCGGGGTTGTTGGGGATCAGCTTGGAGATGCCATCGACCTGGCCATAGGGCATCTGCAGCACGCGCCCGACATCCTTGACCACCTGCCGCGCCTTCAGCTTCCCGAAGGTGATGATCTGCGCCACCTGATCCGCGCCGTACTTCTCCTGCACGTAGCGGATCACCTCGCCGCGGCGGGTTTCGCAGAAGTCGATGTCGAAGTCCGGCATGGAGACCCGCTCAGGGTTGAGGAACCGCTCGAACAGCAGGCCGAAACGCAAGGGGTCGAGGTCCGTGATGGTCAGCGCCCAGGCCACGACCGAGCCGGCGCCAGAACCGCGCCCCGGCCCCACCGGAATGCCGCTCGCCTTGGCCCACTGGATGAAATCCGCGACGATCAGGAAATAGCCGGGAAAGCCCATCTGGGTGATGACGCTCAGCTCGAATTCCAGCCGGTCCCGGTAGGCCTGGTGGTCCCCGGAGACGCTGCGCAGCCGCCGCGCCAGCCCTTCGCGCGCCATGTTCGCCAGCGCACCCGCTTCGTCTCCGTCGGCGGAAAAGCGCGGCAGGATCGGCTTGCGCTTGGGCGGCGACACGGCGCAGCTGCGCGATCACCAGCGTGTTGGCGATCGCCTCGGGAACGTCGGCGAACAATGCCGCCATGGCGTCCGGTGCCTTGAACCAGCATTCCGGGTTTGAGCGCGGCCGGTCCGCCTCCTCGACGTAGCGGCTGGCGGAAATACACAGCATGGCGTCGTGCGCGGCGAGAAAATCGGGTGACTGGAACTGCACCGGGTTGGTCGCGACCAGCGGCAGACCCTGCGTGTAGGCCAGATCGATCAGCGCGGCATCGCTTGCCGCCTCAAGGGCGGTCCCCGTGCGGGTCAGTTCGATGTAGAGGCGCATCGGGAACGCCGCCTGCAGGTTCTCAAGGTACGTGCGTGCAGCATCCACCTGTCCGTCCGCAAGCAGGCGCGCCAGCGCCCCGTCGCCGCCGCCGGTCAGGCAGAGCACGCCATCCGTTGCGCCCGCCAAGGCTTCAAGCGTCACATGCGGCGGCTGATGCGGATCAACATCCAGGTGCGCCCGGCTGACCAGGCGGCTGAGCGCGTCATACCCCGCCGGCGACTGCGCCAGCAGGGTCAGCGAGTCGACCCCTGCCCCTGTGGCCGGGCGATGCTCAGCAGGCAGCCGATGATCGGCTGGACGCCGCGGGTGCTCAGCGCGTCCGCCGCCTCCATGACGCCGAACATCACGTCCCGGTCGGTGATCGCCACCGCCGGCATGGCGTGCGCCGCGCAGGCCTTGGCGATCTCGTCCGGGCGCATCGCCCCTTCCAGCATGGAAAAGGCGGTCTGGACCCTCAGGTGAACGAACGGCGCGTACGGCATGGCGCGAGAATGCGGCCTGCCTGCATCCAGAGCAACGGACGTGTGCGGCTTATCCACAACATATGGCACAGCGTGCGGTTTGACGAGCCGCCTCAGCCAGTCTTCCCCTGGGCGGCCAATAGATGACCGAAGACCTCGACATCCTCAGCTCAGGAAATCGGCAATAATGTTGCCTGTATCGTGACCGCGACCCTGCGTCCTACCAGCAGCGGCATGGCGGTCATGCCGAAATCGCGCCGGTTTATGGTGGCGACCGCCGTCAGCGCCAGCGGCGTATCGACCGGCTGCTGCAGCGGCGCCTGCGCGAAGGTAACATGCAAGGTCGCGGGCTTCGTCACGCCGCGGATCGTCATCTCACCGTCAAGCTCTCCCGCCAGCGCGGATTGCACTCTGAAGCGATGGCCGATGAAGCGCAGCGTTGGGAAATGCTCGGCATCGAAAAACATCGGCCCGCGAACCTGCGCCTGCGTAAACCTGTCCGACGCCGTAACCGCGCGCGTATCGAGGTTGATTTCCAGGCGCACCCCTTCCGGATCCCGGGTCGAGACCATCACCTTGCCCTGCATTTTCGGGAACCGGATGGTCCTGCCGGCGAACCGAGGACGGGAACTTGCGCCGTGACGCTGCTGGTTGCTTCATCGATCCTGTATGCGCGCGCTTCGATGTCGACGGGCAGCGCAGAATCTGCGGCGAGCCAGAGCGCCACACCCGCAAGGAACCACTGCATGCGTTAAAGCCCCGATCAACCTCTAGTAATGATTAGATGGTGCATCGCGGGCGTGCGTACACTCCCTCGGGCGTATCAGGTGAACGCTCTACCCAAAACGCCCTTCGTGGAGCGTAACCACCCGGTCCATGCGGCGGGCCAGTTCGCGGTTATGGGTTGCAACGAGGGCTGCGCTGTTCTGCTGGCGCACCAGGCGCATGAATTCGGCGAGCACGATGTCGGCCGTCGCCTCGTCCAGATTACCGGTCGGCTCATCCGCCAGCACCAGCGCCGGTGCGTTGGCCAGTGCGCGCGCCACCGCCACCCGCTGCTGCTCGCCGCCGGACAATTGCGCCGGGCGATGTTCCAGCCGCTCGGCCAGCCCGAGATCGCCCAGGAGGGACGCCGCTCTTGTGTGCGCGTCAGCCGGCGTGCGGCCCGCGATCAACTGCGGCATCATCACATTCTCGATTGCCGTGAAGTCGGGCAGCAGATGGTGGAACTGGTAGACGAAGCCAAGCTTGTCGCGGCGCAGGGTCGTGCGCTGGTCTGCGCTCATGGTCTGCGCCTCGACCCCTGGATGCGGATCGAGCCGCGCCAGCCGCCTTCCAGCAAGCCGACCGCCTGCAGCAAGGTCGATTTGCCGGCACCCGACACACCGACCAGCGCCACGATCTCGCCGGGCGCGATCGTCAGGTCGACGCCACGCAGCACATGGATGGTGACGCCGCCCTGTACGAAGTCGCGGGTCAACCCTTCGATGGCGAGCACCGGTTCACTCATAGCGCAACACCTGCACAGGGTCCGTGTTCGCCGCCTTCCAGGAGGGATAGAGCGTGGCGATCAGGCTCATCACGAAAGCGACTGCGCAGACGCCGGCGATCTGCCACGGATCGACCAGCGACGGCATCTCGGACAGGAAGCGCACTTCCGGATTCCACAGGTCGATGCCGAACAGGGCGCCAACCCCGATCACGATCTCCTGCCGGAAGTGCAGCAGCGTGAAGCCGAGCGCCAGCCCGACCAGGATGCCGACCACGCCGATCACCAGCCCGGCCAGGATGAACACCCGCATCATGGCAGCGCGGCTTGCGCCCATGGTGCGCAGAATGGCGATGTCGCGGGTCTTGGCGCGCACCAGCATGATGAGGCTGGAGACGATGTTGAACGCGGCGACCACGATGATGATGGTCAATATCCAGAACATCACCACCCGCTCCACCTCCAGCGCCTCGAACAGGGCGCGGTTGAGCGCGCGCCAGTCGACGATCACGCCGTGCCGGCTCACCTCGGCCTGCAGCGGCGCGACCCGCTCGCCGACCTTGTCCGGCTTGTCGGTGACGATCTCGATCGCACCGACCGCATCGCCAAGCTGGAAATAGCGCTGGGCCGAGGCCAGCGGCATCATCACGAACGCCTGGTCATACTGGTAGACCCCGACCTCGAAGATCGCCACGACGCGAAAGCTCGCAATGCGCGGCGTCACGCCGAACGGCGTCACCCGGCCCTCCGGCGCGATCAGCGACACGCTGTCGCCCACGCGCGCCAGCAGCAGGTTGGCGAGCTGCGACCCGAGCGCGATCACCGGTTCGCCGTCCCTGAAAGCGTCGAAGCTGCCCGCTTTGACGTTGCGCGCGAAAATGCTGTCTGCGCGGATGTCCTCCGGCCGCACGCCGCGCACCGTTATGCCGGCGGCGCGCCCCGGCGCGAGGCCATGAGCTGCTGCTCGATGATCGGCGTCGCACGGATGACGCCGGGCAGCTGGCGCGCATCCTCGAGGATCGGCCGCCAGACGTCCAGCCGGCCGTCATAGCCCTGCACCAGGGCATGCCCGTTGACGCCGAGAATGCGGTCCAGCAGGTCGGCGCGAAACCCGTTCATCACCGACATCACCGCGACCAGCGCCGCGACACCGAGCGCGATCCCCATCAGCGAGATGATGGAGACGATGAAGATGAAACTTTCGCCCTTCACCGGGCGCAGGTAACGCGTGGCGATCAGGCGTTCGTAGCGTGCGATCATGCGGTCAGCAGCTTGAGCGCGGCGTCGAGGACAGTTCCTGCTTGTCGCCGGTGGCGCGCCGCTTGACCTCGACCACCCCGGCGGCAATGCCCTTGGGGCCGATGGTCACCTGCCAGGGCAGCCCGATCAGGTCCATGGCCGCGAACTTGGCGCCACCGCGCTCGTCGCGGTCGTCGTAGTAGGTGTCGAGCCCGGCCGCCTGCAGCTTCGCATAAAGATCGTCGGCCACCGACGCGCAGGCCGCATCGTCGACCCGCAGATTGATCAGCCCCACCTGGAACGGTGCCACCGCATCCGGCCAGACGATGCCGTTGGCGTCATGGCTTGCCTCGATGATCGCGGCGGCCAGGCGCGATACCCCGACGCCGTAGGAGCCCATGTGCGGGATGATCGTGGTGCCGTCCGGCCCCTGCACCCGCAGGTTCATGGGCTCAGGTATTTGGTGCCAAAGTAGAAGATGTGCCCAACCTCGATGCCACGTCCGGTCAACACCGCTTCGCCCAGCTCCGCCTCGCGTGGCAGATCGCGTTTTCGTCGGTTGCGGCATAGTCGGTGATCAGTCCTTTGATCCAGGCGTCGAGCGCACCGGCATCGTCGGGATCGAAGCTGAGGTCGCGGTAGCCGCGCGGCTGGTCCCAGTTCCTGTGGAAGAACACCTCTGACTCGCCCGTCGGCGCCATGACGATGAACTCGTGGGACAGGTCGCCGCCGATCGGCCCGGTGTCGGCCTGCATGGGGATCGCTTTCAACCCCAGGCGCTCGAAGGTGCGCAGATAGGCCAGGAACATCCTGTTGTAGCTGTGGCGTGCGCCGGCCTGGTCGAGATCGAAGGAATAGGCGTCCTTCATCAGGAATTCGCGCCCGCGCATCAGGCCAAAGCGCGGCCGGACCTCGTCACGGAACTTCCACTGGATGTGATAGAGGTTGCGCGGCAGGTCGCGATAGCTGGCGACGTTGTCGCGGAAGATGCTGGTGATCATCTCCTCGTTGGTCGGCCCGTAGAGCATCTCGCGGTCGTGCCGATCCCTGAAGCGCAGCATCTCCGGCCCGTAGGCGTCGTAGCGGCCGGACTCGCGCCACAGATCGGCCGACTGCACCGTCGGCATCAGCACTTCCAGCGCGCCGGCGCGGTTCTGCTCCTCGCGCACGATGCGCTCGATATTCTTGAGCACACGCAGCCCGAGCGGCAGCCAGGCATAGATGCCGGCGGCCTGCTGGCGGATCATGCCGGCGCGCAGCATCAGCGTATGGCTGACGATCTGCGCCTCGGTCGGGTTTTCCTTGATCAGTGGCAGGAAGAAGCGGGAAGCGCGCATGAAGCCCCTGGAACGGTTGTGGATCGTCCCAAGCTCTTAGACCCTTCCCGTTTTGATTGAATCACTTTTGTGAGGCAGTCAGAAACGGGAAGGGTCTACGCAAAGTGTGAGCCTTTCTTAGCGCTTTCGCTTGAGCCACTTTAACACAAGTACCTAAATCTCAGTCGGAAAGGCTCTAGCGGCGGCGCGGGGCCGGTGTCGAGACTTCCGGTTTGCAGGGTGCGATAATCGCCGGCTTGTCGCCGATCACCGGGCTCTCGATCGTGACGGCGCCATCCGACTTGACGGTGAGATTGGCGACCGGCGCCCGGCCGAGCAGACGTCCATCCCGTACGACATCCGGGTCAACGGTATCGCCAGGTCGAATGGCTGAGTCGAAAGACTCGTCGAATCTGCGGAAACATCCGCCGAAGGCCGGTGCGCGACGTCGTCGGACGGCCGGTGCTGCACATCGGCGCAGCTCTGCGCCTGTGCGCAAACCCATGGTATCGGGAACATCAGCAGGGCCGATACCAGCAGTTGTTGCAGCCTGGTCACAGGGCTTGTCCTACCGTCATGCTGCGCAGCATTTTCATCGATCCATCGTTGCATCTGTTACCTTAGGCGCTAGACGTTTCAACACGCTCGCAAGGGTCAAGGTTACGGGGAGAATCGGCTTAAGGCTGAACATCCTAGCCCTAAAATAGAAAACAATGGGCTAACTGACGTGGGTCCGGCTTTGCCGGGCCCTTTTTCTATCGGCGGCCATCGCGCCGCCGCTGAAACCGGCGCATGGCGTTTGGTGGAATTCCTCAAGGCCAGTCGGCGCGTATCGCACAGGCCAGCGGCAGAGGGGCGGCATGAAGGTTCTCTTCCTTGACGAGTCAGGCGACCACAACCTGTCGGTGATCGATCCGCTTTACCCAGTGTTCGTGCTGGGTGGCGTCATCATGGATTATGACTATGCCTGCAACGAGGTCGCGGCGGCGCTGGATCAATTCAAGATGAAGATGTTCGGCACCAAAGACATTGTGCTGCACACCGCCGATATTGCCCGCAACCGGGCCGGATTTGAGCGGCTGAAAGACAAGGGCTTCCGCGAAGCGTTCTATGTGGAGATGAACGCTATCATGGCGGGACTTAATTATCAGGTGGTCGCCTGCGTCATACACAAGGACGTTCATTTGCAGCGCTATGGCTTGGCCGCTGTCGACCCCTACATGCTCAGCCTCGATATTCTGGTCGAACGCTTCTGCCTTGATGTCGGCCCGGTGACGAACGGTGGCGTTATTGTGGCCGAAACGCGGGGCAGTACTTTGGATCGGGGTATTGAACTCGCGTGGTTAAACCTGAAAATTCAGGGTACCCGGTTTATGCAGGCCACAAACATCGAGCGGCGCGTGAGGGGTCTGCATCTGCGGGATAAAAGAGAATATCGCCGGGCTACAACTCGCCGATCTGGTCGTGTCACCCATCGGGCCATGTGCTTGGCAAGCCCGGAAAACAGGACTGGGACATTGTCGAAAGCAAGCTGCGGCGCAGTACAAGCGGCAGAACTGACGGCTTTGGATTGGTTGTCCTACCCAAAGGAAGGGCCAGCCCCGCTACGCAGTGACTAGCCCATGAGCATCTATGTACATGACTCCTGGAAAAGTCAAGGAATGTGCCGAAAAGATAGTGTCTCAGTTAGAAAGAGCGCTCGTGGCGAGCTTGGAGAGAACCATGAGCCGCTCAGCCCTTCTGTCCAAGCTCAGGGTAAGCGGGAAGGTTTCGAACTGAGGCACTATCATCGAAAATCGGAACATTGATCCTGTCTATTGCACCGGCGGCAGCACATACTCCCGGAACGGCCCGGGCATGTTCGCGAGCGTCAGCCAGCCGAAATGCTCGTTCGCCCAGTAGAGCGCGAAGAAGCCAAGGCTGATCAAGGTCGTCCACAGCAGCTTCTTTTCAGCATGGGTGCGGCTGGCGCGCTGTCCGCCTGTCCGGGACCAGATCGGTCCCTGCCTCCGCCGCCGTGCGCACACCCCAGGGCAGCACGGTAAACAGCACCGTCCACCAGATGATGAGATAGATGGCGAGACCGCTGATCAGGCTCATCAGTTGGTTTTGCTCCCGCCATCACCGTGATCTGGGTCTCGCCCTTGTCGCCGGGCTGGATCATCACCTGCATGCCGTCATGCTCGTCGCCGGCGCTGATCATGCGGGACTCATCCGTGGTGATCTCCGCGGTGACCTTCATGCCGCGGTCCGCGATCACCTTCTTGTAGTGGGCGACCACTTTGTCCGCACTGTCGCTGGAGGTCATGACCACCATGCCGCCCGCGCCGCCCTCGCTGACACCCTTCATGGTGCTGACCACTTTGGCCCCGGGATAAACTGGCGCGACGTCTTTGGCTGCCGATGCGGCTGCATCGCCGGAGGAGAAGGTGGCAGCACCTTTCTCGGAGGTGAAGGTCACCGTGTCCTTGTCCTGGCTGACCTCGCCCTTGACCGTCTGGTCTTCGCCCTCGGACGACTTGACCGTGAAGGTTACGTCCTCGGTCTTCTTGCTCTCCCCGCAGGACGCCAGCGCCAGGCCGGCCACAACAAGCACCATGATCCGCATAAGTCCCTCCCTACACCTTGATGATATGCACCTCGGCTATCGGCCTCTTGCCGGTATAGTCGCGCGCCTGCGACCGGATCGCAATGCGGATTTTCTCGGACAGCCCGGCGACATCCTTGGCGTTCGACGTCTCGACGATGCGGACCACCTCCCGCTTCGCCTTGGCGACGAAGTCGTCCAGGTCTTCCTCCAATGGCAGGCCCTGCACGGCGAACACCGGCTCGCCCAGCAGCTTGCCGCGCTGCAGGGCCAGACTCACGGAGAGGTACCCATTGAACAGCAGCCGCCGGCGTTGGACCATGGTCAGACCGTCGGCCGGCACGATCACGTCGCCATCGAGCACCAGCCTGCCAGCGGTCTCCTCACGCAGCTTCTTCGGGCCGTCGGGTGCCAGGCGGATCACCGCGCCGTTGGTCGGCACGATGGCATCGGGCACGCCAAGCGAGAGCGCCAGCGTCGCATGCTCCGTCATGTGGCGCATCTCGCCATGGACCGGCACGGCGATCTGCGGGCGGATCCACCCGTACATGGCCTCCAGTTCGGGCCGGCCGGGGTGGCCGGAGACGTGCACGTGCGCGCCTTTTCCGTGATAACCTCCACACCCTGCGCCACCAGCGCATTGTGCAGCACCCCGACCGCCAGTTCGTTGCCCGGAATCTGCTTGGACGAGAAGATGACCAGATCGCCCTTCGAAAGGCGGATCTCGTTATGCTCCTTGGCGGCGATGCGGGCGAGTGCAGCCCGTGCCTCGCCCTGGCACCCGGTCGCCACGAACAGCACCGACTGCGGCGGCAAGGACATCGCTTCGTCCGGATCGATCAGCGGCGGCAGGTGCTTGAGGTATCCGCTCGCCTTTGCCACCCGGATGATCCGGTCGAGCGAGCGCCCGACAACGCAGAGCTGGCGCCCGGTCTCGTTGGCGACATGGCCGATGGTATCGACCCGCGCGGCGTTGGAGGCGAAGGTCGTCACCAGCACGCGGCCCTTGCGCCCCTTGACCACCTCCAGCATCGCCCGGCGCACTTCGCCCTCGGAGCCTGATGCCTCGCGATTGAACACATTGGTCGAGTCCCCGACCAGGGCCAGCACGCCGCTGTCGCCGATGGCTGTCAACTGCTCGGGCGTCGATGGTTTGCCCATCAGCGGCTCATCGTCCAGCTTCCAGTCGCCGGTGTGGAACAGGCGGCCGTAAGGCGTCTCGATCACCAGGGCATTGCCCTCCGGGATCGAGTGGGCAAGGTGGACATAGCGGATCTTGAACGGCCCCAGCTCGAAGGTCGCCCCCATGGAGACGGTCTTGACCTTGATCGCGTCGTCGAACCCGTCGGACTTCAGCTTCTCGCGCAGCAGGCCGGCGGTGAACGGCGTTGCATAAACCGGCACTTTCAGATCGCCGGCTAGATAGGGCACCGCACCCAGATGGTCCTCGTGCCCATGGGTCAGCACCACGCCCAGCAGACGGTCGCGGTTACGTTCGATGAAGGTCAGGTCTGGCAGCACCAGCTCGACGCCGGGCAGGCTCGGGTCCGCGAAGGTCATCCCCAGATCGACCATGATCCATTTACCCTGACAACCGAACAGGTTGACGTTCATGCCGATTTCGCCCGAGCCGCCCAAAGGCAGGAACAGCAGCTCGTCGCCGGGAATTGTCACCAATGAAATCCTTGTTCGTTCAATGCTCTATTGCCGGGCATAGATGGGCGGTGGCCGGTGCGCCGTCAACGCGACATCGCGCTGCGCCGCAATAAAAGTTTTCAGGCCTGCACGTTTCGCGCGTATATCGCCGCCAGGCCTTTCACGGTCAGGTCGGCGTCGACATGGTCGATCGAGTCCGTATGCCGGTCGAACAAGGGGCTGAGGCCGCCGGTTGCAATCACCGTCGCCCGCCCGCCAAGTTCGGCGCGGCAGCGCGCGACCATGCCTTCGATCAGGCCGACATAGCCCCAGAAAATCCCGGACTGCATGGCCTCGATGGTGGAGCGCCCGATGGCCCGGCCGGACGGCGGCGGCTCGACCGCGATCTTGGGCAGCTTGGCGGACGCGAGGAACAGCGCCTCGACCGACAGGTTGATGCCGGGCGCGATCACACCCCGCGGTACACGCCGTCGCCCGAAATGATGTCGAACGTCGTCGCCGTGCCGAAATCGATGACGATGAGATCGCCCGGATAGGCCGCATGCGCCGCCACCGCGTTGACCAGCCGGTCGGCGCCGACTTCCGACGGGTTCGGCAGGTCGATGCCGATGCCGAGGTCGATCTGCGCGGTCACCACCAGTGGCTCGACCCCGAAGTAGCGCTTGCACATCTGACGCAGGTTGAACAGCGTCGCCGGCACCACCGTGGCGATGGCGACATCAGTAATCGCGGCGCGGTCGCCGCCGTTGATGTCCATCAGTTGCGACAGCCAGACCATATATTCGTCCGCCGTGCGGCGCGCCTCGGTCGAGATGCGCCAGCGCTCGCGAATCTCGCCGCCCTCAATCAGCGCGAACAGCGTGTTGGTGTTGCCTACGTCAATCGCCAGCAGCATGGCCGGTACCCTCGAAAACGTCTGCGGCATGAAGGGTCTCGACCACGCCGCTGTCAAGGCGCAGCACCAGCGCGCCGTCTTCGGCCAGGTCGAGGAACTGACCAGCGAGCGTCCGATAGGTCAACCGCGCCTCGATCCGTGCGCCGAGGCCCGAGGCGGACGCGAGCCAGGCGGTGCGGATTGGCGCGAACCCGCCCTCGCGCCAACGGCGACGCCAGGCGTCGAACGTCGTGATGACGGCCCGTGCGACCGTGTCCGGGTCTGGCGCGTCGCCGGTCATTGCCTGCAGACTGGTTGCCGGGCGTTCCAGCCCGACCGGGTGATGCGCGAGGTTGATTCCGATGCCGACCACGACCCACGGCAATTCCGGGGTGTTGCACGGGTCTCGAGCAGGATGCCGCTGACCTTGGCACCATCGAGCAGGACGTCGTTGGGCCATTTCAGGAGCAGCCGCCCGCCGGCACCCACTGGCCGAGCGCCTCCCGCACGGCGAGCGCTGCAACGAAGGACAACTGCGCCAGCATGCCCTCGCCCGGGCGGGCGCGGATCAGGCCGCTCAGCAGCAGATTGCCAGCCGGCGACTCCCAGACGCGGCCGCGCCGCCCCCGTCCGGCGGTCTGCCGGTCCGCCCGCAGCCAGCTGTTGTCGGCAGCGCCAAGCACGGCCTGCTCCAGCATGGTCTCGTTGGTGGAGGCGAGTTCCGGGACCGCGCGCAGGGTCCAGGTCGTTTGCGGCGCGCTCAACCCAGCAGCGACTTTGCGGCTAGTGCGGCAGCGGCGGCCAGCGGGCCGATCGCCAGATAGCCAAGCGGCGAGGCAAAGGCAGCCGAAAGCGCCAGCACCATGGACGACGGCGCATGCGCCATATCGTCAAACGCCGGAGCCGGCTCATCGAAGTACATCACCTTGACGATGCGCAGGTAATAGTAAGCCGCGATCACGCTGGCGAGCACGCCCAGCACCGCCGGGATCACCAGGCCGGCGGCGATCGCCGCCTGGAACACGAACAGCTTGCCGACGAAACCGATCAGCAGCGGGATGCCGGCCATGCTGAACATGATCATCGCCAGTGCAAACGCGATGCGCGGCTGGCGGCGCGCCAGCCCGGCCAGATCGTCAATCGCCTCGACCGCCTGTCCGCCGCGCTGCATGGCCATGACGCACAGAAAGCCGCCGATGGTCGTCGCCATATAGATCGCCATGTAGACCAGCACGGACTCGATGCCCGCCTCGGTCCCGGCGGCGACGCCCAGCAGTGCGTAACCGACATGGCCGATGGAGGAATAGGCCAGCAGGCGCTTGATGTTCTGCTGGTTGATGGCAGCGATCGCGCCGAGCGCCATCGAGCCGACCGAGGCGACAATGATGATCTGCCGCCATTGCTCGGCCAGGCCGGGAACGCATCCGACAGCACCCGCACCAGCAGGCCCATGGCGGCGACCTTGGGGCTGCCGCGAAAAGGCGGTCACCGGGGTCGGCGCGCCCTCGTAGACATCCGGCGTCCACATGTGGAACGGCACCGCGGCGATCTTGAACACCAGGCCCGACATCACGAACACCAGGCCGAACAGGATGCCGACGGACGGTGCCTGCTCCGCAACCAGTACACCCTGCAGGCGCAGGAAGTCCGTCGAGCCGGCGAACCCGTAAACCAGCGACACGCCATAGAGCAGCAGGCCGGACGACAGCGCGCCGAGCACGAAATATTTCAGACCCGCTTCGGTTGAGCGCGCATTGTCGCGGTGGAAGGCGGCGAGCACGTAAAGGCTGAGCGATTGCAGCTCCAGGCCAAGGTAGAGCGACAGCAGATCGCCAGCCGACACCATCATCAGCATGCCCAGCGTCGCGATGAGCACCACGATCGGGAACTCGAACCGCGCGATGCCCAGCCGCCGCACCTGCGGTTCGGCGATGATCAGCGTCGCCGCCGACCCAGCCAGGATCACCACCTTGAGAAACTGGGCGTAGGCGTCGACAATGAACAGGCCGTTGAACCCGGTGCCCGATGCGCCGTTCGCCACCAGAGCGGCAGCCGTCACCATGACTGCGACACAGGCCCAACTGATCGTCGAATAGCTTCTGTCGCCCTGAAACACGCCGACCAGAAGCAGGACAAGGGCGCTCACGGCCAGCCACAGCTCAGGCGCTGCGAGCATCAGGCTGTCGGAAAGTGCGGTCACGCTCGTCATCCTTTGTCAGCGCGCGTCGGCAGTCTGCTGCGGGGCGCGCTCAAGCTGGCTGACCAGCTTGGCGACCGGCGCACGCAGCGGGTCGAGGAAACTGTTCGGGTAGATGCCCATCCAGAACACCAGCAGGAGCATGGGCGCGAACACCACCTTCTCCTTCCAGGTCAGGTCCAGGATGGACTGGAGATCGTGGCGGGTCAGTTCGCCGAACACCACCTTGCGATACAGCCACAGCATGTAGGCAGCACCGAGGATCACGCCGGTCGCAATCACGAACACCAGCCAGGTGCTCGCCTTGTAGGCCCCGACCATCACCAGGAACTCGCCAACGAAGCCCGAGGTGCCGGGCAGGCCGATCGAGGCCATGGTGAACACCATGAACACCAGCGAATAGGCCGGCATGCGGTTCACCAGCCCGCCGTATTTGGCGATCTCGCGGGTGTGCATGCGGTCGTAGACCACGCCGACGCACAGGAACAGCGCGGCCGATACCACGCCATGCGAGAGCATGACGAAAATCGCACCTTCGATGCCCTGGCTGTTGAAGGCGAACAGCCCGGCGGTGACAAACGCCATGTGCGCAACCGAGGAGTAAGCGATCAGCTTCTTCATGTCCTCCTGCACCAGCGCGACCAGCGAGGTGTAGACGACTGCGATCATCGACAGCGCAAACACCAGACCGGCCAGCTCATGGCTCGCATCCGGGAACATTGGCAGCGAAAGCGCAGGAAGCCGTAGCCGCCCATTTTGAGCATCACGCCAGCCAGCACAACGGACCCGGCCGTAGGCGCTTCCACGTGGGCGTCCGGCAGCCAGGTATGCACCGGCCACATCGGCACCTTGACGGCGAAGGACGCGAAGAACGCCAGCCAGAGCCAGGTCTGCACGTCCTTGTCGAAGTCATAGGCCAGAAGCTCGGGAATGGACGTCGTGCCGGCCGTATTGATCATGTACAGCATGGCCAGCAGCATCAGCACCGAACCGAGCAGCGTATAGAGGAAGAACTTGAAGCTGGCATAGATCCGCCGCTTGCCGCCCCAGATGCCGATGATGAGATACATCGGGATCAGCCCGCCCTCGAAGAAGATGTAGAACAGCATCATGTCGAGGCTGGAGAACACGCCGATCATCAGCGCTTCCATGAACAGGAAGGCGGCCATGTATTCGCAGACCCGGGTCTGGATGCTGTCCCAGCTCGCGATCACGCACAGCGGCATCAGGAACGCCGTCAGCGCGATCAGCACCAGCGCGATGCCGTCGATGCCGAGGTGATAGCTGAAATACGGCCCGAACAGATCATGCTTCTCGATGAACTGGAAGCCGCCGTTGCCATTGTCGAAGTTCAGCCACAGCACCACGGCCAGGGCGAACACCAGCAGGCTGGTCAGCAGCGCGGTCATGCGGGCGTTGTGCGCCCGCGCGACTTCGGTGCCGCCCGGCACGAGTAGGATCCACGCCGCGCCGACCAGGGGCAGCAGGATCAGGGCGGTAAGGATGGGAAAGTTGTCCATGGCGCGCCCTAGAACTCAGCCCTGCGCAAACAGTCGCGGCAGAAACCACGAGGTTGCGATGGCGATGCCGATCAGCATGACGAAAGCATAGGTATAGAGGTAGCCGGTCTGCAGGCGGCTGGTGCCCTGCGCGGTGCGCGCCACGACAGCGGAGATACCGTCCGGCCCCAGCCGGTCGATGGTCTGCATGTCGCCACGCTTCCAGAGCAGGCGGCCCAGCGCCAGGCTCGGCTTGACGAACAGCAGGTCGTACAGCTCGTCGAAATACCATTTGCGGAACAGGAACTGGTGCAGCCCCGGGAAGGTACGCACGAACGCCGCCGGGATGCCCGGCTTCCACAGATAGGCCGTGATCGCCAGCGCCAGCCCGACCAGCATCACCCCATTGATCAGCATCGGCACCCAGCCGGGTACGCGGCCGGGCTCGTGCATCAGGTGCAGGATGTTCTCGCCCTTCACGAACAGTGCGGTGCGCCAGAATTCGTCCATGTGGTGGCCGATGAACTGGCCCTCGAAGCCCCAGCCGGCGGCGAATGCGCCGATCGCCAGCAGCAGCAGCGGCAGGCGCATCGGCCACGGGCTTTCATGCGGGTGATAGCCGGCGGTGCCGTCGCCATGGTCCTTGTGCGCATCGTCGCCATGAGCTTGATCGGCGTGCGGGTCATGGCCATGCGCATCGGCATGGCCCGCATGCGCATCATGGGCATGCGCATCATGCGCGTGGTCATCGTGATGATGGCCATGCACGGCATGCTGGATATGCTCGGACTGCGCCCAGCGCGGCTTCTGCAGGAAGGTCAGGAACCACAGCCGCCAGGAATAGAAGGTGGTCAGCAGTGCCGCCGACACGCCCAGCACGAACGCGAACGTGCCCATCGGCGACGGCGAGGCGAATGCCGCCTCCAGGATCGCATCCTTGGAATAATAGCCGGCGAACAGCGGCACGCCGGTGATCGCCAGCGTCCCGACGAACATCACGCCCGCCGTAATCGGGATATGCTTCAGCAGCCCGCCGTAATGGCGCATGTCCTGCTCGTGGTGCATCGCGTGGATCACCGAGCCCGCACCCAGGAACAGCAGCGCCTTGAAGAAGGCATGCGTGAACAGGTGGAACATCGCCGCGCCATAGCGCCGACGCCGAGCGCGAAGAACATGTAGCCGAGCTGCGAGCAGGTCGAATAGGCGATCACCCGCTTGATGTCATGCTGGGTCGTGCCGATCGTCGCGGCGAAGAAGGCGGTTGCCGCCCCGACCACGGTCACCACCTGCAGCGCCACCGGTGCCTGCTCGAACAGGGGCGACAGCCGCGCCAGCATGAACACGCCGGCGGTCACCATGGTCGCGGCATGGATCAGCGCCGACACCGGGGTCGGGCCTTCCATGGCGTCCGGCAGCCAGGTGTGCAGGCCGAGCTGGGCCGACTTGCCGCAGCGCCGACGAACAGCAGCAGGCAGATCGTCGTCATCACGTCGACTTGATAGCCGAGGAATTCAAAGCTCTTGCCGAACTGGCCGGGCGCAGCGGCGAAGATGGTGTCGAACTCGACCGAATTGAACACCAGGAAGATCGCGAAGATGCCCAGCGAATAGCCGAAGTCGCCGACCCGGTTGACCACGAACGCCTTCATCGCGGCGGCATTGGCGCTCGGTTTCTTGTACCAGAAGCCGATGAGCAGGTACGACGCGAGGCCGACGCCCTCCCAGCCGAAGAACATCTGCACCAGGTTGTCGGCGGTCACCAGCATCAGCATGGCGAAGGTGAACAGCGACAGATAGGCCATGAAGCGCGGCTTGTCCGGGTCCTCCGCCATGTACGACCAGGAATAGAGGTGCACCAGCGAGGAGACCGTGGTCACCACGATCAGCATCACCACGGTCAGGGTATCGACCCGGATCGCCCAGTCGAGCGTCAGGTCGCCGGAGGTGATCCACTTCAGCAGCGTCACCTTGGTGAAGTCGCCGTGCCCCATCCCGACGTCGAGGAACGCCATCCAGGACAGCGCGCAGGCGACCGCCACGGCGAGCGTCGTCACAAGCTGCGACCCCGGTCGCCGATCGTGCGGCCGAACAGCCCGGCGACAAGGGCCGCCAGCAGCGGCAGGAAGACTATGGCCTGGTACAAGCGCCTCAGCCCTTCATCAGGTTGATGTCCTCAACCGCGATCGACCCGCGGTTGCGGAAGTAGACGACAAGAATGGCAAGGCCGATGGCCGCCTCGCCGGCGGCAACCGTCAGCACGAACATCGCGAACACCTGCCCCAGCATGTCGTGCAGATGGCTCGAGAACGCGACCAGGTTGATGTTCACGCTGAGCAGGATCAGCTCGATCGACATCAGGATGATGATGACGTTCTTGCGGTTGACGAAGATGCCGAGCACGCCGAGCACGAAAAGCGCGGCGGCGACCGTCAGATAATGGCCAAGCCCGATGATCACGGCTGCACCCCTTCCCCGCTGGTCGCCTTGACCAGCGCAATCGCCGCCTCCGGCGTGCGGGCGTTCTGGCGCGCGATGTTCTGGCGCTTGACCCCGAGCGCTGGCGGTGCGTGAGCACGATCGCGCCGATCATGGCCACCAGCAGCACCAGCCCCGCCGCCTGGAACACATAGATGTACTGCGTGTAGATCAGGTTCCCCAGCGCCTGTGCGTTGGTCACATTGTCCGGCGTCACGGCGGTCCGCGAGGCCTCCGCTGCGCCCGAGGCGATCCAGCCGCCTCCGACCAGCAGCAATTCGACCAGCAGCAGCCCGGCGATCACCAGCCCGATCGGCAGGTAGGTGGCGAAGCCTTTGCGCAGTTCCTCGAAGTTGATGTCCAGCATCATCACCACGAACAGGAACAGCACGGCGACCGCGCCGACGTAGACGATCACCAGGATCATCGCCAGGAACTCGGCCCCAGCAGCACGAACAGGCCGGCGGCGTTGAAGAACGCCAGAATCAGCCACAGCACCGAATGCACCGGGTTGCGCGCGGTGATCACCATGAAGCCGCTCAACACGGCCATGAAGGCGAACAGATAGAAGGCGAGTGCGTGGAACACGTATCCGTGGCCTTGGCGGCTAGAGTGGACGGTCAGCAGGCCCCGGCCGGACTGCGAACCCCTTGAAGGTCTTCTTGAAACCGGCGTCGTGTCGGGGCCGCCGCCGGTTCATTCCATGGTCATACGCTGTTAGCGGTACGGGGCATCCAGTGCAAGATTTTGGGCGATCTCGCGCTCCCAGCGCTCGCCGTTCGCCAGCAGCTTGCTCTTGTTGTACATCAGTTCCTCGCGCGTCTCGGTCGCGAACTCGAAGTTCGGCCCCTCGACGATGGCGTCCACCGGGCAGGCTTCCTGGCAGAAGCCGCAGTAGATGCACTTGGTCATGTCGATGTCGTAGCGCGTGGTGCGGCGCGAGCCATCCTCGCGCGGTTCCGCCTCGATGGTGATCGCCTGCGCCGGACATACGGCCTCGCACAGCTTGCAGGCGATGCAACGCTCTTCGCCGTTGGGGTAGCGGCGCAGGGCGTGCTCGCCGCGGAAGCGCGGGGAGAGCGGCCCTTTTCATAGGGATAGTTCACCGTCGCCTTGGGCGCGAAGAAGTATTTGAGCGTCAGGCCCATCGCCTTGACGAACTCGAGCAGCAGCAGGCTTCTGGCGGACTGGATCATCGACATCGGCGCTCTCCGTCAGGCAGCGTGCAGCAGGGGCTTGAAGAACACGACCCAGCCGCTCACCAGCACGACCATCACCAGCGACAGCGGCAGGAACACTTTCCAGCCCAGCCGCATCAGCTGGTCATAGCGATAGCGCGGCACGGTCGCCTTCACCCAGGCGAACACGAAGAAGAAAAAGCAGATTTTCAGCAGGAACCAGAGGAAGCCCGGCACCGCATAGAGGATCGGGATGTTGAGCGGCGGCAGCCAGCCCCGAAGAACAGGATCGCCGTCATCGCGCACATCAGCAGGATGTTGGCGTATTCGCCGAGGAAGAACAGCGCGAACGACATCGACGAATATTCGACCTGGTAGCCCGCGACCAGTTCGGCCTCGGCCTCCGGCAGGTCGAACGGCGGCCGGTTGGTCTCGGCCAGCGCGGAGATGAAGAACACGACCGCCATCGGAAACAGCAGCGGCGTGCCGACGAACCCGTTGAACAGGCCGAACAGCCCTGCGCCTTCCTGCGCCTTGACGATTTCATTGAGGTTCAGCGACCCGACATAGAGCAGCACGCAGACGATGACGAAGCCGATGGACACTTCGTAGCTGACCATCTGCGCCGCCGAGCGCAGGCCGCCGAGGAACGGATACTTCGAGTTCGACGCCCAACCGGACATGATGATGCCGTAAACGCCCAGCGACGACACCGCGAACAGGTACAGAATGCCGACGTTGATGTCCGCCAGCACCAGCGCCTCGTCGAACGGGATCACCGCCCAGCCAATCAGCGCCAGAGTGAAGGTGATCATCGGCGCCAGGATGAACACGCCCTTGTTGGCGCTGGCCGGGACGATGGTTTCCTTCAGGAACAGCTTCAGGCCGTCCGCGAACGACTGCAGGATACCGAATGGCCCGACGACGTTGGGGCCCTTGCGCATCTGCATGGCCGCCCAGATGCGCCGGTCGAAATAGACCGCGAACGCAACGCCCAGCAACACCGGCACGACAATCGCCAGGATGAGCAGGATCTGCGCAACCAGGTAGCCGATCCAGCCCCAGCCGAGCGTCGTCTGGAAAAACTCAACCATGGGTACCTGTCGCCTTTTCGTCCGCCTCGCCCACGATCGTGCGCGCGCATTCCGCCATGGTGGCGCTGGCCCGTGCGATCGGGTTTGTCTGATAGAAGTCCTTGATCGGCAGCGCAATGGCTCCCGGCGCAATGTCGCCGGTCGCGCCGAAGCCGGCCCAGGCGCTTGGCGCAATCACGCCAACGTCCGCGAGATGCGGCCACTCCCCGGCGATGCGCTGGCGCAGCGCGCCGAGGCTGTCGTACGGCAAGGTGCAGGCAAGCACGTCGGACAGCGCCCGCAGGATCGTCCAGTCCTCGCGGGCGTCTCCCGGTGCGAATGTCGCCTTCAGCGTGCGCTGCACCCGGCCTTCGGTGTTGACGTAGGTCGCCGACTTCTCGGTGTAGGCCGCCGCCGGCAGGATGACGTCCGCCGTGCGGACGCCTGCGTCGCCATGGCTGCCGATGTAGACCGTGAACACATCGGCGAAGGCAGAAAGGTCGGCTTCGTCCACGCCGTGCAGGAACACGGCTTTCAGCGCGCCGCTGGCGGCATCGGCGGCAATCTTCGCCATGCCGCCCTCGGCAGCGAACCCGATGTCGAGCGCACCGACCCGGCCAGCCGCAGTATGCAGCACATTGAAACCGTTCCAGCCATCGCGCACCATGGCGCACTTGTCGGCCAGCGAATGCGCCGCGCCAAGCACGGCGGCCGCATCGTTGCGCATTAGCGCCCCTGGCCGAGGATGATCGCCGGACGCTCGGCCCCTTCAGGAGGTCGCCGAACGGATGCGCACCGCTGACGATGGTCTTGAGGATCGACAGGTCGTCGCCCAGGTGCTCGTAGGGGTAGGTCAGCTCGATCCTGGGTCCGATGACCGCCACCCGCGCCTTGCGCTTTTAACCGCCTTGCGGATGCGTGTCGCGATGATCGGCGCTTCCAGGCGCGGGTTCGTCCCGACCAGCAGGATCACGTCCGCCGACTCGATCCCGGCAATCGTGCTGTTGAACAGGTAGCCCGCACGCGCCGCCTGCGGAAGCTGCGCCCCGTCCGTGCGGCACTCCACCCGGCTCGACCCGAGCTTGCCCAGCAGATCCTTCAGCGCCACCAGCGCCTCAACGTCGCTCAGGTCGCCGGCCAGGGCGGCGATCTGCTCACCCTTCAGACCGTCAAGCCCGGCCTTGATCGCGGCGAACGCTTCCGGCCAGCTCGCCGGTTGCAGCTTGCCATCCCGGCGCACCCACGGGCGGTCCAGCCGCCGGGCGGTCAGGCCGTCGACCGCATGGCGGGTCTTGTCGGAAATCCACTCCTCGTTGATCTCTTCGTTGAGGCGCGGCAGCACGCGCATGACTTCGTTGCCGCGCGCATCAACCCGGATGTTCGAGCCGACGGCGTCCATGACGTCGATCGACTCGGTCTTCTTCAGCTCCCAGGGCCGCGCCTCGAAGGCGTAGGGCTTGGAGGTCAGCGCGCCGACCGGGCACAGGTCGACAACGTTGGCCGACATCTCGGACGTGACGGCGCGCTCGAGGTAGCTGGTGATCTGCATGTTCTCGCCGCGGAAGATCGCGCCGATCTCCTCGACGCCGGCCACTTCCTCGGCGAAGCGCACACAGCGGGTGCAGTGGATGCAGCGCGTCATCACGGTCTTGATCAGCGGCCCCATGTACTTCTCGGTGACCGCGCGCTTGTTTTCCTCATAGCGCGAGCCGCCGCGACCATAGGCCATCGCCTGGTCCTGCAGGTCGCACTCGCCGCCCTGGTCGCAGATCGGGCAGTCAAGCGGATGGTTGATCAGCAGGAACTCCATCACCCCTTCCCGCGCCTTTTCACCTTGGGCGAGTTGGTGGTGACCACCTGATTGTCGGCGGCCGGCATGGCGCAGCTCGCCTGCGGCTTGGGTGGCCCCGGCGCGATCTCGACCAGGCACATGCGGCAGTTGCCGGCGATCGACAGCCGCTCGTGGTAGCAGAAGCGCGGTACCTCGAAGCCCGCCGCCTCGCAGGCCTGCAGCACCGTCGCGCCCTGCGGCACCTCGACCTCAATTCCGTTGACCGTCAGTTTTGGCATTGCCGCCCTTCCTCATTCCGTACCAACGTCGTCATGCCCACCTTACCACCCTCGTCATGCCGGCGAAGGCCGGCATCCATGGTCAAGAACATCCCCACCCACCAAGTCCGGCCTCACCCGTGGACCCCGGCCTGCGCCGGGGTGACGGGGAAAGGATCGAACACATATCCCGTCATGCCGGCGGAGGCCGGCATCCATGCCTTCACCCGCATCGGCATTCCCGTCACTGCGCGACATCGCTCCACAGGTCACGCCACTCCGGATTGGCTGACAATATGGCATTGATCTTGAACCGTCTCGGCCACTCTTTCATCCGTTTTCAAGTGCAATCGCATCGTCGATCCGGTCGACCTCTTGATACCATACCAATTGCTTAAGCCCATAACGCTTGGTGAATCCGTCGACTAGGCCTTCCCTGTGCTCCCAGACACGACGCACCAGATTGCTGGTCACGCCGATATACAAAGTGCCATTTGGCTTGTTCGTCATGATGTAGACGAAGCCAGACACTGTTTCCTTCTCCCGCGCACGTCATGCCGGCGGAGGCCTGCATCCATGGCTTCACCCGCATCGCCATCCGCAGGCCTTGCCCACCGCATGGACCCCGGCATGCGCCGGGGTGACGGGGAAAATATCGATCACCAGCCCGGTCATGCCGGCGAAGGCCGGCATCCATGGCCAAGAACATCCCCACCCACCAAGTCCGGCCTCACCCGTGGACCCCGGCCTGCGCCGGGGTGACGGATAATGCATCCCCTACTCCGCCGCCTCGCGCACGATGGTGACTTTCTTCAGCCGCGCTTCGATCTCGGGACGGAAGTTGCGGATGAGGCCCTGCACCGGCCAGGCCGCCGCGTCGCCGAGCGCACAGATGGTATGCCCTTCCACCTGGTTGGCGACATCGAGCAGGGTATCCACATCCTCCATGGTCGCGCGGCCATCAGCGATGCGCGTCAACTGCCGCCACATCCAGCCGGTGCCCTCGCGGCACGGCGTGCACTGGCCGCAGCTCTCATGCTTGTAGAAATAGCTGATGCGCGCGATCGCCCGGATGATGTCGACCGACTTGTCCATGACGATGACCGCGGCGGTACCCAGCCCCGAGCGCAGGTTGCGCAGGGTATCGAAGTCCATCGGCGCATCCAGAATCTGGTCCGGCCGCAGTGCCGCGACCGACGAGCCGCCGGGGATCACCGCCTGCAGATTGTCCCAGCCGCCGCGCATGCCGCCGCAGTGCTTCTCGATCAGTTCGCGGAACGGGATCGACATCGCCTCTTCCACCGTGCACGGCGCGTTCACGTGGCCGGAGATGCAGAACAGCTTGGTGCCGGCGTTGTTTTCAGCGCCGAAGCCCTTGAACCAGCCCGCCCCGCGCCGCAGAATGGTTGGTGCCACCGCAATCGACTCGACATTGTTGACCGTGGTCGGATAGCCCCAGACGCCGACCCCGGCCGGGAATGGCGGCTTGAGGCGCGGCTGGCCCTTCTTGCCCTCCAGGCTCTCGATCAGCGCGGTCTCTTCGCCGCAGATGTAAGCACCCGCACCTCGGTGCAGATACACATCGAAGTCGTAGCCGGAACCGGCGGCGTTCTTGCCGAGCTTGCCCTTGGCGTAGGCCTGGTCGATCGCCGCCTGCAGGCGGTGGGCTTCATGGACGAATTCGCCGCGGATGTAGATGTAGGCCCGGGTCGCGCGCATGGCGAAGCCGGCGATCAGCGCCCCTTCCAGCAGCTTGTGCGGATCGTGGCGCATGATCTCCCGGTCCTTGCAGGTACCGGGTTCGGACTCGTCGGCATTGATCACCAGCGTGTTCGGCCGCTCAGGGTTCGGCTGCTTGGGCATGAACGACCATTTGACGCCGGTCGGGAAGCCCGCGCCGCCGCGCCCGCGCAGGCCGGACGCTTTCATCTCCTCGACGATCCAGTCCTGCCCCTTGGCGATCAGGTCCGCGGTGCCATTCCAGTCTCCGCGCGCGATCGCCCCGTCGATCCCCAGTCCTGGAGGCCGTAGAGGTTCGTGAAAATGCGGTCCTTGTCGTCCAGCATGTCCGTTCTCATTCCGCCTTGTCGTTCTCAGGCGGCACACTCGCCGCATCCTTCAAGGCCTTGCGCCGACGCAGCCAGGCGAACGCCAGCCCCAGCACCAGACCCAATTCCATATGCTGCAGGGTTCTTTCGCGCGTCAGCGCCAGTCCCTGCATCGAATCCCACGTCAGGTTCACCGCCACCCACGCAGCCAGCGCGACGACGCCGAACCATGCCCAGTGCAGCCGGTCAAGCCACCGCATCATGGGCAGGCGCACCCTCGCTAGGCGCCTTGCGTCGGCGCTGCGCTGCATAGGCGAGCGCCGCCCCTGCCGCGAGCGCCGCTCCGCCAAGCACCACCCGCTTGGCCGCACACAGGGCAACCAGCCGAAACCCGCAACGCATCAATGGCAATGCTCGCATCATGCTGCTCCCTTCAGGGTGGTTGGCCCGCCAAGCGGCGCCGAGAACTGCCGGTCAACCTGCGGGCCAACCTTCGGCGTCCGCCCGGCTTGCAAGTCCTCCAGGATGGCCCTGGTCGACTCGTAGGTCAGGTCCTCGTAGAAATCGTCGTTGATCTGCACCATCGGCGCGTTCACGCAGGCACCCAGACACTCGACTTCGGTCAGCGTGAACAGGCCATCGGCCGTCGTCGCGCCTTTGCCAGCCCCAGGTCCTTGCAGGCGCGCAGCACTTCGTCGGAACCCTTGATCCAGCACGGCGTCGTTCCGCACAGCTGGACGTGGAAGCGCCCGACCGGGGCAAGGTTGTACATCGTGTAGAAGCTCGCGACCTCGTAGGTGCGGATGTACGGCATGCCCAGATAGTCGGCGACATATTCGATCACCGGCACCGGCAGCCAGCCCTGCGTGTTGGTCTGCGCGCCGACCTGCCGTTGCGCCAGGTCGAGCAGCGGCATCACCGCCGACTGCTGGCGGCCCGCCGGGTATTTGGCGATGTGCCAGTCCGCCTTCGCCTTGTTCTCCGGCGTGAAAGCGAAGCCGTTGAAGGCGCTGTGGTCTGCGGGCGCAGCGGAGCGTGGTCTGCCATGGTCGTCCTATGCGTCTGTCAAGTCGGAGCAATTCGTCACCCCGGCGCAAGCCGGGGTCCAGCAGCGCGGATACGGCGCACTCACCGGTCGACCTCGCCGAACACGATGTCGAGCGAGCCAAGCACTGCCGGCGCATCGGCCAGCATGTGGCCGCGGCACAGGAAATCCATCGCCTGCAGGTGCGCAAAGCCGGGCGCGCGGATGTGGCAGCGGTACGGCTTGTTCGAACCGTCCGACACCAGATACACGCCGAATTCGCCCTTCGGTGCCTCGACTGCCGCGTAAACCTCGCCTTCGGGCACCTTGTAGCCTTCGGTGTAGAGCTTGAAGTGGTGGATCAGCGCTTCCATCGAGCGCTTCATCTCGCCGCGCTTGGGCGGCACCACCTTGCGGTCGAGCGAGGACACCGGCCCGGTCGGCATTTCGGTGATGCACTGGCGGATGATCTTCAGCGACTGGCGCATCTCTTCGAAGCGCAGGACGAAGCGGTCGTAGCAGTCGGAGTTCTTGCCGACCACCACGTCGAAATCCATGCGGTCGTAAACGTCATACGGCTGGCTGCGCCGCAGGTCCCACGGCATGCCGGTGCCGCGGATCATCGCGCCCGAAGCCCCAGGCGAGCGCGTCGTCGCGCGAGATCACCCCGATGTCGACATTGCGCTGCTTGAAGATGCGGTTGCCGAGCACCAGGGTCGCCATGTCGTCGAGCACCTTGGGGAAGCTCTCGGTCCAGGCCATGATGTCGGCGGCGAGCTTCTCCGGCATGTCCTGGTGGACGCCGCCCGGGCGCACATAGGCCGCATGCAGGCGCGCGCCGCACACCCGCTCGTAGAACACCATGAGCTTCTCGCGTTCCTCGAAGCCCCAGAGGATCGGCGTCATCGCGCCCACGTCCATGGCGTGGGTGCAGACGTTCATCAGGTGGTTGAGGATGCGGGTGATCTCCGACCACAGCACCCGCAGATACTGGCCGCGCTCCGGCACCTCGACGCCGAGCAGCCGCTCGACCGCAAGCGCGAACG
The DNA here is from genome assembly GCF_005144965.1 of Hankyongella ginsenosidimutans. Lineage (GTDB taxonomy): Bacteria > Pseudomonadota > Alphaproteobacteria > Sphingomonadales > Sphingomonadaceae > Hankyongella > Hankyongella ginsenosidimutans. The sequence goes on from NZ_CP039704.1 coordinate 287,483, forward strand.
CATGCTCCTGGCACATGGGCGAGACGTAATCGAGCCGGTCGAAATAGGGCACCGCCTGCAGGTAGGTCTTGTATTCGATCAGCTTTTCCGTGCCGCGATGCAGCAGGCCGATATGCGGGTCCACCCGCTCGATCACCTCGCCGTCCAGTTCCAGCACCATGCGCAGCACGCCGTGCGCCGCCGGATGCTGCGGCCCGAAGTTGATCGAATAGTTCTGGATGTCGATCTCGCCCTTGGGGGTCTCGCCGAGATTGGGGTCGCGGTCCGCCATCGTCTACTCCACATCCGCAAGGTCAAGGCGGCGTTTGCTCTGGCGCAGGTCAACCTCCATCCGGCCGACACGATTTTGCAGGTCAAACACCGAAGAAACCAGACCGCGCATATGATCTTCAAGCGACAGCATGCGGATCTCAATACTGTCCATGCGATGTTTCAAGTCTGCAATATCCCCGCGGATCGCGCGCAGGTGCTCAAGGATCAGGCTGGAGACATCCTCGGTCATGCCGGTTTGCCGCCTTGTGCCTTTTCGTCGCCCGGCAGGACGTACTGCGCGCCCTCCCACGGCGACATGAAATCGAACGAGCGGAAGTCCTGCGTCAGCTTGACCGGCTCGTAGACCACCCGCTTGTGCTCTTCGGAATAGCGCACCTCGACGAAGCCGGTCAGCGGGAAGTCCTTGCGCAGCGGGTGCCCGGTGAAGCCGTAATCCGTGAGGATCCGCCGCAGGTCCGGGTGGCCGTCGAAGATCACGCCATACAGGTCCCAGGTCTCGCGCTCGTACCAGCCGGCAGCCGGGAAGACGCTCACCGCGCTCGGCACCGGCGTGTCGGCGTCCGTCGTCAGCTTGACGCGCAGCCGCAGATTCTTCGCGTAGCTCAGCAGGTGATAGACCACATCGAAGCGCTCGGCCCGCTCCGGGTAATCGGCACCGCACAGCGTCATCAGCGAGCGGCACTGGAACGCGTCATGATCGCGCAACGTGGCGAGCACGCCAGGATCGCCTCGCGACGGACCGCAAGCGTCAGCTCGCCGGCGTGCACGGTCGTCTCCAGCAGGGCATCGCCCAGCGCCGCGCGGGCGGTCTCGGCCAGCGCGTCCAGGGTTTCGGCAGTCAGGGCCCAGGAAGTCATGCGTACGATCCTATCGGATGATGGTGCCGACGCGGCGGATTTTCTTCTGCAGCAGCAGAATGCCGTACAGCAGCGCTTCTGCGGTCGGCGGGCAGCCGGGCACGTAGATATCGACCGGCACGACGCGGTCGCAGCCGCGCACCACCGAGTAGCTGTAGTGATAGTAGCCGCCGCCGTTGGCGCAGCTGCCCATCGAGATCACGTAGCGCGGCTCCGGCATCTGGTCGTAGACCTTGCGCATGGCCGGCGCCATCTTGTTGGTCAGCGTGCCGGCCACGATCATCACGTCGGACTGGCGCGGGCTGGCGCGCGGCGCAAAGCCGAAGCGTTCGACATCGTAGCGCGGCATCGAGGTGTGCATCATCTCGACGGCGCAGCAGGCCAGGCCGAAGGTCATCCACCAGAGCGAGCCGGTGCGCGCCCGTGATCAGGTCCTCGGCGGTGGTGACCAGAAAGCCCTTGTCCGCCAGTTCGCTGTTCAGGTCCTTGAAGAAGGCGTCGTCGGCCGCTGCGGTCGCTGCCGCCTGCCTGACGCTCAGAGCCTGTTCTGTGGCCATTGTCCGTCTCCTGCGCGCGCGATCATTCCCAATCCAGCGCGCCCTTCTTCCATTCGTAGATAAACCCGACCGTCAGCACGCCGAGGAACACCATCATCGAGACCCAGCCGAATGCGCCCAGCGTGCCGAGGCTCACCGCCCAGGAAACAGGAACGCGACTTCCAGGTCGAAGATGATGAACAGGATCGACACCAGGTAGAAACGCACGTCGAACTTGCCGCGGCTGTCCTCGAACGGCTCGAACCCGCATTCATAGGCCGACAGCTTCTCGGGGTCCGGCTTCTGGAAGCCGCCCAGCGTCGAGACGATCATCGGCAGGGCGACGAACGCCAGCGAGAACACGATGGCGATGCCGAGGAAGATGAGGATCGGCAGATATTCGGTCGCGATATCGCTCACTGGACTCGTCTCACGGTTGGCGCCGGCGCATGCCGGATGTGTGCCCCCGCTTTACCAGCGTAGGGCACGAGCGCAAGGGTTGCGACCATTGGCCTTGGCCGGATCATGAGAATTCAGGCGCTTCGGCCTTGAGCGCCGGGCAAACCGCAGGGATAGTGGCCGCACGGTTCGGGGAGAGGATGAGCATGTTCAAGGATCAGACCGTATGGGTGACCGGCGCGTCATCCGGCATCGGCGAGGCACTGAGTCTGGCGCTCGCCAGGCAGGGCGCGCGGCTGATCCTGTCCGGCCGCAAGGTCGCGGAGCTGGAGCGGGTGGCGACGGCTTGCGGCGGCGGCAATCGCCATACGATCCTGCCGTTCGACACGACGGACTACCCGGCCCTGCCCGGCATCGTCGCGGACGCCTGGGACCGCGCCGGCGGCATCGACGTGCTGGTGAACAATGCCGGCGTCTCGCAGCGCTCGCTGGCGCTGGAGACCAGCCTCGACGTGTATCGCACCCTGCTGGAGGTCGATCTCTATGCGCCCATCGCGCTCTCGCAGCTTGTGCTGCCGCGCATGGTGGCGCGCGGTGGTGGCCGCTTCATCACCATCGCCAGCGTCGCCGGCAAGATCGGCGCGCCCATGCGTTCCGGCTACAGCGCGGCCAAGCATGGTCTTTACGGCTATTTCGACGCCATCCGCGCCGAGACCGCCGCACAAGGCATCAAGGTCCACATGGTGGCGCCCGGCTCGGTCAAGACCAATGTCTCGCGCAACGCCCTGACGGCGAACGGGAGCACACGCGGAACCAGCGACGAGGCGATCGAGCACGGCATGCCGGTCGCGCAGGCCGTCCGCCAGATGCTGGACGGCATCGCCCGCGGCAAGCGCGACATTCTGGTCGCGCAGGGGCGCGAGCGCCTCGCCGTGACCATGCGCCGCTTCTGGCCGGAGAAAGCCTTCGACCTGATCGCCGACGCGGTCGCCAAAGGCTACGCGCAGAACATGCGCGTCAACCGATAGGCTTTACAGCCGGGCGAAGCGTGCGTGGTTTTCCAGGCTGAGGCGCACGCTGAGCCGCACATGGCCCTCGCTGCCTTCGCCGCCTCGCTCTCCCCGAAAACGTCGCTGCCATCTCCAAGACCGCCTGCCGCTTCATCGAAGTTTGGGAAGGCGACATGCTGACGAAGATGTTCAGCGACGTTCGCAACCCGTTCGCACATGGGCCGGGGCAATCACCAATGCCCACGTTGTCACCGGAGCAAACGAACTGGACGATCGAAACCGCAATGGCGTGGATCAAGAGCCTAGTTCGCCACTTCTAAGGCAACTTTGAAGGCGGACATTATGGCGGACATCGCCGCCGCATCGTGACTAAGTTACTGGATTTACCAGGAAAGTGGCGGAGCGGGAGGGATTCGAACTCCGGCTTTCCAACCCTTTCAAGAATCTACGTTTTCTGCTAGCTAAGTGTCAGTCAGTCAACGCTTTTTCGGCGTGAGTGGCGGATGATAAGGCCGTTGCAGTTCGCTCCGGATCGCTGAAATCCGCGACTCAAATGGTGTTGCAAATGGTGTTGCTGGATGGGTTAGCAGGCGAAGGAGTAAACCGTGTCGCGGTCGATCCACAAATTGAGTGCTCGACGTGTCGAAACCGAAAGCCGGGTTGGGAAACATGGCGACGGCGGTGGCCTGTCGCTGTTGATCGCCAAGGACGGATCGAAGCGCTGGATCTTCATCTGGGACCGAAACGGCAAGCGTCGAGAAATGGGTCTCGGCAGCACGGCCGACGTCAGTCTCGTGAGAGCCCGGAATATGGCGGCGGATGCCAGACAGCTTCTCCTCGACGGGATCGACCCTCTCGAGAAGCGCAACGCGGATGAGCTGGCCGCCGCCGAAGCCGCGCGGCAGGCGGAAATCGAAAAGGCCGGGCCGCTCCTCTTCGGTGCCTTTGCCGATGACTATATCGATACCCACGAGGAAGGCTGGAAGAATCCGAAACACCGTCAGCAATGGCGTAACACGATCAAAACGCACGCGGCATCGCTACTGAAAAGCCCGTCGGCGAGATCACCATCGACAACGTGGTTGCGGTGTTGAAGCCGATCTGGCGGTCGACGCCGGAGACGGCGAGCAGGCTGCGCGGGCGCATCGAAAACATCCTCGACGCCGCCAAGGCCTCGAACCACATCCTGAGTCCCTGGGAGAACCCGGCGCGTTGGCGGGGCAACCTCATCCATCTCCTGCCGCGTCGGCCGTCGAAGAAGGATGTGAAGCACCACGCAGCGATGCCGTTCGAGGACATTCCCGATTTCTGGCTGCGGCTGCGCGAGCGCCCGGCATTGGCTGCGCGGGCGTTGGAGCTGACGATCCTTTGCGCCACCCGGACCAATGAAACCTTGGGTGCGACTTGGTCCGAGTTCGATCTGGACAGTGCGCTTTGGACCATCCCCAAAGACAGACAGTGCGCTTTGGACCATCCCCAAAGACAGGATGAAAATGAATATCGAGCATCGCGTTCCGTTGCCGAACGCGGCGGTCGAACTGCTGCGCGCGATTGCGGCGAACTCCAACTGCCCGCCGGACGCATACGTTTTGAGGGACAGAAATGCGGCCGCCCGCTGTCGAACATGGCGATGACGATGGTGCTGCGGCGCATGAAGCTCGGTCACCTGACCGTGCATGGCATGCGCAGCTCATTCCGCGACTATATGGGAGAGTTGACCAATCACCCCGAGACGATCGTCGAGCATGCGTTGGCGCACCAGGTCGGTGACGAAACTTCGCGCGCCTATCGCCGCGGCGACGCACTGCTCAAGCGGCGGGTGTTGATGAACGACTGGGAAGCCTATGTTACCGGCTCGCGTAAGGCACCAAAACCGAAGGTCGCGAAGTTGGTCCGTCGGGCCGCCAAAGCAGCTTAATCGACGCGGGTGATGCCTGCCACCCACTGCGCGATGTCCCGCTCGCTCCATCGCACGGCTTTTGCGCCGACCCGGTGCGGCTTCGGGAAGCGCCCTCGGCGATGAGCGCATAGATCTTGGTTTTGCCCAAGCCCACGCGGCCCTTCACCTCCGCCATCCGAAGCAGCCGGTCGGCGATTCCATCGCTCATGGCGCTTTTCTCGTGATGGCCTCGCGCGCTTTGGCAAAGCCCCGATCGCTCGCAAGAAACGCGGCAAGCATGTGCGGCACCAATTCTGCGAGTGCTTCGGATTGACCATAGGCTTCGTTGTAGATCGTAGCATAATCCGCAAGCGCACGGTGCAGATCGGGCGATACCGCAATCGCCAGCTTCACCGGCGTGCGATCCGGCAGCTTGCCGAGCTTGAGATCGGCCATCGTTACCTCCCGCTACTTGCCAGGGTCGAAGCACAATGTCCTTGTGCACGACGACGCGCAGCGGCCAGCCGGGCCGCACCCGGATGGTCGGCTGGACGTTGAGGTTTTTCGTGACGAGCTGATCGCCAGCACGCGAACCGCTTTGCTGGGCGGATTCGCGGATCGCTCGGACCAGGTCGCTCTCGTTGGTGCCGAAGCTCAGCTGGGTGCCGACCCCGAGGAGGGTCGATAGCACTACGCCTTTCAGAAGCTGCCAGGTATGGACATCGACCTTGTCCGAGAGGCCCGCATAGCCAGCGGTGTCGGTCGCCGGCACGTTGTCGATCCGGACCGACGAGCCATCCGGCAGGATGATCCGCTGCCAGACGACCAGAGCACGTTTCTGGCCGAACGCAACGACGCTGTCGTAGCTGCCGATCAGCCGTGCGCCCTGCGGGATCAGCAATATCCGCCCGGTCACGCTGTCATAGGCATTCTCGGTGACTTGCGCCGTCACCAGTCCGGGCAGATCGGAATTAAGCCCGGTGAGCAGGCTGGCGGCGATGACGCTGCCCGCGCTCAACGTCCATGGCGATGCGGGCGCGACGAGAGCGTGCGGATTTATATCGCTTGTGTCGCCCTTACCCGCCAGGAAGTCGGCTTTGCGCTGTTGCCGGTTCGGATCGCGATCCGGATCAAGCGCCAACTTGGCGGCTGTGGCCGTCTCATTCTCGGGTGGTGCCGCCGACGCGACGCCGGGTGCGGGCATCGCCGTCGGCCGGTTCGCACCGGATAGCTGCATCATCACGCCGGACTCGCGCGCCGACTTGCGCTCCGCGGCGATGCGCTGGCGCTCGGCCTCGGCCGCCTGTGCCGCCTGATCGGGGCTGGCAGGAGGCGTCGCCATACCCAACGTGCGCTGGCGATCGAGGATGGGCTTGCCGAGATCGCCGGGTAGCGGGCGCCGAGCTGCGGGACGTCGCCATAGCTTTTCGGCGCACTGGCCAATGCGTCTGCTGGCGCCTTTACGCTGACGTCCGTTCGATCGTCGCCGCCGGACACCATGCGGAACGTCGCTGGTTTCAGTGCGACCCATGCCGCACCGACCATCGCGGTCGAGCCGAGCGCGGCGATGGCGATGATCGCGCCGCGCCGAAATTTGACCACGCGGCTCGGTGTGCCGCGCAGCACGAGGGTTTCGGGATCGGCCTTGGCCGGTGTTGGCGCTTCCGAGACGGGTTCGGTCACGACGCCCTCCGTTTGGCTTGACGGCGATCATTGCCGCGAACGATCCTGACGATGGCTTGCTTCTTCTGCCCCAAGCGCAGTTCGGCGGCGTCGAACAGGCGATCGACGACGTAGAAACGCCCGGCGACACGGTAGTTGACGAGCTGGGCTTCGCCGTTGGCACCCAACACGAACAGCGGCGGCGCTTCACCGACCGCGATGCTCGGGCTAAATTCGATGTAGGTCTGGCGACCGTCGTCGAACGCGCGAACGGGACGCCATGCTGGATTATCGCCGGTGATCGCATAGCCGAAGTTGAGCTGGTCGACCGCTATCCCGCCAGCAACGGGCATCGCTGCACGCTCCTGCTCTGCGGCGCGGCGGATCGCGATCAGCTCGTCCTGGGGATATGTCCACGAGAGGGCCGCCATTGCGGTCGAGGCCGTGCTTTCGAGTTGAAGATGGTAGGTCCGGCGATCGGTGGTGATGATGAGGTTGGTGGATAGGCCGGCTGCGAACGGCTTGACGAGAATATGCACGCGCTTCGCCTCGCCGCCGCCGCTGGTCGTATCGCCGACGGTCCACCGGACGGTATCGCCGGCGGCGACCGATACGATTGCTTCGCCAGGCTGGAGCGCGATGTCCGTGACGCGCTCGGGTGCCGCAAACAGCCGGTAGAGCACGCCGTCGCTGTACGGATAAATCTGGATCGCATTGACGAAGGCGCGCGCGGCGGGTTCCCGCGTCGCCTGGACATTGGCGGTGCGCACACGGCGTTCTGCTGGCGACGGCGGCGAAAGCCGCCTCGCCGATCGAGCGACCGGAGCCACGGGCGTCGGCGACACAGTGATGGGCGGCGACGGACTTGCTTGCGGGATCGCGGGCGCGACGATTGGCTGGGGCGTCGTCGGCGCGGTCTGGGCTTGTACCGAAGACGCGCCTGCAATCCCGGCCAGCGTCAGAAGGGCGTATTTCATGGACGTATCTCCGGTTGAGGTTGCGCGGGCTCGCCAAGACTGGGGTCGAGCGGCGAGCCGAGCGGCAGGGTCGATGGGGGCGGCGTGGGAGATGCAGACGCCGCGAGCGTTGGCGCCGCCTCGAGTTCGCGGCTCCAGTCGATGGCGTCGATGTAAAGGCCGAGAGGATTCTTGCGCAGCGTGTCCGCGTTCTTCGGCGGCTTGACGACCACGGTCAGGATCGCCGTCCAGCGCGAGGTGCCAGCCAGACTGCCCCGCTCGAACGCGCTCTCGGTCCATTTGACCTGAAACGAAGTGTCGGACGCGCGCACGACGCTCGTGACCTGCACCGACACGGTCTTGTCCCCGACATCGCCGAACGGGTTCGACGCACGCGCATAGTCGCCGAGGAAAATGCTTCCGCGGGTCGTCACGAAATCATAGGCCTGAAGCCAGTTTTCGCGCATCAGCACGGCGTCGAGCGATCGCCCACGAATGTCAGTGACGAACCGGCCGAGAAACCACGCGATCTGCGGGTCGGTCGGCTGATAGTCCTTGACCGCCGGCGCAATGGCCTGTGGCTCACCGAGCCGATCGACCGCGACGACATAGGGCACGACCCGGCTCTGCATCGATTGCCAGACCAACGCGGACGACAAGCCGGTGGTGAGGAACAGGCCGCCGAACGCCATCAGTCGCCAGTTGCGTGCCTGCACACGCGCCGAGCCGATCCGGTCGTCCCAGAGTTGGCCGGCTCGCTGGTAGGGCGTCTCCGGTTCGGGCGTCCGCCCGTAGCGCTGCACAGCGCGCCTGAATCGCATGGTTCTACTCCTTTTCCTTGATGTCGGGGTCGCGGAGGCCGCCGCGGTCGCCTTCCTTCAGCGAATGAATGGCAATCTGACGCCGATGACGGGCGGACTGCTCGGCACGGAGATTGCGCGCCCAGGCCGGAGCGGCGTCGCTACCGCCTTCGCCCGCAGCGGCGCTGGCGGACGATCGACCCGCCCCAGTCATGGCGGTGAACGCCGCGTTGCGACCGCGCTCGGCGGCCGCGCCCAGCCCCAATGACCCGCTCATCTTCTGCGCGGCGGCTCCTTGGCGGCGGCGGCCATGCCACCGATGCTCGATCCACCGGCTTCGCGACCGAGTTGCGCCGCGGTCGACGCGGCCGATCCCATTGCCGTGCCGGCGCGGACGGCGCCGAGCGCCGCGCCGCCGACTACCCCGCAGTACCAACCGCCGCGCCACCAGCGAGCGCGGCCACGCCGGCCGCACCGGCCACGGTGCCGACCGCCGCGCCAGCACCGAGTTGCGGCGCACCCGACACCAGGCCCGAGGCGATGCCGGGGCCGAAGATGCCGAGGCCGAACAGGGTCAGCGCGCCAAGCGCGAGGCTCATCGCTGCGCCGAGATCGGGTTCCTGCCCCTGCATCGACGCGGTGAATTCGGCGAAGAAGTTGGAGCCGATGCCGACGATGACCGCGAGCACCATGACCTTGATACCCGACGAGACGACATTGCCGAGCACGCGTTCGGCGAGGAAGCTGGTGCGGCCCCACAGCGCGAACGGCACGAGGACGAAGCCGGCGAGCGTCGTCAGCTTGAACTCGACGATCGTGACGAACATCTGGATTGCCAGCACGAAAAGGCGAGGATGACGATCGCCCAGGCGAGCAGCAGCACCATGATCGCCATGAAGTTGGTGAAGAAGGCGACCGGCCCGGTGAGATCGGCGATCTGGTTGAGCAGCGGCCATGCGGCGGTGAACCCTGTGCTCGCCACCCGGCCAGGCCGGAGCAGATCGTCGGCGGTCAGCGTACCGCCCCCGGCGGTCAGACCAGCTTGGGCAAACGAGCGAAAGATGATGTCGGCAAGCGTCGAGAAGCTGCCGATGATGAACGCGAACGCGCCGATGTAGAGGATTTTCTTGATGAAGCGGCCGATGACGTTGTCCTCGCCGCCCATCGCCCAGAACAGTCCGGCGAGTGTGATGTCGATCCCGATCAGCACCGTGGTCAGGAAATGGACGTCGCCGCCGAGCAGCCCGATCCGCTGTCGATGTAGCGGATGAAGGCCTGCATGAAGCGGTCGATGACGCTGAGATCGTTCACTTTGGCATCGGCTTTCGGTTCGGTTGATCATGTCGCGGAGCCCCGGCGGCCGTGGGGGCAGGCCCAGCGGGACTCCGCGACGAGGATGCGCCGGCCGGGGAGCGGTGGCCGACGCCGCCTCAGCTCAATGCGGCGTGTAGGCTTGGCCGGTGCCGAGGAACCGCTTGGTCGCGGCGCGGGCGTCGGTCTCTTCCTGCGCGCGGCGCGCCGCTTCCATCGTCTCGGCACGGTATTGCGCCGCCATCATGCTCTGGATCTGGAACTGCTGCTTGGCGGTCAGCGCGAGCAACTGATTGGTGGCCTGACCGACCTGCAAGGCACCTTCGGCACCTTGGCTGCGCGCGACCAGGCCATCGAGCGAGCGCGCATCGGCCGCGACGTTTTCGACCACTTGGGATTGGACGCCCATCGTCTGTCTGTAGGCGGCCATCGCGGTGTCGAGGCGTTTGCGTGCCGCGATCACCAGCGCGTTGCCCCGCAACGCCGAGTTGAGTCATTGGGGAACAGCGCCCGGAACTGCTGGTCGAGCCCATCGACGCGGAAATTGATGCCCTGCGCCTGGCCCATCAGCGTGTCGATCTGCTGCATCGTCTGGCGCAGGGCATCGAGTTCGGGAAGCTCACCCGGCTCAGATTCTTCGCCTGATTGAGCAGCATGGTCGCTTCGTTCTGGAGCGACTGGATCTGGTTGTTGATCTGCTGAAGCGTGCGCGCCGCAGTCAGGATGTTCTGGCTATAGTTGCCGGGATCGAACACCGTGATCTGCGCATGCGCAGGCGTCGCGGTCATGACGATACCCATGACGAGCGAGCCGGCGCCGCCGAGGCCGAGCGCCGAGGCGACGAGGTATTTTCGAACATGGATACGCATCACATTTCTCCTTCTTGGGGGCTTGGGGAATGGGGAAATCGGCGAGCAGGCCGGCGGCCCAATCGAGTCCGGCGTCGCTCAAAAACCGGGCGGCGAAATCGTCTGCCCCGCACTCGGTGAGGATCGCGTCGATGCGCGCCTGGGTTGCCGGGTCGGAAGCACCGCAAAGCGCCAACGCTACCGGTCCGAGCCCGAGCTCGAACAGGCGGTTGCCGCGGGCCGATTGCAGGTAATAATGCCGTTTCGGCGTCGCTCTGCTGACCAGTTCGATCTGCCGGTCGTTCAGCCCGAACCGCTCATAGGCGGCGCGGCTTTGCGGCTCGATCGCACGGTCGTTGGGCAGCAGGATGCGCTGGGGCAGCTTTCGATGATCGCCGGGGCGATCGAACTGTCGGCAATGTCTGCGAGCGACTGTGTCGCGAACACAACCGCGACGTTCTTCTTTCTGAGTGTCTTCAGCCATTCCCTGATGCGCGCCGCGAACAGCGGGTGGTCGAGGAAGATCCAGGCTTCGTCGAGGATCAGCAGCGTTGGCCGCCCGTCGAACCGCTCGTCGAGGCGATGGAACAGGTAGGTGAGGACGGGCGCGACGACGCCGGCCTGGCCCATCAGCGCCTCGGTCTCGAAACACTGCACGTCGGCGATCGCCAAATCGTCTTCGGCCGCGTCCAGTAGCCGGCCGAACGGCCCTTCGAGGGTGTAGGGCGACAGCGCCGAGCGCTGTGCCGCCGATTGCAACAGCAGCGCCAGCCCCGTCAGCGTCCGCTCCTCGACGGGCGCGGTGGCGAGGCTGTTCAGCGCCGACCAGAGCGCCTCCTTGATGTCCGGCGTGACGGCGACCTGTTCGTGCGCGAGCAGGGCTGCAATCCATTCGGCCGCCCAGGCACGCTCGTCACCGCGGTCGATATGGCGCAGTGGCTGAAACGCGAGTCTCTTCGCGTCGGCATCATATTCGCTGCCGAGACCGAGCGCATGGTGCGCGCCGCCCATCGCCAATACCGCGGCGCGCGCCGAGAAGCCTTTGTCGAAGACATAGACCTGCGCATGCCGGTAGCGACGGAACTGCAAGCCCAGGAGCGCGAGCAGTACCGACTTGCCGGCACCGGTCGGGCCGACGATCAGCATGTGGCCTACATCGCCGACGTGGGTGCTGAGCCGGAACGGTGTCGAACCGCTGGTTTCGGCGTAGAGCAACGATGGCCCGTCGAGGTGTGCGTTGCGTGTCGGCCCCGCCCAGACCGAGGACAGCGGCATCAAGTGGGCGAGGTTCAGCGTGTGGACGAGCGGCTGGCGGACGTTGGCATAAACATGCCCGGGCAGCGAGCCGAGCCAGGCTTCGACTGCGTTGATTGTCTCGCGGATCGTCGTGAACCCGAGCCCGTTGACGATCCGCTCGACCGCGCGGACCTTCTCGTCAGCGCGTGCTGTGTCGGTGTCGGCAACGGTGATCGTCGTCGTGAGATAGCCGAATGCGACATGATCGCCGCCGAGCTCCTGAAGCGCGAGATCGGCATCGACCATCTTGTTGTCGGCGTCGCTGTCGAGCAGCTGAACCGGCTGGTTGTAGATGACCTCGCGTAACAGCGCGGTGACTGACTTCCGCTTGTTGAACCATTGGCGGCGGAGCTTGGTGAGCGCCTTGATCGCGTCGGTCTTGTCGAGCGCAATGAATCGCGTGACCCAGCGATAGCCGAAGTCCTGATGGTTGAGCGCGTCGAGGATGCCGGGGCGACTGAGATCGGAAACCCCAGAATGGTCAGCGTGCGCAGATGCCGGTCACCGAGCATCGGTTCGAGGCCGCCGGTCAGCGGTGTGTCTGCCAGCAGCCCGTCCAGATACATCGGCGTCTCCGGCGGGGAGACGGCGTGGGCGTGCGTCGAGATCGCGGCGTGCAGGAAGGTCAGCGTTTCGGCATCATCGAGCGGCCGCACATCGGGCATGAAGCCCGACAGCAGATCGAGCGCACGATCGGTCTCGGCGACGAAAGCGGCCAGCGCCTGCCGCCAGTCGCGGCCGCGCCGATCGTCGTTCCGCTCGACGAGCGCGACCCGCCGTGTCGGCCTGATCGGCCGGCGGCATGTAGGTCAGTGTCAGGTGATAGCGGCTTTCGAAATGCGCCCCGCGCCCTCGAATCCTGCACGCCGCTCCTCATCGACCAGCCACGATGCGGCATCGGGAAGGTGCTCGCCGGATAGCCAAGCGCCTCGCGCCGTTCGGCCTCGAAGTGCAGCGCCCAGCCGGTGCCAAAGCGCTTCAGGACGTTATTGGCGCGTGCGCAGGCCGAGATCAGTTCCGCTTCGGTTGCGGATTCGAGATCGGGACCGCGAAACGCGGCCGTGCGCTGGAAGCTGCCGTCCTTGTTGAGGATGACACCCGGCGCGACCAAAGCGGCCCAGGGCAGATGGTCGGCGAGCCGGTCGGCGCGGTTGCGATATTCGCGCAGGGCTAGCACGACCAATGCCCCTTCTGGCGAAGATGGCGGGTCAGCACGGGCGCAAAGTCGGGGTCGCGCTTGGCGGCGAACACCGCGAGCGTGTGTCCGAACGCCCATACGACCAGGCCCGCGATCCATTGTTGCAAGCCGAGGCCAAGAGCGGCCGCGACCGTGCCGTTGACGATCGCGATCGCGCGGGGCCCGCCGAGCAGGATCGGCTCGGCAAGCGAGCGATGCAGCTGCGCTTCGAACCCTTCGATGTGTTGAAGCCGGTGATGTTTGGGCCGATCACGAGATCAGCGCCCCGCCGCCGAAGCTGAAGAACGAAAGGAAGAAACTCGACGCGGCGAACGCGATCGACAGACCGAAGATGATCTGGATGAGCCGCCGGAATCCGCCGGCGGTCTCGCCAAATGCAAGCGTCAGCCCGGTCACGATAATGATGATCACCGCGACGATCTTGGCGACCGGGCCTTGCACCGATTCCAGCACCTGCTGGAGCGGCTGCTCCACGGCATGCCCGATCCCGAAGCCTGCGCGCTGCTGGCGATGGTCAGGCCTAAACCGACCAGCACGCCGGCAAGCAGCGAGCCGCCGGAAAAGATCACGGCAGCGGGCGCGGATAAGCATCATGGCAAGTCTCCTTCGTGAGTTAGCGTGGATGGGGTGAGGTCGATGACGGCGTAGCCACCGTCGTGGTCGACGCCGGCGACCCGGGCGATCGTCTCGACGCGGCGCGCGAGGCCGCGCCCGGCGATGAACACGATCATGTCGATGGCTTCGGCGATCAGCCGGCGCGGGACCGTGACGACGGATTCCTGAACGAGCTGTTCGAGCCGGTAGAGTGCCGCGAGCGCGCTATTAGCGTGCACCGTCGCGATCCCACCGGGATGGCCGGTGTTCCAAGCCTTGAGCATGTCGAGCGCCTCGGCGCCGCGCACCTCGCCGACGATGATGCGGTCCGGGCGAAGTCGAAGCGTCGAGCGCACCAGATCGGCCATCGCGACGACGCCGGGCCGGGTGCGCAACGCCACGACATCGGACGCGGCGCATTGCAGCTCGCGCGTGTCCTCGATCAGGATCACGCGCTCGTCCAGATGCGCCATCTCGGCGAGCAGTGCGTTGGCGAGCGTGGTCTTGCCCGACGACGTGCCGCCCGCGACCAGGATGTTCTTGCGATCGACGACCGCGAGCGACAGGAGCCGCGCGGTGTCGGCGGGCATGATCCCGTCGTCCACATAATCGATGAGCGTGTAGATTCTCGCTGCCGGCTTACGGATCGAGAAGCACGGCGCGAGGCTGACCGGCGGCAGCACACCCTCAAATCGTTCACCTGCCCCGTCCCCATGCGGTGGCAGTTCCGCGGAAACGATCGGCGATGCCGCATGGACTTCGGTGCGCGCATGGCTCGCGACCAGCCGGATGATCCGTTCGACCTGCGCGGGATCGTAGCGCGTGCCGGTGTCGGTGCGGCCCTCGCCCAATCGGTCGAGCCGCAGGACGCCGTCGGGATTGACCATGATCTCCTGCGTTCGCGGATCGGCGAGCGCGGCGGCGATGGCCGGCCCCATCGCGGTGCGGAGCATTGCGCGGCGGCGATCAGAGGACAGGGTGTCGCTCATGACTGCCTCTCGATCGATTTCGGTGCCGGGGTGTGAAGGTCTGCTGGCCGCTCGCCAGCGCCTCGCCGACCCGCGCGACGAACGCATTGAAGCGGTCGCGACCGACCGCGCGTGCCGCATCGTCGCCCTCGGCGAGCGGCGCCTGCACCATCAGCTGGTAGCGGACGAACAGCGCGAAGGATTCGAGCAGGACGTGGCCGTCGCGTTCGACCCGGCCGAGCGCCATCGACAGCCGGTCGAGCCGCTGACCGAACTTGTTCTCCAGTTCGCTCGCGGCCTGCCGGTTGAGCCAGGCGGTCAGCGCGTCGGCGAGGATTGCCGATTTGGACGCGCCGGGTTTGGCGGCCAGTCCTTCGAGCCGGGCGCTAAGGTCTTCGGCCAGGAACAGCTGATGCCGAACACGCGGGGGCGATGCGCTGCCATGTCAGAAGCTCGGCAGCGCGTCGTGATCGCGCCCCGCTCCCTCGTTGACGCCATAGGCACGGACGACCGTCCCGACGCTCCGCGCCTGATCCATCGCGCGCTTGTCGGACGCTGGATCGGCATCGTCCTTGTCGAGGCCGAGCAGATCGAGCTGCTTGGCCGGCTCGGGCTTCGGCGCGACGTCTTCGGCAAGTCCGGGGTGGCGCTCCTGTTGCCGGCCGCCATCGTCGCGATCGGGCTTTGCCACATCCTCGTCGCGCTCCAGCCGCGGATCGCGCTTGCGGACGCAATTGCCCCAGTCATCGTCGCGCGGCTTGGGTCGGTCGGCATAAGGGCCGTTGGCCAGCGCAGGCGGCGGCGCCACGCGCGCGGCGAAGTTGCGATCATCGTAATAGCGCAGCTTCTGAGCGCGGATCGGCGCCAGCCCGGAGACGAGCACGATCTCATCGGTCGGCGGCAATTGCATCACCTCGCCGGGGTCAGCAGCGCGCGGGCGGTTTCCTGTCGGCTGACCATGACGTGCGCGAGCCAAGGCGCGAGCCGGTGCCCGGCATAGTTGCGCATCGAGCGTTGCTCGGTCGCCGTGCCCAGCGCATCGGAGATGCGCCGCGCCGTCCGCTCGTCGTTGGTCGCGAAGGCGACGCGGACATGGCAGTTGTCGAGGATCGAATTGTGCTCGCCATAGGCCTTCTCGATCTGGTTGAGGCTTTGGGCGATCAGGAAGGCGCGGACGCCGTAGCCGGCCATGAACGCAAGGCTGGTCTCGAAGAAATCGAGCCGCCCAAGCGCCGGGAACTCGTCGAGCATCATCAGCAGTTTGTGCTTGCGATGTGCCTGGTCAGCGGCGTCGAGCCGCTCGGTCAGCCGACGGCCGATCTGGTTGAGGATCAGGCGGACGAGCGGCTTGGTGCGGCTGATGTCGGAGGGCGGTATGACCAGATACAGCGATACCGGCTGCGCGGAGTCGACCAGGTCGGCGATCCGCCAGTCGCAACGCGACGTAACCTCGGCGACGGTCGGATCGCGGTAAAGACCGAGGAACGACATCGCGGTCGACAGCACGCCCGAGCGCTCGTTGTCGGATTTGTTGAGCACCTCGCGCGCCGCCGACGCGACGACGGGATGCACCATCGGCGCCTCGGCCGTACCGATGTGATTGGTCGCCATCATACGCTTGAGCGTTGCGACGAAAGGACGCTGGGGATCGGACAGGAAGGTCGCGACGCGGGCGAGCGTCTTCTCTTCCTCCGCGTAGAGGACATGGAGGATCGCGCCGACCAGCAGCGAGTGGCTGGTCTTCTCCCAATGGTTGCGGCGTTCGAGCGCACCCTCGGGGTCAACCAGGATGTCGGCGATGTTCTGGACGTCGCGAACCTCGTTCTCGCCGCGCCGAACCTCGATCAGCGGATTGTAATGGGCCGATCGGGCGTCGGTCGGGTTGAACAGCAGCGCGTGGCTGAACCGCGACCGCCAGCCCGCGGTCAGCTGCCAGTTCTCGCCCTTGATGTCGTGGATGACCGCCGAGCCGGTCCAGCTCAGCAGCGTCGGGACGACTAGCCCGACGCCCTTGCCCGAGCGCGTCGGCGCGAACGCCATGACATGCTCGGGACCGTCGTGCCGGAGGTAGCGGCCGCGATGGCGACCGAGAAGGCACCCGTGTCGCCGAGTAGGCCGGCGCGTTCTATCTCACGGCTGTCGGCCCAACGCGCGGAGCCGTAGGTCGTGACATTGCGCTGCTGCCGGGCGCGCCACAGCGAGCCGAAGATCGCGGCACCGCAACCGATGAAACCGCTGGCGCCTGCCAGGCTGCCCGCTTTGTCGAAGACATGCGGGGCGTAGGCATCGTAATGATACCACCACGCGAAGATCGCCCACGGCCGATAGATTGGCGTATGCGACACGGTGAACCAGGGGCCCGAGTTGCGGCTGATAGGCCAGCATCGCCGCCGCCCATTGCGTCGCCGTCCAGACGCCCGCGATCACGATCGCGAACACCACGATGATCTGGCCAATGAGCAATTTGGTCGGGGTCATTCGGGCGCTCCGCCCGAGCGGCGAACGGCCGCCCGGGATCATGCCCGCAAGGATCGGAGCGATCGGGTTTTGCGAAAACTACGGTCTCGAAGCGCCGAGACGCGCCTCGACGCGGTGGAGCGCGGCCGATTCTATCTCGCTTCGCCAGATTGACTTCAAGTTCTTGCTATGTTCTCATTTCCACATGACCCGATCGACGAAGACGCGCTTGCCCTTCATTTCGAAGTCGCGCTTGCGGCGGCCGCGCCGGAGCTACTTGATGGCCTCGGCGATGCCGATCGCTATCGGCGCCGTGCAGCTTATGCCGATACCGCCCGGCACCTCGCGGAGCGGATGCGCTGTTTCGACGTTCAGTCCGTTGATGCGAAGCTAGGGCAGGCGCAGCCATCGCTTTCCCGATGATCTTGGTCCAATCTCGGCTTACTCATAGCATATTTCCCGTACATATCGGACATTCTGGACAAAGCGGACGTTTGTCGCTATATCCTGCTTTGAAAGGAGTCGGATCATGGCGACGCAATTGCAGAATGCCGATGCCGACGTGCGCCGTTTGGTGGCAACCGAAGTGGGCGATGCGCTTGCTCGTCACGAACCCGGTCTTGCCAAGATCGCGGCGGCAAACACCGCGCAGATCGTCGCGGCGGTAGCCGCTGCGGTGATTGCCCTGCCGGCGGCGCAGCAGAAGCGGTTGAAGAGCCGAACCGGCGACCTGACCAACATGATCGCCGCCTGGGTGCGCGACGATCAGGCGGATCACCGGATCGCGATCGCCGCGCCACCCCAAGTCGAACCCCGCAAGGCGCCGGCCTCGGCGCGCTGATAGACATCGAGGAGGGGCACCGTCGGCTCGCCGATTACGCCACCGACATTCCCATGGAAGAATGGGCCGGGCCGCTGGCCGGATCGAGCGCGCTCATGGAGGACATGGGCATCGCCCGTTCGACGCTGCATGACTGGCAGCGCCGGGGCGAGGTGATCGCGTTGCTCAGGGCGCGCGCAAGCATGTCTTCCCGCTGGCGCAGTTCGTCGATGGCCGGCCCGTTCGGGGCATCCGCGACATTTTGACGATCGTCGACAATCCCCGTCGCGCTTGGTTCTGGCTGTCGAAGCCCAGCCCGTTGCTTGGCAACAAGCCGCCGATCGATCTGCTCAAGCAGGATCGCACCAAGGAGGTTATGGACGCAGCCCGGCTCGTGTTCGATCGTCCGTGACGCTCGACAAGGCGATCTTGCGGGAGCTGGCCGTCAGCATCGACGTGACCGGCTATCTGCGGATCATTGATGCGGGGCACCGTTTAACGCCGGTCGGCATGGGGTTCGGCAAAACGCGGTTCTCCAGCCCGGCGAACGCCTTCAAGCTGCTCTATGTCGCGCAGGATCTGCCGACCGCGCTGGCCGAGGCAATCATCCGCGATCGCTTCCAAGCCAAACAAAAGCGCCAGCTGCTCCAGGAGGATGTCGAGCAATCGGTGATCGCGAGCATGGTGGCGCGCGACCCCTTCAAGCTTCTGGACTTGCGGACGAGCGGCGCGAGCCAGCTCGGCATCCCGACCGATGCCGCACGCGGACGCGCGCAGCAGGCCGGGCGGCGGTTCAGCCAGCACCTCTACGATGAGACCGATTTCGACGGGATCGTTTACATGTCGCGGATCACCAACGCCGAGTGCGTCGCGATCTACGATCGTGCGGTGGGGTTGGGACTCGATCCTACCTGCCCGGCAGTCGATCTCGTTCGGCTTGCCGATCTCGAACCGGCCCTGCGATCGCTGAATGTCTCATTGGTTCGAAAGCCATAAGGCCGGGCTGGATGCCCAGCGCCAGTGAGCTGACTCGGTCAGGCGATGGAATGAAATCCGCCAGCAGTGAACCACGGATCGGCTGCAAGCGCCTCGTATAGCGACAACTGCCAGCCATTGGTCCGCTGCGCGTGGCTGGCAGCTTCTTCGATGAGATGGGCCTGCACCGCCGCAGGTCCGCCGGCTGCCTCCAACGCCGCCAATCGTGTCTTGAGCGGGCCGAGCTCGTCATTGGCATTTGAGGCGAACACGGTGCCAAGTCCGCAAATGGCGAAATGCCGCTCGACGCGCTGCCGGTCGATCAACGGCCAGGCAGGCGGCGGCGATGGGGCAAAAGTGATGACCACAGGCGGGCCGCGATCGATCGCCGCCGCCAGCCATCGGCCATTTATCAACCGGGCGTCATAATAGGGATGAAGCGTCTGCTGGCCGGCACTCGCCGGAAAGCGCGCTTTCTTGGTGTCGTTGCAGAAGTGGCACGCAGGCACCAGATTGGCGGGCACGACCGAAAGATCGGGATATTTCGCCTTCGGCAGATGATGATCGAGCACTGCGACCGTGCCGACGCCGCAGAGCGGGCATTTCTTGTTGGGCGCGGCGTTTCTGATCTGGTCATAGACAGCACGGGCCGATCCCTTGGTCGCGCTCAGGTGCGTTGCGTAGAGGGCGACAAGTTCCGCTTTCGAGACGCCGCCGACAGCCGGCACACGAGCTTGGAGATCGAGCCGCTCAGCAACGGCGTTAGCCTGATAAGATGCTGCGCTCGCCGCCAGGTTCGGGACGATCGCTTGCAGCCTTGCGCGCAGTGCTGCGTCCGTCGTGCCGTTCAGGCACATCGTCATGACATTGGCGCTTATCGCCGACGGAAGAGGTAAGGCGCGCATATCTAGAGGTCGTCCTCCGCACCCGCTGGCGGTGCTGGGGGACAAGCGTCAGCAGCCTTGCGAGGCCGCGCGCTTCGGCACCAAGCCGTCCGCCGAAGAATTCCAGAATCTGATCGTACGTTCGTCCCTCGGCCGCCTCGGTGATCAGCCGGTGGAATCCGGTCCTCACAACCTCAAGCCCAAAACCTCGCGGGTGAGAACGCCGACATTCTCGCCGAAGGTTTCGGCTTCGGGGCGATCCGCCCGGGATGAGAGACCCGAACGATTGAGAATCCAAACGCAATGCTTGGGCACCTCCTGGAGGACGACCGGAGAGTGGGTAGCGACGACGGCCACGCCGTTGCGGTCAGTGAGCAGGTCGGACAAAGCGCGGACAAAAGCCGATAGCAGCGGCGGATGAAGATGCCCTTCCGGCTCGTCAATCAAGACGAGCGACCGCTCCTCGACCAGTTCGACCAGCCGGCTGATCGTCAGCAGCACGACGCTGTGGCCCGAACTCAGATTGCGGAACAGTCGCCGGGCGTGTTGCTGCCAGTCGGCCAAGCCCTCTTCGGCGATGGCCGAGACCCCGGCTTCTTCAAATAGCGGATCGGCTTCAAGCACCTTGAGCGCGCGTGACCAACGCACCCGGCGCGCGCCTTTCCGGCAGGCCTCGACGCTCTTGACGAAATCGTCGCTGAGCTCGCGTCTGCCTTTGATCGTGAGCTGCTGACGGTCGGGGCTGGTTCCGCAGTCCCCTCGTCTTCGGCGCGCTGAGCGATCGCGCGGATCAGGCCGATATATTCATATCGAACGTCCAGCGTCCCCGAGGTCGATACCAACGGCCCATATTCGTCGAAAGGACTGAAGGACACGGTCACAAGGCCGGCGAAGCCGTGTCGGTTATCTTCGAGCCCGAAGGCGTCGGGTTCCAGAGCGGCGAGCGTCCGGGCGTCGAGCCGTCACGCGCATTCAAGCCGAGAAACGTCCGGCTGAGGAGATCGAAGCATCGCGTCTTTCCCACGCCGTTTCGGCCGATGAGCACATGAACATTGCTCGGTGGATGCGATCCCGGCGTGACCCGGAAGCGCAGCTCGGGCGGCGGATCGGCAGATAGCGGATCAAGCGGGAAGAGGTATTTGAACGCAAACGGCGTCAGCGCCGCGTTGCCGGTCGCGAGCCGATGGAATCGATTTCGTACCCGCTCCGTGTCGATGTCGCGCAACAGCGAACGATACAGTACCTCCTCGCCTTGACGCTGGGCGAGGCGATCGAGATCATAGGCGCAATCCTTGAGCGCAGTCAGATACCAGTCGCGATATTCAGGCCCGAACGAGTCGAGCGTTTCGTAGTAGTTTTCGGTCTGCCCAATCGAAAACCAGTCGTCGCCGAGCGTCTCGAACTGTGCTGGCGGATTTGATCGGCCGTCCTGCTCGGTCATTCCCGCCCTGGCGATCTTGACCGATCCGACATCGACGCGACTCCCGTCCTGGCGAACGACAATCGCGTAGAATTGCGTGATCCAGACGAACCAGTCGTTCCAATTGTCCCTGACAAGAAGGATGTCGCCAGGCACGGCCTGCACGTTCTGATGATCGACAACCCTAAACGGCATCTGCGACTTCTCCGTCGTAGTTTACTGAAGGCGATCGGCGCCAATGCCAAGCGATCGATCCCGGCCTTCATACGATGCTCCGGCTTCAATCGTCCTAAGACATACTCGGCCCGCTGCGCTGGCCCCAAGGTCCAGCTGATGCCGTCGCCGCGCATTATGCCGGACACGCGCTTGCCCATCTGACGTTCGAGTGCCGGGCCACGGCACCAATGTAAAATCGCGCGCGCGTTCGATGAGCGCATGGCGACCACTTACCATCTCAACCACGCGGCCCAACTTGCCCTCGAGATGATCGCCGGACTTCGCTTCGACAAACGGCAATCTCAGTTCGTCGGAAAGCTGGCCGGCGACCCGTAACAGCTCGCGGCGCTGAAGCGCGGCGATCATGCCGGCGCGATAGACCGTCCGCCCGTCCCGCTCGTCGGCAAAACCTTCAGCGACTAGCCATTGCCGCCGTACGGTCTGGGCGGCGCGAACGTCGCGCCCGAACCCGGCGTCGCGGACCGGCTCGGGCGTCGCGGCGGCCATGTCGCGGTCGAGCCACGTCGCGGCATTGGCATGCGGCAACCGGTCGAGCGGCTGCGCCGACAGCGTCTCGATTGTGACCGGCCGGTCGCGGCGCTGGCGGGCTTCGAACGCCGCAACCTTGTCGAGATGGTCGGGCGCGATGACCCAGCTGCCGTCGGGCTCGCGTTCGACGCTGTGGCTAATCCGGCGCATGGCCTCCAGTCGGCGGACATGGGTTTCGGCAAAGGCTTCGCTCGCCGACGGATCGTGCTTTAGATGCGCGTCGATGTCATAGCGCCCGCCATTCGCTGCGGCGACCGCCGCGATCGTGCGATCAACCTGCCGGACCTCGCCTGCGCGTGGCACGACGCGGATGATGGCGTCGCGGGAAGCGGCTCGTGCGCCTCGCCCTTGCCCAGCTCGACATAATGGCTGTGCCCGTCGATCCCATCGACGATCAGATAATGGCGATCGTGCAGCTCGTCGGCGAGCCCGCGCACGACGACCCGGCCGACGATCGGCGCGGCGTCGCCGTTAGCCGGATCGAAGATTGACCGATCGGCCGTCGCGCGGTCGAGGTTTCTTGCGGTCAGCTCGCGCTGCATCGTGCGAATGATGTCGCCGCGTTCGCCCATCCGGCGCAACGTATCCTCAAGCCCGTCGGCTAGGCACCAAGTGCCGCCACCGCGATCGTCTGCCAGACCGAGCTTGCCCAGCTTCTGCAACCGTGCGGCGCGCAGCTGTTGGAACGGGTCGCCGTCGCTCGACGACACGACGCGGCTTTCGTCCATATCGCGGATCAATCGCCGGTCGATCGTCGTCAGCCGTTCCGCGCCGGTGTCCTCGCGCAGTCGCGCCTGGATTTCGAGATCGGTGCGCGGACCGAGATCAAGCGTCGCCAGCCGCATCGCGCGTTCGCGGATGCCGTGCGCGATATAGTCGCGGGCGATGACGAGATTCTCGCCGCGATCGTCGCGCCCGCGCAGCATGATATGGCTGTGCGGATGGCCGGTGTTGAAATGGTCGACGGCCACCCAGTCGAGCTTGGTCCTAAGATCCTCCTCCATCTGTGTCATCAATCGGCGCACGAACGGCGAGGTCGGGATATTGATCACCGTCCTCGGCCGACACGATGAATCGGAACTGGTGGCGGTCCTCGCCGCAGCGCTCAAGAAATGCTTTGCCGTCCGCCGTATCGCGATCGGCGGAATAGAGCTCGCCCGGCGCGCCCACACGAGTCACGCCATCGCGCTGAATGTAACGCAGATGCGCGCCTGCCGCACCGATCCCTTTGCCGGCGAGCTTGACCAGCCGCGTTTTGACCACGACCCGGCGCGATCGAAACCCGGCATGGCGATCACCCGACGCGAGCACGCGCGCCAGGCTCGCGCCGCGCCCGATCCGGCTGCCATCGAAGCGGCGATTGCGGATGCCGCTCCGCCCGCCCGAACGTCGCGCAGCGGCGACGACCAGGCTGAGGTATCTTTGCGGTCGCTTGGCACCCTTGGCGCGCATCCGGCCCAAGCGCGGTTTGAACTCGTCGTCGTCCATGTGGCGGCTGCTCCGTCGCTCGGAAGCCGCTCCCCGGAACCGACAATGGCGGGTCGGCGCGTTACTTCAAGCCGTCTCGCGATTTTGCCCCGAAACCCGCGGAAACCCGCCGTTTCCTGAGCGCCTGTCTCGCAAAGCTGTGCGCGGTCTCGCGCAATCTCCCAAAAGGATGTGCAGACAAGGGTATAGCAAGGTCGCGAGACATTGCCTTTATCTTGCTATCATCCCTCCCAACCCACCACCCCCGCAGCACCTCACACCTCCTTCTCCTCCTCCACGCGAGCCGAGGCAAAGAAGAGGAGCGACGCCCGGTCGAGCGCCGCTCCTCGATATGCCGCCTTCAATGCGATCCTGCGAACGCCTGCTCCGCCTGGCCCCGACTCGAAACAGCCGCTTGCCCATCATACCGTGCGCACTGCCGTCGCCATCCACGATCATCACCGCGACGAACCAGCGACCATCGAGCCGCCCCAAAATCGCCACCCGATCCAGCTCCACATCCTCCTCATCCATCGTCGGATACGCCCCGATCCAGCGCTCCGACACCCGCGCATCCCAGTGAAAATCGACCTCTTCGGCCTCCAGAAACCGCTGTGCCAAAGCCGCTCCCGCTCCGTGTCCGAACTCGATTTCTAGACCCGAAACCAGCGCCGCCATTACGCGATCTGACGCGCCGCCAATGCTCTGCATGATGCTCATGACCTGCTCCTTTTCTCCTCGACCATTCGAGGACGACGCCTCGACGACGGGCGGCGGAGCGGCTGTCAGGGCTGCCGAAGGCACCGCGAAGCGGCGGCGGAGGAACCGATTTTGTTGGCTTGGCTGCAAACAAACGCGCGCGCGAAGCGCGCTCATTATCAACAAAATTGGAGGGCCGCCGGCCTTGATAGCCGTTCCGGCGGCCGTCATGCTGGGCCTTGCCGAGACGAGCCCCAACCCCGCCCGACAATCATCGCTCTCGTGGTATCGACCCACTCGACAGCGTGACGAAGATGCTGCTCGGGCGCGGTGCAGCCGGTGCGCCGGTTGGCATCGAAGACGTTCGCATGACGAAGAATAGCGGCGTGTTCGGCGGCAGGGCCAATTGCGGTTTTGCGGCTGTCTCGCCGGCCACGGTCGCCAGATAGAAGCGCGTTTCCGGCGGCAGCGGATCGCCGGTCGCAAGATGCTCGGCATAGCGACCCGGCCCGGCATTGTAGGCCGCGAACAGGCCGGGATAACCGAACCGATCATACATTGCCCGAAGGTAGCAGGTGCCCGCGAGGATATTGTCGCGCGGATCGTGCGGATAGATGCCGAGCGCCAGTCGGTCGCGCATCATCGCCCAAGTCGCGGGCATCAGCTGCATTAGCCCCATCGCCCCGGCCCGGCTGACGATCGGACGGCCACCCAGCATCGTCAAACCCGCGCTTTCGGCGCGCATCACCCGCTCGATCCATGCGACCGGCAGCGCGCAGCGCCGCCGCGGCGTCGGTGAACGGCCGCCAGCGCGTCACTGCGTCGGGCATGATCGGAGCAGCGACCGCCAGCGCCGCGGCGACGACGAACGGCATCACCATGTCCATAAAGCCCGCGCCCGGCCGATCACGTCGCGGCGCGCGCTGACTCGAAATAGCGCCCGTCGAACGACGCCGGATTGTCGGTCATCAACAGCATAAGCTGGTTCGCGCCGAGCCGGATGCAGCCGTTCCACCACGGCATCGCCCGGCCGCGCGTATCGACCTTGAGCCGCGCGGCAACCGCTCGTCCATCGACGAACACGCGGCTGCCGCGCGCGCATACGCGGTCGCCCGGAACGGCGGCGATGCGCTTGACCAATGGGACGTTGGCCGGAAGGTAATGACGGCTGGCGGCGAGCGCGCGATAAGGCTCGGCCAGCCGCGCGATCACCATGTCATCCTTGGCGATGCGCCCCACGCCGCCGATACCATAGAGGCCGATCGGCGCGCTGGCGCTGGCGTTCCAGACCAGGATTGGGCGCGGTGGCCGGGCAATCGTGAGGAAGATGCCGACGCCGAGCGATATGAGCGCGACGGCGGGGACGATGCGGCGGCACCGCCGCGTCAAGCGAGCGCGGACGCGCGAGGAGTGCGATTACCCATTGCCGCTCTCCCCAGCGACCAGGCGTCGAGATCGTCGATATGGTAGCGGACATGGCGGCAGTGGCGGCGGAAGCGCGGTCCCGTGCCGCCCGTTCGATGCTCCTGCAATGTCGGGTCGAGACCCCGAGATAATGCGCGGCTTGCTCGGGACTGAGGAAGGGCGAACCCTTCAGCGCCCGCGATGCGCGGGCGTTCTCGTCGTCATCGTCGTGGGTCATCCTGGCCTCGCTCGCTATGGGGCGCGGCTTGGCGCCGCGCATCGCGGCGATCCAAATGAACGACAAGAAATGGCCGAGGGAGGGTCGAAATCGACTATAGGCGATTCCGACCCCCGGCCGAATGACCGAAACGGCACCCGCGCTTGGGGGCGCGGGTGCCGCCGGCGATCAGTCGGCGGGGTTCCAGATGATCGCGAAGGCGTCGTCGTCATCCTGCCCGGCAGCGCGGCCGAGATTGGCGTAGAGTCGGCGCGGCCCGAACTCGGGAGCGGCGAGGCTCAGCGAGACGTACTCGTTGCCCGGATTCGCTGACGCGGTTCCACCCGGCGCCGACCTCGACCCCGCCCGCCATGACGCGATAATCGGGCTGGCGGTCGCCCGACTTGCGGGTGTTCGGGATGATCTCGACCGGCGTCTGGATCGACAGGGTCTTGAGCTGGCCCTTGAAGCCGTTTCCGTCGCGGCTGACATATCCGATGGCTGGCATTGTTCGTCTCCTTGATTGGTCGCCCGAACCGTTTCCGGACGATGGCGCGACCGGGAGGACGGCCGAACCGCGCGCGCGAACCGCAGGCCGAAGCGACAGCGGAGGACCGGAGCGGCGGGCTGATTTGCAGCGCAGCGGCCGCGAGGAGCGCCGGCACGGCGCGGGGAAATCAGTTCGATCGCGATGGTTTCGCGCGCGCGGTGGCTGTCCAGGTCATGCGCTCAAGACGCCGGAACGAGTGCGGAGCGATCCTTATGGAGACACTGAACAGACAGCACGGATCGGCATGGCGCGCACGACGCGGCGAAAGAATAGCGCCGCCGACATGCGCACGAGCTTCCTCTCACCACCCGCAACGCGACCGCGCAGAGTCTTGATCGCGGGCTGGTGCGGGCAGGTTGGCCAGTCAGGATCGGTTGCGTCCGAGGCTTTGTCTCGATGATGCGCCCGAAGCGCGGGAGGACCGCGTCGGTGCCTAATCTCGGACGATCTCGCCGTCCTCCTTGGTGAAGACGTCCGGTGTGCGATCGAGCAGATCAAGCACCGTTTCTGACGGGCGGCAGAGCTTCGCGCCCTTCGGCGTGACGACGATCGGTCGGTTCACGAGGATCGGATGCGCGATCATAGCGTCGATGATCGTGTCGTCATCGATTGACGGATCGAGCAACCCGAGGTCGGCTGCGGGCGTGCCCTTCTCGCGCATCACGTCGCGAGGCGCGGCGCCCATTGCGCCGAAAAGTGCGTCGAGCTTTGCTCGCGTCCATCCGGCCTTGCGATATTCGATGATCGTCGGCGCATATCCGGCCGCTTCGATCATCGCGAGCGTGTTGCGCGACGTCCCGCAGTCGGGGTTGTGATAGATGGTGATCGCGAACGCGCTCATGGCGAGGCCTCCTCTCGATAGAGCCAGACGAACAGGGGACGGCGGCAATCGTGCCCGCCACTTGCGCGGCGACGAACAGTGGCACCGACGCGGCGGCGATGCCGGCGAAGGTGTTCGACAGGCTGCGCGCGACCGTCACAGCGGGATTGGCGAACGAGGTCGATGCGGTGAACCAGTAGGCAGACGTGATGTAAAGACCGACCGCCATCGGCGTATCATCGGGCCGCCGCGCTTGCGTGGCGAAGATGGTTGCGATGAGGCCGAACGTCGCGACGAACTCGGCGAATCCCATCGCCGCGCCGGACCTGAACTTGGTCGATAGCTGCACGATCGGCTCGGCGAACATGGCATGAGCGATCCAAACTCCGACGATCGCACCCGCCACCTGCGCCACCGTGTAAAGCGCCGCCGTGCGCGTGTCGGTCTGGCGCCGGAGCAGGACCGCGAGCGTCACCGCCGGGTTGAAATGCGCGCCGGACACGGGGCCGAACATTTGGATCAGCACGACCAGGCCAGCCCCGTCGCGATCGTGTTGCCGAGCAATGCGATCGCATCGTTGCCGTTGGCCAGGCGCTCGCCCATGATGCCCGACCCGATGACGATGGCGAGCAACAGTGCCGTGCCGAGGAACTCGGCGACCAGTTTGCGCGTCACAGGGTGCGCGCCATCAACGTCGCCGATGCCGGACACACCGATGCGAACTGGCCGCACCGGCGAATGGCATCGGGTGCGGTCGATCGCTCGGCGGTTTGCCAGCCGAGGCGATCGAAGAACCCGGAAGCGTCGGTCGTAAGGAGCCATAGTCGATCGACTCCGGCGCGCTTGGCCTCATGCTCGAGCGCGGCGACGATGCGCGCGCCAATACCGGCACGGCGCGACCCTGCTGGCACGACGATCGAGCGCAGCAACCGATCGGCACCGATGCCGGCGATCCCGCCAAAGGCGATGCTCGCGCCCTCGGCGATCAGCGCAAAATAGCACGCATCGTCATCGGCAAGGTCGCCGACCGGCAGACCGGCGCGTTGCAAGGCGTCGCGAAACGCCGGATCTTCGGCACCGACCGGCGCAAGCGTCACGGCGCGCAGCACGCAGCAGCATCGGCGAGCGACCCGCAGATTTCGGGACGCCCGGCGCAGCAATCGGCGACGAGAAAGGCGAGCAGATCGCGCATCCCGTCATAGTCTGCCGAATAAATGACCGATCGGCCGTCGCGGCGGGAGCGGATCAGGCTGGCGTGCCCCAGGATGGTCAGATGCGTCGAAAGCGTGTTCGGCAGCACGCCGACCTCGCGCGCGATTTCGCCCGCCGGAAGGCCGTCAGCGCCAGCCCGCACGAGTAGGCGAAAGACGGCCAGGCGGTGTCCGTGCGCAAGTGCCGACAGCGCCTCGACCGCGGTGGGGAGCTGCATCAGCAACACGCCGCCTTGGCCGGTTGCGGCGCGCCGCAACACGCGCTCGCGGTCGGATCGGGCATGGCTTCGTCCTCGCCATATTCGGTCGCGTCGCCGTGCGTGAAGAAGGTTTCCCAACGGACGCCGGCGGTGTCCGTCACCCACGACTTGTCGGACTTCGCGTAGCAGCACGTCGTCGATTCCTGATCGAACGTGGTCGATCCGGCGACTTTGAGGCGGGTAGCGAGTTCGCTGAGTTCGTCGGCGCTATCGACCTGAATGCCGACATGATCGACGCCGTTGGCGCGCGCGCGCGACGAGATCGCGAGATTGACGCGCGGATCGTCGAGCATCCATTTGGCGTAATCGTCCTTCACGACGACCGGGGCGCATCGAACAATGCGCCGTAGAAGGCGATGGCCTGTTCGATGTTCGGCACACTGACGTGCAAGTGCATCCGTTTCATATGAGCTCCTTCGATTCGATAGTTCGTGTATTATCGAATCGAAGGCGATGCAACTGGCTTTGTCCGGCGTCCGAGCCGGTGCAGCAGACTCGTCCGTGCAGCGTCGCGAATGCCGAGCGTTCACGTCCGCGAAGCGAAGCTGCGCCATCAAGCGTTTCAAAAGACGCCGGATTCTGCTATGATCGTCGCCCCAAAATACGGGTCGGATGAGCAACGGCGGAGCCAGGAACATGCACGGCAGAACGGTCGTTATCGCGCTGTTGGCGCTTGTCATCGGGTTCGCGGCAGGCTTCGCGTTGCGCCCGTCGCTCGCGCCACCAAGCCAAGGGGCGGCCATCGGCACAGGTGCGGTCGCCGCGCCACGCGCGACCCAGTATTTCGCCGCCCATCTCGACGAAGCGCACAAGGTCGTCGCCGCTTGCGCGGCGGGCGCGGTGCGCGGCGACGAATGTGCCAATGCGGGCGATGCGGTGACGACCGCCGACGCCAAGGCGCGGACTCGGAAATTCCTGGATCATTGACCCGTCAGCCGGTCAGGCGAAGCGGCGGCACCAGAAAATCCGCCGCGTCGAAATTGGCGATGATCGCTTCATAGGAACCAAGCGTCTCCGCCGTGTGGCGACCGATCAGCACATTATCGTCGTCGCTCGCGGCATAATATTGAGATCGCCACCGCCGGTGAACACGACGCGCACGGCATCGAACGCACCGAGACACGCCCCCGACCAGCGCGCGAAGGGCAACCGATGCACGATGCAGAACGCTTCGAGATCGTCAAATCGGCCCCACGCGACCTCGTTAGCCATCAAGCGCAACGCATCGTTTTCGGGGAGGTCGGACGCATCGAACCCGGTGCAGTCCCATTCGGTCGAAAGTCCTTCGTCACGGATCGTCTCGATAAAGGCGTCGAGCAAACTGGCGGGCAGAGTGCCGCCGATGGTGATCGGGGCCTGGCAACGATCGGCCATTGTCTTTCTCCTTGTCTGAAATCCCGCGCCGCGAGGCCGTTCACGGCCGAGCGGCGCGGCCGATTTTGAGGGTTCGGGCGATGCGGGCGGCGTCGCCGCCGCACACTCACTCACGCGGCAAGCCGTTCCGGCTCCGCCAGTGCCGCCGCGCCGGGGTCGCGGGGTCCGGCTCGTCGTCGGCCCCGGCACCGCTCTGGCGCGCCGCCGCGACCAAGGCGCTGGCCTTGACCGTGCCGACCCGCCCCGCGCGGTGTAGCCGGACGGCGGAAACGCCATCCATTTGGGCACCCAGCCCTCGACCTTGGCGCGCCCGTTCGCGCCCGCCAGATGGTCGGCGACGATGGCCTTCATCGTCTTGGTCTTTTCGCCCCCATTGGCCTGGGCGATGGTTTCCCCGGCGACCTCGGCGACGATCCGCGTCAACACTTCCCTGTCGCGGATCAGCTCGAAAAGGCCGGGTCGGCTTGCCAGTAGCGCGCCATGTCCACCCCGATCTGCAAGCCCGTCGCCTCGACGACGGCGGACCCGGCGAACAGCGTCTCGCCCATGACGATGGCGACCACCTCCATGACCACGGCGTCGGGCAGTTCGAGCAAGCGCAGGAACACGCCGGTCAGCCCGTATTCGTCGCCATTGCCCTTGGTGACGGTGGGGTGTCCTCATCGAACCCGAGAACGCCAAGCACCGCACGGCGGCGCTCATCGAAGTCGGCTTCGGCCTTGCACGTCTCGACGCTCTCGCGGACGCCCTCGTTGCGGGTCGATTGCGCTTCGATCCTGACGCCCCACAGCGGCGATCCGGCGATCACGTGCGCCACCATCAAGCGCAGCACGACCTGCGGGAACCCGGTCAGCGCGGCGCGGACGGCGGCGTGGCGATGCAGGTCGATATAGGTCTGCATCGTGCTCGTCACTTCGGGGCGCGCGGGTTTGGCGGGCGCGTCCGCCTGACCGCCACGCTCGATGCGCCGCGCCTCGGCGCGGGTCACATAGCCTTCATGGACCGTCACCTCGCCGCGCGCCGACACGTCGAGATAGACGCGCCCGCCCTTCCTTTGGCGGCGCGTTCGTGCTCCCAATAATGGAACTGCTCGTTCGGCCCGACGATCACCGCGTCGCTCCACCCGGCATCGAGATACGCGACGCGCTTGGCGTCGATCGCTGCGTTCTGCGCGGTCCAGAACGCATCGGCATCGGCGAAATAGCGGTCGTCCTCGAACAGATTGCCGACGATGTGACCCGGATAACTGTCGAGGTCGAACAGCGCGTGGCGGACGCTGATCGACTGTCCGCCGAACAGCCACGCCTTCAATTGGTGGCCGGTGGGCACGTATTCGGATTGCGGATCGTCGAACAGCGCCAGCCACGCCTTTGCTGGCTTTTGGTCGCCAGCGTCAGGTGCCGCACGGTCGCGCCGTCGATCTTCTCGGCGCGGTAGAGGTCGCGGATGCGCGGCAACAGATTGCCGAGCGCGAGGATGCGCTTGACGGTCAAGTCGGGCAATCCGAACGTCGCGGCGATCTCGTCGGGCTTCCGACCCTCCTTGACCAATCGCACGAAGCTCTCCCACTGCGTCACCTCGTCGGGATCGAGCCGCGCCATGTTCTCGATCATCGAGGCTTCAATGGCGTCGGCGTCGTCGCCGTCATCGAGGATCGCGCACGGCAGCGGGCCGTGGTCGATCCCCTCGGCGCGGACCACGCCATCGGCGGTCCAGCGGCGATACCCGGCGACGATCTCGAAGCCGCCATTGTCATTGGCGGTCGCGCAGTTGGGCCGCACGATCAGCGGCTGGATGATGCCGCGCTTGCGCACGGTCGGCAGGATGTCGGACACGTCGGGCCTTCTTGGCGTAGCGCATATTGGCCTTGCTGACCGACAGCTTGTCATGGGCAATAAAATCGAGTTTCATCGTCTGGCTCCTTGTGAGCGCCGGTCCCGTTTTCCGTCCAAGGGGCGGGACCGGCTTGCGATGCGGCGAAACGCGCCGCGCGTCAGCCGCCGCCGGGGTCCGGCGGCGGAAGCTGGTCAAACAGGGAAAGCTGACGCCGAGCGGCCAAGTCGAACAGGCCGTGATCGCAGGGGCGTTGCGGCTTTTGGGTTGCATCGGCGCGGCGGCGCGCCACGCCAGCCGGTCGCCGGGCATGATCGGCACGACGCCGGGAACCAAGGTCTGCTCACCCGTTTCGGTCGGCTCGACCGCGAGCGGGCGCGCAATTCGCTCATGCCGCCGCGTCCAGCGCGGCGGCATCGCGGAGCCGCAACAGATAGTCCGCCGCCTTGCTGGCGGCGGAGGCGGCGCGGAAGATCGCACGGTTGTCGGCGCGCAGCACGGCGAGCCAATTGCCGACATAATCGGCGTGGCGGACGGTCGGGACGATGCCGAGCGCCGCGCATAGGAACGCGCTCCCCATCTCGGCGGCGAGTTCTTCGCGCGCATAGGCAGCACTGCCGAACCCGCCCGACTGGTCGCGCCCAAGCCGCGAGCCGTGGCCGGTCCAATGGGTCAGCTCGTGAAGCGCGGTGCGATAATAGTCGATCTGGTGGAAGAAGGCGGGCTGCGGCGGGACTGCCACGAAGTCGAGGCCGGGCGAATAAAACGCGTCGCCGCCGCCGATACGGAAGTCCGCGCCCGATGCCGCGATCACCGCTTCGCCGACCGGCACGATCTCGCGGTCGGGAAGCGGCACGGGGTCGTCGGCGAGGCCGGGTCGCAGCCCCTCGCACTGCGCGACGTTGAACACGGTGAAGCGTTTGAGGAACGGGATCGCGCGGGCATCGTCCTCGTCGCGCGCGGCGCGCTCGGCCTCGCCCTTGGGAATGAAGCGGTCGGCGAACACGACGCCGGTGCCGCGTTCGCCCTTGCGGACGCAGCCGCCCGCCGCTTGCGCCTGCTTGAAGGTCAGCCACGATTGCGAGGGTAGGCATCGGCGATGACCGCGCCCCACAATATCAGCACGTTGACGCCCGAATAGCTGCGTCCGGTCAGCGCGTTGCGCGGAAGCCCGACACCGCTCGTCGCCCCACCCCACGGCTGCACCCACGGCCGCCGCCCCGCCTCCAGTTCGGCGATGACGCGCGCCGTTACCTCGTCGTAAAGGCTCACGCGGGTGTCCGCGCTGTCGGTTGGTCCCGAACGCCGGTTGTGGGTCGCCATCGCAAGCCTCAAGCACCGCCCAAAAACACAGCCTCCCCGGAAGCGGGGGTGGGCGGCGAAGCGACCGAAGAGGCCCGCATCGAGCGGCGGGCGGCACCCATGGGGGCGTAACGATAGTGGAGCAGCCGGAGCGAAGCGCAGGCTTGCCGCGCGCCGTGGCGGGCCTAGCAGGGAGCGCCGCCCAACCGGGAGAGGCAACCAACACGCCGCCGCGCCAGCGGCGACCGCAGCCAATCAGCGGCGCCAGCCGCGCACCAAAACCAGGCACCCCGGCGGCGCGCGCGGACAAAGGTGCAGGGTCGGGCTTCGCAGGGCAGGACGGCAGTTGTCGTCCGGCCGCGAAACCGGGCGCACCGACCCGCGCGCAAAGCCGGAGCGCCGCGGGGCCTAACCTAACGCCGCACCCTGACCGGGGCGCGCGAGCGGACCGGCAGTGTGCGTCGACAGCCCCGCACCACCAGGGTCAGCGCATCGCTGACCCACGCAAGCGATCGTCACCGCCAGGCCGAGACCGCTCGCGGGCTCGGTGGCGAGGCCCGCCGAGCCATAGAGCGCGGCCGCGCGCGACCAGCGCGCGGGGCGCTGGCAGGACGGAAATTGACCCGCATCGCCCAACAAGAGTCAAGTCGTCGCTATCCGTACAAAGCGGCTCACGGTTCCCTCCGGCGATCTCCGACAGCCTTCAGGAAGCGAGGGCCGCCGCAATCGACGCAGGTCCTCGCCGACCTACCCGGAAGCGCCCGCCTGACAACAAGCGGCGGAACCTGTCGCGCGCGCCTCCTGAATCGGCGGACAGGGAATTGTGCCGAACGAGCAAAACACGCAGCAATCCCCGCCTTCGGACGGAGCACCGAACGACAGCCCTTGCAGTCATAGAAGAACTGGCAGGCGTTGGTCGGCATCGTCTCTGTTTCGACATGTCCGCACTTCGGGCACGTCAGCGTGGACCGCAATTCCATCGACGACCCCTTGACTTGCCCAGCCCGGGCGACGGCCTGATCAGCCACCGCTGAGCTGCGCCGGATAACCGATATCGGTCGACGCCGCCGCGATCTTGGCCGGTGTTGCGATCGAGGCGTCATACGTCACCGTCGCGGTCTTGGCGGTGAAGTCGATCTTGACCGCCTTGACACCCGCCACCCGGCTCATCGCGGTTTTCACGGTGATCGGGCAGGTCGGACAGGTCATGTTCCTGATCGCGAATGTCCTGGTCTGCTCGCTCGCCGGTGCGGCGACGGCCACGCCGGTCGGCGCAACGGCCATGGCTGCGAAGCCGGCAATGCCGGCGAGTCCTGCAACGGCGACGGTCAGCGGGCGTCTCATAGCACTTCTCCTAGTAGAACAGGGGCCCACCATTGCAGCGTCATGGCGAGCACGATGATGATCGTCGCGGCCCATAGCACCGACATGGTGAAGCGCGCCGACTCCGGACGGGCGCAATAGCTGCCTTCGACACAATCGGGCTTGCGCCGACGATAGACGTGCCAGAAGCCCCCGCGAGGAGCGCCAGCGTCACCAGCACGAAAAAGAGTTTGTAGGGTTCGAGCGCGGTGAGGCTGCCGATCCAGGCGCCTGACACGCCCAGCGTTACCAGCACGAGCGGAACGACGCAGCAGGACGATGCCAGCACGGCGCCGATCAGCCCGCCCGTCGCCAACCAGTGGCTGCGGCCCGGTCCCATGCGCGTTGCATCCGAACGCATATCGTCCCTTCGTGTCTTTGCCATCGTTCTTCGCTATCGATATCGGCCTCACCTGCATGTAAGGTCTGTAGTGGCTACAGGTTCAAGAGGTTATTCTCGATGCCGTTCACGACCGCTGACCATCCCCTCAAGCGGGGCGCGCTTGCCAAGCGCTTCGGGTGCAACATCGAGACGATCCGATACTATGAAACGATCGCGCTGCTCGACGAGCCCGGGCGCACCGCCAGCGGACATCGGGTCTATGCGCCGAAGGACCAAGCCCGGCTCGGCTTCATCCTGCGCGCGCGCGAACTCGGCTTTTCGGTCAGGAGCTGCGCAGCCTGCTCGGTCTGTCGGATTCGCACGCATATACGTGCGGCGAGGTGCTCGCGGTCACCGAGCGTCACGTGGCTGACGTGGCAAGGAAGATCGCCGACCTAAAACGCCTCGAACGCACGCTCGCCGGCATCTCGGCAGGTTGCACCGGGGCGCGGTTCCGGAGTGCCCGATCATGGATGCGCTGTCTGCGGCGGCGTGACCGGCCGCTATTGCCATCCCGTCGGCGAATTTGCGGTGAGGTCGTGCGTCGTGCCGGCTCCGATCAATCCAAACCGCCTCGACCGATAAAGTCGCCAGCCGCGCCGCTTGCGGGTCGCGGCATCAGTTTTCGGCCGCGTCCCCAGCAACAGCGAACGATAACCGCCCTGTGCCATGACCGTGGCATCGTGGATCAGCCGGCGTGTGCGCGATCGCAGCGAATCGGACGGGCTCGACCATTCGCGCGCCACGCGCTCCTCGCCGAACAGCGCGCACGCGATCTCGCGCTGGCTGGCGCCGGCGGCCAAGGCATCGTGCACGCGCAGCAGCACCACCGAGCGATCCATGCCGCGCTCGGCCGGGAACAATGACGCGGCAAACCGGCGATGGCGGCAGAGATGGAGTAACCGGCGCAGCGGCAGCACCCTGGACATCGCGCTGGCGATGCCGTGCAGCCGATAGGCGAAGACGACCGGCGCACCGCCGGCTAGCGTGCCCGCATCGAGGTCGATGCGGATATGATGCCAGCCGTCCGACAACACCGCATGCTCGACCCCTGCGCATCGGCCGCCACCGTCAG
This sequence comes from Hankyongella ginsenosidimutans, assembly GCF_005144965.1. GTDB lineage: Bacteria > Pseudomonadota > Alphaproteobacteria > Sphingomonadales > Sphingomonadaceae > Hankyongella > Hankyongella ginsenosidimutans. Next base: position 323,347 of record NZ_CP039704.1, read on the forward strand.
CCAGGGCGCGAGCATATTCGGATCGACGCCATCGGGATCGTCCGCATCGGTGGGCAAGGCGACGACGTGGAGTGTCCCCGGGTCAAGATCGGCGCGCCAGATGATCCGGGCCTCGGGTGCAGCGAGGTCCGGGCATTCCGCGAAAGTGAATCCCCATTGTGCGGGGTCGTCGATCGTCGGCAGAACGCCGCGCGTCGCCGTGCTGGCGCGCGTGTACCAGGCGACATAGCCGGGGACGCGCCGCAACCACTCCCACATCAACCCGGCGCGGTCGATCCCGCGCAACCGGGCATAATCGTCCCCGTTGCGCCAATCGGGGCCGTGCGGCGCCGTCACGTCAATCGACCCCGCGGCAGCGCAGCGAACAACATCCGTTTTGGCGGTTTCGGGCACCACAATATATTTGCAATATATTGGACTTGCGGCGGCCCGTGTGGCACAATCGACGTTCGTAACTTTCTGTAAAGTTACGGGTATTCGAGAGTTGTCCGCCGGTGGCGTGAGAAACCGCGAGCGGACGAAAGAGGGCGATCACGGGAGCTGCGGCGGCTTGAGCGCCGCCTGTGATCGGGTCGGTGCCCCGTGGGCATGCGTTCGACTGCGCAGGCGTTCGTTGCGCGCGTCACTACTGTTTCCAACGCCGACGATCTCGACGATGCTTTGCGCGCGATCAGCGCCGAGATGGGGTTTCAGCATTACGCGCTGTCGCACCACGTCGACATCGTGAAGGCCGGCGGCAAGGCGATCCGGCTGCACGATTATCCCGCCCGCTGGGCCGATTATTACGACGCCAACATCCTCGGCGTGTCCGACCCGGTGCACCGCGCTAGCCACGTCACCAGCGTCGGGTTTCGCTGGTCGCACATTCCACGCATGATCGCGCTCACCGCGCGCGACCGCCGGACGCTGGCACTCGGCGGCGAGCAGGGCATCGGCGATGGCTATACGATCCCCGCCAATGTCCCCGGCGAGGCGCGCGGATCGTGTTCGTTCGCCAACCAGGCCGGCCACTCGGTGCCCGAGGCGATGCTGCCGCTGGCGCAGCTGGCCGGCGCGTTCGCGTTCGAGGCGGCGCGGCGGCTCTGGTCGGTGCGCGATTTCGAACCTGACCCGACGCCGACGCTGACCGATCGCCAGCGCGACTGCGCGCTGTGGGCGGCGCGCGGCAAGAGCGACTGGGAGACGAGCCGGATCCTTGGGCTTAGCGAAGAGACCGTTGCCCGCCATATCAGGCAGGGGTGCGAACGCTACGGGGTGAACAAACGGACATTGCTGGCGATCCGGGCATTGTTCGACGGAACGCTGACGTTCACCGATATCTTCCGCCGCTGATATACCCCTTTTCCGGTATATCGCCGCACCCGGCTTCGCGCCGATCCTGGCCATCCAGCCAAGGAGTGACTCATGCTTCATGTCGTGCAGAACGACGCCGCCGCGCCGCCCGACGGCGTTTTTCGGGCCATGTTCGCCGCGCGCAAAGCGGTGTTCGTCGACCTGCTAAAATGGGACGTGCCGGTGCTCGACGGCCGCTACGAGATCGACCAGTTCGACGACGAGCACGCCCGCTATCTGATCCTCGCCGATCATGACGAAGGGCATCTCGGTTCGGCGCGGCTGCTGCCGACGACCCGGCCGCACATCCTCGATAGCCTCTATGCGGTGCTGTGCGACGGCGAGCCGCCGCGCGGCGACGCGATCTTCGAGGTGACGCGGTTCTGCCTCGACCGGCAATTGTGCGCGCGCGAGCGCCGCGCCGTCCGCGACGCACTGGTCGCAGCCCTTGCCGGTCATGCGCTCGATCACGGCATCGCGAGTTACACCGCGATCGCCGAACTCGGCTGGTTCCAGCAGATCCTGGCGTTCGGCTGGCACTGCGAGCCGCTCGGGCTGCCGTGCGCGATCGACGGCCGCGTGCTCGCCGCGCTCCACATCTTCATCACGCCCGAGACGCCGGCGCTGCTGGCCGCAGCCGGCATTCGCGGGCCATGCCATTCTCGCCAACGAGCGGCTCGTCGCCGCCTGAGCCCCGAGGACACGATCATGACCGACACGCAAGCTATCGACCACTGGACCGGCCATCTGCGCCGCGAAGGCTGGTGCATCATTCCGGACGCACTGCCCGCCCGGACGATCGCCGCGCTCGACGCCGACCTTGCCGATGCGTTCGCGCGCACGCCGTTTTGCGAAGGCGGCTTCTACGGCGAGACCACCAAGCGGTTCGGACGGCTGCTGGCGCGGTCGGCGCAGGCCGCGAAACTGGTGCAGCATGACACGATCCTCGGCGTGGTGCACAATCTGCTGGCGCCGTGGTGCGACACGATCCAATTGAACGTCACCCAGGCGATCGCGGTCCATCCCGGCGCTCCGGCGCAACTGCCGCACCGCGACCAGGATATGTGGGCGGGGCCGAAGGGCGAGACCGAATATCTCGTCAACGTGATCTGGCCGCTCACGCCGTTCACCGCCAACAATGGCGCGACCCTGGTCTGGCCGCGGACGCACGGCGCCGAAGCGCTCGCCCCGAACCGGCGACCGCGCCCGAACCGGCGGTCATGGCGCCGGGCTCGGCGCTGGTGTTCCTCGGCTCAACGCTCCATGGCGCGGGCGAGAACCGATCGGCCGGCGTGCGGCGCGGCCTCGTCGTCGGCTATGCGCTCGGCTGGCTCAAGCCATACGAAAACCAATGGCTGGCCTATCCGCCGCCGATCGCGCGCCAGTTCGCGCCCGAGCTGGCCGCTTTGGTCGGCTATCGTCAGCACCGCCCTAATCTCGGCAATTACGAAGGACGATGCCCGTCGATCCTGCTCGGCGACAGCGTGCCCGACCACATCGCCGCCGCCGACGCGCTGCGGCCCGATCAGGAAGCGATGATGGCGGCCTATGTCGAAGACCGACGCCGGGCGTTATGAACTCGGGCGCGACCTCCGAGCGCGTGTACGACACGATCAAGGAGCGCGTGCTCTCGGGCGTGGTGCTGCCTGGCGAAAGCTCGAACCCGCGGGGCTGGCTGCGGAACTCAACAGCAGCGTGACGCCGGTGCGCGATGCGCTGCATCGCCTTGCCGGCGAGCGGCTGGTCGAATCCTGGACGAGCGAGGGGTTTCACTTGCCGCACGTCAAGGTCCGCCTTGCGCGACCTCTACACCTGGAACGGGCAGCTGGCGCGGCTCATCATCCGCTCGTGGCCGCAGGGAATCGCAACGCCGAGCGCGGATCACCTCCCCGTCGATCTCGGCCACGCCACGCGCGCCTTCTTCGATCTTTTCGCCCGACGCACCACGAACATCGAATATGCGGCGCAGGCGGACGCCGCGAGCGACCGCCTGTCGGCCGCCCGCGCGGCAGAACGCCGCGTCTTGCTGGACCTGGAGGACGAACTGCGCGCGCTCGCGCTAGATTTCGATCATGGCGGGATCGCGGCGCTCGCCAAGCGTCTCGCCGCCTATCACCGCCGCCGCGTCCAGCTCGTGCCCGAGATCGTCCGCGCGCTCTATCGCGGGTGACGACGACCTTCGGCAATGTATCAGTTTTCGGATAGGGTGGTCGGTTTGGGATGCAAACTGCCGGCCGCCGGTAACGCGCTTGCGCTCAACGAATCTCCAGGTCTAGTCTTGCCGGGCGTCGCAGCAGCGGTGCCGGAGCTTGAAACTCCGCTTGAGAAACTGGACCGGTGCGTTTGCGCGCCGATTGCGGACGTACGATTGGCACGCGCCTGTCGGACGCGCTCGAGCGTAATCCTTACCGGCATCACGGCCTTGCTGCGCGGGAAAGAGCCGGGTGATTCATGCGCGATAAGATTTCTTCGATTAGTGCGATGACGGGCGAAGACCGATGCGGTTGAAGCTCGCCCTTGGAGGTCCCGGTGCGGGCGAGTCGTCCAGCGTATCGGAGGGCGACCCGCTGCCGCCCGAAGATCACGTCGTTAGCGCAGCGCGCCCGGCCTGGACCGGCTATACCGAAGTCAGATGCCCAAGTTGCTGCGCTTCTTCGCGCGGCGTGGTGTGCGTGACGAGGCCGAGGATCTCGCGAATGACAGCTTCGTCCGGTTCATGGCTGCGCCGGCGGTTCAGGAAGAGCGCGTCGAGAATACGGAGGCCTATCTTCGGGAAATAGCCAAGAACGTGCTTCGCAATCGCGCTCGCGCCGCGTTCCACCGGTCGATCGTCGCCTTCGATCTCGATCCCGAAACCACGGCGGACGGCACCGACCCAACAGCGCTGCTGGAAGCGCGCGATATGCTGGAACGGTTGGACTCGTCGCTCGCCAAACTTCCCGCCAAAACGCGCTCAATTTTCATGGCGCATCGCCTTGAGGGCGCTACTTATGCCGACTTGGCCAAGACTCATGGCCTGTCGGTGAAGGGCATTGACTGGCACATGACGAAGGCGATCGCGCATCTCCACCGCTTCGCGGGCAAGCGATGAGCGGTGACCACGATGATTCGCCGCTGAGCCAGGCAGAGCATGAAGCTGTCGAATGGCTGTCGCGCCTCCGCGAAGGCGGCCGGCGGTACCAGTCGGAATTCGAGGAGTGGTACAGCGCCGACCAGACACATGCGGATGCCTATGATCGGGTGTTGGCCACTTACGAAGAGGCGAGGCGGCCCGCGCGATCAGCCCGATCGCGCCAATATTGGGGTATGGCTATCGCGTCGATCGCCGCCGTCCTAGCGCTGTTCGCCTATCTTGGTGTCCCCAAGCGCCGTCGAGTCCGACGGCCGGCACGGCCTATGCGGCTGACACCAAAATCGGCGAAATCCGCACCGTCGCACTCGATGACGGCACCAAGGTGACGCTCGATACCGAGAGCGCCATCCGCGCCGATTTCGACACGACGCGTCGTCAGGTGCATTTGCTGCGCGGTCGCGCGCATTTCGAGGTCGCCGCCGAGCCGCGACCGTTTGTCATTTCGACCGAGGCCGGTTCGGTTTCCACGAGCGGCTCCGTGCTCGATGTGGCCTATTTCGATGGCAAGACGCAGGTCGGGCTCCTCAGCGGCGGCGCCGATTTGCGGCCGTTCGGCCAGACCGCTGCGATCCTGCATGTCTCGCCGGGAACGGTCGTTGCGGTCGGTCGCGATGGCCCGGTCGGGTCGCTGATGCGCATTACCGCCAACGATATGCGGTGGACCGCAGGGATGCTGTCGTTCGAGGACAAACCCGTCTCGTTGGTTGTCACGACAGCCAATCGATATAGCGACGCGCAGATCGTTCTCGCCGACCCGGCGTTGGGCGCGTTGCGATTTACGGGTACGGTCAGGGCGAAGGACACGCTCGGTCTCGCCCGCATGATCGCCGCCATGTTCGGTCTTCGTCTCGACACCGCCAATCCGCTCCGCTTGGTCTTGTCGCGGTAGCGGATTTGAAGACCCGAACATTTGTCCCAGGAAATTCTGATCCTCGGGTGTCGCCGCCCCTGACCGATGCCGCCTCCGAGCGTCGGCAGGGGAGAGCATGAACGGTAAACGGGTAGCTTCACTATTGGCGGCAACGTCGCCGTTATTGGCCATCGCCACGTGTCTGGCGCCGTTGCCGGCGTCGGCGCAAGAGCGGGTACGATTCACGTTCCACGTGCCGGCCGGCTCGCTAGCGGCCGCATTGCGCGCGGTATCGACCGCGTCGGGGCGCAGCATCGCCGGGCCGGCCGATCTCCTGGCGGGCAAGGCGGCATCGGCGCTCGACGGCAGCTTCACGGTCGAGGCGGCGGTCGACAAGCTGCTTGCCGGATCGGGCTTGCGCGCGCGGGCCATCGGCGACGGTCTCGTCATCGAGGTCGATCCGCGGGGGCAAGACGTGGCGTCGTCGGCGCAGGCCGCCGACATCATCGTGACGGGCAGCCGGATCCGAGGCGCGCCGGTCGCTTCGCCCGTCATTGTGGTGGGCAGCAAAGCCATCCGCGACGCCGGTCAAACCAACCTCGGCGAGGTGGTACGCTCAATTCCACAGAGCTTTTCGGGTGGCCAGAATCCTGGCGTGGGCGCAAACGTCCCATCGGCCAGTGGCGTCAATGTTGGCGGTGGTTCGACCATCAATCTTCGTGGGTTGGGAAGCGATGCGACGCTGACCCTGCTCAACGGCCATCGGCTGGCCTATAACGGCTCGCGCCAAGGTATCGACGTTACCTCCATTCCGCTGGCGCTGGTCGATCGGCTTGAGATCGTTCCCGACGGCGCGTCGGCGCTTTACGGGTCGGATGCCGTGGCGGGCGTCGCCAATATCGTCCTCAAGCGCGATTATGACCGTTTCCAGGTGAGTGCCGATCTAGGCTGGGCGACCGATGGTGGCGATTTCGAACAGCGTTACGGGGCGCTTGGCGGATCGCGCTGGTCGTCGGGCGGGATCGTCGCCGCTTACGAATATGGCCGCAACAGCGAGATCGTCTCGACCCAGCGATCCTACGCCGCGGTCCGCCCGGGCGTCTGGTTGTTTCCCCGGTTGCGCCATCACTCGCTTGCGCTCGCCGGTCACCAGAAGATCGCCGACAATCTTGAGTTTGCGGTCGATGCGATTTTCAACCGGCGTTGGAGTGAACTCAACTATCCCCGCAATGCTGCGGGCGACCTGTCGATCAGCCGGACCGCGCAATTCTCGGACAGCCAGTCGATCGCCTTGGCGCCGTCGCTCACCTGGCGGCCCGGTTCGTGGCGACTCGCGCTGTCGGGCGTCTATGGCGACGAAGGTCAATCTCGAAAGTGACACCTACACCGGCAGCGCGTTTACTGCGGCCCGCGTCTGCTATTGTAACAAGGGAGCTTCCGCCGAACTGGCGGCCGACGGCCCGCTGTTCGCACTGCCCGGCGGCGAGGCCAAACTCGCGGCCGGCATTGGCTATCGCTACAATTTGTTCGATGCGTTCCGCGCGGTGGGCGACGTCAACAATGTCCGACGGTCGCAGGACAGCTATTATGCTTATGGCGAGTTCAACTTGCCATTCGTTGGGCCGGCGCAAGCGATCCGGACTGGCGCGGCTCGATGCGAGCGCCGCGGTCCGATACGAGCGCTATCCGGGTATCGACGCGGTTGCCGTACCGAAGTTCGGCCTCATCTACGCTCCCGTCCATGGTCTCGATGTCAAGGTAAGCTGGGGCAAGTCGTTTCGCGCCCCGACACTGTTGCAGCAATATCAGGTCCAAAGCGCGCTGCTCTATCCCGTAACCAGCGTCGGCGGCGCGGGCTACCCGGCCACCGCGACCGCGCTCTATGTGACGGGCGGCAATCCCGCGCTCACCCCCGCGCCAGCACATGGACCGCTGGGATCGATGTTCATCCCGTCGCGCTCGACGGTTTCCGCTTCCAGGCGGTCTATTTCTCGACCCGCTACACAGCCCGCATTGTTACCCCGATCACGTTCCTGGCGACCGCGCTCAGCGACCCCAACAACGCCGCTCGCGTTACACTCAGCCCGGGTCGGCGGCCGTGAACGCGCGAATTGCCGCCGCCGCGCAATTCTTCAACGTGTCCGGGCAAGTGTTCAACCCGGCCGCCGTCGTTGCGATCATCGACAATACCAACGTTAATGCCGGCCGCCAGCGGATCAGCGGTATCGATCTGCTGGCCGACTACCGACGCGATCTCGGGCACCATGCCGGGCAAATCCTGCTTTCGGCCAACATCAGCTATCTCAAGAGCAACCAGCAACTCGTCGCCGGGGCCGATAATCGACAAGGCTGGCACATTGTTCAATCCGCCGCACTGGCGGGGCCGCGCCACGGTGGCGTGGAACCGGGAAGCGGTGACTGTGGCGGCAGCTTTCAACTACACCGGCGGTGTCCGAGACATCCGTTCGAACCCGGCGGTCAACATTCGCGGCGTTTCGACCGTCGATCTGACGATCCGGTTCGCCCCGACCCGAATCGCTCAAGCGCTGCGCGGTGTCGAGTTCAGCGCCCGGCTCCTCAATGCGTTCAACGCCAAGCCGCAGCAAATCGCGACGACCGCCTTTTCCGACAGCGCCTATGACTCGACCAATTACTCGCCGGCTGGCCGCGTCATCGGTCTTGGGATCGTCAAGACATGGTAAGCGCTCGACACTTTTGGGCGAGCGCCGCCGCGCTTTCTTTCCTGGCCACCGCCGGCGCGGCGCATGCGGCGTGTGACGACATCCTCCCTCCCGCGACGCGACGACGAATGTGGTGCGAGCAGTGACGCCGCTGGACCTGGCTCGACTTCGAGACGTCGGTGCGCCCGACGGGTCGATCTTCTGGCCGAGTCCGCTGTCGTTATCGCCGGACGGTCGCTCGCTCGCTTTCATCATCACCCGCGGCGATCCCGCTAGCAACGCGATCTGCAAGGCGCTGGTGTCGCTTAACCTATCGGATCCGGCGCATCCGCGCATCCTCGACCGCGGGGCGATCAGATTTCCGTCGTGTTCGATGCGCGCGGCTTCAAGATCGACAACGGCTTCCCCGCGGCGGTAACGCCGCTTTGGTCGCCGGACGGTAGGTGGCTCGCTTATTTGCGCCGCGATAACGGCGTGACCCAAATCTGGCGCGCGCGGGCGGATGGCACGGGTGCGGCGCCCATAACCCGATCGGCCGTCGATATTCTCGCGATTGCCTGGACTCCGGACGGCAAGCTCGCCTTTACGTCGCGCCCCGCCGAAACCTCGTATCGGCAGGGGTCGATCGCGAGGCGCTGTCGGGTTGGCTCTATGACGAGCGTGTAATTCCGAATGCGACGGCGCGACCGGCGGTCGCGGTCTTGCCGTCGCAAATGTCCGTCGTCGATCCGGACAATGGCACGATCGCGACCGCGAGCGATGCCGAGCGCGCGCTGTTGGACCCGCAACGGAGCGATCCGCTTGTCGCAATTGCGGCCGGCGGTCGGCGCGCCTCGGCGGAGCATGAGAACGCCAATCCACTGAGCGAGCGTAAGCTGGTGGTGAAGGACGACCGTGGTGCCGGTGTGGCCTGTGGTGCCGCCAGCTGCTCCGGCTCCTTTGCCGGCTTGTGGTGGGAAAGCGCGAGCGGCGCTCTGATCTTCCTGCGGCGCGAAGGCTGGGCGCACAGCGAAGAGGTTCTGTATCGTTGGGTGCCAGGCGAGGGGTGCCCAAGCCGATCCTGCATACGCTCGACGTGATCCAGAATTGTCTGATGGAGGCCGCGCGGCTGATCTGCACGCAGGAGAATGCGACAATGCCGCGCCGTATCGCCGCCGTTGATCTCGCGACGGGGCGGATCACCCCGATTTACGATCCGAATCCTGAATTCGCCCGCTTGCGGCTGGGCACGGTCGAACGCCTGACCTGGCGCAACAATGTCGGCATTCCCGCCTGGGGCGATCTCGTGCTGCCACCCGCTTACCGAGCGGGAACGGGCAAGCTGCCCATGATCGTCGTGCAATATCGCAGCGTCGGGTTCTTGCGCGGCGGTATCGGCGACGAATATCCGATCTTCGCCTTCACGGCGCGCGGCTATGCCGTCTTGAGCATCGAAGCCCGCGGATTTTGCCACCACCGTCAAATCCGCGCGGTCGCTGGAGGAGCTGTACACGCTTGACACCAAGGATTGGGCCGAACGCCGCAGCGTCCAATCGGGCCTGGAAACGGGCGTCAAACTGGTGATCGCCAAGGGCATCGTTGATCCGGGCAAGATCGGCCTCACCGGGTTGAGCGACGGGTCGACCGCCGTCCGGTTTGCGCTGGTGAACTCAAATCTGTTCGCCGCCGCCGCGATCAGCACCTGCTGCATCGATTACCGCACGGTCATGTCTTACGGCGGTATCGGACTTGCAGAGTTTTCACACAAGCGCGGCCTGCCGCTCAACATTGCAGATGACCGTGCGTTCTGGATGCCAATATCGCTCGAATTGAATGCGGCGAGGATCAAGACGCCCTTGCTGATGCAGCTCGCGGACGAGGAGTATCTCCATTCGCTCGACACCTTCACGGCGTTGCGCGAATACGGCCGGCCGGTGGAGATGTACGTCTTTCCCGGTGAGCACCACATCAAGTGGCAGCCCGCCCATCGCTTGGCGATCTACGAGCGCAATCTCGACTGGTTCGACTATTGGCTTCGCGGACGGCGCGATCCCGCGCCCGGCAAGGCAGCGCAATATGCGCGGTGGGATGCGCTCCGGCTGAAATCGACCGCGTCACCCCGCAATGAGGAACAGCCGGCGATCCACGCCTCAACATCGGAGAATTCGAGCAGCCGCATAAAGCCGGTGCCGTACGCGGGACGAGGATCGATGAAGATTTTCTCGATTGCTTCGCGATCGACGAGCCCATGTTTCACGAGGGCCGTCCAGCACCTGATCCTGATCGTCGTCCGGTGTTGTTCGAAGATTTCGCCGACGAAGCTTTCCGGACTGCCTTTGGAGCGACGGTGGAAAATCTCGGGCGGCAATTCTCGTTGGAACGCGCGCCGCGCGATCATGCGATTGCGGCCGCCGTCGTACCAAAACCAGCTCGGCACGCGCAGACAAGCCTCGACGACGGGCTGTGCGAGAAGCGGCGCGACCATCGGAAGCTCGTCCAATGGATCGAACGATTCGGCATAGCCCAAGGCGTAGGCGAAGCCGAACGTGCCCGGCTTTGCCGGGAAGCACGGTTCGGGGAGGCGAAAACCACGCATGATCGGGCGCGGTCAATGCCGTGGCCAGCGCGGCGGTGCTCAGCAAGCGCCCATCGATTGTCGTGGGTCGCGCTTTTCTTGGCGGCAGCGCGCGTCCGATGGCATCCCGCACGACCGCGCTGATCGGCACGGAGGCGAGATCGCCAATGTCCCTGGCCGTCGCCATAAAAGCGCGGCCCGGCCCGTATGTCCGCAATACATCCGCCGCTGGGCCACCCGATTGCAACGAGCAGAATACATTGTCGCCACCGCCGCCGCCCAGCACGCGGTTGGCACCGAGTTCGCGGGCATATGCGAGGGCCGCTCGATGCGTCGCTTGCGCAAACGATCGTGCGACTGGACGCGGCATCCTCGCCGCGAGCGATCGCGTAACATCGATTTGGGCCACGTCGCGCTGAACGATCCTGAGCGGGTGTCCCGCGGATCCGCTAACGCTTCGCGCAAATTCGACCTCATCGCCGGTCCGATCGCGCGTCGTGAGCGTCAGGCATCCATAGCGGGCTCCCGCCGCGCTGAGCGCCGCGGCCACGATCGAGGTCGATTCCGCCCGAAAGGAGCAGGATTGACGAGGCCTCGTCAAAGGCGTGGACCCGGAGGGTCGACATCACGGCTTGTCGCACCGTCTCGACCGCTGCGCCTTCGTCGCGGATGCGTTCGCGATTGTTGGCGAACTTCCATGGGCTCCAGATCGACTCGCGCTTGGCAGCTAAGTCGATGGTCAGGGCCTCGCCGCCATGCAGTTCCTCGATACCGGCAAGGCAGGTTCGGGGAAACCGAAGATCCCGGATCGCGAGATGCCACGCAATCGCCGTCCAATCGAGCGACGGATGATATTCGGCAAGGGCGACCAAGAGTGACGTATCCGAGGCGGCTGTGACGGCGTCGGCATAGGTCACAACATAACAGGGTAGATGGCCGAACGGCGCGCGCACGACCCGAAGCGCGCCGGTATGGGGATGACGAAGGATGGCGACGTACGACCCCCAAAACGCGTCGATCAGCTCTTGGCCTTCCGACCTTGTGATCAACTCAGCCTCGCGCTCGCTAACGGTTCGCACGACGCCGCCGCCGCCGCCGCGGCGATAGAGTTCGCCAACGATGACACCGCCCGGGAACACGACCGGCGCGGGCGCGCCAATTGCTAGAAATGCGCCCGGTCCTACGTCCAAAGCGGTCATTCCCAGAGCGGCGAGCCTCGATCCTTCGTAGTCAGAAATCTCGACCGCGTCCGATTGACGACGTCCAACCGACAGGAAGAAGCGCGGCCGCATCAAACGACCAGGATTGGCTGGTAGGAACGGACAGTGTCGAACCGGTCGTTCAGTAGGATGGCGTCGGTCTGTGCCCAACTATGTGCCGCAAACGGTCGCAAACGCACGCCGATCACGAGATCGACGGCTATATCGAGCGCCGCCAGGCGGGTCGTCACCGCGAGCGAGCGCGGGAGACATTGATCGTGAGATCGCATCAATCTGGCGGTAAAGGAGAAGGCGTGGGCTTCGCTGAGCAGGGTCGTGCGATCGCATCGCGGCGTCACGCATGCCTTTCGGCGCTCAAGCTTCGAAATCGCTTCGTCGAGCCCCAAATATTGTAGATCGCGCCGAGCCCGGATTAACCGAAACAAGGCGACCAATCGCTGTCGAACTGTGCAGGGTGTCGGCAAGTCCAGTGCGCTTAGGGTGGGGATTGGAACGACCGGACAGACTACCGCGATCGAAGCCTCTCGCCACACGACGAGGCCAGAGTCGACGAGGAGGGCGTGATCCTCCTGAGCAAGGTCCGCCCGTTTCTCTTTACAAGGTTGTCGAACGCCTGGGCGGCGCGATCTGCCAAGCAGAAATACCGGTCGGCAATAAGATCGAGAAAGATCGCCTGATCATCCACGGTGCAGAAGTGAAGGCCGGGGCGAAGCGCGTATCCCATCGGATTTGCGACGCGAAGGCGCGCGGTGGAGCCGTGGCACCCATCGCGCGCCTCGCCGCCTCAGTCGTCGCTGAGACCGGCCGAGTCTTGGCCGAGCGCGTCGTCGATCGGTACGCCGGTCGGGCCCTTGGTCTCGTCGCTGGCAATGCCGAGATCGATCTGATCTTCGCGGTTCATGACACTCTCCTTTTCATGCCGCCGGGATGGCGGTGCAGGAGAATCTACGGACGGGTCGTCGGTATTCGAAATTAATAGTCAGAGTATATCGCGAATGTTTTCGTTGCTTCAGCGATATAGCGCGCGCGATTGAACCCGTCGCCCGAAGGCGGCGGCGACGATATCGCGCAGATAGAGAAGCAGGCTTGGCTGGAAGCCAGGCTCGGATGCGATCCTCAGTCGGCTTTCGCCCTCGCTTCGAGCTGAGCAAGATGCGCGCAGGACACCTCCTCGACCAAACCGCGCAGCGTTCGCACGCAGGCGAGGATCGCTTCAAGGTCGTCGGTGTTGATCGCATAGGCGGTCGAATAGCGCGCCTCGACATAGGCGCGCTTGAGCAACTGGAAACGGCGGCGGTCGATGCGTTGGTCGCGCGGCCATGCGGTTACGAGGCGCGGCTCGTTGCTTTCGGCGAGCGAGCGCAGGAACTTGATGTTGTGCGATTTGGGGAAATAGAGCGTCTGCACGAGCAGGAAGCAGATGTAAGCGCGCTCGGTCGCCTGGTGCAGCGTGAATGCTGCATCCTTTCGCCACCCAGCATTCCCACTATCTTCGGCAAGTTGCAGTTCCGCGGTGCGGATCGAGCGATCGAGGTTCGGTAGCCACTCGTCAAAATAAGCCTTGGCCATCGCATAAGCATCGGCGGCGGTCAGCGGCATCGGCGTCGCCAGCGGATGGCAGGGCAGTTCGTAGAGCACGATGCCGTCGCGGGCGATGTCGACCCAGAAATATTCGCCGCGCTTGAGCGACTGGTTCACCTCGTCGAGCGAGTGGACGATGATGTTGACCTGACGCCCGACCTCGGCGTCGCGCAGTATTTTGTCCTCGGCGACATACCAGTAATGCGCGATGTCGGTCAGGTCGTCGTGGGTGACGACGACGAGCAGGTCGAAATCCGATCGATAGCCGCCGACCGGATCATCGACCCAATCCTCGCGCGCATACGAACCGAACAGGATGATCTTGAGAATCTTGCCGTTCCTGCGGCTCGGCGACGTCGCCTTGGCGATCGCTTCGGCGAACTCGTCCATCAGCACGCGCTGGACGCGTTCCAGCTCGCCGCGTTGCCGTGCCGGCAGATGATCGACATCCCTTCGCATCACGGCGGATTCTGTGCGAGCGGCGAGCCTTGCGCAAGCATCACCTTGTCCACGCATCGGATTTCGCCGTATCAGGATCGCGTTCGGCGGCGTCGAATGGCCGGCCTTGCCGGCACGCGACACTCAAGCGCGTTTCTCAACTTTCGGCGTCGTCGGACACGGACCATGTCACTGGCGGCGCTTTCTCGAAGCGCGAACCGGCTCTACGGTCGGACAATGCTCTATCTTGTCCTGAAAGCCGCCGTCTCGGGCATGCTGATCGCGGTCGCATCGACCTTGGCGAAACGCTATCCGGGGTTCGGCGCGCTGGTCGCTTCGCTGCCGCTCGTTTCGGTCCTCGGCATGATGTGGCTGTGGAACGACAAGCCCGACGCCGAAAACATGGCGATCCATGCCGGCGCCACCTTCTGGTATGTGCTGCCGTCACTGCCGATGTTCCTCCTGATCCCGGCAATGCTGCGACAAGGAGCCGGGTTCTGGGTCGCGCTTGGCGCAGGATGTGCGCTGACGATCGCGCTCTATGCCGCGATGACCTGGATCGGCCCACGGTTCGGTCTGCAATTATAAACCGGGCGTTGAGAGCACGCTTGAGACGTGCGCCGGCGCTTTAGCCGCGAACGGCCTGGACATCTGCGGCGGCCACCCGGTCGATAACAGAAAACGAACGGCCGACTGAGCACGAAGTCGGCCCTCGGTCTCAGCCGATCATCTCCTCGATCAGGAGGAGCGCGAGGAAGCCGACGAAGAACATCGCGCTGATGAGCGGCGTGTCGGGCTTCTCGTGCGCCTCGACCAGCAGCTCCTCGGTCACCAGATAGAGCAAGGCGATCAGTCCGAAGCTCAGGAAGCCGGTGACGACGTGCGGCGGAAAGGCAGCGATCGGCAGCGCCGCCACCGCGCCCAACGGCATCAGCAGCGCGAGCGCGACGGCGATCGCGACGATGCGTGCCTTCGACCGGATCGTTTCGCCGAGTTCGTCGGTGACGGTGACGCCGAGGAACAGCACTTCGAGCGTAAGCGCGATGGTGAGCAGCAGTCCGGCCTTCTCGCCAGCGATGAAGGCGAGGCCGAGCACCAGGCCATCGATCAAGAGGTCGGTGCCGATCGCGCCGATCAGGGCGATCGGGCCGCGCAGACGGTCTTCGAGCGACTTCAGGCCGAGCATCACCAGCATGCCGGCCGTGCCGCCGATCAACGTCGCGGCCGGCGAGCGCTCGTGCATCACCTGCGGCAGGATTTCAGCGGCGGCGGCGGCGAACACGACGCCCGCGGCCAGATGCTGGATCGCGCTCGTCAGCCGCGGGCCGGGCGGACGCCAGACCGTGACGATCGCGCCGAACAGGACGGCGATCACCGGAATGACCGTATAGCCGAGCGCGGTCATTGCGGATTTGCCGGCGAACGCCGCGGCCATTGCCGCCAGGGCCGGGTCGGCGACGGCAGCGCCAGCCCGAGCGTCGAGGCCCGGCCGCGCACGGCATCCTGCGTGCGGCCGATCCCGCGCGCGATCACCGCAGCGGTCTGGCGCGCCGCGATACGGCCGCGCAGATCGGCGTCGTCGTCGTCGGTCCATGGCCGTCCGCGGTTGACGGATTGCCTCATCGGTGTCTCCAAGGGAATGCGCCCGTCATACCACATCGTCGGGTTCGAGCCCGCACGGCGCCGTCGGATCGGTTTCGATCTGGATCGTCGCATGGTCGATCCCGAATCGCTCCTTGAGCGCGGCGGCGAGCGCGGTCGTGAAGGCGTCGCCCGGATAGCCTTCGGGGATCAGCAGATGCGCGGTCAGCGCGGTCTCGGTGGTGCTGAGCGGCCAGACATGGAGATCGTGGACGCCCTTCACGCCGCGTTGCTTGCGCAGGAACGCGCCGATCCGGGCGGGATCGACCCCAGCGGGCGCGGCTTGCAGGCTCATGTTGATCGAATCCTGAGCAGTCCCCAGGTGCCGATCGCGATCACCGCGACGATGACGAGGCTGGTAACGGGGTCGATCCAGCTGCGCCCGGTCAGGACGATGGCGAGTCCGGCCGCCACGACGCCCGCCGACACCGCGGCGTCGGCCGCCATGTGGAGGAACGCGCCGCGGATGTTGAGATCGCCTTTGCGCCCGCGCATGAATAGCAGCGCGGTCGCGGTGTTGATGGCGATGCCGATCGCGGCGACGATCATCACCGTCTGACCCGCGACCGGCGCGGGCTCCGCGAAACGCCGGACCGCCTCGATCGCGATCAGCGCGATCGCCACGAGGAGCAGGAGCGCGTTGAGGAACGCGGCGAGGATCGACGAGCTGCGCAGTCCGTAGGTGTAGCGCCCGCCCGGCTTGCGCTTCGCCAGCGTCGCGGCGCCCACGCGATCAGTAGCCCGAGCACGTCGCTGAGATTGTGGCCGGCGTCGGCCAGAAGCGCCATCGAACCCGCGATGAAGCCGTAGGTCGCCTCGACGATGACGAACGCGACATTGAGCGCGGTGCCGATCGCGAAGGCGCGGCCGAAATCGGCCGGTTCGTGCGCATGGCCGTGCCCGTGATGCGCGTGACCATGCGCCTCCCCGCATCCGCGTGATCGTGTTGCCGTTCGTTCGCCATCAGCCCTGATCCTCCCTGGCGTTCTCGCCGCCCAGCACTTCCACCGCTTCGAGCGTGATCAGCCCGATGCCGCCGATGTCGGCGATCAACCGGACGAACGCGCGCAGCTTTTCTTCCTCGTCGACGATCTCGATCACCAGCGATTGATCGTCGTCAAGGAAATGCTTGCGGTGCTGGTGCGCGGTCTGGCCGAACCCGAACAACGCCTGCACCACGGTCGCGCCGGCCAGACGGGCGGCACTCGCCCGCTCGGCGACGACCTCGAACACCTTGCGGTCGCCGAAATACGACGCCTCGTCGGTGTAGATGCGCAGCAGCTTCATCGCCGTCATCATGCTTCTCCTTCGTGGGATGTGGCCGCAGGCGTGGCCCGGCGCCGCGCCGCCCAGCGCTCGCCCGCACCGAGCACCACCTTCGCGATCGCCGGCAGCACCAGCAGTGTCAGGATGGTCGCCGCGATCAGCCCGCCGATCACCGTCGTGGCGAGCGGCTTCTGCACTTCGGCGCCGGTGCCGTGCGCGAGCGCCATCGGCACGAAGCCGATCGCCGGCACGAACCCGGTCATCACCACCGCGCGCATCTTGTCGGCCATGCCCTCGCGGATCGCCTCGGCGAGCGGCCGGCCGGCTTCGAGCCGCTCGCGGATCGCGGTCATGACGACAAGCCCGTTCAGGACCGCGACCCCGGCGAGGCAGATGAACCCGACCGCCGCCGACACCGAAAAGGCGATGCCGGTCAGCGCCAGCGTGAAGACGCCGCCGGCCAGCCCGAGCGGCACCGCGAGGAACACCGCCGCCGCTCGGCCGAGGCCGCCGAGCGCCATGTAGAGCAGGCCGAAGATCACCGCGAAGCAGAGCGGCACTACGATCGACAGGCGGTCGGACGCCGCTTGCAGACTTTGAAACTGGCCGCCCCACTCGAGATAATAGCCGGCCGGCAGCTTCACCTTGGCCACCTTCTCCTGTGCTTCTGCGACGAACGATCCGGCGTCGCGCCCTTGCAGATTGGCCTGGATCACGACGCGGCGCTTACCGTTCTCGCGGGTGATCTGGTTGAGCCCGTCGGTGAAGCGGATTTGCGCCACCTGCGACAAGGGCACCGACTTGCGCGCCTGCCCCTCTGCCTGCGGCAGCAGCACCGGCAGTGCCAGCACCTCGTCGAGGTTGGCGCGGGTCGCGTCGGGCACCCGCACCGAGATGTCGAACCGGCGGTCGCCCTCGAACAGCAGGCCGGACTCGCGCCCGCCCATCGCGGCCGCGACCGTGTCGGCCACTTCCTGCACGGTCAGGCCGAACCGTGCGATCGCGCCGCGATCGAACCGCACGTCGAGCGTCGGCGCGCCCCGGTCTGGTCCGCCTTGACGCTGGCGGCGCCGGGGATCGCCTGGAGGACGCGCACGATCTCGTCCGCCGAGCGCGACATCTTGTCGAGATCGTCGCCGTAGAGCTTGATCGCGACGTCGCCGCGCACGCCTGCGATCAGCTCGTTGAACCGGAGCTGGATCGGCTGGCTGACCTCGAACAGGTTGCCGAGCTGGCTGCCCGCAGCCTTTCGATGCGCTCCAGCACGTCGGTCTTGCTGTCGACTCCGGCGGGCCAGTCCGACTGCGGCTTCAGGATCACGAAGCCGTCAGAGATGTTGTGCGGCATCGGGTCGGTAGCGACCTCGGCGGTGCCGGTCTTGGAGAACATCAACGCGACCTCGGGCAGTCGGGTGACGGCGTTCTCCACGCCGCGCTGCATCGCCATCGACTGGTCCAGGCTGACCGACGGCACCCGCGTCGACGCCAATGCCACGTTCTTCTCGTCGAGCTGCGGGATGAATTCCGAGCCGAGCAGGCCGAACGCGGGAATCGCCGCCAGGAAGAAGACGATCCCGCCGCCGATAAACGGCCACGGCCGCGCGATCGCCTTGTCGAGAAGCGGCAGATAGCGCGCCTTGGACTTGGCGATCAGCCACACCTCCTTCTCCGCTACGCGACCGCGGATGAGCAGCGCGACCAGCGCCGGCACCAGCGTAATCGCCAGCACGAAGGCGGCGGCGAGCGCCAGCATGATCGTGATCGCCATCGGCGAGAAGGTCTTGCCCTCGACGCCGGTGAACATGAGCAGCGGCGCGAAGGCGAGCAAGATGATCGCCTGGCCGAACACGGTCGGCCTGATCATCTCCTGCGCCGCCCGCATCGTTTCTTCGAGGCGTTCGCGTAAGCTCAGCAGCCGCCCTTCGTGTTCCTGGCGATGCGCCAACCGCGCGAGGCAGTTCTCGATGATGATTACCGCGCCATCGACGATCAGGCCGAAGTCAAGCGCCCCAGGCTCATCAGGTTGCCGGGCACGCCGAAAGCATTCATCCCCATCGCCATCATCAGGAACGAGAAGGGGATTACGAGCACGGCGATCAGCGCCGCGCGCCAGTTGCCGAGCAGCAGGAACAGCGCTCCAGCGACGAGCAGCGCGCCCTCGGCGAGGTTGCGCTCGACGGTCGCGACGGTCGCGTTGACCAGCTTGGCCCGGTCCAGCACGACCTCGACCTTCACGCCCGGCGGCAGTGTCCTGGCCACCTGATCGAGCTTGTCGTTCACCGCGCGCGCGACCACGCGGCTGTTCTCGCCGATCAGCATCAGCGCGGTGCCGACGACCGCCTCGCGGCCGTTCATACTGGCGGCCCCGTGCGCAGGTCGCCGCCGATCTTGACCGCCGCGATCTGCCCGACCGTGACCGGCACGCCGCCGCGCGTCGCCACGACGGCATTGGCGATCTCGTCGATCGAGCGGATGCGCGCGTCGGCGCGGACCAGATAGGATTCGCCGCCGCGGTTGAAGTAATTGGCGCCGACCGCGAGGTTCGCCTTCTCCAGCGCCTCGCCGAGCTCGGTATAGGATATGCCGTAACTGGTCAGTCTCACCGGGTCGGGCTCGACCACGAAGGTCTTGGCATAGCCGCCGATCGAGTCGATCCCGGCGACGCCGGACACGGTGCGCAACTGCGGTCGGATGATCCAGTCCTGCACGGTGCGCAGATAGCCGGCCTTCGCGATCTCGTCGGTCAGCCGCTCGCCTTCGGGGGTGGTAGGCCATCGGGCTGCCAGCCGGGCTGTCCCGTGACCGCCTTCGCGCCCTTGCCGTCGGGATTGGCATAGCCAACGGTATACATCACGACCTCGCCGAGGCCGGTCGTGACCGGGCCGATCTGCGGCTGCACTCCTGCCGGCAGGCCTTGCTGCGCCTGGGTCAGCCGCTCGCCGACCTGCTGGCGCGCGAAGTAGAGATCGGTCGAATCCGAGAAGATCGCGGTGACCTGGCTGAAGCCGTTGCGCGACAGCGAGCGCGTCGTCTCAAGCCCCGGAATACCCGCGAGCGCGGTCTCGATCGGATAGGTGACCAGCTTCTCCATCTCGACCGGCGACAGGCCGCGATCGACCGTGTTGATCTGCACCTGCTTGTTGGTGATGTCGGGCACCGCGTCGATCGGCAGCCGCGTCAGCTGCCAGACGCCGAGGCCGGCGATCGCGAGGAAGATAAACAGCACCGCCCAGCGCGCGCGAACGGAGAGCGCCATGAGGTTCGCGATCATGGTCTATTCCTCCTCGCCCGCGCCTTTGGCGAGCTCGGCCTTGAGCAGGAAGGCGCCCGCGTGGCGACCTGCTGGCCGGTGGCGAGCCCGTCGACCACCTCGATCCGGCCCGCGCTCCGCCGCCCGACCGTCACCGCCTGCGCGCGGAATCCCTGCCGCGTCCGCACGAATACGATGTCGCGTCCGTCGAGCGTCTGGATCGCGTCCTCCGGCACGACGATCGCCGTGCCCGTATCGCCGCGGCTCGGGCGCAACCGGACCCGGACAGCCAGACCCGGCTGCAAGGCGCCGGCGACGTCGATCACGGCGGTCGCCGCGCGCGTGTCGCCAGCGAGTCCCGGCGTCACGGCCCGGACGGTGGCCTCGATCGTCCGGCCGTCGGGCAGCTCCACGATGGCACGATCGCCGGGAGCAAGGCGCTGCGCGTCGCCGGCGCTCACCGCGGCCTCGATCTGGATCTTGGAAGGATCGGCGACGCGGAACAGCTCGGCCTCGGGCTGGACGAACGCGCCGAGCACGACGTTTTCGCTCGTGACGCGCCCCGCGATCGGGCTGGAGACGACGACGCCGCGTCCGTCGCGGGTCACCTTGGCGGCGCCCGCCGCGACCTCCGCCCGCCTCATTTCGGCATTGGCGACCGCGGCTTCGGCCTGTGCGCGTTCGAGATCGACTCGCGCCGACACCTTTTGATCGTAGAGGTAGCGCTCGCGCGCCAGGTTGCGCTGCGCCAGCACGGCGCGCGGCGGCGGTCGAGCGGTCGGACGCGTACTGGGCGGCGTCGCGGCTCTCGACCACCGCCAGCGCCTCGCCCGCCCGCACCGGGTCGCCGAGCCGCTTGAGCACGCGGATCACGGCACCGCCGGCCCGCGCGGTGACGATCGCCTCGCCGGTCGGCGAAGCGGTCACCGTCGCCTGTGCGACGATCTCCGCGGCAAGGCCGCCGGCGGCGATCGGTTCAGTGACGATGCCGGCAGAGCGGATCGCCTCCTCCGTCATCGGTACGGCGTGCGGAGCGGCCGGTGCGGCTGCCTCGGTCGGCGCGGGCGTCGAGGACGGGGCGTCGGCGCTCCATCGCGCAACCGCAAAGCCACCGATAGCGGCGAGCACCACCGCGCCGGCGGTGCCGGCCAGCAGGCGCTTATCGTTCGTGATCATCGATCGTCTCCGGAATCTGGATGTCGGTTGGCACCGGCTGGGTAAGGCGGCGCAGACGCGCGACCGCGTCGTGATAGGCGGCAAGAGCATCGACCCAGGCGGCGCGGGTCTCGGCGAGCGTGCGTTCGGCATCGAGCAGTTCGAGCTGGCCGAATTTGCCCTGGCCGTAACCGATCCGCGCGATCCGCGCGGCCTCCTGCGCCGCCGCCAGCACCGGACCGCCCGCCGCGCGTGCCGCGGTCGCGGCATTGGCGACGTCTGCCTGGGCGCTGGCGATCGCGCGCGCGGCATCAAGCCGCGCGAGCCGCGTGAGGGCATCGGCCTGGTCGCGATCGGCGCGTGCCTGATCCAGCGCCGCCTTGCCGGTGTTGAACAGCGGAATTGGGATCGACACGCCGACGACAGCGGCGACGTCGTTGGTTGCTTCAAGCCGTCGCGCGCCCGCGCTCACCGTCAGGTCGGGGATGCGCTGCGCGCGGGCGAGGCGGACCTGCGCGTTGGCGGTCGCGAGATCGGCGCGGGCCGCGGCGAGCGCCAGCGTCCCGTCGGGATCGACCGTGATCACGGGACCGATGCCGCCGGCGCGGTCGAACCATGCCATATCGAGCGGCTCGGCCACCGAGCGCCCGAGCAGGCGGCCAAGATTGGCGCGCGCGACGAGCACCGCGCGTTCGGCCTTCTCCAGCGCCGCGCGGGCGTTGACCGCTGCCACCTCGGCGCGCTGCTGGTCGATCGGCGAGGTCGCGCCGACCTGTACGCGGTCGGTCGCGACACGCAGCCCTTCGGTCGCGATCCCGACTTGAGTGCGGGCGATGTCGAGCCGCCGTTCCGCTGCGATCGCCTCGGCATAGGCCTGGGTGACGGTAAGTTCGAGATCGGCGCGCAATATGGCCGCGGCGATCCGCGCCCGCGCACCGCGCGCATCCGCCACACCGATGCGCGCCGACCTTTTGCCGCCGAGCTCGATCGGAAGCGCGAGCCCGACCGTCGTTTCCGCACTCGACAGGCCGCGATAGGCGCCGCTCCCGGCGACGTTCTCGGACTGGACTTGCAGCTCGGGGTTGGGCCGCAGACCGGCGACGCGGCGTGCGGCATCGGCGCTGCGAACACCGGCGTCGCCGGCGTCGTTCGAGGGTGACGCGGCGCGGGCGAGCGCGAGCGCGTCTTCGAGCGTCAGCGGTGGGGCGACCACCGCCGTCGGCGCGGTTTGCGCCTGCGCGATCGATGCGCAGGACGCCGCGGCCAAAGCGGCCGCGATCAAACGATTCATGGGAAGTGTCTCCTGACGAACGGACCGGTCCGGCGCGGCTCGCGCCGCGACGTGCGATCGTCAGGTTTGGGGCGGTCTCAGCGCGGGGTCGGCGGTCGCCGTGGGGCGCATGGTGGCGCGACCGGGACGGAGGCCGAGGACGCGACCTTGAACTGTGCCGCCTCGGAAGCGAGCACCTGCGCCTCGATGTGATGGCCGTGACAGCCGCCGTGATGGTGCGGGTAGCCCTTGTCACCGTCAGCCGGCACCTGATCGCCGTCACCGTCGACATGGCCGCTTTCCAGCGCGGTCGCGGCATCGACGCACACCACCAGCTCCATCGCATGCGCGACCGATCCCAGCCCCAGTGAGAGGGCCATGGCCAGACACGCGAGGAGAATCACGAAGCGGTGCACTGTTCCCCTTAGCAATCACGACCGCGTGGACGCCAGTGGCCGTGCCGCATGGGGGCCGTCGACGGTCCCCGACCGCAATTCGCGGATCGCCTGTGCGACGATCTGCGCGCCGCCGGTGATCCCGAGCCCCGCCATGATCGCAGCGACCGCGAGATCGGGCCAGGCCGTGCCGGTGCCGAACACGCCAAGCGCCGCCGCCATCACCGCGAGATTACCGAGCGCATCGTTGCGCGAGCAGATCCAGACCGAACGCATATTGGCGTCGCCGCCGCGGTAACGGAACAGCATCAGCGCGACCGCACCATTGGCGACCAGCGCGAGCAGCCCGACCACCCCATCGTTTCGGCCTGCGGAACGCGGTCACCGAACGCGGCGAACGCCGTCGTCGCGAGCACGTAAAGGCCGAAGCCGAGGATAGTGGCGCCTTGAGCAGCGCCGCGCGTGACCGCCAGCCGAGCGCGAGACCGGCGACGCCGAGGCTGATCGCGTAGTTCGCCGCGTCGCCGAGGAAGTCGAGTGCGTCGGCCTGGAGCGCGCGCGATCCCGAGGCCACACCGGCGACGATCTCGCCGCTGAACATCGCGAGGTTGATGACGAGCGCGATCCACAGCACGCGGCGCCAGCGCGGATCGGGCCGTGCCGTGCTGGATTCGCAGCTGCTGCAAACCATCAGTTATGGGCTCGCATGGTCATCATTCGGGCCTATATGCACCCTCTGTCACTACAGGGTCAAGCCCATGCCGAAAGATTCTTCCTCGGACCGGTCGACGATGTCTGGCTTTGTCGGAAGCGGCCCGTTCCGCATCGGCGATCTCGCGAGGCTTACCGGCACCAAGGTCGAGACCGTGCGCTGGTATGAGAAGGTCGGCCTGTTGCCCGAACCCGGGCGAAGCGGAGGCAACTACCGCGTTTACGATTCGGAAGGATTGAC
The DNA here is from genome assembly GCF_005144965.1 of Hankyongella ginsenosidimutans. Taxonomy (GTDB): domain Bacteria; phylum Pseudomonadota; class Alphaproteobacteria; order Sphingomonadales; family Sphingomonadaceae; genus Hankyongella; species Hankyongella ginsenosidimutans. The sequence continues at coordinate 347,064 of NZ_CP039704.1, forward strand.
CAGGCTCGGGTTCATCCGCCGTGCCCGCGACCTCGGCTTCTCGCTCGACGAGGTTCGGGAGCTGCTCGATCTTGCCGGCGACCGCGCGCGGGACTGCGGCGCGATCGATGCCATCGCGAAGCGCCATCTCACGGTGATCGACCGCAAGCTAGACGATCTCTCCCGGTTGCGCGACCGGCTGTCCGAGCTGACTGCCTCATGTGCCGGGGGCACGGTCGGCACCTGCCGCATCGTCGATGCGCTCGAACCCTAGCGCGGAGCCCGGCCAGGCGCGTCGGGGTTCCCAGCTATTGCTTGCGGAGCGCCGTCACTTCGCCGGCGCTGCCCGTGACGGTCACGTCGAACGCGACGTGATCCCCGACCCGGACCTCATTGAGGATCGCGGGCTTGGCGGCGAACGCCATCGTCATCGCGGGCCAGCCGACCGCCGGGATTGGCTGGTGGTCGAGCGTGATCTTACGCCCCGCCTTGTCGATCGCGGTGACGATGCCGGTGCTCTGCGCCTGTTTCGGCCCGGCCGGCATCGTCATGTTGGCCATACCCGCGCCCGCAGTTGCTTCGCCTTTGTTGGCGGGTGCCGCCTGCTGCCCGCAGGCAGACAGGCCCAATATCGACAGGGCGGCGATCGAGAGTGGCAGGGTCTTCACGGTGCGTCTCCTTATTGCACAGGATTGGGGTGGTTCGCGTCCTGCGGCGCATCATCAGATAGGCGGCCGGGATCACCAGCATCGACAGCAACGGCGCGGTCAGCATCCCGCCGATCATCGGGGCAGCAATGCGGCTCATTACCTCCGACCCGGCACCCGAGCCGAGCAGGATCGGCAGCAGGCCGGCGAGGATCACCGCGACCGTCATCGCCTTGGGGCGCACCCTCAGCAGCGCGCCTTCGCGCACCGCCGCCTCAACTTCGGCCGCATCCGGGGCGGGCCCCGTTCGGCGAGCGCGTGCTTCAGGTAGATCAGCATGACCACGCCGAACTCTGCCGAGACCCCGGCGAGCGCGATGAACCCGACCCCGGTCGCGACCGACTGGTTGTAGCCGAGCAGGTAGAGCAGCCAGACTCCGCCGGTCAGCGCGAACGGCAGCGTCCCCATCACCAGCGCCGCCTCGTCGAACCGCCGGAACGTGGCGTAGAGCAGCAGGAAGATGATCAGCAGCGTCGCGGGAACGACGATCTTGAGCCGCTCGACCGCGCGCTGGAGAAACTCGAACTGGCCCGTATAGCTGACGCTGATCCCCGGCGGCAGCAACCTGGCGGCGATCGCGCGCTGGAGATCGCCGACAATGGTGGTCAATGGCGCGCCGCGACCGTCGACGTAGATCCATGTCACGGGCCGGCCGTTCTCAGTCCGCAGCATCGGCGGGCCGTCGCTGATGGTGATGTCTGCCACCGTGCCGAGCGTAATCTGCTGCTGCGCTGGCGTGAGGACCGGCAGGTTACGCAAGCTATCGACACTGTCGCGGATTTCGCGGGGTAGCGCACGCTGATCGGATAGCGCGCGAGACCCTCGACGGTCTGGCCGACCGTCTCGCCGCCGATCGCGCTCGACACCACAGACTGCACGTCGGCGACGTTGAGGCCGTAGCGCGCCGCCGCCGCGCGGTTGATCGTGACGTCGATGTAGCGTCCGCCGGTCAGCCGTTCGGCGAGTGCCGAGCTGACCCCGGCACGGTCTTCGCAACCTGCTCGATCGCACGCGCGGTCGCGTCGATCTCGGCGAGGTTCGAGCCGGCGACCTTGATTCCGATCGGGCTCTTGATGCCGGTCGAGAGCATGTCGATGCGATTGCGGATCGGCGGTATCCAGAAGTTCGCCAGCCCGGGACCTTCACCGCATGGTCGAGCTCGTCGATAAGCCGCTCCTGCGTCATGCCCGGTCGCCACTGATCCTTCGGCTTGAACCTGATCGTCGTCTCGAACATCTCCAGCGGCGCGGGATCGGTCGCGGTGTCGGCGCGGCCGGCCTTGCCGAACACGCTTTCGACCTCCGGCACGGTCTTGATCATGCGGTCGGTTAGCTGGAGTAGCTGTCCGGCCTTTGCGGTCGAGATGCCGGGCAATGCCGAGGGCATGTAGAGCAGGTCGCCCTCGTTCATCTGCGGGATGAACTCGCCGCCCAACTGGCTGATCGGCCAGATGCTGGTCGCGAACACCAGCCCGGCGATCACCAGCGCCTGCTTCGGCTTCGCCAGCACCCAATCGAGTGCCGGGCGGTAGAGGCGTGTGAGCACGCGGTTGATCGGATTGGCGCTCTCGGACGGGATGCGGCCGCGGATGAGATAGCCCATCAGCACCGGGATCAGCGTGATCGACAGGATCGCCGCGCCGGCCATCGCATAGGTCTTGGTGAAGGCGAGCGGCGCGAACAGCCGCCCCTCCTGTCCCTGAAGCGAAAAGATCGGCACGAACGAGAAGGTGATGATGAGCAGCGACAGGAACAGCGCCGGCCCGACCTCCATCGCCGCTGCCGTGATCACGCGCCAGCGTTCCGGCCCGGCCAGCGTCTCGCCTGGGTGGTCGCGATCCCAATGTTCGAGATGCTTGTGCGCGTTCTCGATCATGACGACTGCGGCATCGACCATCGCGCCGATCGCGATCGCGATGCCGCCCAGCGACAGGATGTTGGCGTTGAGCCCCTGCACCCGCATCGCGATGAACGCGGCGAGGATGCCGAGCGGCAGCGTCAGGATCGCGACCAGCGCCGAGCGCGCGTGCCACAGGAACAGGGCGCAGACCAGAGCGACGACGATGAACTCTTCGATCAGCTTGTGGGTGAGGTTGTCGACCGCACGGTCGATCAGCCCAGAGCGGTCATAGGTCGTCACGAGTTCAACGCCGGGTGGTAGGCTCCGCTTCAGCTCGTCGAGCTTCGCCTTGACGCCATCGATCACTTCGCGCGCGTTCTTGCCCTGGCGCATGACGATGACGCCGCCCGCGACCTCGCCCTGGCCGTTGAGCTCGGCGACGCCGCGCCGCATGTCGGGACCGACCTGGATGGTAGCGACATCGCCCAGCGTCACCGGCGTGCCCCGATCGTCTTCAGGGGATCGCCCGGAAATCGTCGAGCGAGGCGAGGTAGCCGGTCGAGCGCACGATGTATTCGGCTTCGGCCATCTCCAGCACCGAGCCGCCGCTCTCCTGGTTGCCGCGCTTGAGCGCCTCGATCACCGCCTCGTGCGTGATGCCGTAGGAAGCGAGCTTCAGCGGATCGAGCACCACCTGATATTGCCGCACCATCCCGCCGACGCTGGCGACCTCGGCGACGCCGGGCACCGCCTTCAGCTCGTAGCGCAGGAACCAGTCCTGGATGCTGCGCAGTTGCGCGAGATCGTGGCGGCCGGTCCGGTCGACCAGCGCATATTCATAGACCCAGCCGACGCCGGTGGCGTCTGGGCCGAGCGAGGCCTTTGCCCCGTCGGGAAGGCGTCCCTGCACCTGGCTCAGATATTCGAGCACGCGGCTGCGCGCCCAATAGAGGTCGGTATTGTCGTCGAACAGCACGTAGACGAAACTGTCGCCAACGAACGAATAGCCGCGCACCACCCGCGCCCCCGGCACCGACAGCATCGTGGTCGCGATCGGATAGGTGACCTGATCCTCGACGATGCGTGGCGCCTGGCCGGGATAGGTCGTGCGGACGATGACCTGCACGTCGGAGAGATCGGGCAGCGCGTCGACCGCGGTGGAGCGCACCGCGCCGATCCCGATCGCGACAAGCGCGAGCGCCGCGAGCAGGACGAGAATGCGCGCCTTTACCGAGGCCGCGATGATCCGCGCGATCACCTGGCGTCGCCCGAAATCGGCCGCGCCGCGATGCCGGTCAGGCTCGCCTCGCTGTCGAGCAGGAACTGGCCCGAGGCGACGACCTTCTCGCCCGGCGCGAGCCCGGCGACGATCTCGGTCTTTCCTCCTGCCTCGCGACCGATACGAACCTCGGCCGGGCGGAAGCGCCCTTGCCGTCGGCGAGCATCACCAAAGTGCGCTTGCCGGTGCGGATCACCGCCTCGCTCGGCACCAGCAGCGCCGGACGCGACGTGTCGCCGAGATGGACGGTCGCGAACATGCCGGGACGCAGCCGCCCATCGCGGTTGGCAAGTTCGACGCGGACGGTGAGTGTCCGGCTGTCGGCCTGCGCGGTCGGCAGGACCGCGATGACGCGGCCGGTGAAACGCTCGCCGGTAAAGGCGGCCAGTTCGGCGCTCACAGGCTGCCCCACCCGCGACTCGGCGGCGCGCGCTTCGGGAACGGCGGCGTTCAGCCAGACCGTGCCGAGCCCGTTCACCTGGGCGAGCGTCTGTCCGGCGGCCAACGTCACGCCCGCCCGCGCGTCGAGCGTCGTGACGACGCCGCCGATCGGGCTGCGCACCGTCGTCATGCCGCGTCCGCGGGCCGACCCGCCGGGGATGCCGAGCAGCCGCAGGCGCTGGCCGGCAGCGGCGATCAGCGCGCGGTCGCCCGTCTTGCGGACCGCATCATATTCGCCCTGCGCGCCGCCCCATTCGGGCACGAGCACGTCGGCGATCGGCGCGCCTGCACGGATCACGTCGCCGGGTGCGAGGCGATAGACGCGCTGGACGAACCCAGCCGCTCGTGCCTGGACGATCGCGATGTCGCGTTGGTTGAAGTCGATCGCGCCGGTCACGTCGAGCGATCCGGCGAGCGTGCCGGTGGTCGCGGTCGCGAGCCGGATGCCGAGACTCTGCATCGCCGACGGATCGATCGTCACGCCGGGCGCGGCAGCGGGTCCGCCGGTATCGTCGGCATATTTGGGGATGGTCTTCATCCCCATCGACGACAGCGAATCCGGGTTGTCATAATGCTCACCCGGCACCATCGGGTCGTAATAATAGAGGGTTTGCGCGCGTCGGTCTTGCCAGCCGCGGGCGAAGCGCCATTGAGGCGGCCAGATAGTAACCGCCAACCCCGGCAACTAGCGTGACGGCGGCGAAGGCGGCGGCGAGCTGCGACCGCTGGAGCGAGGTCATGGTCATCGGCCGGCATTCCCGAACAGGAGGTTGAGCCGCACGCCATCGGCGGCGACGGTGGCTTCGCGGTCGAGCGTCTCGAGGATCGCATCCGCAAGCGCGGCATGGGCGTCGACGAGGTCGATCAGACTGGCGCGTCCGGCCGCGTAGCTCGCCACGTCCAGCGTCACCCGCTCCTGCGCGAGCGGTTGCAACACGTCGCGCGCGCGCATCCATTGGTCGTGGTGCATGACATGGTCGGCGAGGCCCGCGTCGAGATCGGCGGTCAACGCCCTGAGCGCGGCGTCCGAGTCGGCGCGCGCCGCGCCCGCATCGGCGGCGCGCGCCGCGATGACCGGGTTCTGGCGGTTCTTCTTGAACAGCGGGAGACCGATCGTGACGCCCGCCGACACATAGTCGCCGAAGCGTGGATCGCGGCGCTGATAGGAGAGATCGACGCCGAAGTCCGGCCGCCGGTCGGCCTGCGCCAGCCGCAGGTCGGCGTCCGCCCGGTCCGCCTGCGCCCCGAGCAGGACAAGCGCAGGTTGCCGTTCGAGGCTCGCGCGCAGTCGCACCGGATCGACCGCGATGTCGGGCAGGCTTCCGGCGACTTCCGGGTCGGCTTCGCCCGTCCACCGCGTCAGCTCCGCCTTCGCGCGGGCGACCGCCGACACGAGTTCGTCGCGGCGATCCTGAAGCCGCGCCAACGCCGCGCGACCGGCCAGGGTCTGGGCGGGGCGGGCGTTGCCCGACGCGACCGCGCTCGGTGAGGTCCGGACGATCCGTCCAAGTCGCGCCAGCACTTCGTCGAGCGCGGCCAGGCGTCGCTCGGCATAGGCCAAGTTGATCCACGCGATCGCGGTCTGGACCTCGACCACACGCAGCTCGACCGCGGCGGCGGCGTCGGCGACCGCGATGTCGGCATCCGCGCGCCCGCGCTGAGCGCGGCGCTTGGCGAGGTTGGGGATGTCCTGCGACACGCCGATCCGCGCCCAGGTGAAATTGTCGCGCGAGGGTTGGAACGCCAGCGGCCCTGAGATCGGGAAGCTGTCGATGCCGAGCCCGAGCTTGGGGTCGGGCAACTGTCCCGCCGCGATGCGTGCCGAACGCGTTGCGTCGGCCGCTAGCACCTTGGCCTTGATCGACGGCGCGTCCGCCCGCGCCTTGGTGAGCGCGTCGTCGAACGTGAGCGGCCCGGCTAATGCCGCCGACGGCAGCGCGACGGCCGCGATAATCGTGCAGATAAGTCTCATCGTCGCCTCCGTGGCAGGTTGGCTTCGGCCGCCGCCGGAACGCAGCCGGTGGATGGTTCACCGGCTGCGCCCTTGCGTCGGACGGCAGTTCAGCCTTGCGAGGCGGAGCGGCCCTTGGCCGGCATGGTCATGCAGTCCGCGGCTTGTGCCTTGGAGCCGTGCATCATGCCGCAGTCGCAGCCGGCGGCCATCGCCGTGTCGTCGCTGACCCAGACGCGCACCGGCGCGCGTGTCGGCGTGCGCGGCCCGTAGCTGGGCTGGGCGCGCCATTCATAATGGCCGGTTGAAGGGGCTCGCATTGAGTCGGCCGCGAATGCCGACGGAGCCGCGGGAAGCGACGAAAGCACAGCCGCGACACCGGCGGCCCAGGTAAAATCTTCATCATGATAATCCTCGATTGAAACGCAGGTTAGCGCTCCTGATCGGTCGAGCACGTGCCGAGCGACGGCACCCGCAGGCGATCAGCGACGCCGGTTCGGTTCAGCCAAGGAGTGTGGGTGGTTCGGGCTCGGGGCGACTGCACGGCCTGCCAACCGTGGCGCGACCATCCAGAATCGAGGCGCTGCGGCGGTGATAGCCGACACCTGGGTGGAAGATACGTCCTTGAACGCCATGGCGATCGAGCAGCCGGCCATCAACATGCAGCCCGCAGGATGAGACTTGTCACTCTCGCTCTTACCCTGCTTCTCCGCGCAATCGGGACAGTTCAAGCCCATCGGGCAATCTGGCATGTCGCTTGTTGCAGTCGATTGACCATGCGTCATCATGATACACGGCGCGGCGACAGCCACACCGTTGCCGAAAAGCCCGAGCAGGACTCCGACGAGCAAGAGATGGCGCAGCATCTTCATCATTCGTTGTGGGTACGAGATGACATGGCAAATGTCAATTCGCCGCATCGCGCATCGGCGTTACATTCGGCGCACACGCATAGCCTGCCACTTCAGTGGCTCCTCATGGCAACACCGTTGTCGTGAACGGCACGATCGTCTCGCGGCCATTGGCCTCGATCTGCGCGAACAGTTTCAGTACGCCCGCCTTTTCCGGCTGGAGGTGAAAGCGGATCGTCGGACCGCTGCGCGCGCTGTCCGTCGTCGGTTCCACCCCGAGCGGATGGACATGCTCGATCGAGTTCCAGTCCCCGGCGAACGCGACGATATGGCCGAACGCACCCATGATCGGCTGTAGGCCGGCAAACGGCTTTCCGGTGGCCTCATCGGTGATCGCGATGCTGCCCTCAATGGCTTGTCCGACCTTGAGCGGCGCTGGAAAGGATAGCTTGAACGACAGACCGTCGGCGCGCGCGAACAGCATCGTCGCAGTGGTTGGCGCGGGCGCGGTTTCCTTGCCGGCGGCGAGTTCAACGCCGACATATTCCTGGTCGCCGTTCGGCCGGGTGACATCAGCCCAGACCCGGTAGGGGCGGGCAAAGCGTGGCGCGAACGCGAAGCGCCAGGTGCCGGGATGGGCGGGATCGGGCACCGGGTGGATATGCTGATAGTCGGTCAGGCTGGCGTCGACGATCAGAAGATGTAGCTTCTTGGTATGTGCTAGCGCCAGATCGCCCGCGCCCAGCGGCTTGCCGCTGGCGAGATCGGTCAGCGTGAGCGCGACCTGCTGTGCGCGACCGGCGACGAATGGCCCGTTCGGCCTAAGCGACAGGCGCATCGTCGGCGCGCCTTTATGGGGAGCCCATATCCATGCCTGCCATGCCGGTATCAGCGTGGCCATTGGCAGTCTTGTCAGGGCTGCAACCGACCAAAACCAGTGGCAGCAGGGTGGTGAGAAGCAATATCTTTTCATGCGCGACTCCGGGGCTCTCGTTGTCAAAATGCTTCGGTCGATCCGGCGGCGCGCGCGTCCGCGACTAGGCGGTCGAGCGGCTTGCGGCCATAGAGGCGGAACAGCACGGGCGTGACGAGCGCATCGAGCAGGGTCGCCGACAGCAATCCGCCGAAGATCGTCACCGCGACCGGATGGAGGATTTCCTTGCCCGGTTCGTCCGCGCCGATCAGCAGCGGGGTCAGCGCGAGGCCAGCGCCGAGCGCGGTCATCAGCACCGGCGTCAGCCGTTCGAGTGTGCCGCGCACGATCATCGCGTCGCCCCAGCTCTCGCCTTCGTGCAGCACCAGGTTGATATAGTGGCTGACCTTCAGGATGCCGTTGCGCGAGGCGATACCGGTCAGCGTCACGAACCCGATCAGGCTGGCGACCGACAGCGGCAGGCCGAACAGCCACAGCGCCAGCACCGAGCCGACCAGCGCCATCGGTACGCCGGCCATGATGATCAGCGCGAGCCGCACCGAGCGGTAGCGGGTGAACAGCAGCGCGAAGATCATCGCGAACGCGATCAGCGACAAGCCGCCAATGGTGAGCGTCGCGTCCTGCTGCGCCTGGAACTGCCCCTCGACGCGCACGAACCCGCCATCGGGGAGCTTGAGCTTGGCAACCTCTTCATTGATGACGGCGATGATGTTTCCCAGGTTGGCGCCGGGGCGGCATTGGCCGAGAGCACGATGCGGCGGCGGCCATTCTCGCGCAGGATCTGGTTGGGACCGTCGGTTTCCTTGACCTCGGCGAGGTTGCGTAGTGGCACGGGTCCTTGCGGCGTTTCGATCAGCAGGTCGCCAAGCGCTGTCGTCGAGCGTTCCTGGTCGGGCAACCGGAGCACGACGTTATAGCGCTTGAGGCCGTCGACGATCGTACTGACGATCTTGCCGTTCGACAGCGTCTCGACCGCTTCGGCGATCGTCGCGGGGCGACGCCATAGGATGCGGCGCGGTCATAGTCGATGTTGAGATCGAGCTGCGGCACGCGCACCTGCCGCTCGACGCGCAGGTCGACGATGCCCGGAGCGCGGGCGATCCGCGTTTGCAGCGTCTCGGCCGTGGTGCGCAGGGCGTCGAGATCCTCGGCGAAAATCTTGACGACGATCTGCGCGGTGACGCCCGAGAGCAGATGGTCGATGCGGTGGCCGATCGGGGCCGACGGTGACCGAGCCGGGCAGCACGGCCAGCCGTTCGCGATCTCGCGCGCGATGATCTCGCGGTCGGCGACATCGGGTTTCAGGGCGACGTCGATCTCGCTCGAATGGACGCCCTCGGCATGCTCGTCGAGCTCGGCGCGCCCGGTGCGGCGGCTGACGCTCGCGACGCCGGGGATTTGCAGCAGCAGCTTTTCGGCGGTGCTGCCGAGGCTGCTCGACTTTTCGAGCGAGATGCCGGGCTGGAAGGCGAGGCTGACGACGAAGCTCCCTTCGTTGAACGTCGGCAGGAAAGCGCGGGGAGATTGGCTGCGCCGATCAGCGCGATGCCGGTCGCGATGGCCCCGGCGACCAGCACCAGCCGGGTGCGCGCGAACCCCAGCCGAGCAGCCGCTCGTTCGCCGCTTTCAATCGTCTCACGAGACCAGATTCGGCCGCCTCGGCGCGCTTGGCGGCAAGTTTGGGCAGGAGATAATAGCACAGCACCGGCGTGAGCGTGATCGAGGTCACGAGGCTCGCCAGGATCGAGATGACATAGGCGATGCCCAGCGGCTGAAACAGGCGGCCCTCGACTCCGCCCAGGAAGAACAACGGCAGGAACACAAGGATGATGATCGCGGTCGCGTAGATGATGCCCGAGCGCACCTCGCCGGTCGCATGCGCGATGACCGCCAGCACGGGCCTTGGTTCGGGTTCGTGCGCATTTTCGCGTAAGCGCCGATAGACATTTTCCACGCCGACCACCGCATCGTCGACCAGCTCGCCGATCGCGATCGCCAGGCCGCCCAGCGTCATCGTGTTGATCGACAACCCGAAGATTTCGAAGATGACCGCGGTAATGAGGATCGATACCGGCAGCGCCACGAGCGATACCGCCGTCGTGCGCCAGTTGAGCAGGAAAGCGAACAACACTACCGAAACGACGATGCCGGCCTCGACCAGTGCGCGTTGCAAGGTGCCGATCGACGTCTGGATGAAATTGGCTTGGCGGAACTGGACGCGGTCGGCGCGCAGCCCCGACGGCAGCGTTGCGGTGACTTCCTTCAGCGCCTTCTCGACCTCGTCGGTCACCGCGACCGTCGCTGCATCGGGCTGTTTCTGGATGGCGATCACGACCGCCGGCTGCCCGTCAAAGCCGGCGTCGCCGCGCCGGAACGCGGCGGCGAAATCGACCTTGGCGATCTGCGACAGACGAATGGGGCCATCGGCGTTGCCCGCGACGACGAGGTTGCGCAGATCCTCGATCCGTGTCGTGCGCGCGACATTGCGGATCAGGAATTCGCGCTCATACTGATCGACGAAGCCGCCGCCGGTGTTGGTGCCGAACGCTTCGAGCGCCGCCTCCACGTCCTTCAGCTTCACCCCGACCGCGCTCATTGCCGCCAGATCGGGTGAGACGCGGTATTGCCGTACCTCGCCGCCGATCGGGATGACCTGGGCAACGCCGGGGATCGCCAGCAGCCGCGGCCTGATCTGGAAATCGGCGATCTCGCGCGCCTGCATCGGGCTCGCCCGGCCATAGGGATCGCCACCAGCATGATCTCGCCCATGATCGACGTAATCGGCCCCATCTGCGGCACGACTGCGGGCGGGATCTGTTCGCGGACCAGGGTCAGCCGTTCGGCGACCTGCTGACGGGCGCGATAGACGTCTTCCTTCCAGCCGAACTCGACATAGACGATCGACAGGCCGATGCCCGAGACCGAGCGCACCCGCTCGACCCCGGGCACACCGCTCATCGAGGTTTCGATCGGTCGCGTCACCAGAGTCTCGACCTCGGGCGGCGCGAGACCCGGGATTCGGTCAGGATCGTGACCACCGGGCGGTTGAGGTTGGGGAGGACATCGACCGGCAACCGGCTCGCCGACAATCCGCCGAACGCCATCAGCGCGAGCGACAGGAACAGCGTCAGGATGCGGTTACGCAGCGAGAACGCGACGAGCCGGTCGAACATCGCCTAGCGAACCTGGCCGAGCAGCGCCGCGCCGGCGGTCACCACGCGCTCGCCCGGCTTGACGTTCGAGAGCAAAGCGACCCGGCCGGCATCGACCGGCGCCGAGGTCACGTTGCGCTGCTCGAGCGATTCGGCGTGCGGCTTGACCAACACCGCCGGCAGGCCGTTCGCGCCGGTGATCAGCGCGGTGCGCGGCACGATGACGCCGGCGACGGGCGCGCCGAGCGGCGCGTCGATCGTGATCGGCTCGCCGATCCGCAAGTTTGCGGGCACACCCGCGACGCGGAACAGGGCGGGTGCAGCGCGACCGCGGTCGACCAGCCCGGCGCCTTCGAACACCAGGTCGAAGGTCGTGCCGTCCGCCGTCCGGCCGACCGCTTTCGCGCCGGGCGCGAGCGTGCGCCGGTCGAACAGATTGGCCTCGACGAACAGGCGCGATCGATCGGCGATTTCGAACAAGGTCGTCTCCGCCGCCACGACTTGCCCGACGCGGACCGACGACGAGGCGACGACCCCGTCGATCGGCGACACCAGCACTTCGCGCGCGGCACGCGCTCTGCCCAAAGCGGCGCGACGACGCTGCAAGCCCTGGAGCGTGATCACCGCCTCCTCGATCTGGCGGCGCGGCACCACGCCTTCGAGCCGCCGCAACCGCGCCGCGCTGTTGGCGGCGAGCGCGATCTGCTGGTCGAGGTCGCTCAGTTCGCGGGCGATGTCGGCACGGTCGATCGCCTGAAGCGGCGGCTCGATAAAGCCGAGCACTTGCCCCTTGCGCACCGCTTGGCCGATGATCGGGAGGCCCGGCGCCGGGCGCCGACGCGCCCCGGTCGCGCTCTGGATCAGCCCGCCGCGGGTCGGATCGGCGACGACACGGCCGGTCAGGCTGGCGACCGGCTGGGCATCCCCGCGACCGTCAGGACGGTCCGCACGCCGATGATGCGCTGCACCGATTTGGGCACGAACAGCTTGCCGTCGGCGGTGCGCGCCGCGACTTCGCCCGCGCCGGAGGGTGCCGCCGCCTCGTCCTCGTCGCCATGCGCGGCAACCGGCGCGGGTCCGGCGGGAATGCCGAAGAGGAGTTGCGCGCCGATCAGGACGCCCAGCGCGAGTGCGCTCCCGCGCCGCCGCCGCCAATACCAGCCGCCGATGAGCGCCAGCGCGACAAGCGCGGCCACGCCGAGCCATTTCCAGAGCGCGGTGCCAGCGCCCACATCGGCGGGTGCGGTCGGCACCGTCAGATCCCCGAAAGCGATTCGAAGCTGCCGCCGCGGCTGACAAGAAAGGACAGCTCATGCTTGCCCGCCTTGCGCAAGCCGTCGTCGGACACCGCATAGACGCCGTTCTTCGCGGTCGCGGCAACGCTCTTGCCGTCGAGCGTCACGCTCACGCTCGCGTCGGTCACCGGCATGTTGTCGGCGAAACCGTCGATCCAGATCGTGAGGTCGTCCGCGGTTGCCGCCGCGACCAGCTCGAAGCTGTCGCTGGTCGCCTCCATGCGCGGCGGCAGCGATACGCCCGCCGGCGGCGGTGGCGCGGCACCATGATCCTCGTCGCCATGCGCCAGAGCGAGCGACGCGGTCATCAGCATCGCCAGCCCTATCAGGCCGCCCAACATCGTCCTGTTCTTGTGCCCGATCATGGCAGCACGCCCATTGCTTGATTGAAGGAAGAGATCGCCGCCAGCCGCGCGACCTTCGCTGCCGCCAAATCGCGCTCGGCCTCGGATAACGCCTGACGCCCCGCAGCACCTCGATGAAACCGATCTCGCCCTCGGCACGGCCGCGCTCGGTCAGCGCCTGTGAGGCGGCAAGCGCGTCGCGCCGCATCTGTGCCTGTTCGAACGCACGCTGGGCGGCGTCGAGCCGCGTCTGCGCGGCGCGTTGGTCGGCCATGAGCTTCATGCGCAGCCGATTGGCTTCGGCGGCGGCGCTAAGGGCTTCGGACCGCGCAAGTTCGGCGTCGGCCACAGCGGTTTGATTGCGGCCAAGCGGCACTCTGATGCCGACCAGCAAGGCGTCGCGGAAGGGTTCGCGCGGCACCGTCGGATCGCCGACCCCGCCGCGCTCGCGCCGGACGCCGAGCGTTCCCTCCGGGCGCACACGCGCTGCATAGGCAAGACTGCGATACCGCGCGTCGGCCAGTGCGGCGCGATCGAGCGCGGCGCGTAGCGCGGGATTGGACGCGACATCGGTCGCGGTCGCCAACGCCTCGGCGGGCAAATCCGCTGGCGGCGTGCCGGCCAGGACGGCAAAGGCGGCTTCGGCGTCGGCAAGGGCGCTTTCGGCCTGCGATAATCGGGACCGCGCGGTCGAGGCTTCCGCTTGGGCCAGCAAGAGGTCGCGGCGGGACTGTTCGCCGGCTCTTTCGAGCCGAGCGACCTGCGCGGCGTTGGTGGTCGCGATATCGACCTGCGCGCGATCGACCGCGACCGCCGCGCGCGCCGCTGCCAGTCCCCACCAAGCGGTGCGCACCTCGCCCGCAATCCTGAGCCGCGCGGCATCGAGGCCGGATTGCGCGGCATTGTCCACCCGGCCCGCGTAAGTGCGCAGCGCCTTACCCTCCCCGGCCAGCGAAGCCCCGCCGATACCGAGCCTTCTTCCTCGATCACCCCTTGCGAGCGCGTCAGCAGATCGGTCGAGACGACCGGCGGCCCCACGAATGGCCCGCGTCCAGCGCGTCGCAGTGCTTGGGCCTGCGCGTTGAGGGCTGGCAGACCGGCACGTTCGGATGATTGCGCCACCGCGATCTCGACGGCATCGTGGAGCGTCACGGCGCCGCCAGCCGCCGGCTCGGTCTGGGCCGGGGCGGATGCCGGCGCGGTGGCGATGATCAACGCCGCACAAAGGTGCGTCATCATCGTCTTTGCCTTCCCGGCTCTTCTCATGGGCGGTCAATCTTCCCCTGCGTCTCCCTTCCATTACGCAGACGCGATGTTCGCCCCTCAAAAGTTTTGATACGAGGTGCCAGCTGCCGATGACGATGAGGGGTGCGGTGTTCGGGTGCGTATCAAGGGTGGCTGCATTATCGAAAGGACACCCACACCATGTCGCTACTTCGCGCTTTTCTCTCCGCCGCGGCGCTGTCGGGGCGTTGCTGTCCGCCAGTTCGGCCGACGCGCACGCCAAGCTCGTTGCCTCCACGCCAGCCGCCAACGCCTCGATCGCCGCACCGGCCAAGCTGCAATTGAGCTTTGACGAGAAGCTGGTCGCCAAGGGCTCGTCGGTCGAGCTGTTCGCGACGACCCTGTCGGGCAAGAAGCTCGCGGCACCGATGAGCATCACCGTCCGGTCGGCGCTGGGTGCCGACGGGAAGTCGATGGTCGCGCCGATCGGCAAGCCGTTGTCCGCAGGCACCTATCTGGTGGCATGGCACGCCGTGACCAGCGACGGCGAGCGCAAAACGGCACGTTCAGCTTTACCGTGCGATAGGTCGAACGCCGTTTTACCGAGCGGGCGATCGCGCGGGCGCATAGGGCCGGTCGCTGGAATGCGGCCGGTCGTTGCCTGCAACGACCCGTGCCGGCGCGCGACGGTCAGCTGACTGTGGCCGCCGCGATCGCGTTGCCATCGGCGGCCCTTGTCGATCTACAGTCGGTCGAGGATGACCTTCATTTCATCGATTTCCTGTCGCTGCGACCGGATGATGTTTCCGCACAACCGCTTCACTTCGGGATCCGTGGTGACGCCTCCCGGCACATGAGGATCGCGCCCGAATGGTGCGGGATCATCGAGCGCAGGAACGCGGTATCGCCGATCGTGGTCTGCGTCCGGATCAGCGCGAATGCGCCGGCGAACGCGATCGCCGAGACCGCGAGGATCGCCGCGTTGGCGCGCTTGTTCGGGAACATGTGGCCCATGGCGAGGATCATCAGCACCACCATGGGTGCGACCATCATCAGTGTCATATAGACCATGTTGAGGTTGTTGTAGAAGCTGCCAAGTCCGTCGATCATGACGAACATCACGAAATACATGATGATGCCGCTGATCGCCGTTTGGACGGCCAGGCTGACATAGCCGTTCGTCATGTTCTTGCCTTGCACGATTGTTCTCCCGGCCCGTCCGCTCGTTGCCCGCGCTCCCCAGCGTCTTCGTTTATGGTGCCTTCGGCCGCCGTGCGCTGTTGTGCATCGACACGATGCGCCATTCCCCACCCGCCTTGCGCAGCACGCTCGTCGCCACGCCCAGCCGCTCGGCGGGGTCGCCGACTTTGGCGCGATACGATAGCGGTAGGTCTCGCTGGCCAGCGCCACCGCTCCGACAAACCGGACGTCGATTTTGTAGTCCGAGAAGGTGAAGGACTTGAATTCCCCGAGTTCGGGCGCGAGGTGGTGCGCGAGGTAGTTGGCGTAGGTGCCTTCATCGCCGCCTGTCTCGAAAATCTGCGAGTCGGCGGTAAACAGGCGCTCGGTTCCGCGCGCATCGAGCCGTTCGATCGCCGCCTTGTATTGGGCAAGGACGGCAATCACGGCGCGGGTGTCGGCGGAACGAGGTGCTGGTTGTGGCGCAGCTCCCACCAATGCGACCGCAGCCGCCATCGCAAGAGCCGAGCTTATGACTTTCCGCATCTTTGTCTCCTCCGTTTTATCGTTGCGGCGCTATCCGTTTTATACGCGGCGCGGGCCGGCAACCCTCAGCGTTCGCCCAACAATTGCAGCAATTTTGCGCGCGCGCGGCGAACCCGCGTTTCCACGGCCTTTTCGCTGATCGCCAGGACCGCCGCGGTTTCCGCCTGACTGAGCCCTTCGATCGTTCGAAGGACAAGCGGCTCCTTCAACGGTCGCGGCAGGGCGGCGATCGCCTTGCTCACCCGGTCGAGTTCCTGGCGGTCGGCGGCGGCCACGTCGGCAGAGACGTGATCCTGAGTGACAGCTTCGGCCTCCGCGCCGATCGGAACGGCAAACGTCAAAATGCGGCGCGCGGTTCGCTTGCGCCCCAATCCCGGCACTTGTTAAGCGCGATCGTCGACAGCCATGCACGCATCGAACGGTTGGGTTCGTATCGCTGCATCGCCTGGTGCGCGGCGACGAATGTCTCCTGAAGAAGATCCAGCGCTTCGTCGGACCCCCGCAGCAGGCACGCAGTAGGCGAAAGATCGGCTGACGGTGCCGACGCATGATCTCGGCGAAGGCGGCTTGCCGACCGCCGAGGCTGAGTGCAGCCAGCTCGGCGTCGGACAGCGCCGCCCAGTCGAGGCTCACAAGCCGAGCCTCAACGAGCGTCGTCGGTGAGCGCCTTCACCACCGCGCGGTCGAATTGCGCGGTCTGGTCGGGCCGGAGCAGCTGCCGCATCGCAAATACGTGCGCTAGAGTCGCCTTTGCAGTTCGCCCATCACTGCGTGGCTCCGATCGACTGCAGCGGCGACGCGCGGTCCATTGCCATGCTCGGCTTCGATCGCCTCGGCCAGCCGCGCATTGTCGGCGCGCAGCTCGAGTTCGAACGCCCGCCGCTGCACCGCGAACCTCTGCTCCAGTACCTCGAGACGCGCCCGTTGGCCGGCGTCCAACGCAAGGTCATGATGCAGAACGTCGTGCAGTTCGCTGCCGGGCGGCGTCTTGGCGGGGAGCAGCGCCCGCCCGACGAACACGCCGATAATCGCGGCAATGAAGCATGCGACCAGGCCGACCAGCAATCGGTTGCGCGCGCTCATGGTTCGCCGATGAGAAGGGTGGAGGGGCAAGCGCGGGGACCGGCCCAAGCGGCGACAGCGGCGCTGCGGCACTGGCGCGTTTGGCCGGGAGGCCCGCGCCGACAACACCCATGACGAGCGCCGCCGCGATCGTCATGCCGCCAAAGCCGACGCCGACGCGCACCGCGGGCTGGGTGGCGATGCGGGCGAGCACCCTTGCTTCAAGTCCGTCGAGATTGGCCGGCAGAGGTCCTTCGGCCAGCCTGCCCAGCATCGCATCGAGGTCGTTCATGTCTTTCACTCCACCCCACTAGCATGATTTACGCAGGCGATGCTTCTACCCCTCACGGCGTTCAGCGGCGAAGATGCTGATCGATCCGCTCGGCGTCGGGACGATCGCTCGTTCCACAGCATCGAATCCGGTCGCTGCAAGCAGCACCGGCAATATTCCGTCAGCGTTGGGCTGTGTGTCGCGCCGTCCGTCGAGCCACTGCACGGTTCTGCGGAACAGCAGCCGCATCACCCAGGACCTTTGCAGGGAATAGTCAGCGAGGACGAGCATCCCACCCGGCCGAAGTGCCGCGTGTATAGCGGCCAAGCCCGCCTGCTTTTCGGCCATCGGCACCTGATGGAAGACCAAGGTGCAAGTGACTACGTCGAACCGGCCGTCTCGGCCCTCAATTGCCGCGTCGCGAGCGAAGCCCCGCCCCATTCGATGGGAGTACCGGCAGCGCGCGCCTTTTCCTGCGCGAGCGCAAGCACATTCTCGTCAGGATCCAATCCGGTGAGGCTGCTCCGCGGAAGCTCATGCGCTAGCTGGGCGAGGAGCGTTCCGGTTCCGCATCCCACATCGAGCAATGTCTGCGGTCGCGCCGCGGCGACGATTTCGGTGACGATGAGCCTCCAGCGCTGCTCGCGCGTAAATACGCGCAGCGCCCGATCATAAAACGGGTTAGTCCGGCGCGGCCTAGAGCAGGGGTGAAAAGAGCGCCTTGCTCTGCTTCCGATTGACCATCGACCATGCCGCCTCCCGCAAACCTTCGACTCATTGCGAAATACGCGCGAAAATGAGCGACCCTCGGCCATGGCGTTCGGCGGCCGAAAAAATCTGAACAAGGACAAGAGTGGAGACTTGATGTCGATCCAAGGGCAACGCTCGTTCACCGCGTAGAATCCACGGAACCGCCCGCCACGCCGATCGAGCGCTTGACCTTGACATGATGTCAACCCTTACAAGAGTTCGGGTCGAAGGAGTCCAGTCGATGAATGACCCCAGTTCCACGCCCCTCTAACCGGTGGTTGCTGTGCTCATGATGCCGCCGCCGCCAGCACTGCGAAGGTCAGCGATCCGGTATGCGGAATGACGGTCGATCCATCGAAGACCGCGCATCATGCCGAGCACGCCGGGCACGACTATCATTTTGCAGCGCTGGCTGCCGGAACAAGTTCGTCGGCGATCCCCACGTCTATCTGGGCGGAAAGCGCCCTGAGCCGGTGGCGGCGCCGGGCCATCTGGACCTGTCCGATGCACCCGGAGATCCGCCGCGAAGGGCCGGGAACCTGCCCGATCTGCGGCATGGCGCTCGAACCCGAGGAGCCCTCGCTCGACGACGCGCCCAATCCCGAGCTGGTCGATTTCACGCGCCGTGTCTGGGTCGCAGGCGCCTTAACCGTGCCGCTGCTGGCGATCTCGATGATCGCGGAGATGCTGGGCGTTCAGCTGGTCCCCTCAGCGGTCAACCCGTGGGCACAGTTGACGCTGACTGCGCCGATCGTGCTGTGGGCAGGATGGCCCTTTTTCAGCGTGGCTGGACGTCGATCGCCACGCGCCACCTCAACATGTTCACCTTGGTCTCGATCGGGGTCGGCGCGGCGTTCCTCTACAGCGTCGTTGCGACCATCGCGCCCGGGCTGTTCCCGCCGTCGTTCCGCATGCACGGCATGGTGCCGGTCTATTACGAGGCGGCCGGTGTCGTGGTCACGCTGGTGCTGCTGGGGCAAGTCCTCGAACTGGGCGCGCGCGCGCGACCGGCCGCGCGATCCGGGCGTTGCTCAATCTGGCGCCAAGACCGCGCGCCGGATCGGCGCGGACGGGAGCGAAGAGGAAGTCGATCTTGCGGACATCGTCGAAGGCGACCGGCTACGGATTCGTCCAGGCGAAGCGGTGCCGGTCGATGGCGTGGTCATCGAGGGCCGATCGTCGGTCGAAGAGGCGATGCTGACCGGGGAACCGGCGCCGGTGCTCAAGGAAGTGGGCGCGACTGTGACCGGCGGCACTGTCAACGGCACCGGGGCGCTGACGATCGAGGCGCGCGCGGTAGGGTCGGACACGGTTCTGGCGCGCATCGTGAAAATGGTGGCCGAGGCGCAGCGCAGCCGTGCGCCGATCCAGGCGGTGGCTGACCGTGTGTCCGGCTGGTTCGTGCCGCTCGTCGTCGGCATCGCTGCCGTGACGTTCGTCGTCTGGAATGTTGCCGGCCCCGAGCCGCGCTTCGGCCACGCACTGCTCAACGCGATCGCTGTGTTGATAATCGCTTGTCCCTGCGCACTCGGGCTGGCGACGCCGATGTCGATCATGGTCGGCACGGGACGCGGCGCACATGCCGGGGTGCTGGTCAAGGACGCCGAGGCGTTGCAGCTGATGGAAGCGGTCGACACGCTCGTGATCGACAAGACCGGCACATTGACCGAGGGACGTCCGCGATTGATCGCGACCGAAACGACGGGCGGATTTGATCAAGCGGCAGTGCTATCCGCCGCCGCCTCAGTCGAAGCCAAGTCCGAGCATCCCTCGCTCACGCAATTGTCAGCGCCGCGCGCGATGACGGTCTGGAGGTTGCGCCAGTCGATGGCTTCGAATCGCAGACAGGGCTTGGCGTCAGCGGCAATGTCCGCGGCAAGGCGGTCGTGATCGGTAATGCCGCGCAGATGAAGCATATCGGCATCGCCACCGCGACGCTCGAAGAGACCGCCGATCGTCATCGCGGCGAGGGTGCCGGGGTGATGTTCGTCGCGATCGGCGGGCAACTGGCGGGGCTGCTGGCGATCGCCGATCCGATCAAGGCGTCCGCCGGCGACGCCATTGCCGCCCTGCGCGCCGAAGGACTGCGGATCGTCATGCTGACCGGCGACGCCGAAGCGACGGCGGGCGCGGTCGCAAAGGCGATCGGCGGGATCGACGAAGTCCATGCCGGCCTCAAGCCCGAGGACAAGGCGCGGATCGTGCGCGAACTTCAAAAAGGCGCAAGGTCGCGATGGCGGGCGACGGCATCAATGACGCGCCCGCGCTTGCCGCCGCCGATGTCGGCGTCGCGATGGGGACCGGCACCGACGTTGCGATCGAGAGCGCGGGGATGACCCTGACCAAGGGCGACCTCGCGGCGATGGTGCGGGCACGGCGGCTGGCGAAGGCGACGATGCGCAACATCCGCCAGAACCTGTTCTTCTCGTTCCTGTTCAACGGGATCGGTGTGCCGGTCGCGGCGGGTGTCCTCTATCCCGTCGCCGGCATCCTGCTGTCGCCGATGATCGCGGGTGCGGCGATGGCGCTGTCGAGCTTCACGGTGGTGACGAACGCACTCAGGCTCAATACGATCAGGCTGTGAAGATCGGCGAGGCAGCGGCGGCCAGCGGCATATCGCAGCGGATGATCCGTCATTACGAGACGATCGGGCTCATCACGCCCGCGCCGCGCCGCGACAGCGGCTATCGCGATTATTCGGACGCTGACGTCCACAGGCTCCGCTTCATCGCCAACGCGCGCGACCTCGGCTTTCCGATCGACGAAATCGGACAGCTGCTCGCGCTCTGGTCCGACCGCGATCGGGCAAGCGCCGATGTGAAACGGCTGGCGACTGCGCGCGCAGCGGAACTCCATCGCAAGGCGGTTGCACTGGAAGCGATGCGCAAGACGCTGCTGGAGCTTGCCGAGCGCTGTCATGGCGACGATAGGCCCGAGTGCCCTATAATCGAGGCTTTGCAGCGGGACTAAGCCATGCGGCGTCCGTGCGGATGTGATCTTGACCGGCAAACCACCTGAAATGGTCTGCCAGCTCGTCTCATCTTTGGAGCGGTTGGCCGCAATGGACCGCGGCGAGCCGCCTTAGAAATGGTGTTGCAACTGGTGTTGCTGCCCAGAATGTCAGATAAAATCGTTGTTTTCAACGGCTTTTGGCGGAGCGGGAGGGATTCGAACCCTCGATACGGTTTTGCCGTATACACACTTTCCAGGCGTGCGCCTTCGACCACTCGGCCACCGCTCCGCGAAGCCGGCTCCCCTAGCATCGGCACACCGGCGATGCAAGCGCGCCTGCTTGGAGGTACTTTCTCATCCGGCAAGAACCACGCGCCGCTCAGCCCTTCGTCCAGCTCAGGGTGAGCGCTATGCCGTCAAACGCTGCTTTATCCGTTCAGAGCAGCCCGCCGCCCTGCACCGCCAGCCAAAGCGCCCACAGCGACAGCAGGCCCAGCGCCGCGAAGGTCGCAAAGGTGCCGACCGCGCGATAAGGGTTCGGCGCCGGCTTGTGGATGCCGATCGCATGCGCCAGCCGCGCCAGCACCAGCACCACAGCGATTGCGCCAAGCAGCAGCCGGCTGGCCCCGGTCTGCTCGATCAGACCGAGCAGGATCAGCAGGAACGGCGCGAACTCGCCGAGGTTGGCGTGCGCGCGCACCCGCTGCTGGAGTTCTGCCGCCTGCGCCGGATCGGTCGCCCGCTCGCCGAGGCTGACGCGATAACGCACCCGCAGCTCGACGATGCGCAGCGACAGCGCCACATACAACAGCCCGAGCGCGCCCCGGTGGCAAGCGTGACAGGCAGAACCATCAGTGCCCCTCGAAGGCGAGCAGGCTGAACACGTCGACTGACTCTGCGTGCAGCAGCGCCGCGCCGCCAAGCGCCGGCAGATCGACCACGAACGCTGCAACCGGCACTTCCGCACCGGTCGAGCGCAGCAGGCGGGTGGCGGCGACAGCGGTGCCGCCGGTCGCGATCAGATCGTCGATGATCGCGACCCGGTCGCCGGCGGCCAGCGCGTCCGCGTGGATTTCGATGCGGTCGCTGCCGTATTCCAGCGCATAGTTGATGCCGACGGTGCGCCCGGGCAGCTTGTCCTTCTTGCGGATCGGCACGAAGCCGAGGCCAAGCTCCTGCGCCAGCGCCGCGCCGAAGATGAAGCCGCGCGCCTCGATCCCGGCGATCAGCGACACGCCATGCCGCGCCACCGCCGGCTTCAGCATTTCGATCGCCAGCCGGAAGCCCGCCGGATCGCGGATCAGGGTGGTGATGTCGCGGAACTGGATGCCGGGCTTGGGATAATCGGGGATGGTGCGGATGAGCGCGCGCAGGGTCTGGGCTGTCATGGCGTCATCCTGCCGCCGCATCGCGCGCCGCGCAAGCCTGCGCGTAGGCGACGAGCGCCTCGGCCTGCTGCGCGTGCAGCGCCTCGATCATCCGGCCGTCGAGCACGGCGATGCCGCCCGTGGCCGCCCGGTGCGCCGCCACGATGCGCTCAGCCTGCGCCACCGCCGCCGGATCGGGCGTGAACGCGGCGTTGGCGGGCGCGATCTGGCCCGGGTGGATCAGGGTCTTGCCATCCAGCCCGAGCCGGCGCGCCGCCTGGCAGGCGGCCGCAAAGCCCTGCGCATCGCGAAAGTCCGGGTAAACGCCGTCCAGGATGCCGGCACCCCTGCCCGCGCCGCCATCAGCGCCCGCGCGGCCGCAGTGCCGAGCGCCCGCCCGTCATGGTCGGCCGGCAGGCGCAGTTCCCGCCCGAGGTCCTCCAGCCCCAGCACCAGCATGCGCGCGCGCGCCGCAATCGCGAATGCGGCCTCGACCCCGGCGATGGTCTCGACCATGCACCACAGCGGCGGGCCGCCGGCCGGCAGGTCTTCCGCGCGGTCGACCTTGGGCAGCAGGATGGCATCTGCGCCTCGGGCTGCGGCATGATCGTCCGCGAACCAGGGCGTGCCGGGCGCGTTGGTGCGCACCACCAGCAGCGCTGCGCGAAAGCCGCCCCTTGCCACCGCCGCTGCCATCGCCGCGCGCGCCGGTACCTTGTCAGCCGGTGCGACCGAATCTTCCAGGTCGATGATGACCGCGTCCGCCGGCAGGTCGCGCGCCTTCTCGAGCGCCCTGCCGTTACTGGCCGGAACGTAGAGCGCGCTGCGGCACAGGGTCACAGCAGGCCGCCGGCAGAGCGCCGCCACTGGCTGGCCAGGCCATCAAGCGTTGCCATGGCGTCCAGCTCGGCGCGTTCGACGGCCTTGCCGGTAATGATGCGGAACAGCCGCAGCACCGGCCAGTCCGGGTTGGGCCGGTCGAGGATCGTCGCCGTGTCGCCGGCCTCTACGGCACCCGGCTCCAGCACCCGGAAATACCAGCCGCAGCGGCCGTTCTTCACCATCGCCCGCGGCATGCCGGGGTCCGCGAAGCGCAGCGCGAACTTGAAACAGGGCTGGCGCGGCTGGCACACCTGCAGGCGCGCGCCGCCGATCGCGAACACGTCGCCGATGCACACGCTCTCCTCGGTCAGGGTCTCGAAGCTGAGATTCTCGCCGACTGCGCCCGGCCCCAGGTGTGCTGCGGATGGTCGGCGCGCCAGCCGTCATAGGCGGGCAGGCCGTAGCCGTAGACGGCCTTCTCCGGCCCGCCGTGGACGCTGAGGTCCGCCTGCGCGTCGCCCGCCAGCCCCAGCGGCCCGACCGCGACCGGCCCGTCGACCGCACGCTTGACGAAGCCGCTCGGCACGGCTTGCGGCCCCAGCGGCTGCACCGCGCCGAGGTTGACGGACACAAGACGGACGGCGGCGAAGGACATGCGGGCGACTCCAGCGGATCGGGCGCACACAAGCACGCCGCCAATGCCTTGCCAAGAAGAACCGGTAGTGTCTCAGTTTGAAATTCTGCCGCTCACCCTGAGCTTGACGAAGGGTGAGCGGCTCGTGGTTCGTCAAGCTCACCACGAGCGGACTTTTCAAACTGAGACACTGCCAAAGAACCAGCAAACTTGACGCGGCGGGCCGGGCCTGCTAGCCAGCGCGGCTTCTCCACAAACGCGAAGGATTGCCATGGCGCGCGTCACCGTCGAGGACTGCATCGAGAAAATCCCCAACCGCTTCGAGCTGGTTCTGGGGCGGCGCAGCGCGCCCGGCAGATCGCCTCCGGCGCTGAAATCCGCGTCGAGCGCGACCGCGACAAAACCCGGTGGTGGCGCTGCGCGAAATCGCCGAAAGCCACGTCTCGCCGGAAATGCTGGAAGAAGCGCTCGTCCAGGGCATGCAGCGCGTGATCGAGACCGAAGAGGACGTGACCGAGGACCCGACCTCGATCGCCGCCTCGGCCGAGGCCCTGCGCCTCACCGCCATCGCGCCGCCGCGCCCGAGCGTCGCCGACGAACTCGGCGACGACTGAGCCGCAGTCTCCCCGCACCCATGCGGCATTGACGCTGGCGACGACGCACCCAATAGTAGAACAGCCCTGATTTTCGGGCGGTTTCACGGGTTTGCGCGTGCTGCGGCAATATGAACTGGTCGAGAAGGTCAAGGCTTACGATCCGGACGCGGACGAGGAGATGCTCAACCGCGCCTATGTGTTCTCCATGCGCGCGCACGGCACCCAGTTGCGCGCCTCCGGCGACCCCTATTTCTCGCACCCGATCGAAGTCGCCGGCATCCTGACCGACCTGAAGCTCGACGCCGAGACCATCGCCACCGGCATCCTGCACGACACGATCGAGGACACGGTCGCAACGCAGGACCAGATCGAACGGCTGTTCGGCCGCAACGTCGCGCGGCTGGTCGACGGCGTCACCAAGCTGTCGCGCATCGAGGCGCAGACCGAATCCGAGCGCGCGGCCGAGAATTTCCGCAAGTTCCTGCTGGCGATGTCGGACGACATCCGCGTGCTGCTGGTCAAGCTCGCCGACCGGCTGCACAACATGCGTACCCTGCACTTCATCAAGAACCCGGACAAGCGGCGGCGCATCGCCAAGGAAACCGCGGAAATCTACGCCCCGCTCGCCGAGCGGATCGGCATGTACGAGTTCAAGGACGAACTGGCCGAGATCGCCTTCCGCGAACTGGAGCCGCTGGCGTTCGAATCGATCACCCGGCGGCTGGAGCAGCTGCGCGAGAGTGCGGGCGATCTGATCCCGCTGGCGATCGCCGATCTGGAGGAACTGCTGGCCGACAACGGCATCCGGGCGACGGTGGTCGGGCGGGAGAAGACGCCGCACTCGATCTGGAAGAAAATGCAGGAGCACCATGTCGGCTTCGAGCAATTGTCCGACATCATGGCGTTCCGCATCATCGTCGACAGTATCCCGGACGTCTATCAGGCGCTGGGGCTGATCCACCAGCGCTGGCCGATGGTGCCGGGGCGCTTCAAGGACTATATCTCGACACCCAAGCGCAACGGCTACCGCTCGATCCACACGACCGTCATCGGCCCGGCCAAGCGGCGCGTGGAAATCCAGATCCGTACCCACGAGATGCACGGCCAGGCGGAATATGGGCTGGCCGCCCACTGGGCCTACAAGACGAACGGGACTGCAAGCCCGCGCGAGAACTACCCTGGCTGCAGGACCTGCTGGAGATCCTCGACCATGATTCAGGCGCGGAGGAGTTCCTCGAGCACACGAAGCTCGCCATGTACCAGGACCAGGTGTTCTGCTTTACGCCCAAAGGCGAGCTGATCCAGCTGCCCCAGGGCTCGACGCCGGTCGACTTCGCGTTCGCCGTCCACACCAAGATGGGCGAGACCGCCGTGGGCCAAGGTCAATGGCCGGCTGGTGCCGCTGCGCACCCGGTTGCAGAACGGCGACCAGGTCGAGATACTGCGCTCGACGGCCCAGCGCCCGGAGCCCGGCTGGGCATCGTTCGTCGTCACCGGCAAGGCGCGCTCCGCCGTGCGCCGCTTCTCCCGCCAGCAGGAGCGCGAGGCGGCGATCGCCAGCGGCCGCTCGATGCTGCGCGCGCTGATCGAACGGCTTGACGTGGCGCTGGCACCCGGCGCGGTCGAGGCCGCCCTGCCCCGGCTGAAACTGCCGGACGAAGAAGCGCTGTACCTCGCGCTCGCCAGCCATGCGCTTGGCGAGGACGAGGTGGCCGAGGCGATCATCCCCGGCTCGACCGGGATTCTTCCCGCCCCATCGCCAAGGCCCCGCCGCGCGCAGCCCGCTGACCGCCTGCATCGGCGGCGGCCGGCCGGAACAGGGGCTGAGGCTCGCAGAGTGCTGCCACCCGGTCCCCGGCGACCGGCTGGTCGGCGTCGCCGATCCGGACGACACGATCACCGTGCATGCCGTCGACTGTCCGGTGCTGGCGGCAGCACCCATCGAGCAGTGGGTCGACCTGCGCTGGCAGGACAAGCGGCCGGACGTGCTGTTCGTCGCCCGCCTGCGCCTGACCCTGCAGAACCGGCCCGGCGCGCTGGCGACCGCCGTCAGCGTCATCTCCAAGCTTGACGCCGTGATGGTCGGCATGTCGCTGGAGGAGCGCGACGACCATATCGCGACCGTGCTCTGCGACCTCGAAGTGGTCGATCTGGCGCATTTGACAAAGGTTCTGGCCGCACTTAGGGCCACCCAGATGGTGAGCGCCGTCGAGCGCTCCCACTGTGCTGCATGAGGCTTTCGTGACCCCCGACGCCGTACTCGAGGAATTCCGCGCCGCCGGCGCCTGCTGGAAGGCCACTTCATCCTGTCGTCCGGTCTGCGCTCCAGCCGCTACCTGCAATGTGCGCTGGTGCTGAAGGACCCCGGCGCGCCGAACGTCTGTGCCGGGCGCTGGCCGCACAGCTTCCGCAGGGCCTGCGCATCGACAGCGTCGTGTCGCCGGCGATGGGCGGCGTGATCGTCGGCTACGAGATGGCGCGCGCGCTCGGCTGCCAGTCCATGTTCCTGGAGCGGCCGGACGGCGTGTTTCACCTACGCCGCGGTTTTCGCTGCAGCCGGGCGAGCGGGTGTTCATGATGGAGGACATCGTCACCACCGGCCTGTCCTCGCGGGAGGCGATCAAGGCGATTACGCACGCCGGCGGTGAGGTGGTGGCGGCCGGCTGCCTGATCGACCGGTCGAACGGCGCGGCCGATCTCGGCGTGCCGCTCTACAGCCTGGCGCGCCTTGAGGTGCCGGCCTATGCGCCCGACGCGCTGCCGCCGGAACTCGCTGCGATCCCTGCAGTCAAGCCCGGCAGCCGGGCGAACTGAGATGCTGCGCCTGGGCGTCAACATCGATCATGTCGCAACCATCCGCAACGCGCGCGGCGGCGGCCACGGACCCGGTCCGCGCTGCCATCCTGGCCGTCGAGGCCGGTGCGGATGGCATCACCGCCCACCTGCGCGAAGACCGGCGGCATATCTCCGACCATGACATCGCCCGGCTTGCCGCCGAGGTCGACCGGCCGCTGAACCTGGAAATGGCGGCGACGCAGGAGATGCTGGCCATCGCCCTGAAACACCGGCCGCACGCTGCCTGCATCGTGCCGGAGCGCCGGCAGGAGCGCACGACCGAAGGCGGGCTGGATGCCGCCGGGCAGCGCGAACACCTCGCCCCCATCGTCGGCGCGCTCAACGACGCCGGCATCCGCGTCAGCCTGTTCATCGAGCCGGACACGCGTCAGCTCGAGGCTGCACGCGCGCTTGGCGCCGCCGTCGTCGAACTCCACACCGGCCGCTACTGCCACCTGGAGGGCGATGCGCGCGACCGGGAACTGGGGCGTCTGATCGGGGCCGCGCGGGACGGCGACGCCCTGGGCCTGGAAATCCACGCCGGGCACGGCCTGCGCTTCGACAATGTCGGGCCGGTCGCCGCAATCCCGCAGGTGCGCGAGCTCAACATCGGCCATTTCCTGATCGGCGAGGCGGTGTTCATGGGCCTGTCGGAAGCAATCGCCCGCATGCGGCTGGCGATGGCGCAGGCGCGCCTGTGATCGTCCTTGGGCTGGGCAACGACCTCTGCAACATCGAGCGCATCCAGGCCTCGCTCGACCGTTTCGGTAGCCGGTTCACCGCCCGCGTGTTCACGCCGGTCGAGGTCGCGCGCTCCGAGCGCCGGCAACTGACCCGCGCCGCCAGCTATGCCAAGCGCTTCGCCGCCAAGGAAGCCTGCGCGAAGGCGCTGGGCACCGGGTTTCGCATGGGCGTGTTCCTGCGGGACATCGGCGTCGTCAACCTGCCGACCGGCCAGCCGACCCTGGCCCTGACCGGGGTGCTGCTGAACGTCTTGCCAACATGACGCCCGCCGGCATGCAGGCGACGATCCACCTGACCCTCACCGACGACCACCCCTGGGCGCAGGCCATCGTGCTCATCGTGGCGACCCCTGCCTAAGCGCAACCCACTGGACCGTGGGCCGTTCGCCCACTATCGGTCACGGCCAGTTCCAATCACACGAGAGCATCATGGGTTTTCAATGCGGGATCGTCGGCCTGCCGAATGTCGGCAAATCGACGCTGTTCAATGCGCTCACCGAGACTCAGGCCGCCCAGGCCGCCAACTACCCGTTCTGCACCATTGAGCCGAACGTCGGCCAGGTCGCGGTGCCGGACCCGCGCCTGCAGCAGATCGCAGCGCTCGGCAGGAGCCAGAAGATCGTCGAGACCCAGCTCGCCTTCGTCGACATCGCCGGGCTGGTGCGTGGCGCCCAAGGGCGAGGGCCTTGGCAACCAGTTCCTCGCCAACATCCGCGAGGTGGACGCCATCGTCCACGTGCTGCGCTGCTTCGAGAACGGCGACGTCACCCACGTCGACGGCCGGGTCGACCCGATCGCCGACGCCGACACGGTCGAGACCGAACTGATGCTCGCCGACATGGAATCGCTCGAGCGCCGGGTCGCAACCGCCCAGAAGAAGGCGACCACCGGCGACAAGGAGGCCAAAGCCGCCGCCAGCGTGCTCGGCCAGGCGCTCGACCTGCTGAAGAACGGCAAGCCGGCGCGCCTCACGGAACCGAAGGACGAGGACGAAAAGCGCATCCTCGCGCAGGCGCAACTGCTGACCGCCAAGCCGGTACTCTACGTCTGCAACGTCGAGGAAGAGGCTGCAGCCACCGGCAACGCCCATTCCGCGCGGGTGGCGGAAAAGCCAAAGCGGAAGGTGCAGCGCACGTCATCATCTCGGCGGCGATCGAGGCGGAGATCGTGCAGATGCCGCCCGAAGACCGCGCGGCGTTCCTCGCCGACCTCGGCCTCCACGAAACCGGGCTCGCCCGCGTGATCCGCGCCGGCTACGATCTGCTCGGCCTCATCACCTACTTCACCTGCGGGCCGAAGGAAGCGCGCGCCTGGACCATCACGAAGGGCACCAAGGCCCCGCAGGCCGCCGGCGTCATCCATACCGACTTCGAGAAGGGCTTCATCCGCGCCGAGACCATCGGCTTCAAGGATTACATCGCCTGCAGTGGCGAGGCCGGGGCCAAGGACGCCGGCAAGATGCGCCTGGAAGGCAAGGACTATGTCGTCCAGGACGGCGACATCCTGCTGTTCCGCTTCGCGAACTGATCAGGCGTCCGGCGCGAAGTCGAGCGCGACCCCGTTGATGCAGTAGCGCAGGCCGGTCGGCGGCGGGCCGTCCGGAAACACATGGCCCATGTGGCTGCCGCAGGTGGCGCAGTGCACCTCGGTGCGCACCATGCCGTGGCTGGTGTCGCGGGTCAGCCCGAGCGCGCCCTCAACCGGTGCCGTGAAGCTCGGCCAGCCGGTGCCGCTTTCGAACTTCCCGTCGGAGCGGAACAGCGGCGTACCGCAACCCGCACAAGCGAATATCCCGGCGCGCTTCTCGCGCAGCAGGCCACAGCTTCCCGGCCGCTCCGTGCCATGCTGGCGCATGATGCGATACTGCTCCGGCGTCAGGCGCGCGCGCCATTCGGCGTCGCTCAGGGTGAAGGGCGTGTCGGTCATGGGGCTCGCTTTCCGGTTCACTGTTTTCTCCTGTACGCCGGGATGCGGCCCCAGGTTACGAGCCCGCGCTTGCTCCCTATCCCTGCTTCATGTCTGGGCAGTTTTTGCCATGCGCGTTTCGAGCAATGCAATGTTGTGATCGAGATCGAGCTGGGACAGCCGCCCCATGGTCTTCAGCCGCATGAACGCGGCCAGGCTTTCCGTATCGACGGCACAGCCCTCCCGCAGCCGGCGTGCATTCGCAAACGCCTCGCCGAGCATGACCTGCGCCATGGCATAATCGTGCAGGCGGGAGGGATCGCCCGGCCCGCTGCAGCGCGGCCTGCGCCTGGGTGACACGGCCCCTGAAAATCGGCTCCGCTTCGGCGAACCGGCCCATATAGCCCAGGCACTGCGCCTGCGCCGTCTCGACGATGCCGTACATGCGGGCCGCCGCCTGGTCATCCGGGTCGAACGCACGCACGCGCTGCGATTCTGCCTTCGCAGCCGTCAGAAGCGGCAGCGCCGCCGCAAAGTTCTGCCGCTCCATCAGGGTCGTGCCGAGATTCCAGCGCGCCCGCGCCAGCCGATCGAGCACGAAGATATCCTGCCAGCGACGATGCGCCGCCTCCAGCACCGCCATCTGGCGCCGGTACAGGCCTTCCGCCATGTCCAGCTTGCGGCTGTAGAAGGCGGCTTCCGCGCGCATGTCCAGCAGTGCCGCCTCCTGCAGCGCGGCGGCGCGCGGCGCGCCCGGCGGCGGAGTCGCAGGCCGTCCGCCGTCGCGGCCAGCGCGCGGGCATAGTCGCCGCGCCAGATCGACACGGCGGCATCCGCCAGCAGCCAGCGCGAGCGGATCGCCGGGTCGCGCTGCGCCGTGGCCGCGATGAGCGGCTTGGCGCTGTCCAGGATTTCGCGTGCCCTCCCGGCGTCGCCGTCGAGGCTCGCTGCGATCAACGCCCGCTCGATCCGGATATTGGCCAGCAGCAGCCTGGCCGGCGCGCCCGTCAGATCGGCCGCGATCAGTTCCGCACGCTGCAGGTTGGTTTCCGCCGCGGCCGGCAGGTGCAGGTTCGGCCGGTTGAACCCGCCCTGGTGCTGCGCCAGGCGCCAGAGGCCGGTTGCCGCCTCCAGCCGGACATCCGGCCCGGCCCGCTCTGCCGAGGACAGGCGATCGAGATAATGCTGCGCAACATTGGCGACTTCGGCACGGTCCTTGAGCGAGTTCGGCAGCCGCTCCAGCCGGTCCATGTGCTCGAACAGGAGGTAGCGCGCGATGCCGCGCGCATCGTCGAAGCGGTGCTGCGCTTCTGCCCGCTCGCGTGCGGCGACCAGGTAATTCCGCTGCGCCACAAGACCGGCGGCCGAGACGGCCAGAAACGCCGCCAGTGTCACCACCGCGCCGGCGCGATGGCGCTGGACGAATTTGCGTGCGCGGTAGAACAGCGTGTCCCGCTGCGCCGAGACCGGCAAGCGGTCGCGCCAGCGCTCGAGATCGGCGATCAGCGCGCCGACGCTCGCGTATCGCGCCTCCTGAGCGCTCGCCTTGGCGACAATTGCCTGCAGGTCAGCGTCGACGCCGGCACCCAGCACAAGGCGCAAGACCACGCCAAGCGCGAAGACATCGTCCGATACGCTTGGCGGCGCGCCGCTTTGCCGTTCCGGGCTGGCGAAGCCCGGCGTCATCGGTGCCGCCGCTCTGGATGTCTCGCCCTCGCGGTCGAGCAGCCGGGCGATGCCGAAATCCAGCAGCTTCACCCGCCCCTGCGCGTCGACCAGCAGGTTCGACGGCTTGATGTCCGCGTGGACGACCCGCCGGGAATGCGCGAACTGCACCGCGTCCGCCGCCTTGAGCAGCAGCTTGACTTTCGCATCGACCGGCATGGTGGCGGCGGCGGCATCGATCGGCTGGCCCTCGAAATACTCCATGACCAGATAGGGTCGCCCGTCGGGCGCGACGCCGCCATCGATCAGGCGGGCGATGTTGGGATGTTCGAGCTGGGCCAGGATGCGGCGTTCGGCGGCGAAGGCGTCCAGCGCCCGCGCTGACAGCGCCACCCGGATCAGCTTGATGGCGACGAGTTGCTCGTAGAGCCCGTCGTCGCGCCGGCTGAGCCACACCTCGCCCATGCCCCCTCGCCCAGCTTGCGCGTGAGCCGAAACGCGCCGATCCGCTCCGGCGGCGGCAGCGGGGCGGCCACGCCTGCAAAGGCGGTCGGCAGAGCCTGCGCTGCATGCCCGATCGCGGCCTCAAGCGCCGCAACACGGGCAATGACGTCCGGCGGCTCCCGGCGCAGCAGGCGTGCGCGCAGCCGCGCCATGCGGCCGGGATCGCCCTGCCAGTCGCTCAACCGCTCGACCAGCGCCAGGGCACGGCGTTCGATATCAGCCGAGGTGCGTGGCGGGCTCGCCATTGAGATAATCCTTCAGCCAGGCGCGGGCCGCCTGCCAGCGACGCTTCACCGTGCGTTCCGGGATGCCGGTCGCGATGGATGTTTCCTCGACCGTCAGTCCCATGGAGAAGCGCAGCTCGACGATGCGGGCGTGATCTTCTGAGAAGCCGCCCAAGGCTTCCAGCGCGCGGTCAAGGTCTTCGATGTCGATCAGCAGGTTCTGCTCGGCGTCCGGCCAGAGGGTGAGCGCCGATGGCGCGCTGCGCTTGGCGGCGCGCTGGCGACGGACCTCGTCGATCAGGATGCGCCGCATGGTGCGGGCGGCGAGCGCCAGCATATGGCCCTGGTCTTCCACATGCTGGACATTGGCGCGAATGAGGCGGATCGCGGCCTCGTTCGCGAGATCGGTCGCCTGCAGCACATGGTTCATCCGGTCGCCGGAGATGATCGCGCGCGCAACCCGGCGCATGTCGTCGTAACAGGCCGCCAGAATGCGGTCTGCCGAGAGGTGAAGATCAGAATTCGGCGCCGTTCCCTCTGTCATCGCCGGCCAGAATCACCGGATCGTTTACGAGCCGCAACCGGTTTTTCGGAACAGATGCTTTGCGGGCTGGCGAGGTGGTGATCCCAGATGGACTCGAACCATCGGCCTACTGATTAAAAGTCAGTTGCTCTACCGACTGAGCTATGGGATCGCCTCGGGATTTCGCCTGCTATCGGATCAGGCGGCGGCTGGCAACCCCGCGATCAGCTTTTGTGCGCGCCGTCGACGCACTGGGTGAATTCGACCGGCATGACCCGCGCCCAGCGCTGCACCCGGCGCGCCTTGCGGCGCACGAACGGCCCTGGCTGCGCCGCCCGCCACTTCAGCGGCGACGGCAGGATGGACAGCAGTCGCGCCGCCTCCCGCGCCGAGAGCTGGGCGGCCGGCTTGTGAAAATGGTGCCGCG
Source organism: Hankyongella ginsenosidimutans (assembly GCF_005144965.1). Taxonomy (GTDB): domain Bacteria; phylum Pseudomonadota; class Alphaproteobacteria; order Sphingomonadales; family Sphingomonadaceae; genus Hankyongella; species Hankyongella ginsenosidimutans. The sequence goes on from NZ_CP039704.1 coordinate 380,065, forward strand.
CCGCCGCCTCGATACCATAGACGCCAGGCCCCACTCGATGACGTTGAGGTAGACTTCCATGATGCGCGGCTTCGGCCACATCAGCTCGATCAGCAGGGTGAAATAGGCTTCCAGCCCCTTGCGCAGCCAGGAGCGCTCCGGCCAGAGGAACACATTCTTCGCGGTCTGCTGGCTGATAGTCGAGCCGCCGCGCAGCCTCGCCCTCGGCGTTGGCGAGCATCGCCTTGCGGATCGCCTCGGTATCGAAGCCGTGATGCAGACAGAAGTTGCCGTCCTCAGCCGCAATCGCCGAGCGCGGGACCTGGCGCGGCAACGCGTCAAGCGGCACCCAGGCACGCGGCTGCAGGATGCCGGCCCGGCTGTCGCGCCCGATCAGATAGGTTGTGGGCGGGTCGATCCAGCGATAGGCCAGCACCCACAGGCAGGAGAGAATCAGGAACGCGGTCGGCAAGCCCCACGCAAGGTTCCAGAACAGACGCATCGCCCAGCCGAGCGTCGCAGTCACGGGGTTGGAGGCTTTGCGTTTTCTCGCCATGGATCGAGGCAATAACGCCTGGAGCCGGGGCTGCAAGCGTTTAACAGGCTGCTGAAAAGTCGCGGGGATACGGCCCTGCTTTATCATCCAGGCGCCGGTGTGGTCTTTTGTCAGATTGTGTTGGGTGATGATTCAGATTTCGGCTTGATGCAACCTGAGACGATCATGGTCTAAACGCGAGGCGGCGGCGGTTTTGCTGAAGAAGGCCGCCTCCAGGGCGTCTGCGAACAGCGGCTTGCCAAACAGCCAGCCCTGGAACTGGCGACAGCCGGCGATCCGCAGCATGGCGGCCTGGTCGGCGGTCTCCACTCCTTCTGCCGTGATCGGCAGGTTGAGCGCGGAGCCGAGCGCGATGATCGCGGTGGTGATCATCGCTGTCTCCCGGTCGCGCTCGATGCGATCGGTGAAGGATTTGTCGATCTTGATCTTGTCGAGCTGGAATTTGCGCAGATAGCCGATGCTGGCGTAGCCGGTGCCGAAATCGTCCAGCGAAATCCGGATGCCTTCCTCGCGCAGGGCCGAGATCATCGACTGCGCGACAGCGGAATTCTCGATCAGCGAGCCTTCGGTGATCTCGAGCTCAAGCCGACTGGCTGAAAACCCGGTTTCCTTCAGCACGAACAGAATGTCGGCGACCAGGCCCGGGTGCCGGAACTGGATCGGCGAGATGTTGACCGCGAGGTCGATGTTCCAATCCTTGACCGCAAGACAGGCCTCGCGCAGCACATGCTGGCCGAGTTCGATGATCAGGCCGGACTGCTCGGCGATGGGGATGAACACATCCGGCCCGATTACGCCACGGGTAGGGCTGGTCCAGCGCGCGAGCGCCTCAACGCAAATGATCGCATGACTGTCCGAGCGCACAATCGGCTGGTATGCGACCTTGATATCGCCCTGCCGGAGCGCCTGGCGCAGTTCCGCCTCGATTTCGGAGCGCAGGGTGCGGCCTTCGTCCATGGCGTTGCTGTACCAGTGCGCACGTCCCTTGCCGGAGCTTTTAGCCGTATACATGGCGACATCGGCCCGCCGCACGACTTCCTGCGCGTCTATGTCCAGGCTGCCGCGTGCGATGCCGATGCTGGCGCCGATGCGGTGCGCCATGCCGGCGATCACAAAGGGTTCGACCAGGCTGCTGAGCAGCGCGCTCGCGACATCGTCGGCGCGGGTTGACAGCGAATCCTCGCCCATCAGGATCGCGAATTCGTCGCCGCCCAGGCGCGCAAGCAGATGCTGGTTGCCAAGCATTTCCATCACGCGGCGCGCGGTCTCGCGCAGCACGCTGTCACCGGCTTCGTGCCCCAGGCTGTCGTTGATTTCCTTGAAGCCGTCGAGGTCGAAATACAGAATGATCGACTGCCCGTTTTCCATCATCCGCTCGGTCAGCGCATTCAGGAAGGCCAGCCGGTTTGGCAGGCCGGTCAGGGTGTCATGGTGCGCCATGTGCAGTGCGCGTGCCTCGCTGGCGCACAGGTCGATCCAGGTGGCGCGCGTGCGGGCGCTTGCGACAAGCACGATCCAGGACAGGCCGCCGAGAATCGGCATCAGCACCAGACAGACCATGATGACGACCAGATTGCCGGCCATCTCGTAGTCCCAGGCCATGACGCCGATGATCCGGCCATCCGTCGCGTGGACGGCGACGCTGTTCTCCAGCCTGGCGGACTCCTTCGCCAGACGCAGGCCGCGCAGACCGCTGGTCTGGGAAATCTGGTTCAGCAGGCTGTCATTCAGCGGTTTCACGACCATGAGGTAGGTCGGCGCTGCCTTCGGCGGGTTCCTGTACGGGTTGGCGGGCGCGATCTGTGAAACCGAGATTGCCGCAACGCGCCCCTTCAGCTCCATGAAGCCGCTGAGCGTATTGTTATGCGCATTCAGAACTGAGAGGTTTTTCAGGATATAGGCGTGATCGGTGGGTGCGAGCAGGCCGATCAGCGACTGCACGGTCGCGCCGTTGTAGGTGGCGCGCAGGGTATGCCCATCCCTGTCGAGCACGCTGACGCCGGAATAGGGAACCTGATCCGAGACTTCGGCGCCCAGGTCTCGTCGAACCAGTTGGCGTTGAAAGTCTCCGAGATATTCCGGTACGCATCGTCCCACTTGGCGTTGTTCAGCGTCGTCGCGTTCAACTGGGACATGATGTTGTCCAGCACCAGCTCGACCCGCGTGACTTCCCGGCTGGTGATCCGCTGATTGTACTCGACGCCGATCAGCAGAATGCCGGCAAGCACGACAGCAGGCATCAGCAGCGCACAGATGCGGATCAGCCGATCATGTTTGATGAGCGTGTCGAGGGTCTGCATGTCCCAGCCCCTAGCGGGAAATGCTCAATGAATAATTGAAAGCTCAATGCACTGCGGAAAAATGTTCTGCGGCTGGCGTGAAACAGGCGGTGGACAAGCCGGTTGCGGACTTTCTATGCTCCCGGCAAATCCGGCTCAGACCGGCTTCCGGGAGATCGTCATGGCACTGCGTACCTATCCGCCTGCTTCGCAAGCCTATGCTTACCCGCTGACCGTCAAGTGCCTCCTGGCGGCCAGCCGGCAGTCTGCAGGGCAGCGCACCATCTCCTATCGCTCCGAGATGCGTTACGACTATACGACCTTCCTGCAGCGGGTTGCCCGGCTCGCCAACCTGTTGACCGCGCATGGTATCGGCAAGGGCGACGTCGTCGCGGTGATGGACTGGGACAGCCACCGCTATCTCGAATGCTATTTCGCGATCCCGATGATCGGCGCGGTGCTGCAGACCGTGAATGTCCGGCTCGCGCCAGCGCAGATCGCCTATACCCTGGCGGACACTGGCGCACGCGCCGTGCTGTTCCACCGGGATTTCGTCCCCTCGTCTCTGTGCTGCCGCTGGATGGCGTCGACGTCCGAATCGCTATGATGGAGGGGCCCTGCACCATGCCTGGCGTCATCGGCGAGTACGAGACACTCATGGCGCAGGCGAACCCGATTTATGCGTTCGAGGATATCGACGAAAACGCCATCGCCACCGCCTTCCACACCACGGGCACAGTCGGCGATCCCAAGATGGTCGCGTTCACCCACCGGCAGATTGTGCTGCACACACTGGGCGTCGCCGCCGGCTTCGCTGCAAGACCGGCTGCGGAGTGCCTCCGCAGCGAAGACGTGTACATGCCGCTGACCCCGATGTTCCACGTTCACGCCTGGGGCATGCCCTACGTCGCCACCATGGTCGGGGCGCAACAAGTCTACCCTGGTCGTTACGAACCGGACCGCATCATCGCGCTGCAGAAGTCGGAAGGCGTCGGTTTCTCGCATTGCGTACCGACCATCCTGCAAATGATTCTTGCGGCGGCAGAAGCGCAGGACGTCCTGTTCGAGAACTGGGCCATGGTCATCGGCGGCGCTCGCCTGTCACCGCTTCTGCACAAGGCGGCGAAGGCGCGCGGCATCCACACCTTTGCCGGCTATGGCATGTCAGAGACCTGCCCCATCATCTCGACGGCGCATGCGCTGGACAACCAGACCGCAGATGAACAAGTCGCGGCGCGTGTGGCCGCCGGCTACCCGGCGCCGCTGGTCGAGACGGCGGTTGCGGATCTGGAAACCGGTGAAATCCGCCCCGGCATACCCGGCTATGGCGAGCTGGTGGTGCGCGCGCCGTGGTTGACCCAGAGCTATCCGAACAAGCCGGAGGCGAGCGAGGCGCTCTGGCAGGGCGGGTGGCTGCACACGCAGGACGTGGCGACCATCGCGCCGGATGGCCGCATTGAAATCGTCGACCGGCTGAAGGACGTTATCAAGTCCGGCGGCGAATGGGTGTCGACTGGAACCCTTGAGGAATTGTCCCTGAAACACCCCCATGTGGCGGAAGTCGCCTTCGTCGGCGTGCCGGACGAAAAATGGGGCGAGCGGCCGGGAGCGGCGATTGTCCTCAAGCCGGGTGCCGGACACCTGGACTGCGCGCAGTTGCAGGAGCATCTGATGCCATCAGTCAGCGCAGGCGTGATCAGCCGCTACGCCCTGCCGGTGGCGGTGAAGGTCGTCGAGGCGCTGCCGCGCACCAGCGTGGGCAAGATCGACAAGAAGGCGATCCGCAGCTGGCTGGCCGTGTGAGCAGACAGCGCCTGTTCCGCACATCCTGGCTGCTGCTGGCGCTGCCGTCCTTGCTGTTGATCCCCGGCGGTGACACAGCGGAGCTGACCGCACTTTCCGGCGAGATCGCCGCCAAGCTGCTGCTGGTCGCGCTGACGGTGTCGCCGCTGATCGCTGCGCTGCGCCCCTGGCCAAGGCTGCGCGTGGTCGCGGCACGCCTGGTGCGCCATCGCCGTGCGATCGGCGTCGCAGCCTTCTGCTATGCGCTCATCCATCTGGCCTATTATGTCGCCGATATGGGCCGTCTGGACGACATGCTGGCGGAACTGGGTGCGCCCGGCATATGGACCGGCTGGGCGGCGTTCGCGCTGATGCTGCCGCTTGCCGCGACCAGCAACGATGCGGCTGTGCGCCGGCTCAAGCAGGGATGGAAGCGCCTGCAGCGGCTGGCGTATCCAGCCGCGCTGCTGACCTTCGCCCACTGGGTCTGGGTACACGATGGGCTGCAGGAGGCTTTGCTCTATTGTACACCGCTTGCCTTATTGCAAATCATTCGCATAATATCGCAACAACGCGCGGCCCGCCATTTGGCCGACATATAACCGAAAGGACTGCCATGAAGACCATCGCTCCCCTGCTTGCCCTGTCGATCCTGCTTGCCGGCGCGGGTCCGGCGCTCGCGACCGGCCTGCTGACCTGCGAGGCCGGTGATCCCAAGGGCTGGGTGAGTCAGGACGATCTCAAGGCCCGGCTCGGCAAGCAGGGCTGGGAGGTTACCAAGATCAAGGTCGACGGCGGCTGCTACGAAGTCTACGGACGCACGCCGGAGGGCGATCGGGTCGAGGCCTATTTCCACCCGGTGACCCTCGAGAAGCTGCTGGTGGCCCGGCGCGGCCAGATTCTGTTCCGCAAGGACGCCAAATAGCGCGTCCGGTCGCGCGCCGGAGATCGGAGCCAGCGCGTCGTTATGAGGATTTCCTCAAGCGTTATGATGGTCTAGGGTCAGGACCCATTAACAACGAGGATCGTGGTGACGGCACGCGGGATGAGATGGCAGGAGAAGCGCCGAAAGCGGGGCTTGTCCCCGGTGAGGCGCTTCGACGAACCAGATCGCCCGCGTGCCGTCATCCGCAGGACGCGGCGCTTTTGGCGTGCAGGTTTGTTGCTCGGTCGTTGAATATGTTCAATATTCGCCTCCCTCGCGCCTGCCTGCGCGCCAAAATCGCCAGCGCCACGGTCTCATTCTTAATGAGTCCTGACCCTAGTGTCGCGGAATCGAAGTTCGCTACACTGTGATATCTGGCTCGTGCGAACTTCGATTCCTAAAACGACACGAGAAACACTATCTTGCTAGACCCTGATGACATTTGCTGGAATCGTCATTGCGAGGCGGCAAAGCTGCCGAAGCAATCCAGGAACACCAGTATTTCCATGGATCGCCGCGTCGCCTGCGGCTCCTCGCGATGACGGATGGATCAATGTAAAGTCATCAAGCTCGAGTGTCCTTCTCGAATCTGAAATCCAACCGCGCCTGATATTGGGTGTAACGGATTTCAGATTCGGGATACTAGTTAATTGAAAAGACCTGATTCACGCCTTTGGTTGAAACAATCCTGCTTCAACCTCAACCGATCAGGCTCTCGGGCTGCAAGGCATGACCTCATGCTGCGCCCCCTCAGGAGCGACGACCATGACCGAGGCCCGCACCCCGCCGCGCCGGACCGCGACGACCTGAAACTTCTGGGCCGCCTGCTGGGCGATGTCATCCGCGACCAGCATGGTCCGGCCTTCTTCGAGACGGTGGAGACGATCCGCCAGGCCTCGGTGCGCTTCCACCGCGATGGCGGTGACGCCAGCGATCTGACCGGCCTGCTGGATGCGCTGAGCCTTGAGGACGTGCTGGCGTTCATTCGCGGCTTCACCTATTTCTCGCTGCTGGCCAACATCGCCGAGGATCATGTGGCCCGTCGCGCCGCCCGCCAGTCGCCCAACGGCGGCAGCCGGCTTGGCGAGGCGCTGGCCAGCCTTGGCGGCGATGCTGAGCGCCTGCGCGACCTGCTGGCGCATGCGCTGGTGTCGCCCGTCATCACCGCGCACCCGACCGAAGTGCGTCGCCGCTCGATCCTCGACCGCGAAGTGGCGATCGCCGATCTCCTCGACGCGCGCACCCGCCGCGACCTGACCGAGGCGGAACACCAGGACCTGGAAGAACGGCTGAAGCGGGAAATCCTCATCCTCTGGCAGACCCGCCTGCTGCGCTCGGTGAAGCCCGGCGTGCCGGACGAGATCGAGAATGCGCTGACCTTCTTCGAATCGACCTTTCTCGACCAGCTTCCCGGCTCTACCGCCGGCTGGAGCGGCAGGCCCCGGCGCTCGGGCGGGCACCGAGTTTCGTCACCATCGGCTCCTGGGTGGGCGGCGACCGCGACGGCAACCCGTTCGTCACCGCCGAGACGCTGCACTATGCCTTCAAGCGGCAGGCGACCATCGCGCTCGACCATTACCTCAGCCACGTGCACCAGCTTGGCGGCGATCTGTCGATCTCGCGCACCCATGTCGGCACCACCGCGGCGCTCGATGCGCTCGCCGACCAGTCTGGCGACACCTCGCCGCACCGCAACCACGAGCCCTATCGCCGGGTGCTGCGCCACGTCTATGCGCGGCTGGCCGCGACCAAGCGGGCGCTGACCGGGCTGGAGCCAGCGCGCCCGACCAACCTCAGCGCTCCGGCATACGCCAAGCCGACCGAGCTGACCGCAGACTTGTCGGTGATCCGCCAGTCGCTGGCCGCCAACGGCAGCGCCCTGCTGGCGGACGGCCCGCTCGGCGATCTCGAGCGCGCGGTGGACAGCTTCGGCTTCCATCTGGCGGTGGTCGACCTGCGCCAGAGTTCGGCAGTCCACGAGGCGGTGGTCGCGGAGCTGTTCGCGCGCGCAGGCCTCTGCCCGGACTATGTGAGCCTCAGCGAGCAGGCGCGCATCGACCTGCTGGTCGCCGAACTCAGCCATCCGCGCCCCTCACCTCGCCCTACCTCGACTACAGCGAACTGGCGGCCGGCGAGCTGGCGGTGGTGCGTGCCGCCGCACGCCTGCGCGCCGCCCACGGGCCGGACGCCATCCAGCATTACGTCATCTCCCAGTGCGCCAGCGTGTCGGACATGCTGGAGGTCGCCCTGCTGCTGAAGGAAGCCGGGCTGTTCCACCCGGGCCGCAGCCGCGCCTCGACGTCATGATCGTGCCGCTGCTCGAGACCATCGACGATCTCAGCAACGGCGGGCCGATCCTCTCCGGCTATCTGTCGCTGCCGATCATCAAGGCGGCGCTGGCGGCGAACGGCAATGTCCAGGAAGTGATGATCGGCTATTCGGACAGCAACAAGGACGGCGGTTATTTGACCTCCAACTGGGCGATCCATGGCGCCATCCTGCGCCTGACCGCGCTTGCCAAGGCGATGGGCGTCGCCTTGCGCTTCTTCCACGGGCGCGGCGGTACGGTGGGGCGCGGTGGCGGCTCCAGCTTCCAGGCGATCATGGCGCAGCCGCCCGGCTCGGTGCACGGGCAGATCCGCATCACCGAGCAGGGCGAGGTCGTCTCCAAATACGGCCACCCGGAGACCGGCCTGCTCAGCCTGGAGAACATGGTCGCGGCCACCCTGATGGCGTCGGTGCCTCATCAGGATACGGCCGGCCGCTATGGCGACTTCATGCCGGTCATGGACCAGCTCTCGGCGGATGCGCGCCAGGCCTATCGCGCGCTGGTCTATGGCCACCCGGCGTTCAAGACCTTCTTCCGCGAGGCGACGCCGCTCAGCGAGATCGCCGGGCTGAAAATCGGCTCGCGCCCGCCATCCCGCAAGGCGTCCGACCGCATCGAGGATCTGCGTGCCATCCCTGGGTGTTTTCCTGGGCGCAGTCGCGCGCCATGGTGCCGGGCTGGTACGGGGTCGGCAGCGCGGTCAAGGCGCATGTCGTCACCCACGGCGACGCCGGCATGGCGCAGTTGCAGCGCCTCTATGCCGACTGGCCGTTCTTCCAGGCCATCGTCTCCAACCTGGAGATGGTGCTGGCCAAGTCCGACCTCGGCATCGCCGAGCGCTACGCCGGGCTGGTCAAGGACCGGGAGTCGGCTGCCGAGATTTTCGCCACCATCGCCGCCGAGTGGCAGCGCACGCGCGATGTGGTGCTGGCGATCACGGGGCAGCAGACGCTGCTGGAGCGCCAGCCGGCGCTGCAGCGCTCGATCGTGCATCGCCTGCCCTACATCAACCCGCTGAACCATCTGCAGATCGCGCTGATCCAGCGTTACCGCGCCGGCGACGAGCGCGACCTGGTGCGCGGCGGCATCCACCTCTCGATCAACGGCATCGCCGCCGGCCTGCGCAACAGCGGGTAGGCTGCCACCCGTCCTTGCGAGGAGCCGCAGGCGACGCGGCAATCAGGACCACCACCCCTCCCGTTCACGGGAGGGTCGCGCAGCGGGGTGGGTGCCGGGCGAACAGCTGCTGAAATACCGCTTGGCGGGACCGCACCGCCCGGCCATGATCGCGCCATGGCTGCATTCTCATCCTCGGAAGACTTCGAAGAATGGCTGGCGGACAAGCCGGCAGAGTGGGCGGGCGTGCTGGCCCAGCGCATTGCCCTGCGGATGTTTCCCTTTATCCTAGGAGCGGATGAGGCGTTCGATAAGTCACTTTGGCGCACGACGCATGAAACCTGGCGCGTCTTGTTGATATCTTCGGCAGCGCGCCATGTTCTTGCCGGCGACATCGACTCTGCTCTTGGCCCCATGACCGCTCGCGCCACCGCCCGCGCCTCCTCCCGTGCAGCCCACCTCGATGCCCTTGTCGCTAGCGGCCCACGTCGGCATAGACGCCCTAGACGCTACCCTCGCGGCCGCCCGCGCAGCCGCCTATGTCTCTGCCCTCGATCCACGTACCACGATTAGAACTCTGCAACATCTTGACACCTCTGTCGAAGTTAGGACCGTTTCTAAACTAGACGATAACGGGGACTTTGACACCATCAGCGTCCAAGATGCTCATGATGCTTTTAACACCGACGCAACTTGGCTGGAGGAGAACGGGAACCCCGCAGCCTAAGCATCCGCCCGCTGTGGCCCAATGGTCCGCCGCAACTACTCATCAAGGATTGGCAGAACGTGCGGCATGCGCTTGTAGCCGCCTCGCCGCTGATCGCTGACTGGTACGACCGCCGCCTGCAGGGGCCGCAACCGCCTTCAACCTGCCGCCGGACGCGGACCTGGCGGTGATCCAGCGCATCGCCGCTGCCCGCGAAGAACTCTGGGACCTGGACCCCGCGCCATCAACGACACCATCGCCGGCTGGATCGAGGAGGCGCGCCCGCAACTCCTGCCAGAAATCCCCGACCAGCAGCCGAGTGAGCTCAAGACCTTTGCCCGTAACGGACGCGTGGCGCGGCTGATCGAGCCGCCCATGACGGATGGCGACGACGCCAGCCTACGCCACGCCTGGCAGGCCCTGCGCAATGCTCTGGATGACATGCTGGCTGAAGGGTTCTCCGGCAATAACCCCGCTTCGAGCGCATGCTATCTCGACTGTCCGCCAGCATGGGTACCGAGTTCGCCGCCGCCAATGCCGTCGGCATGGGTGTGCAGGCACAATATCTGGACCAATATGCCCGTCGCGCCGACGAGCTGTTCCTCGCGGATCGCGCGGCGGATGTCGTTGGCCTCAACATCGGGGTCAGCCAGTTCGTCAACCAGTTGCCGGAATGGCGGGCCTATTGCGATCAGCCGGTTTCAGCCCCGTCACGCCGGCAGTCCTTGTTGCCGCCGGCGTGGTCATCGCGGCCCTTGAAGAAAAAGACGTCGCGGAGCAGGATGTCATCGAACCGCTCAAGGATATGCTGGCCGACGCGCGCGACGAACTGGCACCAAGCGACCCGGAGACGCCGAGACTGGTAGTTTATGGCAAGAGACTGTTCAGCGGTCTTTTAATACTCTGGCGACTCTAGCAAATATAGCAATTCCATACCTCAAGAAACTTGGTCAACCCGCTTACAAAGGCATTCAAGACGCTGTTCAGAAAACCGCAGAAGCAGCTACTCTTACTTTTTGCCCATTTTTCGAACGAATTGCTAGCTCTTGCTAATATTAATCCCAAATATGCCTGGCTGATCGCTGTCTTGACTTTTTGAAAAACAATAAACCGAAGTAGCCTGGAACGGGGACACCACTTTCTGGCCACTGCCGGAATCACGCGGGTCAATCGGCACACAACCTCTCCCTCCCTTTACGGGAGGGTGGCCGCAGGCCGGCGTAAAGTTGGTTTCCCGCACTCTAAGCCCACAGCCGTCACCCCGGCGCAGGCCGGGGTCTATGGCTAACACCTTATATTCGTTATGTGTATAAGCGCCCATAGATTCCGGCCGGAGTTTATCCCCGTCAGGGGCCGGAATGACGAAATGGGACTGTATTATTCCGCTTTTCATCAACCTGCTAGACAGTGATGACATTAGGTTGAACCATGCGTCATTGCGAGGAGGCCGATAGGCCGACGCGGCAATCCATGAAAAGATGAGCGTTCCTGGATTGCTTCGGCTTTCCGCCTCGCAATGACGACTCTATCTAAAGTCATCACGCTCTAAAGCATATTCCCTTGACATTTATAACCATATGGGTTATATGATGGAGCGTCCCTGCAGCCCTTGATCACGGCACCCAGGGCGGCAGCCCGGTGCCCTCCCGCACCGGGGCGACCGGCGCGAAGCCATCCGGTGATACAGCCGAAGCTTCGCATCTACCGCTCGCGGCCAACTGGGGCACGTGTCCCGTGCAAAGTCCGTGCAGGCGGTCCCCGCCTGGAGTCACACCCGAAGCGGACGGGAAGGCCGGAGCATCAGACAAGTCTGGACGCGACTTGACCTGACCAACCCCACAAGTCGTCCAGCCCCGGATGCCCGTGACAGATAAGCGCCGGTCGTTCCCCTGCCCGAGAGCCTGATCGATGGCAACAAGGCCAGACGTACGCCTGCTGCACACAGCCTCCCCTCCCGCCTGGCGGATGGGGAGAACACGGCCACTGCGCCGCCGCGCTGACTGATGGGTAACGCGCGCCGGCTTCACGCCGCCGGCAGGGGATGAACTCGGTCTCGCCGGGCACAGCCGGGAAGCGCTGGTCGCGCCAGGCGGCCTTGGCGTCCTCGATCCGCTCCAGCCGGCTCGAGACCAGGTTCCACCAGATGTGGCGTGGCTCCGGGAACGGCGCACCGCCGAGCAAGGCGATGCGGGACGGCGCCGTCACCTGCAGGATCGCGCGCGCGCCGGGCGCGAGCACCAGCATCTGCCCGGCGTGGTAGGATTGGCCGTCCAGCGCCAGTGCGCCGCTGACGATATAGGCTGCCCGCTCCGCATGGTCGTCCGGCAGGGCGACGGTCGCACCGGCCTCGGCCTCCACATCGATGTAGAACATCTGCGACCATATTTTCGCCGGGCTTTCAGCACCGAACGCGCTGCCCGCGATCAGCGTGCGCCGCGCGCCGTCAAGGGTGATCGACGGCAAGGTCGCCGCCGGGTGGTGGTGAAAGCTCGGGTCCGTTTCCTCGGCGTGCGCGGGCAGCGCCACCCAGGCCTGCAGGCCATGGAGCCGCTGGCCCTGCGTGCGCTCCGGTGCTGGCGTGCGCTCGGAGTGGACGATCCCCGACCCTGCAGTCATCCAGTTGACGTCGCCGGGGCGGATCACCTGCCGGGCCCGTGCTGTCCCGGTGCTCGATCGCGCCCTCGAACAGGTAGGTGACGGTCGACAGCCCGATGTGCGGATGCGGGCGCACGTCCAGCCCCTGGCCGGGCGCGTGAACAGCCGGCCCCATCTGGTCGAGGAACACGAACGGCCCGACCATGCGCCGTGTCGCATAGGGCAGGATGCGCGCGACGATGAACCCGTCTCCAAGGTCGCGCGCGCGGCCTTCAATCACCTGCTGGACAAGCGCATTCATGGGTTGTCTCCTGCTGGCGTTCGAGCTTTACCGCCCTGCGTCAGGCGGCCGCACCGCCAGATACACCGTACTCCAAAGTTGCGCTGCGTTGGACTCCGCCTTGTCGCCTGTACGCTGGCCGAAGGGTTCCGCCACGAAGCGCCCGTCCGCGTAGCGCCAGGACCATAGTTCCGCTGCCTGCCGGTCCTTGGTTGCGGAAATCACCCGCCACAGATCGGCCTCGGCCTGTCGCAGGATCAGCCGCGCTTCGGCCGGCAGGTCGGTACGCGCCAACTGCCGCTTGAGCCCCGCCGCCAGCAACGCCTGCTGCCAGGACCAGACGACTGCGCCATGGTAGCGGGTTTCATCGAACAGTGGCTGCAGGCCGGGCGTCGCGTAGGCGGCATTGGCGACCAGCAGCCCGGCCTCGCTCATCAGACCGAGCGGGTAGCGCTGCATCACGCTGTGCAGCATGGCCTGCAGATCATCTGCATCGGGATCCAGGAACAACAGCGCAAACCCTTCATCCGAGTTCATCACCGGAATCGGCCGCCCACGCCCATCGAGCGCCACCGCATGGAACAAGACATCCCGGTCAAGCGGCGGCAAATCCGTTGGCAGGCCTTCACTGACAGCCAGCGCCTTGGCTTCATCGAGCGCCTGCGCCGCCGGCCGCTGCACGCGGAACAGCCTGGGCGCTTCCCGCGCCCACACCGCTGCAGCCTGCTTTGCGGCATCAGCGAAAGCGGTGTCGATGCCGAACTCTGTGAGCAGGCCGTTCTCAGCCAGCCGCGCCGCCGCATAGAGCGCGGCCGGAGCCAGTACGCCGTTAACGCTGTAGGAATAGCGCCCGCCGCCCAATCCCTCCTGGCTGTCGCGCCAGTCGCCGGCCTTCTCCCCGGCTTCAACGCCAGCAGTGCATTCCAATAGGGCCTGTGCGAACGGCTGGGTCGCGCCGAGCACGAAGCGCAGGTTGCGCGCCAGCAGCGCCCCATCGGTGTGCCGTCGGGTGCGGTCTGGTGCAGGAACGCCGCCGCATCCGGTGCCTGCAACAGATAATCCGCCGCGACCGGCGCCAGCATGAAATCGTCGTCGATCATCTTCTCGTCGAGGATCGGTGCGTCGCTCAGCGGCTCGCCCGCCTCCCGGCGTCGCCACAAGGCGTAATCCGCGACGTCTTCCTCATGCGCCACCTCGCCCGCCGCATTCAGGCGCGCCAGCACGGCGCGCAGTCCCGCCTCGATCGCCTGAGGCTGCAGGGCCGGCATCAACAGTCGCACGGACATCAGCGTGTCGCGGCCGAAATAGGTATTGAAGCGCCAGGAGCCGGCGAGAAATTCTCGCGCGTGCTGAGGAAGCGCAGAATGTTGCGCAGCATCGGGTCGGGCGCGGCGGCGTCCGTCAGCAGATCTTCTGGCGCAAACGGCGTCAACGGCGTCTCGGCGGTCAGTGCCGTCACCCGCAGCCGCAGCGGAGCGGTCGCCTGCAGCACCGGCTGCGCACCACCCGCAACCGCGCCGTTCAGCACCTCGACGCGCAGGCGGTATCCGGGGCGTCCATCCAGCCGGTCGCGCGCCCAGCTTATGTCCGCCGGGCCGACCTGCGACGCCGCGGCCAGCGGGCTGGAACCTGCCCGGTATATTCAAAGTCCCGCAGCGTGCGCACATTGCCGAGCGCTGCCTGGCGCACCGTCAACTGTGGCGTGTCGATGCCCACCTCGAAGGTCACGCCATGGAAACGGCCCTCGCTGACCGGGCGGGGATCGCTGGTAAGCCGCCACTGTGCTGCCGCCCCTGCCAACCACAGGGCAACACCACTGTTGCCAGCGGGAAACGCAACCACAAGGCGCGGCGACGGCGCAGCCGTTAGCACCACATGCGCGGCGACCGGCCCGTCCTGATAGAAAGCATCGATTGACCCGGCGGCATCGATCCGGAACGCAAGAGGCTCGGCCTGTGCAGTTCCGGCAAACAGCATCAATGGCAGCACCGCCAGCAGGATGCGCATGATCGTCCTCCCGTCATCCCGCCGGGGTATCGGCCGCCAAGCGCAGCAGCGCAAGCAAAAGCGCCGTCGTCATTGCGGGAAGGCCATCAGGCCGCGCCGAAGACGCGCTGGAACACCGTATCCACATGCTTCAGATGATAGCCGAGGTCGAACAGGCCGGCGAGCGCTTCCGCATCGACCAGCGCTGTCACTTCCGGATCGGCCTGCAGCAGGGCGAGCAGGCTCAGCTTGCCGTCTGCCTCCCACACGCGCATGGCGTGCTTCTGCACCAGCCGGTACGCATCCTCCCGGCTGGCGCCCGCCTGGGTCAGCGCCAGCAGCACCCGTTGCGAATGGATCAGCCCGCCCATGCGGTCGAGGTTTGCCTGCATGCGCTCCGGATAGACGACCAGCTTGTCGACCACCCCGTGAGACGGGCCAGCGCGAAATCCAGCGTGATGGTCGCGTCCGGCCCGATGTAGCGCTCGACCGAGGAGTGGGAGATATCGCGCTCGTGCCAGAGCGCCACATTCTCCAGCGCCGGCGTCACATAGGCGCGCACCATGCGGGCCAGCCCGGTCAGGTTTTCGGTCAGCACCGGGTTGCGCTTGTGCGGCATGGCGCTCGACCCCTTCTGGCCGGGCGCGAAATACTCCTCGGCCTCCAGCACTTCGGTGCGCTGCAGGTGGCGGATTTCGACCGCGAGGCGCTCGATCGAGGACGCGATGACGCCAAGGGTCGCGAAATACATGGCGTGGCGATCGCGCGGGATCACCTGGGTCGAGACCGGCTCGGGTTCGAGGCCAAGTTTTGCCGCCACATGCTCCTCGACGCGCGGGTCGATGTTGGCGAAGGTGCCGACCGCACCGGAGATGGCGCAGGTCGCAACTTCGGTCCGGGCATTGACCAGGCGGGCGTGGCAGCGGCTGAACTCGGCATAGGCCTGCGCAAGCTTCAGGCCGAAGGTCGTCGGCTCCGCGTGGATGCCGTGACTGCGGCCGATGGTGGGGTGAGCTTGTGCTCGAACGCGCGGCGCTTGAGCGCCTCCAGCAGGGCGTCGATGTCTTCCAGCAGGATATCGGCGGCGCGCACGAGCTGCACGTTCAGGCAGGTATCCAGCACGTCGGACGAGGTCATGCCCTGGTGGACGAAGCGCGCCTCCGGCCCGACATGCTCGGCCAGGCTGGTCAGAAACGCGATGACATCGTGCTTCACCTCGCGCTCGATCTCGTCGATGCGCGCAACGTCGAAGTTGCCGCGCGCCCAGACCGCCTTTGCCGCATCGGCTGGAATGACGCCAAGCTCGGCCAGCGCATCGCAGGCGTGCGCCTCGATCTCGAACCAGATGCGGAACCGCGCCTCCGGCTCCCAGAGCGCGGTCATGGCGGGGCGGGCGTAGCGGGGAATCATGGGGTGCCTCCGGATGAAGGCGCTGGCGCTAGCATCGCCACCGGATCGCTGCAAGGGCGAGGGTCAGCCGGTATCGTCCGCGGCAAGGCCGCGGGGCCGCACGACGGTCACCGTGCAGGGTGCATGCGCTGCGACTTCTGCGGAGACGCTGCCGAGAAGCCGACGTCCCAGCGACTCGGCGCGGGCCCCATGACGATGTGGTCGACATGGTTCATGCGTGCATAGTCGAGCAACGCTTCGGCCGGGTTCATCGCTTCCAGAACATGGAAGGTGATCCGCTCCGGCGGCAGGTCGAGCGGCTCAGCCCAGTGGGCGAGTTCGGCCAGCCGGTGCGCATGCTTGTTGCGCCCGGCCTCATCCAGCGTGTCGTCGGCCTTGAGTGCGCTCTGGCGCAGCACGTTGAGGCAGGCGAGCCGGGAGTCCGGTAGGCATCGAGCACGCGCACCAGTGCCTGTCGCAGCGCGCTGTCGAGCGCCGGCGCATTCTGGTTCAGGGCCACGGCGACGGCGACGATCGGCGCACTGGCGCGCTTGATGTCGCGAGACTTTTGCTGTGCAAGGCCAGGCGCGCCCGCTCGCCGCGCCGGCTGCGCCGGACCAACCAACTGTCGCGCGTCAGCTTGTGTGCCCGCTCGGTCAGCAATACCTGCCGGGGATGACGCAAATCGAACGCCAGATGCGCGGCCGAAGGGTATCGGCGCTCCGGGTCCGGCTCGATGCAGCGCAGGATCACCTCCTGCAGCCACGGCGGCAGATCCGGCCGGCGCTGGCGCGGCGGACGCGGGTCGTCCCACCAGCGGCGTTGCAGGCCTTTCAGGCTCTGCGGGTCGCCGAACGGCCGCTCACCGGTCGCAAAGAAATAGAGCAGCACGCCGAGCGCGAAGATATCCGAACGCCGATAGCCGCGCACGCCGAAGGTCTGCTCCGGCGAGATGTAGGGCGCGGTGCCGTAGGGCAGCCGGAATTCCTCGGCGATCAGGTCGGGCAGGTCCGCGTGGCGCGCCAGCCCGAAGTCGACCAGCACCGCCGTACCGCTGGGCTGGATCATGATATTCGAGGGCTTGATGTCCAGATGCACCACGTCCTGACGGTGGATGTCTTCCAGCGCGTAGGCGGTCGCCGAGCCGATGGCGATCACGTCTTCGATCGGAAGCGGCAGGGACTCGATCCGCGGATACAGCGACTGCCCCGCGATCCGTTCCATGACGATGTAGGGCTGGCGCATGAAATCGCCGACCGCATGCACTCTGGGCACATGCGCGCCGCTGAGGCGCGGCAGGATCATCATCTCCATCTCGAAGCTGACAATCGCCGCCGGGTCCTGCCCTTCCGACATCAGCGGCGCCTTCAGCACCAGCGGCGCGGTGATGTCGGGGTGGCGGACATCCCAGATGGTCGCCATGCCGCCCCGGTGCAGCCGCTCGCCAACCAGAAACCCGTCGATCTCGACGCCGGCCTCCAATGGTTTGCCTGCCTGCGCGCCCATGGATCACCTCCCGGAGTACAGCCGCTCCGCCAGCATGTCCGGCAGCCCGGCGGCGCGGATGCGCGCGGCGGCCCCAACGTCATATGCGACCCGCTCAAGCCGGTATTCATGGCGACGGGTATCGTAGAGTGCATAGCAGGCTGCGGCATTGCCGTCGCGCGGCTGGCCGACCGAACCCAGGACCACATGCCAGCGCCGGTGCGCCAACAGCGGCGCGGATTTTCCAGGCGTCGGCGCGAACGGCAGCATGCGCCCGCTCGGCTGTAGCGCATAGACCATCGGCATGTGCACATGGCCGCAGAACACCATGCGCTGGGTGGTGCCATTGAGGCTGGTCAGCGCCGATTCGGCGTCGAACACATAGCGCCAGCGCTCCGGCGCCGCCGCATCCGCATGCACATACAAACGATCTTCATCCTCGATCGTCAGTGGCAGATGCTCAAGGTAGCGGCGCTGGCTGCCGCTTAACTGACTTCGCGTCCACAACGCCGCGGACGCGGCTTGCGCATTCATCTCCTTGCGCGGGTCGCTGGCCATGTCGTCATGGTTGCCGCGCAGCACCAGCGCGCCATCCTCGGCCAACCCCGTCACGATATCGAGCACTGGTCCGGGATCGCCGCCATAGCCGACGATATCCCCAAGGACGACATAGCGGCCAGCGCCGACGGCGCGGGCATGGTCCAGAACCGCTTGTGTCGCCTGCAGGTTGGCGTGCAGGTCGGCTAGAATGGCGATCAGCATCTTTGTCTCCCCGCCCATCGCTATAGTGCGAATGACCGGCGCTGGCTTTTAGCCTTTGGGCTAGCTGAACGGTTCCGCCTGTTGCAGAGTGCCTGCCGAGAATTCAGCCAGACCTTGATCGTTTCAGATTGAATCGATCTGAAACGTGAATCATGGTCTAATTTTGAAAAGAGCCTGATTCACGCCATCGGCTGAAGCAATCGTGCTTTCCGCCTCAACCGATCAGGCTCTCGTGGGAAGCATATGAAGCGCTTTTGCTCGCTGCTGCGTGCAGCATCGGTCTGTTGTCCGCAGTGCAGGCAGCACCCGCCGACGACCTGCGCAAGGTTCTGGACGACCATTGGGCCTGGTACCTCTCGAACAGCCCGGTGCAGGCCAGCGACCTCGGCGTTCACACCTATGACATGACCCTCGGCGACGCGAGCCTGGCTGGCATGGATCGACAGACCCGCGAGGCGCAGGCCCTGGTCGACCGTCTGCAGGCCATTGATCCCAAAGGTCTCAGCGCTGCGGACCGTGTCAATCGCGGCATCCTGCTGCTCGACCTGCGCAACCAGATCGAGGGCGACCGGTTCGGCCAGCGCGCCATTCTGTTCACCAACCGGGAAGGCTGGCACATCTCCCTCATGCGCCTGGCGGAAAACGTGCCGCTGAAGACGCTGGCGGACTATCAGAGCTATGTCGCGCGCCTCAAGGATTACCCGCGCCTCAACGGCCAGATCATCGAGACGACCCGCGCTGCCATCAAGGGTGGCTACATGCAGTATTGCGACTCGATGATCGGCTTCGACAAATCGATCGAAACCCATATCGTCGACGATCCAGCCAAGTCGGCGCTGGCGCAGGCGTTCGCCGCCAAGCCTGCCGCCATATCGGATGCGGATTGGACCGCGCTCAAATCCGAAGGACTCGCGGCGATCCGCGACCAGGTGATCCCGGCGCTTCAGCAGGAACTGGCGTTCTACCGCGCCGAATATGCACCCAAGTGCCAGAAGCTGCCGGGCGCGCTGCGCCAGAAGGATGGGCAGGCTTACTACGCCTACCGGGCGCGCCTCTTCACCACGACCGACATGACACCGCAGCAGATTCATGAGCTGGGGATGCAGGAAGTCGCGCGCATCCGCGCCGAAATGGATGACGTTGTGCGCAAGTCCGGTTTCCAGGGCGACCGCAAGGCCTATGTCGAATTCCTGCGCACCGACCCGCAATTCTATGTGAAAACGCCGGACGATCTGCTGCGCTACGCGGGCGCGCTCGCCAAGCGCATCGACGGCGAGATGCCCAAGCTGTTCGGCCGTCTGCCGCGCCTGCCCTATACGGTGAAGCCGATCCCGCTCGACATCGCCGAAGGCACCACGACGGCCTATTACGAGCCCGGTTCGCCGGAGACGGGACGCGCCGGCGTCTACCGCGTCAACACCACCAAGCTCGACCAGCGCCCACTCTACGAGCTGGTTGCGCTGACCATGCATGAGGCGGTGCCGGGCCACCACCATCAGATCGCCCTGCAGCAGGAACTCGATCTGCCGCTGTTCCGTCGGCACGCGGTGTTCTTCACGGCCTTCGTCGAAGGCTGGGGACTCTATTCGGAGCGCCTTGGGCTGGATGTCGGCCTGTATGAGACCCCGGCCCAGGATTTCGGCCGGCTCTCCTACGAAATGTGGCGCGCCTGCCGTCTTGTCGTCGATACCGGCATCCATTCGATGGGCTGGAGCCGCCAGCAGGCCATTGATTTCATGGCCGCGAACACCGCGCTCTCGCTGCACAACATTACCGCCGAAGTCGATCGCTACATCACCTGGCCCGGCCAGGCGCTCGCCTACAAGGTTGGCGAGCTGAAAATCCGCGCGCTGCGCACACGCGCCGAGGCAGCGCTCGGGCCGAGGTTCGATATCCGCCGCTTCCATGATGCCGTGCTGGAGAATGGCGCGGTGCCGCTCTCGGTGCTGGAGACCCACATCGACGAATGGATCGAGGCGGAAAAGGGCCGCAGTTGACGCAGGTAAGGAAATTCCTTACCCTATGAACATGGTTTCAAGCAGCATAACCAGCAAAGGTCAGACCACCATCCCCTTGCGGTCCGCAAGGCACTGAAGGTCGCGCCGGGCGATGTGCTAGAATACCGGATTGAGCGGGACCGGGTCATCATCACAAAGGCGTCCCCGTCTTCCGCTGACGACCCGTTCGCACTCTTCAGCGAGTGGTCGACGGATGCAGACGCCAAGGCCTTCGCCCATCTTCAAGAGCCTGGTGCAGATTTTGAGCCGTGATTGGCGCTTTGGCCACGTCGCACTCGTGCGATACCCGCATGTCGAACAGGCAATGCCGCAGTGGCGGCCCGCGCTTGTCGTCCGCAGTTTCGAGACACCGGTCGCAACGCTGCTCTGGGTGCTGATGATCACGAGTGCAGACCATCGCGGCTGGCACGGCGACGTTGACATTGAAGCGCTAGAGATCGCAGGCTTGCGCTTGCCGAGCATCGTACGCACCGCAAAGATCGCGACGATCGAGGCCCATGCTGTGCATTGTATCGGTACGCTCGCCGAGGAGGACCGAACGAAAGTCGCGGCTGCAATCGACTTCAAGATTTCATAAGGACTTGCATATGCTCTTGGATCCTCGTCTCGAGCGCCTGGCTGGCTGACAACCTTGGGTCCGTGCGGGTCATCGACTGTAGCTGGCACCTGCCGGCGACCGGACGAAGCGCGCATGCTGAGTTTACCGCAGCGCATATCCCCGGCGCGGTGTTTCTCGATCTTGATGCGGTCGCGGATACCACGAGCAGCCTGCCGCACATGCTGCCGCCGGCCGAGGTGCTCGCCGCCTGGTGCGCGCTGAACGGGATTGCGCCCGGGCAAAGCCTAGTCGTGTATGATGACTCCGACGTCCGCTCGGCAGCGCGGGGCTGGTGGATGCTGAAGCGTTTCGGGTTCGCATCGGTCGCCGTGCTCGATGGCGGGCTGGGCAAGTGGCGCGCCGAGGGGCCCGCTGGACGCCGGACCGCCCACACCGCTTTCGGGTCCCGCCCCGGCCCTCACACTCGACGCCGGTGCCGTGCGCACGCTCGGTGCCATGCGCGCCAATGTGGATACCAGGGCGGAGCAGGTCGTCGATGCGCGCGGCGGCCCCGGTTCCGCGCCGAAGTCCCGGAAGCGCGGCCGGGTCTGCGCGCCGGGCACATCCCCGGCAGCTTCAATCTGCCCTACACGGACCTGTTCAACGCCGACGGCACCTACAAGGACAAGGCTGGCCTCGCCGCCGCCTTCGCCACCATCGGCGTCGATCCGGCCAGGCCCGCCGTCGCCACCTGCGGCTCGGGCGTGACCGCTGCGACCCTGGTGTTCGCGGCACACCAGCTCGGGCATCGGATGGCGCTTTACGATGGTGCCTGGACCGAGTGGGGTGCCCAGCCTGATACGCCAGTTGCCATCGGGGCCTGAACCCCGATACCACATGCATGAGTAACGACGAAAACTTCGCCCCGGCGACCCGCCTGATCCACGCCGGTCGCCGGCCCGAGTGGACCCATGGCGTCGTCAACCCGCCCGTCTACCACGCCTCGACCTGCATTTTCGACACGCTGGCAGAAATGGACGCCCGTGTGCGCGACCCGTCATCCGGCCTCTATTACGGCCGGCGCGGCACGCCGACCCAGTGGGCACTGGAAGAGGCGCTGACGCAGATGGAGCCAGCGCCGGCGGCAAAGCTGTTTCCGTCCGGCCTTGCGGCGGTTGCTGGTGCCCTGCTCGCGGTCCTGAAATGCGGCGACCATCTGCTGATGGTCGACAGCGTCTACGAGCCGACCCGGACGCTGTGCGATCGCCGGCTGAAGGCGCTCGGCATCGAGACGACCTATTATGCACCCGGCGCGGATATTGCCCCGCTGCTGCGCCCGAACACCCGTGCGGTGTTCACGGAAAGCCCCGGCTCGCTGACTTTCGAGGTCCAGGACATCCCGGCTCTGGCTGAGGCAGCGCACAAGGCCGGCGCGCTGGTGCTGATGGACAATACCTGGGCGACCTCACTCTACTTCAAGGCGTTACCGCACGGCGTCGATGTCATGGTGCAGGCGCTGACCAAATATGTCGTCGGCCATTCGGACGCACTGCTCGGCGCTGCGACAACCACGCCCGAACTCTGGAAGGACTTTGCCGCAGCGGTGCACAACTTCGGGTATTGTGCCGCCCCGGATGACGCCATGCTGGCGCTCCGTGGCCTGCGCACGCTCGATGTGCGGCTGGCGCGACATCATGCCAACGGATTCGCGGTCGCACGCTGGCTGGAGGGGCATCCAGAAGTCGCCCGCGTGCTGCACCCGGCCTTGCCCGGCGCGCCCGGCCATGCGCTCTGGCAGCGCGACTTCAGCGGCGCATCCGGCCTGTTCGCGATGCAGCTCAGGCGCGGCGAACGGGCCGATCTCGCGGCCCTGGTCGACGGGCTGAAGCTGTTCAAGATGGGCTTTTCCTGGGGCGGCTACGAGAGCCTGATCCTGCCGGTGCGCCTCGCCGGCATCCGCACGGCGGACCCATGGCCGGACGAGGGCGGGCCGCTGGTGCGCCTGCACATCGGCCTTGAGGACCCGGCCGATCTGATCGCCGACCTCGACGCCGGGTTGCAGCGCTACTCCGCCGCCGTCACCTGAGGCTGCACGACTTCCGGACGGGGCACGCGGATCATCGGCGACAGGTCGATCGTGCCCTTGACGCCGATGTCATTGAAGTTTCGCTCCAGCCAGGCGTCGGCGGCCGCGCGGCCGAGTTGCTTCAGATGCTGGATGAACTCCAGCTCGGCGTTGAACTTGCTCGCGGCGCCAAGGGCGGACATGTCGTGCCCGCCCCGGATCATATGGACCAGAAACTTGCGATAGCGGTCGCCGTCCAGCGCGCCCTCATCGACCAGCCGGCCGACGAACTCGATCGAGCGCAGCTCGTTGATGAGCGAGCTGTTGAAAGTGATCTCGTTCAGGCGGTTGAGGATTTCATGCGCTGTGCGCGGGACTTCCTCCCGCTCGATGGGGTTGATCTCGACAATCACCAGGTCCCGGCTGCGAGAGGAATAGAACATCGGCCACAGCGGCGGGTTCCCCATGTAGCCGCCATCCCAGTAATATTCGCCGTCGATCTCGACCGCCTGAAACACCAGCGGCAGGCAGGTCGAGGCGATCACCTTGTCGACCGTGAGCCGCGACTGGCTGAATACCTTCACCCGGCCGGTGCGCACATTGGTGGCAGAGATGAACAGCTTCATGCGGCCGCAGTGATGGATCGCCGCGAAATCGACGATATCCTCGATCAGTTTGCGCAGCGGGTTGAGGTTCAGCGGATTGAGGTCGTAGGGCGAGACCAGCCGCGTCATGATGTCGAACGCCGTGAAAGCCGGCGAATTGTCGATGCTCCAGCTACCGCGCATGCGGTCGACAAAGCTGCGCTGGAACAGGGAGCTGTTGCCGATGACGCCGATCCGGGTCCAGAACTGCTCCAGCGCCACGCGTGCGCCACCCGGACCCCAGTCGCCATCCCGTGCGCCATGACCACGGCATTGATCGCGCCTGCG
Organism: Hankyongella ginsenosidimutans; assembly: GCF_005144965.1. Taxonomy (GTDB): domain Bacteria; phylum Pseudomonadota; class Alphaproteobacteria; order Sphingomonadales; family Sphingomonadaceae; genus Hankyongella; species Hankyongella ginsenosidimutans. Next base: position 403,787 of record NZ_CP039704.1, read on the forward strand.
CTGGCACCGGTGACCGCCTCGATGGTCAGACGCTCATCTTCCAGGAAGCGGTCGAGGACGCCCCAGGTAAAAGCGCCGTGGCTGCCGCCGCCCTGAAGCGCGAGGTTGATGGCCTTGGTCTGCATGGCGCTCTCCTGCTCTGGCACCATGTAAATGGCGGCTGCCCCGGCTGAGGGCAACCGCCATTTTCTGTCGACTGACCCTAAGGCGCTTTTGTCGCCATCAAGCCTTGCGGCGACGGGCGAGCGCGCCGAGGCCGATCAGGCCCGCGCCAAGCGCCAGGATCGAGCCCGGCTCCGGCACGACCGAGATGCGATAGAGCAACGTGTTGTTGCTCTGCTCGTTCGCAATGGCGAGATAGGCGTTTCCGTCAAAGCTTTCTGCCGCCGAGATGAACTCGAGACCTTCCGGACGATCGAGAACCGAGCTGTTGGCGATCAAGCCCAGAAACAACGGTCGCACCACGTTGTCTGCCGAAAAATCCGTCAAGTCGAAGGCATAGATGCCACCGAAGCGCTCGGCAGCCACGAAGAGCACGAGACGACCATCAACCCAGCCGGCTTCCACGGCTTCCGGCTCCGGTCCGCGGTCATCCGAACGGCCATCTGCCCAGAGTTGCGGGAACTGGGTTGCAATGATCCGCTCCAGTTCATCGCCGCTATCGAACAGCAGGGTGCCATTCTGGTCCCAGATCGAATAGGAGCGAGCGCCGGCGACATAGTTCACGCCCGCCTCGACGTCCGTGATGCCCGGCGTGGTGGTGACATTGATTCTGTTGAGCGGGGCCGCCTGGCCGAGGCGAACCGTCTCGTTAAAGCCCGGAAAATCGTCAGACGAGCGCACATCGCCTTCGTTGGCCGTGATCAGCAGCAGGCTGCCGTTCTTCTCGACCGCAACAATGCCGTCCGGCGTGTAAAAGCTGCGAATGTTGGCGTAGGTCTGAATTTGCCCGTTGCCGTTCTGGTCCGACGCATCAAAACCATTGCCGGCCAGCCCATTGTTCTTGACGCCAAGCGAAACAATGCTCTGAACGGTGGGTGACGCGCCGACGAGGTCGACGATGGCAAGCGCGTTGTTTTCCTGCAGGGTGACATAAGCCTTCGTGCCATCCGGCGAGACCGCGATATATTCCGGCTCCAGATCCTGGGCCGCAGTGGCACCAGGCCATAGATGCGGACGCCCGCGTCGCGCAGGCCTTGGGCGGTGAAGTTCGTGAAGGTCGCCTTCTGCTCGGCCAGGGTCGCCACGTCGATGACGCTGATCGAACCTTCCGGGTTCACGCTGTTCACTTGCCCGTAGGAATTCGGCTCGCCTTCGTTGGCGACCAGAAGCCGCGAGCCATCCGGGGTGAACACGACATTGTCCGGCACCGCGCCGACCTGCACAATGCTCGGCGAGGCAGCGAGATTGCCGGTGTTATAGAAGAACACGCCGCCCGGATCGGTGCGGGTCGCAGCGTCCGCCGCGACGGCCAGCCTTCCGTTCTTGACCGCCACGCTGTTAACGCCGCCGAAGCCGGCCGGCGGCGTCAAGGTCGTGATGAGAGCGCCGTTTACGGCATTGCGCACTTCTACAACCGGGCCAGCGGCAACGTAAATCCGCTGGGTGTCCGCTTCAAAGGCGACGATCTCTGAGGTGGTTGCAGACTGTGCATTGTAAACCTGGCTTGCCTGCAACGCGAGTGCCGAGGCTTCGCCGGCCCAGCCGGCAGCAAGCAAGGCGACGGAAGATGCAAATATTTTCATCGTTGTAATCCCCTTAACCATTGTGTGACGCCGCCGTATCTAAAGCGCATTTAGGCCGCGTCGAGGTTGTCACGAAAACTTCATATTATTTCCGCGTCAAAGCGTTCGGATGCTTCAGATTGGCACAAATTCGGCCAGTATTGCGCGCGACGAACCGAAATTCGTCTTCAGCGTAACCAAGATTGCTGCGGCAACCGCCAGCGACTCTGGTCAGTGGCCCGGCAAGCACGGCAGGCCGTTGGCGGGCGGGTAGTCAAGGCGCGAGGCGGCCTTTAAAGAAAGTACGCTTCAAGACATAAAACCACCGGAGGAGTCCCATGGCGAAATTTTTCCAAAGTCTGCTTGCCGCCGGCCTTACACTTGCCGTCGCCGCCAGCGCGCCCGCCGTCGCGCAGGCCGATGCCGGGCTGAGCGCGGCCCTGAGCGGCGCGCAGCGCAGCGCGGAGGACAAGGCGCGCGACCAATACCGTCATCCGGCCGAGACCCTGGCCTTCTTCGGCATCAAACCGGCCATGACGGTGGTGGAAATCTCGCCGGGCGAAGGCTGGTATACGGAAATCCTCGCGCCTTACCTGCGCGACACGGGTAAGTTGGTGGTTGCTCCGGGACCCGAAATGGTCCGGGACGGGCCGGTCTGGGCACCATTCTCACCAAACTCGGCAGTGACCCCAAGGTCTACGACAAGGTTGAGGTGGTCGATTACGCGCCGGTCCAGGGCGTGCTCGGCGTGCAGCCTGGCACAGCCGATATGGTGGTGCTGTTCCGCCACATGCATGGCCGCATTTACAGCAACAACGGCCCGCAGGCGATGAAGCTCTACTTCGATGCGCTGAAGCCTGGCGGCATTCTCGGCATCGAGCAGCACCGGCTGCCGGAGAACCGCGCACGGCCGGAGAAACTCACCGGCTACATCAAGGAGTCGGAACTGATCAAACTGGCCGAGGACGCAGGCTTCAAATTCGCCGGCAAGTCCGAAATCAACGCCAACCCGAAGGATACGGCGGACTGGCCGAACGGCGTCTGGACCCTGCCGCCGACCCTGCAGCTTGGCGACAAGGACAAGGACAAATATCTCGCCATCGGCGAGTCCGACCGCATGACGCTCAGGTTCGTGAAGCCATAAGGCCATGTCGCAGTGGCGCGGCATGACATAAAGGCGCGCACATTCAAAAAATACGGCGTATTTGGGGTGCACGAGAGGCGCGGGATCAACTATCGAAGTCTGGTATCCGCCCTCTCCGGCAGCGCCCATGGACATCTACCTTCCAATCGCGGAACAGTCGGTCAACGCTCTGGTCATCATCGGCCTCGGGGCGGTCGTGGGCATGCTGTCCGGGCTGTTCGGCGTCGGCGGCGGCTTCCTCACCACACCGCTGCTGATCTTCTACGGCATACCACCCTCGATCGCGGTTGCCTCCGCCTCAACCCAGATCACCGGTGCCTCGGTCTCCGGCGCCATCGCCCATTGGCGGCGCAAAGGCGTCGACGCCCGGCTTGGTCTGATCCTGGTCATCGGCGGCCTGCTCGGCTCGGCGATCGGCTCCTTCATCTTCAAGTGGCTGAAGGCGATCGGCCAGATCGATTTCGTGATCGCCATCTCCTACGCGCTGGTGCTCGGCAGCGTCGGCGGGCTGATGGTCGCGGAAAGCATCACCGCAATGGTCAGGGCAACGCGCGCGCAACCGGTCCGGCGGCGACGCAAGCACGACGGCTGGCCCTACAAGCTGCCCTGGCCGATGCGTTTCCACCGCGCCGGCATTTATGTCAGCCCCATCGGCCCGCTGCTGATGGGCGCCGTGGTCGGCATGCTGACGGCGATCATGGGTGTCGGCGGCGGCTTTCTGCTGGTGCCGGCGATGATCTACATGCTCGGCGTGTCGACAGCCGTGGTTGTCGGCACGTCGCTGTTCCAGATTATCTTCACCACCGCCGCCGTCACCATGCTGCATGCGTTCAACACGCAGACCGTGGACGTGGTGCTGGCCTTGCTGCTGCTGATCGGCGGGGTCGTCGGCGCCAGTTCGGCGCGCGGCTGGCGCTCAGGATCAAGGCGGAGCAACTGCGCGCCATGCTCGGGCTGATGGTGCTGATGGTGGCGCTGCAGATCGGCTTCCAGCTGACGATAAAGCCGCAACAGCCGTTTTCTCTTGAGCAGCAGGCCGCAATGAAGGCGCTGCTGCTCGTCCTGCTGCTGATCAGCACGCCGGCGCTCGCCCAGCGGGACGCCCGGCTGGTGATCGATCTGTTCCAGCCGGGCATCGACATCGCCTATTCGTTCGCCGGCGTCGACCTGCAACTGTTCGGCGCGATCCGGGCCGGGCGCAAGCCGCTGCCGGAAAACCCGGACATCGTCGTGGTGGTCCGCGGCCCGTCCGCGCCTGTAATCATCCGCGAGAAGCAGCAGGTTGCAGGCGTCTGGCTCAATACCAAATCGGCGCGCTTCGAGACGGCTCCGGGCTATTACGGCGTCGCCAGCACGCGGCCGATCCGCGAGATGATGTCCGAGCAGACGGCGGCGATTTTCGGTCTGGGCCTGAGCTATGTGCACCTCTCCCCGTCCGAGACTGCGCGTTCGCCTGAGGAACTGCGCCAGTTCGAGCAAGGGCTGATCGCGCTGCAGCAGCGCAACCGGCTGTTCATAGAAGCGCCTGGCAATGTCCGCACGGTCGACAATGTGCTGTTCAGCGCCACGCTGCATCTGCCGGCGCGCGTGCCGGAGGGCGATTATCGCGGCGAAGTCTACCTGTTCGACCGCGGCGACCTGCTCGCCTATGCCAGCACCCCGGTCACGGTGCGCAAGATCGGCTTCGAGCGCTGGGTCTTCGGCATCGCGCACGAACACCCTCTGACATACGGCCTGACAGCGGTGGCGCTGGCGCTGTCTCTCGGCTGGCTGGCGGCGGTGGCGTTCCGGCGCTGAACCAACATCGTTCCACAACACAGAAATTTTGTTTCCCCTGCTCATCGCAGCGGAAAGCGGTTAAGCTTGCCACCATAATCAGAGATCCAGGGATATTCGACATGTCATACGACAGTTATCACAAGCGCACGCTTGGCAATCATGTGCTCAGCCCGGAAACCCAGATGATGGGCTATGGCTATGACCCGCTGTTGTCCGAGGGGTCGCTCAAGCCGCCGATCTTCCTGACGTCGACGTTCGTGTTCAAGTCGGCGCAGGAGGGCAAGGACTTCTTCGACTACACAGCCGGCCGCCGCGAACCGCCCGTCGGCACCGCTGCCGGCCTGGTGTACTCACGCTTCAACAACCCCAATCTCGAAGTGCTCGAGGATCGGCTGGCGCTGTGGGACGGTGCGGAGCTTGCCGCGGTGTTCTCCTCCGGGATGAGCGCGATCTCGACCACTTTCTGGGCTTATCTGCGCCCCGGCGACGTGCTGCTGATGTCGCAGCCGCTTTACGGCGGCACCGAGACCCTGATTCTCAAGACCCTGCCGAATTTCGGCATCACCGCCATCGGCTTCGACGACGGCTGCTCGGAGGCGGACGTGCGCGCCGCGGTCGCCAAGGCGATGGCGCAGGGCCGCATCGGCCTCATCATGACCGAAGGCCCGGCCAACCCGACCAACGGTCTGATCGACCTGTCGCTGATGAAAAGATCGCCGACGAAATCGGCCAGGCGCAGGGCGGTTATCGCCCGCCGGTCGCCATCGACAACACCTTCCTTGGGCCGGTGTTCCAGCGCCCGCTGGCGCACGGCGCAGACATTGTGATCTACTCGCTGACCAAATATGTCGGCGGCCACTCTGATCTGGTGGCCGGCGGCGTGACGGGCTCAAAAGACATGGTCCGGCCGATCAAGCAGCTCCGCGGCGCGCTCGGCACGCAGCTTGATCCCAACACGGCCTGGATGATCATGCGCTCGATGGAGACCATGAGCCTGCGCATGGAGCGCGCCAATCAGAACGCGAACGCCATTGCCGGCTATCTGCGCAGCCACCCCAAGATCGCCAGCGTCAACTACCTCGGGTTCCTGAGCGACGCCGACCCGCGCCGCGCCGTGTTTGCGCGCCAGTGCCAGGCACCCGGCTCCACCTTCTCCTTCCATGTGAAGGCGGCGAGCCCGAGGCGTTTCGCTTCCTCGATCGATTGCAGGTCATCAAACTGGCCGTCTCGCTCGGCGGTACGGAGTCGCTGATCTCCCACCCGGCGTCGACCACCCATTCGGGCGTTCCCAAGGAAAGCCGGGACCGGCTCGGCGTCACCGACGCCATGATCCGCCTGTCGGTCGGCATCGAGAACCCGGACGATCTGATCGCCGACCTCGACCAGGCGTTGGCCGCGATCTGATCCGGCCCTCTGTTGGCGGCACAGTAAATAAACACATAAAGATGTCTTTATACTTGTCTCCCGCAGGGCATCCCGGTATAGCGCGCAGCATTGTCGACTGGGGCGCGATGCTGCGCGCCCGTATTTGAGGATTTCTGCCCATGTCGTTCACCGATTTCGCCGTTAAGGACCTGAGCCTCGCCGATTGGGGTCGCAAGGAGATCGCCATCGCCGAAACCGAGATGCCGGGCCTCATGGCACTGCGCCGCGAATTCGGCGGCGACCAGCCGCTGAAGGGCGCACGGATCGCCGGCTGCCTGCACATGACCATCCAGACCGCCGTGCTCATCGAAACGCTCAAAGCCCTGGGCGGCGACATCCGCTGGGCGTCGTGCAACATCTTCTCGACCCAGGACCAGGCGGCGGCGGCCATCGCCGCGGCCGGAATTCCGGTGTTCGCGCACAAGGGCGAAACGCTGGAAGAATACTGGGAATTCGTGCTGAAACTGTTCCAGTGGGGCGACGGCGGCACGCCGAACATGATTCTGGACGACGGCGGCGATGCGACCGTGCTCATCATCCTGGGCGCGGAAGCCGAGAAAGACCCCTCGAAGGTCGCCAATCCATCCAACGAGGAAGAAGAAGTGCTGTTCGCGCTGATCAAGCGCGTGAACGCGGAAAACCCCGGCTTCTTCGCCAAGTGCCGCGATGCCATCAAGGGTGTCTCGGAAGAAACCACCACCGGCGTTCACCGCCTGTACCTGATGGCGAAGGACGGCCGCCTGCCGTTCCCGGCCATCAACGTCAACGACAGCGTCACCAAGTCGAAGTTCGACAACCTCTACGGCTGCCGGGAGTCGCTGGTTGACGGCATTCGCCGCGCGACCGACGTGATGCTCGCGGGCAAGGTCGCAGTCATCGCTGGCTATGGCGACGTCGGCAAGGGGTCGGCGTTCTCGCTGCGCAACGGCGGCGCCCGCGTACTCGTCACCGAAATCGACCCGATCTGCGCCCTGCAGGCCGCCATGGAAGGCTTCGAGGTCGTCACCATGGAAGATGCAGCACCCCGTGCCGACATCTTCGTGACCGCGACCGGCAACGTCGACGTGCTGACCGTCGAGCATATGCGGGCGATGAAAGACCGCGCGATCGTCTGCAACATCGGTCACTTCGACAGCGAAATTCAGGTCGCGGGCCTGAAGAACTTCAAGTGGCACAACGTCAAGCCGCAGGTCGACGAAATCGAGTTCCCGGACGGCAAGCGCATCATCCTGCTGGCGGAAGGCCGGCTGGTGAACCTTGGCTGCGCGACCGGCCACCCGAGCTTCGTGATGTCGGCGAGCTTCACCAACCAGACGCTCGCGCAGATCGAGCTGTGGGCCTATGGCGACCGCTACGAGAACAAGGTCTACACCCTGCCCAAGCACCTGGACGAAAAGGTCGCGGCGCTGCACCTTGAAAAGCTGGGCGTCAAGCTCACCAAAATGACCGAGAAGCAGTCTGCCTACATCGGCGTCGCGCAATCGGGTCCGTTCAAGCCGGAACACTACCGCTACTAGAGCGATTTCCAGTCAGATGGCACCATCTGACGATTAAGAAATCGTGGCAAAACAAAACATAGAGCGGCGATCTGATTCGATCAGATCGAAAACCGCTCTAATCCGGAACAGCGGCGCATCCGCCCGATGCGCCGCTGCTTGCCGAGGCCCGCGCGCCAGGGCTATGGTCTGCCACGATGACGGCGCGCCTGTTCCTCGCAAGTAACACGTTTCTAAGCTGGCCCGCGTGGGCGGTCGACCCTATACGCACCCCCATGGCGGTTTCTTCCGTTCAGGTCGCCATCACCATCCTGCTGGTGACGACCTGGTTCATTCTGGCCGTCTGGGCCTTGTTCCGCAGCCGCAGGTCCAGCCAGCGCGCCCGCGCGGCACGGGCCTGGGCGTTGCGTCTGCGCGCACTGATCTCCACCACACCTGGCGCTATCTCGTGGCGACGGGGAATGTCGCCGTCGGTTCAGGTCGCTGCGCGGCTGGCTTTCGCTTGACCAGCGCATCGCCACGCTGGACCAGCTCGCGCCGGATCCCGAGACCCAGAGTGGCCTGTGCGAGGCGGATTACCTGGCGCTCAGCGACGACATCAAGGCGGCGCGCGCGTCAGGGCCGCCTTCACGCGCATGGTGCGCCCGTTGCGAGGTGACAGGATGCTCCTGGCGGAGGGCCGGCTTGCGCCGCCGCAGGTCGCAGGCGACTCCTCGGTCGTCATCTGGTTTCTCGACCAGACCGACGCGCAATCCTACATGGTGACGCTGCGCGCGGAACGGGACGCGCTGCAACGTCAGGTCTCGGCGGCGACCGCGCTGCTCGAGGCGGCGCCATTTCCCGTCTGGCGCCGCGACGCCGCGCTGAAACTGCAGCAGGTCAACTCCGCCTATGTCCGCGCCGTTGAAGCTGCGGACGCCGACGCCGTCATCCATCAGTCGCTGGAACTGATCTCCAGCGCCAGCGCACCGGCCCCGGATAAATCGGCGAAGCAGGCGCTCGATCTGAACAGCGTCCTGACCCATGTCGAAAGCGCGGTGATCGCTGGCAAGCGCCGCGCCCTGCGCGTGATCGAGGTGCCGCTGGCGCAGGATGGCGTCGGTGGTTTCGCGATCGACATCACCGAGAGCGAGGAAGCCCGCGCCGACTTGAGCCGGCATGTGCGCGCGCACAACGAAACGCTGAACCAGCTTTCCGCGGGCGTCGCGATCTTCGGGCCGGACCGGACGCTGGTGTTCCATAACACCGCTTTCGTGCGGCTGTTCGACCTGCACAACGAGCGCCTGGATGACCGGCCGCCCTTCTCAGAAGTGCTGGACCACATGCGTGAGCGCCGGCGCCTGCCGGAGCAGCGGGATTTCCCGGCCTGGAAGCGCGACCTGCAGACCTGGTTCATCGACATCCTCGAACCGCGCGAGGAGACCTGGGTACTTTCCGACGAAACGGTGCTGCGCGTTGTGGTCCAGCCGCATCCGATGGGCGGCCTGATCCTGGTGTTCGAGGATCAATCGGAGCAGCTTCACCTGGCGACAGCGCGGGACAGCGTGCTGAAAGCCTATCAGGCGACGCTGAACCAGTTGCACGAGGCCGTGGCCGTCTTCTCGGCCAACGGGCGGCTCAAGCTCTACAACAGCGGCTTTGCCAGCCACTTCGACCTGACCCTCTCCGAACTGAGCGACGAGCCGCATGTCGACGCCCTGAGCGCGCTCGTGGACAGAACAGTCTCACCAGAGACCAAACCCCGGCAACTGAGCGATATCATCCGGCACGCAACCGTCGGCCGGCGGGCGGTCGAGGGCCGCCTGGAACTGATGGGCGGCCAGACCCTGGACTATCGCGCCGTGCCGTTGCCGAACGGGGATGCGCTGGTCACCTATCTGGACGTGACCGACAGCCAGCGGATCGAGCGGGCGCTGCGCGACCGCAGCGAGGCACTCGAGGCGGCCGACAAGCTGAAATCGCAGTTCGTCTCCAACATGTCCTACGAACTGCGCACGCCGCTCACCAGCATCACCGGCTTCGCCCAGATGCTCGACCAAGGCTATCACGGCGCGCTCAACAACCAGCAGGCGGATTATGTGCGCTCGATCCTGCTGTCTGCGGAGCGCCTGCAACTGCTGATTTCCGACATTCTCGATCTTGCGGTCACCGAGGCTGGCTCCCTGGCGCTGGAGACGGCGCAGCTCTCCATCGCGGATCTGCTGAAATCCTCCGCCGACATGGTTGACGACCAGATGCATGCGAATGCGCTCGTGTTCACGCTCGATGTCGCCCCGTCCGCCGGGAACATCGAAGGCGACGAGCGCCGCCTGAAACAGACGTTCTACAACCTGCTGATGAATTCGATCCGCTTCACGCCGCCTGGCGGCATCGCCATCCATGCGGTCGGCGACGAAGACGGCGTGACCATCGACGTCGCCGACACCGGCATCGGCATCGCCGAGCATGAACAGGACAAGGTGTTCGAGCGCTTCCAGCGCGGCAGCAACATCCCGAATGCGACCGGCGTCGGCCTGGGCCTTTCCTGGTGCGCCAGTTCGTGGCGCTGCACGGCGGCAGCGTGTCGCTCACCTCCAGTCCCGGCATGGGCACGACGGTGCGGGTCAATCTGCCGCGCATAGTGCCGGCGGACGCTTGGATGCACGACCGGCCCACCCTCGTATGATCCTCGACGAGACGCAGTTAATCGGGTTTGGCCGTCGCCTGGCCCCGTTTCTTGCCCCAGGCGACCTTCTTGCGCTCCATGGGGACCTCGGCGCGGGCAAAAGCACACTCGCGCGCGCCATCCTGCAGGGACTGGGCGCTGAAGAAGATGTGCCCAGCCCGACGTTCACCCTGGTGCAGACCTACGACTTCGCCTTCCCCGTCTGGCATGTCGACCTCTACCGGCTCGATGCGCCGGAAGACGCCCTGGAGCTCGGACTGGAGGAAGCCTACGATACCGCGCTGTGCCTGATCGAGTGGCCTGAGCGGCTGGGGCCAGCCTGCCGGCGCACGCGCTGCACTTGCGGTTGGCCTTGACCGGCGATGAAACGACACGAACTCTCACACTCGAGGACTCGCCACTGGCCCGTCCCGCCCTCCAGGATGCTGTCCGCTTATGCTCGCTACGATGACGGCGCCTCCTGCCGCACACGACTTCCTGACCCGTTGCGGCTGGGGCAGTGCCGAGGTGCGGCCTCTTGCCGGCGACGCTTCGTTCCGCCGCTACTTCCGGGCGCATCGCAACGGCCGCACCGCCGTGTTGATGGACGCGCCGCCACCGCATGAGACCATCCTGCCGTTCTGGGCCGTTGGCACCCATCTCGCAGCACAAGGGGTCAGCGTGCCGTCGATTTACGGCGCGGACGCGGAGCAGGGCCTGATGCTGCTAGAGGACCTGGGCGATGCACTGGTCGTCGAAGCGCTGGCGCACGGAGCCTCGGAGCCCGATCTCTATGCCGCTGCCACCGATGTGCTCGCGGCACTCCATGCGGAGCAGCCTCCCGAGGCGCTGCCGGGACTGCACGCCCCGCACCTGTTGCCGCTTTATGACGCATCGCGCGCGCTGTTCGAGGTCAACCTGCTGCTGGACTGGACCTGGCCGGCGCTGACCGGCACCGAGGTGCCCGAGGCGCTGCGGGCGGAATTCACAGGCCTGTGGGCGCAGGCACTGGCAGCGCTGGATGGCGACCCGCTGCGGCTGGTGCAGATGGACTACCACTCGCCGAACCTGCTCTGGCTGCCGGAACGCACGGGGCTGCGACGGATCGGTGTACTCGATTTCCAGGACGCCCGGCGCGGATCGGCTGCCTACGATCTGGTTTCGCTGCTGCAGGACGCGCGACGCGATGTCCCCGCCGAGATCGAGGCAGCGATGCGCGCGCGCTATTGCGCGGCCCGGCCGGACCTGGATGCGCCGCTGTTCGAGGCCGCCTACGCCTTCTGGGGTGCCCAGCGCGCCACCCGAATTCTGGGCGTGTTCGTCCGCCTCCACCGTCGCGATGGCAAACCGGGCTACCTGAAGCACATTCCCCGGATGTGGCGACTCTGAGCGCAATCTGGCCTACCCTACATTACGCATGCTACAGACGTGGTTCTCGACTCACTTACCGACAGACATACGCACCCAACCGATCCCATGACTGCCCTGCCCAGCCGTTTCCGCCTGATGCCGCAAGGCCCCATTCCTGCGACCGCCATGGTGCTCGCCGCCGGGCTCGGCCAGCGCATGCGCCCCTCACCCGCACGCGACCGAAGCCGCTGATCCGGGTCGGCGGGCGACCGCTCATCGACTGGGTGATCGATCATCTGGCGGACGCCGGGGTCGAGACCGCCGTGGTCAATGTCCACTATCTCGCGGACCAGTTGGAAGCGCACCTGAAGCGCGCTGACGAACGGCTGCGCATCGTGATTTCCGACGAGCGGGAACAGTTGCTGGAAACCGGCGGTGGCGTCGCGAAAGCCCTGCCGCTCATCGACGCCGACCCGTTCTACGTCATCAACGCCGATAATCTATGGGTCGATGGCGCGGCGAACGCGCTGCGTCAGCTCGCCAGCCAGTGGGACGACAGCGTGATGGATGCGCTGCTGCTGCTGGTGCCTTACGCCCGCGCCGAGGGCTACGAAGGTGCCGGCGACTTCCACATGGACCAGATGGGCCGCCTGCGCCGCCGGGTCGAGCGACGCCTGGCACCCTATGTCTTCAGCGGCATCCAGATCCTCAGCAAGCGCCTGTTCACGGATCTTCCCGAAGGGCCGTTCTCGCTGAACCTCCTCTACGACCGCGCGATGGAGGCAGGACGCCTGTTCGGTGCCCAGCACGCCGGCCTGTGGTATCACGTCGGCACGGCATCCGCGATCGAAGAGACCGAAGCGGCGCTGGCGCGTGCCTGAGGCCGCCCGGCCGCGCGTCTATTCGATTGCTGCCGGGCAAAGCTTCGTCGATGCGCTGGCCCGGCATCTGGTCGGAACGCCGCCGGAACGCCTGGCGCGCACCCGCCTGTTTCTGCCCAACCGCCGCTCCGTGCGCGCACTGACCCAGGCGCTCATCCGCCATGCGCCGGGGCAGGCTTTGCTGATGCCGCGCATGGCGGCGCTCGGCGATATCGATGAAGATGAAGGGTCGGACGGCTTTGCCGAGACGCTGGACCCGGATGTTCCACCGGCGATCCCACCGGTCGAGCGCCGGCTGCTGTTGACCGAGGCAGTGCGCGGCTGGCTGGTCCGTCAGGGTCGGGACGAGGCCCCGTTGGCGGAGGCGCTGCGCCTGGCCGATGCCCTTGGCCGCACGCTCGACCAGTTGACGACCGAAGGCCTGTCACCATCCGAGGTGCGTGCCGCCCTGCCGCCCGAGCTGGCCGGGCACTGGACGCAGGCGCTCGACTTCCTGAACCTGGTGCTGGTCGACTGGCCGCAGACGCTTGCCAGGCGACAGCAGATCGATGCCGCTGACCGCCGGGCACGGCTGACCCTGGCGCTTGCCCGCCGCTGGGCGGAGTCGCCGCCGCCGTGGCCGGCGATCGCCGCCGGCTCGACCGGATCGGTGCCGGCAACGGCCGCGCTGCTGCGCACCATCGCCCGGCTGCCGGAGGGCTGCGTCGTGCTGCCGGGCCTGGATACAGCCATGGATGCCCCCTCGATGCGGAGGTCTGGGACGCACTGCCCGAGCAACACCCGCAGTATGGCCTGAAGCAGTTGCTTGACCGGCTGGAGGTCGCCCGCGGCGAGGTCGACCCCTGGCCGGACAGCGCCCCGGCGACGCCGCGCGACGTATTCGTGCAGCGCGCCATGCTGCCCGCCTTCGCAACCGCCCGCTGGCGCGACCAGGCGCCCCGGCGCTGGATGGCCTGCATACGCTTGAGGCCGCGACCGAGGAGGAAGAGGCGTTGGCCATCGCCCTGGCGCTGCGCGAAACGCTCGAGACGCCGGGCCGCACCGCGGCGCTGGTGACGCCGGACCCCGTGCTCGCGCGCCGCGTCATCGCCGTCATGCGCCGCTTCGCAGTCGAGATCGACAGCTCCGCCGGGCAGCCGCTGGCGCTGGCTCCGCCGGCGGTGTTTCTGCGGCTGCTTGCCGAGGCGCAGGCGGACGGCTTCGCGCCCAAACCGCTGCTGGCGTTGCTGAAGCACCCATTGTGCGCCATTGGCGGCGATCGGGCGCGCACCCGGCGGCTGGCGCATGCGCTCGACCTTGCCCTGCGCGGCGTACGCCCCCGGCCGGACTGCCGGCAATCGCGGCGCTCATCGCACGCGCATGCCCGGCTGAGGCCGCAAGCTGGGCCGCGTTCGCACGAGCGTTCCCGACCATGCGCGCCGACAGCCTGGACGCGCTGCTGCGCCAGCACCTGGATGCGGCCCAGAAGCTGGCCGACCCGGAACAGCTGTGGGCGGGCGAGGCCGGGCGGATGCTCAGCCTGTTGCTGGACACCGTGCTCAGGGCTGCGGCCGGCCTGCGCGCGGTCGAGCCGCTCGATTACCCGGCGGCGTTCGCGGCCCTGCTGGATGGCGCGGTGGTGCGGCCGACCTTCGGCCGCCACCCCGGCTGTCGATCCTCGGGCCGATCGAAGCGCGCCTCAGCCGCGCCGACCTGATGATTCTGGGCGGCCTCAACGAAGGCGTCTGGCCGCAGACCATCCGCCCCGACCCTGGCTCAGCCCGGCATGCGCCGCGCACTCGGCCTGCCCTCCGACCAGCGCCGCATCGGCCAGGCGGCTCACGACTTTGCGCAGGCGGTCGGCGGCGACGGCGCCGTGCTGCTGACCCGCGCCGAGCGCAACGCCGAGGGGCGACCGTGCCATCGCGTTTCTGGTTGCGCCTGGCGGCTGCTGCCGGCGGCGCGCTGCCGACCGACGACCGGCTGCTGGCGCTGGCGCGTGCGCTGGACCAGCCCGAGCGCGTGACGCCGGCCGAGCCGCCGCTGCCCTGCCCGCCCCGCGCCATGCGCCCGCAGGTCATCAGCGTCACCCAGGTCGAAAAGCTGGCGACCGATCCTTACGCTTTCTATGCGGCCAAAATCCTGAAGCTGCAGGAGCTGGAGCCGGTCGATGCGGACCCGAACCCGGCCCAGCGCGGCACGGCAATCCACAAGGCCTTCGAACTCTGGCTCAACAACCACCCGCCCGCACTCTGGATTGCGCAAACGCTTGAGGCGCTGCTCCAGGGGAATTGCGCGCACTCGGCGCAGAGCCGCTGTATCTGGCGCTGCAGCGCCCACGCCTCCAGCGCATCGCCGCATTCGCGGCAGAGGCGCTGCGCCGCGAGCAGGATATGTGGACCCCGAGCCGCTTCGAGGCGAGCGGGCAGACCGAGATCGACGGCGTGATCTTGAAGGGCAAGGCTGACCGCATTGACGTCGATGCGACCGGTGCCTGGCGGATCGTCGACTACAAGACCGGTCAGCCACCCAACTTCGACCAGCGCCAATATGGCTACGCCCCGCAACTGCCGCTTCTGGCCCTGATCGCCCAGCGCGGCGGCTTCTCGGCCGACAAGACCCCGCACAAGTTACAGCGCTGGCCTACTGGCGGCTGTCGGGATCGCGCACCGCGCCTGGTGCCATCTCAGACCCGACACTCCACAATAAGAAAACAGAGTTGCCGCTCGACGCCTGGGTGCCAAAGACCGAGGAGCGTCTGCGTCAGGCCATCGCGCATTTCCTGAAGGGCGATGCGCCCTTTCCTGCAAGGTGAAGCCCGACTATGCGCAGGGTCACGAGTACGACCATCTGGCCCGCCTTGGCGAGTGGCGGCGGTGAGCGCGCCGCCCGCCTTGACGCCCTCACAGGCGCAGGCCGCGGACCCGGCGCTCAATGCCTGGGTTTCGGCGTCCGCCGGCACCGGCAAGACCCAGGTTCTGACCGGACGCGTTCTGCGCCTGCTGCTGGCCGGCGCAGCACCGGAGGCGATCCTCTGCCTCACCTTCACCCGCGCCGCCGCCGCTGAGATGACCCGTCGCCTTTACGCGACGCTCGGTCGCTGGGCGCGCGCGGACGACGCAGCGCTTGCCGCAGAACTTGCAGGGCTCGGCGCGCCGCCGGAGCAGATGCCGCGGGCGCGCACCCTGTTCGCCACCTGCATCGACGCCGCTGGCGGTCTGCGCGTCGATACGCTGCATGCGTTTGCCCAGTCCTTGCTTTCGGCGTTCCCGCTTGAGGCCGATGTGCCACCCGGCTTCCATACCCTTGACGACGAGGACTCCGCCCAGGCGCTGAAGGAGGTGGCCAGCGCCGCCATCGCCCGCGCCGAGCGGGACGGCGACCGCCAGTTGCTTGAGGACCTGGAACGGGTCGCAACCGGCGTCGACAGCTTCGCCAAACTGCTGGTCAAGCTCTCGAAGCACACCGGCGTTGTGCTGGAGGCGCTGCCCGACGCTGCGACCATCGAGCCAGCCGTGCGTCATCTGCTCGGCCTGCCGCAGGACGGCACGCCCGGCGATTGGCTGGCCAATGCGCTGGCGCGCGGCGACCATGCGCCGGCCCTGCTCGCACGCATCCGCGCTGCCTGGGACGCTGGCACCAAGGCCGAAAAGCAGAAGGCAGCGCAACTCGCAGACTGGCTCGCCTCACCCGATCCGGCCGGGGACATCGATACGGTTATGGCTCTGTTTTTCAAGGAGGATGATGAACCCAGAGCCCTGAAGCCGACGGAGAACAGCAAGGCCGCCGAGCCTGACCTCGCAGCGTTGTGCGCCCAGGCGCAAGCGGCGCTGCAGGCCATGCGCGAGACGCTGACCCTGTTCGAGGCGGCCGAGACCGGGGCGGCGCATCTGCGGCTGATCCATGCGCTGGGCGGCGGGTTCGAGCGCCGGCGTCGCCAGACCGGTGCCATGCGCTACGATGACCTGATCGAGCGCGCCGCCCGCCTGTTCCATATGCCCGGTGCCGGCGACTGGGTACGCTACAAGCTCGACCAGCGCATCGAGCATGTGCTGGTCGACGAGGCGCAGGACACCAACGATGCCCAGTGGCGGATCGTCGGCGCGCTGGTCGAGGAATATTTCGCCGGTGCCGGCGCGCATGAGGCCGCGCAGCCTGTTCGCGGTCGGCGATGTCAAGCAGGCGATTTTCGGCTTTCAGGGCACCGATCCCGCGACGTTCCTGGCGGCTGAAGCGGCGTTTGGCGCGCGCGCGCTAGCGGCGAATGTCCCGTTTACATCCCTGCCGCTTGCGACCTCGTTCCGCTCGACACCGGCTGTGCTGCAGGTGGTGGACCAGGTGCTGACCGACCTCGGGCCGGCAGCGCTCGGTCAGGATGCAGCCTCGCCCGTGCACAAGCCTGCCCGGCTCCGATCAGGCGGCAGGGTCGTGCTCTGGCCGATGGTCGAGGCGGCGCAGACCGAAGAGGCCGACTGGACCCCGGATCAGGACCTGATGTGGGAGCCGGACGCCGAACTGCAGCTTGCAAGCCGGATCGCCGAACAGATCAAGGCCTGGCTGGAGGCAAGGACCCTGCTGCCCGCGCGTGGCCGCCCGATCCGCCCCGGCGATATCCTGCTGCTGGTGCGCAGCCGTACCACCATCGCCGCTGCGCTGATTGCAGCGCTGAACGCTGCCGGCATTCCCGTCGCCGGGCACGACCGGGTGAAACTGCTGCAGGAAACCGCCATCCGCGACGTCATGGCGCTGCTGCGCTTCGTGTTGCAGCCGGCCGACGACCTGAGCCTGGCCGAGCTGCTGAAGTCGCCGTTCCTCGGCTGGTCGGAAGACCGATTGATGTGCCTCGCCCACGCGCGCCCGGGCAGCCTGTGGACAGCCCTTCAGACAAGCCAGGACACTGAGGCCGCACAAGCGGCCGCCTGGCTGGGGCAGGCGCTGGCGGCAGCGGACATGACCGCGCCCTACGAGTTTCTGGCGCATGTGCTTGGGCCATTGCAGGAGCCGAACGGCTCTACCAGCGACTGGGGCTCGAGGCGCAGCCGGCCTTGGCTCTACTGCTCGATCTGGCGTTGAAGTTCGAGGCCGACAACAGCCCGGCGCTGCAAGGGTTTCTCGGTGAACTGGAAGCCAGCGAGCGCGACATCAAACGCGACCCGGACGCCCCGCGCGACGAAGTGCGGTTGATGACCGCGCATGGTGCCAAGGGTCTGCAGGCGCCAATCGTCATTCTGGCCGACGCCAGCCGGCCCTTCAAGGCGCAGGTCGACCATGTCCTGCTCAAGGGCCAGTTGCCGCTCTGGGCGGGCGGCAAAAGCCGGTTCGTCGGCCCGCTGGCTCAGCCTTACGCCGTTGAAGCGGAAAAACAGCGGCAGGAGCATTGGCGCCTGCTCTATGTTGCCCTGACCCGTGCCGAGGACTGGCTGTTCGTCGCCGGCTGGAAGCCGAGGAAGGCCGACGGGGCGGATCCCTGGTATGGCGTGGTCCGGGCGGCGCTGGAAGGTCTGGGCGCTGCAACGATGGCTGATCCGCTCTGGGGCGACGTTCTGGTTCACGAGACAGCGCAAGCCGCTGCGCTTCCCACCCTCCGCCTCTCGAAGTTGCCGCTGCAGCAGAGGCGACCCTGCCCGGCTGGGTGCGCCGCGCACCCGCGCCCGAACCGGCGCCACCGCGCCCCTTGCGCCCTCTCGCGATTACACCAGCGTGAGCCCTGCCTCGTCACCGGGTGGCGACCCGCGCGCCGCACGCCGCGGGAGCCTGTTGCACACCCTGTTCGAGCATCTGCCCGCGGTACCCCCGGCGGAACGGGCTGCACGCGCCACGGCATGGCTGGCGCGCCAGGCCGCTGACTTCTCTGCGCAGGAGCGGGAGGCCATGGCGGCAGAAGCGCTGACCGTCCTGGAGACTCCGGGTCTGGAGGCGCTGTTCGGGCCGGAAGCGTTCGCCGAAGCCCCCGTTGCGGCGATCCTCGGCGACCGGGTGGTTCAGGGCCGCATCGACCGCCTGCTGATCGCCGCTGACCATGTGCAGTTCATCGACTTCAAGACCAGCCTGCGGATCCCCTGAGCTGCCGCCTGCGATCGCCGCTCAGATGGATGCCTATGCACGGGCGCTGGCGCTGGCTTTCCCCAAGCGGCGTATACAGCCCCTCTTGCTCTGGACCGCCGGCCCTCGACTGGTGCACCTTCCAGTTCTGGAACAAGCACAACAATAAGCCGCTCACAGTTGCAAAATCGAGAACGGCGCGTGTGAATCACATGGATTGAAGGCTGCACTGTAACCCACTAGCTTGTGCGCAACGAACCGTAATGCAGGCCCCTGCAGGAGAAGCATATGTCCTCGATCAAGGTATCCGATTCGAATTTCGCCACCGATGTGCTGGGCGCATCCGGTCCGGTACTGGTGGATTTCTGGGCCGAATGGTGCGGCCCGTGTAAGCAGATCGCCCCGGCGCTTGAGGAACTGGCGAGTGAGCTTGCGGGCCAGGTGACCATCGGCAAGCTGAACGTCGATGAAAACCCGGTTGCGCCGACTCAATACGGCATCCGCGGCATCCCGACCATGATCCTGTTCAAGGACGGCAAGGTCGCCGCCACCAAGGTCGGTGCAGCGCCCAAGTCCGACATCAAGAAATGGCTTGAATCGGCGCTTGCCTGACCCTGCGATTTCTTCCGGCCGCCAAGCCGGATAACCGCTTGCATCGCGCGCGCGGATGTGGTCAAGGCGCGCCTCTTTTGTAAGGAGGTTCCCTGACGTTGCACCAGATCCGCGCGACCGCGCCGACCGACCGCTCTGCCGTTGAAGCGTTGCTCGATCGCAGCTTCGGCCCTGACCGGCATCTGCGCACGGCCTACCGCCTGCGCGAGGCGGCTAGCCCTTGCCGGGCTTTGCAGCGGGTCGCCATCGGGCCGGATGGGATGCTGCTTGCCACCATCGAATTCTGGCATGTGCAGTTGGCGATGGCGCATGGCGCACAGGAAGCGCTGTTGCTTGGGCCGATCGCCGTGGAGCCGGCGCGGCGGGGCGAAGGCATTGGCGTTGCCTTGATCGAAGACGGCATCGCCCGCGCCCGCGCGCTCGGCCATGCGCTCATCATGCTGGTCGGCGATCTGGACTATTATGCGCGTTTCGGCTTCAGCAACGCGCAGACTGCCGGCTGGCGCCTGCCGGGCCCGGTCGAGCAGGAGCGGGTGCTGGCGCTGCCGCTGCATGCCAATATGGTCCTGCCGAAAGACGCGGATGTTCTCGGCCTGCACCTCTCCGCCGAACAGGCCGCTTAGAGCGATTTCCAAGCAGATGGACTCATCTTCTGGTTAAGAAATCGCTGCAAAACAAAAACATAGAGCGGCGATCTGATTTGATCGGATCGAAAACCGCTCTAGCAGGCTGTTGAAAAAGCGGAATAATACAGTCCCATTTCGTCATTCCGGCGAAGGCCGGAATCCATGGGCGCTTATATACACAACGAATATAAGGTGTTAGCCATGGACCCCGGCCGGAGTTTATCCCCGTTAGGGGCCGGGGTGACGGCTGTGGGTTTGGAGTGCGGGAAACCACTTTTTCAGCAACCTGCGAGACCCTTCCCGTTTATGATTGCCTTACCAAAAGTGATTCAATCAAAAGGGTCTACACAAAGAGTGAGAGCCTTTCTTATCGCTTTCGCTTAAGGCACTCCAACACAAGTGCCTCAATCTCAGTCGGAAAGGCTCTAGACGCGGCGTCATGATCCGCACCCTCGACGATCTTCTGGCGCAAGACTCAGACGCGCCCGCCCTGATCTGGCGCGGTACGCAGATTTCCTATGCGCAGCTCAACCGCATGGTGGAGGCAGCGGCGCAGGACTGGCGCGCCCTCGGGCTGGCACCGGGCGCACGGGTCGCAGTCTATCTCGCCAAGACTCCAGAGACGGTTGCGGCGCTGTTCGCCGCCAGTCGTGCCGGCATGGTGGTTGTGCCGGTCAATCCGGTGCTGAAAGCGCCGCAGGTGCGCCACATCCTGGAGGACAGCGGTGCGGAAATTCTGGTGAGCGTCGCCGCCCGGCTGGCCGCTTTACGGGAAGCGGAGGCGCTGCCGCCGGGTCTGCGCGCCGTCTACAGCATCGACGCGGATGCCCTGTCGCGCGCCTGGCCAGGCCCGGCCGCGGATGCCAGGCGCACGCCCAGGCACTTTGCGCCCGCTGCGCTCGACGATGGGCTGGCGGCGATCCTCTACACTTCCGGCAGCACCGGGCGGCCCAAGGGGTCATGCTCTCGCACCGGAACCTGCTGCTCAGCGCCGACAGCGTGCGGCAGTATCTGGCGGTGACGGCGACCGACCGGCTGCTTGCAGCGCTGCCGTTCAGCTTCGACTATGGCCTCAACCAGTTGACCTGCGGCTTTCTGGCCGGCGCCTGCGTCAGCCTGATCGATTATCTGACGCCGCGCGACGTGGTGCGGGCCGTCGCGCGCGACGGCATCACCCTGCTCGGGGTGCCGCCGCTGTGGAGCCAGCTTGCCGCCGCCGAATGGCCGGACGACGCCCGCGCGAGCCTGCGCGCCATCACCAATTCCGGCGGGCGCATGCCGCGCGCCGTGCTGGGCAGGCTGCGCGCCCTGCTGCCGGATACCCGCATTTTCCTCATGTACGGTCTGACCGAGGCGTTCCGCTCGACCTATCTCGACCCGTCGCTGGTCGACGCGCGACCGGACTCGATCGGCAAAGCCATCCCCTACGCCGAAGTCTATGTCTGCCGGCCGGACGGCAGCCTGACCGACCCGGGCGAACCGGGCGAAATCGTCCACCTCGGCCCGCTGGTGGCGCAGGGCTACTGGCGCGATGCGGAGCGAACCGCTGCGCGCTTCCGCGAGCCGCCGGCCGCTGCCGGGCCGCGTGCGCCGGGCGAGCGCGCGGTCTGGTCCGGTGACAAGGCGGTGCGGGATGCCGACGGCTTCCTGACCTTCGTCGGCCGTGACGACGAGATGATCAAGACCTCCGGCTACCGGGTCAGCCCCACAGAGGTCGAGGAAGCGGCCTACGCCAGCGGTCTGGTCGCCGATTGCGTGGCGCTGGGCGTGCCGGACCCGGCGCTCGGTGAGGCGATCGTGCTGGTGGCAGCGCCAGTCGCCGACATGGCCGATGCCGAGGCCGGGCTGCCGGCAGCGATGACCCGCGCCCTGCCCGGCTTCATGCTGCCGCGCCACATCATCTGGCGCGAGAGCCTGCCGCGCAATCCGAATGGCAAGCTGGATCGTCCGACAATTGCCGCCGCCGCGCGCGCGGAGCGTGAGGCATGAGCGCGCCCACCCACGGCGAACCACGCGCCTGGCCGGACGGCTACGGCACGTCCGGGGTGCCTGACAGTCGGCGGTCGGCCGGTCACGGACTGGGCGGCGGAGCTTGGCACACCCTGTTCCTCTACGACAGCGCCCTGATCGCGGCGCGCGTCCGCAGTCTGCGCGCGGCCATGCCGGCGGAGGTGCACCTGCATTATGCCATAAAGGCCAACCCGTTGCCGGCAGTCGTCAACCTGCTGGCCGGCCTCACCGACGGGCTGGACGTCGCATCCGCCGGCGAACTCGGCGTTGCTCTTGCCAGCGGCGTGCAGCCGGAGCGGATCAGCTTTGCGGGGCCTGCCAAGCGTGACCCGGAACTGGCCGCCGCCATCCAGGCCGGGATCATTCTCAACATTGAGGGCGCGGGCGAACTGGAGCGCGCAGCCCGGATCGCCACAGCGCTTGGCCTGCCGCTGAAGGCGGCGCTGCGCATCAACCCGGACTTCGAGGTAAAGGCTCCGGCATGCGCATGGGCGGCGGCGCGAAGCCGTTCGGGGTCGACACCGACCAGGCGCTGGCCCTGCTGGCGCGCATGGCGGCGCTGGGCGTCGATTTCCATGGCTTTCATATCTTTGCAGGGTCGCAGAACCTTTCGGCAGACGCGATCGCCGAGGCGCAGGATCTCTCTCGCACTGGCGGCGCGGCTGGCCGAGCATGCGCCCCGGCCGCCCCGGCACGTGAACATCGGCGGCGGGCTGGGCGTGCCCTACACGCCGCAGGACAGACCACTGGACTTGGCGCGGCTGGGCGAGAGCCTGCACGCGCGGCTGGCGCGCAAGGAGCCGGCGCTGGCGCAGGCGGCGATTGTGCTCGAACTCGGCCGCTACCTGGTCGCGGAGGCCGGAGTCTACCTCACACGTGTTGTGGAAAAGAAACAGTCGCGCGGGGAAACGTTCCTGATCACCGACGGCGGCCTGCATCATCAGCTCGCGGCAAGCGGCAACTTTGGGCAGGCGATCCGCCGAAACTACCCTGTTGCAATAGCGAACAAGTATACGCAACCGGCGACGGGAACGGCGTCTGTCGTCGGCTGCCTTTGTACGCCGCTTGATAAACTTGGGGAAAAATTCCGGTGCCCGATGCGGATGCCGGCGATATTGTCGCTGTATTTCTTGCCGGCGCTTATGGCGCCACGGCGAGTCCCGGCCGGTTCCTCAGCCATCCCGAACCTGCGGAGCGGCTTGTCTGACGATCCTTTGCAGTGCAACACTCTGGGGTTGCCTTTATAAAGGGCACACAATATTTTGCCGCCGGATTGGCGCAGGCTGGTTTCGTGAGCGAAGTGGCGGAAAAATGCCGTCGGCTAAGCTGTGCTTACGCTTTGTTCACTTGTGTTAGGCTTTACGCAGTCGGTTACAGAAGTGCTTTGGACGCAGTGCGTTGGCTGCGTCCGCAACAGGAGGGGACGGACCGTGAAACTTCGCCTGAAAACCTTAGGCCGCGCAGCGTTTCTGGGCGCGATTGCGCTGCTCAGCGCCTGCTCGAGCGCCAAGGACAGCCTGCCGCCGGCAGCCTTCGTTTCGCCTGCTGAAGGCCCGGGCCGATTACATCATCGGCCCGCTCGATGCGCTGAACATCTTCGTGTGGCGCAACCCGGAACTCTCGACTGGCGTGACCGTACGTCCGGATGGCCGCATCACGGTGCCCCTGATCCAGGACATGGCGGCCACCGGCAAAACCCCGACCCAACTCGCCAAGGATATCGAGGGCGAACTGGCGAAATACATCCAAAACCCGATCGTCTCGGTGATCGTCACTGGCTTCCAGGGACCGTTCGCGCAGCAGGTGC
This sequence comes from Hankyongella ginsenosidimutans, assembly GCF_005144965.1. Classification (GTDB taxonomy): domain Bacteria; phylum Pseudomonadota; class Alphaproteobacteria; order Sphingomonadales; family Sphingomonadaceae; genus Hankyongella; species Hankyongella ginsenosidimutans. The sequence continues at coordinate 427,306 of NZ_CP039704.1, forward strand.
GCGTGGTGGGCGAAGCGACGAACCCGGCTGCTATCCCGTACCGTGCGAACATGACGCTGCTTGACGTGATGATCTCGGTTGGCGGTCTGACCGAGTTCGCGGCGGGCGATCGCGCGCGTCTGGTGCGTTTCGACCGCTCGACCGGCGCGCAGAAGGAGTTCCGGGTGCGGCTGGAGAGCCTGCTCAAGGACGGCAAGACCTCGGCGAACGTCCGCATCGAACCGGGCGACGTGATCATCGTGCCGGAGAGCTTCTTCTAGGCGATACGCCGGGCGCTGGGGCAGCGCCTGGCATGGCCGGCAACCTTTGGTTCGCACTTGTGCGATATCAATGGCGGTTCGAATCGAAGCGCGCCTGCCGCCGCTTACGGCCGCAGGTGAGGGAATGAGTAGGGTTTATGCAGTCAGTCTACGACCAGCTCCTGACGACCTTGTATCTGCTCTGGCGCAAGCGACTGTATGGCCTGGCCGCCATGTGGGTGGTCTGCCTGATCGGCTGGGGCGTGGTCGCCGCCATCCCCGATACCTATGAAGCGCGGGCGCGCATTTTCGTCGACACCAACACCGTGCTGCCGCGCATCCTCGGCACCGACGACGTGAACCCGATGCGCCAGGTCGATATCGTGCGCCGCACGCTGGTATCGCGCCCGAACCTGGAAAAGGTGATCCGGCGCACCGACCTCGACCTCACGGTCGGGGACGACCCTCCGAAATGGAGCGGCTGTTCACGAAGCTGACCCAGAACATCACCCTGCAAAGCCAGGGCGACGACCTGTTCACCCTCACCTTCCAGTCCGGCGACCCGAAGCTGACCAAGGCGGAGAACGCCAACCTCGCCAAGCGCGTGGTGCAGAACCTCATCAACATCTTCGTCGAGGACAATCTGAGCGGCCAGCGTGACGTCTACAACGAGACGCGCCGCTTCCTGGAAGAGCAGATCGACGAATACGAAAAGCAGCTCGAAGCCGCCGAGCGCCGCCGCGCCGACTTCGAGACCAAGAACCTCGGCCGCCTGCCTGAGTCGGCCAACTTCCTGCAGCAGCTCCAGACCCTGCGGCGCGAGCTTGACACCGTCGACGGCTCGCTGGCCCAGGCGACGAGCGCGCGCCGGGCGCTGGCGGCACAGCTCGCCAGCGTGCCCGCGAACATCTCCGCCGGCTATTATGCGCCGCCGGTCGCTGGCGGATCGACGATCGACCCGCTGTCGAAGGAAGGCCAGATCCGGGCCCTGGAGCAGCAGGTCTCGGATGCAATGGCCCGCGGCTACACCGAACAGCATCCGGATGTCGTCGGCGCGCGGCGCCAGATCGAGAACCTGAAGGCGCAGGAAGTCGCGGAACGCAAGCAGGCTGCCGCGCAGCCGAAATCTGCCAAGCAGGAAAGCACGGGGCCGACCCAGGCCAACCCGGTCTATGTTGACCTGCGCAGCCGGCTGTTCGACAAGGACGCCGAAATCGCCGCCCTCACCTCGCGTCGCGCCGCCATCAGCCGTGAAATCGACGAGCAGCAGTCCAAGGCGGAAACCTCGCCGGAGCTGCAGGCCGAGCGCTCGAAACTCAATCGCGACTACGAAGTCATCCAGCGCAAGTATCAGGAACTGCTGGCCTCGCGCGAGCAGACGCTGGTCGCGCAAAGGTCGAGACCACGACCGACAAGGTGCAGTTCCGCATCGTCGATCCACCTGAAGTGCCGCTGAAACCGGTGGCGCCGAACCGCCCGCTGCTGCTCTCCGGCGTGACGCTGGCGGGTCTGCTGCTCGGGATCGGCATCGCCGCCGCCATGAGCCACGTCCACACGACGTTCATCACGGTCGGCAACCTGAAGAACATCACCAGTCTGCCGGTTCTGGGAAGCGTCTCGGCGATCCTCAACGATCAGCAGCGCGCACAGGAGCGCCTGCGACTGGGGCGTTCGCCGTCGCCTTTCTCGTCCTGATCGGCGTGTTCGCCGTGCTGCTCACGATCGAGAGCATCCAGGCGTCCAAAGCCATCTAGCGTCGCCGCCCGACCAAGGAAGCAACCATGAGTGACGACAGCACCCAGCCCGGCGACGACGAGAACATCTCGTTGCTCGAACGTGCCGCCCGCAAGCTGAGCGCCAATCAGAACAAGCCTGCCGCGCGCGACGCCCTGCGCGCCAAGGTGACCCGCAGCGAGGCGGTCGAGATGCCGGCGCGCGGCACCAGCGTGCGCAGCGCCAAGCTCAGCCGTCGCGGCGAAGTGGACCTGATTTCCTGCGCGAAACCGGCTTTGTCGTGCCGGATTCGCCGGCCACCCAGACCGCGGAAGAGTTCCGCATCGTCAAGCGCCAGCTGCTGTTGAATGCATTTGCGCGCGGCGAGAACGCGATCAAGAACGGCAATCTCATTCTGGTCTGCTCCGCGCAGCCGAACGAGGGCAAGACCTTCTGCGCGATCAACCTGGCGCTGTCGATTGCATCCGAGCGCGACCTGACTGTGCTGCTGGTCGACGCGGATTTCGCCAAGCCGGAAATCCTCTCGACCCTGGGTCTGGAAGGCGGCAAGGGCCTTGTGGACGTGATCGTCGACCCCTCGCTCGACCTTGCGGACTGTCTGATCCGCACCAACATCGAAAATCTGGCGGTGCTGCCGGCCGGACGCCAGCACCACCTGACGACGGAACTGTTGGCCTCGGAACGCATGGGCGCCATGATCGAGGAAATCGCCCAGCGCTATCGCGACCGCGTGGTGATCTTCGACCGCCGCCGGCGCTGGCGTCGTCCGCCGCCTCCGTGCTGGCGCTGCATGTCGGCCAGGTGCTGTTCGTGGTGGAGGCCGAGAGCACGCGCGAGCCGCAGCTGCGCGAAGGCCTGGCCATGATCTCCGGGTGCAAGAACGTCAGCCTGCTGTTGAACAAGACCCGATTCTCGACGGCCGGCCGCCGCTTCGGCGCCTATTACGGCTATGGCACATAATCGACCGATGACGGGGGCATGGGCCATATGAAACACCGGATCGGCGCGCAAACCGCGGCCTTGGCGCTCGCAGTCGGACTCGGCTGCGGCGGCCCAGCGCTGGCGAAGATCGAGTTTCACCCGCAGCTTGAGGTGCGGGAAAGCTGGTCCGACGGCGTCAGCTCGGAAAACGGCTTCATCACCACCATCTCGCCGGCGCCGACATCAGCTTCAACTCCCGGCGCGTCACCGGCGGCATCACCTACAATTACGAGCGGCGGATCGGCATCGGCACCCGCGTCGTCGACAAGAACCGCCACAATCTGGTCGCGCGGGCGAACGCAAGCATCATCGAGGATTTCCTAAGCCTCGACACGGGTGCCGTCGCGACCCGGCTGATCCGCGACCTGCGCGGCCCGCTGTCGCTCAACCCTGAGCAGGACGGGCAGAACCTCTCGGATGTGTTCAACGTCTTTGTGCGGCCGACGGTTTCGCGTCCGCTCGGCAATCTGGCACGGTTCACCGCGAGCTACGAATTCGCCTACACCGACATCAATGACATCACCGATCCGTTCGCGGCCGGCGGCGCGGGCTTCGACGGAGACCTCTCGCTGGGTGCCGTGGCCGACAGCAAGTCGCATGGGGTCAATGTCTCGCTGGCCAGCCTGCCCAGCAGTTCGAACCTCACCTGGACGCTGAGCGGCCGCTACGCGCGCGAAAACATAAAGGTGCTGAGCGAGCAGACGGAAATATACTCCGGCAACTTCGACCTTGAATATGCGCTCACCCGCAAGATCAGCCTGCTCGGCTCGGCGGGGTGGGAGAGCACCTTCGACGACCGCGACACGCCGCTGACCGACCAGCAAGGCCAGCCGGTCTTCGACAATAACGGCGATTTCATCGTCGACCCCAGCGCCGGCCGCACCGTGGTCTTTGACCAGCAGGGTGTGACCTGGGATGTCGGCCTGCGCCTGAACCCGAACCAGCGCACCAATCTCGTGGTCCGCGGCGGTCGGCGCTTCGGCGACCTTATCTGGTCGGTGGCGCTGAATTACCAGCCGCGCCCGGGCCTCACTCTGGTCGGCAGCTACAACCAGTCCGTCGACACGTTCGGCCGCCTGCTGACCCAGAACGTCAACGGCATCCCGGAGACGTTCATCGTCAGCCGAAACCGGGTGTCCGGCCTGTTCCTCGGCGGCATCTTCCCGGTGCCGGGGCTGATCAACGGCTTTCCGACGGCAAGCTTCGGCCGTCAACAACTCCGTGTTCCGCCTGCGCTCCGGCTCGCTCGGCGTCACCTACGACCGGCGCAAGTTCACAGGCAACCTGTCGCTGTTCTTCCAGACGCGCGACCTGCTCTCCTTCGTGCCGCTGCCCGGCGTGCCGGACGCTCTCGAGCCGACCAACATCGGCGACCGGGACCGCTCGGTCGGGGCATTTCTCACCAACAGCTACAAGATCGGCCGCAAGAGCAGCGTCAGCCTGGACCTGTTCTATTCGGCGCTGCGGTTCCAGCTGTCCGAAGGCCGCAACGACAATTTCTACGGCGGCAGCGTCAGCTACACCTACAGCCTTGGGCGCTACGTAAACCTGTTCAGCCGGGTCTACGGCTCGCAGCGCACCAGCAACTTCAACACCGGGTTCGACAGCAACGATTTCTCGGTTTCGGTCGGCGCTACTGCACGCTTTTAGGCGAAAACGCCGAGCGGGAAGGAAAATATCAACCTTCTGAGAGGCATAGACCTTGATCGTGTCAGATTGAACGGATCTGAAACGTGAAACATGGTCTCATTCATGGAAAAGAGCCTGGTTCACGTTATCGGTTGAAGCAAACATGCTTTCCGCCTCAACCGATCAGGCTCCGGTGCACAAAGCCGCTGGATGGGAGCGCGCTGGCAACGACAATGCGGATAGGGTAAACGCCTGTCCGCGCCCTGATGAGCGCAAGGACGGCGAGACGGATCATGTACACCGAATTCTATAATCTCACCGGCCGCCCGTTTCAGCTCACACCTGATCCGCGCTTCTATTACGACACCCGCACGCACCGCAAAGCCATGGCGTACCTGACCTATGGCCTGAACCAGGGCGAGGGCTTCATCATCATCACCGGCGATGTCGGCGCCGGCAAGACCACCCTGGTCGGCCACCTGTTCGATGCTATCGAAGGCAGCGAATATGTGGTGGCCAACGTGGTGACCACGCAACTGGATGCGGACAGCACGCTGCGCATGGTCGCGACCGCCTTCGGCCTGAAGGTCGAGGACTGCGACAAGGCCGAGATCCTGCGCCGGATCGAGCAGTTCCTGCGCGCGCACCATGCTGCCGGGCGGCGCGTGCTGCTGACGATCGACGAGGCGCAGAACCTGCCGGTCTCGGCGCTGGAAGAACTGCGCATGCTCTCCAACTTCCAGGACGGCAACAAGGCCCTGCTCCAGACCTTCCTGCTCGGCCAGCCGGAATTCCGTGACAAGCTGGCGCTCTCCCCGAGCTTGAGCAATTGCGCCAGCGCGTGATCGCCACGCACCATCTGGAGCCGATGCAGGAGGAAGAGCTGCCGGAATATGTCCTGCACCGGCTGTCGCTGTGCGGCTGGCAGAACGATCCGATGTTCACGGACGATGCCTTCAAGCTGATGTACGATTATTCGGGCGGCGTGCCGCGTCGCCTGAACAATCTGTGCTCGCGCATCCTGCTGTTCGGCGCGCTGGAGGAAACCCACGTCATCGACGCCACCCTGGTGCGGCAGGTGATCGACGACCTGCGCCAGGACAACACGCCGACCACCGGGCCGAAACACACCCTCGATGCGGATACCGCCTATTCCAGCATCGGGCCCATGCACGCCCGCGTGCCGCCGAAGGTGCAGCGCGACCGCATGCTGGCCGAGCCCGGCCTGCCGGACCCGGACCTGATGCGCCGGCTGGACATCCTCGAGCGCTATGTGCGGTCGCACGACCGCTCGATCCGCCAGATCGTGCGCATCCTGAACGATTGGGTGGACGACGATGCGCAGACGCCGCCGACAGAGGATACGCAGCCATGAGCCGCGCCGTCGTCAATGCCCTGTCGGTCGACGTGGAGGAGTATTTCCAGGTTGGCGCGTTCGAGACCTGCATCGCGCGCGATAGCTGGGAGCGTTGGCCGCCGTGTCGCGCAAAATACCGGGGCGGTGCTGGACCTGTTCGCCCGCAAGAACGTCAAAGCGACCTTCTTCACCCTGGGCTGGGTCGCCGAGCGCCATCCGGAACTGATCCGGCGCATCGTCGCCGACGGGCATGAGTTGGCCTCGCACGGCTATGCGCACGACCGGGTACACAGCTTTACCCCGGAGCAGTTCCGCGCCGACCTCGACCGCTCGAAAAAATCCTCGAGGATGTCGCCGGCGTCTCCGTCATCGGCTACCGGGCGCCGAGCTTCTCGATCGGCAAGGCCAACCGCTGGGCGCTCGATGTGCTGGCGGAGAGCGGTTATCGCTACTCATCCTCGGTCGCGCCGCTGGCGCACGACCATTATGGCTGGCCGGAGGCGCCGCGCTTCGTCCATACCCCTGTCGCCGGTTCGGACATGATCGAATTTCCGGTGACGACCGTTGACCTCGCCGGCAAGCGGCTGGCCTGCGGCGGCGGCTTCTTCCGCCTGTTCCCATATGCGCTGTCGCGCTGGGCGATCCGCAAGGTGAACGTGGAGGCGCAGCAGCCGGCCGTGCTCTACTTCCACCCGTGGGAAGTCGATCCGGCGCAGCCGCGCGTGCCGGGCGCCCGTGGAAGTCGCGCCTGCGGCACTACACGAACCTTGGTGCCATGGCCGGCAAGCTGGAGCATGCGCTCGACGATTTCGCCTGGGACCGCGTGGACCGCGTGCTTGGTGTCTCTCATGTCGCTGGCTGATCCGGCGCGCCTGCGCATCCGGCATCTCGACCTCGACGACCGCGCCGGCTGCGCGCGCTGGGACGCCGCCGTGCGCGCCCACCCGGAGGCGACCGTCTTCCACCTGACCGCCTGGTCGCGGGCCGTTGCCGACGCTTACGGCCACCGGGTGTGGATGCTGTATGCGGAGCGGGGGGGACACGATCGTCGGCCTGTTGCCGCTTACGCTCATCAATTCGCTGCTGTTCGGCAAGCGCCTGATCTCGACTGCGTTCGCCGTCTACGGCGGCCCGCTGGCCGATGATCCCGAGACTCATGCCGCGCTTGACGCGGAGGCCGTCGATATCCAGTCGTCCTGCGGAGCAGACGCGCTGGAATACCGCAACCGCAGCCGCCTGCGCCCGGACTGGCCGGGCAAGACCGATGTCTATGCGACCTTCCGCAAACCGGTCGACCCGGACTCGGAAGTCAACATGCTGTCCCTGCCGCGCAAGCGCCGCGCCATGGTGCGCAAGGGCCAGGCCGCCGATCTGCGCGTCGAGGAAGTCAGCCGTGTCGACCGGGTCTGGCTGTCCTATGCGGAGTCGGTCCGCAATCTCGGCACCCCGGTGTTTCCGAAGCGCTGGTTTGCCGCACTGAAGCAGCAGTTCGGCGACGCGTGCGTGCTGCACCTGGTGTTCAGGATCAGGATGTCCATGCCGGCGGCCTGTCCCTGGTCTTCCGGGACGAGCTGCACTTCTTCTATTTCGGCGGTACCCGCGAGGGTCGCGAGTGGGCAGTGAACGATTTCCTGTTCTGGTCGGTGCTGGAAGCGGCGCGTACGCGCGGGCTCAAGCTGTTCGATATGGGGCGCAGCAAGGTCGGCACCGGCTCCTATGACTTCAAGGTCAACTGGGAGTCACCCCGGAACCGCTGGCCTATGAGTTCCATCTGGCACCCGGCGCGCACATGCCGGATATGAACCCCAACTCCCCAAGTATCAGCGTTTCGTGCAGATGTGGTCCCGCCTGCCGCTGGAGATCGCCAACATCGCCGGGCCGCTGCTGGCGCGGAGCCTGGGCTGATGCACGTCCTGTTTCTTGCGCACCGCATTCCGTTCCCGCCGGACAAGGGCGACAAGATCCGCTCGTTCAACATGCTGTGCCATATCTCCAGCCGCGCGCGAGTGCATCTGGGCTGTTTCGTCGACGATCCGGACGACTTCGCGCACGCCGACGCCCTGATGATGCGCTGCGAGAGCCTGCGCATGCTGCCGCTGGAGCGCAACCGGGCGCTGCTGCGCGGCCTGCCGGCGATCCTTGGCGGCCAGTCGATCACGCAGGCGATGTATCACGACCCGCAGATGCAGGAGTGGGTCAACGAGACGATCCGCCATTACCCGATCGAGGCGATCTTCCTCTACAGTTCCGCCATGGCGCCTTATGCGGCAGACCATGGGACAGGGCGCCGTGTCGTCATGGATTTCGTGGACATGGACTCCGACAAGTGGCGGCAGTACGCCGCCGCCAAGCGCTGGCCGATGTCTCTGGTCTACAAGCGCGAGGCGGAAAAGCTGTTCGACCTCGAACGCACGGTCGCAGCCCGCGTCGACCATTCGCTGTTCGTCTCCGAGGCGGAGGCGCTTACCTTCCGGCGTGAGGCGGGATCGGCAGCGCATGACACGCGCGGCCTCTCGAACGGGGTCGACCACGCGTATTTCGCGCCGGGTCTGGTCGCGCCGGCAGCGCTGCCCGGCGCACCGCGGCTCGTCTTCACCGGCGCCATGGACTATTGGGCGAACGTCGATGCCGTTACCTGGTTCGTTGACGCCGTGTTTCCCAAGGTTCGGGCCGCCATGCCGGAAGCCAGCTTCACTATCGTCGGCTCCAAGCCCACGCCGGCCGTTCAGGCGCTGGGCGGCAAGTCGGGCGTGCACGTGACGGGCCGCGTGCCGGACGTCCGGCCCTATCTGGAGGCCGCCGATATCGCCGTCGCACCGCTGCGGATCGCCCGCGGCATCCAGAACAAGGTGCTGGAAGCGATGGCCATGGCCAGGCCGGTGGTCTGCACCCCGGAAGCCTTTGAGGGGATCGAGGCGACAAATGGCGCTGCACTGCAGGTCGCGGAGAGCGCCGACCAGACCGCGGACGCTATCCTGGCGCTGATGCAGGATCCCGTCCGCCGGCAGGCGATGGCGCGGCAGCGCGCGCCGTCATTCTCGAGCGTTACGACTGGGATACGGCGCTGGCGGCGCTTGACCCGATGCTCGGGCTGCCTGAAACCGAAACGACCGAGATCGACGCCTGTCCGGAGGAAGCGCACTCATGAACGCGAATGGCGCCACGCTGGCCGCAACGGCCGACGCCGCATCGTCTGTGCCCGCCGATTCCGGCCTGCCGCGTTGGAATGCACGCTGGCGGAGCCACGGCATCGCCTTCGGGCTGCTGGTGCTCGGCCTCATCGGGCTGTTCTGGCAGGACGCGCACGATATGGCCGTCATCTGGTGGAACACGGACACGTTCGGCCACTGCCTCCTCATCGTCCCGATCGTCGCCTGGCTGGTCTGGCAGCGACGCAACGAACTCGCGCACGTCGCACCCGCCCCTCCTACGCCGGCGCGGTCTTCCTGGTGCTGGGTGGCCTGCTGTGGATGCTCGGGGAAATCGCCTCGCTGGATGTGGTGCGCCAGGCCGCCCTGGTCGGCATGATCCAGGCCTCCGTGCTGCTGGTGTTCGGCTGGCGGGCGACCTTGGCGATGCTGTTTCCAGTGTTCTACCTGTCCTTTCTCATCCCCGTCGGCGAGCAGATCGTGCCGGCAATGCAGGAGTTCACCGCCGACTTCTGCATGTGGATGCTGCATGTGGTGAAGCTGCCGGCGGTGCGCGACGGCGTGTTCATTTCCGTGCTGAACAATCATTTCGAGGTGGCGGAGGCCTGCTCCGGCGTTCGCTTCCTCATCGCCATGTTCGCGCTGGGCACCCTGTGCGCCAATCTGTTCTTCAAGACCTGGTGGCGGCGCGGCCTGTTTCTGGTGCTGGCGATCGTCGTGCCGATCATCGCCAACGGCTTCCGTGCGTTCAGCATCATCTACATCGCGCACAAAACGGACATGCAATATGCGGTCGGCGTCGACCACATCGTCTACGGCTGGGTGTTCTTCTCGATCGTGATGGTGATCCTGCTGCTGATCGGCCGCACCTTTGCCGATCGCTGGGTCGACGACCCGACGTTCGACCCCGCCCGCCTGCAGTGGGCACCGCCGGCCGGCACGGGCCTGCAGCCGGCGCTGCTCGCCACTGTACTCGGGCTGGCTGCGGCGGGTCTGGGGTATGGCTACAGCCAGTTCGTCAGCAGCCGCACGCCTGAGGTGCAGGTTGCGCAGATTATCATCGATCCGCCAGCCGGCTGGGCGGCGACCAACACGCCGGGCGCGCCGTGGAAGCCGAACTATGTCGACAACGACGCCGAAGCGGCCGCCACCTACTACAGGGACGGCAAGGTCGTCAGTATCTACCTCGGTGCCTACAACCGTCAGCACGACAAGGCGGAAATCATCGGCTACGGTCAGGTGCCGTGGCGCCGTCCGAAATCTGGACCTGGGCACAGAACCTCGACGACCCCACACGCAGCGCCAGCCGGTCGTCCCGAAGGCGTTCCAGATGAACTCGGCGTACGGAACGCGCGACGTCTGGCAATGGTACTATGTCAATGGCCGCATCGTGACCAACGATTACGCCGCCAAGCTGGAAAGCCTGAAGGCCAAGCTGTTCGGCGGACCGCTGCTCTCGGCAAGCCTGATCGTCTCGGCCGAGCGCTTCGACCGCACCCAGCCGGTCACGCCCGACATGGACGAATTCATGCAGGCATTCGGGCCGGTATCCGAACGCCTTCCCGCCCTTCTGGGACAGGAGACCCGCTGACATGTGCGGCATTACCGGCATTTTCGACAGCTCCGGTCACCGCCCGATCGATGCGGCGCTGCTGCGCGCCATGAACGACAGCCAGCAGCACCGGGGCCCGGACGGCGACGGCCTGTGGACCGTGCCCGGCGTCGGCCTTGGGCACCGGCGGCTCGCGATCATCGACCTGGCCGGCGGCACCCAGCCGATGCATACTGCGGACGGCCATATCTCGGTGGTGTTCAACGGCGAAATCTACAATTTCCAGGAGACCCGCGCGCTGCTGGAGGACTGCGGCTACAGCTTCAGCACCCATAGCGATACCGAAGTGATCCTCCATGCGTGGGCGGAATGGGGTGAGGCCTGCCTGCATCATTTCCGCGGCATGTTCTCGATCGCGCTTTACGACAGCCGCACCGAGACCCTGTTCCTCGCGCGCGACCGGCTGGGCGTGAAGCCGCTGCATTATGCCATCCTGCCCAATGGCATGGTGCTGTTCGGATCGGAACTCAAGAGCCTGATGGCGCACCCCGGCATCGGCCGCGAGATCGATCTTGCCGCCATCGAGGAATATTTCGCGCTGGGGTATGTGCCGGACTCGCGCTGCATTCTGCGCGGCGTCAAGAAACTGCCGGCGGGCCACAGCCTGACGATCCGGCGCAACCAGCCGATCCCTGCGCCCAAGCCTTACTGGACACCCGACTTTCACACGCGCCACACCGGCAGCGATTCAGACCTCGCCAGCGAACTGATGGCCCGCGTGCGCGAAGCGGTCGCGCTGCGCATGATCGCGGACGTGCCGCTTGGTGCTTTCCTGTCCGGCGGCGTCGACTCAAGTGCCGTGGTTGCGGCGATGGCCGAGCTGTCGTCGAGCCCGGTCAACACCTGCTCGATCGGGTTCGATCACGAAGCACTGGATGAAACCGCCTACGCCCAGCGCGTCGCCAACCGCTATGGCACCCGTCACAGTACGCGCGTCGTGGCGGCGGACGATTTCCACCTCATCGACCGGCTGGCCGCCGCGTATGACGAGCCGTTCGCGGATGCCTCCGCCCTGCCGATGTACCGGGTGTGCGAGCTGGCGCGCGAGACGGTGACGGTCGCCTTGTCCGGCGACGGTGCGGACGAAGTGCTGGCGGGTTACCGCCGCTACCGCCTGTACATGGGCGAAGAGCAGGTACGCGGCATGATCCCCGGCTGGGTGCGGCGCGGCCTGTTCGGCTGGCTTGGGCAGGTCTATCCCAAGCTCGACTGGGCACCCCGGCCCCTGCGCGGCAAGGCGACCTTTCAGGCGCTCGCGATGTCGACAGCGGATGCCTATTTCAACGCCGTCGCCGTTGTGCGCGACGACGTGCGCGAGAAGCTCTTCAGCCCCTCGTTTCGCACGGCCTTGCAGGGCTATCGCGCGAACGAACTGTACCGCGCCGCCATGACGGCAGCCCCACCGACAACGCGCTGGCGCGCGCGCAGTATGCCGACATCAAGATCTGGCTGCCCGGCGATATTCTGACCAAGGTCGACCGCGCCAGCATGGCGGTAAGCCTTGAAGCGCGCGAACCCCTGCTCGACCACAAGCTGATCGAGTGGGCGGCGGGATTGGCACCGCGCCACAAGATCCGTGACGGCCAGGGCAAATGGCTGTTCAAGCAGGGCCTGCGCGACAAGCTGCCGGAAGACATCCTGTTCCGGCCCAAAATGGGCTTTGTCGTGCCGATCGCGCAGTGGTTCCGCGGGCCGCTTGCCGGGGCGCTCCAGCAGCTCGGCCAGAAGTCGCTGGCGCTCTCGACAGGCTGGTTCGACGCCGGATTCGTGCGCACCTGCATCGACGAGCACCAGCGAGGCCTGCGCGACCACAGCCGCATGCTCTGGCAACTGTTCATGCTCGACCGCGCGCTGGCCCACCTTTTGGGCGAGACGCAATCGCAGCTGACGACGGACGGCAAGTGACCGTGCTCAGCCGCCGGACCTGGCTTACCGGCGCTGCCGCGTTCGGATTGCTTGGCACCAAGCCCGCCTCTGCTGCGCTCCCCGAGTCGGTCGCGAAGATCAAGCGCTCGCTGGTCGGCATCACCACCTTCGCCCCAGCGGCCGCGATCTCGCAGCGCCTTGCCGGCACCGGGTTCGCCATCGGTGACGGGCGGCACATCATCACCAACTACCATGTGATCCAGCGCACACCGGATCAACCGCCCCAGCAACTCGGCGCGCTGCTGCCGCAGAGCCTGGAGCCCGAGCGGCGGGAGCTGCAGATCGTCAAGATTTCTCCAGCCCACGATCTGGCGCTGCTGCGACTCTCCGGCCCGCCCGTGACCCCGGTCGCACTCTGGCCCGAGACGTCTATGGTCGATGACGGCACAGCCGTCGCCATCACCGGCTTCCCGCTTGGCGCCGTCTTGGGGCTGGTACCGGCGACCCAGACCGGCATCGTGTCGGCGCAGACGCCGAACATCAGCCCGCAACCGAACTCCCGCTTTCTCGACGCAAACTTGCTGCGCACCCCACGCTTTTCGATCTACCAGCTCGATCTGACCGCCTATCCCGGCCACAGCGGCAGCCCACTGTACCTTGCCGATACCGGCGTGGTGATCGGCGTGCTCAACGCCACGCTCATCAAGTCGACGAAAGAGCGGGTCATCTCCGACCCCAGCGGCATTTCCTATGCGGTGCCGTCGGCGTTCATTCGCGATCTGGCGGCGCTGGCCAGCGTGCCTGCTTAGCGATTTTCCTGCTGCTTGCCGTTCTTCTGCTGCGCCGTGCCGCCACCCGCCGCCGTCTCGATTCGCGAGAGTTCTTCGGGCGTAGCCTGGGCGGTCAGTGCGGTCGCCGTCGGCTCATCGCCACGGATCAGTTGATAGAACAACACGACGGCACAGCCCCAGCCGATCGTAAGCACAGCGACCCAGATCAGAATGGAATTGCGCATCGACAAACGGCCAGATTGTTCCGCCGGTTTCATGATCCCCGTCCCTTTGGACCGGCCGGATATCGAAGCAGCCTGCTCTACGCAGCGCCTCAGGACCCGGCTTCGGATTGCAACATAACTTTAACAGTTTACTGCAATTAATATGCCAAAGACGACAGATAGAAAAGTGCTGCCATTTCAACGTGTCAAAATGGGACAGCAGGGCGTCGAATTAATTTGATTGTAAAATGCCCGACGAACCGGCGCCAACCGTTCATGCCGTGTTCACCAAAGACCGGCACCACCAGCGCCGATCAGGCCATAGACCCTTCCCGTTTTTGATTGGATCACTTTTGGTGAGGCAATCAAAACGGACAAAAGGCGCTAAGAAGGCTCTGGTAGTATCTCAGTTTGAAACCTCCCCGCTCACCCTGAGCTGGACGAAGGAGAGCGGCTCGTGGTTCGTCAAGCTCACCACGAGCGGAGGTTTCAAACCGAGATACTACCAAGGGTCTAGTTCGCTTGATCCGGGTCTACCGGGTCCGGCCATACGACTTCGCGCACGAGGTCGAAATTCGCAAGAATCTCCCGTGCAGCGGGCTGTTGGGGAAATCCACGCCGATAATCTGGATCGCGCTCTGCCGCACAATCTGCATGGCGGGAATCAGGTCCGTATCGGCGGACACCAGGATCAGGCGATCGCAGGACTGCGTTTCGACAATCTTCGCCATATCGAGGCCAAGACGTAGATCAAGGCCCTTCTGCTCGAAGTCAGGACGAAAATCCTGATCGGACAAGCCATTGCTTGGCAACGGCAATTGTTTCGGCTTCCAGCCGCGAAATTTCAAAACGCCTGTACGGACAACAAAGTAATCGCGCGACGCCAGTTCATCGAGCCAGCCTCCGCCAGACTTGAAGATCGAGGTCTCGCCAGATACGGGCAAAGGTGTTTCACCTTGGAACGGGCGGCAATCATAATAGATCACACGTACGAGTTCTTCGGTTTTGCGCACAAGTGTGTGTGCAAAATCCTCAATAAAATCTACAGTATAGTCGACGCCATCCCGACGCGAATGCGCGCGCAGATGCCCACCGTCGATTTGGATAATAACGCGTTTCATCAAGACCCCAAGAAGAGTGTTTGCTATAGAGCATTGGCAAGGCCAGCAATCGTTAGCAGGCCTGTCACAGAAATGAAATGAATATTTACGACGCGCGACGAATGACGAATGCTGTTACCATAGACACACGCGGACTGCGCTGCCCACTCCCGTCCTCCGGGTGATGAAGCACATGCGCGAGCATCAGAATACGCACAATTTCCAGGTGCTTGCAACGGACCCAATCGCCGAATCGGAAATTCGCGCCCTTTGCGAGGCCAATGGCTGGGCGCTCGACAAAGACGAATCAGAGGCGGGGAGATCGTCATTCTGCGGATCGCGCGTGCGGGGCCGGGTGCCGGCGAGGCGAACCAGACCTAGAATCACGAAAGGCTCCAAGGGCTTGCGATAGCGCCCTTCGACCGTGAACACTGGCTGAAGCAGCAGCGCCAATGTCATGGCGGTGGCCGCGACGACGATGGGGTCAGCACGCGACCGTCGGAACTGCGCCGCAGCGCCTGCGGCAAGCGCCACTATCGCCGGCTTCACAGCCAGCGTAGCGCCATGGTTAGGCGATCCTCCAGCCGGTCCGGGTTATTGTCCGGCCAGGAATGGCCGAACAGCAACACCGCGGCATTCTCCAGCGCCATCATCGCCTGTCGTTCCGGGGTACGCGTATCGTGGGCGATCGCCGCCCTGACGTCGAGCAGCCGCAGGGCCGGATCGAAACGAAAGGATGCGGCAAAATTCTGCCGCGAGTCCGCGGGTGTCCAGTCCGAAAATGGTGCAAAACCGGGTCGAACATCGCTGGCGAAGCGAAATCGTAATGCGCGCGATTACCCCAGGAGAAGCGGATCATGCGCGTATCGCTGACATGATAGAGCCTTGAAATCCATGGCGATCCTGTCGGCTCGAAACTGCCGAGGGTGGCTTGTGTGCGCAACCCTGCAGGCACGACCATCAGTGCGGCGAGTGCGGCTGCCAGTATCGCCGCCGGAATACGGGCAGGCAGCCGCCACCAGGCGAACGCCAGGCTGACCAGTGCTGCCGGAGCAACCGTCGACTTGATGAGAACGGCCAAGGTCCAGAGGAGGACCGCCAGCAGGAAAAGCCCCCATGCGCGCGACGCCAGGCCGCGACACTTGCCCACAGGGCCAAACCTGTCAGCGGCAGCAGCAGCGTTTCGATCATGAAGAAGCGATAAATCGCCCACAGCGACGGGTGCAGCGCGAGCACGACCAGTGCAACCAGTGTCCAGCGCTGGCGCGTTCCCGCCTCACGCAGGGCGGCAGCATAGCCCCAGGGCGTCACGGCGCACAGCAACCCTGCAGGGCGGACAAGCCGCCGCGATTTTCCGCACCTGCCAGCGCCCTGACCCCGCGGAGCCAGAGCTGATAGACTGGCGGGTCCATCGCGCTCATGAGGTCTGGGGCAAAGAAGCGCTCGGCGTTCTGCCAGTGCCGCAGCGGGTCAGAGAACAGGAAATCCAGCGGGTGCGCGAAAAGGGATAGGCGAACGCAACAGGGTGGCGCAAAGCGCCACCCCGAGCAGTAGACGATCCGTTCCGGTCCAGCCGGACGGCTGCGTCACCAGATGCGCACGCGCTGCTCCGGCGCCACATATGCCTTGTCGCCCGACTGCACGCCGAAGGCGGCGTACCAGGCGTCAAGGTTGCGCATCGGCCCCTTGGCGCGCACAGAACCCGGCGAGTGCGGGTCGACGGTCAGTTGCTGCTTGAGCGCCGGATCACGGATCAGCGACCGCCAGACCTGCGCCCAGCCGAGGAAGAAGCGCTGGTCGCCGTTCGCCGTCGATGACCGGGGCAGGCTTGCCGCCCAGCGAGGCCTTGTATGCGGTGTAGGCGTTCTCCATGCCGCCCAGGTCGCCGATATTCTCGCCCAGCGTCAGGTCGCCGTTCACATGCAGGCCCGGCAGCGGCTCGAAGGACGAGTATTGCGCGGACAGAGCATCGGTGCGCTTCTTGAATTCGGTACGGTCCTGGTCGGTCCACCAGTTGGCAAGACGCCCAGTCTCGTCGTACTTCGAGCCTTGATCGTCGAAGCCATGGCCGATTTCGTGCCCGATCACCGCGCCGATGCCGCCGTAGTTCACCGCCGGGTCTGCGTTCGGATCGAAGAACGGCGGCTGCAGGATCGCGGCCGGGAACACGATCTCGTTCATCGGCGGGTTATAGTAGGCGTTGACCGTCTGCGGTGTCATGAACCACTCGTCGCGGTCGACCGGCTTGCCGAGCTTGTTGAGGTAATAGGCGACTTCGAACGCATTGGCGCGCTTCCAGTTGCCATAAGCGTCGCCAGGGGCGATCTCCAGGCCGGAATAATCGCGCCATTTGACCGGATAGCCGATCTTCGGCCGGAAGGTCGAGAGCTTCAGCAGGGCGCGCTTCTTGGTCTCCGGGCCCATCCAGGTCAGTTCGGCGATACGCGTGCGGTAAGCCTCGATCACATTGGCCACCAGTTGGTCCATCTGCGCCTTGGCTTCCGGCGGGAAGTGGCGCTGGACGTAGACCGCGCCGATCGCCTCGCCCAGGGCACCTTCCGTCAATTGGACGCCACGCTTCCAGCGGTCGCGCAGTTGCGGCGCGCCGGTCAGTTCCTTGCCGTAGAAATCGAAATTCGCCTGCACTGTCTCCTTCGGCAGCACGGGTGCTGCTGCGCGTACCAGTTGGAAGCGCAGCCAATCCTGCCAGGTCGCGACCGGGGTCTCGGCGAAGATCTTCGCCATCCCGGTGATGGCGCTGGGCTGCGCGACGATCAACTGCGGCTGCTTCTCGATCCCGGCATTGGTGAAATAGCGCACCCAGTCAACTCCCGGCGCGCGGGTCGCGAACTCCGCTGTCGGCCAGGGGTTGTAGGTCTTGTCAGCGTCACGGCTCTCGACCCGGCTCCAGTGGACACGGGCAATCTTGTCCTCGAGCGCGAAGATCGCCTGGCTGCGTTCCTGCGGCTTGTCGAACCCGGCCTGGGTCAGGACGGTCGCAATGTAGGCTTTGTATTTCGCGCGCGTCCTTGAACTTGTCTTCGAGATAATAATCCCGGTCCGGCAGGCCGATACCGCCCTGGCCCAGATAGACGGCATACTGGTCCGGCTTCTTTTCGTCCTGGTTGATGAAGAACCCGAACGGCGTCGGCAACCCCTGGCGCTCCCAGCGGCCCAGCAGGGCGACGAGATCGGCCTGGGTTTTCACTGCATCGACTTCGGCGAAGTCAGCCGCCAGCGGCGTCATGCCGAGCTGCTCGATGCGCGCTTCATCCATGAAGGCGGCATAAAGGTGCCGACCTTGCGGGCATCCCCGGTCTGCGCATCCGGCTTGGCCGCCAGTTCCTCGATGATCGCGCGGACGTTCTTTTCGGACTTCTCCCGCAGGGCGACGAAGGCCCCATAGCTTGCGCGATCGTCGGGGATTTTGGTGTTCTTCATCCAGACGCCGTTGGCGTAGAGGTTGAAGTCGTCGCCCGGCTTCACGCTCAGGTCGCGACCGCTGAGGTCGACGCCGAAGCTGCCCAGCTCCGGCTTGCCCGCCGTCTGCGCCAGCGCCGGCAGGCTGAGCGCGCCGAGCGCGACGCCGGCAAGCGCGATTTTCAGGAACGTCCGCATGTCTAGTCTCCCTTTATCCTGCCGGTTCTGCCCGGCGCTGTTATCGTCGTTCAAACGCTATAGCGCTCCTCGGCCCATGGCTCGCCAACCATGTGATAGCCGCGCACTTCCCAGAACCCCGGCTTGTCGGCGGCCATGAACTCGATCCGTTTCAGCCATTTGGCCGACTTCCAGAAATAATATTTCGGGATGACCACCCGCACCGGCCCGCCATGCTCGCGGGTGAGCGGCGCGCCGTCGTGGCTGTGGGCGAGCAGGCAGTCGGCATCTGCAAACAGCGCCAGTGCCACATTCGTCGTGTAGCCGTCGTAGCCATGGAACATGACGTGCGTTGCCTCCGGCTTTGGCCGGACCGCCGCCAGCACGTCGCGCACTGCAACACCCTGCCAGCGGTTGTCGTAGCGCGACCAGGCGGTGACGCAGTGGATGTCGGACACATCTTCGAACGGCGGCAGGGCTGAAAATTCCGCCCAGTCCCAGGTCACCGGGTTCTCGACCAGCCCGTCGATCGTCAGCCGCCATTCCTCGCGCGCGACATGCGGCTGCATGCCAAGATCAAGCACCGGCCAGTTGGTCACCAGACGCTGGCCTGGCGGCAGGCGCTCTTCCTCCGGGCGGGAAGTGCGGCCGGTGAGCAGGCGGCCATCGCGCGCCCAGGCCTCCTTGGCGGCGATCAGCTTGTCCTGATTCCTTCGCTGCTCACGGCTGCCCCGCTTGACCACGTCGCCACCCTTCATGACGAAATCCACACGTTTCAGAACACGCACATCGGCAAGCGGGTCTCCGGATACGGCGATCAGATCGGCGTAGGCACCCGGCGACACTTCGCCCACCTGCCCTTTCAAGCCCAGCAGGTCTGCGGCGTTGAGAGTGGCCGCGGCAAGTGCGCTCTGCGGCGTCATGCCATGTTCGACCATCAGCTCGAATTCGTCAGCGTTGCGGCCATGCTTCGAGACCCCGGCATCGGTGCCGTAGGCAATCTTAACGCCGGCCGGCACGGCTTTTCCAGGCTTTTGCCGGTGATGCCGATGCGCCACTCGATCTTGGCGCGCACGTCCGGGGCGTAGGCATTGGGGTTGGCGGCCAGCCGCTCCTTGTAGCCGTTCACGGTCGAGAGCGTCGGCACGTAATAGGCGCCGGACTTCGCGAACAGCTTCAGCCCATCGTCGTCCAGCAGGGTGCCATGCTCGATCGAGTCCGCGCCGACCTTCAGCGCCAGCATGATGCCGTCCGCCCCATGGGCATGAACCGCAACCTTCTTGCCGTAAAGATGCGCAGTCTCGACGATGGCGCGCGCCTCGTCCTCGAACATCTGCTGCCCCAAACCGGCGCCGATGCGGCTGTTGACGCCGCCGGTCGTCGCCATCTTGATGACGTCGACGCCACGCGCGATCTGGCTGCGCACCGCCTTGCGGCAGGCGTCTGCGCCGTCGCAGACATTGCCGTGCGCACCGAGCGCTTCATGCAGGTCGTCGCGAAAACCCAGCGTGTTGTCCATGTGTCCGGCCGTGGTCGAGATCGGCACGCCGGCGTCGACGATGCGCGGGCCGACCGCCCAGCCGCGCGCGATGGCGTCGCGCAGGCCCAATGTCACACCGTCGCCGTCGCCGAGGTTGCGCACTGTGGTGAAGCCGGCGTTCAAGGTCTTGCGCGCGTTCCACGCCGCCTCGTGCGCGGTCAAGGCCGGGTTATCGGTGACTTCGGCGAGCTGCCCCTCCACCCCGGCCCGGTCGGACGACAAGTGGACATGGCAATCGATCAGGCCGGGCAGGACGGTCCGGGTCTTGAGGTCGATGACGGTCGCGCCTGCGGGCGGCGCTGTAAAACCACGCGCCACCGCGGTGATCTTGCCATCGGTGATGGTGATCGTCGCTTGCGATAGCGGCGGCTTGTCGGCGCGGGCGATGAGGGTGCCCGCGTAAACCAGCGTTACGGACTGAGCGAAGACCGGGGCGGACAGCAGCCCCAGCATGGCGGCAAGTGCGATCTTTTCATGGCCGCACGCTAGACTCGCGCAACAATGTTGTCGAGTCTTGCCGCTCAGGCCGGCATGAGCTTGTTGTTCACCCGCTCCACCCGCACGGCGAGCGGCTTTGCCAGCAACTCGGCGATGCCCAGGCCTTCGACAAGCGGCTGCACCGCTGCTTGCTGCGCGCGCGTGAAGCTTTGCCAGCAGTCGGCAACGCGCTGCCACATCCACTGGGTGTAGGGAAGATCATGCGTGTGCCGGTCGCCTGCCCGATCGTGAACGGCTGCTGGCCGATGGCGCGCGGCAGTTCCTCGCCCGGGTGCGCGGCGATCCAGGCGGCGTTGGCGTCAAGCGTGCCGGCGACGACGCCCGCATAGTCGCGCCAGAGCAGCGCCAGCATGGCGACAACGCCTTCCGGCACGATATCGTCCGCAGCCAGGTCGCCAAACGTCGCCGGCGGAAAGTTCATGCGCTCGACCCAGTCGGCGACGCGCGGCGCGACCGTGTACATGTGCTCGCCCGAGCGCGGATCGCGATACAGGTGGCCATAGAGCGGGCCCATCAGCGCATGGTCTGCAAGCGTCGGCCGCCCGCCGAGAACATAGCGATGCTGCAAGAGATGGTCCGCGAAGAGGCGCAGGAAGTCCTCGTACAGGGCATCGATGGCGGGTGTCGTCTCCGGGTGACCCCGAGCAGTGGCAGCGCGCCAGCGAACGGCTGGCACAGCTTCTCGCCGATTTCATGCTGCTGCGCGACGCTGAGTTCAGGCCCGCTGAACATGCCGAACTGCTTGACCGCCCAGTCGCGGTTGCGGGTCCAGCGGAACAGCATGGCGGGCAGCAGCAGCCACTCGTCGGCGACGCATTCCATCAGCAGGGCCGCCAGGCGCTGGCCGGGCGATTCCGGGTAGGCAGGGTTCAGCGGCGAAAGCGGATCGAGCGCGTCGATGATTTCCGACGTATCCTGAACGAAGCGACCGTCCGGCAGTTCGACAACCGGCACGTAGCGCACGCCGGTTTTGGGAATGACGATGTCCTTGTAGACGCTGCGGGTCGCCTGGATTTCGTCAAACGGCAGCCGCTTGTTGAGCAGGAAAGCGCGCGCCTTTGCCGTGTATAACGAGACGTGGCCGCCATAAAGTTTGATCGGCTGCATGCTGTTCCTCCCATTTTTGGGAAGTGGGTCATTTTGAGAATATGCCGCTCACCCTGAGCTGGACGAAGGGTTGAGCGGCTCGTGGTTCGTCCAGGCTCACCACGAGCGGTATTCTCAAAATGACCCACTTCTTGGGAAGACTGCGCAGCTCAGCCGCCGATGTCCACACCGTTTGCGGCGATCAGCGCGCGCATGCCGTCCTTGAAGCGTTCCGGCGCGAACTGCCGCGCGTGGGTCATGGCGGCTTGCGGTTCGAAGTCGCCAGCGGTGCGCGTGAACTGCTCGATGGCGGCGATCAGACCTTCGACACTTGCGTCCTGGAAGAACTGGCCGGAGACTCCCGGCACAACCGTATCCAGCGCGCCGCCGCGCTCGTACGCAATGACCGGGCGGCCGGACGCCATCACCTCGACCGGGATGATGCCGAAATCCTCCTCACCCGGGAACACCAGCGCCTGGCAGCGGGCGTAGTGGGATTTCAGCACATCGAACGGCACCTTGCCGAGGAACGTGATGTTGGGCCTGGCGATTGCTTCCAGCGGCTTGCGCTCCGGACCATCGCCGATCACGACGAACGGCAGGCCGAGCCGGTTGAAGGCCTCGACCGCGAGGTCCGGCCGCTTGTAGCTCACCAGCTCGCCCGCCCACAGGAAGAACGGCGCACGCTCGCTGGCTGGCACCGGGCCGAAGCTGTCGACGGCGACCGGGGAAACACCACCGTCGACTCGCGCCGCCAGTATTTGCGGATGCGCTTGGCGACATGGTTCGAGTTGGCGGCGAACGCGTCGACGCGGGCCGCCGACGTCACGTCCCACTTGCGCAGCTCGTGCACCAGGTGCGGCATCACCAGCTTCGTGAAGCCGCCCGCGCGCTGGAAGTAGATGTGATACTGGTCCCAGAGATAGCGCATCGGCGAGTGGGTGTAGCAGATGTGCAGCGCATCCGGCCGGGCGATGACGCCCTTGGCCGGCCCTGCCTCGCTGGAGATCACCAGGTCGTAGGCATTGAGGTCCAGCTCCTCGAGCGCACGCGGCATGAACGGCAGGTATTTCTGGTAGAGCTTGCGCGCCATCGGCATGCGGCTGATGAACGTCGTCTCGATCCGGTGTTTCTGGATGACGGGGAGAGTTTTTCCCGGTCCAGCACATGGGTGAAGATGTCCGCCTGCGGGAACATCTCGCACAGCGCCTCCAGCACCTTCTCGCCGCCGCGCATGTGGAACAGCCAGTAGTGGATGATGGCGACGCGCAGGGTCATAGGGGTCTCCGGCAGGTTCGGCGGCGTCAAGGATGGCGCGGATGCGCGTGCGCAGCGCCTTGAGGATGCGCTTGCGCTTCAGGAAAATCGGCAGGGCGACCACGCCGAGCACGATGGCGTTCGCCGCAAGCGCTGCCAGATCGTGCGTGCGCCCGTGCAGCCCGAACTGCGCCACCAGCGCCTGCCCGGCCCAGGCGGCGGAGCCAGCGATCAGAGCACCGCTTAGAACGGCCGCAATCGTGACACCTAGCGCAGGCCAGACCGGAAACACGAAGGCGCGCCGCGCGACCCAGACGCCGCCGATCGCCAGGATGAACATGTCGGCCAGGCCCAGCACGACGCCGGCGCCATAGCCCTGGAACGGGATGATCAACGCGATGCAGCCGACCAGCGTCACCAGCCCGTGGACGCCGCGCAGCGCAAAGATGGAGGCGTTCTTGTGCGCATAGGTCAGCCAGCTGACATAGACGTGGGTGATACCGACGGCGACACCGCTGACCGCCATCATCAGGAACAGCCTGATATCGAAAATGTTGCCGCCCTTGCTCAGCAGGTTCAGGAATTCATCCCCGCGACGGTCAACGCGCCGAGTGCTGCCCCAGCCCGAAGCCGAGGACGATGCCGGACGACAGGATGATGGCGTTCTGCTGGCGGGTATCACCGGCTGCCGTGGTCCGGCCGAGCTCGATGCCGTAATTGAGGGCGAACTGCATGCCGAACTCGCGCAGGGTCGTCACAAGGTTGCGGTTGAGAAGGAACGCCAGCACCACTGCGCCATCCTTCACCATGGCGTTGATGAGCAGCGTCGGCCCCTGCAGCGCGAACAGACGCGCCAGATCGCCGATCCACAGGTAGAAGCATTCACGCGGCGCGGCATGAAAGCTGGCCTTCGCCTTGCCGAACCCCAGCCACAGATGCGGCTGGGTTTTGCGGACATCCCAGAGCGGCAGGCCGATCCCGAGCACGATCAGGCAGGCGAAGAACACGCTCCAGCCGATCAGGATGTCCCGCCAGATCACGATCGCCAGGATGGTGATGATAAAGCGCGGCCACCACAGGATGGTGTTGAAGTTGATGAAGCGCGGGTACTGGTCGTTGGCGCGATAGATTTCAAGGATGCCGGCGCGCACGAAGGTCACCACGCCGAACATCAGGGTCAGGAACATCAGGTGTGGCTGGTCGGCGAGCGGCACGACCTCGAAGTGAAACAGCCGGTGGATGCCGAACACATAGCTCGCCAGCGCGCTGACCAGGGTGAGGACGACCGCGATCGAGCCGTACAGCAGCACCACCGCCTTGAAATAGCTTTGCTGCGCCTGCAGTTCGCCCTTCACCCACATGTCGCGCAGGTGGTTGCCGAACACCTGCCGCATGCCGAAATCGAATACCGCCAGAAAGGTGTTGATCGAGATGAGCACCGCCCAGTCCTGGAAGGCGACGTCCGTCATCAGATAGGCGAACACGGGCACGAAGATGATGCGCTCGGACACCCGGGCAATCATCTCGAGAATCTTGGCAAACATGCCCTGATTGATGCGCTTGAGCCCGTCCACGCCCGCCTCTGTACCTTGCCGGGCGATCATGCCGCAGGCGCGCACGCCTTATTCGATTTGCGCTGGAGAGGCCAGCGACAAGTCTCGGTTAACAGCGGTTTTAAGGCTGCCAAAACCCTATCGCGGCGAGCGTTTGCCGAGGATGCGCTGCAGCGTGCGCCGGTGCATCTTGAGCTGGCGCGCGGTTTCCGAAACATTGCGGCCGCACTGCTCGTAGATGCGCTGGATGTGCTCCCAGCGCACGCGGTCGGCGGACATCGGCTCGTCCGGCACCTCGGGTATCGACTCACCGTCCTCCAGCAGCGCGCGGACGATCGCCTCCGGATCGGCGGGCTTGGCGAGGTAGTCGATTGCGCCCGTCTTGATGGAGGCGACGGCAGTCGCGAGGTTGCCATAGCCAGTCAGAATGATTGCCCGCACGTCCGGCACAAGCTGTCGCAGCTCGGCGACGAACTCGAGGCCGTTTCCGTCCTCGAGCCGCATGTCGAGCACGGCATAGCCGGGCCGGAAGTCGGCGAGCAGGCTGCGGGCCTCCATCAGCGAGGCGGCGGCCCGTACCCTGAAGCCGCGGCGTTCCAGAGTCAGCGCCAGCCGCTGCCGGAAGGCGTTGTCATCATCGAGCAGCAGCAGATCCTTGTGCGACTCAGCAGAGGCCTGTTCCACCACGAACGCTTTGGTTTCCGTCATCTGGGTCATTCGCCAGTCCTTCGTATTAAGCACGCACCTGTGTTTTACGCGGCGACGAACCGCCGCTTTTGCCGACGTCGACCTGCGAGCGCCGCCAGCTCACCTCGACGCAGGCGCCGCCCTGGTCCCGGTTCGAGAAGCGCAGGCGCGCCCCGGTCCGCTCCAGCAGCGTCACGGCGATGAAAATCCCCAACCCCGTGCCGCCGGCCTCCGAAAGGTGCGGCCCGAGGTCCGGCTCACCGAGCCGGGGCAGCAGGTCCGCGCTGAAACCGGCACCATCGTCGCTGATGCTCAGCCATACGCTGTCGCGACTCTCGCGGATGTCGATCTCAACCGCTGCGGTGCTATGTCGCACGGCATTGGCGACGAAATTGCTGAGGCCGTGCAGCAGTTCAGGCCGACGTTCGGTCCAGACCGGCTGCACCCCTTGCGGGCCTGCCCGACTGAGGCGGACGACGGCACCCCGCGCTTCGAACGGGCGTATGACCTCCCGCAGGATGGTTTCCAGCGGCAGATGCTGAAACACCTCGTCAGCTTCCGCGCGTTGGGCGATGGTCACCAGGATGTTGCGGCAGCGCGTCGCCTCCTCGTTCAGCAGGCTCAGGTCCGCGCCGAAATCCGGGTCGTTGCCCAGTTGGTCCCGCAGGTCCTTGGCGATGAGTGTGATGGTGCCCAGCGGGCCGCCCAGCTCGTGCGCTGCTGCCGCCGCCAGCGAGCCGAGCGCCGCCAGCTTCTGCTCCCGTGCCAGCGCGGTCTGGGTCGCAACCAGCGCCTTCTGCCGCCGACGCGCCTGCGCCGTTACCAGCCAGGCGTAGGCCGCAAGGAAGAGCATCGCCAGGACGAGCGCGATCCAGACGCCGAAGCGATAAATCTCCGGCAGCGGCTGCGCGCCGTTCCAGGGCAGCGGCAGGGACCAACGCCACAGCACAACCAAGCTGCACGCGGCCAGCACCGAAAGCCCGATGGTCGAGCGCAGCGACAGCAGGGTCGCCGAGATGGTGACCGGCACGAGAATAAGCACCGAAAACGGGTTGGCGACCCCGCCGGTCAAGAACAGCAAGGCCGAAAGCTGGCTCAGGTCGAAGGCGAACTGCAGCGCCGCCTGTGGCCCGGTCATGTGCGCGCTGCTGCGATAGCCGAAGGTCAGCGCCAGGTTCATCAGCACCGAGGCCAGGAGCGCAAGGCCGACCGGTAGCCAGGGAATGCGGTCGTCGAAGTAGGCGGCGACGACCCCGAGCGTCAGCGACTGGCCGGCGACAGCAATCCAGCGCAGGGCTGTGATCGTGCGGACATGAACCCCTGGCAGACCGAGTTCGACCGGGCTGACCTCGCTGAAGATGGAGGGCATCAGGGCTGCGGCGGCTGGATCGATGCGCCGACCTTGGCGTCCACGGCATCCTTGACGACCGGCGTCTCGAGCAGCCGCAGAATCTGCGCTGAGCGACGGTCCTGCCTGGCATAGTCGAGCGCCGAATAGCCGCTGGCATTATCCTGCAGTTTAGGGTTGGCACCAAGCGACAGCAACAGCCGGACCATGGTTGCACTGCGCGCGCGCACGGCCTTGATGAGCGCGGTTTCGCCGGCGCGGTTCTGCGCATCGACCTTCGCGCCGTTCCCGACCAGCACGCGCACGCCGTCGGTGAAATCACCAATGGCGCAGTAGATCAGCGGCGTGTTGCCGTCCCTGTCCTCGACATTAGCGTCCGCACCGTAGCGCAGCAGCAAGGCAAGCCAGCCCAGATCCTCGCGTTTCGCCACGATGTGCAGCGCCGCCTCGCCGGTATCCGGGTCCAGCCGGTCTGCCAGCCTGCCGCCGCCTGTGGCAGAAGCTGCACCGCCGTCGGTGCATCGGACTTGCGCACGGCTTCAATGAGTTCATATCGGGCAGACTGCGCCAGCGCAGGCGCCGCCTGCAGCAGGCTCAGCAGTACAACCAGACGCGCAAAGGGACTCTTCATGGGCACAAGCACTCGGATAGCAGATGATGCCGGTAGATATAGGCGCTCCGACGCCATTGGGAACAGCCTGACGCGGCGTTCGCTGATTGCGCTTGGGCTGGGCGTGCTGGCCGCCTGCAGCAATCGCGACGATGCGGGTAGCGGCAAGGCGCTGGTCGGTGGTCCGTTCGCGTTGACGGATCAGGACGGGCGCCGCGCACGGAGCAAAGCTGGCCCGGCAAGTATCTGCTGATTTACTTCGGCTATACCTTCTGCCCGGATGTCTGCCCGATCGACCTGCAACGCACGGCGGCGGCGCTTAAAATCCTGGAAGAGCAGGCGCCGGCGACACTGGACAAGATCCAGCCGATCTTCGTCACCATCGACCCGGAGCGGGACACGCCCGACGTCATGAAAGCATATGTCACGGCGTTCGGGCCGCGCTTCGTCGGTCTGACCGGCACCGTCGCGCAGATCGACGCGGCGAAGAAGGCCTATCGTGTGTTCAGTCAGAAGCGCCAGGATGCCGGGTCGTCCGACTATCTGATGGACCATTCATCGGTCACCTATCTGATGGCACCGAACGGCGACTATGTGACCGTCTTCGGCTCCGAGACCAAGGCGCAGGTCATGGCGGACACCCTGAAAGCCAAGGTGGAATGACGCAAGCCCCATTCTGGCGGCACAAGTCGCTCGACCAGATGTCAAAAGCGAGTGGGAGTCGCTGTGCGACGGCTGCGGCAAATGCTGCGTCCACAAGCTCGAGGACGAGGTCACCGGCGAGGTGTTTCCCACCAATGTCTGCTGCCGCCTGCTCAACCGCCGCACTGCCCGCTGCGCCGACTATGCCAACCGCAAGACCCTGGTGCCGGATTGCATCGTGCTGACGCCCAAGCTTGCGCGCAGCATGGACTGGCTGCCCGAGACCTGTGCCTACCGCCGCGTGGCGCAGGGGCAGGAGCTGCCCGCGTGGCATCCGCTGGTGACCGGAGACCCGGACAGCCCGCGCAAGGCCGGTGCGACCGTCGCCGGGCGCGTGCTCTCGGAGTCCGATGTTGGCGACCTGGAGGATTTCATCCTCGATCAGCCCCTTTGACCCAAAACTGTGACCCAGACGCTGACCATAGAATGCGCAGCAGGCGCGGTGCCGGTAAGGGTGCTGCGGCGCGCCAACGCCCGGCGGCTGCGCTTGGTCGCTGACCCGGTGCGGCGGGAATTCCGCCTCACCCTGCCGCCGCGCGCGACGCTTGGGACGGCCCGTGCGTTTCTGGACGACCATCACGGCTGGATCGCGGAGCGCGCGCAGCCTTCCCGAGCCGATGCGCTTCGCGCCCGGCTGCGTGATCCCCTTCCAGGGTGAGCCTCATGCCATTCTGCCCGGCGATCCCCGGCGGCGGGGTGTCATGCGCGGCTCAGCGACCCTGACCGTGCACGGCCCGCCGGTTGCCGCGCAGGACCGGCTGGTGCGCTGGTTGCGGCTGGAGGCGCGCCGTCGCCTTGCCGCCGATGTTGCTGCCACTGCCGCAGCGTTAGGGCGAACCGATGTCCGCGTTGTGACCGGAGACACCGTCTCGCGCTGGGGCAGTTGTTCCAGCCGGGGCGTGATCCGCTTGTCCTGGCGGCTGATTCTGGCGCCGGAGTGGGTGCGCCGCTACGTGGTCGCGCATGAGGTCGCCCACCTGCGCCACATGAACCACTCTGCCGCCTTCTGGGCGCTTGCAGCGCAGCTTTATGGCGCGCCGGTCGCGGGGCCGCGCGACTGGCTGAAGCAGCAGGGTGCGCTACTGATGGGGATTGGGCGTTGACTGCAACACGCCGTCCAGCCAGGCGTCGTTGATCTGCGGCTGCGCCTCCGGGGCATGCTCACCCTGGACAGTCGCAGTTTCCGGCGGCGCGTCCGACACCACGGGGTCCTCGACCACCACATCCTCCTCCGGTGCGTAGCCATAGGCTTCTTCCTCCGGGGACAATGCCTCGAGCTGCGCATCCGCGTACAGCGGTGCGGCCGGCTGGCCTTCGGTCGCCTGCTTCATGAAGGCCGCCCAGGCCCGCGCCGGCGTGCGACCACCTGCAAGCCCAGGCACGACCCTCGCGTCGTCACGGCCCATCCAGACGCCGGCGGTCAGATCGGCCGTGAAGCCCATGAACCAGCCGTCCTTGTTCGAGGTGGTGGTTCCGGTCTTGCCGGCGACCGGGCGGCCGATCTGCGCCGCGCGGCCTGTGCCGGTCGCGACGGCGTTTTCCATCAGCCGCGTCATGCTCGCGGCGACCTCCGGCGCGACCAGCTGGCGCGGCGCACGCGCCTCGTGCCGGTACACAACGCGGCCGGACGCGGTGCTGACGCGGGTGATGGCGTAGGGCCGCACTTCGACGCCCCCGGCGGCGACGCTGGCATAGGCGGTCGTCATGTCGATCAACTTCACTTCCGACGCGCCGAGCGCCATGGCGGGCAGCCGGGAAATCTTCGTGCTGATGCCGAAGCGGCGCGCCATGTCCGCCACCGCGTTGAAGCCGACCTCGTCCGCAAGCTTCACCGCCACCGTATTGATCGACTTGGCGAAAGCGTCGCGCACGCTCACTTCCCCGATGTAGCGGCGGTTATCGTTGCGCGGCGACCAGCCGTCGATGGTGACAGGCGAGTCCTCGATGATGTCGTCGGGCGACACGCCGTTCTCAAGCGCCGCCAGATACACGAACAGCTTGAACGACGACCCGGCTGGCGCGCCGAGATCACCGCGCGGTTGTAGGTGCTGCTGACATAATCGCGCCCGCCGATCATGACGCGCACCGCGCCATCGTGGTTCAATGCCACCAGCGCACCCTGCACGCCGTCCGGCGTCTGTTCGCGGATCGCCTGCTCGGCCGCGCGCTGCATCCGCAGGTCGAGCGTGGTCTCGACATCGAGCGGCTCGACCGTCTCGTCTGTCAGGGTCTCCAGCTGCGCCAGCGCCCAGTCCGTGAAGTAGCGCACGCTGTTCTGGCCCGGCGGCTTGACGAAGCGCAGCGTCGACAACCCGGATTTCGCGGCGTCTTCCGGCGTGATCCGGCCGGTCTCGGCCATCGCCGCCAGCACGAGCTTAGCCCGCGTGCGCGCCTGTTCGCTGTCGGCGGTGGGCGCGTAACGGCTGGGGCCTTGACCAGCCCGGCGATGACAGCCGCTTCCGCAAGGCTCAGATTGCGCGCGGAATGCCCGAAGAAGCGCCTCGATGCCGCATCGACGCCATACGCCCCGCCGCCAAAGTAGACACGGTTCAGATAAAGCTCGAGGATCTGCGCCTTGCTGAACTTCCATTCCAGCGCCAGCGCCATCACCAGCTCGCGCGCCTTGCGGCCGAAGGTGCGCTCCGATGTCAGGAACACGTTCTTGGCCACCTGCTGGGTGATGGTCGAGCCGCCCTGCACGAACCGGCCTGCGGCCAGGTTCACCTGCAGCGCACGCGCGATACCCTGCGGATCGACGCCGATATGGGAGTAGAAACGCCGGTCCTCGATCGAGACCATGGCGTCCTTGATGGTTTCCGGCAGCCGGTCGCCGGCAATCCATTCGCCGTATGCCGGGCCGACGGTCGCAATCACCGTGCCGTCGACGCCGCGCACGGTCACCAATTGGCCGCGCGGCGTCTTCACCAGCGTCTGAAAGGACGGCAGCGTACTGGCGGTCAGGCCGACCGCCACCGCCAGCCCGGCCGCCCCAGAACTGCAAGGGCCCAGAACCTGAACGGTGCGTAACGCCACGGTCGCCAGCCTCGAGCGCAGATGTGGCGTCGATCTCGGGGTCTTGCGTTGTGAACTGTAAGGCTTGCGCGCCATCATTTTTCCTGAATGCGCTGACTAGGCCCGGATGTGTACGGGCGCAAGCCTACTGCGCGCCGAACCCTTGGAATCCGGTGGCGGGCGGAGGTTGGCCCCTATGGTCCGTGCATGCAGACGCTGTGGAGCCTGTTTACCGTCCTCGCCGGCCCGTTCGTGGGCAGCTTCCTGGGGTTGGCGTCGCTGCGCCTGCCGGCCGGGCGCTCCTTCATGCGTGGACGCTCCGCCTGCCAGGCCTGCGCCAAACCGCTTGGACCCCACGAACTGATCCCGCTGCTCGGCTATCTGCTGCAACGCGGCCGGTGCCGGGCCTGCGCTGCCGTGATTCCCCGGCGCTACCCACTGCTGGAAACGACCTGCCTGACGATCGGCCTGCTGTCCGCTCTTCTGGCAAGCGGACCGCTGGCGCTGGCAACTGCTGTGCTCGGCTGGTGGCTGCTGCTGATCGCCGTGATCGACGCCGAGCACATGCTGCTGCCCGACAGCCTGACGCTGCCGCTGATCGTCGCGGGTCTGGCGCTCGGTGCCTGGCGCACGCCAGGTCTGGACCACATCATCGGCGCTGCTGCAGGCTTTGCCGCATTGTCGCTGGTGGCCCTGGTCTATCGTCGCCTGCGCGGCATTGACGGGCTGGGCGACGGCGATCCGCGCCTGTTCGCCGCCAGTGGTGCCTGGCTGGGCTGGACCGCGCTGCCGACGGTCCTGCTCGGCGCGACCTGCTTGCGCTAGGCTACGTGCTGGTACGGCAGGTGCGCGGACACCGCCTGGGCGCGCAGGATGCGCTGCCGTTCGGCCCTTTCCTCGCCGCTGCCACCTGGGGGTCTGGCTGTGGGGACTGTGAATTTCCCGCTCAGCCCTTGTCGCGCATGAGCCGCGCCTTGTCGCGCTGCCACTCGCGTTCCTTGGTCGCCGCGCGTTTGTCATGCAATTGCTTGCCCTTGGCCAGCGCCAGCTCGACCTTGGCGCGGTTGCGGTCGTTGAAGAAGATGCTGAGCGGCACCAGAGTCATGCCCTTGCGGGCGATCGCGCCGTGAAATTTGGAGATCTCGCGCGCTTTCAGCAGCAGTTTGCGCGGCCGCTTCGGCTCGTGGTTGAAGCGGTTGCCGTGGCTGAATTCGGGGATGTTGGCGTTGACCAGCCAGACCTCGCCGCCGCGGACCTCGGCATAGGAATCGGCGATCGAGCCTTCTCCGGCCCGCAGCGCCTTGACCTCGGTGCCCTGGAGCACGATGCCCGCCTCGAACACGTCGTCGATGGCATACTCATAGCGCGCGCGCCGGTTTTCGGCGACGACTTTCACTTTGGTCAGGGCGGCGGAGAGCTGGGGCGGGCCATAAGGCAGCCGAGATGGGCCTTTATCGAACGGCGCGCAACCCCGCATGCGCAAGTGCTGCGTCAACCTGCGCCCTGGAGGCCGCCGACGGCGCGACCAGCGGCAGCCGCATCTCCATGGACGGCAGCAGGCCGAGCTTGAACATGGCGTATTTGGTCGGCCCCGGGCTGCAATCGCTGAACAGCGCCAGGTGCAGCGGGATCAGCATGTCGTTGAAGTCGCGTGCTGTGGCATAGTCGCCGGCCATGCATGCCGCCTGGAACTGTGCGCACAGGTCTGGCGCGACGTTGGCTGTCACCGAGATGCAACCGACGCCGCCGGTCACATTGAATGCCAGCGCGGTTTCGTCGTTGCCGGAGAGCTGCACGAAGTCCGGCCCGCATGCCGCGCGCTGCAGGCTGACGCGGACGATGCTGCCCGTCGCATCCTTGACGCCGATGATGTTCGGCAGCCTGGCCAGCGTCGCCATGGTCTCGACGCTCATGTCGACGACGCTGCGCCCGGGAATGTTATAGATCAGGATCGGCAGGGTCGTCGCCTCGGCAAGCGCGGTATAGTGCGCGATCAAGCCGGCCTGGCTCGGTTTGTTGTAGTAGGGGCAGACCACCAGCGCCGCATCCGCACCCGCACCCTCGGCATGCTGGAGCAGGCTGATCGCTTCCACGGTGGAATTGGAGCCGCAGCCGGCGATCACCGGCACGCGGCCGGCCGCGACTTCGATACACAGCTCGGTGACGCGCTGGTGCTCCTCGTGGCTGAGCGTCGCGGACTCGCCGGTGGTGCCAACCGGCACCAAGGCGCTCGAGCCGCCGGCGATCTGCCGCTCGACCAACTCGGCGAAGGTCCGTTCGTCGACCATTCCATCTCGGAATGGCGTAATCAGCGCAGGTATCGAACCCTCGACCATTGAGGCTGTCCCGTAGAAATGCGATGAATGGGAAATGAAGTTGCGCAACCCTAATCTCCGCGCCCGCGCCGTGCAAGCGGCCAGCCGGCTGGCGCTTGCCGTCTGTGCGCTGGCCGCCACACTGCCCGCCCATGCGCTGGATGCGGCGCAGACCGCCTGGTACCGCGCGCGGTTCGCGGCGATCGCCGCAGGCCGGCTCGATCAGACGCCGGCGTCATCCCCAGCGCCGAACCTGCCCGACCCGCTGGCGGAGGCGCTGGTGCGCTGGGCGGAGCTGCGCGCTGCGGACAAGCCCACGTTCGAAACACTGGCCACGTTCCTGCTCGCCAACCCCGGCTGGCCGCAGGAGCAGACCCTGCGCCGCAAGGCGGAAGCCGCGATCAGTCCCGAGACCCCGCTCGAGCTGCAACGCCAGTATTTCGCGCGGATGCCCGCCGTCTCGCCCACGGGTCGCGCCTGGCAGGCACTGGCCGAGCCGCAACCGGACAAGGCGCAGGCTGGCGCGCGCCGCCTGGGTGTCATCGGGCCTTGGCCCTGAAGACGAAGACCGGCTGCTGGCGCGCTTCAGCTTCTCGCCCGAGGCGCATGACGCACGGGCCAACGCCCTGCTCTGGGCCGGGCGGGTCAGCCGGGCGACGCGCCTGCTGAGCCTGCTTGCCCCCGACCGGCGCGCAGTGGCCGAAGCGCGGATCGCGCTCATCCAGAGCCAGACCGATGCCACCGCCAAATACGGCCGCCTGCCGGCGGAGGCGCGGGCGCAGACCGCCGTGGTTTACGATCTCGCACGCTATTTCCGGCGCGCGCAGCAGAACGCGGCGCTCGCCCGCCAGACCCTGCTGCAGGCCCGCCTGTCCGAGGCCGAAATCCTCGACGAACGCGGCTGGGCCAAAGAACTGCTGCTGCTCGCCGATCAGGCGCAGGACAGCGGCTTGCACGACGAGGCCTACCGCCTGCTCGCGGCGGACCCGTTGCATGCAAGCACGCGCAGCGTCGCCCAGATGCCGTTGGACGAACGGGTCGCCGCAACCGATATCGCCTGGCGCGCCGGCTGGATCGCCCTCAACGATCTCAAACGTCCTGCGGACGCGATGCGGGCGTTCGATGCGGTGTTCCGCATCGGCCAGCATCCGGTTACCCAGTCGCGCGCCGCCTATTGGGCCGGGCGCGCAGCAGAGGCGAGCGGCGATGCCGCGCTCGCGCAGCGCTGGTACCAGCAGGCGGCCCAGTTCCCCGGCAGCTTTACGGGCAGCTCGCCGCTGATCGCGGACGGATTCCGGTTGCGGCCGTAACAATCGCCGCCCCGCCGCCGGGCGACGCCGCGCGTCAGGCGTTTCTTGCCGAACCACTGGTGCGCGCGGCGCAGATGCTGAGCGAACTGGGACAGGAGCGGCTGGAGTCTGCCTTCATCCGTCATCTGGCGGACGGCGCGCGCACCCTCGAGCGGCGCCAACTGGTGGCAAGCCTGGCGCAGACGCTGGATGCGCCGGAAGCCGGCGTGCTGATCGCCCGCCAGCCTGGCGCGCGCAGCATCTTCACGGAACAGGCGGGCTATCCGAAGCTGGCGCTCGACACCGATCTGACGCCTGCAAGCGTGATGATCCACGCGATCACCCGGCAGGAAAGCCACTTCAATGCGCTTGCCGTCAGCAGCGCCGGCGCGCGCGGCCTGATGCAGCTGATGCCGGCGACCGCCAGGAGACCGCCGGCAAGCTTGGCCTGACCTACGATCCCACGGCACTGACCCGGGAGCCACTGTATAACCTCCGGCTGGGCAACAGCTATTTTCAGCGCATGCTCGACAACTACGATGGCAATCACGTCATGGCGGTCGCGGCCTACAACGCCGGACCGGGCCGGGTCCGCCAATGGGTGCAGCGGTTTGGCGACCCGCGCGACCCGAACGTCGACATCCTGCAGTGGATCGAGAAAATTCCGATCCCGGAGACGCGCGACTATGTGCAGCGAGTGCTGGAGAACGCTGTCGTCTACGCCTCCCGTCAAGGCTCGGGAACGGCGGCCGTGCGCCCGAGCCTGATCTGGCGGTTTCTGGATCGCGGCGACAAGGGTGCCACCAATTGAGCAAGGCCTTCGTTCAGGAATCCGACTCCCCGAAGAGGAGGACGCGCCGCCACCGCCACCATCGGGCGGCAAACATTACATCACGCCCGCCGGCTACGCGCGGCTGCGCGACGAATATCAGCAGTTGTTCAGCGTCGAGCGCCCGGCAGTCGTCGAAGTGGTCTCCTGGGCAGCCGGCAACGGCGACCGCTCCGAGAACGGCGATTATCTCTACGGCAAGAAGCGCCTGCGCGAGATCGACCGCCGGCTGCGCTTCCTCGGGCGGCGCCTGCGCGACCTGACCGTCGTCGATCCGCGCCAGCAGCCGGACAAGACGCGGACCTTCTTCGGGGCGAGCGTCACCTACGTCGATGAGGCAGACAAGGAACGCACGGTGACCATCGTCGGCGAGGACGAGGTTGACCCCGCCAACGGCCTGGTGTCCTTCGTTTCGCCGGTCGCCCGCGCGCTCATGCGCACCCGGGTCGGCGATACCGTCACGCTGCACACGCCACGCGGCCCGCAGGAGATCGAGGTTCTGGCGATCCGCTACGATTGATCCGCAGCCCGGCGCCGCGCGTATCCACGATACAAAATTTTCCGCGGAACCCGACACCCATGTCAAAGATGATCTGCCTTTATGGCGTCACCGCCCTGATTTTTCTGGCGCTGGATGCCCTGTGGCTCGGCAAGGTCGCGACCGGCTTCTACAAGGCGGAGCTTGGCGCGCTTTTGCGGCCGCGCCCGGACCTGGCAGTCGCACTGGCCTTTACCTGCTATACGTCGTTGGCATCGTGGTGTTCGCGTCCATGCCGGCGCTCGCGGCCGGATCGCCGCTGCGGGCCCTGCTTGCCGGGGCGCTGTTTGGCCTGATCGCCTACGCGACCTATGACCTCACCAACCTTTCGACCCTGCAGGGTTTCACCTGGCGGGTCGCTGCCGTCGACATGACGTGGGGCACCTTCGTCACGGCGGTCTCGGCATTCTGCGGCGTCTGGCTGATGCAGAAATTCGCCTGAGACCCGGCTTGCGCCACGACACAAGGCGCGCTTTTTCAGCAGGCTGTTAAGGCCGATGCGCTTCAGAGAGCGTTATGCCTTCTCTCCCTCCCGCCAGCGCGAGAGAGGAGAGACAGGCACAAACAAGGCTCAGTCGTCGTTGCGCGGACGCCGGCGACGCGGACCCCGACGGTCGCCGCCGCGGTCGTCACCATCATCGTTGCGCTCGGAACGCTCCGGACGGTCGCCACGCTCGGGCTTGGCCGGGCGTTCGTCCGGCAGTTCCTCGCCGGTTTCCTGGTCGACGATGCGCATGGACAGGCGGACCTTGCCGCGATCATCGATGCCGAGCACCTTGACCTTGACCATCTGGCCCTCGGTCAGCACGTCGCTGACCTTGGCCACGCGCTCGTTCTGGATTTCAGAGATGTGCACCAGCCCGTCGCGCGCGCCGAGGAAGTTCACGAACGCGCCGAAATCGACCATCGAGACGACCTTGCCCTCGTAGATGCGGCCGACTTCCGGCTCGGCGACGATGCCCTCGATCCAGCGCTTGGCCGCCTTGATCGAGTCGGCGTTGGACGAAGCGATCTTGATGGTGCCATCGTCCTCGATGTCGACCTTGGCACCGGTCTCCTCGACGATCTGGCGGATCACCTTGCCGCCGGTGCCGATGACTTCGCGGATCTTGTCCTTGTTGATCTTCATCGTCTCGATGCGCGGCGCATGCGCCGACATCACGGTGCGCGCGCCGCCAAGCGCTGCCGTCATCTTCTCGAGGATGTGCGCGCGGCCGGCGTGTGCCTGATTGAGCGCGACCCGCATGATCTCCTCGGTGATGCCCGTCACCTTGATGTCCATCTGCAGCGAGGTGATGCCCTCGGACGTGCCGGCGACCTTGAAGTCCATGTCGCCAAGGTGGTCTTCATCGCCGAGGATGTCGGAGAGGACCGCGAAGTCCTTGCCTTCCAGGATCAGACCCATGGCGATGCCCGAGCAGGCGCGCTTCAGCGGCACGCCCGCATCCATCAGCGCCAGCGCGCCGCCGCAGACCGAGGCCATGGACGACGAACCGTTCGACTCCGTGATGTCGGAGACGACGCGCACGGTGTACGGGAACTCTTCCTTGCTCGGCAGCAGCGGGTGCAGTGCGCGCCAGGCCAGCTTGCCGTGGCCGACTTCGCGCCGGCCCTGCGGACCGAAGCGACCGACTTCGCCGACCGAATAGGGCGGGAAGTTGTAGTGCAGCATGAAGTTCTCGTAGGAGGTTCCCTCCAGACCGTCGATCATCTGCTCGTCGTCGCCGGTGCCGAGCGTGGTGGTAACCAGCGCCTGGGTTTCGCCGCGCGTGAACAGTGCCGAACCGTGCGTGCGCGGCAGTACCGAGACCTGGCAGTCGATCTGACGCACGTCAGCCAGGCCGCGACCGTCGATGCGCTTGCCGTTCTTGACGATGTCGGTGCGCACGATGTCCTGCTCGATCTTCTTGAGCAGCTTGCCGACCGTCAGCTTGCCGTGCTCTTCGCCGAAAGCCTCCTGCGCCTTGGTCTTGGCGGCGTCCAGCAGGTCGCGGCGTTCAGACTTCAGCGTGGTGCCGTATGCGGCGCGCAGGTCAGCCTCGACGAGATCGCGGATGCTCTTCTCGAGAGCCGAAGTGTCCGGCTTGACCGGCAGGTTCCACGGGTCCTTGGCGGCGGCTTCCGCCAGCTTGATGATCGCCTCGATGATGGCGATGCTTGCGCGCTGGCCGTGCATCACCGCACCGAGCATCACGTCCTCACTCAGTTCCTGCGCTTCAGACTCGACCATCAGCACGGCGTCCGTCGTGCCGGCGACCACGAGATCGAGGACGGACGTCTGCATCTGCTCGCGGGTCGGGTTGAGGATATACTCGCCGTCGATGTAGCCGACGCGGGCGGCACCGATCGGGCCGAGGAACGGAATGCCGGAAATGGTGAGCGCGGCAGACGCGCCGACCATGGCAACGATGTCCGGATCGTTCTCGCCGTCGTAGGAGACGGTCTGACAGATCACCAGGACTTCATTGTAGAAGCCTTCCGGGAACAGCGGCCGGATCGGCCGGTCGATCAGGCGGGAGACCAGCGTCTCCTTCTCGGTCGGGCGACCTTCGCGCTTGAAGAAGCCGCCTGGAATGCGGCCGGCGGCAAAGAATTTTTCCTGATAGTGGACGGTGAGCGGAAAGAAGTCCTGCCCTTCCTTGACCGACTTCGCACCGACGACCGTGCAGAGCACGGCGGTCTCGCCGTAGGTGGCCAGCACTGCGCCGTCCGCCTGGCGGGCGATGCGCCCGGTCTCGAGCGTCAGCTTGCGCCCGCCCCAAGTGATTTCCTGCTTATGGATGTCAAACATGATGTGACTTTCTCTAACCCGCACCGGCCCTATTGCCGGCGCGACCTCTCCGCCGCGAATGCCGGAACCCGCTGCGTCCGACGGAACGACGCGGCAGACCGCCCGAGTGAAGGAAAAGCAAAACCCCGCTCGGGCAAGCGGGGTTCGCTTATGGCGTCAGATGTCGCCCGCCGCTCCTGCGGCAGGCGCTTTGGCTTGGCCTCTGGGCGTACGCCCCGGCACTATTTGCGCAGGCCGAGCTTGGCAATCAGCGCGGTGTAACGGTCGAGGTCCTTGCGCTTCAGATAATCCAGCAGGCTGCGGCGCTTGTTCACCAGCATCAGCAGGCCGCGGCGGCTGTGGTTATCCTTCGCATGCACCTTGAAGTGCTCGGTCAGGTTGGCGATGCGCTCCGACAGGATGGCGATCTGCACTTCCGGCGAGCCGGTGTCGTTGGCAGCGCGGGCGTTGCCCTTGATGATCTCTTGCTTGCGGTCAGCGGTAACGGTCATATGGTCTCCATCGCGACATCGTGGAAATCCCCTACAGGTTGAACCCACGTGTCACCGAAACCGTTGCGCGCCCATCGGGCGTCGCTACGGCCTCCACCAGCGCAACCGGCACTTTCGCCTCGATTGCGACATAGCTTCCCGGCGCCACGGGGAACCCGACGAGCCTTTGCCCACGGCGGAGCATCGCGGCCTGTTCGGGGTTACGGCCAGCGCCGGATGTCGTCCAGCGCGGTCGTGAGCGGCGCGATCAACTCGGCCGATGGGCGCGTCTGCACCAATTCGCGCAGTTTGTCCAGTTCAATCGCATGGTCGAGCGTGAACGGCCCCGCCAGGGTGCGCCGCAGGTGCGTGACATGCCCGAGCGTGCCGAGCGCAAGCGCCAGATCCCGCGCCAGCGCGCGCACATAGGTGCCCTTCGAGCAGCGCACGCTGAAGGTCGCGGCGTCCAGATGGCCATCCATCGGCGTTGTGTCTTCCAGCGTCAGCGCATGGATCGTCACCCGTCGGGCCGCGAGCGCCACGGCCTCGCCGGCGCGCGCCAGATCGCGGGCGCCATCGACCTTCAGCGCCGAATAGGCGGGCGGGGTCTGCTCGATCTCGCCCCGGAATAGCGGCAGCACGGCCTCGACAGCCGCCTGGGTCGGGCGGTGCGGGTGGGTCGCCACGACGGCCCCTTCGAGATCGTCGGTCGCGGTCGACGCGCCGAAGGCCACTGTAAAGCGGTAACCCTTGTCGCCGTTCAGCATCCGCCCGGTCAGTTTCGTCGCCTCGCCGAGCGCGATCGGCAGCACGCCGGTCGCCAGCGGGTCGAGCGTGCCGCCGTGGCCGACCTTCACGCCGCGCGGCGGTTTCAGCAGGCGCTTGATCGCCGCCACGCCCTGCGCGGACGTCAATCCAAGCGGTTTGTCGAGGATGATCCAGCCGTGCATGATGCCCTTTCAACGGTTCGTCGCATTTTTGTAACCGACGTGGGGATGAAACGTATTAGGGGCGCAGCGAAGTAATGCTTGGCGTCCCCTCGCGCCTGGCATTTTGCCCTCTTCGTCGCTAAGCGCGGGGCTTCGGCCCCGCGCTTACCCGTTCCCTTCATGCACGCCATTCCGTCGCCAGGATCGAGAACAGCGCGGTGTCGCGCCGGTATCCGGTCCAGGTCAGCCGGTCCTGTCGGATCACGCCGTCCTGCTGCGCGCCGAGTTTGCGCACCGCCGCCTGCGAGCGCGCGTTACGGGTATCGACGCGAAATTCGACCCTGTGCAGCCCGCAAGCGAATGCACGCGCCAACAGCATGTCTTTCACGCAACGGTTCGCCGGTCCCCGCACGGACGGCTGGATGTAGGTGCCGCCGATCTCTACTACGGCGTTTTCCGGATCGAGCCGCAGGTAGCTGGTGCAGCCGACGACGAGGTCAGCGTGCAGGATCGTGAATTTCAATGTTGCCGGGTCCGGCCGCATCAGCCGGTCGAACGCCGGATCGAACGCATCGCCCAGCATGGAATAGGGGTAGATCGCCCAGATGTCCGGATCTGCCGCGCAGGACGCACGCAGCGGCTCGCGGTCAGCCTCCTGCATGGCGCGCACCAGAACCGCGCCATCCACCATCGGCGCGTGCAGGCGGGCGTGTAGCGCGCTCATTCGTCGGGGTCGTGGGTGGTCAGGTCTTGGCGCACCTTGTCGGAGCGCAGGATGGCGTCGATCCGGCTGGCTTCGTTGAAGCTGTCGTCGAGCCGGAAGACGAGGTCCGGCACATATTTCAGGCGAACCCGCTTGCCCACTTCGCCCTTCATGTAGCGGGCGTGGTTTTGAGCGCCGTCAGCACGCCCTGCTCGTCGATGCCGCCGAGCGGCTCGATGAACACGGTCGCATGGCGCAGATCGGGCGACACCCGCACTTGTGAAACCGTGATCGGGTTGTCGGTCAGGGCCGGCTCATGCACGTCGCCGCGCATCAACAGCTCGGCGATGATGTGGCGGATCTGCTCGCCGACGCGCAGCAGCCGCACCGAGCGCCCCGCGTCCGTCTGCTGATGTTTCATCGCCGTTCTCCCGCCGTTGGTATTACAGCGTGCGCGTGCGTTCCTCGAGCTGGAACACCTCGACAATGTCGTTCTGCTTGAGGTCGGTGAAACCGTCGAACGTCATGCCGCACTCGAGACCCGAGCGCACCTCGGTAACATCGTCCTTGAACCGGCGCAGGTTGGTGATGTGCCCGGTGTAGACGATGACATCGTCGCGCAGGATGCGCGCCTTGAGGTTGCGGCGGATAAAGCCGTCGTTGACGAAGCAGCCCGCCGCCTTGCCGGCCTTGCCGGCCTGGAACACGTCGCGCACGGTGGCCCGGCCGACCACATTCTCGAACACTTCCGGCCCCAGATGGCCCGCCATCGCCGCCTTGATGTCGTCGATCAGGTCGTAGATCACGTCGTAATATTTCAGCGCGACACCTTCCCGCTCCGCCACTTCGCGTGCCTTGGAATTGGCGCGCACATTGAAGCCGAAGATCGGTGCGTTCGAGGCCTTCGCCAGCGCCACATCCGACTCCGTGATGCCGCCGACGCCCGAGTGCAGAACCCGGGCCTTGATCTCGTCCGTCGACAATTGGGTGATGGCGGAAGCGATCGCCTCGACCGAGCCATGAACGTCGCCCTTGAGGATGACGGGAAACTCCTTCGCCCGGTCTGCCCGCAGCGAGGAGAACATGGACTCAAGCGTCGCCGGCGCTGCGGTCGTGCGCTTGCGCGCAGCGATGCCCTGCCGGTATTCCGCGATCTCGCGGGCGCGGGCTTCGTCCGCCACCACCGCGAATTCGTCGCCGGCGGCCGGCACGCCGGTCAGGCCAAGCACTTCGACC
Source organism: Hankyongella ginsenosidimutans (assembly GCF_005144965.1). Lineage (GTDB taxonomy): Bacteria > Pseudomonadota > Alphaproteobacteria > Sphingomonadales > Sphingomonadaceae > Hankyongella > Hankyongella ginsenosidimutans. Next base: position 468,957 of record NZ_CP039704.1, read on the forward strand.
GGCACGGTCGGCCCGGCGAGTTTCACCTGCCGGCCCTTGTCGTCGATCAGGGCGCGCACCTTGCCCCACTCCATGCCGACGACGAACACATCGCCGACCCTCAAGGTGCCGCGCCGCACCAGAACGGTCGCAACCGGGCCGCGGCCCTTGTCGAGCTTGGACTCGATGACGTTCCCCTCGGCCGTGCGATCCGGGTTCGCCTTCAGCTCGAGGATTTCCGCCTGCAGGGTGATCTTCTCGGTCAGTTCCTCAAGGCCGGTGCGCTTCAGCGCCGAGACCAGCACATCCTGGACCTCACCGCCGAACTTTTCGACCTGCACATTATGCTGCAACAGCGCCTCGCGCACCCGGTCCGGCTGGGCGTCGGGCTTGTCGCACTTGTTGATCGCCACGATCATCGGCACGTTGGCGGCGCGGGCGTGATTGATCGCCTCGATCGTCTGCGGCATGATCCCGTCGTCGGCAGCCACCACCAGCACCACGATGTCCGTGATGTTCGCGCCGCGCGCGCATCTGCGAGAAGGCGGCGTGGCCCGGCGTATCGAGGAAGGTGATGCGGTCGCCCGACTTCAGGGTCACCTGATACGCGCCGATATGCTGCGTGATGCCGCCGGCTTCGCCCGCCACAACGTCGGTGCCGCGCAGCGCGTCGAGCAGCGAGGTCTTGCCGTGGTCGACGTGGCCCATGATGGTCACGACCGGGGACGTGATTGCAGAGCCTCGTCTGCGTCCTGCTCGCCAATCACGCCGATCTCGACGTCGGACTCCGCAACGCGCTTGATGGTGTGGCCGAACTCCGCCACGATCAGTTCGGCGGTGTCCGGGTCGATGGTTTCGGTCAGCTTGGCGACCACGCCCATCTTGAACAGCGCCTTGATCACATCGTTCGCGCGCTCCGCCATGCGGTTGGCGAGTTCCTGGACCGTGATCGTCTCCGGCACCACCACTTCGCGCGACTGTTTCTGCTGCGGCAGCGAACTTTGATGCAGGCGCTTTTCCTTCTCGCGCGCCCGCTTGAGCGCAGCCATGGAACGCACGCGCACGCCGTCTTCACCGTCCAGCACCTTGTGCACCGTCAGTTTGCCGGTGGTGCGGCGTTCATCGCCGCGCGTGCGGCTCGGCTTGGCGACCTCGACCTTGCGCTTGGCGGCATCCGGCGCGCCTGCGGGCGGGCGCGGGCGCTCGACACGGGCCGCCGGCTGCGTGTCCGGCGCGGTCGCCTGCGGTTGCGACGCCTGCGCAGCGTCGGCCGCCTGCTGTGCCTGCTCTGCGGCAGCGGCCTCTTCTTCGGCCCGGCGCTTGGCTTCGCGCGCCAGACGTTCGGCTTCCTGCGCCTCGATGCGCTCCTGCTCGGTGCGGCGGCGCGCATCTTCGAGCGCGGTCATGCGCTCCTCTTCCACCAGACGCAGCTGGGCCTGCAGCGCCTCCTGGCGGCTCAGGCGGTCATTGGCCATCGGGCGGCGCGGCGGCGGCGGCGGGCTTGGGCGGCGGTGCGGCGGTGCGCACAGGGGCAGGTGGCGTCGGGGCGGGTGCGGGGTGGGCGCGGCTTCCACAATTTCCGCAACCGGCTCGGGGCGAGTTCCGGTTCCGGCTGCGGCGCCGGCGCATCCGGCTTGGGCGACGCGATCGTCGGCGGAGCCCCGCGCGAGCGGATCGGCTGCTCGACCGGCGCCACCACGACGCGCACGGGCGCCTGCGGCTGCGGGGCGACGGGCGCGGGCGGCGCCCCATCTCGACCTCATGGCCGCCCTGCGGCTTGAGGTTGCGGCGCTTCTTGACCTCGACAGCCACGGTATTGGAGCGGCCATGGCTGAAGGTCTGTTTCACGTTGCCTGCATCGACCGTCTTTTCAGGCCGAGCGGCGCACGCGCGCCCAGAGTCAATTTCTTCTCGTCACTCATTCAGTCACATCACCTTCGTGTCGCCCCCAGCCCATTGGCCGGGGCCGCATCGCCCCAATAGGACCGCCAGCGCGCAGCATCGCGCGTCAAGCGTTCAGCAGCTTCGAATCGATGGCCGCGATATGTACAACATTCTCACGGCCAAGCGCCAAGCTCAATTGCTCTCGGCTTATAGGCAAACTCATACAGTAAGAGCCGGGGTCGATCCGCGCAAGCGCGTTGTCGAGCCAGCGCACGCCATCGTCGGCCGCGTCGCCAGCATGCAGGAGCGCATGGACCTTGCCGGCGGCGATCGCATCGGCGATTTTCTCGGCCCCGAACAACAGATTGCCGGCTTTGCGCTCCAGCCCCAGCCGGTCCAGGGCCCGGCGCGCCAGCCCACTGTCCAGCAGGTCGACCAGGGCCGGGTCGACTGTAATCTCGCCGGTGCGAAATGCCCGCGCGCAAGCGCCTTTCAGCTTGCCGTTGTGCAGCGCCTTCAGGATCGCCGCGCGATCCGGGGCCAGCCAGGCGCCACGGCCCGGCAGTTTCGCGCCGAGGTCCGGCAGAATCCGCCCGTCCGGCGCGCGCACCAGCCGGATCAGCGCCACGCGCTCGCCGTGCGCGCCGCTCAGGATGCAGCGGCGCTCCGGCCCGGCGTCGGGGTCTAACCTGCTCTCATCGCGTGCGCGCTCGGTCATGGCGGATCGTCCTCATCGCCATCACGCGAACCAGTGTTTACGCGCCGCCATGATGATGGCGTTCGCTTCGTCTTCGGACAGCCCGAAGTCCTTGAGCAGGCCGTCCTTGCGCGAAATCAGCTCGTCGGTCGCGAGGTCGCCGAGGTCGTCCAGCGTCTTGATGCCGGCCTTGCCGAGCACGACCAGCATCTGCTCGTTCAGGCCCTCGATCTCGGCCAGCGCATCCTCGACACCCATGGCAGTACGCTCCTCGCGCGCCTTGACTTCGCGACGCTCCAGCGCTTCCTGGGCCCGGTTTTGCAGTTCTTCGGCGAGGTCCTCGTCGAAGCCTTCGATCTCGGCCAGCTCGCCGATCTCGACCAGCGCAATCTCGTTGATTTCCGAGAAGCCTTCGGCGACCAGAAGCTGCGCCAGCGTCTCATCGACATCCAGTTCGGTCATGAACATTTCGGACCGTTCCTGGAATTCCTTCTGCCGGCGCTCGGACTCTTCAGCCTCCGTCAGGATGTCGATGGTCCAGCCGGTCAGCTGGCTGGCAAGCCGCACGTTCTGGCCGCGCCGGCCGATGGCGAGCGACAGCTGATCATCCGGTACCACCACCTCGATGCGGCCGTCTTCCTCGTCGAGCACGACCTTGGCGACCTGCGCCGGCTGGAGCGCGTTGACGATGAACGTCGCCGGGTCCGGCGACCAGGGATGATGTCGATCTTCTCACCCTGCAGTTCCTGCACCACCGCTTGCACGCGGCTACCCTTCATGCCGACGCAGGCACCAACTGGATCAATCGAGCCATCGTTGGAGATGACGGCGATCTTGGCGCGGCTGCCGGGGTCGCGGGCACAGGCCTTGATCTCGATCACGCCGTCATAGATTTCCGGCACTTCCTGCGCGAACAGCTTTTCATGTATTCCGGATGCGCGCGGGAGAGGAAGATCTGCGGGCCGCGGTTTTCCCGGCGCACGTTCAGGATCAGGGCGCGCACGCGGTCGCCCAGGCGCAGCGTCTCGCGCGGGATCTGCTGGTCGCGCCGGATCACGGCTTCCGCCCGCCCGAGATCGACGACCACATGGCCGAATTCGGCGCGCTTGACGACGCCGGTGATGATCTCGCCCATGCGGCCGGAGAATTCGTCATACTGGCGGGCGCGCTCGGCATCGCGCACCTTCTGGACGATGACCTGCTTGGCGGTCTGCGCGGCGATGCGGCCGAACTCGATCGGTGGCAGATTGTCCGCGATCACATCGCCGATTTCAGCGCCCGGTTTGCGCGACTGGGCGTCGATGACCGAAATCTGCTTGAACGGATCCTCCGGCGCCGACCACTTCGACCACACGCCACAGACGGGTGTCGCCGGTCTTGGGGTCGATTTTCGCAATGATGTCGTTCTCGGCACCGTAACGGGCACGGGCGGCGCGCTGGATCGCCTCCTCCATCGCCTCCAGCACAATCTCGCGCTCGATGGATTTCTCGCGCGCCACGGCGTCCGCGATGGACAGCAGCTCGGTCTTGTTGGCGCTGATCGCACTCGACATGGGTTCAGTCCTTCTCTTCTTCGGGCTCGTCTACAGGCTCCGGCGCATCGCCGGTCTCGTCTTCCAGTTCCAGATCGACATCGTCGCCAAGGTCTTCGGCCAGCGCGGCACCCTGCGCCTTCAGCGCGGCGCGGATCAGATCGTCGGTCAACACCAGCTTCGCGCTGTCGATGTCTGCAAGCGGCAGCGCGACCGGCCCGTCCTCGGTCACCATCTGAACGACCCCGTCGACCAGGCCCTCAAGCCGGCCCTGGAAGCGCTTGCGGCCCGCCAGCGGTACAGCCAGCGCCACCTTGGCGTCGAAGCCGCTCCAGCGGGTATAATCTTTCGGGCGGGTTAAGGGCGGTCGATGCCCGGCGAGGACACCTCGAGGCTGTATTCGCCGGGGATCGGGTCCTCCGCATCCAGCACGTCAGAGAGCGCGCGGCTGAGTGCTGCGCAGTCGTCGACCGACATGCTGCCGTCCGGCCGCTCCGCCATCACCTGCAGCACCGGCCGCCCGCCACCGTAGCTCAGGCGCACCAGCTCGAACCCGAGGCGGGAGACCTCCGGTTCAATCAAGCTGTGCAGGCGTTCGATCAGTGTCGCCATTCCGTTGCCGCAAATGCGTGTCGCCGGCCGCCAAGGCTGGCCCTTGGCGCTCCCGTCAACGATCAAGTTGTAAGGAATTCGCTGCTATATAGCAGCGCTCCCGCGCAGGAACAAGCAAAACTGCGCAAAGCCGTGCGCAGGCGCTACCCGAACACCACACCGCCTGCGGTGCCGTGTTGACCCGCAGTTCGAAGATATCCGGCCGCGAATAATGGCCATCGGTATCCAGCACCGCCAGTTCGCTGCCGATCTCCCCGAGGTCGAGTTCGGCCACCAGAATCTCCGCCTGCACGCCTGCCGGCCCGGCAAGCAGGCGGGCGTCTGGCGCGATGATGGCGCTGCCGCCGGACTGCAGAACATCGTCCGGCATCGCGCGCAGCAGCGCCTCGGCCTCAGCGTGGCCACCGACCCGCGCCAGCCCCTCCAGAACATCGTCCCGGTGCTGCAGGGTGCCGCAGGCGAGCACGAAGCAGCGCCCCTCGAACGCATAGTGCCGGGATGCGATCAGGTAGGTGTCGCGCACGGTCGGCCATTGCGCGACATGTACGGTCTCGCGTTGCGCATGCATGGCCGCGCGCGCCAGCGGCATCCAGTGCTCCCAGCAGATCAGCCCGCCGACGCGACCCCAGGGCTGCTCGACCACGCCCAGGGTCGAGCCGTCGCCGCGTCCCCAGATCAGTCGCTCGCCATGGGTCGGCACCAGCTTGCGCCGGACCATCGGTGTGCTGGCACCCGGCACGAAGGTCATCTGTGCGTTGTACAAGCTGGAGCGCACCCGTTCGTGCGCGCCGATCGAGATCACCGCACCCGTCCGGTCCGCCGCCTCCTGCAGCACGGCCAGCCGGGAGTCGCCGGCATGAACCGCCTGCGCGAGCAGGATGCGGTGCAGCGCCTTGGCCCCGGGTGGTCCCAGAGTGCGGCGCCCGGCGCTTCATCGAGCCAGAGCGGATAGCCGCCGAGGAAGGTCTCGCCGAAACCGATGACGCGCGCACCGCTGTCCGCTGCCTGGTGGATCAGGTTCACGGCCTGTGCAATCCCGGCACCGATATCGAGCGGGATGGGTGCGGCCTGCACGACGGCGGCGGATAGTGCGGTCATGGCGTTCTCCAGCGGTTTCTGTAAGCTGTGGGGAATAGCACATACCCTGCACATCATGGCAGGATAAAGCCGTGACGCAGAATGAACGCGCGCCCGGATGCCGATCCGACGGTGTCGAGAAATGCCTGTGCCATGGGGCCGACGCGCGACGGGTCAATGCAGCCGGGTAAAGGATCGGGGCGTGCGACGCCGCCGGGAATACACCAAGCACACGGACTTTCGGCTCAACCTTGGCGTCCGTTTCATAGACGATGCCGAGCGGCGCTTCGCCCCGCGCCACATAGAGCAACGCATCGCGCACATTCTGCGCCCGCGCCAGACGGTCTGCCAGCGCATCCCAGGCACCGAGCGACACAAGCGCGGACCGGCCGTAGCGCCCGGCCGGCACGAATTCCGGATCGGCCATCGCCAGTTTGCCGCGCGGTCCCAGCAGCGCGGCGAGATCAACCCCGGTGTCAGAGCAACCTGTGCGCTACCACCGACCGGCGCAATCAGTGCCAACCGGTTGCCTGCGATGATCCTGCGGCTTTTGCCCTGAATAAGTCCGCGCTGCTGGACGTAATCCATCCACGCGACATCTGCGGAGAAGAACAGGTCGGCCGGTGCCCCGCCTCGATCTGCCGCGCCAGCAGCGAGGATGCGGCAAAGTTGAACTTGACCGCTGTCCCGGTACGCGCCGTGAAATCCGCTGCGATGTCTTGCAGAACATCGGCCAGCGACGCCGCAGCATAGATGGTAATGGCCTTGCGCTGCCCTGCTCGCGTAGGAGCCGCCAGCAGCGCAAGGCCCAGCGAGAGACCCTTCAGAACCAGCCGTCGCTGCATGCGCGCACGCCGACCTCAGGCAAACAGCTTGCCCCAGGCGCGCTTCTGGCGGGTGCGCCAGTGCCCGCGATGGTAGGCGTCCGACGCCAGCAGCGGCATCACCGAACCGGCCTCCGCGAACACCATCTGCTCAAGCGCGGTGTCGACCTTGCCCCAGCTTGCCGCCTCCTTCAGGGTCGACGACGAGCATGCGCCGTCGCGCACATCGGCGACCGTGATCTGCACGGCGTACTTGTGCATTTCGACATCCTCGTGGCCGAGGATTTCGGCGCACACCACGGTGTCCTGGATGAAGTTCTTCGGCACGCCGCCACCGATCATCAGCAGGCCGGTCGTGCCCGCCTTGATCTTGATCTCGGTCAGCTCGCGGAAATCGGCGATCGCGTCCAGCATCATGTACGGCTTGCCCTCCTTGGCGCGGTCGACCTGATGCTTGACCAGACCGAAACCCGCCGAGGAGTCGACAAAGGCCGGGCAGAAAATCGGCACGTCATGCTCGTAGGCGAGCTTGACCAGGCTGTTGTCCTTCTTGCCGTGCTGGCTCAGGTACTTGCCCATCTCGCGGATGAAGGCGCGGCTGGAGTAGCCCTTGGGATCGAGGCTGTTGGCGATCTCGTAGATCGTGTGGTCGCAGGCCTGAAGCTGCTCTTCGTCGATGTAGGTGTCGTAGATGCGGTCGATGTACAGCGAGCGCAGCGTATTGTCGTCCGGGATTTCCAGCGCCTGATAGTGCTTGAAGCCCAGCCCTTCGAAGAAATCCATGTCGACGATCGAGGCGCCGGTCGCGACCACGCCGTCGATCATGTTCGAGCGCAGCAGCTCGGCATAGAGGTCCATGCAGCCGCCGGCGCTGGTCGAACCGGCGATCACCAGGAAGATCGAGCAATCCGGATCGGCCAGCATCTGGTTGTAGATGCTGGTCGCCCGCGCCAGATCGCGCGAGGTGAACGACATGTTGGCCATCTGGTCGATGATCGGGCGCGCATCGAAGCTTTTGATGTCGATGTGCTGGACGGTCTTGGACAGCAGTTCCTGCTTCCGGCTGTCGTTGAGGAGGGCGTTGGTCATGCGTAGTCCTTCATGCTGTTGCTGCAGGACCCCGAGCCGCGTCGGAACCCTGCTGAAACAAGGAAACGCCCCCGGCTTGCGGGCTTCAGCCGGGGCCTGAAAAGACGATGTGGCGGCCCGAACTCGCGCCCGGGCCTTGCCGCCGAGGTCAGCGCCGCAAATCAGCGCGCTTCGCTGACCAGGGTAACGATGTTGTGTGACGGTTGTGCGTCAGCATAGGCCGAGGCCATCGGCGCATCGTCGGCAATCGCCGTCAGATCCGACTGGAAGCCGTTGAAATCGGTGCGCATGGCCGCGCCGTACGCGCCCAGCATGCCGATCTCGACATAGTCCCCGGCTGGACGTCCGCCGGCAGCTCGAACGGCCCGCGCATGAAGTCCATGTCGTCGCAGGTCGGCCCGTAGAAGCTGAACGGGACCGGCTTCACCGAGGAATCGCGCAGCAGCCGAACCGGAAAGCGCCAGTCCACATGGGCGGCATCGAACAGCGAGCCGTAGGCGCCGTCGTTGATGTAGAGCACATCGCCGCGCCGGCGCTCGACACGCACGACGACGGAGGCGTACTCCGCGCACAACGCCCGGCCCGGTTCGCACCAGAGTTCCGCCGAGTAGGAGATCGGCAGCGCCTCGAAGTGCGTCTTGATGACCTGGAAATAGCTGGCCATGTCCGGCGGGGTCATGCCGGGATAGATCGACGGGAAACCACCGCCGACATCCACCACGTCCACAGTGACGCCGGCCTGCACGATTGCCGCGCGCACCAGCGCCATGGCGTCCGCATAGGCCTGCGGACTCATGGCCTGGCTGCCGACGTGGAAGCAGACGCCGAGCGCATCCGCAGCCTGACGGGCCGCCATGAGCAACGGTGCAGAATCTTCGACCGACACGCCAAACTTGGACGCCAGCGACAGTTTCGAGTGCCCGGACGATACCCGTAGCCGTACGCACAGGGTGAGATCGGTCGCCCCGTTGGTGGCGGCGACGATCTTGGCCAGTTCCTCGTGGCTGTCGAGGCTGAAGGTGCGAACGCCATGCTCGAAATAGGCTTCCGCAATGGCTTCCGGCGCTTTGACCGGATGCATGAAGCACAGCGTCGCCTGCGGCGCGTTCGCACGCACCAGGCGCACCTCCTTCAGCGAGGCAACATCGAAGTGCGTGATTCCGCTTTCCCAGAGCAGACGGATCAACTCGGGCGACGGATTCGACTTGACGGCGTACAGCGCCGTGCCTGGAAATTTCTCGACGAAATACCGGGCGGCGCGGCGTGCCGCGTGCGGTCGGAGCAGGGTGACAGGTTGCGCAGGCCGGACTTCGGCCGCTAACCCCAGCGCGCTATGGTAGTGACGCATCTCATGGGACCTCCAGAGCATTGTTGACACAAGCGAGGAGAAAGCCTTGAGGCGACGGGTTTACATCCCCTGAGCGGAGACACATCACCGAAGTCGCTTGGGGCTAACGCCTCAAGCTGCCTTGCGGTGGAAGTCCCATGGGGCAGCAGCGCCGTAATTATGAGTCGTGCCGGGGCCTGTAAAGCATTTTTGTGTGAATTTTCGTTAACGCCCTGTTCGCGCAGCGCGATCAAGCGCCTGGGGCGCAGGTTTATCGCACATGCGGCCTTGCCAGCCGGCGCGGAGCCGTTAACGGCTTTAGATGCTTACCCACCTGCTTACGGACGATCCGGCGGTCCGGCTTGACGATGTGCAAGCCGCCGCCGGTCGTTTGCAGGTACGCCATCCGACCCCACTGCTGCGCAGCGATGCGCTTGATGCGCTGACCGGTGCCCGCGTCTTCTTGAAGCCCGAATGCCTGCAGCGCACCGGCTCGTTCAAATTCCGCGGCGCCTACAACCGGCTGAGCCAGTTGACGCCGGAGGAACGCCGCGCTGGCGTGGTCGCCTTTTCCTCCGGCAATCACGCGCAAGGCGTGGCGCTGGCGGCGCGGCTGCTGGACCTGCCGACGATGATCGTCATGCCATCCGATGCGCCGACCCTCAAGATCGAGGGCACGCGCGCGCTTGGCGCTGCGGTTGTTCTCTATGACCGCGCGACTGAAAGCCGGGAGGAGATCGCCGGCCGGCTGGCGGCCGAACGCGGTGCGGTCCTGGTGCCGTCCTTCGACGATCCGGCGATCATCGCCGGGCAAGGCACGGCCGGACTGGAAATCGCCCAGGACCTGCAGGCGCTCGGCATCACGCCCGACCATTATCTCTGCTGCCTGGGCGGCGGCGGCCGGCGGCACATCGCTCGCCCTGAGGGCGCATTTCCCTGCGCTGCACGTCACGACAGTCGAGCCTGAACATTATGACGACGGGGCGCGCTCGCTGGCGGCCGGCATCCGCGTTGGCATCGACGGCTATGCGCCGACCGTGTGCGACGCGCTCCAGACCCCGAAGATCGGGGCGCTGACCTTCCTGCTGCTGCAGGCCGCTGGCGCGACTGGCGTGTGGGTTTCGGATGCAGAGGCGCTCGCTGCGGTGCGGTTCGCAGCAACCGAACTCAAACTGGTGCTGGAGCCTGGCGGCGCGGTCGCGCTTGCCGCACTTCTGGCGGGCAAAGTGCCAGTCGCCGGACGGACCGCCATCGTCATGCTGTCTGGCGGCAACATCGATCCCGCCCTGCTGGCGCGTGCGCTGGGCTGACAGTCTGCTGAGCGGCCTTCGCAGAGCGAGCGGCGGGACCCTGCGCTAATTGAATTTGCGACTCATTCGTCACACAGCTGAAACATTACCGTACTATTAAACATAGCCATGTCTGCCATAGGCATCAGAAGTTTTATAAACAGGGGCTAACTTATGAAAAGCACAAGAATTTTTCGCAAACCTTCACCGTCGCCGCCGCGACGTTCGCGCTGCTGGCGCAGGCCAGCGCGCCGGCGCTTGCCGCATCGCTGACGATTCTCCACAACAACGACGGCGAAACGAAGCTGCTGCCGCTGAGCATCAGCGGACAGACCTATGCCGGCGCCTCGCGCTTCGTCACCGCTGTCAACACGGTCCGCAACGACCGTATCGCCGCCGGCCGCGACGTTCTGACCATTTCGTCGGGCGACAACTTCCTCGCCAGCCCGATCTTCACCAACAACCTCTCGACCGGCACGTTCTTCGACGCGCAGGTCATCAGCGCGATCAACTATGACGTGATCACGCTCGGCAACCACGATTTCGATTTCGGCCCGAACGTGCTGGCACAGGTGATCTCGCAGACGACCACCGGCACCTACCTCTCGGCCAACCTGGATTTCTCGGCCGAATCCAGCCTGAGCGCGCTGGTCGGCGCGGGCAAGCTCGCAAAGTCGACCGTCATCGATCGCAACGGCGAGAAGTACGGCATCGTCGGCGCCACCACCACGCTGCTCAGCAACATCTCGAGCCCTGGCCAGAACGTCGGCATCAACCCGGTCGTTGCCGCTGTGCAGGCCGAAATCGACGCCCTGGAAGCTGCCGGCGTGAACAAGATCGTGTTCACCAGCCACCTGCAGGCTGTGAACGAAGACATCGCGACTCTGGCGCAGCTGCGCGGTGTCGACATTGCAATCGTCGGCGGCGCCGACCCGCTGCTCACCAACAATATCGCGCCGCCGAGCCGCGACGTGTTCGGCCTGACGCCGGTCGGCCCCTATGCCCTGACCCAGTGGAACGGCGCGAACGGCTACAGCGGCCCGGCGATCGTCGGCCTGGACGGCAACGCCATCCCGGTCGTCTCGACGGCTGGTGAATACCGCTACCTGGGCGTGCTGGACGTCGACTTCGATGCGAACGGCCGCGTGACCAACATCCTCAACACCAGCGGTCCGATCGTCGTCGACAACAGCTTTGCGCCGGACGCCAACATCGAGGCCAATGTGATCGCGCCGAGCCAGGCGATCATCGACGGCCTGGCCGCCAACATCATCGCGACCAGCAGCGTCGATCTCGACGGTCGCCGCAGCAGCGTGCGCACCCGTCAGACCAACCAGGGCACCCTGGTCGCCGACGCGCTGCGCTGGCAGGCGCAGCAACTGGATGCAGCCGACGACTCGGTCCTGAACGATCAGAACCCGCTGGTTGGCCTGCAGAACGGTGGCGGCCTGCGCCGTGACTCGGTCCTCGCGGCCGGCGACATCAACGAGCTGAACACCTTCGAAATCACCCCGTTCGATAACTTCCTGGCGGTGGTGAAGGATGTCTCGGTCACCGAGCTGAAGGCGATCCTGGAAAACGCTGTGTCGCGCGTCGAGTTCGTGGACGGCCGCTTCGCGCAGATTTCGGGCATCACCTTCGAGTATGACCGCAACCGGGCCGCTGGCGATCGCGTGCTGCGCATCGAACTGGAAGATGGCACCGTGCTGTTCGACTCGGGCTTCGTCATCGCCGACATCAAGGTGGACATCGCCACGATCAACTTCCTCGCCAACGGCCAGGACGGCTATCCGTTCCCGGCGCTGGGTCTTGGCTTCGATGCTCTGGGCATCACCTACCAGCAGGCGCTGTTCAACTACATCACCCAGGGCCTCGACGGCGTCATCGGTGGCGACCGTTATTCGCAAGCCTTCGCCGATGGGCTGATCGTGCAGACCCCGGAGCCGGGCAGCCTCGCCATCCTCGGCCTGGGCGGTCTGGCCTTGTTCGTGAGCCGCAAGCGTCGTAAAGCCGCTTAATGCGACTTGCTTTTCCGGCGCGCCTGCGCGCCTGCCTGACGATCCTGCTGCTGCCGGGGTTTTCACATCCCCGGCGGCAGCAGCCGATCCCAAGGGCAATTTCTCCGTCAAAGGTGCGGGCGCCGCACCCTGCTCGATCTATCTCGACGCCGCCACCAAGAAGGACCAGCGGTTCTTCATGTTCGCCGGCTGGATGGAGGGCATGCTTTCCGGCATCAACGTCTATCAGGCCGACACCTTCGACATGGTGCCCTGGCAATCGACGGACCTGCTCGCCCTGGCGGCCGCGGAAGCCTGCAAACGCGACCCGAAGGCCAGCTTCCATACCGCCGTGCTCTCGGTTTCGCGCTCTCTCTACAACGGGCGGCTTCGCGAGCGCTCGGACCGGGTGGTGCTTGGCAAGGCACCGCAGCAGGTCGCGCTATACGCAGCCGTCATTGCGCAGGCCCAGGCCAGACTCGTGGCACTGAAACTGCTGAAGGAAAAGCCGACCGGCAAAATGTCGTCCGCAACGACGGCCGCTCTGAAGGCGTTCCAGAAGTCTAAAAGCTGCCGGAAACCGGGCTGCCCGACCAGATCACCCTGTACCGGCTGCTGGTCAACTGACGACCCTGCGTCGTCCGATCGCCGATCCTGCCCGCTTCGTCGCGCGGCACGCCGTACAGCGAAGGAGAAGCGGCCTCTCGAACGTTTGCTGATCAGATGCAACGCTCAGAGGATCGCTTCATGATCGCACCCCGCCTGATGATGGCCCTGGCGACCGGCCTGCTGCTGACCGGCCCCGCCCTCGCCGAGGACGCGCCGACGCCGCCCAAGGGCCTGCACCGCCACATCGACACCAATAGCGATGGCAAGATCGACCGCACGGAGAACGATGCGCTGGAAGCGCGCATGTTCCAGCGCCTCGACCGCAATCAGGATGGCGTGCTGAGCGCCGCCGATGCGCCGCCGCCGGTGCCCTCGCCGCAGGATCGCTTCGCCCAGATGGTGAAGGAGGCCGACACGGACGGCGACGGCGTGGTGTCCCTCAACGAGTTCAAAGCCAAGGGCAACGCCCGCTTCGACAGCCTGGACGCCGACAAGAACGGCGTGCTGACGGCGGACGAGCGCCCGAACCGGGAAAAATTCCGCGCCAAACATGCTGAATGGCGGCGCGCCAGGATCTCAAGGAAGGCCAGACGCAGCAGTAGCGCGTTCTCGCTTTCCGGGTTTCTCTCGACTCCCCAGCCTTGACCCCCGCGCGAGCGGGGTTCTTTTGGCGCACACGGAACACGGCGCGTTAACCTTCTGTTTGCCATGGGCGTTTAGCTTTGGGTTACAAGGTTGGAGCCTATGCGCCTCAAAGTCTTTACCGCCCGCACTATCGCGCTTGCCATGGATCGCGTCCGCGCCGAACTGGGCGAGGACGCCGTCATCGTCACGGTCGACCAGGGACCGAAGGGCGGCCCCGTACGCGTCACCGCCGCCGTCGAGTTGAGGGCGCCGGCACCGCCAGTCGAGGTGACGCCGCCACCGCCTGCCCGTGCGCCCAGCCCGTTCGATGCCGCCCAGCTCGCGGCGGTGCTGCGCTACCACACCACGCCGACGCCGGTCGCGACCCGCCTGCAGACGATCGCCGCCGGCTACAGCGACGACGCCAACGACGAAGCGCTGAGCCGCGCCCTGGCCGAAGTCGTGCCGTTCCTGCCGCTTGACCTCCACAGCGACCGCCCGATCCTGCTGGCCGGATTGCCGGGCCAGGGCAAAACGTTGACGGCGGCGCGCCTGGCGGCGTCCGCGCGCGTGCAGGGCCGGAACTGCCGTGTCATCACCCTCGACAGCATGGCCGCTGGCGCAATGGAGCAGCTGCGCGGTTTCTGCGCGCCGCTTGAGACGTCCGTGCTTGCTGCCGACTCGCCGGGTGCGCTGGAGCTGCTGTGCCGCCAGGCGTTCGACGGCCAGACGATCATCGACACCGCCGGCCTCAACCCATACGCACTCGGCGACCTGGAGACGCTGGCGCACGCCATCAAGCGTGTGCGCGCCGAACCGGTCTGGGTGCTGGCGGCCGGTGCAGACGCGCTGGAGGCTGCGGAGATGGCGGACATCTTCGCCTCGCTCGGCACGCGCAGCATGGTCGCCACCCGGCTGGACGCGGCGCGGCGGCTGGGCGCGCTGCTGACCGCGCCGATCAAGAGCCGCATCGCGCTGGCAGGGTTCAGCGCCAGCCCCTTCCTCAGCGACCCTGTGGAGCCGGCAACCCGCTCGCGCTCGCCCGCCTGATGCTCGACAAGCCAGACCCCAACCATATCGCCCGTGCGCTGGCGGACTCCCAGCGCCCAACCGCGAAGGCCAACCCATGACCGCGCTCGCCCTGCACCCCACGCCCGCGCCGCTGGAAAAGCGGCTGCTCACCGTCGCCTCCGGCAAGGGCGGCGTCGGCAAGACCTGGCTTGCGATCACCCTGGCGCACGCGCTGGCCCTGCGCGGCCGCAAGGTCCTGCTGTTCGATGGCGACCTCGGCCTCGCCAACGTCGACATCCAGCTCGGCCTGATGCCGACCAGGGACCTGGGCGACGTGCTCTCGGGTTCGACGGCGCTGGTCGACGCCGTGACGCCGTTCGACATCGACGCCGCACAGCCGGTGCATTTTGATATTCTCGCCGGGCGCTCGGGCTCCGGTTCGCTGGCCGGGCTGGGCAAGGACGCAATCCTCGGCGTGCGCCAGGCGCTGGTGCAGGCCGCCGCCAAGTACGATGACGTGATCCTCGATCTCGGCGCAGGCATCGACCAGCCGGTGGCGATACTCGCCAACCACGGCGGCACCTGTCTCGTCGTGGTGACACCGGAGCCGACCGCGATCACCGACGCCTATGCGTTCATCAAGGTGCGCCGCCTGCGCGACCCGGCCGCCGATATCCGCCTCGCGATCAACGGTGTCGCCAGCCGCCGCGAGGGCGAGCAGACGTACCAGACCCTGGCCAAGGCCTGCGCCAGCTTCCTGAAATTCACCCCGCCGCTCGCCGGCATGGTGCACCGCGACCCGAAGGTGCGGGACGCGATCCGCGCCCAGACCGCGCTGCTCACCCGCTCGCCGGAATGCCCGGCCGCCCATGACGTGACGGCGCTGGCGCGCGCGTTGCGCCCGGCGTGAGCGAGACCGGCAGCATCGCAAAGCCGCCGCCGGCCGCCGCCTATGGCCGGGACGCCACTGCACCCGATGCGCCGGAGGCCCGGCCCGCCACTCCGCCTGCCGAGCCGGAACAGCCGCACGCCGACCCCGCGATCCGGCTGGCGAGCCGCCTGGCCAATCTGGTCATCGGGCAGGCTATCCTCGGCGAGGTGTTGCGCCAGCAGGAGGAAGGTCGCCCGCTGCTGCGCACGCCCAGCGGCGATTTCGCGGTCGATCCCGTGCGCGCTTTGCCGGCACGTGGCAGTGTTGAAATCCTGCTGACCCGGGTCACGCCGAGCGTCGACGGCAGCGATCTGACCGGCCTGCTGGTCGCCCGCGACGGCCAACCCTGGACCCGCCGCAGACCGTGCGCCTGACACTCGTGCGCCTGCCGCAGGCGACGCCACAGCCTGCGCCGGGCGTATCGCCGCCTGCCGCACCGCTGCTCAGGATCGCGCTCGATACCCTGCCCGAAGCCGCAAAGGCAGCCCTTGCCATCCCGACGGAACTGGCCGGCACGGCGCTGCTCGCCCCGACACAGGGTGCGCTGCGGGCCGGCCTGATCCCGCCCGGCGCACCGACACTACCAAACCCCGGCGCACCGACATTACCGACCCCCGGCGCACCGACTCTTGCTGCCGCCCTGCCGCCCGCGTCTCAGCCGAGGCCCTCGCCCGTCCTGCAGGCGCTGCGCCCGGCTGCGCCGCCACTGCCTGGCGGACCCGCCACATCGGTACCGCCACTGCCCGAGGCCGGCAGCCGCATCGTGCACGCACCGGTGCCCGAATATCCGCGACAACCAGCGCCGCACTCCTCGGAACACCGGGCCGCGCAGGCGTCGCAACCCGCAGCCGTGCCGCCACCCCAGGCCGAAGTCGCCCCGAAGACGGTGCCGCCAAGCGCACCCCTTGCGCCAAACCCGCCACGGCAGAACCCGGCACCAGCAGCGACAGGTCTACTGCCAGCGCCTGGCCCTGCCCCCGCTGCGTACGCGGTCGCCAGCCCGGTGAGCGCTGTCATTGCCCCCGCATCCGCGTTTTCGCCCGATCCCTGGCTGAAGGCGCCGACCCTCATCCTCTCCACAGCAGAGGGGCGGCCTGTGGGGCATGTGTCCGTGGTCGCCGCCGAACCCGCCGCTGCACACAGTCTGCTGCGCGCGCCGACGCCGGACTCGCCGCTCGGGCGGCTGGTCAAAGCGGGCCGGCTGCTGATCGCCGAAACCAGGGCGGAGGGCGCGTCACAGGATGCCGCCCGGCTGCACGCGCCAGCGCACGCCGCAACCCAGCCGGCGCGCCCGGAGGCTGCACCCGTGGCGACGCTGCGGATCGTCGCGGGCGGGCAGGAATATGTGCTGGTGTCGCCCCGGACCTGCCGGCCGATGCACCGCCGGCGCGCCTGCTGCTGTTGCACACCGGCCCGGCGGACACGGCGGCACCGGCACCGCCGCCGCAAGCCATCGTACCCCAAGCCCGGACGGGGTTGCCCGTACCCCGGTCGCCGCGACGGTTGCGTTCCTGTTCAAGGCGCTGAGCCGCCAGGGCTTCCAGATCGAGGCGCTGGAGCCGGTCAGCCGCGCGCCGGACCTGTCGCCGCTTGCACGTCTAGCGGGCGTGGACGCTCCCGCAGCCGAGGCGCCGCGCCTGCTGATCGTCCTGCAGCCGCCCACCCCGCAGGCCCCGCCGATCCAGGCTGTCTTGTGGTTCCAGCCGCCTTTGCCACGCGACGACAATCAGGATGACGGCCAGGATGGCGCGGAGTCAGGTGCTGCCTTCCATGTCGACATCATCTTCCCCGGCCTCGGCGAGAGCCGGCTGTCAGGCCCTGCGGCCGCAGGCTGGACATGCGCTTCGCCAGCCGCAATCCGGTCTCGCCTGCGCTCCAGGCCAGCACGCGCGCCGCCTTCGAGGCGGCACTCGGCGACCGCCCCGGCCGGCTCTGGTTCCTGACCCTGCCGGGCTAGCGGCTGATGAGAAAGTGGGAAAATAAAGTTGCATTTCGTCATTCCGGCGAAGCCGAATCCATGGGTGCCCATATACACAACGAATACAAGGCGTTCGTCATGGACCCCGGCCTGCGCCGGGGTGACGGCTAGGTTTGGAGTCCAAGAAACCACTTTTCAACGGCCTGCCAGACCAGATCGGATCGTGTCTCAGTTTGAAATCACGCCGCACACCCTGAGCTTGACGAAGGGGTGAACGGCTGGTGCTTCTGTCCGAGCGCACCACGAGCGGATTTTTCAAACTGAAACAGGGCAGGCTCTACCCTTCCCCAGCAGCGCCAGCCAGCCAGCCTCGTCGATCACCGCAACCCCAAGCTCCTGCGCTTTCTTGAGCTTCGAGCCAGCGCCCGGCCCGGCCACCACGAGGTCGGTCTTGGCGGAAATCGAGCCTGACACCTTGGCGCCCAGACTTTCCGCGCGCGCCTTGGCTTCGTCCCGGCTCATCTGCTCGAGCGTGCCCGTGAACACCAGCGTCTTGCCGGCAATCGCCGACGCCTTCACCTCCCAGACCAGAGGTGCAACGTCGAGTTCGCCCAGAAGATCGTCGACGATCTTCACGTCGTTCGGCTCACCGAAGAACGCGACCAAGGCTGCAGCCACCTTGGGGCCGATGCCGTCGATCGCCTGCAGTTCGGCAAGCTCGGCGGACGCCGGGTCCTGCGCCGCCTGCATCGCCGTCCGAAAAGCATCGAAATCGCCGTAGCGCCGGGCCAGATCGCGCGCCGTCACCTCGCCGACATGGCGGATGCCGAGCGCATAGAGGAAGCGGTCGAACGGCACGCTGCGCCGCGCCTCGATCGCCGCCAGCAGATTGTCGACCGACTTCTGCTTCCAGCCCTTGCGCTGCAGCAAGGCCTCCCGGTGCGCCGCCAGCCGGAACAGATCGGCGGGCGTCGCCACCCACTCCAGCCCGACGAATTCTTCCACCTGCTTCTCGCCCATGCCGTCGATGTCGAGCGCGGCGCGGCTGACGAAGCGGCGCAGCCGCTCGATGCGCTGGGCCGGGCAGACAAGGCCGCCGGTGCAGCGGCGCGCCGCCTCGCCGGGCTCGCGCACCGCAGAGCTTTTGCACCTCGGGCACGCGTGCGGAAAGGCAAAGGCGGGTCGGCCCGCCCGTTCGCCGTCATCGACGACTTCGATGACCTGCGGGATGACGTCACCCGCGCGCTGGATGCGCACCAGATCGCCGATGCGCACATCCTTGCGGGCGATCTCATCCTCGTTGTGCAGGGTCGCGTTCGAGACCACCACGCCGCCCACGGTCACCGGCTCCAGCTTGGCGACCGGGGTCAGCACGCCGGTGCGCCCCACCTGAACTTCGATCGCCAGCAACCGGGTCAGCGCCTTCTCGGCGGCGAACTTGTGCGCGATCGCCCAGCGCGGACTGCGCGCCAGTTCGCCGCCGGGCACGCCAGTCCAGCCGGTCGACCTTGTAGACGACGCCATCGATATCGTAGTCGAGGCTGGCGCGGTCGGCCTCCAGCGCGCTGTAGAAGGCCATCAGTTCATCCAGGGACCGGCACAGCGCATGACGCAGATTGACCGGCAGACCATAGGCGCGGAACGCCGCCAGCATGCCGGTCTGGCTATCGGCAGGCAGCGACGCGGTCGCGCCCCAGCCATAGGCGAAGAAGCGCAGTGGCCGGCTGGCGGTGATTGCGGGATCAAGCTGGCGCAGCGCGCCGGCGGCGGCGTTGCGCGGGTTGGCGAACGTCTTGCCGCCGCTGGCCGCCTGCGCCGCGTTCAGGGCGGCAAAATCGGCGCGGCCGAGATAGACCTCGCCGCGCACCTCGATCAGCGCTGGCGGGTCGCCGGCCAGCCGCTCCGGAATATCGGCCACGGTGCGCACGTTGGCGGTCACATCCTCGCCGACCTCGCCATCGCCACGCGTCGCCGCCTGGATCAGCAAGCCGTCCTCGTAGCGCAGGTTGAGCGACAGGCCATCGATCTTCGGCTCGGCGGTCAGCGCAAGCTCCACATCGTCGCCGAGCGACAGAAACCGGCGGATCCGCGCCAGAAACTCGGCGACATCGTCCGTGCTGAAGGCATTGTCGAGGCTGAGCATGGGTGCTGCGTGCGCCAGCTTGGCGAACCGGACAGCGGGTGCCGCGCCGACCTGCCCCGAGGGGCTGTCCGCGCGCTTCAGCGCCGGCCAGCGGGCCTCCAGCGCATCATTGCGCTGCACCAGCGCATCGTAGGTCGCATCGTCGACCAGCGGCGCATCGTCCTGATAATAGGCATCGGCGTGCCGGGCGATCTCCGCCGCCAGCCAGCCGAGTTCCAGGCGTGCCTCGTCCTCACTCAGCGCCTCCACGGCTTTGGCGCGCACCATCAGCCGATCGGCCATTACAGGACTCCTTCCAGCAACCGCTCGGCCTGCGCACGCGCCTCCGGCGTCACGGCATCGCCGGAGAGCATGCGGGCGATCTCCTCGCGCCGCGCGACGGCATCCAGCGCGGCAACCGAGGTGCGCACGCTCTCCGCCTCGGTGGTTTTCGTGATCCGCCACTGGGCGTTGCCCCGCGCCGCGACCTGCGGCGAGTGGGTCACCACCAGCACCTGCGCGGACTGGCCAAGCCGTGCCAGACGCTCGCCGATGGCCGCCGCAACCGCGCCGCCGACGCCGCGATCGATCTCGTCGAAAATCAGGGTCGTGGCCGCTCCTTCCGCAGCCAGCGCGACCTTCAGCGCCAGAATGAAGCGGGAAAGCTCGCCGCCGGACGCCACCTTGATCAGCGGCCCGGCGGACGCACCCGGATTGGTGGCGATGGTGAATTCGACCCGGTCCGCGCCTTCGGCACCCCACTGCGCCGGCGGCAGCGTTTCAACGACGGTCGCAAAACGCGCGGCTTCCAGTTTGAGCGGCGCGAGCTCCGCCATCACCGCCCGGTCGAGTGCGCCGGCCGCTGCCTGCCTGGCCTGCGAAAGCGCCGCCGCCGCCGCCTCGAAGGCCATGCGTGCGGCATCACGCGCGCGCGCCAGCGCTGCCAGGCCCGCCTCGCCCTCGGTCAGCGCCGCCCGGCGCGCGGCAAGCTGGTCCGCCAGCGCCGCCAGATCGTCGACCGCCACCTTGTGCTTGCGCGCCATCCCGCGCAGGTCGAACAGCCGCGCTTCGGTCGCCTCCAGGGTGGCGGGATCGTAGGTCAGGGTGCGGACGACAGCCTGCACCATATCCTCGGCGCGCGTGCCGGCATCGATCGCGGCGTCGAGCGCCTGCAGGGCGGCCGCCAGGTCCGGCGCCTCGGTCGCCAGCCGTTCCAGCCTGCGCGCCGCCTGCCGCAATGCCGGCAGGCCGCCGTGGGCCGTATCGGACAGATGTTCTGTGACGAGGGCCAGATCGCCGGCCAGCCGCTCGCCCTTCAGCATGGCCTGGCGCGCATCGGCAAGCGCGGTCTCCTCGCCCGGCAGCGGCTTGAGACGCGTCAGCTCGTCGACGGCATGGTCCAGCCATTCCCGGTCGCGGGCGTCGGCGGCAAGCGCCGCCTCGGCATCGACGAGCGCCTGCGTGGCCAGCGCCCAGTCCCGATGCAGGCGCGCAACCTCGGCCGTGTCCAGCCGGGCGAAACGGTCGAGCAGCGTCCGGTGACCGCGCGGGTTCAGCAGGCCGCGCTCATCGTGCTGGCCGTGAACCTCGACCAGCAGGCCGCCCAGGTCCCGCAGCAGGGCGGCGCTGACCGGCTGATCGTTGACGAACGCGCGGCTGCCGCCATCTGCCTTCACCACGCGGCGGATGATCAGCTCGTCCTGGTCGTCAAGGCCGCTGTCGCGCAGGAGGGCGCGCGCCGCATGGCCGGGCGGCACCTCGAAGCTGGCGCTGGCACTGCCCTGAGCGACCCCGGCACGCACCAGCCCGGCGTCCGCGCGGTCGCCGAGTGTCAGGCCGAGCGCGTCCAGCAGGATCGATTTGCCGGCCCCGGTTTCGCCGGTCAGCACGCACAGCCCGGGCGCGAACTCCACCGTCAGCGCCTCGATCAGGACGATGTCGCGGATGGTGAGGCGCGTGAGCATGGCTTACGGCGTGGCGGCCTTCTGCGCGTCCTTGTCGCCTGGCTTGTCTTCCGGCTTTGCCGCGGGCTTCTCGGCGGGCTCGGGCTTTTCCAGCGGCAGGACCTGCTCGGGGCCAACATTTTCCAGCAGGGCGTAGGTGCGCCGGTACCAGCGGTTGCCGGGGTAGTTGTAGCCGAGCACAGCGCCAACGCGGCGCGCCTCCTCGCGCAGACCAAGCCGCAGATAGGTCTCGACCAGCCGGTGCATGGCCTCCGGCACATGGCTGGTGGTTTCATAATTATCGATGACGGCCTTGAAGCGCTTGGACGCGGCCAGATATTCGTGACGCAGCTGATACCAGCGGCCGACCGCCATCTCCTTGCCCGCCAACTGGTCACGGGTGAGGTCGATCTTCAGGCGGGCATCGTTGGCGTAGCGCGAATCCGGGTAGCGGCGCACCAGCTCGGTGAAGCTGCTCAGCGCCTGATCGGTAATCTTCTGGTCCCGCTTCACATCGACGATGCGCTCATAGTAGCACAGGCCGATCAGGTAATAAGCGTAGTCGGCGTCGCGGTTGCCGGGGTGCAGGCTGAGGAAGCGCTGCGCGGCGAGGATCGCCTCGTTGTACTTGTGTGCCTTGTAGGCCGCGTAGGACGACATCAGCTGCGCGCGCCGCGCCCAGATCGAATAGGGTGCTGGCGCTCGACCTCGTCGAAGAATGCCGCCGCAAGCTCATAGTCGCCCTTGCCGATCTGGTCGGCGGCAAGGTTGTACAGCGTCTCGACGTCGCGGGCGATGTAGGTTTCTTTCTTGCTGCCGCACGAGGCCAGAAGGGTCGCCGCCAGAACGCAGAGGATGCCGCTGCGAATTTGCTTGATGTCTGTCATGCGGCCTTGTTTAGCGGAGCGACCGAGGGCCGCCAAGGTCCGTTCGCCACGATCTTTCAACGCGCCGGCTGATGCTGAACGTCCTGACCTTCTCCACGCTCTACCCGAACGCCGCTCGCCCGGACTGGGGTGTGTTCGTCGGCCGGCAGACAGCGGAACTGGCGCGCTCCGGCCTTGCGGCGGTGCAGGTGGTCAACCCGGTCGGCGTGCCGCCCGCGCTGTTGCGCGCGTTGCCCGCCTTCGCCCGCTACCGTGCGCTCGCCAGCCTACCCCGCGTGGCCGAGCGCGACGGCGTGACCGTGCATCACGTGCCCTTCCCGCTGCTGCCCGGCATCGGCTGGCGACTGAACCCAGCCGCCATCGTCCACGCCTGCCGGCCGGTGCTGGCCGGGCTGCGCGCCACGTTCGCCTTCGATGTGATCGACGCCGAGTTCTTCTTTCCCTGCGGCGTGGCCGCCACACGGCTTGGCGCCGCGTTCGGGGTTCCGGTCTCGATCAAGGCGCGCGGATCGGACATCCATCTGTGGGGCGCCAGCCGGCTGCCCGCCGCATGATCCTGGAGGCCGGACGGCATGCCGGCGGGCTGCTGGCGGTCTCGGCGGCGCTCAAGCGCGACATGGCGGCGCTTGGCCTGCCGGAGGACAGGATCGCCGTCCACTACACCGGCGTCGACCTGAGCCGCTTCCAGCCGATCGAGCGCCCGGCGGCGCGTGCGGCGCTCGGGCTGCCGGAAGGGCCGCTGCTGGTCTCGGTCGGCGCGCTGGTGCCGCTGAAGGGCCATGCGTTGACCATCGACGCACTGGCGCGCCTGCCCGGCGTAACGCTTGCCATTGCCGGCGACGGGCCGGAACGCGCAACCCTGCAGGCGCTGGCCGCGCGGCTGGGCGTGGCGGATCGGGTGCGGCTGCTCGGCCATGTCGCGCATGCCGACATCCCGAAGCTGCTGGCCGCCGGCGACGCCATGGTGCTGGCGTCCGAGCGCGAGGGGCTGGCCAACGCCTGGGTCGAAGCGCTGGCCTGCGGCACCCCGATCGTCGTGACCGACGTCGGCGGAGCGCGCGAGGTCGTGGACCGGCCGGCGGCCGGGCGCGTGCTGGCCACGCGCACGCCGGACGCCATCGCCGACGCCGCCCGGGCGCTGTTGGCGGCCCCGCCACCGCGCGCGCAGACTGCGCTGGCCGCCCAGCGCTTCACCTGGGCGCGCAACAGCGCTGCCTTAGCTGCGCACCTCGCGCGGGTCGCCGGCCTCTGAGCCGCCGCGTGTTTTCCACAGCGAGTACCCGATGCCGGCGCAAATGAGCGCCAGGGTAATCCCGAGCGACCATTCAGCCGGGAACTTCCCGCCGGGGAACAGGTCGCCGAGGAAGATCTTGGCGCCGATGAACACCAGGGTCGCCGACAACGCATATTTCAGATAGTGGAAGCGGTGCACCATCGCCGCCAGCGCGAAATACAGCGCGCGCAAGCCAAGTATCGCGAAAATGTTCGAGGTGTAGACGATGAACGGGTCCGCGGTGATGGCGAAGATCGCCGGGACGGAGTCGACGGCAAACACCAGGTCGGCGATTTCCACCATGATCAGCGCAACCATGAGCGGCGTGGCATGGCGGACGGGCCTGCCCGTCTTCGCGTCGGGCCGGCGCACGAAGAAGCGGTTTCCGCTCAGGGTCGGCACAACCCGCATGCGCCGCTTGAGGAAGCCAAGGAGGCGGTTGTTGGCCATGTCGGGCGCGTGATCCTTGCGCAGCATCGAGATGCCGGTCCAGATCAGGAACAACGCGAAGACATACAGAATCCAGCTTACGTGTGCGACCAGCGTCGCCCCCAGCCCGATCATCAAGGCCCGCAGCACGATGACCCCGATGATGCCCCACACCAGAACCCGGTGCTGATACTGTTGCGGAATGGCCAGAGCTGCGAAGATCAGCGAAATGACGAAAACATTATCCAGCGCCAGCGTCTTCTCGACGATGAAACCCGTGAGATAGAGCTGCGTCGCCCGCCAGGCGCGGGTGGCATCGTCTGCGATCATCAACTGCGGGTCGAGCCCGTCAGTCGGCGCGGTCTGCCGGTAGAGCAGATAGATGACGCCGGCAAAGGCAAGACCCATCGCAATGTAGAATGCGGATAGCCGAAGCGACTCCGCCACGCCGATCTGGTGGTCGTGACGATTGAGCACGCCAAGGTCGATGACCAGCAAGGTAATGACCACGCCTATGAAGGCCAGCCACAACCAGATGGGCCAGCCAAGAAATGCCAAGGTGAAGAATTCCATGAAGACACCCCGGTTCGCGCGCCGTGACCGCGCGCTGTTTCGACACGCGATCCGACATCACGCAGGCAAGCGCCTGCGCCAGAGGGGCCCGGATCAGGCGAGATGTAGGGTGCGAAATGCCCTCGTCAATCCGAAATGGGAAATGTGCAGCAGGTCAGTTTGAATTTGGAGTGGGGATTTAGAGTCAGCCGGGATTTACGAGCACGGCTATCAGTTATCCCACAGCGGAAAGAATATGCCTCGAATACAGTTAGGATTCTTGACCGCAACTTGAACATGGCTTTTTGGTGAAAACCACTTCCAGGGTAAACTTTACCGCCCTCAACAAACATCCCCGGACAGTGTCAAATGGGACAATGCTGTCGTCAGTTTTCGAACGAGTTTCCATGATCGTGTGCAAGTGCCTGATCACCGCGCAGTCCAAAAACGTAGTACACGATCTTTGTCCTTCATCCCTCTCGGGCTTCGATTTTGGGGACTGGTAATTTCGCCTTTTCTGCACGCTCAAAATGACTTATGCGCAGCGCGCAGCAGTTCAACATTCTCGCGTGCGACAAGGTCAAGGCAATTGCGCAGGTCAATAACGGCGCCAATTACGGCGGGATGCTTATAGTCTCCCCGCCCCGCTTTTCTTTAGCCCATTCCATAGCGCGAAATGGGTCAGATTCCCAAAAATACGCGCCCGGCCCAAGCCAATCGTAATCCTCGTCGCTATTAAGAATTTTCGCGCCATTATTCACGGCTTTTTCAGCGATAACCCTGTCGCACCCGTGATAGCCGAGAACAAATGATGTCGCGAGACGGCTCAAGCAGCTGCTTTAGATTTCCCGCCGCCAAACTTCACGCGGAGTTTACCCTTTTCGTGTAGATGCCTTCAGAAATTAGCGTATCGCGAGCAATTTTCTGCGACTCGGTCGCGCGCGCGGTTTCCTTGGCTATGGCATCAAGGATTTTTGCGTTGCGTTGAGCGTGTGTCACAGGCTTTTCCCTTTGGAAAATTCGTACTACCAGCGCGCCAGTTAATCCTACCAAAACATCTCACGAAATTTCGTTATTATTTTCTACGGGAATTTCCGCCAAGCGCAAGCGGTGTAGGATTACAAGTCGCATTTTTGCAAGGTCAACGCTTGCGGGACTGATTTGCTTCTCCGGCTTCAATGAGCGTCATGATGTCCGGCAATTTCCCAAAGACGGTCGGCAATGCCAGCGGCCAGGCGTGGGTCCGTTTGAAATGCCGCACGTCGAGAGCGCAGGCAGAACCTCGCCGCCCACCCCGGCTGTTAAACTCAAGGGGAGCGGCGGGTTTTACAAAGTGTGGCTATACTGGCCCGACGATCAGCATTGGGCCGACGGATCAGCCCAATGCCATCGCGCCCTAATTGGCCTGGCGGCGGAAGAAGCGCGGGATTTCCAGCGAGTCGTCCTCTTCTTCCTGGCTGGCGCGCACCGGCGGCGGCGTCTCGTCGAGCAATGGTTCCTGGGCACCACTGCCGCTCGGGCGGATGCCCATCATGCGCTCGAACAGAGTCGGTGCACGCGGTTCGTGGCGCTGGGCAGCGCGGCTGCGCTCCGGCGGATAGCGACGCTCTTCGGCATCGATTGCGGGCTGCGGCGGCACCACAACCGGCTCGAACGCATTCGCTGCCGGTTCGTCGGAGAGCGCCTGCGCACGGTCGAGCGTCAGTTCTTCGTCCACGGTCTCGGCGATCACCGGCTGCGGCTCGACGATTGCTTCCTCCAGGAGGACTGGCGGCTGCACCGGCTCCGGTGCCGGCGTGCGGATCGGTGACACGCGCGCCGCTCAGCGAGCCGGGCGCGGAAAAACCGGGCACTGGGCGTGCCGGCGTCGCCGTCGGGCGCATCGGGGCTTCCGCCTTGGCGGGTGCAGCGTCGATGCCGGTTGCGACCACCGACACGCGCATGACGCCGTTCAGGTCCGGGCTGAACGCCGAGCCCACGATGATGTGCGCATCGGCATCGACCATCTCGCGGATGTGGTTCGCCGCTTCATCGACCTCAAACAGGCCGAGGTCGTCGCCGCCGGTGATGTTGATGATGACGCCCTTGGCACCACGCATCGACACTTCGTCGAGCAGCGGGTTGGCGATCGCCGCCTGCGCGGCCTCAATGGCGCGGTTCTCGCCCGAGGCTTCGCCGGTGCCCATCATCGCCTTGCCCATCTCCGACATCACGGTGCGGATGTCGGCGAAGTCGAGGTTGATGAGGCCAGGCATGATCATCAGGTCGGTGATGCCGCGCACGCCGGCGAGCAGCACGTCGTCGGCCATCACGAACGCCTGCTTGAAGGTGGTCTGCGGCCCGGCAACCCGGAACAGGTTCTGGTTCGGGATGATGATGAGCGTATCGACGTACTTCTGCAGTTCGGCGATGCCTTCATCGGCCAGGCGCATGCGACGCTGGCCTTCGAACATGAACGGCTTGGTGACGACGCCGACAGTCAGGATGCCCTTTCGCGCGCCGCCCGCGCCAGAACCGGCGCCGCGCCGGTGCCGGTGCCGCCGCCCATGCCGGCGGCGATGAAGCACATGTGCGCGCCATCCAGCACTTCCTCGATCTGGTTCAGGGTCTCCTCGGCGGCTGCGCGGCCGATCTCCGGCCTGGCGCCTGCACCGAGCCCCTGCGTGATCTTGAGGCCGAGCTGGATGCGCTTCTCGGTCTCACTGAACGAGAGCGCCTGCGCATCGGTGTTCGCGACCAGGAAATCCACGCCGGTCAGCCCGGCGCGGATCATGTTGTTGACCGCATTGCCACCAGCGCCGCCGACGCCGATGACGGTGATCCGGGGTGCCAGTTCGGTGAGTGGAGGATTCATCAGTTCAATTCCCATGGTCGCCAGTCTCCTGAGGATTTGTACACTGCCGCAGACGGTGCGACAACCGCTTCCACCACGATATGTAGAGAAAATTAGAGCCTCGCCCTCAATATGCTGAGCATCTTGCCCCAGGACCCCTGTGCTGCGACCCGCATGTTCGCGGGACGTTCCCGCCAGATGTCCACAGGCGGCCGACTGGCGAACCGCACCAGGCCCGCCAGGGTCGCAAAGGCGGGTCCGGAGAGCGCCGGCGGCAGCCCGTCGAGGCCGACCGGTGCCCCGACTCGGACGAGCAGACCAGCACGGCGCGTGGCGGCGGCACGCGGGTCGCGCTGAAAGATATTGGCGGCGAACGGCTCCAGCCCCTGCAGTTGGGCCAGGCCGCCCGTCAGCACCAGTTGCCGCCCGCCGGAGCGCCAGAAGCCCAGCCGCTCCAGCGCTGCATCCGCCTGCTCGAACAGGCGCAGCACGGGCTGGCGGATCAGCTGCGTCAGCTCCAGCCGCGAGAGGTGCGCCATGCTGCGGTCGTCGCCAGCCTGGCGCGGGCCGATCGCCAGCATGTTGCGGCTGTCGGCATGCGTTGCGACCACCGCGCCGTGAAGACACAGCAGACGCTCCGCGTGCAGGCGCTTGGTGTTGAGCCTGACCGCCAGTTCGTTCACCACATCGAAGCCGCCGGCCGGCAGCACTTCCACCCCGACCAGCGCGCCGCGCGCATAGACGGAAACGGTGGTCAGGCCTGCGCCCATTTCGATCAGCGCCACGCCGGCGTCGCGTTCCTCGTCGAGCAGGCAGCCCATGCCGGTCGCAACCGGGCCGGCGACCACGGCGCTCACATCCAGGTGCGCGCGGCGGATGCTGGTATCGAGGTTGCGCAGCGGCGCGGTCTCGCAGTGCAGCGCCAGCGCGCTGACGCCAACCGAGCGGGCATGAAAGTGACGCGGGTCCTGCACCACGGTCTTGCCGTCGATGCAGTAGAAGGCCGGCAGCGCATGCAGAACCGAGGCGTCGTCAGCCGCGCGCGCGCAGGCGAGGTCGTGCAACTGCTCGAGGTCGGACGGCTCGACCGGATAGCCGCCAAGCTCCAGGGTCGCCTCCAGCGGCTGCGCGCCAAGGTCGGGGCAGGCGAAGTTCACATAGACCGACTGCACCTGTGCTTCGGCTGCGCGTTCGGCCTGTTCGACCACGGCGCCGATCGACTGTTCGGTCGCGGTCATCTGCGCCACCGTCCCCTGACGCACGCCGACGCACAGCTTGTGGCCGACGCCAAGGACCTCGGGTCGGGCGCCGGGCTTCAGCCGGGCGATGATGCAGGCGACTTTGGACGAGCCGACGTCCAGCGCCGCCACCACCCGTTCGCCGCGCGCTGGCGCGGCCGCCGGGACGCAGGGGAGACGATCATATGGCCACCTCTTTGATGAATTTTGGGGTCAAGCCGGATTGCGGCGTCGAGGAAGGCGTCTTGGCCTCCAGATCGGGCTTGTCGCTGGCGCGCCGCACCACAAGACGGTCGCCGATCCGCATGTCGAAGCGCGCGAACCCGCGGTCGAGCAGGCCGGTCCCACTCTCCATGCGGGCGAAACGGGCCAGCGCGCCCTGGGCGTTGTCATAGCCTTCGGGCAGCGCCAGGATTTCGCCGCTGTCGAAGCGGATGTCCCAGCGGCGGCGGCCGATCCAGGCCGCTCCGGTGACGCGCGCATGGAGTTGCGGCTGGGTCGCCAGTACCGGCCACAACCGTGCCGCCTCGGTCGCCGCGCCAGCGCCGACGAGGATCGGCAGCCCGGCGAACGGAATGAGGTCGGTCGCGGTCAGGACCGTGCCCTTGGCGTCGACCAGCACGGCGCTGTTGCCGGTGCGCCAGATGGCGAACGGCGCGCGCTCCTGCAGGGTGACGATCAGCCGGTTCGGCAGCGCCCGCTGGATCGAGACATCCGCAACCCAGGGCAGCGCCGCAACCCGCTTGCGCGCGGCCTCCAGATCGATGTCGAGCATGGAGTTGGACCCGGCGGGAAGCACCGCCTGATGGACATCGATGCGGCGGGTGTGCGTCGCGCCGACGATCTCCACCTGCTCGGCGACCAGCCCCACGCGCGCCACCGACTGCGAGATGCCGCGCCAGGCCATGCCCGGCACATCGCCGAGGATGACCGCCGCGCCAAGCGCGATCCCGCCGGCCGCCAGCGCGCCGACGAACCAGGCGCGCTTCTTCGGCCGGCTGAGCGCCGGCAGCCGCACGTCCGGCTGGCGCTTGGCCCGCCGCACTGCGCCCCGCCGCGTCTGTCCGCGTGCCCGGCTCATGCCAGCGCCCCCACCCGTGCGCAGGCGAGGATGCGCGCCACCAGATCGTCGAAGTGCATGCCGCAGTGCGCGGCCTGCTCCGGCGCCAGCGACAGCGGCGTCATGCCCGGCTGGGTGTTGACCTCCAGCAGGTACAGCACGCCCGGTTCGCCGGCGGTGTCGTCATAGCGGAAGTCGGATCGGGTGACGCCCGCGCAGCCAAGCGCCCGGTGCGCGGCCTCGGCCATCGCCAGGGCCTCGGCATAGGCTTGCCGGTGGATCGGTGCCGGCACACGGTGCTCGGTGAGGCCATCGGTGTATTTGGCGTCATAGTCGTAGAAGCCGCTCTTCGGCGCCAGTTCGGTCACCGCGAGCGCCTGGCCGTCGAGCACGGTGACGGTCAACTCCCGCCCCGGAATGAACGGTTCGGCAAGCAGTTCGGCGAAGTCGTTCCAGGGCCCGGCGGCGTCGCGGCGGATCGGGTTTCCGGCGTTGGAGCCCTCGGTGATGATCGCCACGCCGACGCTCGAACCTTCGGCATTGGGCTTCAGCACATAGGCGCGGCAGCGGATCGGCAGCGAACAGCGTGTCCGAGCGCACGATGCGCCCCTCCGGCATGCGGATGCCGGCCGCGCGCAGCACCGCCTTGGTCATCTGCTTGTCGATGGCGACCGCAGACGCGGTAACCCCGGAATGGGTGTAGGGTATGCCCATCAGCTCGAGCAGACCCTGCACCGATCCATCCTCGCCGGGTGCGCCGTGCAGCGCATTGAACACCACGTCCGGCTTCAGGGCTGCCAGTTTTTCCGCAACGTCCCGGCCCATGTCGAGCGGCGTCACCCGGTGGCCCAGCCGCTCAAGTGCGGCCGCGATCCCGGCACCCGATTTCAGGGAGACCGCGCGCTCGCTTGACCAGCCGCCCATGAGCACCACCACATGGAGCGGGAGCGCCGCTATGTCTGCGGACCGGCCGACCCGCTGGATCTCCCACTGCAGGTCGACACCGGTCGCGGCCTTGACCCGGGTGCGCACCGTCTCGCCCAGGCTTTCGATGTCGGCGCTGGTCGCCTCCCCAGGTTCAGCAGGAAGTTGCAGTGCTTCGCTCACCTGCGCGCCGCCGATCGTCAGCCCGCGACAGCCGGCGCGGTCGATCAGCTCCCAGGCCTTTGCGCCGGGTGGGTTCTTGAAGGTCGAGCCGCCGGTGCGGGTGCGCAGCGGCTGGCTGGCCTCGCGCTCGGCGGCGATGCGGTCCATCTCCGTCTGGATCACGGCACGATCCCCGGAGCGGCCGCGCAAGACCGCGTCGACCACGATCGCATCGTCCGGCAGCTCGGAATGGCGATAGCTGTACTGAAGCGCGGACGCGGGCAGCACGCGCCGGTCGCCGTCCCGGAACACCACGGTGCATTCCACCAGGATATCAGCCAGTTCTCGGCCATACGCGCCGGCGTTCATGCGCACCGCGCCACCGACCGTGCCGGGGATGCCGCGCAGGAACTCAAGCCCGGCGATGCCGGCGTCGCGGGCTGCACTTGCCACCGTGATGCCCATGGCGGCCGCGCCGCAGCGCAGGGTTACCGGATCGACCGGCTCGATCCCGGCAAACGCCTTGCTGAGCCGTACCACGACACCGGGCACGCCACCGTCGCGCACCAGCAGGTTCGAGCCGACGCCAAGCGGCAGCACCGGCATGTTCTCCGGCAGGGCCGCCAGAAAATCCTGCAGGTCGGCGAGGTCGGCCGGGCGGAACAGCCAGTCCGCAGGGCCGCCGGTGCGGAACCACACCAGGGTATCCAGCGCCGCGCCCTGCTCCAGATCGCCGCGCACGGATCTCTGTATGGGCAGCGCCTGCATCATGCCTTGCCCCGCGCCTTCATGATGCCGTCGGCAAGACCGGCCGCCCAGCGGGTGATGTCGCCTGCGCCAAGGCAGATCACCATGTCGTCCGGCTGCGCTTCCTGCGCGAGCAGGGCCGCCAGATGCTCCGGCCCGTCGGTCGCCAGCACATGGCGGTGGCCGCTGGCCTTCAGGCCGCCGACCAGGGCGTCGCGGCTGACGCCGTCGATCGGCGCTTCGCCCGCGGCATAGACCGGCGCGACCACGACGGTTTCGGCGTCGTTGAAGCAGGTGCAGAATTCGGTGAACAGGTCAGAGAGGCGCGAATAGCGGTGCGGCTGCACGACCGCGATCACCCGGCCCTTGGCCTTCCTGCGCGGCGGCCAGTACGGCGCGGATTTCGACCGGATGGTGGCCGTAGTCGTCGATGATGGTCACGCCTTCGACTTCGCCGACCTTGGTGAAGCGCCGCTTGACCCCGCCGAACCCGGCGAAAGCCGCCTTCAGATCGTCGTCGGACACCCCGAGCTGCTGGGCGACCGCAATCGCCGCCAGCGCGTTCTGCACGTTATGACGCCCCGGCATCGGCAGCAGCACATCCTCGATGAGCCGCGAGGCCCCGGTACGGCGGTCCTTCAGGTGTACGGTGAAGCGGTTGCCGCCGGGCACCGGCGTGATGTTGCGGGCCTGCACGTCGGCCTGGGCATTGAACCCGTAGGAGACGATGCGGCGGTCGGTGACGCGCGGGATGATCGCCTGCACCTCCGGGTGATCAAGGCACAGCACCGCCGCGCCGTAGAACGGCACATGCGCGATGAACTCGACGAACGCATCCTTCACCGCATCGAAATCACCGTAGTGGTCCAGGTGCTCGGGGTCGATGTTGGTGACAATGCCGATGGTCGGCGGCAGGCGCAGGAAGCTGCCGTCCGACTCATCCGCTTCCACCACCATCCACGCACCGGCGCCAAGCCGGGCGTTGGTGCCGTAGGCGTTGATGATGCCACCGTTGATGACCGTCGGGTCCAGCCCCGCCTTGTCGAGGATGGCCGCGACCAGCGAGGTCGTGGTGGTCTTGCCGTGGGTGCCGGCGACGGCGACCGTCGACTTCAGCCGCATCAGCTCGGCCAGCATTTCCGCGCGGCGCACCACGGGGATCAGCTTTTCGCGCGCCAGGTCGACTTCCGGGTTGCCGGGCTTGATCGCGGTCGAGACCACGACCACGGCGGCGTCGCCCAGGTTCTCCGCCTTGTGGCCGATCGCAACCGGAATGCCGCGCTCGCGCAGGCGCGCGACGTTATAGCTCTCGGCGACGTCCGAACCCTGCACCCGGTAGCCCAGGTTATGCATCACCTCGGCGATGCCGGACATGCCGATACCGCCGATGCCGATGAAATGAATGACGCCGATGTCGCCGGCCAGCGCCTGTTCGCTCACGCTTGTGTCTCTCCTGTCGCGGCCCGGGTCGGGGTACGCCCGCCGAGCATCTCGATTTCGTCCGCCAGCCGCGCCGCCGCATCCGGCATGCCGAGGCTGCGCGCGCGCCGCGGCATTGACCAGCGCACCCGGCTCCAGCGCGATCTTCTGGATCTGCTTGGCCACCTCGACCGGCGTGAACGCGCTCTGCCGGATCATGCGCGCGCCGCCGGCGGCCACGATATCCCGGCAGTTGGCGGTCTGGTGGTCATCGACCGCGCTCGGCAGCGGCACCAGGATCGCCGGGCGGCCGGCGGCCGTGAGTTCGGCAAGGGTCGAGGCGCCGGAGCGGGCAATCACCAGGTGCGCCCACTTCAAGCGCTCCGGGATATCTTCCATGTAGGTCGCCAGATCGGCGGCGATGTTCAGCCGGGCGTAGGTCGCGCGCACGCCTTCGATATCTTCCGGTCGGCATTGCTGCGTCACCTGCAGGCGGCGGAGCAGGCTGACCGGCAGCAGATCGAGCGCGCCCGGCACCACATCCGAGAGGATGCGCGCGCCCTGGCTGCCGCCGATCACCAGCACGCGGAACACGCTGTCGTCGTGGAAGGCCGGGAACGGCAGCTCACGCATGGCGACGAACTCCTGGCGCACCGGATTGCCGGTCACCACCAGAGTGCGCTCCGCCTTGGCGGGCATGCGCTGGGTCTGCGCGAAAGACGTCGCGATCCGGTCGACGCGGCCGGCCAGCAGGCGGTTGGCGCGGCCGAGCACGGCGTTCTGTTCGTGGATCAAAGTCGGCACCTTGGCGCTGATAGCGCCCCACATGGCAGGCAGCGCCGGATAGCCGCCGAACCCGGCGACGACAGCGGGGCGGTAGCTTGCATAGAGCCGCTGCGCCGCCGCCTTGCCCTCCAGGATCGAGCGCACGGTGTGCAGCATCGCGCCGATACCGCTGCGGTTCGGGCTTGCGGATGCGATCACATGCTTGGGCATGTTTGGAAACAGGCCGGGGTATGCCAGCCCGCGGTCGTCGGTCACCAGGGTCACGTCATGCCCGCGCGCAGTCAGTTCCAGCGCCACCGCATGGCCGGGGATCATGTGACCGCCGGTGCCGCCGGCGGCGATGACGATGTGCAGGCTCATGCCAGCGCCCCGCCAGACTGCGCGGCGCGAACGGCGAGGCGCGCAGCGCCCGGCTGCCGCGCGTGAACGCCAGCACCATGCCCATGGTGAACGCCATGGCGATGAAGGACGAGCCGCCGTGGCTGATGAACGGCAGCGTCATGCCCTTGGACGGCAGCAGCGACAGGTTGACACTCATGTTGATGAACGCCTGAAGTCCGAATTCCGCCACCAGCCCTGCGGTGGCGAGGAACACGAAGGGGTCCTCCTCATCAAGAAGCTGTAGCGCGACGCGGATTATAATCCCTAGATATAGTAGCGCCAAGCAGAAGCAGGCGATCATGCCGAACTCTTCGCCAGCGACCGCGAAGATGTAGTCCGTGTGCGCCTCCGGCAGCGAGAATTTGACCCGCCCTCGCTCGGCCCCGCGCCGAGCAGGCCGCCGGCCTGAAACGCCTTGGTCGCCTGATCGGCCTGGAAGTTGTCGCCCACGCCCAGCACCCACTCCTGCACCCGGTCGCGCACGTGCGGCATCAGCAGGTAGGCGCTGACCGCAAGCCCCACGCCGCTCACCGCCAGGCCGCCGATCACCGGTACCGGCAGACCGGCCAGGCACGCCTGCACGAACCAGATGATCCCGACCAGCGCGGTCTGGCCGAAGTCCGGCTGGATGATGAGCAGCCCCATCGCCAGCGCCGCCAGGATCGCCGAGCCCTTGAGCGCCGGAACGCTTGGGTCCTCGAAGCGGGTCGCCAGCACCCAGGCGGTCACGACCACCAGCATGGGCTTCAGGAATTCCGAGGGCTGCACCAGCGAGCCGCCAAGCGTTATCCAGCGGATCGCGCCGTTCTTCTCGGTGCCGATCACCGGCAGCGCCAGCAGCAGCAGCAGCAGGATCGGCAGCCCCAGCACACACAGTCGGCGCAGCCAGCGGGTCGGCAGCATGGAAACGCCAAGCAGCACCGGCACGCCGATGGCGATCCAGCCCAGGTGGCGGTAGAAATAGAGGAGGTCCGGCAGGCGGACGCTGTTGCCGGAATAGCGCAGCGCCGCCGAGGGCTGGCCGACAGCATCGCGACCACCCCGATGCCGATCAGCAGCGCCAGCAGCAGCAGCAGGAAGCGGTCGATGGTCCAGAACCAGCGCCCGATCAGGCTCTGGTCCGAACGGCCGATCAGGGTCATGGTGCGGTCTCCATGGCTGTGACGGCTTTGCGGAATGCCTCGCCGCGCGCTTCGTAATCCCGGAACTGATCCTGGCTCGCGCAGGCCGGTGACAGCAGCACGACATCGCCGGGGTCCGCGGCGCGGCTCGCCGCCTCGATCGCCACGTCCAGCGTGCCGGCCTGTGCGACCGGGATCTGCACCCCGAGCAGGCGCGCGTAGAGCGCCGCTGCCTCGCCGATGGTGTAGGCGGCCTTCACGTGGGCCAGATACGGCAGGCAGGCGTCCAGCTCGTCGGTCTTGCGGCGGCCGCCAAGGATCCAGTGGATGGGACGGCCGGGAAAGGCCGCCAGCGCCGGCGCAGTCGAGGTCGGGTTGGTCGCCTTGGAGTCGTTGACGTAGGCGACGCCGCCGATCTCCGCGATCCACTCCATGCGGTGCGGCAATCCCGGATAGCGCTTGAACGCTGCAAGCAGCCCGTCCAGCGGCGCGCCGAGCGCCAGGCAGGCACCGAGCGCGCATGCCGCGTTCTGCGCGTTGTGCGGGCCGCCAAGCCTTGGCCAGTCCGCCTGGCTGGCAACCGGGACGCCATCGACCCGCACTTCGCCGGCGACGATCGAGACACCGGTCGGCAATTGCTGCTGCGCGGAGGCCTTGACGACCCGCCCGGGCACCGCCTCGGCCATGCCCGCCGTCCAGTGATCGTCCTGCGCCAGCACTGCGGCTCCGTCCGGGCTTTGCATCTCGAACAGCCGACGCTTGGCGGCGGCGTAGCCCGCCATGTCGCCGTGCCGGTCCAGATGATCCGGCGTCAGGTTGGTCATGACCGCGACCTCGCAGGCCAGACCCAGCGTCAGGTCGATCTGGAACGAGGAAAGCTCGAGCACATAGACCCCGCCTGCCGGCAGCGGATCCTCGCCCAGCACCGGCAAGCCGATGTTGCCGCCAAGCCGGGCCGGGATGCCGCAGGCCGCCAGCGCATGATGGATCAGCGCCGTCGTCGTCGACTTGCCGTTGGTGCCGGTGATGCCGACCACCCGATGCGCAGGCAGGCTTTGGCGCGCCTGCGCGAACAGCTCGATGTCGCCGATCACCGGGATGCCGGCCGCGCGTGCGCGCAGCACCAGCGGGTGCGGGGCGGGGTGCGTGAGCGGCACGCCGGGAGCCACGACCAGCGCAGCGCAGCCTTCAAGGTCCGACTGGTAAAGGTCGACCAGTGCAGCCGCGCCCAGCGGCTGGCGCGTGCCGCGTCGCCATCGTCCCACGCCAGCACGCGCGCGCCGCTCGCTGTCAGCGCTGCGCAGACGCTGCAGCCGGTCCGGGCCAGCCCGAACACGGCGTAGGTTTTGCCGGCAGCAAAGGGCAGCGGGATCATGGCGTCACCGCAGCTTGAGGGTTGACAGGCCGATCAGCGCCAGCATCAGGGCGATGATCCAGAAGCGGATGACGATCGTCGGCTCGGCCCAGCCCTTCTGCTCGAAGTGATGGTGGATCGGTGCCATGCGGAACACGCGTTTGCCGGTGGTCTTGAAGCTGACCACCTGCACGATGACCGAGACCGCCTCCAGCACGAACAGCCCGCCGATGATCGCCAGCACGATCTCGTGGTTGGTGACGACGGCGATCGACCCGAGCGCGCCACCAAGCGCCAGCGAGCCGGTGTCGCCCATGAACACGGCGGCCGGCGGCGCGTTGTACCACAGGAAGCCAAGGCACGCGCCGATCAGCGCCCCGCAGAACACGGCGAGTTCTCCCGACCCGGCCACATAATGGATCTGCAGATAGTCGGCGAACTTCACGTTGCCGATCAGATAGGCGATCACCGCGA
This sequence comes from Hankyongella ginsenosidimutans, assembly GCF_005144965.1. Lineage (GTDB taxonomy): Bacteria > Pseudomonadota > Alphaproteobacteria > Sphingomonadales > Sphingomonadaceae > Hankyongella > Hankyongella ginsenosidimutans. Next base: position 506,062 of record NZ_CP039704.1, read on the forward strand.
ACGCGGCCGCCGCAATGATGACCGGCATGGTCGCAAGGCCGTCCAGCCCGTCGGTCAGGTTGACGGCGTTGCCGGCACCGACCACCACGGTCGCGGCGAAAATCACATAGAACAGACCCAGCTCGATGCCGGTATTCTTGAGAAAGGGCAGCCAGAGCATGGTGCCGGAGCCGCCGTCGCGCGCGGCGACATACGCGATCCCCGCACAGGCCAGCCCGGCAATCGCGAACTCCAGCCCCAGCCGCATGCGGCCGGAGACGCCCTTGGACGAGGATTTGGTGACCTTGCGATAGTCGTCCGAGAAGCCGACGAGGCCAAAGCCGAAGGTCACGAACAGGCAGGCCCAGATGTAGAAGTTGCCCCAATCCGCCCACAAGATGGTGGACGCCCCGAACGACAGCAGGATCAGCAGCCCGCCCATGGTCGGCGTGCCCTTCTTGGTCAGCAGGTGCGATTGCGGGCCATCCTCGCGGATCGGCTGACCCTTGCCCTGATGCAAGCGCAGCCAGTTGATCAGCCGCGGCCCGAGCACCAGCGAAATCAGCAGCCCCGTGACCACCGCGCCGATGGTCCGGAACGTCAGATAGCGGAAGACGTTCAGCAGCGGCAAACTGCCCGCCAGTTCGGCCAGGTAACTCAACATAACGCGTTTTCCTTCTCGCCGGCCCGGCCGAGCGCCTTCAGACCCTTGACGACCCGCGACAGCCCGACGCTGTTCGACGCCTTGACCAGCGCGATGTCGTCAGCGCGCACATGGTCGCGCAACCAGTCGAGCGCGGCGGCCGCATCCTCGACCCGGACCGTCTGCACCCGTGCCGGCAGCGCTGAGACGAGCGGCGACATCTCATCGCCGACCAACAGGACGATATCGACGCCAGCCGCCTCGATCGGCTCGGCCAGAGCGGCATGCAGCGCTGTCGATTTGTCACCAAGCTCGCGCATCGGCCCGAGCACGGCGATGCGCCGTCCGCGCCCGGCGCACTCAAAGCCGCCAAGCACGGCGAGCGCCGCCGCCATCGAGGCCGGGTTGGCGTTGTAGCTTTCATCCAGCACCAGCAGGTCGCCGCCGGCCGGCAGCGCGACCACGCTGCGCTTGCCCCGACCCTCCAGCCCTTCCATCTCCGCGAGCGCCAGACCCGCCAGCCCCAGGTCGCCGCCCAGTGCCTGCACGGCGGCAAGGACCGCCAGCCCGTTCGAGACCCAATGGTCGCCCGGCAGGCCGATCTTGCAGGTCAAAAGCTCGCCCCGCACATCGGCGGTCAGGGTCGTGCAGGTTGGATGGCGGGCGATGCGCTGCACATGCACATCCCCTGCCCAAGCCCGAAGGTGACGATCTCGGCCCCGACCGCGCGCGCCGCCGCCAGCAGAATGTCGAAGTGCGGTGCCTCGGCATTCAGGATCGCCGTGCCGCCCGGCTCCAGGCCGCTGAAGATTTCCGCCTTGGCGCGGGCGATGCCGGCCTCGCCGTCCGGGAAGAACGCGACATGCGCGCTGCTGATGGTGGTGACGATGGCCACATGCGGGCGCACCAGCCGGCTGAGGGCGGTCAGTTCCCCGGCATGGTTCATGCCCATTTCGAACACGCCGAAGCGCACATCCGCCGGCATGCGCGCCAGCGAGAGCGGCACACCGGTGTGGTTGTTGTAGGACTTGACCGAAGCATGCGTCAGGCCCGGCCGATACCGCTCCAGACACTGGCGCAGCGCTTCCTTGGTGCTGGTCTTGCCGGCGCTGCCGGTGACGCCGCAGATGCGCGCCGCGCTCGCCCGTTCCCGCGCCGCCAGCCCCAGGGCGTTGAGCGCCGCCATGGTGTCGGGTGCCGCGACGTGCGGCGCATCGAGCGCGGTGCCGTGGCGGACCAATGCGGCGGCCGCGCCGTTGGCGAACGCCGTCTCCAGGAAGGCGTGGCCGTCAGTGGTCGCACCTTCCAGCGCGACGAACAGGTCGCCCGGCCGCACTTCCCGGCTGTCGAAGGTGACGCCACTGATCGATGCGACGCCGTGCGCCATGCCGCCGGTCGCCTGCGCGACCGCATCCAGGGTCCACAGCGGGGTCATGCCGCCACCGCCTGCCGCGCCACCACGCGGTCGTCGAACGGCAGAACGCTATTGCCGACGATCTGCCCCTGCTCATGCCCCTTGCCGGCGATCAGCACGATGTCGCCGGCCCGCGCCTCGCCGATTGCCGCTGCGATCGCCTGCGCCCGGTCGCCGATCTCGCGTGCGCCCGGCGCCGCCGCCAGGATCGAGCGCCGGATCGCCGCCGGCTGCTCGCTGCGGGGTTGTCGTCGGTCACGATCACGCTGTCCGCCAGTTGTGTGGCGATCGCGCCCATCTGCGGGCGCTTGCCGCCGTCCCGGTCGCCGCCGCAGCCGAAGACCACAATGAGCTTGCCCCGGGTATGCGGGCGCAGCGCATCGATCGCCGCCTTGAGGCCGTCCGGCGTGTGCGCATAGTCGACGAATACATCGGCACCCATGCGGGTTGCGCCGACATGCTCCAGCCGCCCGGGCACGCCGCACACATGTTCCAGCGCGGCGAAGACTTGGACCGGCGCGAAACCGCTCGCCAGTGCAACACCCGCCGCGACCAGCGCGTTGGCGGCCTGATAGGCGCCGATCAGCGGCAGGGCGACGCTGTACCCTGCGCCCTCATGGATCAGGTGAAGCCGCTGGCCGGTCGGCTGCACCGCGCGCGCCTTCAGGGTCAGCGTCGCCGCCTGTTCTCCGACGTCCAGCACCCGCATGCCGCGCGCCCGGCACGCCGCGATCACCCGGCCGGACCAGGGTGCATCGTCGGCCCAGACCACGGCCGTGCCGTCTTCGGCCAGCACCTGCGTGAACAACTGCAGCTTGGCCGCAAAATAGGCCTCCATCGTGCCGTGATAATCCAGGTGGTCGCGGCTCAGATTGGTGAAAGCCGCCACCTGTACGGCCCTGCCGTGGACCCGAAACTGGTCAAGCCCGTGGGACGACGCTTCGTAGATCGCATGATCCACACCGTCACCCGCGAGCGCGCCCAGCAGGCGGTGAAAGGTCGCGGCATCGGGCGAGGTCATGCCGAGATCCTGGCTTCGGTATCGGCGATCACGCCGAGTGTGCCGATGCTGGCCGCGCGCGCGCCAAGCAGCTTCCAAAGCTGGCGCGCAAGGTCGGCGACCGAGGTCTTGCCGTTGGTGCCGGTCACGGCTGCCAGCATCGCCGGCCCGGGCTTATAGAATGCAGCCGCCAGTTCCGCGAACCGGCGGCGCGGCTCCGCATCCGCCACGTGCAGCACGCCGGCCGGCACGGTTGCCTCCGGCCGCGCCACGACTGCCACAGCCCCAGCGGCGGCGGCGGCGGCGATGAAGTCCTCGCCGTTCGCATGCGCGCCGGCAAAGGCGCCGAACACGAAGCCCTGTTCGACCTTGCGGCTATCAGGGCGAAGCCCCGCACGGCGACCGGCGGGGCTCCAGGGATGAGCGGGATGGCGCGCGGGCTCATTGCGACCCCGGAACAGCGCGTTGACCCGCGCCGAGACGGGGTCCGGCGGCGGCGATTCGATGCGCGGCACAGGCGGCAGGGCGGGCGGCTCGGTGTCGGCGAGTGCGCTGGCAGTCTTGAAGGCGGACGGGGCGGGGTTCATTTCTCGGACCAAAGGCGTCAGATCATGCACATCGAGCGTGCGGTTGGGGTCGAAATGCACCCCAAGCTGCGGCCCGATGCGTTGCACGAGCTGCCGGAACACCGGAGCAGACACGAGGCCTGCACCGACAAGGCCTGGCAGCTCCGACGTTCCTTTCGGCTCGTCGATGGAAACAACCACAACATAGCGTGGGTCGTCCATCGGAAAAGCACCAGCGAATGTGGCGATCACGGCTTTTTCCCGATACCCGCCGACGCCGGGCTTCTCGGCCGTGCCGGTTTTGCCACCCGTCAGGAGACCGGGCACCTCCGCGCGCTTGCCAGTGCCCTGCATCACTGCCAGGCGCAGCAGCTTGCGCATGGCAAGCGAGGTTTCGGCGCTCAGCACCCGGCGCGCTGGCGTGCGCGCATCCGCCGAGGTGCGCATGATGGTCGCGGGGACGAGATAGCCGCCGTTGACGACCGCCGCCATCGCCTGCGCGACATGCACCGGCGTCACCGCCATGCCGTGACCGTAGGCGACCGTCATCGTCTCGATCCGCCCCCAGCGCTGGGGCAGCAGCGGTGGTGCCAGCGCCGACAGTTCGATGCTCAGCGGACTGAGCAGGCCGAGCCGGCCAAGCCCCTGGCGCACCATGTCCGCCCCCATCTGATCGGCGATGCGCGACGTGGCAATGTTGGACGAATAGATGAAGGTCTCGACTGTGCTCAGCGGCCGGCGCTTCGGGTGATCGTCATGAATGCGAAAGCGCCCGACCCGCAGTGGTGCCGTCGCGTCCCAGACCGAATCGAGCCGCGCCTGCCCTGCTTCCAGCGCATCGGCGATGCTGAAAATCTTGAACACCGAGCCGAGTTCGTAGACCCCTGGGTCGCCCGGTTGAACTGGCGGACATCATTGCCGGACGGTGGCCGGTTGGGGTCGAAATCCGGCAGCGAGGCGATGGCCAGAATTTCGCCGGTGCGCACATCCATCACCACGCCCGCCGCGCCGATCGCTTGCTGGGCGGCCATCCCGGACTGCAGCTCGTACTCCATCGCGTGCTGCACCCGCGTGTCGAGCGACAGGTTGAGCGGCGCGCCTGTCGCACCCTGGCGCTGAGGCGGGTATCGAACCGTGATTCGATCCCGGCGCGGCCATGGCCGTCGCTGTCGGCAAAGCCGATGAGATGCGCGGCCAGCGGGCCGTTCGGATAAACCCGCTGCGGCTCCGGCGTGAACACAAACGCGTCCGCCTCGCCCAGCGCATAGAGCTTGCGATATTCGGCGTTCGAAATCCGGCGCTTGATGTAGCGGAACTTGAATTCGCCGTCAGCTGCGCCTTGATATAGGCGGGCGACACCCCGGCAGCGCGGCGGCGATCAGCGGGGTCAGTTCGTCCGGCGTGCGGAACAATTTGGCTGGGCGCACACCGAAAATCGGCGCCGAGCGGGTGTCCGCCAGCAGGACGCCATTGCGGTCGACGATGGCCGCGCGGCGGCGCGGCGGCGGCAAGCTCGAAACGCTGCGCGGACCCGGGCCTTCGAGCACCGACAATTGAAACAGCCGGGCACCGATCAGCAGCGCGATGCCGGCGCTCGCCGCCATCATGATGCCCAGCCGCACGCGCGCCGTTCCCAGCAGCCGCTTGCGCGCGCTCAGATATGGCGCTGCGAGCGGCCGCACCCGGTCACTGCTGCGCGTCCAGCCGGACCAGCATGGCGTCGAGCGCCGCATTATCGACGGGCGTACTCGCGATTACGCGCGGCAGCGGCGCATCCAGCGGGTGTGCGGGTGCCGCGACCAGGTGCGGGCGTGCATCCGTGACTGGGTGGTGCATATCCACCAACGGGCCGGCCGCTGCCAGCCGGACCGACGGGCGCGCATCGACGCCCGTAGCCGTCGCCTCGCGGACCATCGGCACGTCGCGCCCGGCAAAGGCGACCAGCGCATCGACGCTGGCGAAATATCGATCCGCCGACGGCGCGCCCAATCCGAGGACGGACGCATTGAGCGCCTCCAGGCGCTCGGGGCGCGCCCGTGCCGTCAGTTCGCTGCGCAGTCGGGCGATTTCTTGCGTGTCGGCGGCAATGTGCCGCTGTGCGCTGACCATGGCCTTGCGCGTGTCGCTGACCTGCTTGCTGACGAAGCTCGCCGCCAGCGCGGACACCAGCGCAGCAGTAATCCAGTAGGTGCTGCGCCACATCATGCCGCCATCTCCAGTGCCGGGGCGTCGGTGCGAACGGCGGCGCGCAAGACGGCCGAGCGCGCGCGGGGATTGGCGCTCACCTCCGCCTCGCCGGCGCGCACGGCCTTGGCGGCGCGCGCGAAGCTGGGCGGCGGCGCTTGGCGCGGCGACTCCGGCAGATGCCGGGAGCCCTGCGGCACGCCGCCGCTGCGCACCCGCAGGAATTCCTTCACGATCCGATCCTCAAGACTGTGGAACGCCACGACCGCGAGCCGCCCGCCCGGTTTCAGCAGCGCCTCTGCGGCATGCAGGCCCTGACGCAACTGCCCGAGTTCGTCGTTCACATGAATGCGCAGCGCCTGGAAGGTCCGGGTCACCGGGTCCTTGGGGCCGCGCCGTCCGCCCAATGCGCCGCGCACCACGTCGGCGAAATCGAGCGTGCGGGCAAATGCACTGACAGCCCGGCGCTTGACAAGCGCTTTTGCAACCCGCCGCGCACCCGGCTCCTCACCCAGATGATACAGGATATCCGCCAGTTCCGCCTCGCTTGCGCTGTTGACCACATCGGCGGCGCTCGGGCCGCTTGCGCTCATGCGCATGTCCAGCGGACCGTCGCTTTGAAACGAGAAGCCGCGCGCCGCCTGATCGAGCTGCATGGACGACACGCCGATATCGAGCGCGATCCCGTCCACCTTGTCGACCCCGAAACCGGCGAGCAGCCCCTGCATGTCGCCGAATGTCCCAGCGATCAGGGTCAGCCGCCCGCCATGCGCCTCCGCCAGCACCTGACCCGCTGCCAGAGCGGCGGGATCGCGGTCGATCGCGTAGACATGCGCCGCCCCGGCCGCCAGCAGCGCGCGCGTATAGCCGCCGGCACCGAAGGTACCGTCCACGAACACGGCACCCTCCAGCGGGCTCAATGCCGCCAGAACTTCCTTTAGCAAAACCGGGATGTGGGACACGCTCATGCCGGCAGATCCTCCGGCATCGGCTCGCCCTTCTGCGCCAGCTTCTGGCGGATCTTGCGGGCCAGCCGGTGGTCTCCGGCACCCTTCTCGCGCAGGAAGCTGTAGGGGTTCCAGATTTCGAAGTAATCCTCAATGCCGATCAGGAACGCCAGCCCGTTGATCCCGACCGCCTGCTTGAGGTCCGGATCGAGCACGATGCGCCCGGTGTCGTCGTAATTCACCGGCTCGGCGAGGCCGAACAGGCTGCGCGAGATGTCCTCGCGCGCAGCACCATAGCGCTCCCCACTTCGGACTGCCGGCGCGCCCGCAGGCATTCGACGAAGTTCAGGTCGGACGCAACGAGGCAGGGCAGCGACTCATGCTCGTACACCAGCAGGGTGCGCTGGCCGCAGTTGGACTGCGCAACGTCGCGAAAGTCCGACGGAATGGACAGGCGGTTCTTGCCGTCCACACCGTTCAGATGACTTCCGAAGAAAAGTTTACGTTCCACGCCGCGCTTGCACCCACTGCCGAGACTTCGGTCTATCATGGGCAATCATGGTATTCAATGGAATTGGATGGGTTTCAGCGGGTTCCTGCGGGTTTTTCAGGATTGTGGGCAGGTCCTCCGGCGTGATGGGCAGGGTCGTGTACGCCTTGTTTCAAAACGGGACTATTCGCGGCGGCCGGCGCGATAATCTTTGGGAAAACCGGTCCGCCGAGTCTGATCCATTACTTTGTACGCTTTATGTTCTATTTGCCTCTACGCGGTCAGCCATGCCGGCCGCAGCAGGGTGGCAGGCGCGCCGCCAAGGGTCAGCGGCGCATCCAGATAGTCCAGCCGCATCAGCAGCAGCGCCTGGTCGCCCGCATGCAACACCACGTCCGCGGCCGCCTGATCCCCTGCGCGCACGATGTCGCCGGCCCCGGACACGGTCGCGACCATCAGGCGTTTGCGCACCTTGCCGCGAAAGTGCATGCGCGCGGTGTTTTCCTGCCCGACATAGCAGCCCTTGGTCGTGCTGACGCCGTTCAGTTCCGCCGCGTTCGTCTCCAGCCAGAGCAGGCGGTCGACACCCAGTTCCTCCGGCCCTTCGGCCACGCCGTGGCTCCAGCGCCACCGGCGATATCGCCCGTCGTCCGGCGGGTAGCACCCGCCGGCGCGATCCAGCGTGCGCCAAGCGCCGCCAGTCGCGGGTCGGCCGGATGTTGTCCCATGCTTTCCCATGCAGCGTGGACCGCGAGGTCCGGGCGCATGTGGATCGTCACCTGCGCGCGCAGCCGGTAGAGCGTCAGGCGCTTGACCAGTTCTGCCGCGCGATCGGCGGCCACATCGGCCAGGAAGCCGCCCGCGCCGTCGTCGTGCAGGTGCAGGTCGAACAGCAGCTTGCCCTGGGGCTGAGCAGACCGGCATAGAGCGGCGCAGGCCCGGTCACGTCCTGCGTCACCAGCCCCTGCAGCCAGGTGCGCGCATCGGGACTGGCGATCTGGACAACCGCGCGGCTGGGGAGCATCAGTTCGGTCATGGACCACAGGTAAGCGACCGGCCCGGCCGCGCAAGTCAGGAATTGCCATGACCTTCGACCTCATTCTGAAAGGCGGCAGCGTCGCAGCACCGGGCGGGCTGGAGACTGCGGACATCGGCGTGCGCGGTGGCCGCATCGCCCGCATCGGCATCCTGGAGGCCGCGCAGGCCGGGCGCGTGGTCGATTGCGCCGGCCTCACCATCCTGCCGGGCGTGATCGACAGCCAGGTGCATTTCCGCGAGCCCGGCCTCGAACATAAGGAGGACCTGGCGAGCGGGTCCCTGGCGGCGGTCATGGGCGGCGTCACCGGCGTGTTCGAAATGCCGAACACCAGGCCGTCGACCGCCAGCGCCGATGCGCTCGCCGAGAAAGTGTCGCGCGCCGCCGGGCGCATGTGGTGCGACCACGCCTTCTACATGGGTGCCACCGCCGAGAATGCCGACGACCTCGCCGAACTCGAGCGCGTGCCCGGCTGCTGCGGCGTCAAGCTGTTCATGGGCGCATCCACCGGCGACCTGCTGGTGTGGGACGATGCAACCATCGCCCGCGTATTCCGCGCCGGCCGCCGCCGGGTCGCGATCCATGCCGAGGACGAGCAGCGCATGCGCAACCGGCGGCATCTGGCGGATGAAGGCGGCCATGCGCGCTTTCACCCGGTCTGGCGCGATGACGAGTCGGCAATGCTGGCGACGCGCCGGGCGGTCGCGCTGGCCCGCGAAACCCGGCGGCGCGTGCACATCCTGCACGTAACGACGCCGGCGGAGCTTGAGTTCCTGAGCCAGCACAAGGACATCGCATCCTGCGAAGTCCTGCCCCAGCATCTGACCCTAGCCGCCCCAGACTGCTACGACCGGCTGGGAGCCTACGCCCAGATGAACCCGCCGATCCGCAGCGCCGAGCATCGGGATGGCTTGTGGTTCTGGCTGAACCAGGGCGTGGTCGACGTGCTCGGGTCGGACCATGCGCCGCACACCCGCGCGGAGAAGGATCAACCCTACCCTGCCTCACCGTCAGGGCTTACCGGCGTGCAGACCCTGCTGCCGCTGATGCTTGACCATGTGGCCAACGGCCGCCTCAGCCTGCAACGGCTGATCGACCTGACATCCGCCGGCGTCACCCGGCTGTTCAACCTGATCGGCAAGGGCCGCCTGGCAGTCGGCTACGACGCGGATTTCTCGGTCGTGGACCTGAAGAAGCAGTGGACCATCACGCATGCCCAGCAGGCGAGCCGGGTCGGCTGGACGCCGTTCGACGGCATGACGGTGACCGGCAAACCGGTCGGCACGATCATTCGCGGCCAGGTGGTGATGTGGGAAGATGTGGTCGAGGGCGCACCTATCGGCGCACCGATGCGCTTCCAGGAGACGCTAAGGGATTAGTGCATTTTAGGCGGACATGGCGCGCAAGGTCCTCCCCGGCACGGGGAGGAGCTGCGTGGTTCAGAATATGGGCGCGTTACCCTAATGCGTCGCGGTGCTCATGCCGTTGGCGGCCAGCACATCGGCGGTCAGGTCCTCGCGCACCGTCACCCGCACGGCGATGATTTCGGCGGCCGGTCCGTGCAGCAGGCTGACCACGAACGCCTGCAGAACCGGATAGTCGGGGGCGATGTCAAGCGTCTGCCAGAGCAGCACCCGCGGGCCGGTGCCGCCGGTGCGGTCGGTGAATTCGATCTCGGCGTCGACCATGCGATAGCCCTGGTCCCAGAGGGACCAGGGTCGATCCAGCGGTTGAAGGTCCTCGACAAGTCTGTCCGTGCGCGCCATGGCTTTCCTCACAGGTTCTACGCCCGGTATACGCCAGGCTCCTTTAACAGCAGGTATCTGGCCGAACATGAACACGGAATGGCTGGCGACAGCCTACTTGCCCGCCGGCCTGGGCATCGGACTGCTGGCGTCGGCCCCATCGGGCCGGTGAACATCCTCGTAATTCAAAGGGCGCTGCAGGGCGGGCGCAATCCGGCGCTCGTGCTCGGGTTCGGTGCCGCACTCGGCGACCTTCTGTTCGCCGCCATCGCAGCGCTCGGTATCGGAGCGCTGATAACCGGCTTCACGGACCACAAGGACACTCTGCGCCTGATCGGCGGCGCCATCATGATCGCCTTTGCCGGATTTTTGTGGGTGCGCGCGCCGCACCTGCAGACCGGACGTTCGGAACCCCAGGGTGGCTCCAAGAATCTGGCCATCGCCGCCTTCGCCATGACCATCACCAACCCGGTGACGCTGCTGTGGTTCGCCAGCGTGTTCAGCACGGTGGGCTTTGTCGAGATCGGCCACAGTTCGCCGCGCGCGCTGCTGCATTCCCTGATCCTGGTAGCCGGCGTGTTTCTCGGCGCGATGGGCTGGTGGGCGATCGTCACCGGACTGACGACGCGCTACCGTCATCTGGTCAACGACCGCATGCTCGGGCATGTGAACCACGGCATTGCGTTCATCATGCTGGCCTCCGGCGCCTACGCCGTCGCGGACAGCCTCCTGCTGAAGGGTTTTAGAGCGCGATGTCTTCAGTTAACGAAGTCATCGGCATTCCCGATACGTATCGAGTCGCATAGAGGGTTTTTCATGCAGGTAACGGATTTCGCAAGCATTCTTTGCTCCCGCTTGTGCCATGATCTGGTCAGCCCGGCCGGCGCGCTCTCGACGGGACTCGAACTGTTGCAGGATGAGCCGGACGATGCCATGCGCGAGCAATGCCTCGATCTGCTCGGCAGCAGCGCGCGCCAGATCACCAATCGGCTGAAATTTTTCCGCATGGCCTTCGGTGCCGGTGCCGGGCTGGCCGATAGCGTCGATGTGCGGGAGTTGCAGGCCGCCCTCAACGGCTGGTTCGATGCGGACAAGGTTCAGGTCCACTGGATGATGGAGACGGACCTGCTGCCGAAGACGGCGGCCAAGCTCCTGTTGAACCTTGCGCTGCTCGCCGGCGAATCGCTGCTGCGCGGCGGCGTGCTGCATGTCGCCGCCCAGCGGGCGAGACGACCCTGGAGCTGGCGATCCGCGCCGAGGGCCCACGCCTGCGGTTTCATGAGGATGTCCACGCTGTGCTCACACGCGATCCGAGCGCCATGGCCGTGGAGCCGCGCACGGTCCCGGCATTCCTGGTCCGCATGTTGAGCCACGATGCAGGCGCGACGCTCGCGGTCGACTCCGCAACCGACGGGGTTCTGGTCATCGGGCTGGCGCTGCCCACGGCCTGACCAGCAATAAATCACCGCTAAGCGGTTCTTAACCGAAGCTGAGCCATGGTCCGAACGAGACCGGCGGAAATACTGCCGCGTTGCGTTTTATACTGCCAAGGGGTCGGCCGATGGACGATTTGCTGAGTGAATTTCTGACCGAAACCAATGAGAGCCTGGATACAGTCGACAATGAGCTGGTCCGGCTGGAGCAAAACCCGAACGACAAGGCCGTTCTCGATAATATTTTCCGGCTTGTTCATACGGTTAAGGGCACATGCGGCTTCCTCGGCCTGCCGCGCCTCGAGTCGGTTGCCCATGCGGCTGAAAACGTTCTCGGCAAGTTTCGTGACGGCGAACTGGTGGTCACGCCGCAGCTTGTAACGCTGATCCTGGAGGCGCTGGACCGCATCAAGGAAATTCTGCGCGGCCTCGAGTCGACTGGCCACGAACCGGACGGCGAAGACAAAGACCTGATTCGCGTGCTCGACGACGCCGCTGCCGGTAATTTCGGCATCGCATCAGAAACAGCCGCCGCAGACCCGGAAGCCGAAGCCCGCCGCGAGACGGAGCTGATGCTCGGCCGTTCACTGAAGCCGGGCGAAGTCTCGCTCGAGGAACTGGAAGCGGCGTTCGCCGCCGCCATCGATCTGCGCGCCCGCTTGGGCCTGCCGCCGCGCGGCGAAGGCGAACGCGCCGGAATGAGCGTGGTGGTGGAATACAAGGGCGAGCCTTATTCGCTGCTGATCGACCGGGTCGGCGAAGTCCTGAGCCTGGACGACGCCCTGTTCGAGAAGAACCCGGTGACGCTCGACCCGCGCTGGCGTGAGGTCTCGAACGGCATCTACCGCCTGGAAGACCAGCTTCTGGTCGTTCTCGACGTGAACCGCCTGCTGGAACAGAACGCTGCGCTGGCGGCATAACGGGACATCTAAGGAAATTTTCAAGGTTTACGCGGATACCATAGCGTGACCAACCAGGAGCGAACCATGAAATCTTGTCTCGTCGTCGACGACTCGAAAGTGATCCGAAAGGTTGCGCGACGCATACTTGAGGAGCTGCAGTTCCAGATCGACGAAGCCGTCGACGGCCGGGATGCCCTTGAGCGCTGCCGGGCCGCCATGCCGGATGTCGTGCTGCTCGACTGGAACATGCCGGTCATGAACGGCCTGGACTTCCTCAAACATCTGCGCGGCTCGGATAGCGCAAAGCAGCCGATCGTAGTGTTCTGCACGACGGAGAACGACATGGCGCACATCCGCGCCGCCATCGACGCCGGCGCGAACGAATACATCATGAAGCCGTTTGACCGCGAGATCATCGAAGCCAAGTTCTCGCAAGTCGGCCTGCTGTAGTCATCCGCCCGTTAGGTCCGGCCCTCTGCGGCCGGTAACTGGAGTCCCCGCCGTGAGTCTGCCCGCCGAAGAACAACCTGCGCAACATGCCGCCGCTCCCGGCTATGTGCGCGTTCTGGTCGTCGATGACTCTGCGGTCATCAGGGGATCATCACGCGCTGGCTGGAAGACCAGCCGAACATCCGCGTCACCGCCTCGGCCGCGAACGGGGCAACCGCCCTGCGCTGCGTGAAGGCATCCGAGTTCGATCTGGTCATCCTCGACATCGAGATGCCGGAGATGGACGGCCTGACCGCGCTGCCACTCCTGCTGGCGGCGCAGCCGGGCTTGCAGGTCGTCATGGCCTCCACCCTGACCATGCGCAACGCGGACATCTCGCTGCGAGCGCTCAGCCTGGGCGCCGCCGACTATATCCCGAAGCCGCAGAGCACCCGGCTCGTGACCGCAGGCCAGGACTTCCGGCTCGAACTGATCCAGAAAGTGCTTGCGCTGGGCAATGTGGCGCGCCGTCGGCGCAATCAGCCCGTGGTCGAAGCCCAGGCGTCCGCGCCAGCGCCGGTCGCCAAAGCGGCGGTTCCGCCAAGCGACAGCACAGGCGCAAGTGCGCAAAGAATCTCGCGGACCATCAACCGCGCGCAGCCGGTACGTCTCGCGCCACGCTCGCACGTCACGCCGGGGATGGTCGCGATCGGCAGTTCGACCGGTGGCCCGCAGGCGCTGTTCACCGTGATCGGCGCGCTGGGCAAGCTGATCGGCGTGCCGATTATCATCACCCAGCACATGCCGCCGACCTTCACCGCGATCCTCGCGCAGCACATTGAGCGCGTCTGCGGCGTGCCGTGCGTGGAGGTTACGAGCAACCAGAAAGCGCTGCCCGGTCGCGTCTATGTAGCGCCCGGCGACAGGCACATGCTGGTCGGTGGCACCACCCATGTGCCGGAGCTGATTCTGAGCGACGGTGAGCCGGAGAATTTCTGCCGCCCGGCGGTCGACCCGATGTTCCGCACGGCGTCGGAAGTCTTCGGTAGCGGTCTGCTGGCCGTCGTATTGACTGGCATGGGCCAGGATGGCGCAGCCGGCGCAGAACAGGTGATTACCCGCGGCGGCACCGTGATCGCGCAGGACGAAGCGACCTCGGTCGTCTGGGGCATGCCGGGCGCCGTGGCGCATGTCGGCGCCGCCAGCATGATCCTGCCCCTGCCGGAAATCGGCCAACGCATCCGCGCCCTCGTGGAAGGTAAGCAAATATGAGCACCTTGGACGCCCGCGATTTTGACCTGCTGTCTGATCTGCTGAAAAGCAGATCAGGCTTGGTGGTCACGCGCGACAAGGTTTACCTGCTGGAGTCGCGCCTGACGCTGATCGCCCGCCGCCGCGGCCACAACAGCCTGCCGGAGCTGGTCGGCGAACTGCGCATGCACGCCAACGAAGCGCTGCTGTCCGAAGTTACCGAAGCGATGACGACCAACGAGTCGTTCTTCTACCGGGACCAGACACCCTTCGACATCCTGACCAAGCACACGCTGCTGGCCCTACGCGCCGCCAGGAGCAGCGCCAAGCGCCTGCGAATCTGGTGCGCCGCCGCGTCGACCGGGCAGGAACCCTATTCAATCGCCATGCTGTTCGCCGACAACCCCGGGCTATGGGCGGATTGGCAGATCGACATCGTCGGCACCGACCTGTCGACCAATGCGCTCAACCGCGCAAAATCCGGCATCTACTCGCAGTTCGAGGTTCAGCGCGGCCTGCCGATCCAGAAGCTCATCAAATACTTCGAGCAGAAGGGCGACACCTGGCAGCTCAACGAGCCGATCCGCAAAATGGTGCGCTATGGCAGCTTCAACCTGCTCGACTCGATGAGCTCGCTTGGCCAGTTCGACATCGTGTTCTGCCGCAACGTGCTGATCTATTTCGATGCTCCGACCAAGGGCAAGGTGCTGGACGCCATCCGCGGCCAGCTTACGACGGACGGCGCGATGTTCCTGGGCGCAGCCGAAACGGTGCTTGGCCTCACCAAGGCCTTCCGGCCCGTGCACGAACTGCGCGGCCTGTACGTGCCGACCGAAAGCCTGTTCGCCGTCGCCGCCTGACAAACGCACTTGCGCAAAACTCGGGCTGGCCGGAAGTGCACTGACCGGCTAATTCACCGGCATGACGATATGGGGCAAGCTACTGGGTGCTGCCGCCGGTCAGGCGCTTGGCGGCCCGCTCGGTGCGCTGATCGGCGCTGCGATGGGCCATGTTTTGTGGACAGGCCCTTGGATCGGGCACCACTGAAACCGGTTGAGACGCAATCCGCCGCCTTCACCATCGCCGCCATCGCGCTCGCCGCCAAACTCTCGGCAGCCGATGGCCGTTCCAGCGAAGCGGAATTCCGCACCTTTCAGCGGCTGTTCTCGGTCGAACCCGGCGAGGCGGAGAATGTCGCGCGCTTCTACCGCTTTGCCCAGAAGTCGCCGCACGGTTTCGAGCTCTATGCGAGCCAGGCGCGGGATACGCTGGGGTTGGAAATCCGCTGCTTGTCGATCTGCTCGACTGCCTGTTCATGATCGCGCTGGCCGACGGCCGCATCGATGCGCAGGAGCAGGCCTTCCTCGATATCGTGGCCGAGCGCTTTGCGCTCAGTCCGCAATGTTATGCGCAGGTGAAGGCGCGCTACCGCATCGACCATAGCTGCCCCTATGCCGTCCTGGGCCTGGAGCCGGACGCCGGACCGGACGAAATCCGCGCCGCCTATCGCCAGCTTGCCCGTCAGCACCACCCGGACCGCCACATGGCCGAAGGCGCGCCGGAGCCGTTCCTCAAGGTCGCCCACGCGCGCATGGCGGCGATCAATGCGGCCTACCGGGACCTGATGCAGGCGCAGGCGGCATGAAGAACCATCACTTCGCGCTGATGCTGCTCATCACCCTGTGCTGGGGTTTCAATGTCGTACCGCTGAAGCTGGCGCTCAACGAGCTCAGCCCTATCGCCGCCACAGCCTTGCGCTTCATGCTGGTGCTGTTGCTCTGCGCGCCGTTCATGCGCTGGCATCGCGGCCGCATGCGGCTGGTGACGGCGTCCGCGGTGCTGGGTGGCGCGATGATGTTCGGGCTGATGAACCTCGCTTACAGCCTGTCGTCCAACGTTAGCGCGCTGGCGATCGCGGGCCAGTTGGGTGTGCCGTTCTCGCTGATCATGGCCGTGCTTTTCCTCGGGGAGCGCATCCGCTGGCGGCGCACGGCCGGCATCCTGCTGGCGTTTTCCGGCGTTGCCATCCTCACCTTCGATCCGGCGATCGCCCGCGAATGGCTGCCGCTGGCGCTGATTTCCGCCTCGGCGATGGTCTGGGCGGTCTACACTCTGCTGCAACGCCGGTTTTCCGGCATTTCCGCGCTGTCGCTCCAGGGCTGGCTCGCCGCCGTCAGCATCCCGATCATGACCGTGCTGTCGCTTGTTCTGGAGCCCGGCGGCTTTGCGCCGATTGTCCAGAAGCCCTGGCCGGTGCTGGGCTACCTCTTCTATTCAGCGCTGTTGTCCTCGGTCATCGGGCATGCCGGTTTCGCCTGGCTGCTGCAACGCTATCCGGTCTCGACCCTGACGCCCCTGACCCTGCTGACGCCGGTCTTTTCCGTGCTGTTCGCGACGCTGCTGCTGGGAAATCCGTTCACGCTGGAGTTGCTGCTGGGCGGGCTGGTCACCATCGCCGGCATCGGCGTCATCACCGTCCGCACGGCGCAGCGCGCACCGAGCCTGCCGCCGATCACCACCGTCGATCCGTCATGATCGCGCGTCCCTCGCCGAACCATGACGACCGGCGCGGACAGGCGATCACCATGCTGGTTCTTCACTACACCGGCATGCCGACCATGGCGGCTGCGCTGGCGCGCCTGACCGACCCGGACGCGAAGGTCTCCAGCCACTATCTCGTCGACGAGGATGGCGCGGTCTATCAGATGGTGGCGGAAGATCGCCGGGCCTGGCATGCCGGTCTCAGCCACTGGCGCGGCATCACGGACGTCAATGCGGCCTCGATCGGCATCGAGATTGTCAATCCGGGGCACGAATTCGGCTATCGGCCGTTTCCGCCTGCGCAGATGGCGGCCGTCGCGGCGCTGTGCCGGGAGATTCTCGGCGCCACCCCGGAATTGCAGCGCGCAACGTGGTCGGCCATTCGGATGTCGCGCCGCTGCGCAAGCAGGATCCGGGTGAACTGTTCGACTGGAGGTGGCTGGCGCAGCAGGGGTTGGCGTGCCGCCGCCTGTTCCCGTGGTCTCTGATCTGGTGCCGCTGCGCACTGGTGATGCCGGCGCGTCGGTAAGCGCGCTCCAGCAGGCATTGAGAGACTGGGGCTACGGCCTGACTATCACCGGCGTGTTCGATCCGGAAACCGCTGCGGTCGTCACCGCGTTCCAGCGGCATTTTAGGCAAGCCTGCGTCGACGGTGTCGCAGACCCGCAGACCCAGGCAGTCCTGCGGGCGCTCGCATAAAACGGCCGACCCGAAGGCCGGCCGTATTGTCACATGGATAGGGTGGTTAGGGTCAGGACCCTAATCCCGGCTGCTGCCGAAGAAGCGCAGCAGGAACAGGAACAGGTTGATGAAGTCCATGTACAGGCTCAGCGCGCCGGCCACGATCTTCTTGGAGCGGGTCTCGTGCGCATCAGCCTCAAGGTACATTTCCTTGATCTTCTGGGTGTCGTAGGCGGTCAGGCCGGCGAAGATCAGCACACCGATCACGCTGGTGATGAATTCCAGCATGCTCGACTGCAGGAAAATGTTCACGACCGACGCGACGACCAGGCCGACCAGACCCATGATCAGGAACGTGCCCCAACCCGAGAGGTCCTTCTTGGTGGTGTAGCCGTAGAGGCTCAGACCGCCGAACGCCGCCGCGGTGATGAAGAAGGTCTTGGCGATTGAAATCCCTGAATAGACCAGGAAAATCGAACCCAGCGACAGGCCCATCGCCGCCGCATAGAGCCAGTAGACACCGTTGGCCGTTGCCGCCGACATCTTGTGAAGACGAAAGCTGAAAAACATCACGATGGCCAGCGGCGCAAACAGCGCGACCCACTTGAACGGAGTCCCGAACACCAGTTGCGTCAGCGCCGGCACATTCGCGACAGCCATCGCGACCAGACCGGTCAGCAGCACGCCGGATGCCATCATGTTGTAGACGCCGAGCATGTACGAGCGCAGGCCGGCATCGATGTCGGCCCGAGACCAGGTATCGGCCCGGACACTTGCAGTTCGGTCCGCGCCCGGACGCAGATCAAACGGATTTGCCATGTCTTCCTTCTCCCAAAACGCCGCATACAGTGCGGCTTGATAGAGATATCGGCGTCTTCGGTCCCGGTTCAAGGGATTACCGACTCATATACTCTTATTTTCCGGCCGCGCCCACGCTCATGCCGACCGAAGGGCAGCATTTGGTCGCGCCGACAACACGGACCACGCCCCAGCAAGGCCGAAGCCGATCGTCGCCACCGTCCCGAGCGCGACAGTCGCCGCCAGCAGCCCCAGCGGCGGCTGCCACTCGAACTCGAGAATCTGCGTGGTGACGAACCAGCCGCCCGCCAGCCCCAGCGTCATGGCGACCAGTGCTGTCGCCAGGCCCAGCAGTGCATATTCGCACACCATCACCGCAAGCACCTGCCGCCGGGTCGCCCCAGCACCTTCAGGATCACGCTGTCGTAGCTGCGCGCCTGCCGCCCGGCGACCACGGCCCCGATCAGCACCAGCATGCCGGACAACAGCGTGACGCTGGCCATGCCGCGCACTGCCGTGCCGATCTGGGTCAGCAGCGCGCCAAGCTGGCTGAACACGCTCGACATGCGCACGGTCGCGACGCTGGGAAAGTCGCGGGCGATACGGGCAAACACGGCTGGCTCCTGCGCCGGCGGCACGTCGACCGTCGCCATGTAGGTATGCGGGGCGCTCTCCAGCGTTCCCGGCGCGAACAGCATGACGAAGTTGAAGCCAAGCGACTCCCAGTCGATCATGCGCGTGTTGGCGATCCGCGCCGTCACCTCGACCCCAGCACGGATACGGTCAAGGTGTCGCCAACCTTGAGGCCGAGCCCCTTGGCCACCCGGTCATCGAGCGAGATTTCCGGCGGGCCGCTGTAATCCGCCGGCCACCATGCACCAGAGACCACCGTGTTCCCTCCGGCAGGGTCGCGGTGTAGGTCAGGCCACGGTCGCCGCGCAGCGCCCACGCCGCTTCCGGCGGCGCTTTCACGTCGCGGGACGGCACGCCGTTCACCCGGGTGATGGGGCCGCGCAGCGACGGCACGACCTCGAAGGATTTCAGGTCCGGGGTCGCCTGGATTTCCGCCTTGAAGCGATCGATGTCGGCCTTGGGGATGTCGATGAAGAAAAGTCCGGTGCCGTGCGCGGCAGGGTGCGGTCGACCTGCGCACGCATGTTCGCCTCCACCACCGCCAAGGTCGCAAACAGAGTCAAGCCCAGTCCCAGCGCCATCACCACCTGCGCCGTGGCCGCGCCGGGCCGATGCAGGTTGGCGACCGCCATGCGCAGCGTCGGGTTTGCCGGGCGCGGTGCCGCGCGCGCCAGCCGGATCGCCAGCCAGCCTACGCCGCGCAGCAGCAGCAGCACACCGAATGCCGCGCCGGCGAACCCGAGCGCCAGTTCGCGGTCCGCCGCCGTCAGCACCGCAAGCGCCACCACGGCCAGCGCCAGCAGGACGATCAGCGCCGGGATCGTGCGCCCGACCCGTCGATCCGCCTCCACCCGGGCGCGGAACAGCCGCGCCGCCGGCGTCACCCGCGCCTGCGCCAGCGGCCAGAGTGCGAACACCAGCGCGATCATAAGACCCTGCAGCGCCGCAACCGCCAGCGGCAGCGGATACACCCCATGCGCGGCGGCACGGGCAGCGCATCGCCGATAACCGCAACGATGCCAAACGGCGCGACGGTGCCGATCGCCAGGCCCAATGCAATCGCCGCTGCCGCAACCAGCAACACCTGCAGCAGATAGACCTGGAAGATCAGCCGGGAGTCCGCGCCCAGGCTCTTCAGCGTGGCGATGGTCCGCACCTTGGTCTCGAGGTAAGCCGATACGCCATTGCCGACGCCGACCCCTGCGACCATCAGCGCCGTCAGGCCGACAAGCGTCATGAACTGGGTCAGGTCCTCGATGAAGCTGCTGAGGCCTGGCGCGCCGTTCCGGCGGTCATTGACCTGCCAGCCGGCGTCGGGGAAGGCCGCGTTCAGCCCGTCGATCGCCGGCTGCGGGTCGCCGGGATAGACGATGCGATAATGATAGCGCACCAGGCTGCCGGGGCTGACGAGGCCGGTCGTCGCCAGGTCCCGCTGGCTGATGATGACGCTCGGGCCAAGCTCGAAGCCCTGGCCGGCACGGTCCGGCTCGAGGGCGATCAGGCCGCGCAGGGTGAAGGCTTGCGCGCCGATGCGCACGCTGTCGCCGGTTGTCACGCCAAGGCGCTCGGCCAGCAGCGGGTCCATGACCACGCCGTGGTCCGCCAGCGCCTGTTGCAGGTCGCCGCCGCCCTGCAGGTCGAAGGTCCCATAGAGCGGGTAGCCGCCATCGACTGCCTTCAGCTCCCCGAGCGCTGCCTTTTCGCCATCCCGCCGTGTCACCATGGCATTCATGCGCGCGGACTCGGAGACCCGGCCCAGACGGGCGAACGCCGCGCGCTCGTCCCCGTCGCCGTGCGGTGGGTCAGACGCAGCTCGATGTCGCCGCCGAGCAGGGACTGCCCACGCTCGCCGATGCCCGCCAGCAGTGCCGACGACAGACTGCCGATCCCGGCCAGGGTCGCGATGCCGAGCAGCAGGCACAGGAACAGCAGGCGCAGGCCATGCAGCCCGCCACGCAGGTCCCGCAGCGCCAGGGTCCAGGCGGCACCCATCAGGCTGCGACCGCTTGCGACGGACGGTCAGCGACGATGCGGCCGTCGCGCATCTCGATGATCCGCCGGCAGCGCGCCGCCAATGCCGGGTCGTGGGTGATGAGGACCAGCGTCGTGCCCTGATCCTTGTGCAGGCCGAACATCAGGTCGATGATGGCGGCACCGGTCGTGCCGTCCAGATTGCCGGTCGGCTCGTCCGCAAACAGGATCGGCGGGCGGGAGACGGTCGCCCGCGCCAGTGCGACCCGCTGCTGCTCGCCGCCGGACAGTTGCGCCGGGTAATGCTCCAGCCGGTGCCCCAGCCCGACTGCCTCCAGCGCCGCACGCGCCTGGGGCGTGGCGTCGCGTGACCCAGCCAGTTCCAGCGGCGTTGCGACATTTTCCAGTGCGGTCATGGTCGGAATCAGGTGGAACGCCTGCAACACGATGCCGATCCGCCCGCGCCGCGCCAGCGCCAGACCATCTTCGTCGAGGGCGGAAAAATCCGCCCCGGCCACCTCGACCGTGCCAGAGGTCGCGCGTTCCAGGCCGGAGGCGATTGCCATCAGCGACGACTTGCCGGACCCCGACGGCCCGAGAATGGCGACCGACTCGCCAGCGGCGATGCGCAGCGACACATCATTCAGGATGTGGACCTGCCCCGCGCCGCTGTTGAGGCTCAGGTGGACGGCTTCCAGGTTGATGCTTGGCACATTTATTCCCACTGTGGTGATGGCCCGTGTATCGCAGGCCTGATCTGCAAAGAGAGTATACGATGCGCCCAACGCTTGGATTTTTCAGCCGGTTGCTTTTGTCGAGTCTGCTGTTGCTCGCGTCCGCCCCGGCCATGGCGGCGGACCGGCTGGTCGTGGCGTTCGGCGACAGCCTGACCGCCGGCTACAACCTCGGCCCCGGCGAGGGTTCGCCCGCAACTCGATGCAGCCCTGCCCGGCGTGACCGTTCATGACGCCGGGGTCTCCGGCGAGACGACGGCCGGCGGGCTGGCCCGGCTCGACTGGGTGCTCAACAGCCTGAAGCGCACGCCCGATCTGGTGATCCTGGAGCTTGGCGCCAACGACATGCTGCGTGGCCAATCGCCCGAGCAGGCCAAGGCCAACCTCGACGCCATGCTGGCCAAGCTTCGGCAGCGCAGGATCAAGGTGCTGCTGGCCGGCATGCTGGCCGCGCCCAATCTGGGGCGGATTACGGCAAGCGCTTCAACGCGATCTACCCGGCGCTGGCCCGGAAACATGCCGTGCCGCTTTACCCGTTCTTTCTGGACGGCGTGGCGGGCAACCGCGCGCTGCAGCTCGCAGACGGCATGCACCCGAACAAGGCGGGCGTTGCCGTCATGGTCCGGAACATCCTGCCGAGCGTGCGCGCAGCACTGGAGGGAGCGGCCATGCAGCGCCTGTTCGTGGCCATTGAGCCGCCGGCGGCGATCCGCGCGCACCTGCTGTCCCTCATGGGCGGCCTGCCGCACGCGCGCTGGCAAAGCGACGACCAGCTGCACCTGACCGTACGGTTCATCGGCACGGTCGACCGGCACCAGGCCCGCGACTGCGAAGCAGCGCTTGCAGGCCTCAACCATCCGGCGTTCAGCCTGCAACTGGCCGGCATCGGCACCTTCAGCCGGCGCGGCGAAGGGGCGAGCCTGTGGGTCGGCGTCAAACCGGAGCGCCGCTGCACACGCTGTTCAACAAGGTCAATCGTGCGCTGGAGCGGGTCGGCCTGCCGCCGGAGACGCGCGCCTATGCCCCGCACATCACGCTGGCCCGGTTCCCGCGTCCGGGCCCGCAGAAGCTCGAGCCGTTCGTCGCCGGGGTCGGGGCAACACCAGCCCGCCGTTCATGGTCGACGCGCTGACGCTCTACGAAAGCCACCTCACCAGCGACCGCGCCTATTATCAGCCGTTGGCGCGTTATCCGCTGAGCGCCGTCACGCTGCCTGCGAGCGGCTCAGAGAACCGATGAAATCAGCAATGTGATCGTGCAGGCGCTCGACTTGGGCGCGCACCTCTTCGCTGGCATCCTGCACCTGCTGGGAGGCCGTACGCGTATCGGTCGCCGCCCTGTCCACCTCGACGATGCCATCGGCCGTCCTTGAACACCGCTCGCGACCGTTCCGACCGCCCGGTTTATATCAGCGATCGCGCCAGTCTGTTCGTTGATGGACGTCGCAATCTTGCCCGCCGCCGCATTGACCTGGCTGATGGCCATGTTAATTGCGCGAATTGCGCCGACAGCTTCATCGGTGCTCGACTGAATGGCGGCAATCTGGTCTGCGATCTCCCGCGTCGCCTGCGCCGTCTGTCCCGCGAGCGCTTTGACCTCGCCGGCAACGACGGCAAAGCCGCGCCCCGCCTCGCCAGCGCGCGCCGCCTCGATGGTGGCGTTCAGCGCCAAGAGGTTGGTCTGCTCAGCGATGGCGTCGATGAGCGACACGATCTCGCCGATCTTCTTTGCGGCATTGGACAAACTTTCAACCCGCTGGTCGGCCTGCATCGCCTTCTGGACGGCATCCGTGCTGATCGCACGCGCCGCGTTCACCTCGCTGGCAATCATCTGGATCGATGCGGAAACCTGTTCGACTGCCGGCACGACGGTGTTGACGCCATTTTGCGCCAGTTGTGCCGCTTCGGCGGCTTTTCCTGCCTGCGCATCGGTATGTTCGGACAAGCCGTGCATCTGGCGAGCGCAGGCGCCAAGCTGAACGGCGGAGGTACCAAGCCGTTGAATAGGTTGCGACATGCTTGTCTCTAGCTGCGTCGCAAGCGCAAGTATCGATGCCTGCTCCTTCTCCATGGCCTCGCGTGTCTGGGCTTCCCGCTCGGCAGCGCGTGCCTCCGCTTCGATCCGGGACTGTGCGGCAACCTGCGCTATAAGCTGTTCCTGCGCCTTAACGCGTTCCTGCTCGATTTCTGCCTCAAGCACCGCCTGTTCCCGAAGCGCCGCCTGGAAGGCCAGCAGACCTTGCGCCAGCGCGCCGACCTCGTTGCGCAGGTGAACGTAGGGAACCTGGATATCGACCCGATTTTGGGTCAAGCTCTGCATCACGCCGGTTAGGCGCCGGATCGCGCGATCCAGGCCGTAGCCGACAAGGCCACCCATGAGGGCAGCACCTGCCAGTGTCACGGCAACGATTGCCAACTGGAGCAGCAATTTCTGGAAGGCGCGCTGGATGCGCTGCGAAAGCAGCCGGTCTAGTTCATCGCTGGCGGCCGACCACACCTCGGATGCGGCCGCTGTGGCGCCAAAGCCGTGCTCTTGAAAATTTGCACCCACTCCTAGGGGCTGAGCCCCGGTCAAGGCGCTGTGACGGATATTCGCCAGAGTCTCCTCAAGTGGCTTGAGAGCGTCCTCCAGCCGACGTTGCGCCACGCCGAGCGGCCCGTTCGCCAGCGAATGATCCACGTTCCCATCATAAGCAGCCGCGAAGCTGCTGCGCAGCGCGGCCGACGCCACAGTGTAGGCCGTGGCGTCGTTCAACAATGCCAGCCTGTTGGCGCTGCTTGGATCTTTTCATAATCCCGATAGCTCTGGTTCAGTGATACCAGCGCCGCCACAAGCGTCGGAAGCTTGGCGATCACCATATCCATGGTGTAATAACTATCGAGATCCGGGTCGAGGATCAGGTTTGAGGTATCGCCCACCCTTGCGATCAGTGTTATGGTCGCGGCGATTGCCTCATTTTGCTGCATCCGGCTGTTCCGCTCCATGGCTTGGGGCCATCGGGCCAACAGATCCGCGAGCGCCTTGGACTGAGTGCCGCTTGCAAGCATGCCGTCGTATTGGGTCCTGCCCTCTTCTAGCGCCTCAACGGCCTTGGTCAGCAAAGACGAGGAACGCGCGGCTGGAGGCTGCGCTGTCGCCAAGTCTATTACCGGCCATATATTTTTCAGATAATCGACCCCGTTCTTTCCTTCTGGCTGAATGCTATGCTGTCCTGCGCATTCATCACCAGAAGCGAGACGACGACGCCGAGCGGCACAAGAAAGAGCGCAAAAGCAGTAAAGCTTATGCGGAATCGAAAGGCGATCAAGCATGCTGCACCGCTACGAGAAGTGGATGAACACGTGACGCATATGGTACCGACTGCGCCGCAATTTACGACACACGTTACCGCAACTGATGTACCCGCTACAGATTGAGGTAAGTTTAACGGAAGAGCGAAACTTTCGAGACACCAGGGCCGCTATGCCCCTCGCCTTTGGCGATGACGCAATTGCGCCCGTTCTGTTTCGCTTCGTACAACGCCATGTCGGCGCGCTCCAGCACGGTCAGGCAATCCTCTTCGAAGCTTTCCAGCGCGGCGATGCCAATGCTGGCGCTGATTTTCACCTGTTCCCCGCCCGACAGGTGAAATACCTCGGCATACGTCACTTCGTTAAGGCGGCGGGCGATGTTGGTCGCGGTCGTGAGATCCGTGTCGGGCATGAGGATCACGAACTCCTCCCCGCCATAGCGCGCCGCCAGATCGATCCCGCGCACGTTGCGGGAAATTCGCTCCGCGAACTGGCGCAATACCTGATCGCCGACAGCGTGGCCCCAGCGGTCGTTGACGGATTTGAAGTGATCGATGTCGATCATCGCCAGCGCGAAGGGACGGCGGCAGGCGCGCGCGCGCCTCCAGTGTACGCAGATGCGACTCAAGGTAATGCCGGTTGTACAGCCCCGTCACGGCGTCGGTCACCGCCAGTTGCATCGAGAGGTGCATGTTCTCCCGCAGCTTGTCGGTGATGCATTTGCGCTTCCAGAGGCTGCGCAGGCGAGCCCGTATTTCACTCTCGTCGGTCGGCAGTTTCAGGCAGTCACCAACGCCCAGTTCGAATGCCTTGGCCAGCGGACGGACATCGCCGGACTCGTTGGCCGCCAGAATCGCGATCCCGCGGGTTTCTCGCATCGAGCGAAGCCGGGCGATCGCCTGCAGCCCGAACTGTGGATAGCTGCCAAGGTGCACCACAACCACATCGGTATCGTGCTGAGTCAGGCGCTCGAAACCATCGGTGGCACTGTAGCGGTTGACCAGCGTCAGGTTGGACAGTTGCTGCTCGAAGGCCTCCGCTTCGCCGGAAACGGCGAGCAGCGAGACCTTGATTTGTTGATCCGGGCAGGGGTCGCGCCAACCGCATTGGTGAAGACCAGGTCGGTCAGCGAGCGGCTGCGCAGTTCATCGAGCGTGAGTTTAAGCCGGAGCAGGGACCGCACCCGCGCTTGCAGCTCCAGATCGACGATCGGCTTGACCAGGAAGTCATCGGCCCCGGCCTCGAGCCCAGGCCCTCGTTCGGCCGGGCCGTCGACGCCGGTCATCATCAGAACCGGGATATGCGCGGTATGCGGATCGGACTTCAGGCGCCGGCAAACCTCGAAGCCGTCCATTTCCGGCATGACGATGTCGAGGATGATGAGGTCGGGGGTCCAACGTCACGATATCGAGCGCTGACTGGCCGCTATCCGCAGTCACAACTTCATAATATTCGTCCCGCAGTTTGCGTTCCAGCAACTGGCGGACCAGTTCGAGATCATCGACAACCAGGACGCGGGCGGTCACGGAATTGCCACCTTTCGGGCTTCAAGCGAATTGCCGAACAGTTTCTATGAAACGCAGGACGGAAATCGGCTTCGCGATGTAAGCTTCGCAGCCGCCCCTTTATCCGCTCCTCATCGCCTTTCATAGCAAAAGCTGTTACGGCGACGACAGGAATCTGGCTCAAATCGGGATCCTGCTTGATCCAGCGCGTCACATCGAGGCCGGAAACTTCCGGCAGTTGGATATCCATCAGGATCAGGTCGGGCCTGTGTTCTCTGGCAAGGCTTATGACCGCCTTGCCGTCGCGCGTCTGGACAGTGCGGTAAGCGTGCGCTTCCAGCAGATCGCAGAAAAGCTTCATATTCAGCTCGTTGTCTTCCACGACGAGCACGGTCTTCTGCATGTGGCCTTCCCTCTGCCCAAAGCGACACGGCGCTGCGTCCACGCTACCCTGGAACGCATACGACATGAACAGCGCGTGGAACCCCTGATTTGTTGCTGCTTAACAGAAAATCCTTAGAGTTGAAACCTGCTCCGTTGCCTGCCCCTGATCCAATTTGGCACAGTTTCTTTTCAGGCTTCAAAATGCGACGAGACTGAAAATTCAGCATGACGACAAATTAAAAAAGTAACACTAAGACCCTTAATAAGACGTTACCAGAAAGGACAAAGGGGTGCTCGGATCCATCGATCCGCAAAGCCCAGGCGGCGAGACCGGGCGCATTGGGGAGATCGCCGGACGGTTGATCGCGGAGATGGATTTGACCTCTCCCGTCTCCGTCGGCCAACGCGATCTGTTGCGGCAGGTGCTGCAGTTTGCAACCGATGCGGAACACACCATGATGCGGCAGGCGCAGCAGCTGAGCTCGCTGCGCGACTCGACCCTGATCGACGATATGACCGGGGTACCGAACAAGCGCGGCCTGGAGCGGTTGTTCGCCCGCTCGGTGGCGTTTTCGTCACGCTATGGCGACACCGCTGTTCTCGTGAAAGTGGAAATCCGCGACCATGAACAGACGCTCAACGGCCTTCCGCCGCTCCAGCTCTCCTCGACGCTGTACGCGGTGGCACGGACCGTCAGCCGGCTGATCCGCTCAAGCGACGTTCTCGCACGCATCGGCCCGCGTGAATTCGCCATCCTGCTGGAGCGATGCCCCAGGCATCGGCACCGGACAAGGCGCGCGCGATCTGCCGCGAGCTTAACAAGATCGACATCGAGACCGCGGACGGGCGGCAGCCGCTGCAGTTCGGCTTCGGGCTGGCTGCGATTTCCCGCAGGCGACGCTGGCCAGCGCCCTGGCGCTGGCGGAACGCGACATGCTGCGGCGCTCTCTCGGGCCGGCCTGAGGTCTTGCTGGATCGCCGCGGCTGCCGTGCAGCCTCGTGATGACGGCGACGCATCAAGCGAAACAGGACTGGCTCTAGCCAGCACCGGCGGTTTTGCGTAAGTGTTTCTGGTTGTTTCATGAACCATACGCCGTGAGGTTATCCGATGTTCGTTGAGTCGCGCCTGGTTGAACTGGGGTTTCCCTGCCTCAGCCGGCCGCCCCGGTCGCCAACTACGTTCCCTGGGTCAAGAGCGGCAACCAGCTCTACGTGTCCGGCCAGTTGCCGCTGCGCGATGGCGTGCTCGCCTACACCGGCAAGGTCGGCGAGACCGTCTCGGTCGAGGATGCGACGCAGGCCGCCCGCCTGTGCGGGATCAATCTGCTCGCACAGGCGAAGGCGGCGCTTGGCTCGCTGGAGAAAGTGCGGCGCGTGGTGAAGCTTGGCGCGTTCGTCAGTTCGGCCTCCGACTTTACCCGGCAGCCAGTGGTCGCCAACGGCGCATCCGATCTGATGGTGGCGGCATTCGGCGAGACGGTCGGCCGGCATGCCCGCAGCGCCGTCGGCGTTAACGTGCTGCCGCTCGACGCCGCGGTGGAAATCGATGCCGTTTTCGAAATCGATCCCGATTGATTTTAACCGAACAGGCAGGGCACAACCCTTATTGGCGTTCATGTAAAGAGAGGGCTGCATGCCACCTGCCTCGCCACCGGTAAGAGACAGCGGCGCTAGCGTTCGCCTAGCCTGGCTCACCCGTCAGCCGTTCGCCTGGCGCGGTTCGGTCGCCCCTGATGCCCCGCCCAATACGCTGGCGGCGCTCGACAGGGCGAGCCGCACCGGGTTCGGTATCGTCATCGACGTCCAGCAGACCTTCGATAGCGACGTTGTCGTCTTCGGGGATCCGATGCTCGAAGGTTTGACCGATATCGAGGGGCCCTCCTATGGTGCCAATGTGCTGCAGGAAACCCGGATCAAGGGTACGGCGCACACGATTCCGGTTCTGATGTCGGCGCTGCTGCAAGTCGGCGGGCGCACCCCGATCATCATGAACGCCATGACCACCAGCGCCAGGATGCGACCGCTCTGCTATGCGATTCGCCGGGCGCTGGAGGGCTACCGCGGCCCATGCGCCGTCATGTCGACCGATCCGGAGGTGGTCTGCTGGTTCGGCCGGAACATGCCGAATATCCCGCGCGCCATCAACGTGACGCCGGAGACGGCGGAGTTCGGCCGCGGGCGATCATGCCGCCCGGCATGCGGCTGCTCTCGGCGGTCATGCGCGCGCGCCCGCATTTCATGGCGTTCCAGGCCAACAGCCTGCCCAACCGATTGGCGACGCGCCTGCGCAACCATGGCATCCCGATCCTCGCCATGGGCGTCGGCAGCATGCAGGCGCACATGCGGGTCAACAATCACGCGGACAATGTGGCGATCGACACCTTGGCGATGTCCGGCGCGTCGACCGTCGCATCCGTTCCGCACGACGCGCAAGCGCCGCAGCGTCGCGCGGAGCCGGGGTTGGCGCGATAGTGCCAGTCGACCAGCCATGGCCGTTCTGAGCGCGCATACGAGCGTCGATGCTATCGCAGCACATGATTGGGACGCCTGTGCCGGCACGGGCAACCCGTTCGTCCGCCATGCGTTTTTCATGCGCTTGAAGCCAGCGACAGCGCCTGCGCCGCCACGGGCTGGCTGCCGCTGCACCTGAGCGTCGATCTGGGCGACGGCATCGCCGGCATCGCGCCCGCCTATGTAAAAGCCACTCGCAGGGCGAATATGTGTTCGATCACGGCTGGGCCGACGCCTTCGAGCGCGCCGGCGGCCGCTATTACCCCAAGCTGCAGGTGAGCGTTCCGTTCACCCCGGCGACCGGGCCACGCCTGATGACACGCACGCCGGACGCTGCCCCGCACCTGATCGCCGGACTGCAGGCGCTGGCTGAGGGCAACGGCTTGTCCTCAGTCCATGCAACCTTTCTGACCCAGGATCAGGCGGAACTGTTGGATGCCGCCGGCTGGCTGATCCGCATGGACCGGCAGTTCCACTGGCAGGACGCCGGCTATGGCGATTTCGAGGGATTTCTCGGCCCTCGCCTCACGCAAGCGCAAAGCGATCCGCAAGGAGCGTGCGACCGCGCTTGAAGGCGGCATTTCCATTCGCTGGATCACCGGCGCAGACCTCAGGCAAGCGCACTGGGACGCGTTTTGGACCTTCTATCAGGATACGGGGGCGCGCAAATGGGGCAGCCCTACCTCACGCGCCGTTTCTTCTCGATGCTCGGCGAGGCCATGGCGGAGTCGGTCCTGCTGGTGTTCGCCTATCGGAACGGCCGCCCGGTCGCCGGGGCGCTCAACCTCATCGGCGCGGACACGCTCTACGGCCGCTACTGGGGCGCGATCGAGGACCATCCCTGCCTGCATTTCGAGGTCTGCTATTATCAGGCGATCGACTTCGCGCTCGCGCGTGGCCTGACGCGGGTCGAGGCTGGTGCGCAAGGCGAACACAAGCTAGCGCGCGGCTATGCGCCGACGCCCACATGGTCGGCGCACTGGATCGCCCATGCCGGACTGCGCCGCGCGGTGGCCGATTTTCTGGACCACGAGCGCCGCGCCATGGCGGACATCATCGCCGAACTGGATCAGGCGACGCCGTTCCGGCGACAATCGGAATAGCGTCAGTCCGCCTTTGAGGCATCAAAGGCCGGATAAAAGGGCCTGCTCTTATGCCTGAGGCCTTTCTTGGGTAGTGTCTCAGTTTGAAACCTCCCCGCTCACCCTGAGCTGGACGAAGGAGAGCGGCTCGTGGTTCGGTCCGAGCTCACCACGAGCGGATTTTTCAAACTGAGATACTACACTTTCTTGTCGTTTCTAGGCCCTTCCCGTTAACGGGAAGAGCCTAATGGGCGACGGTCACGGCGGCGACGCCGCTGGCGGCGAGCTGGGCGTTGATCTGCGCGACCAGTCGCTCAAGGCCATCGGGCGACGCGGACTCGGCGCGGGCGACCAGCACATCCTGCGTGTTGGAAGCACGCAGCAGCCACCAGCCATCGGCCGTATTCACCCGTGCGCCATCGATGTCGTTGACCTGCGCGCCGTCCGCGCCGAGGCGCGCCATGACCTCGCCGATCACGGCAAACTTGCGCTCCTCGGAGCAGGGGAAGCGCAGTTCCGGCGTGCTGACCAGTTCGGGCATCGCACTCTTGAGCACGCTGAGGTCGCCACCGAGCGCGCTGACCGCCTCGATCAGGCGCACGCCGGCATAGAGCGCATCATCGAAGCCGTAATAGCGGTCCGCGAAGAACACGTGGCCGCTCATCTCGCCCGCGAGCGGACTGCCGGTTTCCTTCATCTTGGCCTTGATGAGGGAGTGCCCGGTCTTCCACATCAGCGGCTGGCCGCCGAGCGCTGCTATGCGATCGTACAGCAGCTGGCTTGACTTAACGTCGCCGATCACGATCGCGCCCGGATGCTGCTTCAGCAGGGCCTCCGCATAGATCGCCAGCAACTGGTCGCCCCAGATCACCCGGCCCTTGCCGTCGATGGCACCGATGCGGTCCCCGTCACCGTCGAAGGCGATGCCGAAGTCGAGGCCGCCATCCGCCACCGCCTGCTTCAGCTGCTCAAGGTTGGCCTCGACCGTCGGGTCCGGGTGGTGCGCCGGGAAGGTGCCGTCGACCCGGCTGTTGAGCAGGACATGCTCGCCCGGAAGCCTGGCGGCCAGCTTTTCCAGCGCCGGGCCGGCGGCGCCGTTGCCCGCATCCCACGCGATGCGGAAGCCAGTGCCCTGGAAGCCCTCCAGCAGGCGGGCGACATACTGGTCGAGCAGGTCGATCGACTGTTCGTCGCCTGCGCCGCTTTCCCAGTCGCCGCGGGCCGCGACGGCACCGAGCGCCTTGATGGCATCGCCGAAGAACGGCGCGTGCCCGAGCATCATCTTGAAGCCGTTGTAGTTCGGCGGATTGTGCGAACCGGTGATCTGGATGCCGCCATCAGCGTTCAGCGCGTAGACGGCGTAATAGAGCATCGGTGTCGCGCCGAGGCCGATGCGCAGGGCGTCCACGCCCGCCTCGCGCAGGCCCATGACCAGCGCCTGTTCCAGGCTCGGCGAGGACAGCCGGCCATCGTAGCCGACCGCGACCCGGCTGCCGCCCTGCCGGCGCACGATGCTGCCGAAGCTGCGGCCGATCGCGCGGGCGTCGGCCTCGTTCAGGGTTTCGTCGATGACGCCGCGGATGTCGTATTCACGAAGAATGGTCGGGTGAAAATTGTGCATGGCAGAAACGTCCGTGTAAGCAGCTGCGGAAAAGAACGTCCGGGCTTTAGGCTTTTGAACGACCTTCCGTCAATGCAGCCAGGATCCTGTCCCGGGCGGCGTTGATCTGCTGCGCCAACGCATCCGTGCCGCCCTTGTCAGGGTGAAGGCGCTGCATCAGCCGCTGGTGCGCGGCGCGCACATCGTCGGGGTGGCGGCCTCGGGCAGGCCGAGCAGTGCATAGGCGTCCTGGAGGCCGGGCTGCGCCGCGGGCGGCTCAGGCGGCTGGCGATTGAGCAGGCGGTGCAGGAGGCCTGCGGCGATGGCGGCGACAATCGGCAGCAGAACGCCGCCGCGCCCGGTCATCACCATGGCAACGCCAAGCGCAAGCGCGAGGCCGGCAAGCGTGTACACCAGCCGCTTGACGTCGCGCGGCCTGGCACGGGCGAGCCAGGGCAGCCCCGCCCAGGCCACTGCCAGCGCCGCCGCTGCCAGCAGCAGCGGGATCATGCGGCGGTGTCACCAAGCACGAGGACGCCATCCTCCGTGGCCGCCTTCGCGACCGGCAGATTGAGGTTGCCCATCAGGTCGCGCAACTCCTGGCGCGCAGAAAGTTGCGACATGGTGAGCGGCGCGGCCTGGCCGAGGTCGAGCAGAGTCTGCCCTTGCGGGAACAGTTCCCGAAAGATCACCCGCTCGGAAAGGCCGGGGATGACCCGGAAGCCGATGCGCTTGGCCAGTTGGTCCAGCGCATCGCCGACCCGGCGCATGTTGCGCGCTTCCAGATGCGACAGGCGCGTACGCAGGACGATCCAGTCGATCGATTGACCATCGCGCCGGGCGCGCGCCTTGCGGCTGTTCCAGACCATCTCCGCATAGACGCTGGGGCGGGAGACCTTCAGGCTGTCGGGGTCGACCTGGCCGAGAAGATCGAAATCGACGAAGCTGTCATTCATCGGCGTAATGAGCGTATCGGCATGGGCGTGGGCCGCGCGCGACAGTGCACTGTCGCGGCCCGGGCAGTCGACGACGATCACATCCTTCTCGGCAAGCCAGGCGCCGCCTCGGAGTCGAAGCGCGCGGCGTCAGTCGCCTGATCGCCGTCCATCAGCGCCATAACCTCCGGCGTCGGTGGCGTCAGGCCATGGCGCGCGGCATGGGTCGCGCGGTTTTCCAGATACCGCGCCATGCTGCGCTGCCGGCCGTCGAGGTCAATCGCGCCGACCTTGAGGCCCTGGTGCGCAAGCGCGACCGCGATGTGGACAGCCGTGGTCGATTTGCCCGACCCGCCCTTCTCATTTCCCAATACGATGACATGCGCCTTCATGACTGCGCAGACGCCCCAGCTTATCGTTGTCCCGCGACGTTGGCTCTTGCCTGCGCGTCGCTCCTGTTCAATCACTGTTTCGGCGATGTCCGATGCGCCGTCAACTGGCGCGTCGTCGTTGCGTCCACCAACCAGGTATCCCCACGACCATGACTGAAACCCCGCTCCCTCTCCTGCGCAGCGTCGCGGATTTGCGCCAGCAAGTGGCGGCCTGGCGCGCTGGCGGCGCGCGCGTCGCGCTGGTCCCGACCATGGGCGCGCTGCATGCGGGCCATGCCTCCCTGGTCGCCAAGGCGCTGGAGCATGCCGAGCGGGTCGTGGTCTCGGTGTTCGTCAATCCGACCCAGTTCGGCCCGCATGAGGATTTCGAGGCCTACCCGCGCCAGGAAGCCGCCGATGTCCGCGCTGCGGCGGACGCCGGTGCCCATGCCGTCTATGCGCCCGACACGCGCGCCATGTACCCGGATGGCTTCGCGACGTCGGTCACGGTCGCCGGCCTCAGCGATGGTCTTTGCGGCCCCTGGCGGCCGGGTCATTTCGAGGGCGTGGCGACCGTGGTCGCCAAGCTGCTGAACCAGGCGCAGGCCGACGTCGCCATATTCGGCGAGAAGGACTACCAGCAACTGGCGATCATCCGCCGGCTGGCGCGCGATCTCGACATCCCGACGGAAATCATCGGCGCGCCGCTGGTGCGCGATGCCGACGGCGTGGCCCTGTCTTCGCGCAATACCCGGCTCGACCCGCCCAGCGCGCCGTCGCCCAGGCCTTGCCGCGGGTTCTCACGCAGTGCGTCCGTCGCATTCAGGCGGGCGCGCCGGTTGCCGAAGTGCTGGCGGATGGACGGCAGGCGCTGCACGCGGCCGGTTTCGATCAGGTCGATTATCTCGATCTGCGCGACGCCGAAACGCTGGCGCCGATGCCACGCCTCGACCGGCCGGGCCGCCTGCTTGCGGTCGCGCGGCTGGGCGACGTGCGGTTGCTCGACAACATGCCGGTTGGCCTTCCTTAAGTCAGCATAACCATATCGGCAAATATACCCTTAAATTCAGTTACCATTTATTAACGCTCTATCCCGTATTGCTGAGGCTGGGGGCGGGTAAAGGCTGCGTAGTGCGCTTGGCCTTGCGGTCCTCGAACTGTGCAATCCGATAACCGCCGTAACCTGAGGTCTTGCACATGACCTGCCTGATACGGGATTTCATGCAACCTGTTGGCGATGGGCCAATCGATTGCACGTTGATCGAGACGGTACTCGACGCCAATGCGACGCTCGACTCGCTGCTGGCGCGGCGTGACCTCGATACCCTGATCAAATGCGGGGCATGGGTGATGGACGGCGGCGAGCTCTGCGGTCGCCTCGACCCCGTGGAACTGCTGCGCCTGCTGAACCGGCGCGCCAAGCATGCAGTGCGCGATCGCGACAGCGCGCGCCGGTCGCTGGCGCAACAGATGCAGGAGCGCAAGACGCTGTTCGCCAATTTGAGCCACGAGCTGCGAACGCCGCTCAACGCCATCGTGGGCTATTCGGACCTGATCCGCTCCGGGGTGTTCGGCGATATCCAGCCATCCGCCTATGCCGGCTATGTCGATGCGATCCACGAATCGGGGAACACCTGGTCGCGCTGGTCGACGCCGTGCTCGATCTGGCCAAGATCGACGCCAATGCGATGACCCTGAAGGAAACCGACATCGATGTGCGCGCTGTGCTGGACCAGATGGCGCGTATGGTCATGCCGCTGGCCGAGCGCCGCGGCGTCAGCGTTTCCGTGAAGCAGCGCGGCAGCCTGCCCAGGCTCTATGCCGACGAGCGTATCCTGCGGCAGATCCTGCTCAACCTGCTCAGCAATGCGGTCAAATACACCTATGCCGATACAGCGGTGACGCTGACGGTGCGCCTGCTTGCATCCGGCCAGATGCGCTTCGAGGTGCGCGATCATGGTCCGGGTATCGATCCCGATATGCTGGACGAGGTCATGCAGCCATTCACCCAGTTCGGCGAGGCGGCGGGCGACATGCTGCGCTCGACCGGGCTTGGGCTGCCGCTGGTCAAGGCGCTGACCGAACTGCACGACGGCGCCTTCGAGTTGCATTCCCAGCTCGGGCTGGGCACGCGCGCCGTGGTGACCTTGCCGGCGAGCCGCGTGCGGCACGCCGATGGCGGCCGCCCCAGGGTGAATTTACCTTTACGCGCGCTGGAAGCGCTGTCGCGGATGCACGCCTGAGCAACTTTTAGACCATGATCTCCCCTCCCGCTTGCGGAAAGGGTGGTGCGAAGCACCGGGGTGAGCCCAGGATCGGCGCGGCGATGCGCCCACCCTGGCCCGCCGGCTCCCTCCCCGAAGGGAAGATATGAACCAGCCCCGGAAAGCGCACATCCAGGCAACACACTGTTCGCAAAACCCGCCCGCGTTAACCTTTTCTTGGGAGGCGGTTTGGCAGTCTCGTCCCTGACTTAAGGAACCGTCGCCAGAAGGGGCGCGGTAGGGAAGTCGGAGAAGATTATGACTGTTGCAGCAAGCGACATCGTACGGCATTTGAAGGCCGCTCGGAGCGGCAAACCGGATGCGCTGTACGATCTGGGATTATCCTATGCTTTGGGGCGCGGCGTCGAGCCGAACCTGATTGAAGCACACAAGTGGCTCAATCTTGCCGCCATGAAAGGCGTAAAGGCCGCACAGACAGTGCGCGCGGAACTGGCGGCGGAAATGAGCGCCTGCGAGATCGCGGAAGCCCAGCGCATGGCCCGCGAATGGTTGAGCGAGACCCGGCACTGACCAGAGCCAGCCCCGTATAGATTGGGGTACAGGACTCATTAGAGTCTGATGACATTGGATGGGATCGTCATTCCGATCTTCACGGAGCAGGCTGTAAAGTCCGCTCGTGGTGAGCTTGGACGAACCACGAGCCGCTCATCCCTTCGTCCAGCTCAGGGCGAGCGGCGCGTGTGCAACCGCGCGATAGCGCGTGGTTCAACGTAAAGTCATCAGGCTCTAGCAGGCCGTTGAAAAAGTGGAACAATACAGTCCCTTTTCGTCATTCCGGCCCCGGCTTTCGCCGGGGTGACGGCCATAGGGTTGGAGTCTGAGAAACCACTTTTCAACAGCCTGTTAGAGCGCTGGGGCGAACGGAGCGCGCTGTCCGGTCCGGCCTACAACCGGCGCGCGGCGACGATGCCCGGACGGCCGGCGGCCGCCTGGCGCGCCAGCACGTCGGCCAGCGGTTCGGCCAGCGTCGTCATCCACCAGGCGTTGGCGTGCAGCAGGGTCTCAGCATCCGTCATGATGCCGACATGCCCGGGCAGAAACACCAGGTCGCCCCGTCGCAGCCCGTCGGCCGGGTCGATGGCGACGCCCAGCACCTGCTGCTGATCGCTGTCGCGCGGCGCTGCGATCCCCGCCGCCGCCAGCGCCACCTGCACCAGGCCGGAGCAATCCAGCCCGGCGCGCGTGCGTCCGCCCCAGAGATAGGGGCTGCCGACCAGGCGCTGCGCCGCCGCGACATGATCCGGCGCAAACGCATGGCGCAATTCAAGCGTGCGTGCGTGCACGAAGCCGGCACCGACACGCAGGAACGGCGGCTCCGCGTCAAGCGCCTGCACCTGCGCTCCCATCGGCAACCAGCCGACCGGCGCGGACTTGATGCTCGCGGCTGAGAAGATATGCGCCGCCGCCGCCGCCACGCGGTGGCTGGGCGCGATGCCGGCCAGCGTCAGGGTTTCGGCGGCCACATAGCCGACATAGCCGTCGTGCCGGCACTGGCCCCAGCACCAGCCGTCCCGGGTTTCCAGCACGTCGAAGCCTTCGCCGTAGAGCAGTGCGCTGACGGCTTGCGAATGCGCGTCGGGCTCGTGGTGCACCGGCGTTGTCGCGCTGGCGCAAACGTGCAGCGTCGGCGCGGCATGGCGTGCGGCGGGCAGGTGGCGCAACCGGTCGTCGGCGAGGTCTGGCCGCCAGAGCAGCAGGCGGCGGTCGTCGGGAGGGTCATCGGCGGCTCCAGTCGGCCGCCTTATGGTCCAGGCTCAGGCCAGCGGCAAGCTGCGTGCGCTGCCAAGGCTGGGGCGATCGTCGACGTCGCCGAACGCCTCTTCGATCTGCTCGCTGAACTCGCTGAGGAAGTCGGCGCCTTGCGGCGTCTGTTCGATGAGGACATTGCGCAGATCGGCTTCGTCCTTGCGGCGGCGCAGATAGCCGTAGGCTCCGAGCGTATTGAGCGCGCGCGTCACCACCGGCTTGAGACGCCCAGCCGCGCCGCCAGCCCGCGCACCGTGTGCGGTCCGTTCTGCATGTAGACCGTCATCAGGATCGCCATCTGTCGATTGGTGAGGTCAGGCTGATCCGAACGAACAAAGCCTACAAGCGTGTTCATCCAGCAACGCAGTGCGCTATGCTGTTCTGCCTCGAAATCGTGCGCCATCGGTCTCACTCCTTACTGACCCTTAACGCAACGGTGGGCCGAATTTCTTAACAAAAACTTACCTGAAATATTTAAGGTCCGTTATTTACCCTCATTTCGTACCGTATCGATCCGCCAGCAGATGCCAGAACGCACGCAGGGTCATGGCCTCCCCGCCCTTGATTCGCCCCGGTTTCGCAGCGCCCGACCAGGCGTAAACGTCGATATGCACCCAGTTTTGAATACTCTTGACGAACTGCTGCAGAAACAGCGCAGCGGTTATCGCGCCAGCATAGGACGAATCGGCAGCGTTTACCATGTCGGCGACGGAAGATTTCATCATCTCGCGGTATCCCGGCCACAAGGGCATGCGCCACAGCGGATCGGCCGTCCGGGTCGCGGCCGCCAGCAGCGCTTCCGCCAGGGCATCGTCGGGCGTGAACATCGCCGGCAGGTCCGGACCGAGGGCCACGCGGGCGGCGCCGGTCAGAGTCGCGAAGTCGATCAGCAGATCGGGCTCGAACTCGGCAGCCGCCGTCAGCGCATCAGCCAGGATCAGCCGGCCCTCGGCATCGGTGTTGGTCACTTCGACCGTCAGCCCGGCACGGGTGTGCAGCACGTCGCCCGGCCGCATGGCGTCGCCGGAGATCGCGTTCTCGACGGCTGGAATGATGACCCGCAGCGTGACCGGCAGGTCGTGCGCCATCACCAGGTGCGCCAGCGCCAGCGCGTGGGCCGCACCACCCATGTCCTTTTCATCGCCGCCATGCCGGCGGTCGTCTTGATGTTCAGGCCGCCGCTGTCGAACACCACGCCCTTGCCAACCAGCGCCAGCACCGGCTTGTCGCCGTCCGCCGAGCCGGACCAGTCGAGCCGGATCAGTCGCGGCGGCCGCGCCGCCGCCCGGCCGACCGCATGTACCGCCGGATAGCCCTGGGTGAGCAGGTCCGCCCCGACGATTTCCGTAACCGCCGCGCCGAAGCGGGCAGCGAGCGCACGCGCCGCCTGGCCAAGCTGCTCGGGGCCGAGGTCGCTGGCCGGCGTCGTCACCAGGTCTCGCACCAGCGCAATCGCCTCGGCCTGGGCGACCAGCGTCGCGACAGGCGTTGCGTCCGGCACCAGCAGCCGGCGCGCGGGAACCACCTCCACCTCCTTGCGGTAGCGGTTGAACCGATAGTGCGCGAGCAGCCAGCCGATCAGGTCCGGGTCATCCGGGGCGTGGCCTTCCAGCCGGTAGTCGCCGGCCGGTGCCTCGGCCGCCACGCTCGCCAGCCGCCACGGGCCGGGTTCAGGCGACACGCCGGCCAGGACCGCCGCCAGGCCGCCGGCAGCATCGGGAACGGCCAGCCACTGGCCGGGTTTCGCCTCGAAGCCGAGGCGCGCCGCCCAGGCCTGCGCCTCCGCACCAAGCGCGCCCAGTCCCTCCGGCGTCACGATTTTCAGAGGCGTTGCATCGCGGCCATCGTCTGCAACCAGAAGATTATTAAACATGGTGTTTCCCGGAAATGTTGCGCCTCGTCTATACGCTCGCGCCATGCCTCGATAGTGCTAAATGGGCCGGAATGCGCCGCACCCGCGACGTGCCGGCGGCCCATGCGCGTGGAAGGCCCATGACAGACCTGTTCCCCGATCCCGGCATGCTGCCGGACGCCATGCCCGCCCCGCTTGCCGAGCGGCTGCGCCCGCGCGTCCTTCGTGATGTGGTCGGGCAGGAGCAGTTGCTGGGGAAGGCGCGCCGCTTGCCCGCATCCTGGCGTCGGGCCCTGCCGAGCCTGATCTTCTGGGGCCGCCCGGCACCGGCAAGACCACGATCGCGCGGCTGCTCGCCGAGCATGCAGGCCTGAACTTCGTGCAGGTCTCCGCGATCTTCTCCGGCGTCGCCGAACTCAAGAAAGTGTTCGAGGCCGCGCGGCATCTGCGCGCGCAGGGCCGTGCGACCCTGTTGTTCGTGGATGAAATCCACCGCTTCAACCGCGCGCAGCAGGATGGCTTCCTGCCGGTCGTCGAGGACGGTACGGTGGTGCTGGTCGGGGCGACGACGGAGAACCCCTCGTTCGAGCTGAACGCCGCGCTGCTGTCGCGCTGCCGGGTGCTGGTGCTGAACCGTCTGGATGCGCAGGCCATGGCGACGCTGCTCCAGCGGGCGGAGGCGCTGAACGACCGGCCGCTGCCGCTGGACCCTGCAGCGCGCGACACGCTGGTCGCGATGGCGGACGGCGACGGCCGCTATCTGCTGAATGCGGCCGAAAGTCTGTTCGCCGCCCATGCGCCAGACACGGTGCCGCTCGATCCAGCCGCCCTCGCGGCCTTCATCGGCAAGCGCGCCCCGGTCTATGACAAGGATCGCGAGGGCCACTACAATCTGATCTCCGCGCTGCACAAATCGCTGCGCGGATCGGACGCGGATGCAGCGCTCTATTATTCCGCCCGCATGCTGGTGGCAGGCGAGGACCCGCTGTACATCCTGCGCCGGCTGATCCGCTTTGCCAGCGAGGACATCGGCCTTGCCGACCCGCAGGCGCTGGTGCAGGCGCTGGCCGCGCGCGACGCCTACGAAGTGCTTGGCACGCCCGAGGGCGAACTGGCGATCGCCCAGGCGGTCCTGTATCTGGCGACCGCGCCGAAGTCGAACGCGGCCTATATGGCGGACAAGGCGGCGCGCAAGCTGGCGCGCGAGACCGGCGCGCTCATGCCGCCGCAGCGTATCCTCAACGCCCCGACCCGGCTGATGCGCGATCTCGGCTACGCGCAAGGCTACCAGTATGACCATGACGCCCCGGACGCCTTCTCCGGGCAGGATTACTGGCCCGATGACATCGGCCGGCGGACGCTCTACGAGCCGGTCGCGCGCGGCTTCGAGCGCGAGATCGCCAAGCGCCTGGACTATTGGGCACGGCTACGCAGGGAACGCACATGACGCTTGCCGATGGGATTGGCCTGGTGGCCGCCGCCTGCTCGACCATCGGGTTCCTGCCGCAGGCGCTCAAGGCGCTGCGCCACCGGCAGACCCGCGATATCTCGCTGTGGTCCTACCTGCTGTTCGTGACCGCGACCGTGCTGTGGCTGATCTACGGCCTGTCCATCCAGAGCACGCCGGTGATCGTCGCCAACGTCATCACCCTGCCGATCGCCCTCGCCACGCTGGTCCTGAAGCTGCGGCTGGGCTGACGCCGGCGATCTCAGGCCTGCAGCACGACGCTGACCGGGTAATGGTCCGCAAAGCCGGTCGGGTCGAACCCGGCTTCCGATGGCCTGCCGAACTTGCGCGGCACGCCGTAGGTGCCCGCCTTGACCATGGCGGGGAAGCGCTCGATGGCGAAGCGCGGCTGGCCGGCGGCATCGAGCGCCAGCTTCAAGCCCGCCTCGCCCCGGATGATCGAGCGGTTGACCAGCATCTGGTCCAGCATGTTGGGATCGTTATTGAAATAATAAGTGCCCACCCCGGCCGCCTCTACACTGGCGGCCAGGTTCCAGAAGGTCGGCCGGTCGGCGTTCTCCACCCGCAGGCGCGCGTTGATGGCGATGGCATATTCGCGCAGGGACCGGTCGATCGGCTCGTCGTTGAAGTCGCCCATGGCCAGCACCGGAAAGGCGACGCCGCGCTCCTCGCGGATGCGTCCGTGCCAGTAGCCGAGCGTCTCGCCGGCGGTCATGCGGTAGGGCTCGCTTTCATACTGCCCGCCCGAGCGCGACGGCCAGTGGTTGCCGATCACCGCGAACGGCGTGCCGCTGGGCTTGTGGGTGAAGTTCACCTGCAGCAGGTCGCGGGTGCCGGTCCGGCGCACGACGAAGTGGCTGAAGATTTCCGCGTGGTCGAACAGCTGCGGGTCGTAGAGGAAGGCGACGTCGATGCCGCGCTGGTCCGGGGTATCGCGGTGCGCCATGGCGTAGCCGCGGCCGCCGTCGGCGGCGATGCGCGCCGCCAGCTTGGCCAGCACCGCCTCGCTCTCGACCTCGCAGACGCCGAGCAGGTCCGGCCCCTGCCCGCCGTTCATCCAGCGGATCACCTGGCTCAGTTGTCCGAGCTTGGTATCGAGCACGGCGGGCGTCCAGCCGGCCAGTTCCCGGGCGAGCTTGCGCTTCAGCCAGTCGATCCGGCCGGGCGCGTTTTCTTCATCGAACAGGTTCTCGAGGTTCCACCACGCGAAATACAGGTCCGCCATCTGCCCGCTCCCCTCCTGTGCCAGGCTCGCGCCCGTCTCGACCGTAGGGCGTTTCAGATTCTGGCCAGCACATCCTTAGCCGAACCGCCGCTTTCGCGCTGTGGTTGATGCGCAGGCGTCACGAGATTTCCGGCAAAGTCTGTTAAACTTCCCGTTATTCGTGTGGCAACCGCGCCGCTAGACCCTTCCCGTTTTTGATTGGATCACTTTTGGTGAGGCAATCAAAACGGACAAGAAGGGTCACAAAGCGTGGGAGCCTTTCTTAGCGCTTTCGCTTGAAGCACTTAACACAAGTGCCTCAATCTCAGCCGGAAAGGCTCCAGGGCAGAAAACGACAAATATCACAAAAACTTCATGGATTCGTCACGATAGCCAGCACTGCACAGGCTATGGTTAAAGCGAACAAATAATTGCATGCGCAACGCCACAGGAGTCTTTCATGAAATCGCTGCTGCTCGCCAGTTCCTTCCTCGCCGCCGTTACCGGCCAGGCGCACGCTCAAGCCACCATCTACGGTAACGGCGGTTCGCTGTCGGCGCCGTATATCCGCCAGATCTTCGACTGCTACGGCACCGACTTCCCGCTGGTCACCCGCACCGGCAACCCGGTCGCCGCCGCGACCCCGTCGGGCGTGTTCCGCTACAACCCGGACGTCAACAGCGACGGCACCCCGGACGGCGTGATCCGCGACTGCAGCAGCGAGACCGCCAACGTCCTGTCGAACTTCCGCGGCGTCTACGTCTCGACCGGTTCGGGCCGTGGCATCCAGGGCATCTTCTCGCACTCGGCGTCGTTCGCTGGCGACTATGTGGTCGGCGACGCTCTGACCACGCTGTTCCCGTCTGGTCCGCACTATGGCCTGTCGGAAGCCGGCCTGGGCGACAACGACGTCGCCAACTACAACCTCGGCAATGGCGGCGGCCGCCCGGCCACCCAGAGCCTGACCATTCTGGCTCCGGGCAACGCCACCCCGGACCCGCTGCCGTCGAACACCTTCCGCAACCCGCGCGAGCGCTATGGCGCCTGGTGCAGTTCCGCTGCTGATCGCACCGGTGAACATCGCGTTCGACCCGATCTACCGCAAGTATAACCACCCGACCCTGGGCCTGCAGGAATACCGCCTGCGCATCCAGAACCCGCGCACGGCTCTGGACTCGAACGGCAACACCGTCACCACCGGCGGTATCCGCCTGACCCCGTCGGCCTACTGCCGCATCTTCCACGGCGAGATCACCAACTGGAACGACACCCAGCTGCGCTCGCCGGCGATCACCGGCAACCCGACGACCTTCCGTGACACGAACGACGTGACCCAGACCAACGCCAACTTCTCGGCGCCGATCCAGATCGTCGGTCGTTCGGACTCGTCGGGCACCACCTCGATCTTCACCCGTCACCTGTCGGCGGTCTGCGACGCCTTCGTGGCTTCCAACGCCTTCACCACCGCTGGCAACACCGCGCTGCCGGCGTCGCGCATCTCGACCGCCATCTGGAACGCCACCACCCAGACCCTTTCGGGCACCGAGACCCTGGGTCTCTTCACCCGTTCGGCTGGTAACGAAGGCGTGGCTGACTACCTCGACTTCCGCGCCGTGCCGTCGGCTTCGCTGAACGACTCGGGCCGTGGTTTCACCTTCAACGCCGGCATCAACGCCGCCGACGTCCTGACCCAGGCCCGCATCGGTTACGTTGGTCCGGACTATGTCCTGCCGGCCGTACTGACCACCCAGACCAACACTTACGGCCTGACCACCGCCGATCTGTTCAACGCCAACGGCCAGAACGTCGTGCCGGCGCCGACCGGTGCCCGCCTGGCGTATGAACTGTTCCCGGTTGTTGCCGGCGCTGACCGTCAGAACCCGGCGCGCTGGGTTGCCCCGCTCGAGCGCTTCGTGCCGTACGACATCAACCAGGACGGCGCGTTCGACGTCGCTGACAACCCCGACACGGCGACCGTGAACGACCCGGCGGACCGCAACCCGCTGGCCAACCCGTTCAGCGCGACCGACCCGTCGTTCCGCGCCTACCCGATGCTCGGCACGACCAACGCCCTGCTGTACACCTGCTATCAGGCGGGTTCGGTGCGTTCGGCGATCCTGCGCTTCTTCCAGGAGTATGAGCGCCGTTCGAACCTGAACACCGACAACCTGGCGAACGACACCGATCAGGGCCTGCTGGACTCGGCCGGCCTGAGCTCGGTGCCGAACGGCTGGCAGAACGCCATCCGCACCGTGTTCTTCACCACGGACACCAATACTGGCGACGCGAACGCACAAGCGATCCAGGTGGTGACCTCGGCGGACGGCAACGGCACGTTCACCAACCGCTTCGGTCAGCCGTCCCCGGAATCGAACCAGTGCGCTGGTCTGGTCGGCACCGGCGCTGGTGGAGGTGGCGGTGGTGAATCGCCGTCCCCGCCGACGTTCTCGATCAATGACGTAGCAGCCACGGAAGGCAATGCGCTGACCTTCACGGTTACGCGCAATGGTTCCACGACGAGCCAGGTCTCGGTTTCCTTTGCGACCCAGAATGGTACGGCGATTGCGGGCAGCGACTACACGGCGCAAAGCGGCACGCTGACCTTTGGTAGCGGCGTGACCAGTCAAACCATTAGCGTGCCAACCGTCGCGGACCAGATTACGGAAGGGTCGGAGACGTTTACTATCCTGCTGTCGAATGCAGTCGGGGCCACCATCACGGATGGTAGTGGCACCGGCACCATCAACGACCAGATCAACCCGAACGAACCACGCCCAACCTTCTCGATCAGCGGCACGCCATCGGTGAACGAAGGCGGCACATTGCAGTTTACCGTGACCAAATCCTCGGTAACAACGGGAACCTACAGTGTCACGGCCACCACCAGTGGCGGGACGGCGACACCCGGCAGCGATTACACCGCGATCAACCAGCTGCTGAGCTTTGCTCCAAGTGAGACATCAAGAACCGTCACTGTAAATACGGTTGACGACGGCACCCTAGAGTCGAGTGAGACAGTGAATCTCACGATTGCAAGCAGCAATGCCAACATCGGCACCGCATCCACGACTGGAACAATCCTCGACAAC
Organism: Hankyongella ginsenosidimutans; assembly: GCF_005144965.1. Taxonomy (GTDB): domain Bacteria; phylum Pseudomonadota; class Alphaproteobacteria; order Sphingomonadales; family Sphingomonadaceae; genus Hankyongella; species Hankyongella ginsenosidimutans. The sequence continues at coordinate 550,761 of NZ_CP039704.1, forward strand.
GACGCCCCACCCAACAGAAATCCGATCGCGACACCATCAACGGCAGGTGTAAACTCATGTAAACCGGAAATTTTCACACCGAGTGTCAGTGACCCTGATGGGGATCCATTATTTCTTACAAGCGTCAGTGTTGGCACTATAGATGGCTTGAACATTATATTTGACGGTTCGGAAACTGATATCCCTAACCAGCCGCCAAACCCTCCAAGTCCATTAGGCGGCACTGCCAACTATAATCTTTTGTAAACTACACGGTATCTGACTCCAGAGGTGGAACTGCGTCATCGTACATTGATGTAACCGTACGGCGTCCAGTAGGGGCCGCATGTTACTAGGCTGTAGTGACATTTTAAGGATTCCCAATCGGTTGGAGTTCTGATTCAACACTGGCTTTTGGCGGCTGGTGTGGAAGGTGAGGTACTTCGGGACGATCAGTGGGAGATTTTGCGGGAGTTTGTGCCGGGCGGTCGCAAGGGGAGACGTGGACCACGTAGCGACGGGCGGCGGTTTTTCGATGCGATCCTGTGGGTGGCACGCCCTGCCCGTCATCTCGGCGAACGGTGAAAGATCACGTATTTCTGCCTGAGATTCCGGCCGGAGTTTATCCCCGTTAGGGGCCGGGGTGACGGGCTTGTTTGAGAGCGCTGAAGTTACTTTTCAGCAGACTGCTAAGGAATGCCGATCAGCTTGTGCGTCTGCAGGCTGAGGCCACAGCGGGTTCGCCAGGCAATAGGCGACGGCGGCGCGGGTGTTTTCCTCCCGCGCCGGCCCGTCCATCGGCTGCAGGAAGAAGTGACGAAACGCCCAGTTTTCATACTGACCGGGCGCGGCGTCCTGCTGCGGGAAGACCAGTTTCAGCTCGTCGCCGCTCCGCACGATGGTCTGGGCGTTGGCTTTCGGGCTGACGCACACCCAGTCGACGCCGGAAGGCACAGCGACCGTGCCGTTGGTCTCGATGGCGATTTCGAACCCCTGTGCGTGCAAGGCGGCGATCAGCGGCGCATCCAGTTGCAGCAGCGGCTCGCCACCCGTGCACACGACGTACCGCCGCGCCGGCTCCGCGCCCCAGCAGGCGGCGACCCGGCCGGCGAGCGCCACCGCATCCGCATACCGGCCCCGCCCGGACCGTCCGTGCCGACAAAATCCGTGTCGCAGAACCGGCAGACTGCTGCCGCCCGGTCCACCTCGCGCCCGCTCCAGAGGTTGCAGCCGGCAAAGCGCAGGAACACGGCGCGCCGCCCGGCCTGCGCGCCTTCGCCCTGCAGGGTCAGGAACAGCTCCTTGACGGCATAGCTCATGCGTAGGCCGTCGGATCGGGGACGCCGGCCTCCTGAAAGCCGCGCCGGCGCAGCAGGCAGCTGTCGCACTGGCCGCAATGCAATCCATCCGGCGTCGGGTCGTAGCAGCTCCAGGTCCGGCCGAAGTCGACGCCAAGGTCGACGCCCAGGCGCACGATCTGCGCTTTCGACAGCGCGATCAGCGGCGTCTCGACCGTAAGCGACCAGTCGCCGCCGACGCCGGCCTTGGTGGCGAGCCGCGCCATGGCCTCGAACGCGGCGATGAAGTCCGGCCGGCAGTCCGGATAGCCGGAATAATCCAGCGCGTTGACGCCAATGAAAATGGCCTGCGCCTGCGCCGCTTCCGCCCAGGCCAGCGCCAGCGACAGGAACACCGTGTTGCGGGCGGGGACGTAGGTGACGGGGATTTCCGCGGCCATCGCGTGGTCGGAACGGCCCTTGGGCACGGCGATCTCGTCCGTCAGCGCCGAGCCGCCGAACGCGCGCAGATCCACCGGCAGCACCACATGGCGCGCGACCTCGAGCGTGCGCGCCACGTCCGCAGCAGCCGCCAGTTCCCGCCGGTGGCGCTGGTTATAGTCGATGGTGAGGGCAAGCAGGCTGTACCCTTGCGCCTGCGCGGCTGCGGCAGCCGTGGTCGAATCCAGCCCGCCGGACAGCAAGACGATAGCGCGACGTGTCATGGAGCCTGCTGTGCCAGAAGCGGCGCGGGGCGCAAATCAGACCCTGAGGTCAACCAGGCGGCCCTTCAACGGCTGGACCGGCCTGTCCCAAGGCGAAGTCGAACGCTCGGCCGCCTGGACGCGCGCCACCGGCGGCACCAGCGGTGCGAGCCGGCGTGTGGCAACGGCATACGGCACAAGAGCGTTGATCGACGACATGACAGACAGACATCTCAAAACTTAACGATCTGTTAAGCAAATGCTGCGCCAAGCGTGCGATTTCAAGGGAAAATATGCGGGCACGGCAGTTAACCGCCGGCGACGGCTGCAGGATTGTGTCAGCATCTCCGACACATGATGCGTTGGCCGGCGCGTCTGGATCGCCTATGATAGGCGTGAACTTGCTATGATGCTGCAAGGCGTTACCTGTTTAGTACCCACCAGAGGAGACTTCGCCATGGCTTTCACCCTGCCCCGCTTCCTTACGCGACCGATGCGCTCGAGCCGCACATGTCCGCCAACACCTTCAGTTTCCACTACTCCAAGCACCACCAGGCCTATGTGACCAACCTCAATGGCCTGATCGAGGGCAAGCCGCTGGCGGATGCCTCGCTGGAAGAGATCATCCGCGAGTCCGCTGGCAAGCCGGACATGGCGGGCGTGTTCAACAATGCGGCGCAAGTGTGGAACCACACCTTCTTCTGGCACAGCATGAAGCCGAACGGCGGCGGCAAGCCGACCGGGGCCATCGCCGCGAAGATCGACAGCGACCTCGGCGGCTACGATGCGTTCGTCAAGGATTTCAAGACCGCCGCCACCACGCAGTTCGGCTCCGGCTGGGCCTGGCTCGCGGTCAAGGATGGCAAGCTGGCGATCCTCAAGACCGGCAACGCCGACCTGCCGATGGTGCACGGCGCAACCGCGCTGCTCACCTGCGACGTCTGGGAGCACGCCTATTACCTGGATTACCAGAACCGTCGCCCGGACTTCGTGCAGGCCTACATCGACCACCTGATCAACTGGGACTTCGCCAACGAGAACCTGGCGAAGGCCGCGTAAAGCACTGCACCGGTTTTCCGCACTCCCCTCTTCCATGCGGGGAGGGGATGTTACGCTTCCACAAGCTGGCGCACCCAGTCCATATCCGCGAGGAATTCCGGCGTCGGCTGGCACCAAGGGTCGGTGTCACTGCTGATGATTTGCCAGAGGGAGCAGTCCAGCGCCATGGCCTTGAACTCGGTGCGCAGTTCGGCGTGGAAGGCACGGACGGCAGGCCAGTCCGGCTCCATCAGAAGCCTGACACCCTGAATGCCACTCTCGTCATCGCACCAGAACACGCTCTCGTGCAGATCGAGGTCCACCATCACATGCAAACCGTCGCAGGCGGTGAAGGTTATCCGTGCATTCGGCTCACCATAACCGGCATACTGGGGCACGCCATCCGGCTTGAGAGCGTCGAGCGCAGGAATGAGCTGGCACGCCCAGGGGAGACCAGGCAGAGCGTCCCGCCCTCCCGGATCGCATCGCTGAACAGGGGCGGCCCCGATACGCTGGCGTGATATCGACATTCACATGATATTCGCGATTGCGGAGAAAGTTGCTGAACGAATAGCGCACCTCCAGGCTGAACTGTCCCGCCACCAGCCGCGCCATCACTCTTCCGGGCGGAAGGGACGGGCGAGCAGGGCGGCGATGGCGGCATCGACCGGCGCATGGTCGTAGAGGATGGCGTTGACCGCGCGCGTGATCGGCATGTCGATGCCGAGCGCATCAGCCCGCTGGAGCAGGATCGGCGCGGTGTGCGCACCCTCCGCCACCGTGCGGCGACCCGCCAGCACGTCGGCCAGGCTTTCTCCCTCCCCGATCGCGATGCCAAGGCTGGTATTGCGAGAACGGGTCGAACCGCAGGTGAGCACCAGATCGCCAAGGCCGCTCAAGCCAGCCAGCGTCTCGGCTTGCGCGCCGCACGCCAGCCCGAATCGGCGCATCTCCGCATAGCCCCGGGTAATCACCGCCGCCCGTGCATTCTCGCCGAGCCTGCGCCCCTGGGCGATGCCACAGGCGACTGCCAGCACGTTCTTGACTGCGCCGCCCACCTGCGCACCGATCGGGTCGTCGCTCCAGTAGGGACGGAACCGTTCCGAGCCAAGCAGCCCCGCCAGCGCCCTGCCCAGCCCCGCATCCGCGCAGGCGAGCGTCACAGCGGTCGGCAGGCCGCGCGCGACTTCGTCCGCGAAGGTCGGCCCTGTGAGGATCGCGACTGGCCAGCCGGGCGCCACGTCCACCGCGACCTCGCTCAGCCAACGGCCGCTTGCCTGCTCGATACCTTTCGCGCACAGGACCAGCGGGCGCGGTGTTGTCAGGAAACGCACCAGGTCACCAAGCACCGCACGCATCGCTTGCGCCGGCGTGACCAGCAGCAGCGCAGCGCAAGGGTCAAGCGCGGCCGGATCGGTCGTCGCAACAAGCGCCGGATGCAGGTCGACACCCGGCAGATACATGTCGTTGCGCCGCTCGCGCTGGATCGCCGCCGCAAGTTCCACTGAGCGCGCCCACAGCAAGGCCCGGTGGCCGGACGACGCCAGCGCCTGCGCCAGCGCCGTGCCCCAGGCACCGGCCCCGACGATTCCGACAGTCTCGTTCATGCCTTCACCCCTGCACCGTGGACTGGCGGCGCGTCCGGGTCGAGCGGCCAGCGCGCGCGCGCCGGCGCATCCAGCCCGTCGATCAACCCTGCGCCCAATCGCTCCAGCCCCGCCCAGGCGATCATCGCGGCATTGTCGGTGCACAGCCACTGCGGCGGCGCGACGAACGGCAGACCGTGCGCCAGCGCCAGACGTTCCAGCGCCGTGCGGATCGCGCCGTTGGCGGCGACACCGCCTGCGACCACCAGTGCGCTCGCATCCCGCGTCGTCGCCAGTGCCAGCCGGGTACGGTCGACCAGGCAATCGACCAGCGCTGCCTGAAATGCCGCACACAGGTCCGCGCGATCGCGGTCGGTCGGCGCGTCCAGCGCCTCGACGGCACGCAGCACGGCGGTCTTGAGCCCGGAGAAGGAGAAATGCGGACTGCCGCTGCCGACCAGCGGCCGCGGCAGGAAAAGCGCGCCGGGTCGCCGCCTTGCGCCATGCGCTCGACCGCCGGACCGCCGGGAAAGCCAAGGCCGAGCATCTTCGCCACCTTGTCGAACGCCTCGCCCGCTGCGTCGTCGATGGTGGTCGCAAGCCGCCGGTAGTGGCCGATGCCCCCAACCCGCAGGAGCTGGCAGTGGCCGCCCGAGACCAGCAGCAGCAGATAGGGGTAGCCAACGTCTGCGACCAGCCGGGGCGACAGCGCATGGCCCTCCAGATGGTTGAGCGCGATCAGCGGCTTGCCGGCGGCAAACGCCAGCGCCTTGGCGGTCACCAGCCCGACCATCACGCCGCCGATCAGCCCTGGCCCGGCGGTCGCGGCGATGGCATCGAGGTCGGCAAGCCCCAGCCCCGCGTCAGCAAGCGCGGCCTCGACCATGGGTGCCAGCACCTCGACATGGGCGCGTGCCGCCAGTTCCGGCACCACGCCGCCATAGGGGCGGTGCGCCGCATCCTGGCTGGCGACGCGGTTGGCAAGGATCGCGCCGTCCGCGCGCACGATCGCCGCTGCGGTTTCATCGCAGCTCGACTCGATCCGAGGACAACGGCCTGTGGCGACAGGCCATGGGCGAAAGGCATTGGCGCGTGTACCCTGGTTGCTTATCAGAGCAAAAATCAGGCGAAGCATCGCCGGTAGCATGAGGCGTCCATGACCCCAAGACTGAAACTCGGCACGCGCGGCAGCCCACTGGCGCTGGCGCAGGCCCATGCGGTGCGCCGGCTGCTGGCGGCAAGCGCCGGGCTGCCCGAAGATGCAATCGAAGTCGTCGCGATCAAAACCTCCGGCGACCGCATCCAGGACCGGCCGCTGTCCGAGGTCGGCGGCAAGGGCCTGTTCACCAAGGAGCTGGAAGAGGCGCTTCTCGACCGGCGCATCGACCTCGCCGTCCACTCGATGAAGGACGTGGCGACGCATCTGCCGCCGGGCCTGCGCATCGCCGCCACATTGCCGCGCGAGGACGTGCGCGACTGCCTGCTGACCCGGGATGGCGGCGGCCTGGATGCGCTGCCGGCGAACGCACGGCTCGGCACCTCGTCGCTGCGCCGTGCCGCGCAGATGCGTGCGCTGCGCCCGGACCTGATCGTGACGCCGCTGCGTGGCAATGTGGAAACGCGCATGGCCAAGCTGGCTGACGGCGTGGCGGACGCAACCCTGCTCGCCATGGCCGGGCTGAACCGGCTGGGCATCGCTCACACCGGGACGGCGCTGCCTGTAGAGATGCTGCTGCCGGCCCCGGCGCAGGGGCCGTCGGCATCGAAATCCGCGTCGACGATCCAGAGACCGCCGCGCTGGTCGCGCCGCTCGACCATGGGCCGACTGCGATCGCCATCGCCGCTGAACGGGCGTTCCTGGCCGGACTCGACGGCTCGTGCCGGACGCCGATCGCGGCGCTGGCCGAAATCGCCGGCGACACGCTGACCCTGCGCGGCGAAATCCTGCGCGAGGACGGCCGGGCACGCACCGGCGGCCAGCGCGTCGGGCCTGTTGGCGACGCAGTCATGCTCGGGCGCGACCTGGCCGAGGCGCTGCGGGCGCGCAGCCCGATCCCGCTCGGCTGATGCGGGTCCTGATCCTGCGGCCGGAGCCGGACGGATCACGGCTGGCGCAGCGGCTGACCGGCCATGACTGCATCGTCTCGCCCCTGCTCGAGATCGTCGCCTGCAAAACGCCGCCGCCCATCCCGCACCCGACCACGCTGGCGCTGACCAGCCGGCAGGCGGCAGCCCCGGCGTTCCGGCCGGACTGGGCCGACACGCCGCTCTACGCCATCGGACCGGGCACCGCGCAGGCCGCACGCGACGCCGGCTTCACAGCCGTCGTCCACAGCGGCGACGGCCATGCCCTGCACCTGCGGGACCAATTGCTCGAAGCGCTGCCGGAGCGCATTCTGTGGCCTTCCGGCGCGCGCATTCGCTACGATCTTGCCGCCGGGCTGGCCCCGCTGACCGCCGCACGCTGGATTGTCTACGAGGCGCGGCCGCAGACCCTGACGGCGACTGCGCAGGCGGCGCTGGCGAACGGCGCGGCCGACTGGGTGCTGCTCACCTCGCCACGGCTGGGGCCTGTTCGCAGGCCAAACGACCGGGTTCGATCTGTCGCGCACGCGCCTTGGCTGCATGAGCGAGGCAGTCGCGCGGGTGGTGCGCCCGCTGGGTGCAGCCGAGGTTCGCGTCAGCCGGTTGCCGACGCTGGACAATCTCTTGTTCGCCTGCGGTTTGCTGTGCGAGAGTGACATCGGACTGGAGGACCAGCATGACAGCGGAACCGATTGAGAGCGTGCCCGAGCCGATGGCCATGCATGCGGAGCCGTCGCCCCGCGCCCGATCCGGTGGCCTGGGCTGGCTGCCGTGGCTGCTGACCCTGATCGTCGCCGTGTTCGCACTCGGGCTGATCGCCAGCCCCTGGTTCGAGGCCACGGTGCGCGGTCACCTGCCGCCAGCCCTGCGCTCGGTCGGCGAGGCAAGCCAGAGCGAGCTGTCCCTGACGCAGCGTGCGCAGAACGATCGGATCGCCAGCCTGGAAGCCCGGCTGAAAACGCTGGAAGCCGCGCAGGCCGAGGCGGCAGGATTATCCACCCGGATTGCCAAGCTGGAGACCGGCGTGCTGCCGCAGGCGCCGCGCTTGACGCGGCCGAGCCCGCGGTTCCCGCGCCCGACACCGGCAAGATCGAAACCCGGCTGGCTGTGCTCGAGACCAAATTGGCCGCCGTGCCGACGCAGGCGACCGATCTGCCGGCGCGCGTCGCGCAGGTCGAGTCGCAGCTGGCCGACATCGGCCGGCGCACCGGCGACCTTGAGGCGAGCGCAACCCAGACCGTCGCCAGCCTGAAAGCGGACGCTGCGCAGGCGCGTCGCCTCGGCCTCGTCGCCAGCGCCCGGCAGGCCGTCGAGAGCGGTCAGCCGCTTGGCGCGTTGCGCGCGCGCCTGGACGAGGAGTTCGCTGACAAGGCCCTGCTCGCGGCGCTGGAGCCGCGCGCAGGTGGTGGCCCGACCATCGCCGGGCTGCGCCAGCAGCTCACCAACCTGCAGCCGCAACTGGAGGACGCCTGGCGCGCTTTCAACACTGGTGGCCAGGCGAGCTGGATTGACAGCGCCCTGGCGCGTCTTGGCAGCATCGTCCGCGTCGAGCGTCGCGACGCGCCGAAGCGGGTGACCGTCGGCAGCGCCATCGCTGCCGCCGACAGCGCTCTTGCCCAAGGCAAGGTCAGTCTGGCCGCGGAGAAAATCCGCGCCCTGCCCCAGCCGTGCGCCGCCCTGCCGGACAATGGCTGGCGGACGCCGACACCCTGGCGCGCAGCCAGATGACGCTCGCCAGGCTGGAAGTCCTGAGCCTCGAGCGCAGCCAGTGATCCGTCTCGTCGTCGTCTTCATGCCGCTTGGCGCGCTGGCCTTGCTGCTGGCGTGGGCGGCCAACCAGCCGGGCTACTTCCGGCTCGCCTGGTTCGGCTGGGTGATCCAGACGCGCGCGGTCGTCGCGCTGCTGATCCTGATGATCGGCATGGCGCTGGCGGCTGCACTGATGTGGCTGGCCATGACCCTGCGCTGGCGCGCGCGCCTGTATCGCTCCGGGCGGACCATGAAGCGCCTGCAGGATGGGCACCTGATCGCCACACAGGCGCTTGCAGCGCTCAAGGTCGACCGTCCGGAAGCAGCCGCCAAGCTGGCGGGGCGCCCTCGAGCAGGCCCCGACGATCCGGTCGCGCTCTACGTCGCGGCCTGCGGCGGCGACGGGGTCGCCCAGCACAGGCTCGACGCCGACAAACGTACCGCCCTGCTTGGCGCCATTGCGCGCGGCCAGCCCGGTGCTGCCGTTGAGGCGCTGGAGGAACTGGCGCGCATGGCCCCGGACAGCGCGCCGGCCTGGCGCAACCTGTTCAAGACCCGCGCCCGCGCCGGCGACTGGTCAGGCGCCGTCGCTGCGCTCGACAAATGGCGCAAGCTCGATCGCGACGCGCAACCGAACATCCAGCACCGGCGCGCCGGTGTCTGCCATGCGGCCGCACTCGACGCCGAGAAGCGCGGCGATACGACTGCCGCCGCCCGCTGGCGGCGCGATGCCGTGCGCGCCAGCCTCAGCTTTGCGCCCGCAGTCGCGGCCCAGGCCGAGGTGCTGACCGCCCGCGGCAAGACGGGGCAAGGCAGCCGTCTGCTGATGAGCGCCTGGCAGGACGAGCCGAACCCGCTGATCGCCCAAGCCTACGCCGCGCTGGACCCGACCGAGACCCCGGCGCACCGGCTGGGCCGGATGACGGCGCTGGTCAACCAGTACCCCAGCCACCCGGAATCGCGCCTGACCCTGGCAGAAGCCGCATTGGCGGCCGGCCAGCCGCGCAAGGCGATCGAAGCCCTGCACCCGATCAGCAGCCCGCCGATGCGCGCCCGCACCGCGCGCGTTCTCGCCGAGGCCTATCGCCAGCTCGGCGACGTCATGCCCGATTATGTAAGCGCGGCGCTGACCGGCGGCGTGCCCGAGCCGAACTGGCATTGCCATACCTGCGGCGACCGCAGCACCGCTTGGGTGCTGGTCTGCCCGTCGTGCGGCGACGTCGGCAACCGGCACTGGGAGTGAACGCGCCGCTGCTCATCATCGCGCACCGCGGCGCCAGCGCCGAGCGCCCGGAGCATACGCTGGCCAGTTACCAGCTGGCGATCGAACAGGGCGCGGACTTCATCGAACCGGACCTGGTGCCTACCCGCGACGGCGTACTCGTCTGCCGCCACGAGCCTCTGCTCGACGAGACCACGGACGTCGCCGCACACCCGGAATTCGCCGAACGCCGCAAGACAGCCAACCTCGATGGCGACATCCTGACCGGCTGGTTCGCCGAGGACTTCACGCTCGCGGAGTTGAAGCGCCTGCGCGCGCGTGAGCGGATTCCCGCGATCCGGCCCGACAATGCCGCCTACGACGGCCGTTTCGAAATCCCGACCTTTGCGCAAGTGCTGGCCCTGGCCGCCGCACACCCGCCTGTCGGCGTCTATCCGGAAACCAAACATCCGACCTATTTCGCCACGACCGGCCGCCACTGGGATGGCGCGCCAATCGCGCAGGATATCTCTGCCCTGCTGGTCCGGGCACTGGCGGACGCCAGGTTCACGAACCCTGACAGGGTCTACATCCAGTCGTTCGAGGTCGGCAACCTGATCCGTCTGAAGCGCGACCTGATGCCCGCAGCCGGGTTCGACCTGCCGCTCATCCAGTTGTTCGGCGACACCGGCACCGGCGGCACGCCGTTCCAGGCGCCGTTCGACCTGACGCTGACCCCCGCCGACCCGCTGGTTTTGGCACCATGACGGAGGCCCTGCGCGCCGCGCCGCGCTATGCGACGCTCGCGACGCCGGCCGGGCTGGCGTGGATGCGCGCGACCTATGCAGCAGGCATCGGGCCATGGAAAAACAGCCTGCTCGCCCCGGTGACATCGCTCGGCCACGATGCCCGCGCGGCGGGATTGGCGGTACACCCTATACGGTGCGGCCAGAGCCAGCCTTTCTGCTGAACGGATTTACCCTGGCGCAGGAAATCGCAGCGCTACGCGAAGCAGGCGCCACCGGCATCTTCACCGATGCGCCGGGGCCGACCCGCGCTGCGCTGTGACGGCTTATGTGTTAAGGCACGACCGTCATCGCGCAGTTGCACATGCGCCGCTCACCCTGAGCTGGACGAAGGGCTGAGCGGCTCGTGGTTCGTCCAAGCTCACCACGAGCGGTCTTTACAGACTGCTCCGTGAAGTTCGCAATGACGAGTCCATCCAATGTCACCGGGCTCTAAACATCCGCGCGTCCCAGCGCCGCGCGCACGAGGGCACGCATCTCCGGCAGACCATAGAGCGCCGCGAACGAACCGATCCGCGGGCCCTGGCTGGTGCCAAGCAGCGTTTCGTAGAGCGCCTGGAACCAGCCGCGCAGATTCTCCGCGTAGCCGTTGGCCTTGCCGCACTCGAACGCCGCGTTCTGGATCGTATCGGCGTCGGCATTGTCCGGCAGCACCTCCAGCCGGGCCAGGAAATCCGCGATCGCCGTGCGCTCCTGCGCCGTCGCGGCACGGATCTGCTTGGCCGGCGCCACCCGGTCCCGATAGTAGACCACGGCATAGCGCACCAGCTTGTCGAGTTCCGGGTGCGTCGCCGGCGCGACGCCCGGCATGTGCCGCTGCAGGAAGCCCCAGAGCACGGCAGGGTCCTCGCTGTTGGCCGCGCTGACCAGGTTGAGCAGCAAGGCGAACGTCACCGGCATGTCGAGCGATGGCGGCGGTCCCGAGTGGATGTGGAACACGGGGTTGCCGAGCTGCTGCTCGGGCGGCTGCTTCGCGTAGGCCGCGACGAACTGGTAATAGTCGTCAACCGCCTTCGGGATGACGTCGAAGTGCAGCTTCTTCGCCTCGCGCGGCTTGTGGTACATGTAAAGGCCAGACTCTCCGGCGCGGCGTAGGTCAGCCATTCCTCGATCGTCAGGCCGTTGCCCTTGGACTTCGATATCTTCTCGCCGCGCTCGTCGAGGAACAGTTCGTAATTGAACCCTTCCGGCGGGCGGGCACCCAGCACGCGCGCAATCTTGCCGGACAGAGTCACGGAGTCGATCAGGTCCTTGCCCGCCATCTCGTAGTCGACGCCGAGCGCGACCCAGCGCATCGCCCAGTCGGCCTTCCACTGCAGTTTGCAATGACCGCCAATCACCGGGACAGTCATGGTCTCGCCGTCGTTCGGGTCGACGTAGCTGATCGTGCCGGCCGCCACATCGCGCGCCGTGGTCGGCACCTGCAACACCACGCCGCTCTTGGGGCAGACCGGCAGGAACGGCGAATAGGTCGCGCGCCGATCTGGGCCGAGGGTGGGCAGGATCACGGCCTTGACCGCGTCATAATTGGCCAGCACGTGCAGCAGGGTCGCATCGAACCGGCCGCTCTTGTAACAGTCGGTCGCCGACAGGAACTCGTACTCGAAGCCGAAGGTATCGAGGAAGGCGCGCAGGCGGGCGTTGTTGTGGTGGCCGAAGCTCGCGTGGGTGCCAAAGGGGTCCGGCACCTGCGTCAGCGGCTTGCCGAGCGCCGCCTCCAGCAGAGCCTTGTTCGGCACATTGTCCGGCACCTTGCGCAGGCCGTCCATGTCGTCGGAGAAGCAGACCAGCCGGGTCGGCAGGTCACTCAGCAGGGTGAAGGCATGGCGCACCATGGTGGTGCGCGCCACCTCGCCGAAGGTGCCGATATGCGGCAGGCCGGACGGGCCATAGCCGGTCTCGAACAGCGCCGCGCCGCTTGCAGGTGGCGCCGCCTTGAAGCGCTCGACCAGCTTGCGCGCCTCCTCGAACGGCCAGGCCTTGTTGGTGAGAGCAGCGGTCTTCAGGGCGTCCATCGTGGCATCCGGGCAAGGGTAAGCATCGCGCGATGCTTACGGCGCGGGTCTGCGCGGCGCAAGCTGGCCCGCGCCTGCGGGCCTTATACCAGATTGCATTGATTGGAACCTCTATCCCCTCCCGTTCACGGGAGGGGTTAGGTGGGCCTGCTTCGAGGGCGATTTGCCCACCCCGTCCCCATCCGGGAGGGAGGAATGAGTCAATCTTATCGCAGCTTGGTATGAGGAGACCTGTGCGCGAATGATGCTTCCTCCCCATCGGGGAGGGGACCACCCGCCAGGGTGGTGGAGGGCGGTGGATACCTGGCATTTTGGGATTTCTGGCCCCACCGTCCGTCTTTCAGACGGACACCTCCCCTTTAAGGGGAGGATTTTTCTTCCGCGCACAGGTCTCATTAGACCATGATTCACGTTTCGGATCGATCCAATCTGAAACGATCATGGTCATGGTTCAGCGTCCCTTGACCGGGGTAAAGCGGATCGCCTGCCCGCCGCCCGGCGCCAGCGCGATCGTCAAGCTGTCAGCGCTGGTGACGGTGCGCGTCTCGACGTCGAGCGGGAACGGGTTGGCCTTGTAGTCAGCGCCCGCGCCATCCTTGTAGATCTGCGCGCGGTACTGCACGCCGGGGTCAGGAAATCGAGCTTGACCGGCAGGGTGCGCGCGCCCTCGTCGGTCAGGCTGCCGAGGAACCACTGGTCGCCGCCGCGCTCCTTGCGGGCGATGGTGACATAGTCGCCGACCTCGCCGTTCAGCACGCGGGTGTCATCCCAGTCCACCGCCACATCCTTGATGAACTGGAAGGCACGCGGATTCTGCTCATAGTGCTCCGGCAGGTCGGCCGCCATCTGGATCGGGCTGTAGATCACCACATAGAGCGCAAGCTGCTTGGCGACCGTGCTCTGGATGCGGATGTCGCCGCGCCCTTTGAGGCTGACGACGCCGGGCGTGAAATCCATCGGCCCGGCGAGCATGCGCGCGAACACCATGCTCGGCTCATGCTCCGGCGGATTGGTCGGCAGCGCCCACGCGTTATACTCCATGCCGCGCGCGCCCTCGCGGCTGATCCAGTTCGGGTAGGTGCGGCGCAGGCCGGTATCCTTGATCGGCTCGTGCGCGTTGATCATGATGCGCCGCCTGGCGGCTTCCGTCACCACTTTCAGGTGATGCCGGGCAGACGCCTGGCCTTCGTGCCACTCGAAGCCGATCGTGCCGTCCGGTTCGCGCACCTTCATGCCGCCAGCGTCGGAGACATACCCTGTCTTGACCGCATCGACGCCCAGGCTCTGGTACAGATCGAGCCCGGCGGCCAACTGGTCTTCATAATGCGCGACGTTGGCCGAGGTTTCGTGGTGGCCGATCAGGGTCACGCCCTTTTCCTGCCGTAGTCGGCCACGGCCTTCAGGTCGAAATCCGGATAGGGCTGCGTGAAGCTGAAGGTCTCGCCGTTGCCGAACCAGTCGCCATCCCAGCCGACGTTCCAGCCTTCGACCAGCAGGCCTTTGAACCCGTGCCTGGCGGCAAAGTCGATCATCTTCTTTGCATAGCCTGTCGTCGCGCCATGCTGCGGGCCGGATGACCAGGTCTGCTCGCCCAGATGCATGCCCCACCAGATGCCCATGTATTTGCGCGGCTTGACCCAGGACACGTCCCCGAGCGCATTCGGCTCGTTGAGGTTGAGGACGAGGTGCGATTGATACAGGCCGGCAGCATCATCCGCGATCTGCATGGTGCGCCAGGGCGTCACGAACGGTGCCTGGCGGCTGACCTTCGGGCCTTTGCGGCCGGCGTCAGCACCGCCTTGAAATGCGTGCCCTCGACCTTCTGCAGGCTCATGCCCGCATAATCAACCAGCGCGGCTTCATGAAAGGCGATGTGCAGGCCGCTCTCGAGCTTCACGGTCATCGGCGTCTGCGCCATGCCGACTTCCGCGATGGGCGTGCGGTTATAGAGATATTCGGCCCGGTTCCACTCCAGTGCAGGAAGCCACCAGGCGGTGCCGGATGACGCAATGTTGAACTGGGTCAGTTCCTCCTGGATGTTGACCTGCCTGAGCGCGGGTTGATCCGGAAACTCGGTGCGGAAGCCCAGGCCGTCATCATAGACCCGGAACACCACGGCAATCTCGCGGCCGGGGCCGGTCTTTTCCTTGAAGGTCGCGCGCAATTCGTTGAAGTGATTGCGGATGCTGCGCCACTCCCCATGGCTGCTCCCAGCTGTCGTTGACCGTGCGGCTGGTCTGGCCGGTGAAGGCGAAATTGCGCTCGAGCTTGGGTGCATCGGCCAGCAGGAAGCCAAGCAGCGACGGCGCAATGACGGGCGTCCCGTTGCGGGCGACCGCGTAGGAGACCCGACCGTCATTGTTGACATCGAGCGAAACGCTCAGCACGCCGCCGGGCGAGGCGACTTTGGCCACTTCCTCAGCGGTTGCAACAGTCGAGCAGGCGGTAATCGCCAGCACAGAGCAGAGAATTCGCTTAACCATGGTCAATCTCCCGACCTGATTGCTGGTTAATTAGGGTCAGGCCTCATTAAGAATGAGGCCTGACCCTAAGTTCACAGTTTTTCCAGAACGACCCCGCCGAAACCGGGCAGGATGCCCGGTGACAGCGCGCCGTGCCGCGCGATCTCCCGCCATGCCGCCGGCGTATCCGGCTGCCAGGCGATCGGCTGCGGCGTGAAATTGAACGCGCACAGCAGCGTGCTGTCCTCGGCCTCGCGCGAGAACACCAGCAGGGCGTCCGTCGCCGCAAGTACACGCATCGCACCGGTGCGCAGCGCCGGCTGCGACTGCCGCAGCGCAATCATTCGGCGCGTGAAATGCAGCATCGACCCCGGATCCGCCTCCTGCCGGTCGATTGCAAGCGCGGCATGGTCGCGGCCCAGCGGCAGCCATGGCTCGCTGCGGGAAAATCCGGCGTGCGGCGCGTCGGCCTGCCAGGGCATCGGAGTGCGGGCACCGTCCCGGCTGAGCGTCAACGGCCAGTTGGCGATGGCCTCCGGGTCCTGCAGCCGGTCATACGGGATATCGACCTGGGTCAACCCCAGCTCCTCGCCCTGCCAGACGATCACGTTGCCGCGCAGGCAGACGAACAGCAGCATGGCCATGCGGGCGAGCGCCGCCTGATGCTCCGGGCCGCCCAGCGGCTGATGGCACGCGGCGCGTCATGGTTGGAAAAGGCCCAGGATGGCCAGCCTGTCCCTTCTTCGTCCGGCCAGGCGTCGACGGCGTCGCGCACCAGCGCTGGAGTGAGGGTCTTCGCATAGAGGAAGTTGAAGCCATAGGCGCTGTTCAGATGCGTATCGCCCGCCGTGAACAGCTTCATCTCGCGCTCGGCGTCCGCGCCGCCCACCTCGGCCAGCGTATGCCGGCCCTGATACTGGTCCGTAAGGGCGCGCAGACGCGCAATGAACGCGGGAATTTCCGGCTGCGACTGGTTGTGGACATGAAGCTGGAAATCGAAGGGCCGGGTGCGCGGGCCGGGCGGCGCCGGCGGATTGTCGCGCAGGCTGCGGTCATGCATCGAAAAATTCAGGGCGTCGAGACGGAACCCATCGACCCCTCGGTCGAGCCAGAACGCCGCGATATCGAGCAGCGCCTGCTGGACCACAGGGTTGTGGACATTGAGCTGCGGCTGCTCGCGCAGGAAATTGTGCATGTAATACTGGCCACGCCGGGCATCCCAGGTCCAGGCCGGGCCGCCGAATACCGACTGCCAGTTGTTGGGAGGCGAACCATCCGGCCTGGCGTCGGCCCAGACGTACCAGTCAGCGTAGGTGTTGTCCCGGCTGGCGCGGCTTTGCATGAACCACGCGTGCTCGTCCGAGGTGTGGGAGTAGACTTGGTCGATCAGGACCTTGAGATCGAGCTTGTGCGCCTCGGCGACCAGGGCATCGAAGTCGGCCAGGGTGCCGAAGATCGGATCGACGTCGCGGTAATCGGCGACGTCATAGCCGAAATCCTTCATCGGCGACGTGAAAAACGGCGACAGCCAGATGGCGTCGACGCCGAGCGAGGCAACATAGGGCAGATGAGCCGTTATGCCGGCCAGATCGCCGATGCCGTCGCCGTTGCTGTCCGCGAAGCTGCGCGGATAAATCTGGTAAATCGTCGCGCCGCGCCACCAGGGGTGGCCAGGGCAGGCTGCGGGCGGGTCGATACTGCGATTGTCAACGGGCCTCTCCAGACGCGCAAATCATGAAATCAAGCGGCGCCAGGCTGACCTTCAATTGACCCGGCGTCGACACCACCGCCGGGCAGGCTTCATAACCTGCGTTAAAGCGGTGATAGCGGTCCCAACTTCTACAGAAGCCTCCAGCGACTGCGAAGACGTATTAAATGCAATCACGACTTCCTGCGCCGTTTCCGGGTCGATCCGGGAAATCGCCAGCAGGCCGGGCTGATCCGCCGTGTTGCGGATGATCTGGCGACCGCGGCGCAGGGCGCTGTAGGCCCTGCGCACGTTCGAGAGCTGCGCGATCTCTCGATACAGCGGGTGTGTGCTATCAAAGTTTTCCTGCGCCGTGGTGGCCGTCGTGCCAACCAGCACATTGTCGTTGTAGCTGGCAACCTTGGACGGGAACTGGTCCTCGCGTGCGTCCTGGTCGCCGCCGTCGCCGGTGAAGCCCTGTTCGTCGCCGGCATAGACGACCGGCACGCCGCGCATGGTGAACATCATGGCGTGCGCCAGACGCAGCATCTTCAGCAGGGTTGCATCGTCGAGGCGCGGATTGGCCTGACGGGCAAAGAATGCGAACCGCCCGGCGTCGTGGTTGCTGACGAAGGTCGGCAAGCGCCGGGCCGCCGTTTCGCCGCCCTCGTAGAGCGCATCGCGCGCAAACAGGGTCCCCAGGTTTCCGTCGGCTGCACGCCGGCCACGGTATCCAGGGCAGCGCGGCGGAAGGCAAAGTCCAGCACGGCGGGCAGTTTGTCGACGCGCGTGTGCTGGGCGAGCAGTGCAACATCCATGTCGCCGGTCGCGACTTCACCGAAAATATGGAAATTCGGGATGCCCTTGGCCTTGGCGCGCGCCAGCATGGCCGGGGTGAACGCCTGCCAGAACTGCGGGTTGACATGGCGGGCGGTGTCGATGCGGAAACCATCGACGCCGAAGCGGTCGATCCAGCCGCCGAAGATATCGATGAACCCGGCGACGACGCGCGGATCCTCGGTCATCAGATCGTCGAGGCCGACGAAGTCGCCCATGGTCGAGCTTTCGCCGCGAAACGTCGAGTCCCCCGATTGTGGTAGTAGCGGATGTCGTTCAGCCAGGCCGGGACCTTCACGGTCTTTTCCGCCTCGGGCACGTAGGGCGTGTAGGCGTAATTGAAGTCGGTCAGCCTGGCGAAATTCGCCGCCGTCATCGTCTGCTCGCCGGCGAACCCCGGGTTGATGGCGGCGCCATCGCTGGTGCGGCGGGAATAGGGATAGTCCGCCCGGCTGCGATACCCGCACGGGCCGGTCTGGCATTCCTTGTACTGGATCACGTCTGCCGTGTGGTTGACGATGATATCCATAGACCTTGATGCCGCGCGCATGCGCGGCATCGACGAAGGCTTTCATATCGGCATTGGTGCCGAAATGCGGGTCGACCTGCGTGAAGTCGGTAATCCAGTAGCCGTGATACCCCGCCGACTCCTGGCCTTGCGGGCCCTGCACCGGCTTGTTCTTGAAGATCGGCCCCAGCCAGATGGCGGTGACGCTCATGCCCTGGATATAGTCGAGGCGCTTGATCAGACCTTTGAGGTCGCCGCCGTGGAAGAACCCCTTGTGCGCCGGGTCGAAGCCGGTCTTCAGCCGGTCCCCGGTCAGCCCGCCGGTGTCGTTTGCGGGATCGCCATTCTCGAACCGATCCGGCAGCAGGAAGTACATCACCTCGTCTTCCGGCAGACGGTCGCGATAGGATTGCGCGGCAACCGGCGTAACGACCCCGGCCAGCAGCAGGGCAAGACTGAGCAGGTGTTTCATGCAGCGCTCTCCGTGTTCGGCATGGCGCAGTGCCGTTGGATGAAGGCGCCATGATCCATGAAGCGGGCGAGCGCGGCATCGGTCTGGCGCTGCGCTTGCCCCATCAGTTCGTCGAGCTGCAGCAGCGACAGGCTGTCGGCGAGCGGGTGGTAGCCGCGCGGGAGGATACCCTGTCCAAGCATCACCTGCAGCCAACCCGGCTCGGCGAACAGTTCCTCGCCATTGCGCACGAACCGGCCATCGGCCGCGAACAGATCGATGCGGGCGCGCAGACTGTCCGGGATCGCCATCGCCCGCCGCGCGCGCCAGAACTCGGTGTCGTCCCGCTCGGTGGCAGCGTAGTGCAGGATCAGGAAATCCCGGATCGCCGTATATTCGAAATCCGTCTGGGCGTTGAAGCTGGCGATATCGGCCTGCCCGAAACCCGCTCCAGGCAGATATTGCAGCAGCCGGGCGATGCCGGTCTGGATCAGATGGATGCTGGTCGACTCCAGCGGCTCCAGGAAGCCGCCCGCCAGCCCGAGCGCCACACAGTTGCCGCGCCACACTTCGCGGCGCTTGCCTGCCGTAAACCGCAGCGGCCGCGGCTCGGCGAGCGGCGCGCCATCGAGATTGGCGAGCAGGGTGTGCGCCGCTTCGTCATCGGATACCAGCGCGCTGCAATAGACATAGCCGTTGCCGGTGCGGT
The DNA here is from genome assembly GCF_005144965.1 of Hankyongella ginsenosidimutans. Lineage (GTDB taxonomy): Bacteria > Pseudomonadota > Alphaproteobacteria > Sphingomonadales > Sphingomonadaceae > Hankyongella > Hankyongella ginsenosidimutans. The sequence goes on from NZ_CP039704.1 coordinate 569,855, forward strand.
GCTGCAACGGAATGCGCCACTGCCAGCCGGCCGGGCGAACGCTCGCCTTGGTGTAGGGGTGAACGGCTCTGCCGATGCGCACGGGACGGCGAGCGCGCGGTCGCAAGGCAGCCAGTTCGACCAGTCGTCGAACCCGACGCCGAGCGCCTCGCCCAGCAGCAGGCTGCGGAAACCTGAGCAGTCAACGAACAGATCGCCCGCGACCGTGCGGCCGCCCTCAAGCGACAGGTTGAGGATATCGCCGGTCTCGCCATGGCGCGAGACCGCGTCGATCCGGCCCTCGATGCGCTGCACGCCGCGCGCCTCGGCATAGCGGCGCAGATAAGCCGCATAGAGGCTGGCGTCAAAGTGGAAGGCATAGGGGATCGCCACGCCGGCATCCGGCACGCCGAGGCCGAAACGATTGGCGAAAGCCGCCTGCGCATTGGCCGAGTACCGCCAGAAGTCGTGTGCGCCGCCGTTTTGGCGATACCGCAGCCAGTAATGATGAAAGCCGATCAGCCCCTGGCCACGCCCGACCGTGCCGAAGGCATGGATGTAGCGGTGGCCGGGTCGCCACCAGCCATCGAACACGATGCCAAGCTTGAAGCTGCCCGCGGTCGCCTTGATGAAATCCGGCTCGTTGATCCCGAGCGCGTTGTTGAACAACTGAATCTGCGGGATGGTCGCCTCGCCCACGCCGACCGTGCCGATGGCATCGGACTCGACGAGGGTCACTTCATAGTGCGGCGTCAGAAACCGGCCGAACGCGGCCGCCGCCATCCAGCCGGCTGTACCGCCCCCGACGATGACAATCCGACGCGGCTGCTGCATGGGGCTCTCCTTGATCGAGCGACCGCCGCCACCGGGGACGGTGACGGCGGTCTCGGAGGGACTTTAGAAGCTGTAGCTGATGCCCGCCAGGAACGTGCGGCCATAATATTCAACCTGGCGAACGCGGCGCTCATCTTCGTTCTCGAAGTTGATGAACGGACGATCGGTCAGGTTCAGACCCTGGAAGGTCAGGTTGAGGCCTTCCAGCGCGCCTTCCTTGAAACGGTAGCCAACCTGGGCGTCGAAGATCGATTCCTCAAGCGCCGTGCGCAGCACACGCGTGGTGGAGATGCCGCTAACTTCGGCCAGGAACGCCGAGCGGTAGCGGTGGCTGAGCCGGGACTCGAAGCCCCAGCGCTCGAAGTACAGCGTCGAGTTCACCACCCAGTCGGAGAGGCCCGGCACGGTGATCGGCTCCGGATTGTCGCCCAGCCGCACCGAGCTGAAGGTGTATGACGCGCTGGAGGTGAAGCCCAGCCCCTCAAGCCACGGATGCAGGATTTCGAACGGCAGCGAGACCGTGCCCTCGAAGCCGTAGAGCTTACCCTCGCCGTTGTTGGTCGGGCGATTCGTTGTCCCAAATGTCGTTCCGAGCTGGGCTAGCTGATCAGGCGACAACTGCGGCAACAAGAAGGAGAAATCCGTCAGGATACCCTCACTCGGATTAACGTAACCGCGCAGTTTCTTGTAGAAGAAGGCCCGATACGTAGCCGCGGTTGCCGGCAAAATAATGTTCGACCGAAAGGTCAACGCCATCAGCGATGTAAGGCCTAAGCTCCGGATTGCCACCGGTTGCGCTGAGTGCAGAGTTGCTCGGGTTCGTACTGCCAAGATTACCAACATTTATGCTTGGCGCAAAACTTGCGTTCAATTGATCCAAACGGGCACGCGCCAGTGTTCGCGCATATCCGATGCGAACTTGCGTGCTGGGCGTCACCTTGAAGTTCAGGTTAAACGAAGGAAGTGCGTAAGTGTATTTTGCGCCACCAGAGGTCGGGATGTACTCAGGATTGAGGTTTGACCTGGTGAGATTAAGCGTAAAGCCATCCGAAGACTGATCCGTGTAGACGACCTGAACACCCAGATTACCTGTGAAAGGTGTATCCCCAATGTGGCCGTCAAAATCCGAGCGCGCCCAGAAGGTATAGACATCTTCATCAACCGCCCAATCTTGCGGGAATGTCAGAGACGACAGCCGCGCATCTACCGGAATCAAAAATCCATTATCAATCAAATAAAATGGGTCGTAGGTCACCTGATCGCCAAGACCGAGGAAATTTAGACCTGTAGCATCTCCCAGCAACGCCTCGTCTGGAATGGGCAGTTCACGCACGGCACCACCAGAAAGACTCGCACCACTTCCCGGCAGGGTCAGGAACGATTGCTGGAAACGGCGCTCTTTTGCGATCTGCAAGGTTGAATCCAAGAACTGCAGATTTTACAAAATTCCAGCCGATATCCTTCGTAACTTCGAAACGCGCTTGCTTGAGGGAGTCTTCAGTATTCGGGGCGTTGATGAAGCCAGCCTGCACAACATCGGCACCAGCACCCCAGCCCTGAGGGTCGGTCAGCACGATCAGATTGGTATCGGTATAGTCTAATTGGGAGGTGAGATTGTACAGACCTCCCGAGCCGACCTGGAACCCGATCGCATCCGGCGTCCCGGACCGGGCATAGCCCGTACCGCTATAGGACTCGAGGTTGCGCTGCTGACGATCCGAACGCGAGTAGTTGAGGTCGAGATCGAATTTCCAGCCATCCGTCTCGTAAACGTTGCGCCAGCCGGCGGCATAGGTGTCCGTATCGCGGCCATTGGCGTCGTTGCGAACGACGCCAAAATATTGCTGAAAGTACCCCCGTCACGAAGCCATCTTCGATGACAGAGTCGGCGCCGTATGTAGGCCCCCACCCCACTGCAGGGGAATTTCAATACCGCGCAGGCGCTGGTTCTCGGTAAATTTGGAATAATAAACGTCCAGTGTCGAACTGAAGCCCTCAAATGGCTTGTATTCCAAAGTACCGGTTACACCAAAACGGTCCAAATCAACCGTGCGAACGAAAGGCTTCGTGCCGCCAATGACATTTGTGCCGGCGAAACGCGCATATTCCGGACGAATTGTGAAAAATCATCGTTAGGATTTGTTGGAGTGCCATTATCGTTGGGGATGCCGTAGGTCGCATTCCCAAACGCCCCATTTGTAATTCTGCCGGCACTGTCAACATCGAAGCTCGGATACCCCCAGGGCGAGAACTCTTCGACCTGCTGCGGCGAAGACTGATAGGCGACGCCGATCGAGACGCCGAGGGTGTTGTCCAGGAACTGGTCGACATAGGTCGCGGTCGCCCGGAAACCCTTGTTGGAAAGGTCCGGGTTCAGCGAGTCCTTGCCGTTGAATTCATAGCGCGCCGCGACCGAGATCACGCGGTCGTTCTTGTCAAGCGGCCGGATGGTGCGCAGATCGACCGTGCCGGCCAGGCCCTGGCCGATCAGGCCAGCGAACGGCGTCTTGTAGACGAGGCCGGAGTTGATCAGTTCCGAGGGGTACTGGTCGAACTCGATGTTGCGGTTGTCGCTGGAGGAGACCTGCTCGCGGCCATTCAGCAGGGTGTTGGAGAAGTCCGGGCCAAGACCGCGGATCGAGACGACCTGGCTGCGACCGTCGAGGCGCTGGGTGGCAAGACCCGGCAGGCGGGCCAGAGTTTCCGCGATCGAGGTGTCCGGCAGCTTGCCGATGTCTTCCGCGGAGAACGCCTCGGCGATCACCGCGGCGTCGCGCTTTGCGAAATCGCGCTTTGCAGCGAGGCCCGGAAGCCGGTGACGACGATGGCGTCCAGCTCCTCCACCTTGCCTTCGGCGGACGCTGCGTCCTGCGCACAGGCGACACCTGCGGACAACATGGCCGCAAGGCCAACCGCCACGGAGCTGGCGCCGGCAGCCAAGCGCGCACGCAGGAACATCTTGCTGTTATTCATTGCATATTCTCCCCAAAGCCGCTTCGGCGCATCTTGTTGCACGTCAAGCGCGCGCCCGCATGGGCGCTTTTGTGATGCCGTACGCTAAAACGCCCCTTGCCTGCGCGACAGTTATGCACATACGTATTCAAAGCGGCCATAGTTCGGTGTTGCCGCAACAACACAGGCCGCCCAATGGCCTGGAACCGGGGAGCGATCGTGATGGCGACGAAGCCCACATCCTTTGACATTGCGCAGTTGGCGGGCGTCTCTCAACCGACTGTCTCCCGAGCGTTGCGCGGCAGCCCCTCTGTGTCTGAACAGACACGCAAACGCATCGAAGCCATTGCACAACAACTGAATTACAAGGTCGACAAAGCGCCTCCAGCCTGCGGCGTCGTGAAACCAACACGCTGGCCCTGCTGTTTTCGAGGACCCGACGCCCGACGGCACGCTCATCAACCCGTTCTTCCTGTCCATGGTCGGCTCGATCACCCGGACCTGTGCGCAGCATGGCTACGACCTGCTGATTTCGTTCCAGCAGCTTTCCAGCAACTGGCATGTCGATTTCGAGGAAAGCCACAAGGCGGATGGCATCATCCTGCTCGGATACGGCGATTTTGAACAACACCGCTCGCGCCTTGAGCAGTTGGCCGAGCAGCACACCCGTTTCGTGCGCTGGGGCTATGCGCAGGACAACAGGCTCGGTGCGACGCTCGGCTGCGACAATTTTCAGGGCGGCGCGGCCGCTGCGACCCACCTGCTGGACCATGGCCGCCGCCGCATCGCCTTCCTTGGCGACATCAGCAGCCACTGCCCGGAACTGCACGACCGCTATCGCGGCGCGTGCGCGGCAATGGAGAAAGCGGGCGTACAGCCCGACCCCTGTTGCAGGTGGATGCGATCACCATCGAGCAGTCCGGCTATGATGCGGCGCGGAGCCTCCTGCAGCGCGGCGTGCCGTTCGATGCCATTTTCGCCGCCAGTGACCTGATCGCCATCGGCCATACGCGCGCTGGAGGAGCAGGGACTGCGTGTGCCGAACGATGTCGCGCTCGTCGGCTTCGACGATATCCCGGCCGCCAACCTGACCCATCCGCCGCTGACCACCATCCAGCAGGATTACATTTCTGCAGGGCGCGTGCTGGTCGAGACCCTGCTGCGCCTGATCCAGACCGGGCAGGCCGAGAATATGGTGCTGCCGGCCCGGCTCGTCGTGCGCAAGTCCTGCGGCGCGAGCCGCTGAGACTGCGGCGCTTCAAGCCAAACAGGACAGGCTCAAAAGAGGCCTGTGCGCGGAAGAAAAATCCTCCCCTTTGGGGAGGTGTCCGTCTGAAAGACGGACGGTGGGGTAAAATGCCAGGTATCCGCCGCCCCTCCACCACCCTGACGGGCGGTCCCTCGTGAGGGCGGGGAAAATGGGTCGAGCAAACGTCGTCATGCTCTATGCGCGCGCCGATATCGCGCCAATATGCTCCAGCCAGGTCAGATGCTCCGGACATTGCGCGACGGTGTCCGCAATGGTGCGCCGCAGGCTGGGCAGGATGCGCCGCGCGTCCTCGTCGCCGCGCAGGCGCACCAGCGGCTCCGGCGACTGCGGCAGGACCCCTGGCCGATCATCACGGCCGTCCAGGCGGTGTTCGCGAACAGCTCCGGCCCTTCCGACACCACGCGGCCGAACTGCCTGAAGTGATCCAGCTTCCATTGCAGGCGCTCTGGCGGCGGTGTCTGTGCGCGCGCCTGCCAGAATGGCTCCGGTCGGCGGTTCGCATGGTAATGCAACACCAGAAAATCGCGGATGCGCTCATATTCCTCTGCCGTGATGCGGTTGTATTCCGCCTGCGCCAGCGGGTCCGGCCCGCGTTCCGGCAGCAGCGCCAGCAGCCGTGTGACCCCGGTCTGGATCAGGTGCAGGCTCGTCGACTCAAGCGGCTCCAGGAAGCCGGCCGCCAGACCGATCGCCACGACATTCCGGTTCCAGGCCTGCCGCCTGCGTCCGGTGGTGAAGCGCAGGAAGCGCGGCTCGGCAAGCGGCTGCCCCTCGACGGCGGCAAGCAGCGCCGCCGCCGCAGCATCGTCGGACAGGTGGTCGCTGGCATAGACCAGCCCGTTGCCGGTGCGGTGCTGCAACGGGATGCGCCACTGCCAGCCGGCAGCATGCGCCGTGGCCCGCGTGTACGGCGATGGCGGTTCCGTGCGCACCGTCGGCAGCGCCACGGCACGATCGCAGGGGAGCAGGTACCGCCAGTCCTCGTAGCCGGTGCCCAGCGCCTCCTCGATCAACAGGCCGCGAAAGCCGGTGCAATCGACAAAGAAGTCGGCCTCCACCCGCCGGCCGTCGGCAAGGATCAACGCTGTAACGTCACCGCTCTCGCCGTTGCGTTCCACCACTTCGATCCGGCCCTCGGTGCGCACGACGCCGCGTGGTTCGCAGACGCTGCGCAGAAACCGTCCATAGAGCATGGCATCGAAGTGATAGGCGTAGTCATGGGTGGACTGGATGCGGCGCGGGTCCTCTGCCAGCGGCGAAAGCGCCCGGCACGCGCCAGCGCCCAGGCAAAGCTGTAGTCCTCCAGCGGCTCGGGCGCGCCGGCCAGATGGGCGGCCAGCCAATGCTGGAAGACTGGTGCGCGATCGAACGCCGCACCATAGGCACCGAAGGGATGCGGGTAGCGACTGTGCGTATCGCCCCAGCCGACGAACGCGATCGCAAGCTTGATCGTCCCGTGGGTCGCGCGCAGGAAGGCCGCCTCGTCGACGCCGATCTGCTGGTTGAACAGCTTGATCGGCGGGATCGTCGCCTCACCGACGCCGACGATGCCGATCTCCTCGGATTCCACCAGCTCGATGCGACACCGGTGCCCCAGTGCCGCAGACAAGGCGGCGGCGGTCATCCAGCCCGCGGAGCCGCCGCCGGCAATGCAGATGCGTGTCAGCAGGCGCGGGTTATCCGCCATGGGCCACTCCCAGAAACAGGTTGATGGTCAGACGTCCGCTACTCGGGTCCGCGCTCAGGCGCGCCGCGGGCGGGACATGCGCGCAGTGCAGGCAATGCCCGCGATACACGAGCAGCCGGTTGCGCGCCGCCGGTTGCAGATGGATCCGCTCGAACAGCGGCGTATCGCCCCGATGTAGGCGGCGGGCGGCAGGCCATGGCGGGCGACCTCGGCACGCAGTTGCGCGTCGTAAGTGCTCAGCCGCGCAGCATCGATGGTCTCGAAGCCGGTCGCGCGATGGCGATAGAAGGCGGTGCCGCCCTGGTCGTCGTCCGCCAGGTAGAGCAGCACGGCCAGGCGCGCGGCCTCCAGTCCGTCGAAGTGCGGCAGCCGCTGGATCGGCTGCAGCGAGGCCGGCGGCGTCGTGACCAGGGAATAGAAGCACTCAGCGGTTGCGCGCGCAGGGTCATGCGCGAAATGCTGCGTCAGAAGCGGGTCGAGTGTGCGCAGCATGGTCTGCACAAAAGGCGCTGGGACGACGGCGCGCACGCCAGGATAATAGGGGCCGATCGGCGCGAAGGGACGGCCACACGCGTCAGCGATCAGCGCGTCCGGCTCCGGCCAGAAGTCGTCGATCACCAGCAAAGGCTGGCCTTCACCCCAAGGCTGTACACGCTGGTGCGCATGATTTGCTTGCTCCCGCAGGTACTGGTTAGCGCGCGCGGGGCATGCGACACCTGTGTATTCGTATGCATCGGCGGCGCGCCGGTCGCACCCGGTTTGCGGGGCGCACGCGGCTGTGCCACTCAACGGCAAAACATGGGAGGATGCGTTGATCAAGCCGAAACAGGGCTTCTGGGGCCTGTTCAATATCTCGTTCGGGTTTCTGGGCATCCAGGTCGCGTTCGGGCTGCAAAACGCCAACATCAGCCGCATTTTCCAATCGCTGGGCAGTTCTGTGGACGATCTGGCGATCCTGTGGATCGCGGGGCCGGCGACGGCCTGCTGGTGCAGCCGATCATCGGCCACTTCAGCGACCGCACCTGGGGCCGCTTGGCCGGCGGCGACCATATTTCCTGAGCGGCGCGATCCTGGCAGCACTCGCACTGATCGGCATGCCGCATGCGCACCTGCTTTTGTTTGCCGCCATGCTGCTGTGGATGCTCGATGCGTCCCTCAATGTTGCCATGGAGCCGTTCCGCGCCTTCGTCGGCGATATGGTGAGCGCGGAGGAGCGCTCCGCCGGCTATGCGGTGCAGACCGGCTTCATCGGCGTCGGCGCGGTGCTGGGCTCGCTTGCGCCGACCTTGTTCACCGCGCTCGGCATTGAAAATACTGCGCCCGCCGGAGAAATTCCGCCGTCCGTGCAGGCCGCGTTCTACGCAGGGGCCGCAGCCATTTTCTCGCGGTGATGTGGACGGTTGTGACCACCCGGGAATATTCGCCGGAGCAGATGCGCGCGTTCAGCGGCGAGGCTGCCGACGACACGCATGACGTGATCGTGGCGCCCACGCGAGGCCCCTGTGGGCGCTGGCCGGAGCCGCCCTGCTGGCGGCGGTCGCAAGCCTCGGCCTCGACAAGAACCTCTACGTTATGGGCGGCGGGCTGCTGCTGTTCGGTCTGGCGCAGATGCTTAACCGGCTGCTGGTCGGCGCTGGTGGGAAACCGTCCGCGCTCACGCACATCCTGAGCGATCTGGCGCAGATGCCGCAGGAGATGCGCCGGCTGGCGGTGGTCCAGTTCTTCTCCTGGCTCGCGCTGTTCATCATGTGGATTTACACGACGCCAGTCGTCACCCGCTACGCGTTCGGCACTGTCGACACGGCATCCGCCGCCTATAATGCGGGTGCCAACTGGGTCGGGGTGATGTTCTCGGTGTACAATGGCGTGGCTGCGCTGGCGGCGTTTGCCTTGCCGATGCTGGTCAAGCGCCTGGGCGCGGCGCGTGCGCATCGGCTGTGCCTCCTGGTCGGCGCGCTCAGCTATGCTTCGCTGCTGCTGATCCGCGACCAGACCCTGCTGCTGCTGCCGATGGTGGGGATCGGGCTGGCCTGGGCCGCGATCCTGACCCTGCCCTATGTGATCCTTGCGGGCACGCTGCCGGCCCGCAAGCTCGGCGTCTACATGGGCGTGTTCAACTTCTTCATCGTCATCCCGCAGCTTCTGGTCGCGACCCTCATGGGGGCGCTGATCCGCACGCTGTTCGCTGGCGACGCGCTGTGGACCATGCTGGTGGCGGCGCTGGTGATGGGCCTGGCCGCGCTCGCCACCCTGCGGGTCGCCAACACCCGCTGACGCCTACTCCGCCGGTGCGGAGTGGGGCTGCGGGTGACCGGTGGTGACCAGCTTTCGCGCTCGCCGGCCGACCCACTGCTCGATATCGTCGACGATGGTGAACGCCGCCGGGATGATGAGCAGGGTAAGCACGGTCGAGGTGATGAGCCCGCCGATCACCGAGATCGCCATCGGCGCACGGAACGAGGTATCCGAGCCGAGGCCGATCGCGATCGGGATCATGCCCGCCACCATGGCGACCGTGGTCATGACGATCGGCTGCGCCCGCTTGTGGCCGGCCTCGACGATGGCATCGTCCCGTGTCGCACCCAACCGCATTTCCTCGATGGCGAAGTCGATCAGCAGGATCGAGTTCTTGGCGACGATGCCGAACAGCATCAGCACCCCGATGAACACCGGCATGGTGATCTCGTAGCCGGTGATGAGCAGGGCGATCATCGCCCCGCCCGGCGCCAGCAACAGCGAACCCATGTTGGTGAGCGGCTGGAACACCCGGCGATACAGCAGCATGATGACGGAGAACACCATCAGCGTGCCGGTAAACAGCGCGACCAGGAAGTTCTGGATCAACTCCGCCTGGAATTCCTCGTCGCCGCCGGTGACACGGCGCACGCCGGCCGGCAGGTTCTTCAGGGTCGGCAGCGCGTTGATCTGGGTCCAGGCCTCGCCGCTCGGAATGCCTGAGAGGTCGGCATCCAGCACCAGACGGCGGGTCTGGTTGTAGCGGCGGATTTTGGACGGCCCCTGCCCGAACGCGATGCTGGCGACCGATTTCAGCGGCACGCTGGAGCCGGCGGTCGTCGGTACCGGCAGGTTCTCGATCGTGGTCAGGTCGTTGCGCGCCGCATTGATCAGGCTGACCCGGATCGGCACCTGGCGGTCCGACAGCGAGAATTTCGCCAGATTCTGCGGGATGTCGCCGATCGTCGCGATACGGATCGTCTGGCCGAGCGCCGCCGTCGAGACGCCAAGGCTCGCCGCCAGATCGAAGTTCGGGCGAATGATGATTTCCGGCCGACGCAGGTCGCCGTTGATCCGCGGGTCGCGCAGACCCTTGACGCCCTTCAGCTCCTCGATGACCTTGCGCGCCGTCGCGTCGAGCACCAAGGGTCGTCGCCGGCGAGGATCAGCGTGATGTCGCGCCCGAAGCCGCCGTTCTGGCTCTGGAAGTTGATGCGCGCATCCGGGATCGCCTCGAATTTGGGTGCCATCATCTGCTCGAAGTCCTTGGTCGACATCGTGCGTGCGCCCGGCTTCACCAGCCGGATGTACAGCGAGGCGCGCCGGGTCTCGCCATCGTCGCCGACGTCCTCGAACACGTTGATGACTTCGGGGCGGGTGCGCAGGATCGCGCTGGCCTGAGCCGAGGCACGCGCCGTATCCTCCAGCCGCGCGCCGGGCGTCAGCTCGATCTTCAGAGTCGAGGTCGAATTGTCGAGCGGCGGCAGGAAACCCTTCGGGATCATCACCATCAGGCCAATCCCGAGCACGAAGAACAGGAAGCCGCCGCCAATGGTCAGCCAGGCGTGGCTGCGCTTGTTGATCGACCAGCGCAGGATCTTGAGGTAACGTTCCATCATCGGGCCGCTGGCGTGCGCCTTCACCCCCGGGCTTGAGGAAATAAGCCGCGATCAAGGGCGTTATCAGCCGCGCGACAAGGAGCGAGACGAATACCGCCGCCGCGACGGTCAAGCCGAACTGCTTGAAATACTGCCCCGAAATGCCGCCCATGAAGCTGACCGGCAGGAACACGGCGATGATCGCGAAGGTGGTGGCGACCACCGCGAGCCCGATTTCGTCCGCCGCTTCAAGCGATGCCTGGTAAGCGGTCTTGCCCATGTTCATGTGCCGGACGATGTTCTCGATCTCCACGATCGCATCATCGACGAGAATGCCCGCCACCAGCGCCAGCGCCAGCAGACTGATGAAGTTCATGGTGAAGCCCATGAGGTCCATCAGCCAGAACGCCGGAATGGCCGAGAGCGGGATCGCCAGCGCCGAGATGGCGGTCGCCCGCCAGTCGCGCAGGAACAGCCACACAACGAATACCGCAAGGATCGATCCCTCGATCATGGCGCTGATCGCGTCGTGATAATTGTCCAGGGTGTAGGGAACGGAGGAGAAAACCTGATCCAGCTTGATGTTCTTGTTCTCGGCGGTGATTTTCGCCAGTTCGGCGTCGACAGCCTGCTTGACCGACACATCCGATGCGCCGCGCGCCTTGAATACACCGATCGAGGTGACCTGGCGGCCATTCAGCAGCGACTGGCTGCGCTGCTCTTCGAAGCCATCGTAGACCTGCGCGATCTCGGACAGGCGCGCAGCCTGCCCGCTGCCGAGGATGATGCGCGTCGCGCCAAGCTGATCGGCGGTCTTGGCACCGCCCAGCACGCGCACCGCCTGCTCTGAACCGGCGATTTCGGTGCGCCCACCCGGCGAGTCGAGGTTGAGCGCGCGCAACTGCCGGTTGACTTCCGCTGCGGTGATCCCAAGTGCCTGCATGCGCGAAGGATCCAGATCGATGCGGATTTCCCGCTTGACCCCACCGGAGCGCTGGACGCGCGCCACGCCGTTGATCGACAGCAGCCGCTTGATGACCGTATTGTCGACGAACCAGCTGAGCTGGGTCTGGGACATGTCGGTGGTGCCGATCGAATAATAGACGATGGCGCCGCCTTCGACATCGATGCGGTTGATCTGCGGCTCCTGGATACCGTCCGGCAGTTCCGCGCGCACCTTGGTGACGGCGTCACGCAGATCATTGACCGCCCGGTCGATCGGCGTGCCGATCTGGAACTCGATGAAGACGCTCGACTGCCCCTCGAGGCTGACCGACTGGATTTTGCGCACGTTGCCGACACCGGCGACCGCGCCCTCGATCACCTGCGTCACCTGGGTCTCCAGCTCGGTCGGCGATGCGCCGGGCTGGCTGATGTTGATCTCAGCGCCGGGGAAGGAAATGTCCGGCATGTTGGTGATCGGCAGCGTGACGAACGACACGACGCCGAGGAACATCAGCAGCACGAACAGGACGACAGGGGAACCGGGTTCTTGATCGCCCAGGAAGAAATGTTGCGCATGCCCTTAGCCTTTCTTCGCTGCAGTCGGCGTTGCGGCATTTTCCGCGCCGCTTAGAACCGGATCGATCTTCTCGCCGGCGTTCAGGAACGCGCCTGCCGTCAGCACGATCGTCTCGCCGCCGCTCAAGCCCTTGTCGACCACGACGCCATCCGAGGACGCGCGCGCGACCTCGATATCCTGACGCTTGATCTTGTTTTCCGGGCCGACGACAAAGACATAGGACTGGCCGCCATCCGCCTGCACAGCCGAGAGCGGCACGATCGGACGCTGCACGGAGTCGGCCTGGATGGCCGCCTGCGCGAATGCGCCGGGCCGCAGCAGCGGGTCCGGTGACAAGCTGATCCGGACCGCGCCAAGCCGGGTCTCAGGATTGATGACGGCGCCAAGCTGCCAGACCTTGCCTGCGAACTCCCGGTTCGATCCGGTGATCGAAACCCGCGCCCCTGCCCGATGCGCAGGCTCGGCAAATCCTGCTCCGCCACTTGGCCGCGCATTTCGACAGCGCCGTCCTTGGCGAGCGTGAACAGCCAGCCGCTGCCAACACCGGCGATCTGACCGACTTCGGCCTTGCGCTCCAGCACCACGCCGGCCGTCGGCGCGCGCAGGGACAAGCGCGCCTGCCGCGCCCGCATTTCGCGCAGTTGTGCCTCCATCACGTTGGCGCGCGCCGCAGTCGCCTTAGCGGTGGCGAGACGGCGATCGATCTCCGCCTGGGACAGGGCGCCGCGATCCTTGAGCGAAACCGCGCGATCGGCATCCCCTTGGCGATCGAGGCGTTCGCCCGCGCTTCGTCCAGGCTGGCGTTCATCTGGGCAATCTGCTGGGCAATAACGTCGACACTGATTTGCGCCAACACCTGGCCAGCCTGCACACGGTCGCCGACATCGGCATAAACTGCCGTAATCCGTCCGCCCTCACCCTCTACCCCGATCGGCAGCGTGTTGCGCGCCTCGATGGTCCCGGTGATCTGGATGTCGGTTGTGACGCTCGACTGGCCAACCCGGGCGACGGAGACCCGCGGCAACGGCTGCTCGTGCTTCTGCGCGGACGCCACCGGATCGGCCGCAGGCTTCTCGTCCTTGCCTGACAGCATCACGCCCGCGCCGACCGCAAGAATGGCGGCCAGACCGCCGGCGATCAACAGATTACGGCGCTTGCCGCCACCTTTGACGACAGATACGCTTCCTCCTGCGGCAAGGCTTCCGCTGGACGCAGATGCGGACGATTCTGTGACGCGCTGTGCAGCATGGCCCTGTGGTCCCTCTGATTGAGCCTGTGTGTTATTACAATACGACACTAACGCACGCCCGATATCGCGACAAGACCACGTTGCGTCCCCTGAGCGCCCGCTTAGCCTGTTCTGCGAACGGTTCAACGCAGCCGCGACCAAGCGCCCAGCACATAAGGTCGCCGGTTTCACCATAAAACGGATTTAGATTTTGTTAGCGCCTTTCCGGCTGAGCTTGAGGCACTTGTGTTTAAGTGCCTCAAGCGAAAGCGATAAGAAAGGCTCCCACTCTTTGTGTAGACCCTTCTTGATTGCCTCACCAAAAGTGATTCAATCAAAACGGGAAGGATCTAGCGCGTTGCCGGACGGGCATCGCGCATGGCGCGCGGCTTCAGCGCCGGCAGCCGGCGACGGGCAGCGCCGTAGAGGCGCAAAGCCGCCAAAAGCACCACAATGGATATGGAGACCGCAGCCTCCGTCGACAGCACCTTGCCGACGAGCGCCTCGTGCGTCACCGCCAGCGCGGCCGCCGGGTAGACCCCCAATGCAGAATGCGCCACTGTTTCTTGAGGCGGATCATCCAGCCGCGCGTCGACGTGACGGCCAGCGGCACCAGGATAAGCCAGGCGCTGATCCCGAGGGTCAGATACCAGCGCTTGATAAGTTCGCGCAGGATCGCCGGCAGCGCCCACCCCTGATCGAGCCCGACATAAAGCAGAAGATGCGCCGTCGCGTAGCCAAAGGCCGCAAGCCCGAACAGCCGCCTGTGTCCGCGCAGCCACGCCAAGGGTTTCAGGGGCGAGCGGCGACAGCGCCAGCGTAAAGATGAGGATGCGCATGGCCCACAGGCCGGACCAGTGGATGGTGGCCTCGACCGGATTGGCGCCCAGCCAGCTCGACCAGCCACTGCCCAGAAGCACCTGCCACTGCCAGCCGGCCCACAGCGCCGGCAGCGCCAGCAGCACGCCGAGGCCCAAGCCGCGCCAGGCACGATGCGACATCAGTAGAACTTTCGCAGGTCCATGCCGCTGTACAGCTGCGCCACCTGCGCGGCGTAGCCGTTGAACGGCAGGGTATCGCGGCGCTGGAAATCACCGATGCGCCGTTCGGACGCCTGGCTCCAGCGCGGATGGTCGACCGCCGGGTTGACGTTGGCGAAGAAGCCATATTCGTCCGGCTGCAGCCGGTTCCACGTTGTCTGGGGCGGCGTCTCCACCAGGTCGATGCCGACGATCGACTTGATGCTTTTGAAGCCGTATTTCCAGGGCACCACCAGCCGGATCGGCGCGCCGTTCTGGTTCGGCAGCACCTTGCCGTAGAGCCCGACCGCCATGAGCGTCAGCGGATGCATGGCTTCATCCAGCCGCAAGCCTTCCTGGTACGGCCAGGGAAGCCGGGTATCCGCTGCTCCGGCATTTGCTTGGGATCATGGAGCGTCCGGAACGCCACATATTTCGCACTGCCCAGCGGCTCGACACTGCGCAGGATTTCCGCAAGCGGGAACCCCACCCAGGGGATCACCATCGACCAGGCCTCGACGCAGCGCAGCCGGTAGACACGCTCGGTCAAGCTGGCGTTCAGGAGTTTCTGGACATCGAAGGTCTTCGGCTTGGCGACCTTGCCGCCGACCTTGATGGTCCATGGTGCAGTGCGCAGACCCCGGCGTTTTGCGCCGGATCCGATTTGCCGAAGCCGAATTCGTAGAAGTTGTTGTAGCTGGAAACGGCCTCCAGCGGGGTGAGCGTTTCCTTCGGCGGGTTGGCGTCCTTGGCGAACTTCAGCGGTGCGCGCTCGACCTTCTTGCCTGCGGAGCCCGCAAGCGCCTGACCGACGAAGCTGGTGCCGATCAGGCCGACTGCGGCCAGCCCTGCACGCTCCAGCCACTCGCGCCGGCTGGCGTAGAGCGCTTCAGGTGTCGCCTCACGCTCCGGCAGATTGCCATGGTCGTTCTTGTGATAGTGCACGCTTTTCCCTCCAGTCACGGCTCGACGCTCGGTGGTTCGCCGACGCCGTTAGAGAAGTTACGCACAAAAGCCGTCGCGGTTCAGGCCAACGCCGCGCAGGCACGAACAATCCGCCCGCAGGCTTCCTCCAGCACCGCCAGGGACGTCGCATAGGACACCCGGAAATGCGGGCTGAGGCCGAACGCCTCGCCATGCACGACCGCAACGCCAACGGACTCCAGCAGGTAGCTTGCGACATCTTCGTCCGTCGCCAGCGTCCTGCCTTCCGGCGTCGCCTTGCCGATGAGGCCGGCGCAGCTGGGATAAACGTAGAACGCGCCCTGCGGCGTCGGGCAACTGAGGCCCGGCGCGGCGTTCAGCCAGCCGACCACGGCGTCGCGCCGCTCCCGGAACGCGGCCGCTCGTTCCTTCAGAAAGTCCTGCGGTCCGTTGAGTGCTGCAACGGCCGCCGCCTGCGCGATCGAGCAGGGGTTGGAGGTCGATTGCGACTGGATGGCGGCAATCGCCTTGATGAGCGGCCTTGGCCCGCCGGCATAGCCGATGCGCCAGCCGGTCATCGCATAGGCCTTCGACGCGCCGTTGACGGTCAGCGTGCGCTCGTACAGGCCCGGCTCCACCTGAGCCGGCGTCGCGAAGGCGAACCCGTCGTAGACGATGTGCTCGTACATGTCGTCGGTCAGCACCCAGACGTGCGGGTGACGCATGAGAACATCCGTCAGCCCCTGATCTCGGCGGCGCTGTAGGCCGCACCGCTCGGGTTGGAGGGGAGTTGAGGATAACCCACTTGGTGCGCGGGGTGATCGCCGCCTCCAGAGCCTCGGGCGTCACCCGGAACCCGGTCTCCAGCGAGGAGTGCACGAACACCGGCGTCCCGCCAGCCAGCAGCACCATGTCGGGGTAGGAGACCCAGTAGGGCGTCGGGATGATGACTTCGTCGCCCGGATCGAGCGTGGCCATCATGGTGTTGAAAATGGTCTGCTTGCCGCCGACATTCACCGTGACCTGGTCGACACTGTAGTCCAGCCCGTTGTCGCGTTTGAACTTGGCGACAATCGCTTCCTTCAGCGGCTTGATGCCATCGACCTGGGTGTATTTGGTCTGGCCGCTGCGGATCGCCGCGATCGCAGCCTCCTTCACATGATCCGGCGTATCGAAGTCCGGCTCGCCGGCGCCCAGCCCGATGACGTCGCGGCCCTGCGCCTTCAGCTCGGCCGCCTTGTTGGTGACGGCGATGGTGGGGACGGCTTGATCCGCCCAAGCGCCTTGCTGTGCAGCGACATGCGACACTATCCTCTGCTGTATCCTGATTCCGCGATGCCCTTGCTAAGCTGCGTTCCGCCACAAGACAAGCGGAGGGGTAGTGGGTCATCTTGAATAAACCGCTCGTGGTGAGCTTGGACAGAACCACGAGCCGCTCACCCTTCGTCCAGCTCAGGGTGAGCGGCAAAACTTCAAAATGACCCAAGACAAGCGGAGGGCGCAACAACGCTTGCAAGCGCATCAAGCCGTGGCTACCCCTTGATGTACCGCTTGGTGCTTTGCTTCAAGTCCGGTCCAGGCTTGCGGGACCGCCGCCGACGGTCCGCAATGTCCACCTCAGCCACGCCAGGGAACCCTACGCCGAAGATGCTCGCCCCCAAACTCTCCGATTACATCGATTTCGGGCCTGGCTTCGGCCCGCGGGTTCTGGTGTTCGTCGATACCGAGGAAGATTTCGATTGGTCGCAGCCGATGAGCCGCGCCAACACGTCCGTTGCGTCGGTGCTGCATCTGGAGCGCGCGCAAAGCCTGTTCCGGCGTTACGGCATCAGACCCTGCTACCTCGTCGACTACCCAATCGCCACTGCACCGACCAGCATCGGCGTGCTGCGGCCGTGGCTGGAGCGCGGCGAATGCACCATCGGCTTCAGCTGCACCCCTGGGTCAACCCGCCCTATTCTGAAGAAGTGAACATCTACAACTCCTACCCCGGCAATCTGGCCCGGAGATCGAACATGCCAAACTGGCCAATCTGACCGCCGCGATCGCCGAGAATTTTGACGTGGAGCCGAGCGTCTATCGCGCCGGGCGCTACGGCATCGGGCCGAATACAGCGCGCATCCTGCGCGAACTCGGCTACCGGATCGACACCTCGGTCCGGCCGCATTTCAACTACAGCAAGGACGGCGGCGCGAACTTCACCGGCATCGCCGCCCAGCCCTACTGGGCGACGCCGCAGCGCGACCTGCTGGAAATCCCGTTGTCCGTCACCTTCACCGGCACACTGGCCGGCATCGGACCAAAGCTATATCCGCTGGCCGCTGCCGCCGAGCCCACGCCGGGCCCCTGGCACACTTGCGGCTGCTCAACCGGGTGACCCTGACTCCGGAGGGCGTCTCGCTCGAGGAGGCGCTGGCGGCGATCCGGATCATGGCCCAGCGGCAGGAAGCGCTCTATTGCCTGTCGTTCCACTCGCCGTCGGTGGAGCCGGGGCACACGCCCTATGTGCGCAACGAGACGGATCTCGAACGCTTCTACACCTGGCTCACCACGGTGCTGGACCTGCTGGTCGGGCAGATGCATGCGCGCCCGGCCGATCCGCAGGACATTTTCGAGGCAGCGCGCGGCGGCCGGCTGCAAACGGCGGCTTAGCAGGTTGCTGAAAAGTAACTTCAGCGCTCTCAAACAAGCCCCGTCACCCCGGCGAAGGCCGGGGCCCATGGCCAACACCTTATATTCGTTGTATATATATGCTCCCATGGATTCCGGCTGGAGTTTATCCCCGTCAGGGGCCGGAATGACGAAATGGGCTGTATTGTTCCGCTTTTCAGCAGCCTGCTAGACAGTGATGACATTAGGTTGAACCATGCGTCATTGCGAGGAGGCCGTTAGGCCGACGCGGCAATCCATGAAAACACGGTGTTCCTGGATTGCTTCGGCTTTCCGCCTCGCAATGACGACTCTATCTAAAGTCATCACGCTATAAAGCATATTCCCTTGACATTTATAACCATATGGGTTATATGACGGAGCGTCCCTGCAGCCCCTGATCACGGCACCCAGGGGCGGCAGCCCGGTGCCCTCCCGCACCGGGGCGACCGGCGCGAAGCCATCCGGTGATCCAGCCGAAGCTTCGCATAGACCGCTCGCGGCCAACTGGGGCACGTGTCCCGTGCAAAGTCCGTGCAGGCGGTCCCCGCCTGGAGTCACACCCGAAGCGGACGGGAAGGCCGGAGCATCAGACAAGTCTGGACGCGACTTGACCTGACCAACCCTACAAGTCGTCCAGCCCCGGATGCCCGTGACAGATAAGCGCCGGTCGTTCCCCTGCCCAAGAGCCTGATCGGCTGAGGCGGAAAGCATGCCTGCTTTCCGCCGATGGCGTGAATCAGGCTCTTTTCAACGAATCTGGGTCTAAGGCAACAAGGCCGGACGTGCGCCTGCTGCACACCGCCTCTCCCTCCCGCACGCGGGAGGGGTGGCCGCAGGCCGGGGTGGGTGCCTTGCGACCTGGCCTACCCCGGCGCTTCGCACCACCCCTTGCAAATGAATTGTGTGTATTCAATAAATTGGCACCGGAGTGGGTGCGGGGCAGTCGGAATTACAGTGCTGCATTCAGTACATTGAGTAACTGGCACCGTAATCCCTTGCGCTATGCTCGGTATAAGGCAAGTGATCGATGAAGTTTCTGTGCGCTTTGCTCTACATCAAGTATGTCATTAGCGAGTAATTTTGAAAGAGGCGTATCCTGATTCGGGTTTTTGTTTCCAATCGCTCTATAATATATCTTAATGAACTGATAGTATCGTTAAATCTTTTATGCAAAACGGGCTCATGATGTGCCAGGCGATTTCGAGCTTGATAGATATTTTCCAAATTACTAGCAATATCAGCACGTTTGATACGTTTATCTGGAAACGTCCGTTTTAGTGTTGGTCGCCATAGTGTCTGCTCATATTCAGGCCCATAAAGTCGTTTCCAAAAGTACAAAGTAAGCTCTGCCACGACCTTGCCAGTTGACACTGGTATGCGCTTGCGTCGGTCCTTGGCGCGTTTGGCGTGTGTGGTGTTTGCGGGGCGACCATAAGGATATGCCAGCGCGTCTAAAGCTCCCTTTCCGCTTGGCTCAATTTTGAGTAGGCAGCCC
This sequence comes from Hankyongella ginsenosidimutans, assembly GCF_005144965.1. GTDB lineage: Bacteria > Pseudomonadota > Alphaproteobacteria > Sphingomonadales > Sphingomonadaceae > Hankyongella > Hankyongella ginsenosidimutans. The sequence goes on from NZ_CP039704.1 coordinate 589,250, forward strand.
TTTGGGCGCTGTCTTGTGCCAACATGGCTTTGTCCCTTTCCGGCTTTTTCCATTCGAATGGAATCGGGGTTGCAGCAGCCATGTATCGACCGCGAAATGATGGTTGAGATTTTCGCATACCGAGTTTCGGAGAGAAATTTCCACAGTTGCGACAATGCTCATTAGCTTCGCACCGAGGGCGAGGGTTGCCTGGTGCATCTCGATCGCAGTTTGCTCGGAGGCTGTCAGTTCGGTTAGGGCTTTCAAGCGTTCAGCCGAGAGGAGCTTGACGAGATCAGCGACTTCCTCATTCGTGAATTGTATTGACATACGCATCCCTGTTGGCTATAGTCTTAGCCGAAAAGTCGAGACTAGATTGGCTGTAGCCTTCGGGCAAACGAATCCTCGACTTCCCAAATGCAGTTATAAAATTGAGAGGGCATCCTTAGTGGTGTCCTTTCTCGTTTAGGATTACCGTGCCAGTTTCCTGAATGCACTTGATTGCCAGAGGAATTCCTACGTCAGCCCGGCGCATCCATGGGGCATAAATACACAACGAACATAGGCCGCTCGCCATGCCCCCGGCCGGAGTTTATCCCCTCAGGGGCCGGGCGGAGTCGTCATTGCGAGGCGGAAAGCGCCGAAGCAATCCAGAAACGCCCGTGTTTTCATGGATCGCCACGGCAGCATGCTGCCTCGCGATGACGGCTGCGCTTAAAGCCAAACAGGACAGACCCTAATCGTCCGCTGGTGGGCGGCGCATGGCCTTGACCGTGCCGCGCTGGGTCTTGCCGGTCAGGCGGCGCTGCTTGGCTCCAAGCGTCGGTCGGGTCGGCCGCCGCTTGACCGGCTCGGGGATCGCCGCCTCCAGCAGTTTGGCCAGCCGCGCGATCAGATCCTGCCGGTTCATCTCCTGGGTGCGGTAGCGCTGGCCGAACAGCACCAGCTCGCCCGCCGCTGTCACCCGCCGGCCGCCAGCGCGCGCCAGCCGGGCCAGCACCCCGGCGGCCAGTCGAGCGCGTGCAGGTTCACGCGCAGTTCGACCGCCGTCTCCACCTTGTTGACGTTCTGCCCGCCCGGGCCGGATGCGCGCGCGAACGCGATGCGGTACGCATCGTCCGGCACGATCCATCCAGGCAGCGGCTCCAGCATGTCACCCCATCAGTCCGGGGAAGAAGGCTTCGTGGCTGGCCTTGAGGTCCGCGAGGGAGAGGGTTGCCAGACCCTGGAACCGGGCGGCATCCCCGCCGGTCTGCCCGAGCGCGACCGCCGGGACGCCCGCCGCCGCGGCAGCGGCCAGCAGCGCCGCCGGGTCAGGCGTCGTCACCACATAGCGGGCCTGATCCTCGCCGAACCAGAAGGCGTGGGGGCACGACGTCCAGGGTCGAGACGTCCTGTCCGGCCACGAACCCGATGCCGCCGGCCAGCGCCATCTCGATGAGCGCGATCGCCAGCCCGCCGTCCGACACGTCATGCACCGTGCGCAGCGCCCCGGCCAGAATCTGGGCGCGCACGAAGTCGCCGTTGCGGCGCTCGGCGGCGAGGTCGACCGGTGGCGGCGCGCCCGCTTCCCGCCCGCACAGCTCGCGCAGATACAGCGACTGGCCGAGATGCCCGCTGGTCGCACCGATCAGCACGATCGCCTCGCCCGGCTGCCGGAACGCCAGCGTCGCCATCCGGGCATAGTCCTCCAGCAGACCGACGCCACCGATGCCGGGCGTCGGCAGCACGCCCTGGCCCTTGGCGTCCGGCGAGGATTTGCTTTCGTTGTAGAGGCTGACGTTGCCGGAGACGACGGGGAAGTCGAGCGCCGTGCAGGCCTGTGCCATCCCTCGATGCAGCCGACGAACTGGCCCATGATCTCCGGGCGCATGGGCGAGGCGAAGTTCATGCAGTCGGTGACCGCCAGCGGCAGCGCGCCGACCGCGGTGATGTTGCGCCAGCACTCGGCGATCGCCTGGCGGCCGCCCTCGACCGGGTCGGCATGGCAGTAGCGCGGCGTGCAGTCGGTCGACATGGCGAGCGCCTTGTCCGTGCCGTGGACGCGCACCACCGCGGCATCGCCGCCGGGGCGCTGGATCGTGTCCGCCATCACCATGTGGTCGTACTGCTCCCAGACCCAGCGGCGCGAGGCGAGGTCCGGGCAGCCGATGAGCGTGAGCAGCGCCTGCGCATAATCGTCTGGCGCGGGAACATCGCCGGCGGCGAGCTCCGCCGGCTTGGGCGTCGGGACCCACGGCCGCTCGTAGACCGGGGCGTCGTCCCCAGCGGCCCGAGCGGCATGTCGGCCGCGATCTGCCCCTGAAACTTCAGCACCAGCCGGCCGGTATCCGTGATGTGACCGATCACCGCGAAGTCGAGGCCCCATTTCTCGAAGATGCCGCGCGCGAACGCCTGCCGCTCCGGCTTCAGGATCATCAGCATGCGCTCCTGGCTTTCGGAGAGCATCATTTCATAGGGCACCATGCCGGTCTCGCGGCACGGGACCTGGTCGAGGTCCAGCTCGATGCCGACGCCGCCCTTGGACGCCATCTCGACCGAGGAGGAGGTGAGCCCGGCCGCGCCCATGTCCTGGATTGCGACAATCGAGTCGGACGCCATGAGTTCCAGGCACGCCTCGATCAGCAGCTTCTCGGTGAACGGGTCGCCGACCTGCACGGTCGGGCGCTTCTCTTCGCTGTCCTGCCCGAACTCGGCGGACGCCATGGTCGCGCCGTGGATGCCGTCCCGCCCGGTCTTGGAGCCGACATAGACCACCGGATTGCCGACGCCGGCGGCGGCCGAATAGAAAATCCTGTCGGCCCGCGCGAGGCCGACCGTCATGGCGTTGACCAGGATGTTGCCGTTGTAGGCCGGATGGAAGTTGACCTCGCCGCCGACCGTCGGCACGCCGACGCAGTTGCCATAGCCGCCGATGCCCGCGACCACACCCGCGATCAGGTGCTTCATCTTCGGATGGTCCGGCGCGCCAAAGCGCAGGGCATTGAGGTTGGCGATGGGCCGCGCGCCCATGGTGAACACGTCGCGCAATATGCCGCCGACGCCGGTCGCTGCCCCTGGTACGGCTCGATGTAGCTCGGGTGGTTGTGGCTCTCCATCTTGAAGATCGCGGCCCAGCCGTCACCAATATCGATCACGCCGGCGTTCTCGCCCGGCCCCTGGATCACCCACGGTGCCTTGGTCGGCAGCTTCTTCAGGTGCACGCGGCTGGACTTGTAGGAACAGTGTTCGGACCACATGACGGAAAAGATGCCAAGTTCGGTCAGGTTCGGCGCGCGGCCGAGCGCATCCAGAATACGCTGGTATTCGGCGTCGGTCAGGCCGTGCTGGGCGATGATGTCGGCGGTGATCTCGGTCATGTCGGGGTTCCCGTGGATGGGCTTGCGCGGCGCACGCGCGACGATGCGCTGCATCTAGCGGCGCTGTCGCTGCTTGACCAGTGGCCGCGGATACGCCGGCCCCACGCACGTAGTGCCTCAGTTTGAAATTCTGCCGCTCACCCTGAGCTTGACGAAGGGTGAGCGGCTCGTGGTTCGTCAAGCTCACCACGAGCGGATTTTTCAAACTGAGGCACTACCCCACGCATCGAGGGGTGACGCCGGCGGGTGCTCCCGCCAAGGTCGCAGGCGTTTTGCAGACGGATGACCTCTTGCGCCAGACCGCCCTGGCCCTGAACAATGCTGCACCAACCTTGGTCGCAATCCTGCTTCGCGCCTTGTTCGGCGGAAAAATAACATTAGACGCGTGGCGTTTGAGTCTTTTCGGTTGCGCAGGCGCAGCCGTCCTTTCGGCACCCAACGACAAGAGAGAGCTTATGGCCCGGAAAAAATCGCGCTCATCGGTAGCGGCATGATCGGGGGCACGCTGGCGCACCTCGCGGCCCTGCGTGAACTCGGCGACATCGTGATGTTCGACATCACCGAGGGCCTGCCGCAGGGCAAGGCGCTCGACCTCGCGCAGTCCGGCCCTGTGGAGGGCTTCGACGCCAAGCTTTCCGGCACGCAGGACTACGCCGACATCGCTGGCGCGGACGTCTGCATCGTCACCGCCGGGGTGCCGCGCAAGCCGGGCATGAGCCGCGATGATCTGCTGGGCATCAACCTCAAGGTCATGAAGGCGGTCGGCGAGGGCATCAAGCAGCACGCCCCGGACAGCTTCGTCATCTGCATCACCAACCCGCTCGACGCGATGGTGTGGGCGCTGCGCGAATTCTCCGGCCTGCCGCACAACAAGGTGGTTGGCATGGCCGGCGTGCTGGACTCGGCACGCTTCCGCCACTTCCTCGCCGAAGAGTTCAATGTGTCCGTTGAAGATGTCACGGCCTTCGTGCTCGGCGGCCATGGCGACACCATGGTGCCGGTCGTGGAATATTCGACCGTCGCCGGCATCCCGGTGCCGGACCTCATCAAGATGGGCTGGTCGACGCAGGAAAAGATCGACGCCATCGTCGCCCGCACCCGCAACGGCGGCGGCGAAATCGTCGGCCTGCTGAAGACCGGTTCGGCCTACTATGCGCCGGCAACATCCGCGATCGCCATGGCCGAGAGCTACCTCAAGGACAAGAAGCGCCTGCTGCCGTGCGCTGCGCACCTGACCGGCCAGTACGGCGTTGACAATCTCTACGTCGGGGTCCCGGTGGTGATTGGCGCCGGCGGTGTCGAACGCGTCGCGGAGATCATGCTGAACGATACCGCCAAGGCCGGCTTCGACGTCTCGGTCAACGCGGTGAAGGAACTGGTCGCGGCCTGCAAGGGCATCGACCCGTCGCTGGCTTGAGGACTCACGCGTCATCCCGGCGAAAGCCGGGATGACGGCAGAAGCTGATTTGGATTCTTCAGAAAAGGGCCGCCCCATGAACATTCACGAATATCAGGCCAAGCAGCTGCTGGCGAAGTTCGGCGTGGCGATTTCGCCGGGCGCAGTCGCCTTCACGCCCGAGGAAGCGGTCGCCGGCGCGAAGACGCTGCCTGGGCCGCTCTATGTCGTGAAAAGCCAGATCCACGCCGGCGGCCGCGGCAAGGGCAAGTTCGTCGGCCTCGGCCCGGATGCCAAGGGCGGGGTCCGGCTGGCGCGCTCGATCGAGGAGGTCGAGGCCCATGCCAAGGAAATGCTCGGCCGCGTGCTGGTGACCGTGCAGACCGGCCCGCAGGGCAAGGAGGTGAAGCGCCTCTACATCGAAAACGGCTCGGACATTGCGCACGAATATTACTTCTCGCTGGTGGTTGATCGCGGCACCGGTCGTGTCGGCGTGATCGCTTCGACCGAAGGCGGCGTGGACATCGAGGAAGTCGCCGAGCATCACCCGGAAAAGATCGTCAGCTTCTCCGTCGACCCGGCGACCGGCTTCATGCCGCACCACGCGCGCGCGGTCGCCTTCGGCCTGAAGCTCACCGGCGACCTGAACAAGCAGTGCCAGGACACGGTGACCAAGCTTTATGAAGCCTTCGTCGCCACCGACGCCTCCATGCTGGAGGTCAACCCGCTGATCGCCACGACCGACGGCTACATCCGCGTGCTCGACGCCAAGATGGGCTTCGACTCGAACGCGCTGTACCGGCACCCGGACATCGTTGAACTGCGCGACCTGGCCGAAGAAGACCCGATGGAAATCGAGGCCTCGAAGTTCGACCTCGCCTACATCAAGCTCGACGGCAACATCGGCTGCATGGTGAACGGCGCGGGGCTGGCCATGGCCTCGCTCGACATCATCAAGCTGTCCGGCGGCGAGCCGGCCAACTTCCTCGATGTCGGCGGCGGCGCCCAAGGAAAAGGTGCAGGCGGCGTTCAAGATCATCCTCTCCGACCCCGCGGTCAAAGGCATTCTGGTCAACATCTTCGGCGGCATCATGCGTTGCGACATCATCGCTGAAGGCGTCGTGGCGGCGGCCCGCGAACTGGCGCTGACCGTGCCGCTGGTCGTGCGCCTGGAAGGCACCAACGTCGACCTTGGCAAGAAGATCATGGCCGAAAGCGGCCTCGCCATCGTCCCCGCAGACGACCTGGGCGACGCCGCCCGCAAGATCGTCGCTGCGATCCAACAAGCCGCTTGAAGCCGGAGAACCCCACATGTCCATTCTCGTCACCAAAGACACCAAGGTCATCTGCCAGGGCTTCACCGGCAAGCAGGGCACCTTTCACTCTGAACAAGCCATCGCGTACGGCACCCGCATGGTCGGCGGCACCGCGCCCGGCAAGGGCGGCTCGACCCACCTGAACCTGCCGGTGTTCGATACGGTCGCGCAGGCCAGGGCCGCGACCGGCTGCGACGCCAGCGTGATCTACGTGCCGCCTCCCGGCGCGGCGGATGCGATCCTCGAGGCGATCGAGGCGGAGATTCCGCTGGTGGTCTGCATCACCGAGGGCATTCCCGTGCTCGACATGGTGAAGGTCAAGCGGGCGCTTCAGGGCTCCAGGACCCGACTGATCGGCCCGAACTGCCCGGGCGTGCTGACGCCGAACGAATGCAAGATCGGCATCATGCCGGGCAGCATCTTCCGCAAGGGTTCGGTCGGCATCGTCTCGCGCTCCGGCACCCTGACCTACGAAGCGGTGTTTCAGACCACGGCGGTCGGGCTGGGCCAGACCACGGCAGTCGGCATCGGCGGCGATCCGGTCAACGGCACCAACTTCGTCGACGTGCTGGAAATGCTGATGGCCGACCCCGAGACCCAGCAAATCATCATGATCGGTGAAATTGGCGGCGACGCCGAAGAGAACGGTGCACAATTCCTGGCGGACGAAGCCAAGCGCGGGCGCAAGAAGCCGACCGTCGGCTTCATCGCCGGTCGCACCGCACCGCCCGGCCGTCGCATGGGCCACGCCGGCGCCATCGTCGCCGGCGGCAAGGGCCGCGCCGAGGACAAGATCGAGGCCATGCGCGCGGCGGGCATCGTTGTCGCCGACTCTCCGTCTGAACTTGGCGTCACACTGGCGCAGGTTTTGAAGGGCTAAATCTTGAATGCTTCGGATCTCAATGATCTGAAACATGAATCTTGGTCCATGGATTTGAAAAGAGCCTGATTCACGCCATCGGTTGCAGCAATCATGCTTCAACCTCAACCGATCAGGCTCTAGACCTTGGTCGTTTCAGATTGAATCGATCTGAAACGTGAATCATGATCCATGTATTTGAAAAGAGCCTGATTCACGCCATCGGTTGCAGCAATCATGCTTCAACCTCAACCGATCAGGCTCTAACGGGAGCAGACCGATGCTGGACACCATGGTGGACGATCTCGCAGGCGTCAGCGCCAGCTTTGTCGAGCAGCTCTACGGACGCTACAAATCCGATCCGGCATCGGTCGAACCGAGTTGGCAGCGCTATTTCCAGGGGCTGGAGCAGACTGCGGCGGCGGTAAAATCCGGCCCATCCTGGGCGCGCAGCAACTGGCCGCTGCCGATGACCGACGCACTGACCGCCGGGCTTGACCCGCTGCAGATGCAGCTCGACCCCAAGCCGGCCAAGGGCGACAAGCCCGCGCCGACCGCAGCGCCGGCAGCCGGCGTCAGCGCCGAGGACGTGCGCCGGGCCGCCGACGACAGCCTGCGCGCCATGCTGCTGATCCGCCTGTACCGGGTGCGCGGCCACCTGGAAGCGCAGCTTGACCCGCTGGGTCTGGCCCAGCGCCCGCACCACCCGGAGCTTGACCCCGCGACCCATGGCTTTGGCCCCGGCGACATGGACCGGCCGATCTATCTGGGCGGCGCGCTTGGACTGCAAACCGGAACCGTGCGCCAGATCGTCGAGATCGTGCGCCGCAATTATTGCGGCCATGTCGGTGTGGAATACATGCACATCGGCGACCGCGACGAGCGCCTGTGGATCCAGAACCGGGTCGAAGGCGTCGAGAAGGACGTCGAATTCTCCCCGGAAGGCAAGATCGCGATCCTGAAGAAGGTGATCGAAACCGAGTCCTTCGAGAAGTTCCTCGCGCGCAAATTCGTCGGCACCAAGCGCTTCGGTCTTGATGGCGGCGAGTCCATGGTGCCGGCGCTGGAAGCCATCATCAAGGTCGGCGGTGCCATGGGCGTGCAGGAGATCGTGATCGGCATGCCGCACCGCGGCCGCCTGAATGTGCTGACCAACGTCATGCAGAAGCCGTACCGGCAGTTGTTCCATGAATTCGCCGGCGGTTCCTCCAACCCGGACGATGTCGGCGGCTCCGGCGACGTGAAATACCACCTCGGCACCTCGACCGACCGCGGCTTCGACGGCAATATGGTGCACTTGTCGCTGTGCCCGAACCCGTCCCACCTCGAGGCGGTCAACCCGGTGGCGCTCGGCCGGGTGCGCGCCAAGCAGACCCAGCGCGGCGATCTGGAGCGCACGCAGGTGCTGCCGCTGCTGCTGCACGGGGACGCCGCCTTCGCCGGCCAGGGCATCGTCATGGAATGCTTCGCCTTCTCGGGCATCGGCGGCTATAACACCGGCGGCACGATCCATTTCGTGGTCAACAATCAGGTCGGCTTCACCACCAGCCCGCAATATGCGCGCTCGTCGCCCTACCCGTCCGACATCGCCAAGATGGTGCAGGCGCCGATCTTCCATGTGAACGGCGACGACCCCGAAGCGGTGGTGTTCGCCACCAAGCTGGCAACCGAATTCCGCCAGACCTTCAAGCGCGACGTCGTGGTCGACATGTGGTGCTACCGCCGCTTCGGCCATAACGAGTCGGACGAGCCGGCCTTCACCCAGCCGATCATGTACAAGGCGATCCGCAACCACCCGTTCGTCTCGACGCTCTATGCCGAGCGGCTGAAGGCCCAGGGCGTGGTGAGCGATGAACAGGTCAAGGAGATCGAAAGCCAGTACATCGCCACTCTTGACGCCGAATTCGAGACGGCGCGCGCCTACAAACCGAACAAGGCGGACTGGTTCGAGGGGCGGTGGTCGGGCCTCTCAAGCCCGCCGAGGACATCACCGATCGCCGCTCGGCCTCGACCGGCGTCGCTCTCGACACCCTGCGCGAGATCGGCGCGGTGCTGACCAGCTGGCCGAACGGCTTCGACATTCACAAGACGCTGGCGCGCGTCATTTCCGCGCGCGCCGAGGCGTTGAAATCCGGCGAAGGGCTGGACTGGGCGACAGCGGAAGCGCTGGCGTTCGGCGCGTTGATCCGGGATGGGTACGGCGTGCGTCTCTCCGGCCAGGACTCGGGGCGCGGCACATTCAGCCAGCGTCACGCCGTGTTCGTCGACCAGGCCACCGAGGCGCGCCACGTACCCTTGCAGCAGTTCGGCGGCGCCTTCGAGGTATTCGACAGCCCGCTCTCCGAATACGGGGTGATGGGCTATGAGTACGGCTTCGCAATGGCGGAACCGAACTGGCTGGTGCTGTGGGAAGGCCAGTTCGGCGATTTCGCCAACGGTGCGCAGATCATCATCGACCAGTTCCTGGCGTCCGGCGAAGCCAAGTGGCTGCGCGCCAATGGCCTCGTGCTGCTGCTGCCGCACGGCTACGAGGGCCAGGGGCCGGAGCATAGTTCGGCCCGGCTCGAGCGCTTCCTTCAATTGTGTGCGGAAGACAATATCCAGGTCGCCAACTGCACCACACCTGCAAATTACTTCCACATCCTCAGGCGGCAGATGCTGCGCGGGTTCCGCAAGCCGCTGGTGATGATGACGCCGAAGTCACTGCTGCGGCACAAGAAGGCGGTCTCGACGCTTGCCGAACTGGGGCCGGATGCGCAGTTCCATCGGGTGCTGTTCGATAACGCCGAGATCGGCGGCCATTCCGAGCTGAAGCTCGCCGCCGACGACAAGATCAAGCGGGTCGTCCTCTGCACCGGCAAGGTCTATTATGATTTGCTGGAGGAGCGCGACGCACAGGGCCTTGCCGACACCTACCTCGCGCGGGTGGAGCAGCTCTATCCCTTCCCGACCACGGCGCTGACCGAACTGCTGACGCGCTTCAAGAATGCGACCGATATCGTCTGGTGCCAGGAAGAACCGAAGAATGCGGGTGCCTGGTTCTTCGTCGAGCCGTATATCGAGGATGTCCTGCAGAAGGCCGGTGCCAGGACGCCGCGTGCGCGCTACGCTGGCCGGGCGGCGGCGGCGGCGACGGCAACCGGTCTTGCCTCCCGCCACGCGCAGGAGCAGGCGAAGCTCGTCGGGGAAGCGCTGGGGCAATGATGCAACCTGCGGCCATCGTCGCGCTTGCGCTTGCGCTACCCGCCGGCGACGCCGGTGCGCAAGCCGGCTATTGGCTGCCGCTGGGTTACACGGCGGAGAATGGCGGGCGCGCCGTGCTGGTCTCCCCGGCCAGCGACCGGCTGCGCTATGCGATCGCGGCCACTGCACGCTTCCGGGACGCCAGCGGCACAGCACTGCCCAGCCCGACGGTCGATTATGTTTACACGGTCGTCGACTGCATCGGGCAGACCTACCAGCCGTTCCGGCGCGTCCGCGTCTCTGCGGCGACCCCAGATCAACCTGAGCGCACGGAATTGTCCGACCCCGCGACACCGTTCGCCGAGCCCGGGGCGACCCCCGCCCGGCCCCTTGAGCATCGTCTGCGGCAAGGCTCGCCCTGCGCTTCAAGGTGCGCTGACCGCTGAAGACCTCACACGCGAAGCGCGCTGGCAGGCGCTGGCTGCCGCGCAGACCTCTGACTCCTTACCCCGCTAGAAAGGGCACCACATGGCAACCGAAGTCAAAATTCCGACGCTGGGCGAGTCGATTACCGAGGCCACCATCGGCAGCTGGCTGAAGAAGGTTGGGGATGCGGTGAAGGCAGACGAACCGATCGCCGAACTGGAGACGGACAAGGTCGCGGTCGAGCTGATGGCCCCGCTGCCGGCGTACTGACCGACCTGCTGGCCAAGGCGGGCGACACGGTGGAAGTCGGCGCGGTCGTCGCGATGATCAGCGAGGTGCAGCAGCGCCCGCGAAGGACACCGCTGCCAAGCCGGAGGCGGCACCTGCCGCTGCGCCAGCCCCGCACCGGCGGCGGTGGCCGAAGCCCCGGCCGCGCCGTCGGATGCCCTGCAGCCGATGTCCCCGCAGTCCGGCGTATCATCGAGGACTATAACCTCGATCCCGCTTCCATCGCCGGCACCGGCAAGGATGGCCGCCTGACCAAGGAAGACGTGCTGGCGGCCATCGAAAAGGCACGGCCCGCGCACTGGCACGCAGTGGCGCCACCGCGCCCGCGGCTCCGGTCGCTGCGGCCCATACCCGCCAGGAAGAGCGGGTGAAGATGACCCGCCTGCGCCAGACCATTGCCAAGCGGCTGAAGGAGGCGCAGAACACCGCTGCCATGCTCACCACCTTCAACGACATCGACATGTCGGCGGTGATCGAGGCACGCAACAAGTACAAGGACCTGTTCGAGAAGAAGCACGGCATCAAGCTCGGCTTCATGAGCTTCTTCGTCAAAGCCGCCGTGCTGGCGCTGCGCGATGTGCCGGCGGTGAATGCGGCGATCGAGGGCGACGAACTGGTCTACCGCAATTATGCCGACATCGGCGTCGCTGTCTCGGCGCCGAACGGCCTGGTCGTACCGATCCTGCGCAACGCCGACCAGATGAGCTTTGCCGACTGCGAGAAGGCGATCGCCGACTTCGGCAAGCGCGCCCGCGACGGTCAGCTCAAGATCGAAGAAATGCAGGGCGGCACCTTCACCATCTCGAACGGCGGCATTTTCGGCTCGCTGATGTCGACGCCGATTCTCAACCCGCCGCAATCCGGCGTGCTCGGCATGCACCGCATCGAAGACCGGCCGGTGGTGCGCAACGGCCAGATCGTCGTGCGGCCGATGATGTATCTGGCGCTGTCCTATGATCACCGCCTGATCGATGGCCGCGAGGGCGTGACCTTCCTGGTGCGCATCAAGGAAGCGATCGAAGACCCGGCCCGCCTGCTGCTCGACATGTAGAGGACGCCATGACCCGAACGATCCGCCTCGCCCTCGCCGCGCTCGCCCTCGCCCTGCCGGTGCCCGCGCAGGGTGCGGCGGCGAGTCCCGGTGCCGCCGCGCAACTGGATCAGCTGATCCAGCAACAGGACCGGCTTCCGATCGACGCCGAGCGGGACAAGCGCGACCGTCCAGCCGACGTCATGGCGCTGGCCGGGGTTGGACCGGGCATGCGCGTGCTCGATCTCTATTCCGGCGGCGGCTACTGGTCCGAGTTGTTCAGCCGGGCTGTCGGCCCGCGCGGCGTCACGTTCGCACACAACAACGCTGCATACCTTGGATTCTCGAAGGACGAGCTGGCGCAGCGCGATATCGCGCACCGCCTGCCCGGCGTGCGCCGGTTGATGGCGGAAAACAACCGGCTGTTCCTGGCACCGGACAGCCTCGATGTCGTCTGGTTCAGCCTTGGCTATCACGATATCGCCCTCGACCAGCCGCAGGATGGCTGGCCCAGGATCGACGGCGACCAGTTGCGCCGGACGCTGTTTACCGCCCTGAAGCCCGGCGGGCGGCTGGTGATCATCGACCACCGCGCGCCCGCCGGCATGGACCCGGACGAATCCGGCGCCAAGCTGCACCGGATCGACCCGCGGCCGTGATCGGTCAACTGACGGCGGCAGGCTTTACGCTGCAGACGACCAGCGACCTGCTTGTCAATACGGACGATCCCCACACCGAGACTGCCTTTGCGCCCACGATCCGAGGCAAGACCGACCGCTTCATCCTTGTCTTCGTTAAACCGAAGGGCTGACCCCATGCTGGCGATGAAACCGAACTGCATGTGCTGCGACCGCGACATCAGCCACGGCGACCCGGCGTTCATCTGCTCGTTCGAGTGCACCTTCTGCCCCGACTGCACAAACGGCCGGCTCGGCGGCGTGTGCCCGAACTGCAACGGCAATCTGACCCCCGGCCGACCCGGGCGGATACGTACAAGGCCAAATACCCGCCCATGACCGCGCGCGCGCCGACCAGCGCCGCGTGCCGCTGAGTTTCCCTCCCTACTTTGCGAACAGGACGACTGCGATGGCTTATGATTTCGATGTTGTGGTGATCGGCGCCGGCCCCGGCGGTTACGTCGCAGCGATCCGCGCCGCCCAGCTCGGCCTGAAGACTGCCTGCATCGAAAGCGCGAGACGCTCGGCGGTACCTGCCTCAATGTCGGCTGCATCCCGTCCAAGGCGATGCTCCACGGCTCGGAACTGTTCCACGAGGTCGCAGGCGGCGGCATGGCCAAGTTCGGCGTCAAGGCGGAGAAGGTCGCGCTCGACCTCGACGCCCTGCTCGCCGAGAAGGACAAGGCGGTGAAGGAACTGACCGACGGCGTCGCGTTCCTGTTCAAGAAGAACAAGGTCGAGTGGATCAAGGGCACCGCGCGCTTCGATGGCCCGCATGCGCTCAAGGTGGCGCTGAACGACGGCGGCGAGCGGTTGGTGAGCGCAAAGAACACCATCATCGCCACCGGGTCGGATGTCGCCGGCCTGCCGGGTGTGACGGTTGACGGCAAGACGGTCATTACCTCGACGGAAGCCCTCTGTCTGCCGGCCGTCCCCAAGCATATGGTGGTGATCGGCGGCGGCGTGATCGGGCTGGAGCTGGGCTCCGTCTGGCGACGGCTGGGTGCTGCGGTGACCGTGGTCGAATATATGGACCGTATCCTGCCGACCATGGACGTCGAAGTCTCGAAGGAATTCCAGAAAATCCTCGCCAAGCAGGGTTTGCCCTCAAGACCGCAACCAAGGTGGTCGAGGTGAAGACCGGCAAGGACAGCGCGACCGTTGCGGTCGAGCCGGCGGCCGGCGGCGCACGCGAGGAGATCGTCGCCGACGTCGTGTTGCTCGCGATCGGCCGCAAGCCGCACACCGAGAGCCTGGGGCTGGCCAAGATCGGCGTCGGGCTGGATGAGCGCGGCCGCATCCGTACCGGCCATGACTTCGCGACCACGGTGCCGGGCATCTACGCGATCGGCGACGCCATCGCCGGCCCCATGCTGGCGCACAAGGCCGAGGATGAAGGGTTAGCCTGCGCCGAGTATATCGCCGGGCTGACCGGCTATGTGAACCACGACGTCATTCCGTCGGTCGTCTACACCATGCCGGAAGTCGCAAGCGTCGGCAAAACCGAGGAAGAGCTGAAGGCGGCAGGCACCCCGTACAAGGTCGGCAAGTTCCCTTCCTCGCCAACTCGCGCGCCAAGACCAACCGCGACACCACCGGCTTCGTAAAGATCCTGGCCGACGCCAAGACCGACCGCGTGCTCGGCGTGCATATCGTCGGCTCACTCGCCGGCACCATGATCGCGCAGGCAGCACAAGCCATGGAGTTCGGCGCGTCCGCCGAGGACATCGCGCTCACCTGCCACGCCCACCCGACCCACGCGGAAGCGATGAAGGAAGCCGCCCTCGCCGTCCACGGCCGCGCGATCCATATTTAGGGTCTGATGACTTTACGTTGATCCATGCGTCATCGCGAGGCTGCACTCGCGCCGCTCACCCTGAGCTGGACGAAGGGCTGAGCGGCTCGTGGTTCGTCCGAGCTCACCACGAGCGGACTTTACAGCCTGCTCCGTGAAGTTCGGAATGACGATTCCATCAAATGTCATCACGCTCTAAGAATGAGGCCGTGGCGCTGGCGATTTTGGCGCGCAGGCAGGCGCGAGGCGGGATGCGCCGAAGCAATCCAGGAGCACCTGCGTTCCATGGATCGCCACGGCAGTGTTGCCGTCTCGCGATGACAGAAGTTGCGGGCGTCGCCCTCGCTACCCCAGAAACACCCGGCCGCGATTGAAGATACCGTTGGGGTCGAGGGCCTGGCGGATGGCGCGCATGGCCGCTGCCTTGGCCGGATCGACCGTGCGGGCGAGTTCCTCGCGCTTCAGCAGCCCGATGCCATGCTCGGCGGAAATCGACCCCTGCATGTCCACGGCGATATCGTGGACCAGCCGGTTGACCGCCGCCGTCTGCGCTGCCCATTCCACGCCGCTCACCCCTTGGGTGCGCGCACATTGAAATGCGCATTGCCGTCGCCCAGATGTCCGAACGCCAGCACGCGCGCGCCTGGAAACCCCTGCTCGACTGCCGTCGTCGCTTTCTGAATATAGGCCGCCATGCGTGCAGGCGCGACCGAGACGTCGTGCTTGATCGCCGGGCCTTCCTTCTTCTCGGCCTCCGGGATCGACTCGCGCACCCGCCAGAAGTCCAGGCGCTGGCTTTCGCTGGCGGCAAGCGCAGCGTCGGCGAGGATGCCGGCCTCCAGCGCCTCCCCGAGCGCGGCCTCGATGCGCTGCGCCAGCGCCGGGTCGTCTGCGGCGCTGGTCGCCTCGGCAAGCGCATACCAGGGTGCGGCTGCCGGGCGCGGATCGCGCACGCCGGGCACATAGGTGCGCACCAGATCGAACGCTTCGCCGGGCATGACCTCGAAAGCGCTGAGCTGCTCGCCGCTCGCCTGGCGCAGGCGGTTGAGCATCGTCATGGCGCCATCCAGCGTCGGCAGTGCCAGCAGGGCAGCAACCACGGTGCGTGGCCGGGCGAACAGCTTCAGGGTCGCAGCGGTGACCAGGCCGAGCGTGCCCTCCGCCCCGATCAGCAGCTGCTTGATGTCGTAGCCGGTATTGTCCTTGCGCAGGGCGGTGAGTGTATTGAGCACCTGCCCGTCCGGCAGCACCGCCTCCAGCCCCAGCACCAGCGCGCGCATGGTGCCATAGCGCAGCACCTGAACGCCGCCGGCGTTGGTTGAGATGAGGCCGCCGATGCGCGCCGAGCCTTCGGCCCCGAGTGACAGCGGGAACAGGCGGTCGACGGCGGCTGCGGCGTCCTGCACCTCGGTCAGGATGCAGCCGGCCTCCGCCACCAGCGAGAAATCGTCGGCATCAACGGAACGGATGCGGTTCATGCGTTCGACGCTGACCACCACCTCGCCGCCGCTGGCATCCGGCGCACCGCCAAGCACCAGCCCGGTGTTGCCCGCCTGCGGCACCAGCGGCACACGGTATTCGTTGGCGACCCGGACGATTGCGCTCGCCGCCTCGACAGTGGCCGGGCGCAGCACCAGCGCCGCCGGGCCGAGGCGCCGGCCGCGCCAGTCTTCCTCGTAGCGAAGGGTGTCCGGCCCCGGAGGAATAGCCCGCCAGCGCCGGCGGCAGCGATCAGGGCGTCTCGGGCAGCAGCGGTAAGGCTCATGGCCTTCTGATGGCGTGAAACGCCAAGGGGTGCAAGCGTCAGCGCGTGGCGTCCAGTGGTTTGCAGATGGCGACCATGGATTTGTTGATCAGTACGATCTCGTGTTGCGGCAGACGCAGCGGGAAAAACGGCGCGGGGTCGTTCAGCAGGTCCTGTACCCGCTGATCGAGACCGATGAAGACATGCCCGGACACTTGCGTGCCGTCGGCCATGACCAGTTCGACCTCGATATTGACTTTGGTGCGAATGCGCGACGCGCGGTTTTCCAGGGGCATGGGTGCGCTCATAAACAGGCCTCCAGATAAGTTTGCTCCAGCCCGTACCGGCGGGCCTTCTCAAAAGTGTCGGGACGTAAGCCGGACGAGACGAAGCGTCCGGGCAGCGATCCGCCGGGCGCTTCGCCGTCGAAGCGGAAGAAGAAAAGTTCCTGCAGGGTTGTCGTCGCGCGCGCCTGCCCGACCACCTCAAGCCGTGCGTCGGCGGCCGATTCGCGCGGTTCGTACCATGAAAGCAGCGGCGAACCAGGCGATTGCACGGCATCCGGAGACGGGTATAGCGCACGCCAGACGCCGAAACGCGGACGCGGACGCGCCAGTCCGGCTGCCATGCCGCCCCTTCTGGTCTGTGCGGGAAGCCCCATCGCCCACTCGTTGCAAAACTCTGACGAGCAATGATAGGCGAAACGTGCTCAAGGAAGTATTAAAGGCATATGTTAAAAGACTAATTTCATCTGCAACCTTCGAGCGTACTAGCTGTTGTGCATAGAGCCTTTCTTGTCCGTTTTGATTGCCTCACCAAAAGTGATCCAATCAAAAACGGGAAGGGTCTAGTGGCGGGTCGGCGCGGCGATGGACTCGCCGGCGCATAGCTCCGCATGCAGCGCCAGCCAGATCGCCAGACCTTCCTCGTCACCAGCCGCCCGCATGCGGCGCACGGCGATCATGGCGTAAGATAGGGCGCGCGCACCCAGATTGCGCTGCAGGTTGCCGGCCGCATGTGCGACCAGCGGGTGGCCGCGATAGAGTTCAGCAAGTTCGGCAGGAGCCAGAGGTGACGCGTTCATGTTTCTTGTCCTTGTTGGCAGGATTTATCCAAATTCGACAAGCAAACGGCAGGCCAGCCAAGAAGTCTTTGACAAACTGAGATTTTAGCTGTTTTTGGCGCGCAAGGCGGCAAATTTTGCATGGTCCGCCATCAAGGCCGGCAAGGCCTACCGGGTTCCTTGCAGCGCATTCATGCTTGAGGAAATGGCTGATGGATCGCCTATCTGCGATGGAAATGTTTGTCCGCGTCGTTCAGGACCGCAGCTTTTCAGCGGCCGCGCGCCATCTCGGCGTGTCGAAGTCGGTCGTCTCCAAGGCCGTCTCCGAACTCGAGGACCGGCTCGGCGCACAGTTGATCAACCGGACGACGCGCCAGATGTCGCTGACCGAGGTGGGGCAGGCCTATCATCAGCGCTGCGTCGTCATCCTCGAACAGGTCGCGGAAACCGAAGAGCTGGTCACCGCGCAGGCCCATGCGCCGCGCGGGATGGTGCGGATTGCAGCGCCCGTAACCTTCTCGGTCGCGCATCTTGGCGAGCCGGTCTCAGCGTTTCTGGGCGCTTTTCCGGATGTCTCCGTCGAGCTGTCGCTCAATGACCGCGTGGTCGACATCGTCGAGGAAGGCTTCGACCTTGCTATTCGCATCTCGCGCCGGCTGAAGGATTCGAACCTGATCGCGGTCCGGCTCTGCTCGTCGCGCTCCATCGCGACCGCTTCGCCCGATTACCTGCAGAAGTATGGCGTGCCGACCCACCCGCGCGAGCTGCTGGGGCACAGCTGCCTGCGCTATTCCAACATGAGGTCGGCGCAGGGTGGAGCTTCACCGACAAAGACAGCGGGGAGCCGATCCAGGTTGCCGTCTCTGGCCGCATCATCACCAACAACGGCGAAGTGCTGCGCTCGGCCGCCATCGCCGGCGAGGGCATCGCTTACGGCCCGAGCTTCCTGGTGGCCGACGACATTCGGGCGCTGCGGCTGATGCCGATCCTGACCGATTGGGCCGGGCCGGCGTTCGGCATCTACGCCGTCTATCCACCGAACCGGCACATGTCGGCCAAGGTGCGCCGGCTGATCGACTTCCTGAAGGAGCACTGGGGCGAATCGCCGCCCTGGGAGCGCGCCTGCGAAGAGTGCTGAGCAGCCCTTATCGCCCCTCTCCCCTCCGCCAAGCGGGAGGGGACCTGGCAGGGCGTCACCCCGCCAGGCCGAAGGCGCGCAGCAGGAACGCCAGTTCCTCGGCGTCCTCGATCAGGCTGTCGAAGCGCCCGGACTTGCCGCCGTGGCCCGCGCCCATATTGGTCTTCAGCAGGAGCAGATTGGAGTCGGTCTTGGTGGCGCGCAGTTTCGCCACCCATTTGGCCGGTTCCCAGTAGGTGACGCGCGGATCGTTCAGCCCCGCTGTGACCATCATCGGCGGGTAGGCCTGCGCCGTGACATTGTCATAGGGGCTGTAGCTGCGGATGAGGGCAAAGGCGTCCGCACTCTCGATCGGGTTGCCCCACTCCGGCCATTCCATCGGCGTCAACGGCAGAGTGTCGTCCAGCATCGTGTTCAGCACATCGACGAACGGCACCTGGGCAACGACGGCCCGCCACAGCTCCGGACGCATGTTCGCTGCGACGCCCATCAGTTCGCCGCCGGCAGAGCCGCCGGAGATCGAGATGCCGCCGGGCACCGCATAACCCTTGCTGCACAGGAAGTCCGCGACGTCGAGAAAATCATGGAACGTGTTCCAGCGCTTCTCCGCGCGGCCGTCCAGATACCAGCGGCGGCCGAGGTCGTCGCCGCCGCGGATGTGCGCGATCGCATAGGTGAAACCGCGGTCGAGGTAGCTCAACCGCACGGTCGAGAAGCCGGGCGGGATCGCAAGCCCGTACGCGCCGTAGCCGTAGAGGTGCAGTGGTCCGCTTTTCTTGCGGTCTTTCCGGTAAACGATCGAGACGGGGATCATCGCCCCGTCCCGCGCCGGCACCATCAGCCGCTCCGTCACATACTGGCTGGCGTCGTAGCCGGACGGAATTTCCTGCACCTTGCGCGTGGTCAGCGCACGGGCCTGCGGATCGTAGTCGAACACCGTCTGCGGCGTGACCATCGACTGGTAGGCCAGGCGCAGCTTGTCGAGACGGTACTCAGGGTTGCCGCCCAGCCCGGCGGCATAGGAGGCCTCCGGGAACGGCACATAATGCTCCCGGCCGTCCAGGTCGCGCAGGCGGATCTGATCAAGGCCGTTCACCCGCTCATGCACCACCAGCCAGTTGGCGAAGCTCACGTGGCTGAGCAGGTAATGGCTGTCCGAGGCGGCGATCACCTCGCTCCAGGCGTTCGGCGCATCGAGTGACGCCTCGACCAGACGGAAATTCGGGTGGGTGTCGTTGACCAGGATGAACAGCGTACCGTCCCGCTCATCGACGGCATATTCCCGGTCCTTGACCCGAGGGGACACCAGCAGCGGCGCCGCATGCGGGTCGTCGAGCGGCAGCAGACGCACTTCGCTGGTGGTGTGGTCGCTGGCGCCGATCGTCAGAAATCGGCGTGACTGGGTGCGGCCGACACCGACAAAAAGCCGGGATCGGCTTCCGTGTAGATCGTGCGGTCCTCCGCTGGATCGGACCCCAACCGGTGGTGGCGCACCGCGAACGGCCGCCAGTTGTCGTTGACCGGCGTGTAGAACAGGCTCTGCGAGTCTGCTGCCCAGACGATTTCGCCAAGTGTCCCGGGATGGCATCTGGCAGGTCCTGGCCAGTCGCCAGGTCGCGGATCTTCAGCGTGAAACGCTCCGAGCCGTCGATATCAGCCGCGTAGGCCACCTGCCGGCCATCCGGGCTGATGCTGAGCGTGCCGAGCCGGAAATACTCCAGCCCGCTTGCCAGGTCCGGTTCGCTGAGGATCAGCTGGTCCGGACCGCCAGCGACCGGGCGACGCCACCAGGTGCGGTATTGCGCTCCCTTGTCGAATTGCCACCAGGTCAGCCAGTCGCCGTCGCGCACGGGGACGCTGGCGTCGTCTTCCTTCAGGCGGGCCTTCATTTCGGTAAAGAGCGAGTCGATCAACGGCCGCATCGGGGCCGTCTGTTGCTCGAAGTATGTGTTCTCCGCTTTCAGGTACGCCAGCACCTCGGCATCGTCGACCTTGGGATAGTCCTTGTCCTTCAACCATGCATAGGGGTCGTCGATGGTGATGCCATGGCGGGTGAAGCGGTAATCGCCACGGCGCGCGACTGGTGGCATGGGGGTCTTCGGGGCGGGCGGCGGCGCAGGGGACATCACGATGGCTTTGCCTTTCACAGGGGCGGCTTTGGGCCAGCACCGGCGGCGACGCGAGCGCCAGCACGCTCGTTGCAGCAGCCGACAGAAGTTTACGGCGGCTTATATGGGTCATGGCATCTCTCCTGCAACATGCACAGCAGAGCAGTTAGGAATGATTATCCTGCGGATCACAATAGCCGTAAACTATGGTCATCGCTGCGGGTCTGGTCCATGATCGGGTCGGTTGCCTGTTGACCGTCCAGCGAGAACGGCAGCCCGTGCCGTGACCATCCGGAGTACACCATGACTGCATCCGCCCTGCCACTTGCGGCCACGTCGCCCGCCGCTGCCCGCCTGGCCGCCTTGCGAGCGCATCTGGCGACCATCGGCCTCAGCGGCTTCTATGTGCCGCTGACCGACGAGCACATGAGCGAATATGTGGGCGACTATGCCCAGCGACTGGCCTGGCTGACCGGCTTCACCGGATCGGCAGGCAGCGCAGTCGTGCTGGCAGACAAGGCAGCGGTCTTCACCGATGGCCGCTACACGGTGCAGACCAGAGCGGAAGTCTCGCCGGCGCTGTTCTCCTACGAGCCGTTTCCGGATGTCACGCCGGCATCCTGGCTGGGCGGCAACGCGCAGTCCGGCGACCGTATCGGCTATGACCCATGGCTGGCAACACGCAGCTGGGCGAAGTCGGCTGCCGAGCAATTGGCGGCGCGCGGCGCAAGCCTGGTCGCGCTCGAGGCCAACCCCATCGATGCCGTCTGGGCAGACCAGCCCGCCCCTTCCCTTGCGCCGGCGCGTGTCCACCCCGATGCGCTGGCCGGCAAATCATCCGCCGACAAGCGGCGCGATCTCGCGACCGACCTGCGTGAGGCCGGCGCGGATGTGGCCGTGATCGCCGCGCTCGACTCGGTCGCCTGGCTGTTCAACATCCGCGGCACCGATGTCTCGCACACGCCCGTGGTGCGGGCCTTCGCGCTGCTGCAGGCGGACGCGACCGCCGACCTGTTCCTGGAGCCGGAGAAGCTGAACGACGCGGTACTTGAGCACCTGGGCCCGGCCGTGCGCACCCATGCCCGCACCGACTTTGCGGCAGCGCTGGCGGCGCTGGGGGCAAGCGCGTCCTCGTCGATCCGGAGACCTGTGTCGCTGCGATTTTCGAGGCGCTGGACGCCGCAGGTGCCACCCTGATCGAAAAGCGCGACCCGTGCATCCTGCCCAAGGCGCGCAAGAATGGCGTCGAGGCTGAAGGGGCGCGGGCAGCCCACCTGCGCGACGGTGCGGCCATCACCCGGCTGCTGCACTGGCTGAGCCTGCACGCCGGGGACGGCACGATCGACGAGGCAGCGGTCGAGGCGCAGATTCTCTCCTTCCGGCGCGAGACCAACCAGCTGCTGGACACCAGCTTCAACACCATCGCCGGCGCCGGGCCGAACGCCGCACTGCCGCATTATCGCTCGGGTCCGGCAACCAACCGGGTGCTGGCGCCAGGCGAGCTGTTCCTGGTCGATTCAGGCGGCCAGTACGCGGACGGCACCACCGACATCACCCGCACCATCGCGGTCGGCACCCCGACCTCCGAGCAGCGCGACCGCTACACCCGCGTACTGAAAGGGCATATCGCGCTGGCGACGGCGCGCTTCCCCGCCGGCACCACCGGCCAGCAGCTCGATGTGCTGGCGCGACTGCCGTTGTGGCAGGCAGGGCTCGACTACGATCACGGCACGGGGCACGGCGTCGGCGCCTATCTCTCCGTGCACGAAGGGCCGCAACGCATCGCCAAGGCGGCGTCCAGTGTGCCGCTGGAGCCAGGCATGATCCTCTCGAACGAACCCGGCTACTACAAGCCCGGCCACTTCGGCATCCGCATTGAAAATCTGGTGCTGGTCGCGGAACAGGGCCGCCAGGGCGACGAGCGGCCGATGCTGGCCTTCGAGACCCTGACGCTTGCCCCGCTCGACCGGGCGCTGATCGACACGGCACTGCTGAGCACTGAGGAGCGCGCCTGGGTCGACGCCTATCATGCCCGGGTGTGGCGCGAAATCGGCCCGCTGGTGCAGGACGAGACCCGCCAGTGGCTGGAACAGGCGACCCAGCCGCTTTAGGGCGCGATCACTTTACATTGAACCACCGTCATTGCGGGGAGCCGGAGGCGACGCGGCAATCCATGCAAACACCGGTGTTCCTGGATTGCTTCGGCTTCCCGCCTCGCAATGACGATTCTATCCAAAGTCATCAGACACAAAAACGGCGGCCGGATTTGACCCGGCCGCCGCTTTCAAGCAGATGCGTTAAGAGCCTGATTCACGTTTCAGATCGATTCAATCCGAAACGATCAAGGTCTAGGCGCGACGCTTGCGCACCGCGAAGCCGGCAACCGCCAGGCCCAGGCCCAGCACGGCGAAGCTCGCCGGTTCCGGAACCGGGTTGACGACCTGACCGCGACGGCCGAAGCGCAGGTTGTCGATGGCGAAGCCCGCCGGCTCCGAGCCGGTCAGATCCAGGAACACGCCAGCGATCGCTTCGCTGCCATCGTCCGTCACCAGGCCAAGGAATTCGATGCCGGTGCCGGTGTTGGTGACCGTGCCGAGCAGCGACCCGTCGCGCGCGAACGCGGTGATGCCGGTCGAGCCGGCAGCGTCGAAGAAGCCGCCATCAAAGCCCACGCCCGCCAGTTCGATGTCGAACAGCACAGCGATGCCGCCGTTGAAGGTCGGGGAGCCCGAGAGCACCGGCGAGGTCGGGTTCGCGCCATCCCCGGTTATGAAGGTGTTCGGCGCGCTCGGATCAAGCGACAGCGGGCCAGTCGGCGTGCCGACGATGCAGGCGCTCGCAGCCGCGCCGGGCAGTCGACGCCCGGATTGACGCTCAGCGACTGGCCGAGGAACCAGCCGTCGAAGGTCACGGTGGGCGATGCCGCATCGCCGCCATAAACCGCCGGAGCATAGGTCGGGTTGACGGTGCCGTTCGCGAATTCGCTGAAAGTGATCAGGCCCGAGCCGGCGACGAAGTCAGCAGCGCTGACGCGGGTGATGCCGACAGCGTGCGCCGAGGTGGCGACAGCAATAGAAGCCAGCGCGACCGCTCCAAGCAGGAATTTTTCATGGTTGTTCTCCTCATTTGACAATGTGCGTTTGACAATGTGCGTTTGACAATGTGCGTTTGACTATGTGTGACTATGCGCTCCCATTGCCCGAGTGGCGCACAGCCTACGCACAAAGGTAAGCAAAATACGCGCCAGAAACGGTAAAGCGAGGCGCATCCGAGGCTTAGCCGATGAGCCGGCGCCAAGAATTTACCGAATTGTAATGATTTCCGACGCTGCGCCGCCGTATCCAGCAGAATATCATTTCAAGTGGGCGACTTCGGCGTCTCCAGCGCAGCCGTATCCGTGGTGTCGGCAAGCGGATCGGGCTGCGCCGTTTCGCCGGCGCGCCGGGCACGCGTCTGCTGCTTGCGCCGGGCAAGGTTGGCGCGCAGGGCGTCCGCGAGTCTGCGTTTCTGCTCCGGATTCAACTCGGCGCGTGGCATATCCGGCGAACTCCCTTCCCTTAAAGCTAGTGGGTCATTTTGAACAAACCGTTCGTGGTGAGCTCGGACAGAACCACGAGCCACTCATCCCTTCGTCCAGCCCAGGGTGAGCGGCAAAACTTCAAAATGACCCACTACCTTGCTGCGCGTTTTCTTGACAAGGGTCGGACCCGGCGGCAATAGCGGGCGCTCTGTGCTGCAGGCATCTGCAGCCCGTGCCATGCTGCCGTAGCTCAGTGGTAGAGCACTCCCTTGGTAAGGAGAGGTCGGGAGTTCAATCCTCCCCGGCAGCACCAGCTTCCCCGCTCAATTCACCGGCAAGCGCCACCGTCGCGGCGGCGGTCCGTTGACAAGTCATCGCTCTGGCACACATTGCGGCCAGCGAGTCGCTCGACATCGCATCCTATGTGCAAACAGCAGGTATTTTCATGTCTCATTTCTTGCCAATCCCCGCCGTATCGCCCTCGCGGGCCTTCTCGCCACGACGCTGTCCTGCCTGGCCGCGCCGGTTTTCGCTGAGCCGGCCCAAAGCTCGCGCCTGATCCTGGCCGGGCATGACGCCGCGCAGACGCCCGATTTCTGGCAGCGCTACATGAGCGCCGCCGGCAAGGGTGCAACCGTCTACATCATCCCGACCGCTGCAGATGACCCCGTGAAGGCCGGCAGCGATCTTGCGGCAGCCGTCAAGAAGGCCGGCGGCGTCCCGGTTGTCGTGCCTCTTGCGGGCCGCGACCTAATCAAAGGCGGCAAGAACCCGTTCGGTGCCGACGCCCAGAAGATGGAGGATGTTGCGTGGGTGAAGAGTCTCATCGGCGGCAAGGCGTTCCTCATCGCCGACGGCAACCCGGACCGCCTGGCCAAAACCCTGCTCAGCAATGAAACAGACGACGGGCCAGTGCTCTACGCCATGCACAAAGCGTTCGAGGCCGGTGCCGCGATCGGTGTGATCGGCGACAGCGTTCGGGTTGCCGGTAGCGGTGGCTTCCGCAAGCCGCGCGCGCTCAGCGAGATGATCCGCTACTCGATGCAGTGGGAGCTGGACTTTTCGTTCGGGCTCCAGCTTGCGCCGCAGAAGTGGTTTATCGATTACGGCGTCGGCGCGAACGGAAATTTGGCGCGCCTTGTGCTTGCGCTTGCCAACCTGAGCAGTTCGGTCGGCATTGGCATGGACTCCCGGTCGATCGTGGTGCTCGACAAGGAAAAGATCGCCTTCGCCGGATGGGCCGAGTGCTTTGGTCAAGCTCCCGGAGGCGGCGAAAGCGGAATTGTCCGCGGTCGTGCCGTTCACGGTGTCGGCGCTTAATTCCGGTGACACCTTCACGATCGCCAACGGCGACGTGACGTTCGACGCCAGCCGCAAGCCGGTGCCGGCACCCGCAAAGGCACCGGAACCCATGCTGCTCCCGGACGCCACCCAGCCGAATGCGTTCCTGGCCCAGGTGCAGCAGATCGGCCTCGGCAAGGCCGGGAAGACCACCGTGATCGCGGCGGACTGGCCCAGCGCCGGCGTCAAACAGGCGAAGGCGCAGGTCTTCACCATCGAGGCGGGCGGGGCGAGCAAGGCAGCAAGCGATGACAAAACGACCTCTGTCGCCAACCTCACCGGGGCACTGATCCGCGATCAGTTCCTGGCCTTCCCGGTCTATCAGGCGACGGAAAACGATTGAGGGGCTGACGTGGCGATCCATAGGGCGAAACAAAGAACTCTGGATTGCCGCGTCGCCTTGCGGCTCCTCGCAATGACGATTCCACCTAAAGTCATCACGCTCTAAATTGTTGATAAGAGCCTGATTCACGCCCTCGGTTGAAGTGCATATGCTTCAACCTCAACCGATCAGGCTCTAAGCGTCGAGTTCGCTATCCCAGTAGAGATAGTCGCGCCAGGTGGCATGCAGGTAGTTCGGCGGGAACGCCCGGCCATGCTCCTGCAGTTCGAAGGTGGTCGGCTGGTACGGCGGCCAGCGCAGGCCCATGTGCGCTTCTGCCGGCGTGCGCCCGCCCTTGCGCAGGTTGCAGGGCGCACAGGCGGTGGTGACGTTCTCCCAGGTGGTGCGGCCACCGTAGGCGCGCGGGATCACGTGATCGAAGGTCAGATCGTCCCGCGAGCCACAATACTGGCACAGGAACCGGTCGCGCAGGAACAGGTTGAAACGCGTGAACGCGGGATGCCGCGCCGGCCGCACATATTGTTTGAGCGCAATGACCGAGGGCAGCCGCATCGCCGTGCGCGCCGAGCGGATCTCGCGATCATATTCCTCGACGATGGTGACCCGGTCCAGAAACACCGCCTTGACCGCCGTCTGCCAGCCCCAGAGGCTGAGCGGATAGTAGGACAGAGGGGTATAGTCGGCGTTCAGCACCAGCGCAGGACACTGCTCAGGCGTCGGAATCACATTAGGATGATACACCCGCGTGCTCCTCAGTTCCCGAACGACCAGGATGCAAGCGCCTCAAGACTTGTCGCACTCAAGCCGGCTGAGACTGGCCCCGCTGACTTCCGAGCCGCTACCTTGCCGCTCGATTCGAAATTGTGCCTACTACAATTCGTGTGTCGGGATTATGACACTACGGCATATGGAGTCGTCAAGGGTGAGATTTTTATCGTTTCGCGCTTTTCGGCATCGGAGCAACGAGCGACTCGGCATGCCGGCTCCGGTCGTAACGCGATTCGCGCCGTCGCCGACCGGACGGCTGCACCTCGGGCATGCCGCGTCCGCCTTATGGAACGCGGAGTTCGCGATGACGCAGGGCGGCACCATGCTGCTGCGATCGAGGATATCGACCCCGGCCGGTGTCGCGAGCCCTTCGTCGCGGGCATCTTCGAGGATCTCGCCTGGCTCGGCCTGGCCTGGCCGCAGCCGCCACGCCGCCAGTCCGAGCACCTGGCTCACTACGCAGCAGCGCTGGAGCGCCTGCGCGCCGAGGGCCTGCTCTACCCGTGCTTCTGCACCCGCGCCGACATCGCCGCCGAGATCGCGCGCGCGGGTGCTGCGCCGCATGCCGGCGAGACCCAGGTCTACCCCGGTCTTTGCAAGCATCTGACTCCGGCGGTTGCCGCCCAGCGTCTGGCCACGGGGCACGCCGCCTGCTGGCGGCTGCACATGGACCGCGCCATCCGCAAGGCCGGGCCGCTGCGCTGGTGGGACGCCGGGCACGGCTGGCGCAACGCTGCGCCGGATCGCCAGGGTGACGTGGTGCTGGCGCGCAAGGATGCGCCGGTCAGCTATCATCTGGCTGTCACCCTCGACGATGCGGCGCAGGGCGTGACCGACGTGATCCGGGGCGAGGACCTGCTGGACGCGACCGATATCCACCGGCTGCTGCAAGCGCTGCTCGACCTGCCGACACCGCGCTATCGCCATCATCCCCTTTTGCGGGACGAGACGGGTGCCCGCCTGGCCAAGCGCGACAACGCACCCGCGCTCGCCGACCTGCGCGCCCAGGGCTGGACGCCGGAGGCGGTTCGTGCGCGGATCGGCCGCATGCCGGACGCGCTTATCCAGCCTATTTAGGGCTATTGGGCTGCAATTTCGTTGGCGTAAACGCCGCAGTGGCGTAGGAGTCTGGCATGAACGGCATTCTGATTTTCTTCATCGTCATGGGCGCGCTGGCGACGGCCGTCGTGCTCGCGCGCGGCATCTTCACCATGGCGTCCGGCAAGGACATGACCGGCCGCCGCTCGAACCAGCTCATGTGGTACCGCGTGCTGTTTCAGGGCCTCACGGTCGCTGTCGTCATCCTGTTCCTGCTATTGGGAAGACATTAGGGCCTGTGGTCAAGCTCGATCGCATCTACACCCGTGGCGGTGACGGCGGCGAGACCTCACTGGTCGATGGCTCGCGGCGGCCGAAATTCGCACACCGCATCGCCGCCTTCGGCACGGTCGATGAGGCGAACGCCGTGCTTGGCATCGCCCGGCTTTACGCTGCGGATGACACCGATGCGATGCTGGGGCGCATCCAGAACGACCTGTTCGACCTCGGCGCGGATCTGGCGACGCCGGGCGAGGATTTCGATGCGGCGTCGCAATCCCTGCGCATCGTCGCGGGTCAGGTCGCACGGCTGGAGGCGGAGATCGATGCGCTGAACGAGGCCCTGCCGCCGCTGACCTCGTTCGTGCTGCCCGGCGGCGCACCGCTCGCCGCCTATCTGCACCTGGCGCGCACCGTGGTCCGTCGCGCCGAGCGGCTGACGGCGGAAGCCGCGACGCAGGAGCCGATCAACCCCGGGCGCTCCAATATATCAACCGCCTCTCCGACCTGCTGTTCGTGCTGTCGCGCGCCGCCAACCACGATTCCGGCGCCGAGCCGCTCTGGCAGCCCGGCCTGACCCGCTGACTGGGCGGGCCCAAGTTTTCTGCCGCCTGACGCACGCGCTTGACTTGCGCTGCATCTCATGTTCGCATCTGCAGCATGAGGGTTGCCCCTGACGACACGCCGATACGGCGGCGCAGCACGGCACCCTGGGGATGGTGCACGTGTTCGATGAAATGTACGTAGAGGCAGGCAAGTCTCGGCCTGCCTATGCGGGAATAGCGGAATGGCTCGAGCGCATGTCCCCGGACCTGCGCGACGCCAAGCGCGAGGAGGCCGAACGCCTGTTCCGCCGCATCGGCATCACCTTCGCCGTCTACGGCGATGGCGGCGACACGGAGCGGCTGATCCCGTTCGACATCATTCCGCGCGTTCTGGGGGCGCAGGAATGGGCGACCCTGGAGCGCGGGCTGGTCCAGCGCGTGCGGGCGCTCAACCTGTTTCTGGCCGATGTCTACGGCGAGCAGGCGATCCTGCGTGCCGGGCTGATCCCGGAACGGCTGGTGCGCGCCAACGCCGCCTATCTGGAGGCGATGCAGGGCGTGACGGCGCCGCACGGCGTGTTCACGCACGTCGCTGGCATCGACATCGTGCGCACCGGCCCCAGCGAGTTCTACGTGCTGGAAGACAATTGCCGCACGCCGTCCGGCGTCTCTTACATGCTGGAGAACCGCACGGTGATGATGCGGCTGTTCCCGGACCTGTTCAGCCGGATCAATGTCGCGCCGATCTCCCGCTACCCCGAGGACCTGCTGCACACCCTGCGCTCGGTTGCGCCGCCGCGCTGCAAGGGCGACCCGACGGTCGCGGTGCTGACGCCGGGCCAGTTCAACAGCGCCTATTACGAGCACTCCTTCCTCGCGGACGAAATGGGCGTCGAGCTGGTGGAGGGCAGCGACCTCTATGTCGAGGATGCAGCGGTGTTCATGCGCACCACGCTGGGGCCGCGACGGGTCGACGTGCTGTACCGGCGCATCGACGATGCCTTCCTCGATCCACGCGCGTTCCGGCCGGACTCGGTGCTGGGCGTGCCCGGCCTGTTCGAGGCCTATCGGCAGGGTGGCGTGACCCTGGCGAACGCGGTCGGCGCGGGTGTCGCCGACGACAAGGCCGTCTATGTCTATGTGCCCGAGATGGTGCGCTTCTACCTGGGCGAGGAGCCGATCCTCAAGAATGTGCCGACATGGGATTGCGCGGACCCGGCCTCGCTGCACTATGTCGAGCACCACCTGCACGAACTGGTGGTGAAGGAAACGCATGGCTCCGGCGGCTACGGCATGCTGATCGGCCCGCAGGCAAGCGCCGCCGAGCGCGCGACCTTTCTCGCCCGGCTGAAAGCCAGCCCGGAGGCCTATATCGCCCAGCCGACGCTTGCGCTGTCCACCTGTCCGACCTTCGTCGACAGCGGAGTCGCCCCGCGCCACATCGATCTGCGGCCGTTCCTGCTTGTGGGGTCGGACGGCATCCGGGTCACGCCGGGCGGCCTCACGCGGGTGGCGCTGCGCGCCGGCTCGCTGGTGGTCAACTCCTCGCAGGGCGGCGGCACCAGGACACCTGGGTCCTGCAACCGGACAAGGACGCCTGATGCTCGCACGCACCGCCA
Source organism: Hankyongella ginsenosidimutans (assembly GCF_005144965.1). Taxonomy (GTDB): domain Bacteria; phylum Pseudomonadota; class Alphaproteobacteria; order Sphingomonadales; family Sphingomonadaceae; genus Hankyongella; species Hankyongella ginsenosidimutans. The sequence continues at coordinate 619,064 of NZ_CP039704.1, forward strand.
ACGGCATCTTCTGGCTCGCCCGCTACGTCGAGCGCATGGACAATCTCGCGCGCCTGCTGGAGGCCGCGCAGCGCATGTCCGGCCTCAGCCCGCAATCGACCGACTGGCTGTCTGCGCTTCACGCCACAGGCTGCGAGCAGGGCTATGCCGCAAAATATGAGCGGGTCACCGCCGCGCACGTGGTCTATTACCTCTCCTGCGACCGCGACAATCCGTCCTCCATCCTCTCGTCACTGGACCGCGCGCGCACCAATGCGCGGGCGGTGCGCGCTGCGCTCACCCGCGATATGTGGGATGCCCTGAACGGCGCCTGGCTCGACAGCCAGCGGATCGACCCGATCTTCTTCGAGCCGGAACTGCTGCCGGAGACCCTCGACTGGGTGAAGAACTTCACCACCCGCTTCCTTGGCCTATGCCAGCACCATGCTGCGCAACGACGTCTATCACTTCACGCGCATGGGGACCTTCATCGAGCGGGCGGACAACACGGCGCGCATCCTTGATGTGAAGTACCACATGCTGTTGCCGAGCTTCACCGGCGTCGGCGGCCTGCTCGATTATTACCAGTGGACCTCGATCCTGCATTCGGTGTCGGCGACCCGCGCCTATCACTGGGTCTACAAGTCTGAAGTGACGCCCTGGAACATCGCCGAACTGCTGCTGCTGCGCCAGGAGATGCCGCGCTCGATCCGGTCCTGCCTCGATGTGATCGACGAATCGCTGAAATGGCTGGCCGCAGCCTACGGCAGCCAGAACGGCGCGCCGCAGCGGCTGGCCGGCGCGCTGTCCGCGCAGTTGCGCTACGGCGTCATCGACGACATCTTCCAGATGGGCCTGCACGAGTACCTCACCCAGCTCATCGAGCGCATCGCCAAGCTCGCGGTGGAGATCGAGCGCCACTACATGCACTAGTGTCGTGGAATCGAAGTCCGCTACACTGTGATATCGGGCTCGTGCGAACTTCGATTCTGAAAACGACACGAGAAACAATATCTTGCTAGCAGGCTGCTGAAAAGTCGCGGAGATACTGTTCTGCTTCGTCATTCCGGCGAACGCCGGAATCCATAGGTGCCAACATACACAACAAATACAAGGTATTAGCCATGGGCACCGGCCAGAGTTTATCCCCGTTAGAGTGCCGGGGTGACGGCTATAGGTTTGGAGTCCAAGCAACCACTTTTCAACAGCCTGCTAGACCTCCCCGATGAAAGTCCGTTACAATTTGGCCTTTGCTGCGCCGCCGAGAGACACTCCATGACATATTGCGTTGCCCTGAACCTTGAGGAAGGGCTTGTGCTGTGCGCAGACACCCGAACCAACGCCAGCCTTGACAACATCGCCACCTTCTCTAAGCTGCATGTGATCGAGCGCCCTGGCGAGCGCGTGATCGCGCTGATGACCGCAGGCAACCTGGCGATCACCCAGGCAGCCGTTACCCGCCTGACCGAGAGCATCCCCGATATCAACGGTAACGGCGGCAATGGGGATATGGAGGCGACGCGCGCCACGCTCTGGACCGTGCCCTCGATGATCGAGGCGGCCCGGCTGGTCGGCCGCACCGTACGCGATCTGTTCGATGAGGATGCAAGCAACCTGATGCGCCATCAGGTACTCTTCGACGCCACCTTCCTGGTGGCAGGCCAGGTGGGCGCAGGCAAACAGCGCCTGTTCATGGTTTATTCCGCCGGCAACTATGTGGAGTCGAGCCCGGACACGCCCTTCTTCCAGCTTGGCGAGCACAAGTACGGCAAGCCGATCCTGGACCGGGTTGCCAAGTATGACACCAGCATCGAGGACGCCGTGAAGCTGGTGCTGATCTCCATGGACTCGACCCTGCGCTCCAACCTGACGGTCGGCCTGCCGATCGACCTGCTGACCTACCGGCGCGGCAGCCTGCACGTCGGCCTGCAGCGCCGCATCGGCGAGGACGACGCCTATTTCCGCACCGTGCGCGAACGCTGGTCGGAGGCGCTGCGCACCGGCTACCGCAGCCTGCCCGCGCCGCAGTGGTGAGGTCGCTCACCCCCGTCCCGCACTTGCGATCCCCTACCCTCCGAAGCGGTTCGAGCGCGGGAAGCCGAGCGGCGCGCCGCGGCCCATGCCGCCACGCGGGCCAATGTAGGGCAGCAGGTTGGTCTCCGTGCGGGTGCGCCCGGTCTCACCGCCCATCGGCCAGGACAGACCCTCCGTCAGGGTAAAGCACTTCGCATCGGAAAAGCCGCCGTCGCGATATTTCTGCAGCGTCACGCCCTGACCGCTCGCCATGACCGGCACCTGGTCCAGCGGAAACACCAGCAGCTTGCGGTTCTCGCCCACCAGCGCCAGATGGTCGCCCGACACCGGCGCGCACAGGCTGAGCGCTGCCCCGCCCTTTTCGCCGTAGCCCTTGGGGCGCATCACCTGCTTGCCCTTGCGCGTCTCGGCCAGGCACTGGGCCGCATCCGCGATGAAGCCGCGGCCATCGCTGGCGACCAGCAGCAGCCGGGAGTCGGCGCGGTACGGCAGCAGCGCCACGATCTGCTGCTCGGCCTCGACATCGACCATCAGGCGTACCGGTTCGCCGAAGCCGCGCCCGCCGGGCAGGCTGGCGGCATCCAGCGTGAAGAAGCGGCCGGAGTCGGCGGCGACGAGGATCTTGTCGGTGGTGTAGGCGTGGAAGGCAAAGCGCGGGCCGTCGCCTTCCTTGAACTTCGCCAGCTCGCCGTTGCCGAGGTCCAGGTGCGACTTCAGCGCACGAATCCAACCTTTCTCCGAGCAGACGACGGTGATCGGCTCGCGCTCGACCATGGCCTCCAGTGGAATGTCCTTGAATTCGCCCGCCGTACCGAACGTGGTGCGACGTGCGCCAAGCGGCGTGTCCTTGGCGTAGCGGGCCTTCAATGCGGCAAACGCCGCCCGCACTTTCGCGCGCTGGCGGGCCGGCTCTGCCAGCAGCAGGCGCAGGTCGTCGGCCTCCAGCTTGAGCGCCGCCTCCTCGCGACGGATTTCCATCTCCTCGAGCTTGCGCAGCGAGCGCAGCCGCATGTTGAGGATGGCCTCGGCCTGACGGTCGGTCAGATGGAAGGTCGCCATCAGCACGGCCTTCGGCTCATCCTCCTCGCGGATGATGCGGATGACTTCGTCGAGATTGAGGTAGGCGACCAGATAACCGCCGAGCAGTTCCAGCCGGTCTTCAATCTTGCCAAGCCGGTATTCCGCCCGCTTGACCGTCACCTCGATCTGGTGGTCGAGAAACGCCTCCAGCGCCTGCTTCAGCGACAGCACGCGCGGCGTGCGCGCCTTGTCGAGCACGTTGAGGTTCAGCGAGAAGCGCACTTCCAGATCGGTGAGCTTGTACAGGCTCTCCATCAGCACGTCCGGCGAGACGTTTCGCGACTTCGGTTCCAGCACCAGCCGGATTTGCGTGTCCGACTCGTCGCGCACATCCTCGAGGATCGGCAGCTTGCGGTCACCGATCAGGGTGGCGATCTGCTCGATCAGCTTGGATTTCTGCACCTGGTAGGGAATATCGGTGACGATGATCGTCCACTGGCCCCGGCCAAGGTCTTCCAGCACCCAGCGCGCGCGCAGGCGGAAGCTGCCGCGTCCGGTCGCATAGGTCTCGCGGATGCTGGCGGCGGACTCGACGATCATGCCGCCAGTCGGGAAGTCCGGCCCCGGGATCAGCGTCATCAGGTCGTCAATGCCGGCCTCGGGACGGTCGATCAGCAGCATCAGGCCGTCAGCGAGTTCGCTGACGTTATGCGGCGGCACCGATGTCGCCATGCCGACCGCAATGCCGCTGGCACCGTTCGCGAGCAGGTTGGGGAAAGCGCCGGGGAACACCTCCGGCTCCTCGTCCTCGCCGTCGTAGGTCGGGCGGAACGGCACGCATTCCTCGTCCAGCCCATCCATCAGCGCCGCCGCCACCTCGGTCAGCCTTGCCTCGGTGTAGCGCATGGCCGCCGCGTTATCGCCGTCGATGTTGCCGAAGTTGCCCTGGCCGTCGATCAGCGGAAAGCGGACCGAGAAATCCTGCGCCAACCGCACCAGGGCGTCGTAGATCGACTGGTCGCCGTGCGGGTGAAACTTGCCCATCACGTCGCCGACCACGCGTGCGCATTTCTTGTAGCCCGTGTTGGGATCGAGCTTCAGCAGCCGCATCGCCCACAGCAGCCGCCGGTGCACCGGCTTCAGGCCGTCGCGCACGTCCGGCAGCGAGCGCGCCATGATGGTGGACAGCGCATAGGTCAGATAGCGCTGGGATAGCGCTTCCGTGAACGGTTGATCCTCGATCCGTGTCGAGATGTCGGGGTGTCAGTCGGCATGACACAACTGATAGCGCCTCATCGGGCACTACGCCAGAGTGTGGCGCAAGGTCAGCCCATCGCCGCGACCGCACTCGCCAGCCGCACGCGGGTCTCGCGCAGGGCGTCGGCGCCGTTCGGCACCAGCTCACGTTCGATGAAATAACCAGACAGGGCAAGGCCTTGCGCCAGTTCCGCCCAGTCCGGCCAGTCGTTGGCGCGCCGCACCAGAAAGCCCGGCAGCGGCAGCAGCTTGTCCAGCCAGGGCGCGGCGGCCGCCCGGTTGACCGCCCGGCCGGACTTGGGGCTGACGTACGCCAGATCGTCACCGCCGCCGGTGACCGCACAGCGCGTCAGGTCCAGACCGAAGCCGAGTTCGGCCAGCAGCACCAGCTCGTAGCGCACCAGTGCGCCCAGCGCCGCGCGCGGGTCCGGCGCCAGGCACAGCAGCACCACCAGCCCGTCGAGTGCCTCGTAGAGCAGCGGATAGGCATGACCCTCGGCCAGGCTCGCCGCCGTGATCGCCGTCGCCCATTCAAGCGCACGCGCGCACAGCGGATCGCCGAGCGCAGCCGCTGCTGCCGGGCGGTCCAGTTCCAGGGTCAGGTGACCCAGTTGCTCCGGCGTGCGGGCGTACCAGCGCGTCGCCACCCGATTGCCTGGCATCAGCACCGGCGCCAGCCGCCGGACTGGCCGCCACGCACATAGCCGGCGATCAGGCCCTGATCGGCCGTGAGCAAGCGGGCGATCGCGCCGTTTTCCGCATGCGGGCGCACCGCACACAGGATCGCGGGGCCATGCCATTCAGCCATGAGAAAACCCGTCGATCACAAAGACCCGCAAAAGAAACAGGGCAACACCCGAGGTATCGCCCTGCATCCGACCGTGTAAAGCGGATTGACGCCGTTACTTGGTGCGCTTGCGGTTGGTACCCAGACCGATCTTCTTGGCGAGCTGGCGGCGTTGCGCAGCGTAGTTCGGGGCGACCATCGGATAATCGGCCGGCAGATTCCACTTGGTGCGGTATTCTTCCGGCGACATGTTGTAATGCGTCATCAGGTGGCGCTTGAGCATCTTCAGTTTTTGCCGTCTTCCAGGCAGATGATGTAATCCGGCTTGACCGAGGCGCGCACGGAGACTGCCGGCTCCTGCTTGGTTTCCACGGGAACGGGCACACTGCCAAGACGGCTCAACGTGTTGTATATATTTTCGATCAAATTCGGCAGATCAGACACTGCGACGGTGTTATTCGCGACATGCGAAGACACAATGTCAGCCGTGAGATTCAGCAGCTCGTTACCTTTTTCCATGGCGATTTTCTCACTGTCCATTTCAGGATTGATGGGCTTGCTCTAACCGAGCAATTATTGACGAAATTCTAATACGCGACTTTCTTAGCCTTGTATATGACGTTTACAAGACAAAAAGCACAGGACAATTGTCAAAATCTACAAAAACGCGGCATTTCACCGATGATTGCAGCGCAGAGTATAGGAATCGCGCTGAATACCATCTGCGCCTTTATAGTAGCCGCGGCGTACGCCGACAGGCTTGAAGTTCAGCGCACGATACATCTCCAGCGCTGCGCTGTTGTCCGCCCGCACTTCCAGAAACAGGGAAATACCGGCTTGCTTCGCCCGTGCGATCACCGCTTCCAGCAGACGACGGCCGATGCCGCGTCGGCGCGCTTCCGGCGCAACCGCGATCAGCAGGATTTCGGTTTCATCGAGAATGGTGCGGGTCAGCACGAAGCCAAGCGGCGCGTCGGGGTCGCCGCGATCAAGGGCGCTGAGCAGCAGTGCGCCCGGCCAGTCCATGGCGGACTCCAGGTCCGCCTGCGGCCAGGCTTCGCCGAAGGCCGGGTCGAAACTGCGCATCATCAACGCGGCAATCGCCGGCAACCGATCCGGCGTTGCGACGCAAAGCGCGACCGCGTCGCTCATGCCGGCAGCTTTGCGTCCGGCGCGCGGACATAGAGCGGGCGCGCGGCCCGGTGGTGCCGAACGTCACGCGCCGCCGCGAGATAATCCTCGGCGCGCGGCCAGGCCACGCCCGCACCTGGCACGACCAGCGGCACGCCCGAGCCGATAACCGCACAAGGCGCGCAGGCCAGCGCGGTCCAGACAGCCGCCGGCGCCACCGCAATGATCTCGCTTGCAGCCCTGGCCTCAGCCGCCTCGCGCACGAACCGCTGCGCATAGACCTCGCCCTTGTGCGCATCGAGCAAGGCGACAACCTGCGTCGCCGCATCGTCCTGGCGTAGTGCCGCGCATGCAAGCGCGGCAAGGGAGGAGACGCCGATCAGCGCCGCGCCCCAGGCCAGAGCCAGCGCCCGCGCCGCGGCGATGCCCACCCGGATGCCGGTGAAGCTGCCAGGCCCGACGCCGACCACGATGGTCTGAGCGTGCGCACCACCCATGACGGCTGCGAGCGCGGGCATCAGCGCCTCGGCGTGGCCCCGGCCGATGACTTCATGGTGTTCACGAACAATCGCCCCTCCGGACCTGCGAGGGCGATGGTCAGCGACGACAGGGCCGTATCAATGACGAGGGTATTCAACGTCTGCGGCTGTTCTCAAAGGATGGAGCAGGCGTCCGAAAACTCAGGCGCGGCGAGCGTGGAAACAGTTTTCATGGACGCCATAGCCGAGCGCACACAGGAAATTCGACCGGATATCGGTGCCGGCGAAGAAGGCCGCATCCACCTGGTCCTTGTCGAAGCCCGACATGGGGCCGCAGTCCAACCCGAGCGCCCGCGCAGCGAGAATGAAATAGCCGCCCTGCAGGCTGGAATTGCGGAACGCGGTTTCCTCGGCGACCACCGGCTCGGTGAACCAGTCCCGCGCGCCCGGATTGTGCGGGAACAGTTCCGGAATACGATCGTAGAATTTGCGATCATAGCCGATGATCGCCGTGACGGCGCCGTGCGCACCTTCTCGCTATTGCCGGCGCTGACGCAGGGGATGAGCTTGGCCTTCGCCTCTGGCGACTTCACGAACACGATGCGCGCCGGCGAGCAGTTGGCCGAGGTCGGACCCCAGCGCGTCAGGTCGTAGAGTGCTTCGAGTTGAACGTCAGTGACCGGCTCGTCGCGCCAGAAACTGTGGCTGCGCGCGGCACGGAACAGCGTATCGAGATCCTGGTCTGAAACGATTGATGCCATGGGTCAGCCTCCGGGTTCGCCGGGGCTGGGTTCGTCAGGCGACGGCGCGAACCTCAGTCACTTCCGGCACATAATGCTTGAGTAACGTCTCTATGCCGTTCTTGAGCGTCATTGTCGATGACGGACACCCGGAACACGCCCCTGCATGTGCAGATAGACGATGCCGTTCTGGAAGGACTTGTACACGATGTCTCCGCCGTCGCGGGCCACCGCCGGGCGCACGCGGGTCTCAAGCAGGTCCCGGATCTGGGCGATGATATCGGCATCCGCCGGATCGTCTGCATCCGCCGCCACGCCCGCCGCCTGTGTGGCGACAGGCCCCTCGCGCAGGTGCTGCATGATCGCCGCCAGAATGCCCGGCTTCAGCTCCACCCAGTCAGCGCCGCCTTCGGCCTTGGTCACGGCAATGAAATCCGGCCCGAAGAACGCACCGGTCACATCGCCGAGGGCAAACAGCGCCGCGGCAAGCGGCGTGCCCTGCGCATCCTCGGGTGTGGTCACGTTCAGGCTGCCGCCGTCGGTCACCGCCTGGTCGGGCAGGAATTTCAGCGTGGCGGGGTTGGGCGTGCGTTCGGTCTCGATAAACATGGCGGTATCCTGTGTTTGACCGAGCATGTGGGCGGCGGCGCGACAAGCGTCAAGCCTAAAAGACCAAATCGGTCTGAATTCAGCGGACCAGCGTGTCGATGTCCTCGGGGTGCAGGCTGCCCGGCACAACCACGAGAATGCACGGCAGCGCGCTGGCGTTGCTGGCGAAGTAACTGACGAGCGGCCCGGGATCGCCCTTCGCGCTCGTCGCCAGCACCAGCGCGTAAACCCCGTATCGGCGCGGATCGCCTCCAGGATTTCGCTCTCGGTCTTGCCGATCTTGACGATCAGTTCCGGCATGTGCCCGGAGAGTTCGCTGACTTCGTGGGCGTGACCCTCAAGGGTCGCGAGCGCGTTTTCATGGGCCTCCGCCTCCATCATCTCCTGCACGCCGCCCCACTGCACGAAGTCGAGCGGCGGTGTGACGTGGATGAGGGCGACCCGATCCGCCGGCGTCAGCGACGCCCGGCGCGCTGCAAAACGGACCGCCAGCGCGCATTCGGGGTGTCGTCGATCACAGCGACGAATTTGTGCGGCCGGATCGGTGCGGCATCTGTCATGACCGGATGATGTCGATTTCCCGCTATCCGGCAAGGGGATGCAACCGGCTATTTCTGCAGGATCGCGGTCAGTTCGCGCAGTTGGGTGCGGGCGCGCAGCAAGGCGAACCCCTGCTCCGCCAGATGGTTCTTCACCAGGGTGCTGCCGGTCTTGCCGTTGAGCACGACAAGCGGGTCCATGCGGATCACTTCCTCCAGGCTCGCCATCAACTCACCCCAGACATTGCCGAGCTGGCGCTGCTGGATCAGCTCGGCATAGTCGGTCTGCAGGCCGAGGAGGATCATGTACGCGGCATAGGAGCGGCCCTGCACATCGTAGAACAGGTCGTCCGCCTTGCGGTCCCAGAATTCGCCCTGATGCGCGACAACGTGCTCGTCGAGCATGGCGGACGCAGCGCCAAGACTGAGCGCCATGCGGTCAAGGGCGGCGTTCAGGCTGTCGGACCGGCGCTCGAACAGGGCGCTGCCGCTTGCGACCCGCTGGTTGTAATCGCGCAGGTCGGCGATCGCCGTCTTGTACTGCGATGCCGAGGAGGCGCGGATCGGCGGCCAGGAAGCGCTGATCCACCAGCGGTTGGGCGGGTAGGAGAGTTCTTCGAACGCGTCTTCGAGCTTCGGGTCGGTGCCGCCCGAGCCGCGCGTGCGCGCCACCTGGTCCTTCAGTTCCAGCAGGAACTGCAGGGCCATTGTGCGCATGCCCTTCTGGAAGTTCGGCATGTTGTCGAGCCAGGCGGTCGGATAAAACCAGGGGTCATCCGGCGCCCAGCCGTGTACGCGGATTTCCCGGTCGAGCAGGCCGCTGGTCATCGCGACGGCGACGCTGCCGTTCGCCGGCAGATCGACGCTCGCGGGACGAAACGCGGTGTCCGTATCGACAGTGTGGCGCAGCAACCCGCCGATGCCGAAATAAGCGACGATGAGGGCCAGCGGAACAAGGACGACCAGCAGCGCCGTGCGATAACGCTGCATGCGCGAACCCGCCGGCGGCTCCCGTGCGGTGTGCCGGAAAACCGGCTCAGCCCCGCCCGAAAACGGTCTCGTGTCTGCTGCCACAGTGTCTTCAAGCCCGCCATCCCGTCCTCCGCACCGTCTGATGTCCGGTGTCGTTACAGGACGCGCGCGTGTGGTCCAGCGATTTCGTACGGGCCGCCTTGCCGGTTCAGTACCCTTGCCCTTGCGCGGCGTCTTGATGACCACGCGCTGCGTCACGCCGGACTGGCCTGGGAAATCCTCGAACATCGCCTGCACGAGGTAAGGCACGACTTCGGTCAGGCGTCCGTCGGTGCCGTCGGACAACGCACGGCCCTCGAACAGCTTTTCCTCCGGCTTGCCGGCCTTGGTGATCTCCAGGTTCAGACCGCGCGTGTAGATCGTACGGCTGCTGATATCCGAGCCGCCGAATGCGCCGTACCCGCCAAAGCCATAACGACCGTAAGGATAATAGCCGTAATAGCCGTATGGTGCGAGGCCGTAGAAGCCGAAGGCCGGGGTCGGCGTCGAGCGATCTGCTCACGGCCCGTGGAGACGCCGTAGTCGAGACGCACGTCGAGGGTTGGCGTCTCGCCCTGCGCAGCCGGTCGATACCCTGCGCGATCAGCTTGTTGCGGACCAGCTCCGCATACTGCGCGAACTCCAGGCTGCCGACCTTTGCCGGATCGCTCGCGACAACCTGGAAGGTCTCGCCCTTGGGCAGCGCCGGCGTGTAGAAGCGGGCGACATCGGACTTGAAGCGGGCGGCGCAACCCGCCAGCAGCAGCGCCGCCACGCCGACGAAGGCGACAGTGCGCGCGAAAAGCAGACCACGACTCAGATTTTGTTCGTTCATCATGACGATCTCCCGGGCTTAACGTACCCCTCAGGAACGTCTCAGCGCACACGTGCATGCCACGGAGCGCCGAACACATACTACTCTTGGCGCGGCAAAATCCTACCGCGTCGTAGACGGAGCGCAGGGTGTTTGCGGCAAGCGCCCGCGCCTGGTCCGCCCCTTGCGCAAGCACGGATTGCAGATAGCCCGGATCGGCGCGCAGGCGGTTGAAGGCGTCGGCGACCGGTGCAAGGCGGGCCACAAGCTGTTCGGTCAAGGCCGGCTTGAACGCGCCGAACCCCTTGCCGGCGAAGTCCTGCAGCACCTGCGCGCGGCTGACGCCGGCGATCGCTGCGTAAATCCCCACCAGGTTCTGCGCTTCCGGCCGCCCGGCGAGCGCCGCCTCGTTGTCCGGCAGCGGCTCAGGGTCGGTCTTGGCCTTGCGGACTTTCTGGGCGATGGCGTCGGCGTCATCGGTCAGGTTGATGCGGCTGAAATCGGACGAATCGGATTTCGACATCTTGGCGCCGCCATCGCGCAGGCTCATCACCCGGGTCGCCGGTCCCTGAATGATCGGCTCCGGCAGCGGAAACAGCTCGACGCCATAGTCCATGTTGAACTTCTGGGCGATATCGCGCGCCAGCTCCAGGTGCTGCTTCTGGTCTTCGCCGACCGGCACATGGGTCGCCTTGTAGACCAGAATATCGGCGGCCTGCAGGACAGGATAGCTGTACAGCCCGACGCTGGCGCCCTCCCGATCCTTGCCCGCCTTCTCCTTGAACTGGACCATGCGGTTGAGCCAGCCGATCCGGGCGACACAGTTCAATACCCAGCCCAGTTCAGCATGCTGCGGGGCGTGCGACTGCACGAACAGGATCGCCTTGGCAGGATCGATGCCGGCTGCAAGCAGGGCCGCCGCCATCTCCAGGGTATTGGCGCGCAGGGCCGCCGGGTCCTGCCAGACCGTGATGGCGTGCAGATCGACGATGCAGAACAGGCAGGGATGCTCTTCCTGCATGCGGACCCAGTGGACGATTGCCCCAGGTAGTTGCCCAGATGCAGATTGCCGGTCGGCTGGATGCCGGAGAGGACGCGCGACGTCATGGTTTTGAGTATTTCCGAAGTGCAGGCATGGCCAAGACGTGCTTAGTGCCAAAAGTCTGCCAGGGAAACGCGATTTATGCCCGAACTCCCCGAAGTGGAAACCGTGTGCCGGGGGCTGTCGGCAGCGCTGACGGGGCGATGCCTGGTCCGGGTCGAGGTGCGCCGCCCGGACCTGCGCTGGCCAATCCCCGCCGACTTCGCCGCGCGGCTGACCGGCGCACGGGTCATAGCCGTGCGCCGGCGCGCCAAATACGGCCTGATCGACACCGATCGCGGCGACGTGGCGATCCTGCATCTGGGCATGAGCGGCCGCATACGCATTGACCCGGTGGCCGACGAGAAGCACGACCATGTGCTGATCGAGATCGACAGCGGCCAGCGGCTGGCGTTCAACGACGCGCGTCGCTTCGGCTCTTTGCATCTGGCGCGCCATGACGACTGGGGCCGGCATGCCCTGCTTGCGGACCTGGGCCCGGAACCGCTCGGCAACACCTTCAACGGCCCGGCGCTGCATGCGGCGCTTGCTGGCCGGCGATCCCCGGTCAAGGCGGCGCTGCTCGACCAGGCGGTCGTCGCGGGCGTCGGCAACATCTATGCCTGCGAAGCCCTGTTTCAGGCGGGCATCGACCCCTCCCGCGCTGCCTGCAGCCTGACGCCCGTCGAGTCGGACGCGCTGGCGGCGGCAGTCGTCGATGTACTCGCCCGCGCCATCGCCGCCGGCGGCTCGTCGCTGCGCGACTATGTTCAGGTCGACGGCGAACTCGGCTATTTTCAGCACGCCTGGCGGGTCTACGGCCGCGAGGGCGACCCTTGCCCCAATGCGCCCGACCGGTTATGCGCCGGGTCCAGTCCAGCCGGTCCACCTTCTATTGCGGAAGCTGCCAAACATGAAGTCTTGCACGTCTCTTGGCCTCTTCGCGGCGCTCGCGCTGATGGCTGCCGGATCGCTGCTCCAGGATATCGATGCGCCGCTGATGCCGGGTCTTGCCGAGCGCCCCGACCTCGGCTTCGCCTTTGACGTCGAAACCGGCCGAATCGCCCGTATCGTTCTGGAAGGGCCGGCGTCTCCAGACGCCGTTCTGCGCTATTACGCCCAGGCGTTGACCGCGCTCGGCTGGACCGCCGACCCTGCGACCGAGTCCTTCCTGCGCGATGGCGAGCGCGCGCAGTTGCATGTCGAATCCGCGGAGCCGGGCGCGCGCATCGTCATTGACATTCAACCGGTTGCTCAGCCTGCGCGATGACCGGTTGACCACCGTGCGCGACTCTGTCATAGCCTCCCGCTTTCCGCGCCGGGCCGCTGCTGCGGCGCAAGCGTTTTCCGCTCGAATGAGCACCGAGGACTGGGATGGCTAATACTCCGCAGGCGCGTAAGCGCATCCGGCGCAATGATCGTCGCGCCGACATCAACAAGGCCCGTGTGAGCCGTATCCGCACCTTCGTGAAGAAGGTCGAATCCGCGATCGCGTCCGGCGACAAGACCGCTGCGGCCGAGGCGCTCCGCGCCGCCCAGCCGGAAATGATGCGCGGGGTCAGCCGTGGCGTGCTGCACAAGAACACCGTGGCGCGCAAGCTGTCGCGCCTGTCGGCCCGAGTAAAGCTACTCGGCTAAAACAACCCTTGCGGGTTATAAAACAGGTAGCCTGGTGACGCGCCGGGCTGCCTTTTTGTCTATAGCCCTGAATTCGGACCCAGTTTTAACGCTTCGACTCGGGGTGTCATAAAAGTGAAATTATTCTCTCGGCTTGAGGGTTCCAGGCGGTTTTCTTGGATTCCGTGTCAATCGATTTATTTCCCCGAAAGCACTTTGAGGGGCTTGCGACGCATGGTCCGGCTGGCCTATCTTCTTCTTCTCGACGAAACGGGGCCAGTACAAAACGCATCGGTGGAAGAAATGTGCAAGACTTCGTGCATCAAGAACAAAGTAACGCAAGTCAGATCCACTTCTGTTGTTGTGTTGGAATTTCGATACCTGGCGTTCTGATTAATATCAATTGATCGAGCGCACTCACCAGGCTTCTCGCAAAATATCTTGATTTACTTAGTCCCGCTTCGGCAGGCCATGGTCTTATTGTGCCAAATGGATGCCGGAAAGAACGACTGTGTGCGGGATCGACTTATAATTCTGGCCCTCGGCGGAGGGGCTCGGGCGCTGGAGAATTGGAGAAAGAAGACCATGACCGCAGACAACGCTGCGACATCCATCGCACGGCAGACGGGGAGGACGTTTCCGCGATCTGGTCGAGCATTCAGGAGCGTCTGCGCGCGGAACTGGGCCAGCGAACCTACGACTCCTGGGTCAAGCCGATCCAGTTCGTGCGCGTGTCCAGCCCGGACGTGGTGCTGAGTCTGCCCACCCACTTCATGTGCGACTGGATCAAAAGCCATTTCGCCGAGCGCCTGCGTGGCTTGTGGGCCAGCCGCGTGCCGGGCGTCACCACGCTTCGCCTGGTCGTGGCACCGGCCATGAACAGCCAGCCGGTGCCTGCACCGGAGCCGCTTGCCGTCGCGGATACCCCTGCGGCCGACCTCGACTTCGGGGACGACTCGAGGAACGCCACACGTTTGAGCGCTTCGTCATCGGCCCCTCGAACGAATGCGCCTACAATGCCGCGCTGCGCCTCGCCCAGGGGGCCGGTCAATTTCAACCCGCTGTTCCTGCATTCCGGCGTCGGCATGGGGAAAACCCACCTGATGCACGCCATCGGCTGGGAGGTGCGCCGGCGCGATCCGGCGGCCAAGGTTGTCTACATCACCGCCGAGAAGTTCATGCTCCAGTTCATGGCGGCGCTGCGCCACCAGGACACCATCGCCTTCAAGGAGCGTTTCCGCAGCGTCGACATGCTGCTGATCGACGACATCCAGTTCTTCGCCGGCAAGGAATCGACACAGAGCGAGTTCTTCCACACCATCAACACGCTGATCGGTGACGGCCGCAAGCTGCTGATTTCTGCGGACCGCAGCATCTATGATATCGAGGGTATCGAGGAGCGGGTGCGCTCGCGTCTGCAATGGGGGCTGGTCGCGGCGATCAACCCGGCCGATTACGAGCTGCGCCTGAACATCCTGCAGGCGCGAGTCGAGCAGACGACCGATGTCAGCGTCCCACGCGATGTGGTGGAATTCCTGGCCCGGCGCATCACCTCGAACGTGCGCGAGCTGGAAGGGGCGTTGAACCGCATCGTCGGGCATGCGTTGCTGCTCGGCAAGCCCATCGATCTCGCCTTCGCGCGCCAGGTGCTCTCCGACGTGCTGCGCGCGTTCGACCGCGCCTGACCATCGACGAAATCCAGCGCCGGGTGGCCGAATTCTACAATCTGAAGCTCTCGGAGCTGATGTCGGACCGGCGTGCGCGCGAAGTCGCCCGGCCGCGCCAGGTCGCCATGTATCTCTCAAGCAGTTGACCCAGCGATCGCTGCCGGAAATCGGCCGGCGCTTCGGCGGGCGCGATCACACGACCGTGATGCATGCCGTGAAGCGCATCACCGATCTCAAGGCCGCGGACAGCGAACTGGCCGCCGATATCGACCGCCTGACCCGGCTGCTCGACGCCTAGACCTTGATCGTTTCAGATTGAATCAATCTGAAACGTAAATCATGGTCTAAATTGTTGACAAGAGCCTGATTCACGCCCTCGGTTGAAGCACATATGCTTCAACCTCAACCGATCAGGCTCTAAACGGCGGCACAGGCGCCACCACGCGATGGCGCACCTGCCGCGCGTTTCGGCTTGGCGGCGCGTGCGCAAGCCCTTAACTGAGGCTATGTTTTCACGCTTCTCGCCCTATGGCCAGGCGGTCTGCTGGATGCTGCTGTCCTGCGCATCCTTCGCCACCATGTGGGCACTGATTCGCCTGACCAGCCAGACGATGCACCCGTTCGCCCTGGTGTTCTGGCGCAACCTCATCGGGTCGCTGCTGCTGGTGCCGATCGCCTGGCCGCAGCGCCGGCAACTCCTGCAGCGTGACCGCCTGTTGCGGCACCTCCTGCGCGCCAGCTCCGGCGTCATCGCGACATTTGGCACCTTCTACGCCGTCGCCAACGCCCCGTTGGCGCAGGTGCTCGGCATCAATTACGGTGCCCCGCTGGTCGCGACCATCGGCGCGATCATTCTGCTTGGCGAGCAGGTGCGGGCGCGCCGGATTGCGGCGCTGGTCATCGGGTTTGCCGGCGTGCTGGTGGTACTGCGCCCCGGCCAGTTGCCATTCACGCCGGGAATCGCCGCCGCGACGGTCGCCATGGTCTCGACCGCCTTTTCCCTGCTGGCGATCAAGCGGCTGTCCGCCACCGAACCGAGCCAGCAGATCGTCATCTATTCCTTCATGCTCATGGTGCCGCCGTCGCTGCTGATCGCACTGCCGTACCTTGAGGCCCCGACGCTGGATCAGGTGTGGAAGCTGCTCCTGCTCGGCGTGCTGGCGATCCTAGGGCAGACCGGCACTGCGCATGCGTTTCGCCTGGCTGAAGCCAGCGCCGTCCTGCCGTTCGATTTCCTGCGTTTCGTGCTGGTGACGCTGTACGCCGTGCTGTTGTTCGGGGAGCCGTTCGACCTGCTGACCATCCTCGGCGGGCTGATGATCTTCTGCTCGACCGTCTACATCGCCCACCGGGAAGCGGGTCGCATCCCGGGCGACGCCGGCCAGCGTCTCGCGGGTGCCGGAGGCTAACCTTCCTTGCCCCGCGGACTGAGCGGACCCTTGGGAGGCGAGTCAGGCGGGGTCTGGCGGCCGTGGATGAGGTCTGCGACCCATTGCCGGCCGGCTTTCACGATCGCCATGGCGTTGCTGGGGCCGCGATCGATCGCCTCGCCCTTGAACCAGCGCACGAAGCCCATCGGGGTTTTCTGGCGCAACACGCCAGTGCGCACCGGACCGAGGATCTTGGGGTAGCGCCGCTGCAGTTTGATATACTGCCGGCGAGCCCAGCGCGAATTGCGCAGGACCAGAATCAACCCCACGGCGAATACCGGCGCGCCCATCGGCCCGGGCGCCGGGCTGATGATGATGCCGACGACCATCATCACCCAACCGATCGCGATCATGATCCAGCGAATCAACTCGGGGAAGGTTTGCGCATCGTTCGACCTGACGGAGGCGACCCGCCGGATCCAGCGGCGCCTGGCGCATCCATGCCTGAATCCTGTGACGGAATCATGGCGTGCGGCGACCCTTCCATATCGGAGCGAAAAGATTGGCCTGAGTCCATGTGCGTCAGGCCGCCTGCTGCGACAGGAGACGCCAGAGCGCCTCCGGTGTTGCGGGAAGGGGCACCGACGCCCCGTCCAAGGCATCGATAAGAGCATTCGTGCAGGCCGCCAGCGCGCCGATCGAGCCGGCCTCGCCGCATCCCTTCACGCCAAGTGGGTTGTTGGGGTTGGGCACCGGCGACGTGTCGAATGCGATCTCCGGCATCATGGCGGCGCGTGGCAGCGCATAGTCCATGAACGAGCCTGTTAGCAGTTGCGCCGAGTCGTCGTAAATCATCGCTTCCATCAGAACCTGGCCCAAACCTTGGGCGACACCCCGTGTACCTGCCCTTCCACCAGCATCGGGTTAATGATCGTGCCGAAATCATCGACGACCGTATAACGCGCGATGGTCGGCACACCGGTGTCCATGTCGATGGCGACTTCGACCACGTGGCAGCCGTTGGGAAACACCGGCGTCGGCGCAGGCACCTTCGCGTGGCCGCGCACGTCCAGCGCTTTGGGGAACCGCCGGGCAAGGTCGGCCAGGCTGATCGAGCGATTGGTGCCGCGCGCCTGGAACAGGCCCTCGGCATAGTCGATGTCGGCGCTGTCGAGCGCCTCTGCCGCAAGCGCCGTCCCCTTGTCGATCAGCTGCGCGCAGGCTTCCAGGCAGGCGTTGCCCCCATTGCATCGAGCGCGAACCGCCGGTGCCGTTGCCAACCTCGAGACGGTTGGTGTCGCCATAGACGATACGCACCTGCGCCATCGGCACGCCCAGCCGCTGGGCCACGACCTGCGCGAACGCCGTCTCGTGCCCCTGTCCGTTTGACTGGGTGCCGACCGCGACCTCGATTCCGCCGTCGTCCAGCATGCGGATATCGGCGAATTCCTCGGTGCCGCCGCTTGCGGCATATTCGACATAATAGGCCATGCCGCGACCAAGCCGCTGCCCGCGGGCCGCGGCGGCCTGCTTGCGCGCTGGAAAGCCCGCCCAGTCGGACGCGACCAGCGCCTTCTCCAGCAGCGCCGGATAATCGCCGACGTCGAACGTCACCCCGAGCGGGGACTTGTAAGGCAACTGGTCCGGGCGCAGCAGGTTGCGCCGGCGGATTTCCTCCGGTGCAAGGCCAAGCGCGCGCTGCGGCCTCGACGGCGCGCTCGGTGATCAGGCAGGATTCGGGCCGTCCGGCGCCGCGGTAGGCATCGGTCGGCATGGTAGTGGTGACCACGCCGAGGACGCGGTTGTGGATCGCCGGGATATGGTACAGGCCACCCATCATCGGCCCGCCGGCTGTTGTCTGGATCATGGCCCCGAACTGGTGGATGTAGGCGCCGAGATTGCTGTGCGTCCGCACATCAAGCGCCAGGAACCGCCCGTCGGCGTCGACGGCCAGCGCCGCTTCGCTGGCCAGGTCGCGGCCCATGGCATCGGTCAGGAACGCATCCGTGCGCTCGCCGGTCCATTTGACCGGCCGCCCCAGTGCCCGCGCCGCGTGCAGCACCATGATGTATTCCGGATAGACGAACCACTTCATGCCGAAGCCGCCGCCGACGTCCGGCGTCACAATGCGCACCTGCTCGACCGGCACCTTGAGCACGACGGTGGCGACGTTGTTGCGCAGCGCCGCCGTGCCCTGGCTGCCGGCGTGCAGCGTGAAGCCCTGCGCTGGATCGTAGGCTCCGACTGCGGCGCGCACCTCCATGGAGGTCGGGGCGACTCGAGGCTGGGTCACGCGCACGCGGGCGATGTGGTGGGCATTGGCGAAGGCGGCCTCGACAGCAGCTTTGTCGCCGAGATGCCAGTCGAACACGATATTGCCGGGGCCTCCGGCCAGATTTGCGCTGCGCCATCGGCCAGCGCTGCCTCCATCGACCCGACCGCGGCCAGCGGCGCATAGTCGACATCGACCAGTTCGGCTGCAGCGATTGCCTGGGCACGCGTCTGCGCCACGACGAAGGCCACCGGCTCGCCAACGTAACGCACCCGGCCGGACGCCAGCACCGGACGCGGCGTCGCGACACTGCCCGGCAACTGGATCGCCGGCAGCATGCCGTAATCGGCGATGTCCTCGGCGGTATAGACCGCCAGCACGCCCTCGGCGGCACGCGCGGCCGTGGTGTCGATGGCGCGAATCTCCGCATGCGGATACGGCGAGCGCACAGAGACGCCGAACGCCATGCCCTCAAGCTGGATATCGTCCGTATAGCAGCCGCGGCCGGTGACGAAGCGGGCATCCTCGACCCGGCGCACCGACTGGCCGATCAGGCCGCCGCCCTGGCTTTCTCCAAACTTCATCGCGCCTGCTCCTCGTGCCAGATCGCCGCCAGTCCCTCGCGGTAGGTCGGGTAGGCCAACTGAGGCAGCAGATAGCGCTTCATGCGCCCGTTCGCCACCCGTCTGCACTCGCTATAGAAGTCACGCGCCATCGGCGACAGGCCGGCGGTCGCGAAATCGTCGAGTGGAGGAGGCGTTACGCCGAGCAGGTGGCAGGCGTACTCGATGACCGCGTTGCCGGAGGCCGGCTCGTCATCCGCGAGATTGTACACGCCGCCATCAGGCCGCCGGATGGACTCGATCAGGGCCGTCACGATATCCTCGACATGGATACGGCTGAACACATGCCCGGCCAGCGGCCCCTCGAGCCGCAGCCGGTGCGCGGCCCCGCTTCGTACCCGGTCCAGCGCCGAGCGACCGGGGCCGTAAATGCCCGGCAGCCGGAAGACATGCACCGGCGCACGCGCCTCCAGCCCCTGCCAGGCAAGGTCCGCCGCAATGCGGGCGCTGCGCCGCCCGGTGCCGACGGGCGACGACTCGCCGACCCAGGTCCCGCGGGCGTCGCCGTAAACGCCGGTCGACGACAGGTAGCCGATCCAGCGCGCCGGCGCCGTCGCCAACGCCGCCTCGTACTGCATGAGCGCCGGATCGCCATCCACAGGCGGGACGGAGGAGAGAATGATATCCGCCTGTGCTATATGCTCTGGGATCCGAGGGTCACCGAACGCCAGAATGGCGTCGCCTGTCGCCTGGCGCTTGACGCCGACCACAGCGCCCCAAGGCTCGACAGGCGTTGCGCGAGCCGAGTTCCGGTATACCCTTGTCCCAGTATGAGACATCTGGCCGGCGATGGTATCGATTTCCACTTGTCGACCACCTTGCCCTGATGGAAAATTGGTTGCGTAACGATAAAGACTTGCCGGCGCGGCGACCACCGTTCGAGCGCCCGGGAGACAAAACCAAGGCTATGAACGGGGAGCAAGCATGATTGACGCCGGATCGCCGCCGGTCACCTACCTGAAGGACTACCGCGCGCCGGACTTTGCCGTCGAGCGCGTCGATTTGGCGTTCGTGCTCGATCCAACGCGCACCATCGTCACCAGCACGCTGCGGGTGCGGCGGCAGGGCGACCCCGCAAGCCGCTGGTTCTGGACGGCGACAACCTCAGCCTGAAGTCCGTGCGCGTGAACGGCGCAACTCGAACCCGGCGAATACAGCCTGCGCCCGGATCGTCTGAGCATCCCGCTGCGCGCCGATGAGGCCGAGGTGGAAATCGTGACCGAGATCGATCCCTCGACCAACACCCAGCTCATGGGCCTGTATATGTCGGACGGGGTTTTCTGCACCCAGTGCGAGGCGGAAGGGTTCCGGCGCATCACGTACTTCCCCGATCGACCCGACGTCATGGCGGCGTATACGGTTCGGATCGAGGCGGACAAGGCGAAGTTCCCGGTTCTGCTCTCCAACGGCAACCTCACGGAGATCGGCGATCTGCCCGGCGGGCGACATTGGGCGCGCTGGTCAGACCCGTTTCCCAAGCCCAGCTATCTCTTCGCGCTGGTCGCGGGGCCGCTTGAGGCGCTGTCCGACCGGTTCGTGACGCGCTCCGGCCGCACCGTGGCGCTGCATATCTGGGTGAAGCCGGACAACCTCGACCGCACGCAACACGCCATGGCTGCGCTCAAGAAAGCAATGGCGTGGGACGAATCGCGTTTCGGCCTCGAATACGACCTCGACATCTTCAACATCGTCGCCGTCAACGACTTCAACTTCGGCGCGATGGAGAACAAGGGCTGAACGTCTTCAATTCGAAATACGTCCTCGCCAAGCCGGAAACGGCGACCGACGCCGATTTCGACGCCATCGAAAGCGTGATCGCGCACGAGTATTTCCATAACTGGAGCGGCAACCGGGTCACCTGCCGGGACTGGTTTCAACTCAGCCTGAAGGAAGGGCTGACCGTATTCCGCGATCAGGAATTCAGCTCCGACGTCGGCAGTCGGGGCCTGAAGCGCATCGAGGACGTGCGCACCCTGCGCGCCGCACAGTTCCCGGAGGACGCTGGGCCGCTCGCGCATCCGGTGCGTCCGGAAAGCTACATCGAGATCTCCAACTTCTACACGGCGACCGTCTACAACAAGGGCGCCGAAGTCATCCGCATGCTGGAGACTCTCCTTGGGCGGGATGCGTTCAACGCCGGCCTCGCGCTGTACTTCCAGCGTCACGACGGCCAGGCCGCGACCTGCGATGATTTCATTCAGGCGATGGCGGACGCATCCGGCGCCGATCTGCGCCAGTTCCGCCGCTGGTATTCCCAGGCCGGCACCCCGGTCGTCGCGGCGCAGGTCGACTGGGACGAAGCCGCGAAACGCGCCGTCCTGACGCTTGAGCAGTCCCTGGCCGATACGCCGGGCCAAACCGACAAACAGACCATGATGATCCCGGTGCGGATGTCGCTGTACGGCGCGGTGTCGGGGCAGGAACTCGCGGCGGAGCAGGTGCTGCGCCTCTCTGAGCCCGAGCAGAGCTGGACCTTCGAGGGCGTGGGCGAGCGCCCGATTCCCAGCCTGCTGCGCGGCTTTTCCGCGCCGGTGATCCTGCACAGTTCCAGGTCGCCCGAGGACCTTGCGTTCCTTGCGCGGCACGACGACGATTCGTTTGGGCGCTTCGAAGCCGCGCAACAACTGTTCCTCGGCCAGATGCTCGCGGCGGTCGACCAAGCCGCATCCGGCAAGGCGATCGAGACGCCACCGCTGATGATCGAGACCATCGGCGGCATGATTTCCGGCAACATCGAGGATCCGGCTCTGGTTGCGGAAATGATCCTGCTGCCGACCGAGGCCTATCTCGGCGATCAGATGCCGGTCGTGGCGGTCGACGCCATCCACGCCGTGCGCACGGCAATGCGCAAGGCGCTCTCGCGGGTGTTGCGGGACCAGTGGCTGCACCTGCACGCGACGCTCGCGGACCCAGCCTACGCCTTCACGGCGGAGGCGAAGGCGCGCCGGCGGCTGCGCGGCATTGCACTGCAATATCTCGGCGGAGCCCGATCCCACCGTCATCGAACTGTGCCGGGCGCAGTTCGACAGCGCCGACAATATGACCGATCGGATCGCCGCGTTCACGGCGCTGGTGAACATCGGCGGACCCGCACGCGAGGCGACGCTGCGCGCATTCTATGACGCCTGGGCCAAGGACCCGCTGGTCATTGACAAATGGTTCGCGATCCAGGCGCTGGCGGCACAGCCAGACACCCTCACCCGTGTTCTCGCGCTCACAAAGCACCCCGCCTACACGCTCACCAACCCGATCGGGTGCGGGCGCTGATCGGGAGCTTCTCGGTCAATCAGCCCTGCTTCCACGATGCGACCGGCGCCGGCTACGCAGCGCTGGCGGACCAGGTTTTGGCTGTCGACGGGCTCAACGGCCAGGTCGCGGCCCGGCTGGTCGCGCCGCTCGGTCGCTGGAAGCGTTTCGATGCGCAGCGGGCGCTGAAAATGCGCGCGCAACTGGAGCGAATCGTTGCACGCCCCGGGCTTTCCCGCGATGTCTACGAAATGGTGACCAAGAGTCTGCGGTAGGTGTGACTGGTCACGCCCGTAGCCGCCGTCGGTCTTCAGTTGATCGGCGTATTGGCGGCACCGAACGCCTGGGGCGCTGCGTCGACCGTGACGAACTTGCCCCGCAGCTCCCGCACCTCCAGCCCGCGCTCGGGCAGGCCGTTGGGCAGGATGCGGAACAGCCCGTCCACGCCCGTATAGCCGCCGCTGTCCGTCAGCATGCGCACCGGGAACGGCGTGCCAACGGCCCAGCCCTTGGCGTCCGCCGCCGTCGCCAGCAGAATGGCGTCGTAGCTGAGGCTGGCGAAGCGGGAGGCGTTGAGACCGAAGCGTTGCCGCAGGCGCTCGGCGATCTGGGCGAATGTCGCATCGGGAACGGTGGCGAACCAGGCCCTGCAGGCCTGGCTCACGTGCCAGCCCCTGGTCGGTCGACCAGAGGCCAGGCCCGAGGAAGCGCACCTGATTGGCGGTGACGCCATACTGCGCCAGCGCGGGCAGGAACGCCCGGGTGAGCGACCCGGCCTCGGCGATCATCAGCACATCGAAATCCGGCGGCGGCAGAGTGTTGGCGGCGGAATTGACGACCCCACCCGCCCCGGCCTGCACATTGGCCCGCGCTCTAGCCAGCCGCTCGTCGTATTTGGCGACCCTGCGGGCGGCGGCGGCGATCTTGGTGCGGTCGCGCGGATAGCTCTGCACTGCGACCAACTGGCCGCCGACCCGCTTGACGGCAGCGGCATAGCTCGCCGAAACCCGCGCGCCATAGGCGTCGTTCGGGGTGAGCGCGGCGAACCGCTTTGCGCCCTGGCGCGCAGCGAACGCGACGACCCGCTCCGTCTCCTGTTCCGGCATGTAACCCATGAGGTAGACGCCGTCCCCGGCCACGCTGGCGTCGTTCGAGAAGGACAGCACAGGCACGCGCGCCGCCGCTGCTACCGGCGCGATCTGGCGAGTCTCGCTGCCGAGGAAGGGCCCGACGATCAGCGTCGAGCCATCCGCCAGCGCGCGCTGCGCGGCGGAGACCGCGCCCGGCGTCGTATTGTAGACGGTCAGCTTGATGCGCTGACTGTTGCGGTCGAGCAGGGCCAGGTTGGCGGCGTTCGCGAAGGACTGGCCAATCGCGGCGTTCACCCCGGTCATCGGTGCCAGCAGGGCGATCTTGTGCTGCGGCGGCGCCTCCGTTGGGCGCTCCACCGGTTTGGGGCGCGGGGTGGCGTCTGCGCGACGACGGTCGGCGGTGGTGGCGGCGCAGTCGGGGGCCTTGGCGGGGCTGCAGGCCGCCGCCAGCAAGGTCAGCGCGACTCCAAGTCCCATCGATGAGCGGCGCGCGCGCCGGTGAACTCAAACACTCGATCATGCCACTTCCCAAGTCGATCCGCCTTCCCAGTGCCGCCCGCATAGCGCACTCGGTCCGCGATTGCATGTCCTGATGGCCCTGCGCAGCGCAGACGCGCTTTTCCTGTGGCCACGATGTCGCCATAACAGGCCATGCGCTCCGACAAACCCCTTGCCCCCGGCCTCCACATCGTCGCGACGCCCATCGGCAACCTGGGCGACATCACCTTGCGCGCCATCGAAACGCTGGCCAAGGCCGACCTCATCGCCGCGGAAGACACGCGGGTCGCCGCCAAGCTGCTGCGTCACCTGGGGCTTGAGACGCCGGTAGTCCCCTATCACGACCACAACGCGCAAACGATGCGTCCGCACCTCATCGAGCGTCTGCAGGGCGGCGCGACCATCGCGCTGGTCAGCGATGCCGGCACGCCGCTTGTCTCCGATCCGGGGCTGAAGCTGGTTCAGGCGGCCCTTGATGCCGGTATCCCGGTCACGGCCGCGCCCGGCCCATGCGCGGCGATCGCGGCGCTCACGCTTGCCGGGCTGCCGACCGACCGCTTCTGCTTCTGTGGCTTCCTTCCGCCGAAATCCGCGGCACGGCAGACCGCGCTTGCGGATCTGGCGGCAATCCCTGCGACCTTGCTGTTCTACGAAGGCCCCTCCCGCCTGGCGGCGATGCTGGGCGACGCCGCGCAGGTGCTGGGCAAGCGCGAGGCCGCAGTCGCGCGCGAACTCACCAAGCTGCATGAAGAGGTCGTGCGCGGCGACCTGGCTGACCTCGCCGCGCGTTACGCAATGCTGGAGCCGCCGCGTGGCGAACTGGTGGTGCTGATCGGCCCGCCGACCGCGCAGCCGGCCGCCAGCGCCCAGGATGTGGACGCGCTGTTGACGGCTGCCCTGCAAACGCATCGCACGAAGGATGCTGCAACCCTGGTCGCCGCCCAGACCGGACTGCCGCGCGCGTCCCTTTATGAGCGTGCGCTGGCGTTGAAACCATGACCCGCAAGGCGGCGGAGCGCTGGGGCCGCCGAGGCGAAGATCTGGCGTGCCTCTGGCTCTGCCTCAAGGGCTATGCCGTGCTGGCCCGTCGAGTCGCGACGCCGGTCGGCGAAGTCGATATCGTCGCGCGGCGCGGGCGCACGACCGTGTTCGTCGAGGTGAAGGCACGCCCGAGCCTTGACCAAGCCGCCGCGGCCCTGACGCCGCGCGGCATGGCGCGGGTGTGTCGCGCAGCGCAGCTTCTGGCCGCGCGCTATGGAACGAACGCGGATTTCATGAGGGTCGACGCCATTCTGGTTGCGCCGAATCGATTCCCGAGGCACCTTCGCAATGTTGTTTTGGAGGGTGCGTGATGAATCCGGCCCCGCTCGAGCGTATCGGCGCGTTGTCCGATAGCGAGATCGACCTAGCCGATGCGGCGTTGGAGCTTGGCGCGCTGGACCGCCCCGGCGTTTCGCTGCAATCCTACCGCGATCATGTGCTGCGCATGGTGGATGCCGCCATCAACCTCGGTCGGAGCATCGCCCAACCGCACGAGCAGGCAACCCTCCTGTCCTACGTGCTGTTCCGGCGTCACGGCTACGAAGGCGACCGCGCGACCTACGAGGACCCGGCCAACGCCAACCTGCTCGACGTGATCGACCGCAAGCGCGGGCTGCCGGTCTCGCTGTCGATCCTTTACCTCAGCATCGCCCGGCTGGCCGGCTGGCACGCGGACGGGCTGAACGTGCCAGCGCATTTTCTCATCCGGGTCGGCGAAGGCGCGGCGGCTGTGCTTCAGGACCCGTTCGATCAGGGCAAGCAGATCACGGCGTCGAGCCTTGAGGTGCTGGTCCGGCGCGCCACCGGCGGCGACATGCCGCTGGAAACGGAGCACCTGCAGGCGCTCTCCAACCGTGCGATCCTCATCCGCCTGCTCAACAACATCGCCGCGCGCGCGGAGCGGACGGCGACCATGCCAGGCGCTCAGCATGCACATGCGCATGACCGCCATCGCGCCAGCCTTCACCGGCCTCTGGTGGGAGCGTGCGCGGCTCGAGCAGGCGATGGGCCTCGTGCGCGCGGCGCGCTCCTCGCTCGTCGCCATGCTCGAGACCACACGCAGCCCGGAAATCGCCGCCCAGATTCGCCTGGCGCTCGACGGACTGGCGCGATCCATGAACTGATTGTTTTCGGCTTTCCGCGTTGACGGCGGGGCTGCACGAGGCATTGTTCCCGCCCGAGATACAGGAGACCGACCATGCCCTTGCGCGTTGCCGTGCAGATGGATCCTCTGGACCGCATCAACATCAAGGGCGATTCAACCTTCGCCCTGATGCTGGAAGCGCAGGCGCGCGGACACAGCCTATACCATTATCTGGCCCGACCTCACCTGTGACGAGGGCTTGGTGCGCACGACGGCGCACCCGATCCAGGTGCAGCGCGTGGAAGGCGCCCACTACACGGCCGGCGAGCCGGTGACGCTCGACCTGCGCCGCGACGTCGATGTGGTGCTGATGCGCCAGGACCCGCCGTTCGACATGGCCTACATCACGGCGACCCACCTGCTGGAGATGATCCAGCCGGAGACGCTGGTGGTCAACGATCCGGCTGAGGTGCGCAACGCGCCGGAGAAGCTGTTCGTGCTGCGCTATCAGCACCTGATGCCGCCGACCCTGGTCACCCGCCGTCTCGACGAAGCGGAGGCGTTTCGGGCCCGGTACGGCGAGATCGTGGTCAAGCCGCTGTTCGGCAACGCCGGCGCGGGCGTCTTCCACATTGCCGCGGGCGACCCCAATCTGCCGGCGCTGGTGGAGATGTTCAGCGGCCAGATGCGCGAGCCGTTCATGGTGCAGAAGTTTCTGCCGCAGGTGCGGTTGGGCGATAAACGCATCGTGCTTGTCGACGGCGAACCGGCGGGTGCCGTCAACCGGGTGCCGAAGGATGGCGAAATCCGCTCCAACCTCGCCGCCGGTGGTCGCGCCGCGTCAACCGAACTCACGCCGCGCGAACAGGAAATCTGCGCGACCATCGGGCCGGACCTGAAGGCGCGCGGCCTGCTGTTCGTCGGCATCGACGTCATCGACGGTTACCTCACCGAGATCAACGTCACCTCGCCGACCGGCATCGTCGCCATCGACGCCTTCAATGGCACCAACACGCCGGCACGTATCTGGTCCGCGATCGAAGCGCGCATAACGAGTTGAAACCTTTAAGGGCTGCGCGCTACACCACGGTCAGGCAAGGGGAAGCGCATGACCGAAACGCAGCCGGCCACTGGCCAGCCGGAGCTCAGCATCGTAGTGCCGGTCTTCAATGAAGAAGCGGTCCTCCAGATGTTCTACGACGCCATGCGTCCGGTGCTCGACGGCATCACGCCCGCCTGGGACATTGTGTTCGTCAACGACGGCAGCCGGGATCGCACAGCCGAGATCATCGCCGGGCTCCACGCCCGCGACCCGCGCGTGAAACTGGTCGACTTCGCCCGCAACCACGGCAAGGAAATCGCGCTGACCGCCGGGCTGGACCATGCGCACGGCAAGGCGGTCGTGCCGATGGACGTCGACCTCCAGGACCCGCCGGAGACCATCGTGCGCATGGTCGAGCAGTGGCGCGCCGGCTACGACATGGTGCTGGCGCGGCGCAGCGACCGCTCGGAGGACAGCTTCCTCAAGCGCTTCACCGCCAACGGCTTCTACCAGGTGATGAACCGGGTCAGCGACGTGAAGCTGCCGGACAATGTCGGCGACTTCCGCCTCATGGACCAGCGCGTGGTCGCGGTGCTGCGCCAGTACCGGGAGCGCACGCGCTTCATGAAGGGCATCTTCGCCAGCCTGGGCTTTCGCCAGACCGTCGTGGAGTATGCCCGGCCGCAGCGGGCAGCCGGCACCACCAAGTTCCGCGCCTGGAAACTCTGGACGCTTGCGCTGGAGGGCATTGTCTCGTTCAGCTCGGCCCCGCTGAAAATCTGGACCTACATCGGGCTGGCCGGTGCCGCCTTCGCGTTGATGTTCATGATCTATATCGTGCTGACCACGTTGCTGTTCGGGAACACGGTGCCGGGCTATGCGTCCTTGATTTCGTTCGTGCTGCTGTTCAACAGCCTGACCCTGATTGGCCTCGGCGTGATCGGCGAGTATATTGCCCGCATCTTCTACGAGGTGAAGGGGCGGCCGCTCTACATCCTGCGCGGCACCCTGGGGATCGACCCGTAATTGCCGGAGGCATTCAATGTTCGCACGTCTGCTCATGCTTGCCCCTGGCGGTGGTCGCCGCCGTGTCTGCCCAGGCGCACGAGGACGGGATGCAGGAGCCGCTCCAGACCCTGGTGGTGAACGCCAGCGCGGATGTTGCCCGCGCGCCGGACCTCGCGATCGTCACCGCCGGCGTCCAGACCGACGCGCCGACCGCGCAGGCGGCCATGGCCGACAACGCACGCCGGATGGCGGCGGTTATGGCAACGCTGAAGCAGCGCGGCGTGGCAGACAAGGACATGCAGACCAGCGGCCTGTCGCTGAACGCGCGCTATGATTACCGGCAGGGCGATGTGCCGCCGAAGCTGACTGGCTATCAGGCCACCAACACCCTGACCCTGAAGCTGCGCAAGCTCGACAGCGCCGGCGCCATGCTCGACGCGCTGGTCGCAGCCGGCGTCAACCAGATCAACGGTCCGACCTTCGACCTCAGCGACCCTGAAGCGGCGCTGGACGAGGCCCGCCAGAAGGCGGTGCGCATGGCCCGCGCCCGTGCCGAGCTCTATGCAACCGCTGCCGGCCTGAAGGTGAAGCGCATCCTGGCAATTTCCGAAGGCGGCGCAATCGGCCCGCAGCCGGTGTTCCTCAAAGCGGCGCGCATGGCTGCAGCACCTGCGGAAGTGGCACTGGATCTCGCGCCCGGCGAGGTCAGCCGCACCGCCACGGTATCGATCACCTTCGAGCTGGAATAGCACCGCCAGCCATGTCCGGCCGTTCAGCTGGACCTCCGGTGGCCACATCTGCCGGCAAGGTCGCCAGTTGTGCATTGCAAGAAAAATTGCGCCTGATTAAGCTCCGCCGCGCGCAAGCAAGGGAAAGTTCATCAGCGATGGAAATGCAGCAAGTTCGTTACTTTTGGCTCTTTCCCAAACGCTTAACTTCACCCGTGCCGCCGAGGAATGCAACATTACCCAGCCGGCGTTCACCCGCGCAATCAAAGCGCTGGAAGAAGAGCTGGGTGGCGAACTGATTCGGCGGGAGGGCAAGCTTTCGCATTTGACCGACCTGGGCCACCGGATGCTGCCGCTGCTGCGCCAGTGCTATGACAGCGCGATCACCGCCAAGGCCCTGGCAAGCTCCTTGAAAGTCGGTGCTGCGGCAACCCTCATGCTTGGCATTTCGTCCAGCGTCGATCTTTCGATGCTGGTTCCGGCGCTCATGGAGATGTTTCGCCACTTTCCGGGCCTGCAGCTTAAACTGAGGCGCGGCAAAAGCGAAGAGATTGCCGAACTGCTCAAGAGCGGCGAGGTCGATCTTGCGATCTGCGACGAACTGCATGGATGGGAGCGCCTCGAGCGCTGGCCGATGCTCACCGAGTCTTACGATCTGGTGGTCGGCGTCGATCATCCGTTGACGCGGCGCAACGCGGAGAAGCTGGATCTCCAGGTCGTGCGGCGGGAGCGGTTTCTGGTACATCGCGACTGTGAGCTGCAGCCGGATCAGCTCGACCGCTCCGGCATCTCGTTCGATACTGCCCACAAGATCGACTGTGTGCGCGACCTGGAGGCGATGCTGGCGGCGCACTTCGGAGTTGCCATTCTGCCGGAAAGTTCGATGCGCACCGGGCGGACCCGCCATATTGCGCTGACGGAGCTGGGCCTGCGCCGCACCATCGCCTTGCACGGGGTCGTAGGCCGCCCGCGCGGGCGAGAAGCCGGGGCGCTGCTCAATCTGGTGCGCGCAACCGACTGGTGCGCCGTGCTCGCCAAGGTTTCATCGTACCAGCCGGGAGGCGGCGACCAGGTCGTCTAGCTCCATGCGCTTGCGGTAATCCGGGTCGACATGGCGCGCGACGATAAGACCGGTTCGGTCGACGACGAACACCGCCGGGATCGTCAACACCCAACCGCTCGTGCCCTGATATTCGGGCACGGACCAGCCGGCACCCTCGATCAGTGTTGACATCGCGTCGTCCACCCAGACGGCAAGGTTCAGGGACATGGCGTACCCGTTGTCCATGTCGCACAGGATCGGAAAATCGGCGCCCGCCTCCAGCCGTATGGCCTGGGCGAATTCCCGCGCTCGGCCGTGATACAGACGATGCGGCACGGCGCGACCTCCGGTGCGATCTGGGCGAGCGCCGAGATCGTGAGCCGGCAGTAGGGGCACCAGTGGCCGCGATAGAACACGACGATCGCGGGGCCGCCGGCAAGGATTTCATCGAGCGTCCTGAAATGGCCCTCCGAGTCGGGCAGCATGAAGCCAGGCATCGTCTCGCCGACAACTGGTGCCCGGACGCCGGCTTCGACCTGTTTCAGCCGGTCTACGAACTGGTCAACATTATACGTGAAATTTGGACTCAGAGTGCGGACGGCGTCGGCGACGATGCTGAGACGAGCACCAAGCGGCAAATCGGCGCGGTTCACTCCCCGGAACCTTTCCTCGAGGGCTGCCAGCAAGTCTCCGGTCGCTTTCATGGGCCTCTCCTTATTGCCGCATCGGTCAGGGTTTTGCAGTCAGACTCCGTTATATGTACGTTGCCGGAGCGACCAGGCGATCAGCGCGGCCAGCGCCAGCGCCAATCCGTTGCCGATCAGTGCCGCAGTCCAGCCGAACCGGTCGAACAACCAGCCGATGGCGGCGGCGCCAGAAAGCCCTCCGCAGTAGTAGCAGGTGAGATACAGCCCCCGGCTACGCCGCGTTCCCCGGTCGCGGCACGGCTTACATAGCCCGTCGCTGCCGCCTGCGCGAAAAATGTACCGACAGCAATGATCGCCAGGCCCGTCAGGATGGCCCACAGGTTCGACAAGGCTGCCAGCGCCACCCCGACGACCGAAAGTGCCAGCGTCACGGCCATGGTCACGCCAGCCCCTGCGCACGGCGTATTTGCCGGCATAAGGAGTTGAGAACATGGCAGGCAGGAAGACCAGATAGACCAGTCCGAGATAGCCCTGAGGTAGATTTATCGGCGGCGCGGTCAGGACGAAATTGACGTAGGTGAAGATCCCGATGAACGCGAACAGGATGAGAAAGCCGATCGCGAAGCTGCGCTGGAGCGCCGGGTTGGCGAAGTGAGTCCGCCATACCTTCACGATCGACGGCGTCATTGCATCGACCTCATGCATCGCATGGGTCTTGCACAGCACGCGATAGGTCAGCAGCGCGCCCAGAAGATTGAGCATCGCGAAGAAATAGAAGGTGATTTCCACACTGGAATAACTGAACACGGTCGCCGCGCTCAGCCGACCGACCAGGTTGCTGGCGACGATCCCGGTCACGAAGGCCGCCAGAGCGCCGGCTGCGTCGATCGCATTGCAGCGCTCCCCAGGTACGCCAGCGTCAGCGTAAATGCGGTTGCCATGCAGAGGCCTTGTGCGATCCGCAATGCAGCGAATGTATCGAGGTCCGGAGCAGAAGCCAGCAGCACGGTTGGGATGGCCAGTATTGCAAGTGACAGCCAGATGCCGATCTTGCGCTCGACCGTACGCGCAGCGGCACCAGCGGCGAGGCCGGCAATCGCCATGCCGATGGTCCCGGCATTGGCGGCCAGGCCGATCTCGCCGGGCAGCACGCCATACTTCTTTGCAAGCGCCGGCAGGATCGCCTGCGCCGCGAACAGATCGACCAGTGTCAGAAAACCGATCAGTCCGAATGTAATGGCGCGGCGCAACGCGCGCGGCGAGGCAGCAGGCATTGCCGTGCCGGCCATGGTTGCGTGGCTGTGCATTGTGAGCCCTACTCCGCGCTGTGCATGCGGGCGGATGATCCCGCCCGCATGCCTGTAGCTTCGCTTATTCCCCGTGGAAGACATCCGCAGAGTAGAGCACAGCCACGCTCTTGCCGTCGTTGACCCAGTAGTGCGAAATGCCGCCGAATTCCTGCGACACTTCACCCGCCTTGTGGGTGATCGGTGTCGCGCAGTTGCTGCGATATTCCTTGATCTGGCCGCTTTGGACCAGGATCACGGCAGGACGATCCTTGTGGCTGTGCCAAGGCACTACGCCACCCGGCTGGATTTCCAGGCGACGCAGGCGCAGGCTGCGGCCAGGCTCATTGATTTCCGGGCCAAGGTCGACCTTGCCGATCACATTGTCCGTCACGTCCTTGGGGCAGTCAGCCCGGTCGTGAGTGCATTGTCCTTAATCTGGTCGGCGGGGCACTGGCCGGCGTGCGCCGGCTGGGCCAGCGCAAGCAGTGCAATGCCGGAAAGCGCCGCACATGCGGTGCGTGCAGAATTGAACATGTCTCTCTCCTGGAGTTCTGTCAGCCATGCTTGGCCGCCCTCCCGCATACGCAGCATTGCGAATTTTCGACATTGCCTTTTGGGCATGCATGCAATGCCGGAAAGGCATTTTCTTTAAGAGGCCACCCGGCAATCACGTTTGCGTTATCATAGACACATGAGGCGGGCACAGAATATGATGATCTCACAGATGAACAGCCTGAGCGGGCGGATCGCCATTGTCACCGGTTCGACCAGCGGCATCGGCCTCGGCATCGCCCGTGCGCTTGCCAGCCACGGCGCCACCCTGGTGCTGAACGGCCTAGGCGATCGTGCCGCCATCGATGCGACCTGCAAGGCCCTTGCGCAGGAGACTGGTGCGCCGGTCCATTTCAACGGCGCGAACCTGCTTGATCCGGCAGGGGCGCGGGCGCTGGTCGCGGAGACTGCGCAGGCGCTCGGCGGCGTTGATATCCTGGTGAACAACGCTGGCATCCAGCACGTCAGCCCGATCGAGGATTTCCCGGACGACAAGTGGGATGCGATCCTGGCGCTCAATCTGTCGGCGGCTTTTCACAGCATCAAGGCGGCATTCGGCGGGATGAAGGCGCGCAAATGGGGCCGGATCATCAATGTCGCCTCTGCGCATGCCTTGGTCGCATCGCCGTTCAAGAGCGCGTATGTTGCTGCGAAGCACGGCGTTCTCGGCCTGACCAAGGTGGTCGCCCTGGAAGGTGCAGAACATGGCGTCACCTGCAATGCCATCTGCCCCGGCTATGTCTGGACCCCGCTGGTCGAAAACCAGATCGACGACACCGCCAAAGCACGTGGCCTGACCCGCGATCAGGTGATCCGCGATGTCCTGCTCGCGGCACAACCGTCTAAGCGCTTCGCTACAGTGGAAGAACTTGGGGATTGGCTGCGTTCCTGTGCTCGGATGCCGCAGCATCGATTACGGGTACCGCATTGCCGGTCGACGGGGGTGGACTGCGCACTGAGCCTTGTCGGGAGTGAAGGAAGGCCATGTCTAAACAATTGCCGCGTATCGTCATCATCGGCGCCGGGTTTGCTGGCCTCGCCTGCGCGCGCGGTCTGAAGCAGGCCAAGGCCGACATCATGCTAATCGACAGGAAAACCATCACCTGTTCCAGCCGCTGCTGTATCAGGTTGCAACGGCAGCGCTGTCTCCAGCCCAGATTGCCGCGCCCGTGCGCTCCGTGCTCAGCAAGCAGTGGAACACGACAGTCATGCTGGACAGCGTGACCGGCATCGACCGCGTCAACCGCACGGTGCTGGTCGAGAACGGCAATCCAGTGCCCTTCGATTATCTGGTCGTCGCGACTGGCGCCCGTCACAGCTATTTCGGCAAGGATGAATGGAGCGCCCTAGCACCCGGCATCAAGAATATCGACGATGCGACCCGCGTGCGCCGGAACATCCTGCTGGCGTTCGAGGAAGCCGAGGCGGAGCCGGACGATGCGCGGCGCGAGGCCTTGTTGACCTTCGCCGTGATCGGTGGCGGTCCGACCGGGGTGGAAATGGCCGGCTCCATTGCGGAGGTTGCACGCCATTCGATCAAGTGTGATTTCCGGCGGATCAACCCGCGTGATGCCAAGGTCGTCCTGATCGAGGCCGGCGAGCGGCTGCTGGTCACCATGCCGCCAGAACTGTCGGCGGCGGCGAAGCGCTCGCTGGAATGCATGGGGTCGAAGTGCGCCTCGGCACCCGCGTCGACAACATTACTGAGGATGGCGTTTGTGCCGGGGCATGTTCATGCCCTGCGCCACCAAAATCTGGGCGGCAGGCGTCCAGGCTTCACCAGCAGCGCAGTGGCTTGGCGTTGCGGGTGACCGCCAGGGCCGGGTGGCGGTCCGGGAAGACATGACCCTTGCCGAGGAGCCTAACATTTACGTGCTTGGCGATACGGCAGCGTTCACGCCGACAGGCGCCGAGCGGCCGCTGCCGGGCATCGCGCCGGTCGCCAAACAGGCAGGGCAACATACGGCACGCGCGCTGATCGCGCGGATCGAGGGGCGCACGCCGCCGAAGTTCATGTACCGCCACTACGGCAACCTCGCCACGATCGGCCGTAAGGCGGCGGTGGCGGATTTCGGCTGGACCCAGTTGAAAGGCACGTTCGCGTGGTTCGTCTGGGGCATCGCGCACGTCTACTTCCTGGTTGGTCACCGCAACCGGTTCGCCGTGCTGGTCGACTGGCTATGGTCCTACATTACCTATCAGCGTGGCGTGCGGCTGATTACCGGCGGCCCACGCAAACATAAAAGGCTGAGCTGGTGGAAGAAATGCAGGAGAGATTGCATGAACACGAAGAAGGCCAGGAAACTCAATCTCGCCATGCAGGGCGGTGGTTCGCATGGGGCCTTCGGCTGGGGTGTGCTGGATCGGCTGCTGGAAGACGGCCGCTTCGAGCTGGATGGTGTCTCTGCGACCAGCGCCGGGGCGATGAACGCGGCTGTCTATGCTTATGGCAAAATGACCGGCGGCCCGGAGCAAGCGCGTGCGCTGCTGGAGCAATTCTGGTCGAAGGTCAGCGAAACCGGCCGGCGGTTGAGCCCGGTCCGGCGCACCCTGTTCGACGACTGGATGACCATGATCGGCGTGCGTGAGTCGGTGTCCTACGTCATGTTCGACGCGATGACCCGCGTACTCTCGCCCTACCAGTTGAACCCGTTCAACTACCATCCGCTGCGCACAATACTCGAAGAAACGATCGATTTTGAGCAGTTGCGGCAGTGTACATGCACGCAGCTGTCCATCGCGGCCACCAACGTCAAGACTGGCGGCGTACGCATCTTCCGCAACGGGAGGTCTCGGCCGACGCAATCGTCGCGTCCGCCTGCCTGCCCATGCTGTTCCAAGCGATAGAGATCGAAGGCGAGTTCTACTGGGATGGCGGCTACATGGGCAATCCGGCCCTGTATCCGCTCATTTACAACACCGAAAGCAATGACATCCTGATCGTGCACATCAACCCGATCGTTCGCGACGCCGTCCCGCGTACGGCATCCGACATCATGAACCGGGTCAACGAGATCAGCTTCAATTCGTCGCTGATCCGGGAGCTGCGCGCCATTTCTTTGTAACCAAACTGATCGACGAGGACTGGATCCGCCCGGAATACAAGGATCGTCTGCGCCGGGTGAACATTCATGCCGTCCGCTCGGATGCCCACATGTCGAGTTATACGGTCGCCAGCAAGTTTGAGACTGATTGGCCGTTCCTGACCAAACTGCGCGACGCCGGGCGCATGGCTGCTTCTGCCTGGCTTGATTCCGCCTCCGACTCCGTGGGCAAGGAATCGAGCGTTGACCTGGCGCGCGACTACCTGTCTTGAGTCAGGAGCGCAAACGGCAATGGCGGTCGGCGCTGGCCGATGCGCTCGGGTTTGTGAAGGGCGAGTTGCCAGCGCGCGCCGCAGAAGCCATCGCCGCGCACGCCCATGCCAGCGAGCGTCTGACCGCCTGGACGCAATTGGGCGGCGCCCTGCTGTTCCTGCTGATCTATCTGGCGACACCCGCACGGTTTTCCGTGGAAGCCGTCTACGAGCCGGCGCCGCTCGCCTTGATGCTTTATGCCGGCTTCGTCGCGGCACGGCTGTGGCTTGCCTATCGCACGACAGTGCCGGTCCTCGTGCAGGCCGGGGCGATCGTGATGGATTTTGCGCTGCTTTATGGCCTGATTGCGCTGCTGCCGCTCGCCTATCACGCGCCGCTAGCGCTTGCTCTGAAGCACACGGCTTTCGCCTATGCCTTTGCTCTGGTGGCTTTGCGCGCCCTGAGGCTTGAGCCAGGGTGGGTTGCCTTCAGCGGCGGTGTCGCGGCGACGGGTTGGGCGCTGCTGGCGTTTATCGCAGCGCAAGCGCCGGGCGCGCTGACTGCGGATCCGATAGCCTATTTCACCGCGCCGCACGTGCTGCCGGCTGCTGAATTTGACCGTGTCGCCGCCCTGCTCGCGGTGACGGCCGTCCTCTGGCTGGCGGTGCGCCGCGGCCGGGTGCTGGTCTACAAGGCGTTCATCAGCGACGCGGCAACACGCGAACTCTCCCGCTTCTTCTCGCCGGAACTCGCCAAGCGCATCGCGACCGGCAGTGATGCGACCATTCCCGGCGTGGCGGAGATGCGCGATGCCGCAGTGATCTTTTCGACATGCGCGGGTTCTCCAACCTGTCCCGCAGCATGACGCCGACGGCCATGATCGAGCTGCTGGCCGCCTATCATGCGCTGGTGGTGCCGATCATCCGCGCCCATGGCGGCAGTGTCGACAAATTTCTCGGCGACGGCATTCTGACCAGCTTCGGCGCGGTCGAGCCCAGCACGACCTACGCCCGCGACGCCTTGGAGAGCGCCGTCGTCATCGCGCAGGCGACGCAGGAATGGCGTGCGCATCGTCTCGATCTGGGCATGACAGCCCCTGATATCGGTATGGGCCTGGCCTCCGGCCGGATTCTCTTCGGGGCCATCGGCATCGAGGATCGGCTGGAATATACAGTGCTCGGCGATGCCGTGAATCTTGCAGCCAAGCTGGAAAAGCAGACCAAGGCCGAGCAGGTGCGTGGTCTCACGACGGCAGAAACCTACGTGCTTGCCTACGAGCAGGGGTTCAAGCACCCGTTGGACGTGCGCCCCGCGCGTCGTATCGCCGGCATCGACGGGGAGTTCGATCTCATGGTGATCGCCTGATGTCGAGCCTGACTGTCCGGTGTTGGGGTGCGCGCGGGACCTTCCCGTCGCCCGGCATCCGCTTCTCCCGCTATGGTGGCGACACCATGTGCTTCGAAGTGCTGGCTGGCGATCGGCGCCTGATTCTCGACGCCGGGACCGGCATCAAGGCGCTCGGCGATGCGATGGACGGCCGCGAGACCCATATCCTGCTCTCGCACGGCCACATCGATCATGTGGTCGGGCTCACGCAATTTGCGCCGTTCTGGCAAGCCGGGCGGCCGATCGTGCTCTGGGTGCCAGAGGGTCCTCCCGGCGCGGCGGCGCACCTGCTGCTTGAACCGCCGCTGTTCCCGGTCGCGCTTGCCGAGATGCCTGCGTCGATCCGCGTGGTCCAGTATGCGCCGGATGCTCCCTGCCTGTCGCAGGTGGCCTTCGCGTGTGCGCTTTTCCGGTCAATCATCCGGGTGGTGCCTACGGGTTCCGGATAGATGCGGCCGGCTGCGCGGTCTGTTATGTAACGGACCATGAGCATGGCTCGCCGCTGGACGATGCGCTGGTCGCCAATATCCAAGACGCGGATATGGTGATTTATGACTCCACCTACACAGAAGAGGAAATGGACGGTCATCGCGGCTGGGGCCATTCGACCTGGGAGGCCGGGGTCGAGCTCGCCAACCGGGCCAGCGTGCCGCTGCTCTGGCTGGCGCATCACCACCCAGAGCGCGACGACGCGAGCTTGGATGCCTTGCAATCGGCGGCGAACGTCTCGGCCTTCCCGCGCAGCCGTTTCGTCCATACAGGTGCTGCATGCACCTTGTCCCTGGTCTAGTGCCCTTTTCGAATATGAAATCAAACCGCGCCTGATATCGAGCGCAACCGATTTCAGATTCGGGTCACGAGAAGCAACGCGCACAAGACTTGACGCCGGGCTGACATTTCGCAACCCCTACGGCATGGCGACAGGAAGTACTCACAACGATGCCCGCGGCACTCGACGAGGCGCTCGCGCAGGCGAACCGCTTGCTGCGCGAGGCCCCGAACTGGCGCTTGAGCAGACGCAGGAAATCCTCGCTGTCGTGCCGGACGAGCCGCGCACGCGCCTCATCCAGGCCAAGGCTCTGCGTGCGCTGGGAAGACAGGACGATGCGGCGGCCGCGCTCACGCAGTTGGCGGCGCAATTTCCGCTGTGGGCAGCGCCGGTGCTCGAGCGCGGCGCCTGCTGGCGGCGCAAGGCAAGGCAGAGGACGCCGTTGCCTGTTTGCGGCGTGCGGTCGCGCTGGACCCGGAGCGGGCAAGCGCCTGGACCGCGCTTGGCAATCTGCTCGAGCTGACCGGCGATCATGCCGGCGCGCAGGCGGCACACAGCCAATCGCTCACCGCCGCCTTGAAGAATCCTCAGCTTCTGGAAGCCGCCGCCCTGCTCAACGAGGGCAAGCTCGCCCCCGCCGAAAGTCTGCTGCGCGATTATCTGAAGCGCAGCCCGAACGATGTCGCGGCAATCCGCATGCTGGCCGAACTCGGCACCCGGCTCAGCCGCTACGAAGATGCCGAACACCTGCTGTCCCGCGCGCTCGAACTGACCCCGGATTTCGCACCCGCGCGCTACAATCTGGCGCTCGTGCTGCACCGGCGCAACCGCTCGGCCGAGGCGCTGGCGCATCTGGAGCAGCTGCTGGCCGAGGAGCCGAACAACCCGGGCTATCTCAGCCTGAAGGCGGCCGCGCTCAGTCATGTCGGCGAGTATGCCGGGGCCGCCGACCTTTATGAGCGCCTGCTGGGTGATTTCCCGAACCAGCCCAAGGTCTGGATGAGCTATGGCCATGCGCTGAAGACGCTCGGCCGTCGCGCTGCGTGCGAGGCCGCCTATCTGCGCGCCATCGCGCAAGCGCCGACCTTTGGCGAAGTCTGGTGGAGCCTTGCCAACCTCAAGACCTTCGCCTTCACGCCAGAACAGATCGCGGCCATGCGCGCGGCGCTGGACACGGGCGAGCAGCTCCCGCCCGAAGACCGCTTCCATCTGGCCTTCGCGCTCGGCAAGGCGCTGGAAGATGCCGGCGACAGCGCGCAGGCCTTCGCCTGTTATGCGCAGGCGAACGCTTGGCGGCGCGAGCAGCTCGACTACCGCGCCGACGAGACCACCCGTCATCTGCAGCGGTCGGCCGCAACGTTCACGCCGGCGTTTTTCGCAGCGCGCACGGGCTGGGGCCACGACGCGCCGGACCCGATTTTCATCGTCGGCCTGCCGCGTGCCGGCTCGACCCTGATCGAGCAGATCCTCGCCAGCCACTCAGCCGTGGAGGGCACGCACGAGCTGCCGGACGTAATAGCGCTCGCCACCCGGCTCGGCGGCCGCAAGCGCGCGCACGACCCGACCCGTTACCCGGAAATGCTCGCCGAACTGTCGCCGGAGGATTTCGCCGCACTCGGCCGCGAGTATCTCGAGCGCACGCGGGTGCAGCGCAAAACGGACAAGCCGCGCTTCATCGACAAGATGCCCAACAACTTTCAGCATGTCGGGCTGATCCATCTGATGCTGCCGAATGCCATCATCGTCGATGCACGGCGGCACCCGCTCGGCT
This sequence comes from Hankyongella ginsenosidimutans, assembly GCF_005144965.1. Lineage (GTDB taxonomy): Bacteria > Pseudomonadota > Alphaproteobacteria > Sphingomonadales > Sphingomonadaceae > Hankyongella > Hankyongella ginsenosidimutans. Next base: position 658,584 of record NZ_CP039704.1, read on the forward strand.
GCTGCTTCTCGGGCTTCAAGCAGCATTTCGCGCGCGGCCAGGCCTTCACGTACAGCCTGGAGGATATCGGGCACTATTATCGGGATTATGTGGACCTGATGGCCCACTTCGATGCGGTGCTGCCAGGGCGGGTGCACCGCGTCTACTACGAGCGGATGATCGAGAACTTCGAGATGGAGGTGCGCGCCCTGCTGGACGCCTGCAGGCTGCCGTTCGAGCCCGGCTGCCTGCGCTTTTCGAGAACGAGCGCGCGGTGCGCACCGCCAGTTCCGAGCAGGTGCGCCGCCCGATCTACAGTGACGGCGTCGACCAGTGGCGTGCGTTCGAACCCTATCTCGACCCGCTCAAGGCAGCGCTGGGTCCGGCACTCACCGGCTACCCCGTATGATGCGGCAAGGTTGCAACACCCAGCCCTGAAAATTTACCGCCCTCACATCCGCCTTTACGGGTAACAATCTTCGCGCTTAGCATTGGGGTCGACGCTGTTTGTTGCTACGCGGCATAAAAATCCACGGGAGGATAAAGTGGAGAGCTTGTGTCGTAATTTCAAAGTTCGCCTGGCTGAAGTGCCAGCCTCTGCGCGAACTTTGAGATAGAATACGACACTAAAAACAATAGCATACGCGTATCCCGAATCTGAAATCCAACCGGGCCTGACGTTTGGTGTGCAGGATTTCAGATTAGGGACACGAGTGGCGTCTCGCATCGCCATGCGATGGATCGACAACGACGGGGAATTTTTCTGTTATGACAAACCTGAATTCCAGGGCCAGTGTCTCGAATCTGAAATCCGTTACACCCAATATCAGGCATGGTTGGATTTCAGATTCGAAAAGGACACGAGCAAGATATTATTTCTCGTGTCGTTTTCAGAATCGAAGTTCGCTTGATCGCCCGATATCGTGGTGGAGCGAACTTCGATTCCACGACACTTGTATGGTGTCGGCTGGAGCTGTCCTCCTGCTCTCCAGCACGGCGCTCGCCACAACCGCCGCTCATGCGCAGCAGGCGGCGGATGAAATGCTGCTTGAGGAAATCGTGGTGACGGCGACGCGGCGCGCCGAGCGCCTGCAGGACGTGCCGATCAGCATTCAGGCGTTCAACACCGAGGCCTTGAAGAAGCAGGGCGTCACGGACTTCCAGGATGTCGCCCGCCTGTTGCCCAGCGTCTCCTACGACACCTCGGCGCCGGGGGCGACGACTATCTACATCCGCGGCGTCTCCAGCGGCGGCGACGGCAACCACTCCGCCTCGCTGCCAAGCGTCGGTGTCTATCTCGACGAGCAGCCGATCACCACCATCCTCGGGCCGGTCGACGTCAATTTCTATGACATCGAGCGGGTCGAAGCGCTAGCCGGTCCCCAGGGGACGCTGTTCGGCGCCAGTTCGCAGTCCGGCACCATCCGCATCATCACCAACAAGCCGAAACTCGACAAGGTCGAGGGCGGCTATGACCTGGAACTTAACAAGATCGACGGCGGTGGCGTCGGCGGCTCGGTGCAGGGTTACTACAACCAGCCGATCAACGACCGCACGGCAATCCGTCTCGTCGGCTGGTACAAGCGCGACGGCGGCTACATCGACAATGTCGAGACGACTCGGGTGTTCCCGTCCTCGACACAGGCGGCGATCGATAATGGGCAGACCAATGTGCCCATTCAGCAAAACAATGCCGAGTTCGCCGAGGATGATTACAACGATGTCGTGACCTACGGCGGGCGGGTCGCGCTGAAGATCGACCTCAATGACAACTGGACGGTGACGCCTTCTCTGCTCGCGCAGCAGCAGCTGCAGCACGGGTTTTTCGCCTATTCAGCCGATGACGGCGATCTGAACATATCCCACTATGCGCCGGAGCGTGCACGGGACCGTTTCTATCAGGCAGCCTTGACGATCGAGGGCAAAATCGGCGCATTCGACCTGACCTACGCCGGCTCCTTCTTCCAGCGCGATGCGCAATCGCGCGCGGATTATTCGGATTACTCGTATTTTTACGATTCGCTGGCTGGCTATACACTTTACAACAATGACGGTGAGATCATCGATCCATCGCAGAGCATACGTGGCCGGGAGCGGTTCACCAAGCTGAGCCAGGAACTGCGGATCAGCTCACCGTCGGCGGAGCGGTTCCGCTTTGTCGGTGGCCTGTTCTACCAGCGCCAGGTCGATGACATCACCCAGGAATATGTCGTCGACGATCTCGCCGATGCAATCGAGGTCCCCGGCTTTGATGATACGCTCTGGCTGACGCAGCAAAGGCGGATCGACCGGGATTATGCCGCCTTCGGCGAACTCAGCTACGATCTGCTCGATAACCTCACCCTGACCGGCGGGGTTCGGGTCTTCTATTACAACAACTCCTGCGCGGTTTCTTCGGTTTCGGGAAGGTTTCAGCGGCGGGACGGGTGTGGCAGCCTGCCGGTTGCCGGATGGCTCGCTGCGGCCGCCTTCCGTACCCAATTCGCCCTGCACCAACATCGACAGCTCCCAGAACGAGGTCAACGTCACTCAGAAGATCAACGCCACGTACAAGCTCGACCCCGACAAGCTGGTGTATTTCACCTGGTCGCGCGGGTTCCGCCCCGGCGGCATCAACCGGCGCGGTGGCGTACCCTATGACGCCGACTTCCTCGTCAACTACGAAGTCGGGTTCAAGACCAGTTGGCTGGACCGCCGCGTGCGCTGGAACGGCGCTTTCTACTGGTCGAATTGGAAGGACTTCCAGTTTCCGTTCCTTGGCCAAAACGGCCTGACCGTCATCACCAATGCCGGCAACGCCCGCATTCGCGGGTTCGAGACCGATTGGCAGGCGACCCTTGCGCCCGGCCTGACGTTCGCGGGGGTATGGCGTTCACCGACTCGGTCCTGACGGAAAACTACTGCGGCTTCACGCGCCCGGATGGGGCGCCGAGACCAACTGCCCCGGTGCCGAGCTGGCGGTGAGCGGCGCGCGCCTGCCCGAAGTGCCACGCTTCAAGGGCAACGCGACCTTGCGTTATGAGTTCAACTGGGGCGAGACGGAGCCGTTCCTGCAGCTCAACTATACCCACCAAAGCTCCAGCAAGTCGGACCTTCGCCGGGTCGAGGCGGATATTGTCCGCCCGCAGGGCACCTATGACCTCGTGAATTTCTCGCTCGGCTTCAAGCGCGACAACCTGACCGCCGAATTCTTCCTGGACAACGCCTTCGACGAGCGCGCCGAACTCAACCGCTTTACCCAGTGCGCCGAGCAGGTGTGCGGCGGCCGGGTGAACATCATCCCGACCCGCCCGCGCATGTTCGGGTTCCGGTTCGGGCAGAAGTTCTGATGACCGTCAGGGCGGGCGGACACGCGGCCTCTGCTGACCCCGCCCTGCCGCTCACGCAAGCGCGCGCGCTTGTCGTCGAACCCTATGTCCACCCGGACTGGGCGGCGATCGAACAGGCGCGCGTGTTCCGCCAGTCCTGGCAACTGGTCGGATCGGCTGCCGAGATCGCCGGCCCGGGCGACCATCTGGCGCGCGAGATTGCGGGCGTGCCGGTGCTGGTCGTGCGCCAGCCGAACGGTTCGGTGCAGGCATTCCACAACGTCTGCCGGCACCGCGCCGGACCACTGGCCGCCTGCGACGGCAAGGGCGCACGTGCGCTGCGCTGCAGATATCATGGCTGGCTCTACGGACTCGACGGCCGGCTGAAGGTCGCCGCCGAGATGGACGATGCCGAGGGCTTTACAGCGGCAGAGCTGGCGCTCGAGCCGGTGCGGGTCGGCGTGTGGCAGGGGTTCGTCTTCGTCTGCCTCGGCGCGGATGCGCCGCCGCTCGAGGAGATTCTGGACGGGATCGAGGCGCGCATGGCCCCGACCCAGCTTGCGCCGATGGCCCATCGCCGGCACTGGCGCGACGAGATCGCCTGCAACTGGAAGGTCTACATCGACAACTACCTTGAGGGCTATCACCTGCCGTTCGTCCACCCGGACCTGGCGCGGGTGGTCAGCTACGCCGAGTACAACAGCACGCTCGCGCCATGGTATTCGCTGCAATATGCCCCGGTCTCCGGCGCGGGCGACGCCTATGGCGCGGGCGAGGCGCTGTATTACTTCGTCTACCCCAACTTCATGCTCAACATCATGCCCGGCCGGTTGCAGGTGAATGTCGTGACGCCGCTCGGGCCGGATCGCTGCGCTGTCGATTTTGATTTCTATTACCTCGACCAGGACGACGTGCAGGCGCGGGTCGAGGCCGACCTGACGTTCACGGCCCAGATCCAGCAAGAGGATGTCGCCATATGCCTCCAGGTGCAGAAGGCGCTGGCATCCGGCGTCTATCGGCCTGGTCGTCTGTCGCCGCGGCGGGAGGCTGGAGTCTGGCACTTCCAGAACCTGCTGCGCCGGGCCTACGGCTGGGCATGAGCGACAAAAGCCCGGCGCCGGCGCAGACCATGGGCTTCTGGATGGCGCTGGCGCTGGTCGTCGGCTCGATGATCGGCTCCGGCGTGTTCCTGCTGCCGGCGAGCCTCGCCCCGCTGGGCTGGAATTCGGTGCTCGGCTGGCTGGTGACCATCGCCGGCACGCTGTGCATGGCGGCGGTCTTCGCCCGGCTGGCACGCGCCTTTCCGTCGGCCGGTGGGCCATATGCGTTCACGCGGGAAGCGTTCGGGAGACCACCCGCCTTCATGGTCGCCTGGGCCTACTGGATCTCGCTGTGGACCGGCAACGCCGCTATCGCCATCGCCGCCGTCAGCTACCTCAGCCGGCTGGTGCCGGGTCTGGCCGATATGGCTTCGTTGGGTGCAGTCGCGATCGTGTGGCTGCTGACTGCGATCAACCTGCGTGGTGTGCGCGCGGTGGGCGGCGTACAGATGGTGACGACGGTGCTGAAGCTGGTGCCCCTGGTCGCCGTGTTCGGGATCGCGGCTGTTGTCCTGACCACGGCAAGCCCGTCGCCGCTGGCCCCGTTCGATGCCGGAGACCTGAGCCTCGGCCAGGTCAACACGGCGGCGATCCTGGCGCTCTGGGCCATGCTCGGCATCGAAACAGCGACGGTGCCGGCCGACAAGGTGCGCGACCCCGAGCGCACAGTGCCGCGCGCGACGCTGATCGGCACGGCGCTGGCCGGGGCGATCTATCTGTTCGTCTGCTCAGCAGTGGTACTCATGCTGCCCGCAGACCAGACCGCGCAGTCAGCCGCCCCGTTTGCGGATTTTGTGGCGCGCTATGTCGGCGGCGACTGGGCGCTGCTGGTGGCGGCGGCGGGCGCGATCTCGGCGCTTGGCGCGCTCAACGGCTGGATCCTGGTGCAGGCCGAGGTACCGCATGCCATGGCGAAGGACGGCGTGATGCCATCCCCATGGCCCGCAGTTCGCCGACCGGAGCGCCGGTGGTTGCTCATCTGGTCTCCAGTGGCTTGCTGACTGCGGCGGTACTGCTGAATTACAGCCGCTCGATGGCCGGGCTGTTCGAGTTCATGATCCTGCTCTCGTCCGCCATCACGCTGGTCATGTATGTCGGCGTGGCGCTGGCCGCCGCCCGGCTGATCGCCGGCGGCCGGCTCGTCGCCGGCTTGGCTTCCGGGCCATCGTGCTGGTGGCGTTCGTCTATTCCGTGTGGACAGTGTTCGGCGCAGGGCTGGAAGCCGTTGGCTGGGGCGCAGCACTCGTGCTTGCCGGACTGCCGCTCTACCTGTTCATGGTGAAATCAGGCCCGGCGCAGCAACCGGCCAAGGAAACTGCGGTCCGCTAGGATTTCCTGCGCCGCATTATGCCCCGGCGCGCCGGTGACGCCGCCACCCGGGTGCGCGCCGGACCCGCACAGGTACAGCCCACGGATCGGCGTGCGATAGTCGGCAAAGCCGAGCAGCGGCCGCGCCGCCCACAATTGATCCAGCGACATGCGGCCGTGGAAGATATCACCGCCGATCAGCCCGAACCGCCGCTCCAGATCGAGCGGCGACAGGGCGAGCCGCCCGACGACCGCCGCTTTGAAATTGGGGCATAGCGGTTGACGGTCTCGATCATGTGGTCGGCGACGCGCTCGCGCTCCTCGTCCCAGGAGCGGCCGTCCGGAAGTTCAGGGCACACATGCTGGCAGAACAGGCTGGCGACGTGTGCGCCTTTGGGTGCCAGGCTGTCGTCGACGACGGACGGGATCTTCATCTCGATCACCGGTTCGGCCGACCAGCCGTCGGCACGCGCACTGGTATAGGCGCGGTCCATGTAGTCGAGCGTCGGGGCGATGATGATGCCGCTCTGATGATGCTCGGCCGGGTCCTTGCCGGGCAGGCAACTGAAGTCTGGCAGCTCGCTCAGCGCCACGTTCATGCGGAAGGTGCCGGAGCCGCATTTGAACTGGTCCATGCGCCGGCGGAAATCCGCGGGCAGATCGCTGGCATCGACCAGCCGGCGGTAGAGCAGCGCCGGGCCGACATTGGCGGCAACGATGTCCGCAAAGACCTCCTGGCCGCCTTCCAGCCGCGCGCCGACGGCGCGTCCACCGCTGACCAGCAGCTTCTCGACCGGCGCTTCCAGGCTGATCTCGACTCCGGCCGCCAGGCACGCCTTGCTCATGGCCTGCGTGATCGTCCCCATGCCGCCGACGCAGTGCCCCAGGCGCCTTCTTGCCGTTCACCTCGCCGAAGACATGGTGCAGCAGCACATAGGCAGACCCCGGCGCGTCCGGGCTGGCAAAGTTGCCGACCACCGCGTCGAAGCCAAATGCGCCTTTCACATAGTCGTTCTCGTACCAGGCATCGAGGAAGTCGCGCGCGCTCTTGACGAACAGGTCCAGCACATCGCGCTGGTCTTCCAGCGACATGCCGGCCAGGCGCCGCCCTGGGTCGCTGCAGCGACCAGCGCCTGCAGGCCGCCGCCGGCGTTCGGGGCGTTTTCAGCGCAAGATCCCGCAAGACCTCGGCCACCCGCTCCAGCGCGTCGGAATAGGCGGGAAAAGCCTCGGCGTCCTTGGGCGAGAAGCGGGCGAATTCCGCCTGCGTGCGCGCCGTCCCGCCGCCAAGCTTCAGGTACCCGCCATCCTGATGCGGGAAGAAGTTGGAGATCGGCCGCTCGATCACGCGGTAGCCATAGTCCGCCAGCCGCATGTCCGCGATGACTTTGGGCCGCAGCAGGCTGACCGTGTAGCTCGCGGTCGAATTGCGAAAGCCGGGGTGAAACTCCTCGGTCACGGCCGCGCCGCCGACGACCGCGCGCCGCTCCAGCACCCGCACCTTCAGTCCGGCGCGCGCCAGGTAAAAGCGCAGACGAGGCCATTATGGCCGCCGCCGATGATCAGCGCGTCGGTGCGTTGCATAGGTAGGGTCCCCTGGTGACATTCATTTTCAGGCGTGTGCGTGGATGCCGGGTCGCCGGCTCCAGCCGGGCGCCGGCGGATGGTGCAGGCGCGCCTCCGGAATGAGGGCGCGCAGCTTGCGCGCGAAGCTGCGCAGGCAGACTTCGCTGGTTCCCAGAGGCCCCACCGTATAGCTGCTGGACGCCATGCCCTGCTGCACGCGCGCGATTAGCGCCGTATCCTCGCGGTTGACCTGCCGGTTGATGCGCCAGTTGAGGTAGCGCGCAGCCTTCATCTCGCGCCGGTCGTCCGGCAACACATAGGCGATTTCGCGGATCAGCGTCTGGGTCGGCGAAACCGGCAGGAACTGCATGAAATCCACCTGATCCGGGTAGATGTCGAACGCGACGTTCGGCCAGAGCTTGAAATAGGTCCACAGCCGCTGCCGCTCCGGCGGCAGGTGCGCGACCGGCGGTAGCAGGCGTTGATACAGCCGCTCGGAGAGGTTGACGGACTCGCGTTCGATCAGCCCGCCCCACATCTTGTCGACATGGTCGTTCGCTTCGATCGCATAGCCGCGCCCGAACAGCCGGGTCAGACCGGGATGCGCGACGGGAATGTGCAGGCCATCCGAATAATTGTCGGCGACGTTCTTCCAGTTGACCGCGCGCGGGCGCATCACCACGCGGCCAAGGGCTTGCAGGTCCTCGAACCGATACGGTGCGACTTCATGATCGTAAGGCGCCATCATTTCGGCGACCGATGGGCCGCCATTCTCCAGGCGCACAAAGATGAATCCGCGCCAGACCTCCAGTTCGACGGCGCCAGGCCATGACGCCCCATCTCGAGCCCCGGATAATCGCTGCGCATGGGCACGCCGGTCAGCCGGCCATCCAGATCGTAGGTCCAGGCGTGGTAGGGGCAGACCAGCTTCTTCGCACAGCCGCTGTTGCCGTCGACCAGCCGGGAGGCACGGTGCCGGCAGACATTGGCGAACGCGCGCACCGCGCCATCCTCGCCCGCACGACCAGCACGCTCTCGCCCAGATAGTCGAGCGTATGCCAGTCGCCGGCTTTGGGGATGTCGTTCAGGTGGCACACCACCTGCCAGGCCGGCCGGATGACCCGCGCCATCTCGACGGCAAAATATTCCGAGTCATGATACAGCCAGGCCGGCAGGCTCCAGCCCGCATCCGGATCAACTTGTTCCTGAGTCCTGTCCGCAGGTTGCGTCGCCATGCCGATCTCCCATCCCGGGAGCAGCCTATGACGCGGCGGCGGCGCTCGCAAGACTGCCCAGCATCATGCGGGGCTGATCTCATCATGATCGATCGGCCGCTGCTTCTGACAAATACCAAATCGACTGGTTCTGTTCAGCAAGCCGTAACCTTTACCTTCATTGGGTTACATGCTAAACACAGATCAAGTGCGCCGCATGCTGGAACTGAAAATGTTTTTCTTGTGCCATGGCTCCACCAGAGCAAGTCACAGTGATTGGCGCCAGTTGCGGGGAGAGTTGCTTGAGTATACCGCAAGAAATCTTCGCGGCCCTTGATCTCGTATCACCGAGTACGCGACGTCATTCTGAAGATTATTTACGTGAAATTGCCCTAGGGGCGTCAAAACTACTGAATGCCGACACGATACTGGTGTCCACGTTGTCGGCGGAGCGGGGCGACAGTTTCAAGACGCTGATCCTTCTGCGCGATGGCGAAGTCCAGCCGAATATATCCTACAAGCGCGCCGGCTCACCTTGCGAGAACGTTTATACGGAAAGTTTGTGCAGTTATTTCAGCGCCGTCTGCATGAAATTTCCTGAAGATGAATATCTGAAAACCTTGGGAGCTGAATCCTACATCGGCACGCCGCTGCTTGACTCGCACGGCCAGACCATTGGAATTTTGCCTGTATCGACACCAAACCCCTCAAACCGGAAGAACGCGCGCAGAAGATTGTCATCCTGCGTATGCTGGCGCTCAACATTGAAGCGCAGCTCGAGCGGCTGCAGTCTGACCAGAAATTGCAAAAGGCCTGGCGTGATTTGAACTTCAAATCTGCAGCGCTTGACCAGCACTGCATCGTCAGCATCAGCGATAATGAAGGCAAATTGACCTATGTGAATGACAAGCTTTGTGAAATCTCCGGATGGTCGCGCGACGAGCTTCTGAATCAGCCGCATCGCACCCTCATGTCCATGCACCACAGCGAGGAGTACATCCAGCACGCCTGGAAAAGCTTCAGGCTGGGGAAATCTGGCGCAGCATCGTCCATAACAAGACCAAGACGGGCGAAGATTACTGGATCGACGCCAGCTATATCCCACAGATGAGCCCGGGTGGCGAGCTGGAGCGCTATATCGGAGTGCGAACAGACATCACGGCCATGATCCGCGCGCTCGATGAAGCGCAGGAGTCCGCGCGCGCCAAGTCGGTGTTCCTCTCGACCATGAGCCACGAGCTGCGCACGCCACTGAACGCAATTCTGGGTTATGCCCAGCTCATGAAGATGAACGCCGCCGTCAGCGAAACCATGACGACCTATCTGGATATCATTTCGGAAAACAGCAGCCGATTGCTGGACAAGATCAATACGATCCTCTCGTATGCGGAGGATGAGTATATTGTTCGCGACTCTCAGGTGAGACCCGTCGATATGCGCGTCCTGGTTCAGGAGACGATTTCCGTGCTCAATCCCATGGCGCGAGAGTTCGACGTGATAATCGTCAACGACGTTACGCCTGCTGTGTGCATCACTGCTCAGCCCGCGCATCTGCGCTCGATATTCGAAAATCTTATCTCCAACGCCGTCAAGTACAACCGGCCCGGCGGCAAGGTTCTGGTGACCAGCGAAGTCTATGCGGACATCAAGAAAATTATGGTGCAGGATAACGGCATCGGGATCGATGAAAGCATGGGCGACAAGATTTTCAATCGGTTCGAACGGGGGCAGGCGCAGGGTAGCGTGGTGCCTGGAAGCGGGCTCGGCCTGACGATCGTGCGCGATCTGGTTGCGCAACTGGGTGGCCGGATCAATTACAGGAGCACGCCGGGCAAGGGCACCACATTCACGGTGGAGCTGTAGCGATGGCAGAACGACCGCGCACTGTCCTTTACATTGAGGATCAGCCGGTCAACGCGCGGCTGCTGAGCGATATTGTCAATTTCCTCTGGGGCTGGAGCGTCGACGTCAGGGCATCTGCCGAAGAGGGCATAGAGCAGCTTTCGCGCAAGGATTACGACCTCATCTATCTTGACGTGAATCTGCCGGGGCTCTCGGGCTATGATGCCGCCAGACGCATCCGCGAGCTTGCGCGCGGGCGCAACACGCCGATCATCGCCGTAACCGCGGACGCGACATCCCGTGCGCGCACCAATGCGCTTGATGCCGGGTGCAACGGCTATATCACCAAGCCGCTCGATATCGCCAAATTCAAAATCCTGACCGAGCACCTGCTCGGGGATGAAGGCGAATAAGAATTCTCCCGGATCAATCCGGATTGGCTGTCAGCGGGATTACGCTTCTGTCATACGGCCGTCTTCAGGGCAGGATTTCTTCCTGCGGACGACCGATCGTCAGGTAACGGAAGCCATGGCGCGCCATTTCCTCGCGGCGATAGACGTTGCGCAGATCGACGACGATCGGCTGCTTCATCGCCTGCTTGATGCGGTCGAAGTCGAGCGCCCGGAATGCATCCCACTCGGTGACGATCACCAGCGCCGAGGCACCTTCTGCGACATCGTAAGGGCTGCGACCGTAATGCACGTTGTCCAGCAGCTTGCGGGCGTTCTCCATCCCTTCAGGATCGTAGGCGCGCACATCTGCGCCGGCGTCCTGCAGCGCCTGGATGATGGACAGTGACGGTGCCTCGCGCATGTCGTCGGTGTTCGGCTTGAAGGTCAGGCCCAGCACCGCGATGGTCTCGCCGCGCACATTCCCGCCGCACGCGTTGATGACCTTGCGGGCCATGGCGCGCTTGCGCTGATCGTTGACGGCGACCGTGGTTTCCACAAGGCGGATCGGCGTGCCGAAATCCTGCGCGGTCTTGACCAGCGCCAGTGTATCCTTCGGGAAGCAGGAGCCGCCATAGCCTGGCCCAGCATGCAGGAACTTGGCCCCGATGCGGTTGTCCAGCCCGATGCCGCGCGCGACATCCTGAACGTTCGCGCCCACCATTTCACACAGATCGGCGACTTCGTTGATGAAGGTGATCTTCATCGCCAGGAACGCGTTGGCCGCGTACTTGATCAGCTCCGAGGTGCGCCGCGCCGTGAACAGCATCGGCGCGGCGTTGAGGAACAGCGGCCGGTAGACATCGTTCATCACTTCGCGGGCGCGCTCGTCCTCGATGCCGACGACGATGCGGTCCGGGCGCTTGAAGTCGCTGATCGCCGCACCCTCGCGCAGGAATTCCGGGTTGGAGACCACGGCGACGTCCGCGGCCGGGTTGGTTTCGCGGATGATGCGCTCCACTTCGTCGCCGGTGCCGACAGGAACGGTCGACTTGGTGACGACCACCGTGAAGCCCTGCACGGCTTCCGCGATCTCCTTGCTGGCGCCATACACGTAGGAGAGGTCGGCGTGGCCGTCGCCGCGCCGCGACGGCGTGCCGACTGCGATGAACACCACATCGGCCTGCGCCACCGCCGTTTTCAGATCAGTGGTGAACGACAGCCGCCCGGCCTCGAGGTTCTGCGCGACCAGCGCATCGAGACCCGCTCGTAGATCGGAATTTCGCCCTTGCGCAGCGCTTCGATCTTGCCGGCGTCCTTGTCGACGCACACGACTTTGTGGCCGAAATCGGCGAAGCAGACGCCGGACACCAGACCGACGTAACCCGAACCCACCATCACGATCTGCATAAGGCTAACTCCAGAGGATCAATAAGGCCCCATCGAGGCCGGGAAAAACTATCAAACGCCGTGATACCGGCGATACCATTCGACGAAACGCGGGATGCCCGCCTCGATCGGCGTGGTCGGCGCGAAGCCGAGATCACGGCTGATCGCCGAGACGTCGGCATAGGTTTCCTTCACGTCGCCGGGCTGCATCGGCTGGAGGTTGCGTATCGCCTTGATGCCGATCGTCTGCTCCAGCACATCGATCATGTGCATCAGCTCTTCCGAGCGGTGATTGCCGATGTTGTACACCCGGTGCGGGCTGAGCGAGCCGCCGGCCTTGGTCTGGCCGTCGTCCGGTGGCGGATTGTCCAGGCAGGCGACCACGCCGGTGACGATATCATCGATGAAGGTGAAGTCGCGGCGCATGTCGCCGTTGTTGAACACCGAGATCGGCGCGCCAGCCAGGATCGCCTTCGTGAACAGCCACATCGCCATGTCCGGGCGACCCCATGGCCCGTAAACGGTGAAGAAGCGCAGGCCGGTCTGCGGCAGGCGATAGAGATGGGCGTAGGTCTCGCTCATCAGCTCGTCCGCTTTCTTGGTCGCGGCGTAAAGCGAGATCGGCTGGTCGACCCGGTCCTCGACCGCGAAGCCGCCATCGCCCAGCGGATTGGCACCATAGACCGAGGAAGAGGAGGCATAGACCAGGTGATCGACCGTATCGGCGTGACGGGCGATTTCCATGACGTTCAGGTGGCCGACCAGGTTCGACTGCACATAGGCGTGCGGATTGTCGATGGAGTAGCGCACGCCGGCCTGCGCGCCCAGGTGAACGATGCCGGTGATCCGGTGCGGCGCGAGCGCCTGCTTCAGCGCCTCGAAGTCTGCGAAGTCCGTATGCAGAAAGGTGAAGCCGTTGTGGTGGCGCGCCTCTAGGTCCGCGATGCGGTCCCGCTTTAGCTGCACGCTGTAATAATCGTTCAGATTGTCGAGGCCGATGACGGTCTCGCCGCGGGCGAGCAGGCGCGCCGCCGTGTGGTAGCCGATGAAGCCGGCGGCGCCGGTGACAAGAACTGACATGCGCTTCCTACGTCGAACAATTGCGTCTCCACCGGTGCGCCATGGCGGCATCATCCGGGGATTCACTCTGCCAGCGCCTTTAGCGGACGCAGCATGGATTAACCAACAAGGAAATGCTGGCAGAAGCTCAAACCAGCAGATTGACCGACTGGCCCTTGGCGACGAATTTCGGCCGCCGCCCCGTCGGGCTTTCGCGGGTCACGGCGCCGTCCAGGTCACGCCGGCGCTGATCGGCGGCCTGCTCGCGGTCGCCCTGGGTCCGCGCGGCGACGGGCGTTGCATTGACCCGCTGGGTCGGGCCGCTGGTATTCGCCGCGCTGAGGCTGGCGGCGGCGAGCGCCTGATCCTGTGCGCGCGCCTGCACCCGCCCCGTGTCGTAGGTGCGGAGCGAACCGGAAAGACCGCCAGAATCGAAGGAAATCGGCATGCTGCTATTGTGCGCGCGCCACCGTTAACAAAGATTAAACGGAAACCCTTACCTAGACCTTGATCGTTTCAGATTGAATCAATCTGAAACGTGAATCATGGTCTAAATTGTTGATAAGAGCCTGATTCACGCCCTCGGTTGAAGCACATATGCTTCAACCTCAACCGATCAGGCTCTAGAGACTGATGACTTTAGGCTGAACCACGCGTCATCGCGAGGCAGGGTAGTGGGTCATTTTGAATAAATCGCTCGTGGTGAGCTTGGACAGAACCACGAGCCGCTCAACCCTTCGTCCAGCTCAGGGTGAGCGGCAAAACCAATCGTCGCCATTACCGCCGTCATGCGAAAACTCATCAACATCGCAAACGCCAAAATCAGAGACGCTCAACTGAGTTGATGACGAAGCGGGGCTGTATCTCCGCGACTTTTCAACCGCCTGCTATCGCTTGCGGATGAACACATGGAGGCCCTGGCCCATGCTGGCCGGGGTCGCCCATGCGTAGAACTGCCAGAAACGGGCCAGCCACAGCTTGTTGGCGTGGTAGGATGGCGGGCCGTTGTGGACGTAGCTGAAGTGTTCGAACCGGCTCTCCGGGAACAGGCGCTTCAGGTCACGGATCGTGTTCATGCGGTAGGTAGTCGGAAGGTGTCAACCTCATCCCGTTTCGGGGCGAAGAAACCGAGCAGTTTCTGGTGCAGCGCGTTCGGGATCAGCCGCGCGCCCATGCCGACATAGCCCCATTTGTTCGGAGTCCACGCACAGAACCAGCCGCCCGGCTTCAGGATGCGCTCGATCTCGCGCGCCGTCTCCTCGGCGTTGGCGATATGCTCAAGCGTCGCCCAGGAGGTGATGAGGTCGATGCTGCCCGCCTCGAACGGATATGACGCCCCTATCCTCAGGGTCACGGCTTCGTCGACCACCGGATTTTCCAGCACCGCTTCGTCAACGTCGGCGCCGATCAGCTTCGCGACCTTGCCCTTGAGGCGGGTCAAGGTGCGCAGATAGCCGGTTTCGATCCGTTCCCACTTGTCGCGGCCGGCCCAGATCGACGACGGTCATGTCCGGGCGCAGGATACTGTTCAGGTAGCTGAAGTACACGAAGCGATGCTGCACACGCGAAAAGCCGAACGCGGCGTGCTCGGGGTAAAGGGCGGTCAGAACCCGGTCGGCCATGGCGAAAAACCCGTAAGAACAAAGAGCGGAAAAGCCTGTCGGGCTTAGCCGTCACCTTGACCAAGGGCAAGGAAATTGAAGGTGAACGCTAATTTGCAGCCGCGAAGGCCTCGCCGAGCGCCGCCTCCTGCTGCTGGCGCCACATATCGGCATAGACGCCGTTGCGCGCGAGCAGTTCCGCGTGCGCCCCTTCCTCGATGATCCGCCCCTCGTGCAGGACGATGATGCGGTCGGCGTTGACCACCGTCGACAGCCGGTGGGCGATGATGAGCGTCGTGCGGTTGATGATCGCCGCGTCGAGCGCCGCCTGGATTTCCCGCTCCGTGCGCGTATCAAGCGCGGACGTCGCCTCGTCGAGAATCAGGATCGGCGGGTCCTTCAGCAGAGTGCGGGCGATCGCCACCCGCTGCTTCTCGCCACCCGAAAGCTTCAGGCCGCGCTCGCCGACCACGGTTTCATAGCCATCCGGGAGGCTCAGGATGAAATCGTGGATCTGCGCCCGGGCGGCAGCTTGCTCGATTTCGGCGGTGCTGGCACCGGGCCGGCCATACTCGATGTTGTAGCGGATCGAGTCGTTGAACAGCACCGTGTCCTGCGGCACGATCCCGATGACTTTGCGCAGGCTTTCCTGTGTGACCGCGCGGATATCCTGCCCGTCGATGGTCACGCTGCCGGACTGGATGTCGTAGAAGCGGTAGAGGATACGGCTGAGCGTTGATTTGCCGGCGCCCGAATGCCCGACCACCGCCAGCGTATGCCCGGCCGGGATCTCCAGGCTGAGGCCGTGGAGGATGGTCCGGCGCGGCTCATAGGCGAACACCACATCGCGCAGCCGCACGGCGCCGCTGGGCACCGCGAGGTCCGGCGCACCCGGCGCGTCCTCGATTTCCAGCGGCCGGTCGAGCAGGGTGAACAGGAAGTCCATGTCGATTAGACCCTGCTTGATCTCGCGGTATACCCAGCCGAGGATGTCGAGCGGCCGGAACAACTGCATCAGGAACGTCGAGACCAGCACGACGTCGCCGACGCTGTGCCGGCCCGTGCCCACCCCTGGATCACCAGCGCCATGGCGCCGAACAGGCACAGCGAGGTCACGACGCCCTGGCCGATATTCAGCAGCGCCAACGACGAGTCGGATTTGGTCGCGGCGTCCTCGTAACGGCGCAGCGCTTCATCGTATTGACGATGCTCATGGGCTTCGTTGCCGAAATATTTGACTGTCTCGTAATTCAGCAGGCTGTCGACTGCGCGCGCCGAGGCCGGGTATCCGTGTCGACCGCCTGCTTGCGCAAGGCGGCGCGCCACTCGGTGACACGCGCGGTGAACGCGACATAGGCCACCACGCAGGCCAGCGTGATCGCGACCGTGCCCAGCCCGAACTTCACGCCGAATATGACTGCGATCGCCCCAGCTCCAGGAAGGTCGGGGCGATGTTGAACACCAGGAAATACAGCATCTCGTCGATGCTCTTCGCGCCGCGCTCGATGGCCTTGGTCAGGCCGCCGGTGCGCCGCTCCAGGTGAAAGCGCAGGCTCAGCCGGTGCAGGTGCTTGAACACATCGAGCGCCAGCGCCCGCACCGCCCTTTGCCCGACGCGCACATAGATCGCATCGCGCACGGTCTGGAACGCGGACGACATCAGCCGCATCGCCGCATAGCCGGCGGTCAGCGCCATGGCGACGGTGACGGCCGGGGCTGCGCGCCGAGCGTATCGACGGCGCGCGACAGAAAAACGGCGTCGCCAGAGTCGCGGCCTTGGCGGCAAGCATCAGCGCGAGGGCGAGGAAGATGCGCCAGCGCAGCTCCGGCGAGCCCTTGGCCCAGATGTACGGCCAGAAGCGCGCCAGAAGCGCAAGGTCTTGCCGCGCGAGGGCGCGGGCGGGGTGTCGGTTTCAGCAGACATGGGGTCAACTCGTGGCGGACGTTAGCCTGACATAGGCGCTATCCGTCGGCTTTGACAGGGCTGGACCATGATCGTTTCCGATTGAGCTGATCTGAAACGACCAGGCTCAAGGTCACAAATAGCTGAGCAGAGCCGAGCGGCTGCGGCGCTTCACGCTGTCGTACCACAGGCAGGCGGGTGCAAGCGCCAGCACGATCGCGATCCACACGGCATAGGTCTCACCAAGGCTGAAGGCGGGGCCGTCGCCGGGCTTGCGCAACCAGAAGGCCTCGGAGGCCTTTGCCAGTGCCGATCCCTGCCCCCAGTCGACCAGCATGGCGACCAGATGGATGAGCATCAGGTGCAGCAGGTAATAGAACAGCGGCACCCGGCCGATCGCGGCCATGACCGCCACGAAGGCGCCACGCGCGTGTTCCAGCAGCGCCAGCAGGATCAGCGCCGGCCCCAGGGTCACCAGCGCATAAGCCAGCGACGGCGGATATTTCTGCACATTGAGGAAGGAATAGAAGGTTCCCAGGCCATGGTCGCGCAGCTGCCAGGGCGTAGTGTCGCCGTAGACGTTCAGCCCGCGGATCAGCACGAACAGCACGAGGCACAAGCCACCGAGCGCCAGCAGCGCCCGCTGCCGCGCCAGCGGCGGCCAGGCAAACACGCGCGAGGCGCCGAACCCGAGGAACACGATGCCGATCCATGGCAGCACCGGGTAGAAAACCAGGACGGTGGTGACGCCCATGTTCACCGGCCCGCCAGCATGCAGTGCGGTCCAAAGCGGTGCCAGCGCGCCGAACTGCGCCGGCGTCACGGCGTCGAAAAGATTGTGGCCGGCGACGATGGCCAATCCGATCGCGGCGATGGCAGCGCGTGGCAGGGCGCAGACCAGCGCCAGCATCATCATGCTGAAACCGATTGCCCACAGCACACCGAGCACGGACCATGCCGGGGTCCCGAAGACAGGCGTGGGGTGGATCGAGAAGGTCCACAGCAGCGTGACCAGTGTCGCATCCAGGAAGATCAGCCAGGCGCCGCGCGTCGCCAGATAGGCGCGCAGGTCGCGCCCGGTGCGCCGCCCGCTGTTCAGGCTGAGCCCGGCGCAGCCGGCCAGAAAAGCGAAGGCCGGCGCACAATAGTGGGTGACGAAGCGGGTGAAGAACAGCGCCGGATTGCTGAGATCGAGGTCGAGCGGATCGAAGCGCGTGGCGGCGTCATGAAAGAAATCGCGCACATGGTCGAGCGCCATGATCACCATGATGATGCCGCGCAGGCAATCGATGGAGGACAGGCGCGCCCCTCGGGCGACGGTGTTTTCCATGACGGCGTTCCTCTTGATTGCCGCGTAGCAGGCCAAAGGGAACAAAACAAGAAAATAAGCGCGCTGGTCGTGGGTCATTTTGAAATTTTGCCGCTCACCCTGAGCTGGACGAAGGGTTGAGCGGCTCGTGGTTCTGTCCGAGCTCACCACGAGCGGTTTATTCAAAATGACCCACTACCACTTTAATCGAATAGAGGAAAAACTTCCAATTTCCTCAAGTATTTATGCCAGACCAACATGCTTGAGTCATTAAGACAAACGTTTTTAAAGAAATTATTAACAACAACATGTTACTCCCCACAAAGCAGTGGGCACACTCTTAACTTACATCTCGGGGAGTAGACTTATGGTTGATGGCATGACGACACGCTTACAACGGGCAATGGAGGCATTGCAACTTCTGGTCGAATTTGACCGGGAAGGATATTTTCTTGCCGCCAATGGCACCTTTCTTGAATTGTTCGGCTACAGAAATGACGAGGTGGCGGGTCAGCATCACCGTCTCCTGGTTGATTCTCAGGAAGCATCGGAGCCGGAGTATGGTGCGTTCTGGGCTGAACTTGCGCGGGGCCATTCGAAATCTGGGCGGTTTCGCTGCCTGAGCAAATCAGGCGAGGAAATCTGGATTGATGCGAATTACTATTCG
The DNA here is from genome assembly GCF_005144965.1 of Hankyongella ginsenosidimutans. Taxonomy (GTDB): domain Bacteria; phylum Pseudomonadota; class Alphaproteobacteria; order Sphingomonadales; family Sphingomonadaceae; genus Hankyongella; species Hankyongella ginsenosidimutans. The sequence goes on from NZ_CP039704.1 coordinate 677,218, forward strand.
CTGCTTGATGATAACGGGACAGTTGAGCGTATCGTTATGACCGCCGCCGATGTCACGGAGCGCGAGAAAGGCGCGCGCACAGCGCCTCGGTGCTTGCGGCTATCGATCATGCGCAGGCCGTCATAGAATTCTCGCTTGAGGGCGCGATCCTGAGGGCCAACGACAATTTTCTTGCTGTTTTGGGCTACACTGAAGCTGAACTTGCCGGACAGCATCATTCCCTGTTCGTTCGCCCAGATTATGCCCGGTCAGCAGAATACCGCAATTTCTGGACACGACTGGGCAGGGGTGAAAGTTTCGCTGCACAGTTCGAACGGATCGGCAAGGGTGGAAAAGTCGTCTGGATCGAGGCGTCCTACAATCCGCTCCGCGACGCCAGGGGCAACGTGATTGGCGTTGTGAAGTTCGCGATCGACATCACGGCGCGCAAGGCCGCGAACACCCGGCTGGCCGATGAATTCGAAGCCGACGTCAAAGCGCTCGTCAGCGACGTCGCCGGCTCCGCGCACGATATGGAAAACACAGCCCAGTCGCTTGCCGCCTCCGCTCAGCAAACCAATCAGCAGTCGAGCGCACTTGCGGCAGCCTCTGAAGAACTGGCCATGTCGATTACCGAAATTTCACGTCAATTGAGCGAGGCAACCAATGTGGTCGACCTAGCCGTTCAACTGACAAGCCGCTCCGAAGAGCAGGTGGGTAATTTGCTGTCCGTTTCCGAAAAGTGGGAAGCGTCACGCAGTTGATTGCCCAGATCGCCAGCCAGACAAACCTGCTCGCGCTCAACGCCACCATCGAGGCGGCGCGCGCCGGAGAGGCCGGCCGAGGCTTCGCTGTGGTCGCCGCGGAAGTGAAAGCGCTGGCGAACCAGACGACCAAGGCGACTGCAGATATCGCTCAGCATATCAAGGATATACAAGCCTCCAGCACGGCGACTGCGCAGGCGATCCAGGAGATCAGCAGGGTCATCACCACGGTCAGCGAGGTCAACAGCTCCATCGCTGGCGCAATTGAAGAACAGACCGCCACGACGCGTGAAGTATCCAGCAATCTCAACGGCTTTCAGGGAGCTGCCGAGTTGGTGGGGCAATCTTCAGGAACCGTGCTTTTGCGTTCGCAGTCGCTCAGTGACAAAGCAACAGACCTGCAGGAAAAGGTTGATCGCTTCCTGCTCAGCGCGCGGGCAATGTAGCGACCCGGCTGGCGTTAACAGCGTGCGCCGCCGCAGATATCGTCCCACGTCGCAGCCATCGGGGCAGCGGCGCGCAGACCATGGGCGTGCGGCATCGGCTGGTGCCACAGCTTCTCGTACCCCAGAGTACGACCGCCGCGACGACCGGCTCGATGATCGCAATCGCGCCGGCCATCTGCCAGGAGCCAGTGACCGCCAGCGCCACGCCGATCCCGATCAGCAGGTGGAGCGGCACAGCGCCTGAGACTTTGAGGATTTCGCGCAGCATGGTCTTGCTCCTGTCGATGCGCCTGCAATACCGCAATTGAGAACGTTTATCAAATGAGCGGTTCTCGCCAGGCTGATCGACTTTTCACTGGAGGCACGACCCAGCCACGTCTTCCCTTGACCCAGCGGCGCGTTTGCGGGACTGTAATGCTTGATCCAAGGGGTGCGCCGGGCTCGCGGCGCTGAGACGCCGCAACCAGCGCCTGCGGCAGACCCTTCGAACCTGATCCGGGTCATGCCGGCGAAGGGATGGACGCAACCGCGCCCCGCATGCTGGGGCCGCTCGTCTTCCGGCTTCCCTGCATCGCCCGGCCAACGCCGGAGACGCCGCCATGAACAAGCCGCTCGACATGAAACACCTGACCGTAACCGCCGGGCCGATCCGCGGGTCGCGCAAGATTCACGTCGGCCCGCACGCGGTGCCGATGCGCGAGATCGCCCTGCACCCGAGCGCCAACGAGCCGCCGGTGCGCGTCTACGATACCTCCGGCCCGTACACGGACCCCGCAGTCGCCATCGACATCAACGCCGGCCTGCCGCGCCTGCGCAGCGGATGGATCGCGGCGCGCGGCGACGTGGAGGCCTATGATGGCCGGCACGTGAAGCCGGAGGACAATGGGTTCGCCGAGGGCCAGTTCCTGGTGCCGGAGTTCCCGGTGCGCCATGCGCCGCTGCGCGCCAAAGCCGGCCGCGCGGTCACCCAGCTTGCCTATGCGCGCGCCGGCATCGTGACGCCGGAGATGGAGTTCATCGCGGTGCGCGAGAACCTGGGGCGCGCGCAGGTGCGCGACGCGATGAAGCGGGACGGCGAGAGCTTTGGTGCCGCCATCCCGGACTTCATCACCCCGAATTCGTGCGCGACGAGGTGGCGCGCGGCCGCGCCATCATCCCGGCCAACATCAACCACCCGGAGACCGAGCCGATGATCATCGGCCGCAATTTCCTGGTGAAGATCAACGCCAACATCGGCAATTCGGCAGTCACGTCCTCGGTGGCCGAGGAAGTCGACAAGATGGTCTGGTCGATCCGCTGGGGTGCGGATACCGTGATGGACCTCTCCACCGGGCGCAACATCCACAACATCCGCGACTGGATCGTGCGCAACAGCCCGGTTCCGATCGGCACCGTGCCGATCTACCAGGCGCTGGAGAAGGTCGGCGGCATCGCCGAGGACCTGACCTGGGAGGTATTCCGCGACACCCTGATCGAACAGTGCGAGCAGGGCGTGGACTATTTCACCATCCATGCCGGCGTGCGCCTGGCCTATGTGCCGCTGACCGCCAGCCGCACCACCGGCATCGTCAGCCGGGGCGGCTCGATCCTCGCCAAATGGTGCCTGGCGCACCACAAGGAGAACTTCCTCTACGAGGCGTTCGAGGAAATCTGCGATATCTGCCGCGCCTATGATGTGTCGTTCAGTCTCGGCGACGGCCTGCGCCCCGGCTCGATTGCCGACGCCAACGACGCCGCGCAGTTCGCCGAGCTCGAGACCCTGGGCGAGCTGACCAAGGTCGCCTGGGCGAAGGATTGCCAGGTGATGATCGAAGGGCCGGGCCATGTGCCGATGCACAAGATCAAGGTGAACATGGACAAGCAGCTGGCGGTCTGTGGCGAGGCGCCCTTCTATACGCTGGGGCCGCTCACCACCGACATCGCGCCGGGCTACGACCACATCACCTCCGGCATCGGCGCGGCGATGATCGGCTGGTTCGGCACCGCCATGCTCTGCTACGTCACGCCCAAGGAACATCTGGGCCTGCCCAACCGCGACGATGTGAAGGTCGGCGTGATCACCTACAAGATCGCCGCCCACGCCGCCGACCTCGCCAAGGGCCATCCGGCCGCGCAGGTGCGCGACGATGCGCTTAGCCGCGCCCGCTTCGAGTTCCGCTGGGAGGACCAGTTCAACCTGAGCCTCGACCCGGACACGGCGATGAGCTTCCACGACGAGACCCTGCCCAAGGAAGCGCACAAGGTCGCGCATTTCTGCTCGATGTGCGGGCCGAAGTTCTGCTCGATGAAGATCAGCCAGGACATCCGCGACGCCGCCCGCGCCCAGAACGACGCTGCCAGCATCGACCCCAGTATCGATTTGGGCCTGGCGCAGAAGGCCGAGGAATTCCGGGCTTCAGGCGGCGAGATTTATCTGGGGGTGAAGGAATAGCGCCGGCAAGCAGCCAGATCAGGCGCTGGCAGCATTTGGAACGGGTGAGGAAGATCCATCGTTAACAGAGATGCTCACAGCGACGGTTCAGTTGCGATTTACAAGAGTCGAGGCTCCACCTCCTTGAAGACTCCCTTCCCTTCTGCGATGTTGAGCAAGCGAGGAAATGCGTAAATCGCTGGAGTGCGTCCAGATCCCCTCGGATTTTTGTGATTATTCCATTACTTTCAAGCAGACGGAGCATGTTGTTGGCCGTCACACGGTTGTTAAAACCTGCAACTTGGGCGAAAGTCGTTCCAGAAATAATCGGTCTCGTGAAAAGGCATCGACGACTGCCATCGCATACTGCGAATGTGTAAGGTCGATCACAGACCGCTTTGTCTCTTCATATAGATCTCGAATGCTTTTCACTTTAGCAAGATTTGCTTCTGCCTGCTCAACCATTCCCTGAAGGAAAAAGGTAAGCCAGCCATGCCAATCTTTGTGCGCGGTTATTCCCAGCAATCGATCATAATAATCGTCTCTATGTGCTTCGAGATATTCTGACATGTAAAACATCGGGCGTGAAAGTGCCCGCCGCTGATACAAAACGAGCGGTATTAACATGCGACCTATTCGTCCGTTGCCATCCTTGAAGGGGTGGAGAATCTCAAACTGGGCGTGTGCAACGGCTGTTTGCAGAACAGGGTCCTCTGTCGTGAGACCGATGTAGGTCTGCCATTCCTCAAGTGCAGAGTTGAGCACCAAAGGGGACGGAGGCACGAAGCGCGCTTTTCAATCGGATCTCCGCGTCGTCCAATCCAATTCTGATCGTCTCTGAACTTTCCTGGCATTTTGTCGCGGCCGCGTACTCCTTTCAGGAGCCGCTGATGCACCTCACGGATGAGTGATAGCGTAATAGGTCTATGTAGCAGAGCGGCCTCGGCAATACTGACTGCTGCCCGATAATTGCCGATTTCTTCAATATCTCCCCGTCGTGTTTCGGAAATGATCAGGCCTGCTTCAGCCTCGAGAACTTCGTCCAGCGTGGCTTGAGTGCCCTCGATTTTTGAAGAGAGAACCGCTTCGTTTGCGGTTATGGGCGAAAGTAGGATGGCCGAATTCGGCAGCGTTTGAAGCATACCATCATAGCGGGCAAGGGAGGCGTTGGCTCGACCAACGAGTGGGAGAATCTCACGCCAACGGAGATCGGAAAGCGGCAAACTGTCGGGGTGGCAGGGCAAAGGCATATATATTGGATATCATGCCTCGATTTTAGTGTAAATTAGAATGCCTTTTGATTTTCAAATTCCCACTCGTGTTAGCTGAAATTTGCGCCAGCCTGTTAATGATTCTTCTTGGACGCCTTTGCCTTTCACAACTCACTCCGAGGAACGTTAGCGTTTCACTAAAAGAGTTGCGAAACGTAAACCCTCACTTCGCTTCTCATTCGGCTCCAAAATGCCGAACAATTAAAACACGCTCCATTTGCGGAGCCGCGCCCAACCGCCTCTTGTGGAGGCTGCTGGTTATCGGCTCGCGCGCCTCGATTAAGCACCAGGCAAACAACTTCATCCGCGATGTATGGCAACCGTGGAGCGGGTGATGGGAATCGAACCCACGTAGCCAGCTTGGAAGGCTGGAGCTTTACCATTAAGCTACACCCGCTCGAACCCCAGTTCTTAGCCCGGCCCTTGCGGCTTGTGAAGCGTGGAAGCGCGCGGGGCGGCCCCACGTTCAGTCGGTCCAGTCGAGGCCCATGTCGCGGTAGATTTCGCGGTCGTCCGCCCAGTCCGGCTTCACCTTGACGAACAAGAACAGGTGGATACGCCGCCCGAGCAGCTTCTCCAGCTCCAGCCGGGCCGTGCCGCCCAGCTGCTTGATGCGGCTGCCGCCCTTGCCGAGCACGATCGCCTTCTGGGTATCGCGTTCCACATAGACCACCTGATGCAGCGCGGCGGAGCCGTCCTTTCGCTCCTCCCACTTCTCGGTCTCGACGGTCGCGGCGTAGGGCAGTTCCTCGTGCAGTTGCAGGTACAGCTGCTCACGGGTGATCTCGGCGGCCAGCAGGCGCTGCGATACGTCCGAGAGCTGGTCTTCCGGATAATGCCACGGCCCGGCCGGCATGCGCCGGACCAGCGCTGTCTTCAGGTCGGCGACGCCATCCCCGGTCTCGGCCGAGATCATGAAGGTTTCCTCGAACGCCAGCAGCGCGTGGATCTGCACGGTCAGCGGCAGCAGCTTGTCCTTGCTGCACAGATCGACCTTGTTCAGCACCAGCAGCTTGGGCTCCGGGCGCGGGCGCAACGCCTCGATCAGGGCGCGCACCTCGTCGCGCAGGCCGCGCTTGGCGTCGATCACCAGGGCGATTACGTCGGCGTCGCTCGCGCCGTCCCACGCCGCCTTGACCATGGCGCGATCGAGCCGCCGGCGCGGGGCGAAGATGCCCGGCGTATCAACCAGCATCAGCTGCGTCGGACCTTCGATGGCGATGCCCATCAGCCGCGTGCGGGTGGTCTGCACCTTGGGGCTGACGATCGCCACCTTGGCGCCGACGAGCGCATTGGTGAGCGTCGATTTGCCGGCGTTGGGCGCGCCGATGATGGCGACCACCCCACAGCGGGTTTCCGCGTCCGGACCTTCGATGGTCTGCGCGCTCATTGCTGGCCTGCTTTCATCTGTTCAAGAAAGGCGGCCGCGACCGCGCGCTCCGCGTCCTGTTTCGAAGCCCCGGTGGCGCGCAGCGGCGGCAGGCCGCGTACGCTGAGTTCCACCGTGAAGGTCGGCATGTGGTCCGGCCCGGCGCGCTCGACCAGGGCATAGTGCGGGATCGGCAGGCCGCGCCCCTGCGCCCATTCCTGCAGGGCCGACTTCGGGTGGCGCGGGGCCTCCGGGGCGGCCTCGAGCATAGCCTGCCACTGGGTCTCGATGAAACGGCGCGCCGGCTCCAGCCCGCCGTCGCGGAACAGCGCGCCGATCAGCGCCTCGCAGACGTCCGCCAGCACGTTGTCGAGGTGCTGCACGCGCGACTGCGCAGCGCTCGCCGCCATGCGGATGTGGCGATAGGCTGCGATTGCGCGCGCGACCTCGGCGCAGGTTTCGGTGCGCACCAGATCGGCATAGCGTTTGGCCAGGTCCCCTTCCGGCTCGCCGGGGTAGCGGCGGAACAGCCAGTCGGCCATCACGCAGCCCAGCACCCGGTCGCCAAGAAACTCCAGCCGCTGGTAGGAACGGCCGGGCGCGCTCGGATGGGTCAGCGCGGTCAGGATCAGGCTGCGGTCCGAGAAGCTGTGGCCGAGTGCGGCCTCGGCCCAGGCGACGGCTTCGGATTCGATCACTGGATGAGCGTGGCCAGGCGATCCCAGCGGGTCGCCTGAATCCAGCGCCACGGCGTGAACAGGCTGGTCGAGCCGTCGGTCGAGAAGAACAGGATTTCGGCCTTGCCGACCACATTCTCCATCGGAATGTAGCCAACCCCGCCCGCATTCACCGGCACCCGGCTGTCCAGGCTGTTGTCGCGGTTGTCGCCCATGCCGAAATAGTGGCCGGCCGGCACTACGAACGCCTGGGTGTCGTCGCGCGGTGCGTTCGGCAGCATGTCGAGCGCGGTGTAGGTGCGGCCGCTCGGCAGGGTCTCGCGGTAGCGCGGATAGACGCAGACCGCCGAACCATCCGGCTGCGTGCGGCGGAAGCCGGGCAGCGGCGGGCACAGCGTGTTCGGGGTTTCCTTCACCAGGAAATCGCCGATGCGCTCCTTCTTCACCTGCTGGCCGTTGATGTAGAGCACGCCGCCGCGCATCTGGATGATATCGCCCGGCATGCCGATGATGCGCTTGATGAAATCGGTGCGGTTGTCGCCCGGCCACTTGAACACGACCACGTCGCCCGGCGTCACCTGTCGGTTGAACAGCCGGCCGTCGATCGGTGCCAGGCTGAACGGAAACGAGTGGCGGCTGTAGCCGTAGCTGAACTTGGAGACGAACAGATAGTCGCCAACCAGCAGGCCGGGCAGCATCGACTCGGACGGGATGTTGAACGGCTCGTAAGCGAGCGAGCGGAAGCCGACCGCGATCAGGACGGCATAGAAGATGGTCTTCACCAACTCCTGCACCGACTCGGCCCAGCCCGGCTTGGCCGGTCTGGTGAGGGTCGGGCTGGCGCTGCCGGGCGCGCGCGTCGAGGAATCATTCTGCATGGCGAAAGGCCATCGCGTGGACAGCGTGCGCCTGTCAAGCGAAAGCCGGGCCAGAGCGGCTGCGCGCCGCGGCGGGCTGCGCTGCGCATTGCCCGGCGCGTGCGTCATCGGCATAGTCCGCCGTGGAGGATCATGAATGCCGAGAGGACTGACCCCGACGCTGCGCTGGAGCGCCTGAAGACCCTGTATGCCGAGGCGATCAGCACCGGCGCCCGGGCCTTGCGCGCCTTCATCGCCGAGGGACGGCCGCCGACGCCGGACGAGCGCCGCCGCATGTGCTACCCCTGCTCCATGTCGAGCACCGCGGCGTCTCCCCGGGCACGCCGGCCGGGCGCGCCTATGCCAAGTTCCAGGAGATCGGCGACTATAGCACCAGCATCACCCAGCCGCAGGCGCTCAGCACCTATCTGCGCGAGCAGCTGACCCTGCTGGTCGAGGATTACGATGCGCGGATCGACGTAACCCCGGCGACCAGGAAATTCCCTATCCTTTCCTGCTCGATGGTGCGGACGATGCGTTGCTCGGTGCCGCCAGCGCGCTGGAGCTGGCGCAGGCGTTCGCGACGCCGCGGCTCAACGTCGTCTCGGACGACATCGCCGACGGCCTGGCGATTGACCGCCGCCCGCGCCCGCTGGCGCTGTTCGATGCCCCGCGGGTCGACTATTCGCTGAAGCGCCTGGTCCACTATACCGGCACCGACTGGCGCGATGCGCAGCCCTGGATCCTGTTCACCAACTACCACCGCTATGTCGACGTGTTCGTGCGCTGGGCAGCCGAGCAGGTGGCAGCCGGCGGACGCTACACCGAGCTGCGCGCTGCCGGCGGTGTCAGCATCCACGCCGACGACCGGATGAGCACCGAGGCGGCGTCTGCGCGTGTGGCGTCCGCCACCTGGGCGCGCCACCAGATGCCGGCCTATCACCTGAAAGCGCGCGACGGCCACGGCATCACCCTGGTCAACATCGGCGTCGGCCCGTCCAACGCCAAGACTATCACCGACCATCTGGCGGTGCTGCGCCCACATTGCTGGCTGATGATCGGCCACTGCGGCGGGCTGCGCCAGTCCCAGCGCATCGGCGACTATGTGCTGGCGCACGCCTACCTGCGCGAGGACCATGTGCTCGACGACGTGGTGCCGCCGCGCATCCCGATCCCGGCGCTCGCCGAGGTGCAGCAGGCGCTGCAGCAGGCAGCGGCCGACGTGACTGGCGAGAGCGGCGCGGACCTGAAGGCGCGGCTGCGCACCGGCACGGTGGTGACGGAGGACGACCGCAACTGGGAACTGCGCTGGCGCCAGGAGCAGCGGGTGTTCAACCTGTCGCGCGCGATCGCCATCGACATGGAAAGCGGCACCATCGCCGCCCAGGGCTATCGCTTCCGTGTGCCCTACGGCACCTTGCTCTGCGTCTCGGACAAGCCGCTGCACGGCGAAATCAAGCTGCCGGGTGCCGCCAACGCCTTCTACGCCAAGGCGATCTCCCAGCACCTCGCCATCGGCATCGCCGCCATCGAGCGGCTGCAGAGCAACGTGCTGAACCTGCATTCCCGCAAGCTGCGCAGCTTCGACGAGCCGCCATTCCGCTGAGGCCGCGGGGTTGATGATGGGCGCAGCAAGCTGGTGGCCCCGGCGGGATTCGAACCCACGACCTGCGGTTTAGGAAACCGTCGCTCTATCCTGCTGAGCTACGGAGCCACAGAGTCCGTCCTATGGTCAGGCGTCGGCAGCGTCAACGGTCTGGCCGGTCACCGGCGCCGGCGGCACGATGCGCAGCAGGGTGATCTGGTTGCGGCGGCGCTCCAGAATCTCGAAGGTGAAGCCGAAGAACTGGAAGCTCTGACCCTTCACCGGGATCACCTGCGCCTCGTAGATCACCAGACCGGCGACGGTCGCCGCCTGATGGTCGCTGAGGCTCCAGTCGAAGCGTCGGTTCAGTTCGCGGATCGCCACCGTCCCCTCGACCCGGAGGCTGCCGTCGGGCAGGATTTCGACGCCGGACGGCGTCGGCAGGTCGTGCTCGTCCGCGATCTCGCCGACGATCTCCTCCAGGATGTCCTCCAGCGTCACCAGTCCCTGCAGCGCGCCGTATTCGTCGACCACCAGCGCGAAATGGTTGCGCTGGGCGATGAAGGCGCCAGCTGCTCGCGCAGGGTCGTGGTGTTGGGCACGAACCAGGGCTTGCGCATGATGGTGTCGATGCGCAGCGTCTCCGGCTCCGCGCCGCGCTTGGCGAGCGCGCGGATCAGGTCCTTGGCGTGCAGCACGCCGACCGGATTGTCCGGGTTGCCCCGATACAGCGGCAGGCGGGTGTAGCTTGAGCGGATGGCCATGCGCACGATCGCCTCCGGCGGCTCGTCGAGGTCGATCATCTCGATCGCCTTGCGGTGGACCATGACGTCCGACACCAGCACCTCGTCGAGATCGAGGATCGAGCCGAGCATCTGCCGGTGCTCGCCGCCCAGCCCGCCCTCCTGTGCGTGCAGGTCGATGGTGCCGCGGATTTCGTCGCTGCTGGAGACGCTGGCGTCCCGCTCGTCGACGTTGACGCCGCACAGCTTCAGGGTGCCGCGCACGGTCGCCAGCACCAGGCGGATGATCGGCGCCAGGATCTGCGAGAGCAGATTTGCCGTCGGCCCCAGTGCCATCACCACCTTGTCCGCGCGTGCGATGCCGAGGATTTTCGGCAGCGCTTCTGCAAACACCAGCAGCAGGATGGTGATGAGGCCGGTCGCATACAGCACCGCGGCGTCCCCACGATCGCCTGCAGCACCGAGGTGGTGAGCGCGGTGGCGGCGGCGTTGACCAGGGTCGAGCCGAGCAGGATCGAGCTCACCAGCCGCTCGCGTTCGTCGAGCAGGGCGCGACCCGCTCGGCGCGCTTGTTGCCGTCGCGCGCGAGCTGGAACAGCCGGGGTTTCGAGGCGGCGGTGATGCCGGTCTCCGCTGTCGCCAGCACAGCCGACAGGCCGATCAGCGCCACCACCAGGAGCAGCGCCAGCATGGACCCGAGGATCATCGGTCAAACCCCTTTCATTGCCTGAATGTGTAATCTGGCGCGGCGGGCGCGCCGGCTCAAGCCAATTGGCGATCGAGGAACGCGCGCACCGTCTCGAGGTCCACCCCGGCGCTGTGAAGGCCTGGCCGATGCCGCGCGCGAGGATGAAGGTCAGGCTGCCGGCCTCCATCTTCTTGTCCTGCGCCATGTGCCGCACCAGGGTTGCGCCATCAGCCCCGAGCGCGAGGGCCCGCAGGTCGACCGGCAGCCCGCTTGCCGCCAGATGCGTGCGCACCCGCGCCGCGTCCGCCGGGGGCACAGGCCCTGCGCCACCGAGAAGTCGAACGCCAGAACCATGCCCAGCGCCACGGCCTCGCCGTGCAGCAGGCGGTCGGAGTAGCCGGCCTCGGCTTCCAGTGCATGGCCGAAGGTATGGCCGAGGTTCAGCAGCGCCCGCCGTCCCGTGGTCTCGAACTCGTCCGCTGCGACCACCGCCGCCTTGGCCCGGCACGACGTCGCGACCGCATCGCGCAGGGCGTCGGCCTCGCCTGCGAGCACCCTTGCGCCGTTCGCTTCCAGCCAGTCGAAAAACGCCGGGTCGTCGATAAGCCCGTATTTCACGATCTCGGCATAACCGGCGGCGCGCTCGCGCGGCGGCAGGGTTGCAAGCGTGTCGCTGTCGCACAGCACCAGTCGCGGCTGGTGGAACGCGCCGACCAGGTTCTTGCCGGCGCGCGTGTTGATGCCGGTCTTGCCGCCGACCGAGGAATCCACCTGCGCCAGCAGGGTGGTCGGAATCTGGATGAAGCGGCAGCCGCGGCGCAGAACCGCTGTGGCGAAGCCGGTCAGATCGCCGATCACGCCGCCGCCAAGCGCGATCACCGTATCCTTGCGCTCGATGCCGGCGGCCAGCAGGGCCTCGCAGAGCTGCTCCAGCCCGGCGAAGGACTTGCGCGCCTCGCCCGGCGGCAGGACGACCGGGTGCACGGCGATGCCGCCAAGGCCAGCGCGCAGGGTATCGAGATGCAGGCCCGCCACCGTTTCGTCCGTCACCACCGCGGCCATCGGCCGGTTCAGCAGCGGACCGACGAGTACGCCCGCCTGCGCGAGCAGCCCCGGCCCGACATGGATGTCGTAGCCGCGCTCCCCAGCGGCACCGGGACCCGCGCGACCGTCACGCTGCCCCTGCAGGTGGCGGCGCAGCAGCTCCAGGATGGCGGCGACTGTAGCGTCGTGCGGCCCGTCCGTCGAGCGGACGTGCAGCGGCGCCTGCGCGTAATAGGGCGCGCGCCGCTCGGCCAGTTCGGTCAGGATCTGTCTGGGATCGCCGTTGCGCAGCAGCGGCCGGGTGTCGCGCCGGGCCGTGCGTTCGACCAGCGTCTCGATATCGGCGTCGAGCCAGATGGCGATGCCGCGCGCCAAGATCGCCGCGCGCGTCTGCGGCTGCACGAAGGCGCCACCGCCGGTCGCGATCACCTTGGGCGGGCCCTGCAGCAGCCGCTCGATGACCCGCTGCTCGCCACGGCGAAACTCCGGCTCGCCAAAGCAGGCGAAGATATCGGCGACCGCCATGCCTGCCGCCTGCTCGATAGCGTCGTCCGCATCTTCGAACGGCAGGTCGAGGCGCGCTGCCAGCCGGCGGCCAACGGTGGTCTTGCCGACCCCCATCAGGCCGACGAGCACCAGTGGCCGCTCGACGCGCAGCCCTTCAAGATTTGCTTCGTCTGTCACAAGGCAGTCGCTATACACGGCTGGTCGCGCCCAGCAAGTTGCCGCGCGACGGTCTCAACACATGGTCGGGGTGGCATGGGCCGATTGGGTTTGATTCTGGTGGTTGGCGTTCTGATCGTTCTGGTCGGCATGTCGGTGTATTTTGCGGTTGCGGATCGTCCCGCGCCGATACGGCAGATTGAAAAGACCTTACCGGTTTCAGGGCCGGCTTCGTGATCGCTCGCTACCTGTGCGCCGGCCTTGCCGTCGGCGCCCTCTCGTTCAGCCAGGTCTTCGCGCAGGATGCACCGGAATCGTTGCTGCCGGCGCAGCGCCCGGCCAGCGAGGTCGCGCCGACGCCACTGCCCGGCGTCAGCCAGCCCGCGCCTGAGGATACGGCGACGGACGCGACGCCGCTGCCGGCACAGGTGGAGCGCCCAAACCCAGGCCGCGGCGTGCGCCGGCGGGGCCGCGTCTGCCGCTCGGCTGGCTGGAGCCTGCAGACGGCGGGCTGGGCGCGGATATCTGGCGCGGCTCGAACGCGAAGGCGGTGAACGGCGTGCTGCGCACGATCCGGCAGCCGCTGTCATCCCGCTGGATGAATGTGCTGCTGCGGCGGGCGCTGGTCAGCCGGGCCGACGATCCGCAAGGCGCCAGCGTCGGCGATATCGCGGCGACCCGGGCGCTGGCGCTGCTGCGGGTCGGGGAAGCGCACGCCGCCAAGCGCATCATGGACCGCCTGGGTGTGGAGCGTTTCACGCGGCTGGCCTATTTCGTCGCGCCGCAGGCCCAGCTCCTGGCCGGCGACATCCCGGCGCTCTGCCCGATCACCGTGACCGGCCCGGCCGTCTACCGGGACCCGCAGTGGGACCTGTTCAGCGCGATCTGCGCAGCTCTGGAGGGCGACGCCGGGCAGGCGGCGCTGGTGCTGGACGATCTGCGCGAGCGCGAAGCCGTGGACCCGGTCGAGATACAACTGGCGGATCAGGTCGCGACCGCCGTCGGCGGCGGTGGCAACCGCGGCGTCAATGTGGACTGGCCCCTGGGGCCGGACGCCGAGACCTATGCGTTGACGCCCTATCGCCTCGGCATGGCACTGGCCGGGCGTTCCGAGCTGCCCGCGAACCTGCGCAGCCGCCTGGGACAGGCCGGATACAGCTGGATCGCGCGCCATGCGGAAGCGCCGGTCGATCTGCGCTTCCAGGCCGCGCCCTACGCGCTGCTGGCCGGCGCACTGCCGCTGGACGACGCCCTCGGCATCTGGGCGCAGGCCGCGCAGGCCAACCCGGATGTCCTGCGCGCGGATACCGCGCCGGCGCGCCTGCGGGCGGCCTATGTCGCGCCGGGCGCGCGCAGCAAGCTGGCGACGCTGCGCAGTTTCTGGGGCGAGCCGGGCCCCGGGCGGATCGTGCGCCTGCTGCTTTCGGCACGCGCCGTCGCTTCGGTCACGCCCGCCGACACGGATGAAGCGCCGGACATGGTCCGCGCGCTGGCGTTCGGCGGCGCCGGCGTCAGGCCTTGCGCTGGGGCGAGGCCATGGGCGACGGCGCACACCGGGTTTGGCCGATCCTCGCCGCGCTCAACCCGCGCGCGCCGCGCACCGGCGCTGCCTTCGGCGACTGGGCGGACACACTGGAGAGCGCCGGCGATACCGGCCACCGCAAGGCGCTCGCCGCCGCCGTCGTGGCGGCCACAGCACCTGACCCGTTCGGCGACGCTGCGCGCGCCATGCTCGATCGCGGTTCGGTGGCGCTGGCACCGACGCCGCTTGCCGATGTGCTGTCGGCTGCGACCCGCCGCGACCGCCATGGCGAGCTGATCGTGCGCTGCGCCCGCCTGTTCGCAGCGCCCAGGCTCGATCCGTCGAGCGTCCATGCCGCGCTCGCCGCGCTGAACCGCGCGGGCTATCGTGTGGAAGCGGGTTGATCGGCGCGGAACTGTTGATCCGCGAAGGGCTATGACGGACGCGGAGGCCATCCGCCTGTTTCTTGACTATCTGGTCGCGGAGCGCGGCAGCGCGCGCAACACGCTCCTGGCCTACAGCCGCGATCTGGAGGCACTGTCCGAAAGCCTGAACGGCCGCTTGGCTGCGGCCTCGGCGGACGATCTGCGTGCATGGGCCACCTGTCAGCACAGCCTGAGCAGCGCGACGCTGGCGCGCCGGCTGTCCTGCCTGCGCCGGTTCTTCGGGTTCCTGCTACGCGATGGCCTGCGGGCCGACGACCCGTCGGTTGACCTTGCGTCGCCGCGGCTGGTCCGGCCGCTCCCGCGCACGCTGACCCTGGATCAGGTCCTGGCGCTCATCGAGATGGCGCGCGTGCGCGCGCGCGCAAGCCGGACTACGCTTCCCGGCGGATGCTGGCGCTGGTCGAGCTGCTCTACGGCTCCGGCCTGCGCGCCAGCGAGGTGGTCGGCCTGCCGCGCACCGCCGTACGGCCGGGGCAGCCGTTTCTCGCGGTCGTCGGCAAAGGCGGCAAGGAGCGCCTTGCGCCGCTCAGCCCGCCGGCAGCGGCGGCGGTCGCGGCGTATCTTGCGGATGTGCCGGCCACATCGCGCTTCCTGTTTCCCTCGACCGGCGCGAGTGGGCACCTGACCCGTGTCCGGCTGTTCCAGCTCCTGCGCGACCTTGGCCTGGAAGCCGGCCTGCGCCCGACGCAACTGTCCCCGCATGTGCTGCGCCATGCCTTCGCGACCCATCTTCTGGCCGGCGGCTCGGACCTGCGCGCCCTGCAGCAGATGCTGGGCCACGCCGATATCGCGACCACGCAGATCTACACCCACGTCGCGGTCGAGCGGCTGGTCGAGGTTGTCGAGAGCCGACACCCGCTGGCGGATGGCATTGACCCTCGCCCAAGCGTGGCTAGTCGTCGACCATGGTTACATACCTCGATTTCGAGCGACCGATTGCGGACCTGGAGTCCAAGATCGCCGAGCTCAAGAGCCACGCCAATCCCGACCTCGATATCTCCCAGGAAGTCGCGCGGCTGGAACTGAAGGCGCAACGGCAGCTCAAGGCGGTCTACGACAGGCTGACGCCGTGGCAGAAAACGCTGGTCGCCCGCCACCCCGGCCGGCCGCGCTTCACGGATATCGTCAGCCGCATCATCGACGACTTCTCGCCGATGGCGGGCGACCGCTGCTTCGGCGAGGACCAGGCGATCATCGGCGGCTTCGGCCGGCTGCGCGGGCGCACGGTCATGGTGATCGGCCACGAGAAGGGCAGCGACACCCAGAGCCGCATCCGCCACAATTTCGGCATGGCCAAGCCGGAAGGCTACCGCAAGGCGGTACGCCTGATGAAGCTGGCCGATCAGTTCGGCATCCCGGTGGTGACGCTGGTCGACACGCCCGGCGCCTTCCCCGGCGTCCAGGCGGAGGAACGCGGGCAGGCGCAGGCCATTGCCGTCTCCACCGCCACCTGCCTCGACCTGAAGGTGCCGCTGATCGCGACGGTGGTCGGCGAAGGCGGCTCCGGCGGGGCGATCGCGCTGGCCGCCGCCAACACGGTCTTCATGTACGAGCACGCGGTCTATTCCGTGATCTCGCCGGAGGGCTGCGCCTCGATCCTCTGGCGCACCGCCGACAAGGCGGCCGACGCCGCAGAAGCCATGCGCCTGACCGCACAGGACCTGCTGCAGTTCAAGGTGATCGACCGCATCATCGAGGAGCCGCTGGGCGGCGCGCACCGCCAGCCGACGGTCGCCGTCAATGCGCTGGCCGATGCGCTCCAGCACGAACTGGACCGCCTGACCCAGGAGACCCCGCAAGCACTGCAGCGTGGACGGCGCGAGAAATTCCTCGCCATGGGTGCGCTGTAGCGTCGCTCCCGGGCATGCGACGCCCCTGGTTGCAGAGTCCTTCGCAACTGCGGTACAGCGAGCGACATTTCGTAACTCCTCAGGGGCGGCATTATGCAACTTTCGAATAACGACCGGCGTGTAGGCAGGGCCGGACTGGACGTGTCGGCGGCGCTGGCCGCTTTCCTGGAAGATCGGGTTCTGCCGGGGCTGGATATCGCGCCGGACCGCTTCTGGGCGGGGCGGCGGACATCTTCGCGCGCTTTACCCCGGAAAACCGCCGCCTGCTGGCGGTCCGGGACACGCTTCAGGCGAAGATCGACGCCTGGCACAATGCCGGTAACCATCCGGACTCGGCCGATTATCTGCCGTTCCTGCGCGAGATCGGCTACCTCGCCCCGGAGCCGGCGCCGTTCGCCGTCGGGACCCAGGCGGTCGACGACGAGATCGCGAGGCTGGCCGGACCGCAGCTGGTCGTGCCGGTGCTCAATGCGCGCTTCGTCCTCAACGCCGCCAATGCCCGCTGGGGCAGCCTTTACGACGCCCTGTACGGCACGGACGCCCTGCCGGGTGCTGCATCCGGCCCCGGCTACGATCCAGCGCGCGGCGCGCAGGTGATCGCGACCGCCAAGCGCTTCCTCGACGACGCAGTGCCGCTCGCCGGGGTTCCTGGACGGACCTTGCCGACCTTCACGCCGGCATCGCCCTCAAGAACCCGGGCCAGTTCGCTGGCTCCCGCGATGGCGCATACCTGTTCCGCCATAACGGCCTGCACATCGAAGTGGTGGTCGACCGCGCGCACCCGATCGGCAGCACCGACCCCGCCGGCATTGCCGACGTGATCCTCGAGTCGGCGCTCACCACGATCGTCGACCTCGAGGACTCGATCGCGGCGGTGGACGCCGAGGACAAGGTCGCAGCCTACGCCAACTGGCTCGGGCTGATGCAGGGCACGCTGAGCGCAACCTTCCAGAAGGGCGGCCGCAGCCTGGAGCGCACGCTGGCCGGGGACCGGCAATACGCAACGCCGGACGGCGGCACCCTGACCCTGCCCGGTCGCAGCTTGCTGTTCGTGCGCAACGTCGGCCACCTGATGACGACGCCGGCCCTGCGCCTCCCCGATGGCGGCGAAGCGCCGGAGGGATTCTGGACGGCATCGTCACCAGCCTGATCGCGCTCTACGATCTCCGGCGGCTGGGGCGGTTCGTCAACAGCCGCACTGGCTCGGTCTACATCGTGAAGCCGAAGATGCACGGGCCGGAGGAAGCCGCCTTCACCGACCGCCTGTTCGATGCGGTCGAGGAGCTGCTGGGGCTGGCCCGCCACACGCTGAAGGTCGGCGTGATGGACGAGGAGCGCCGCACCTCCGCCAACCTTGCCGCCTGCATTCACGCGGTGCGTGACCGCATCGTGTTCATCAACACCGGCTTCCTCGACCGCACCGGCGACGAAATGCACACGTCCATGCGCGCCGGGCCGATGATCCCCAAGGCGGAGATGAAGACCGCGACCTGGATCAAGGCCTACGAGGACCGCAACGTGCGCATCGGGCTGGCCTGCGGGCTGTCGGGGCGCGCCCAGATCGGCAAGGGCATGTGGGCGATGCCGGACCGCATGGCGGACATGATGGCGCAGAAGATCGGCCACCCGAAGTCCGGTGCGAACACCGCCTGGGTGCCGTCCCCGACGGCGGCGACCCTGCATGCGCTGCATTATCACGCGGTCGACGTGTTCGCGGTGCAGGCAACCCTGCGCGCCGAGCCGGTGCCGCCGCTGGGTGATCTGCTCACCGTCCCGCTGGCGGCCGGACGGAACTGGTCGGCGGACGAGATCGCCCGCGAACTGGACAACAACGCCCAGGGCATCCTCGGCTATGTGGTGCGCTGGATCGACCAGGGTGTCGGCTGCTCGAAAGTGCCGGACATCAACGACATCGGCCTGATGGAAGACCGCGCGACCCTGCGCATCTCCTCGCAGCACATGGCCAACTGGCTGGCGCATGGCGTGGTGACCTGCGAGCAGGTGGACGCCGCTTTCCAGCGCATGGCCGCCAAGGTCGACGCGCAGAATGCCGGCGATCCGCTGTACGAACCGCTGGCGGGCGGCAACGGCCTGGCGCTGCAGGCGGCGCGCGCGCTGGTGTTCGAGGGGACGGCCCAGCCGAACGGCTATACCGAGCCGCTGCTGCACCGCTTTCGCGCCCGCAAGAAGGCCGAACAGCAGGGGTAAGCCCAATTCACCCCTCCCTCGGGGAGGGAGGTGGTGCGCAGCACCGGGGTGGGCTCGGCATGGTGATCTTCGCTGGAGCAGGTTGTAAAGTCCGCTCGTGGTGAGCCTGGACGAACCACGAGCCGCTCAGCCCTTCGTCCAGCTCAGGGTGAGCGGCGCGTGTGCAACCGCGCGATGGCGTGTGGGTCAACCTAAAGTCATCAGGCTCTAAATTGTTGATAAGAGCCTGATTCACGCCCTCGGTTGAAGCACATATGCTTCAACCTCAACCGATCAGGCTCTAAGGCGGGATGCTTCAGTTGACCAAGCGCCATCGATCAGAGTGACCTGGCGGTCGGCGGCTTCTGCAAAATGGTGGTCGTGGGTCACGGCGATGATCGCCCGCTGCTGGCTGTGGCTGAGGTCGCGCAGGATGCCGCGCACGACGTCGCTGGACTTGCTGTCGAGGGCGCCGGTCGGCTCGTCGGTGAGGATCACCTTGGGGTCGTTGGCCAGCGCCCGAGCGATCGCCACCCGCTGGCGCTGACCTCCGGACAACTGGCTTGGGCGTTTGTGGCTGTGGGCGGCAAGGCCCAGGTCAGCCAGCAGCATGGCGGCGCGCTCGCGCTGCGCCGGTGCGGGCAGCGCGCCGAGCCGCCGCATCGGCAGCATCACATTCTCAAGCGCCGTGAACTCCAGCAGGAGAAAATGGAACTGGAACACGAAACCCAGTTGGGACAGGCGCGCCGCCGCCAGCGCATCCTCGCTCAGGCGCGCGGTATCCACGCCGTCGAGCAGCACGCAGCCGGACGTCGGGCGATCCAGCAGGCCAAGCAGATACAGCAGCGACGACTTGCCGGACCCGGAAGGCCCCATGATCACGACAAACTCGCCGGCCTCGATGTCGAGGGTGATGTCCCTTACCAGGGTGACCGGCGTTTCGCCCGGCAGAATTCGCGTCACGGCGCGCGACTGCAGCACGGGCTGCGCCATCAGATCGCACCCCGAAGAATGTCAACCGGCTGGACCTTGCCGCCCCGGCGTGCCGGCAGATAGGCGGCAAGCGTCGCCGAGATCATGGCGAAGCCCACGGCCATGGCGAACAGTTCCGGCCCCAGTAGATCGGCAGGGTGATGATGTCGCTCTCACCCGGTGGCTTGACCTGCACCAGCTCCAGCCCGCGCATCACGCCGATGCCGAGGATGATCCCCATCGCACTGCCGATCAGGCCCATGATGACGCCTTCGATCACGAACACGCGCCGGACGTCGGACGGTGTGAACCCGATGGATTTGAGGATGGCGATGTCGCGCGTCTTCTCGAACACCACTGTCGAGATGACGTTATAGATGCCGAATGAGGCCACGATCAGGATGGCACTGACCACCGTATACATGATGATATTGCGGACCAGCAGGACCGACTCGAGATCCTGGCTTGCTTCCTGCCAGCTTTCCGCCTTGTAGCCGATACGGTTTTCGATATCCCGGGCCACCAGCCGCGCTCTGTTCGCGTCATCGAGCTTGACGATGAAGGTGTTGGCGATGTTCGGTCGGTCGAACAGCGCCTGGGCGCGTTTCAGGACCGTGAACGACTGATCTTCGTCGTAATGGGCGTTGCCGGTCTTGAAGATACCGACGATCTTCAGGGTCTGCACCTGGCCAGTATTGGCAGCGATATTCAGGTTGTCGCCCATTCGCAGGCCGAGCTTCTGGACGAGACCGGCGCCGATCACGATGCCGTTCGGGTTGGCGTCGAGCGCGTCGAGCCCGCCGGCGACGAACTTCTCGTCAATGGTCGAGACGTCTTTCATGAGGTCGGGCACCACGCCGCTCAGCGATACTCCCTCTGCTGGCCGGCGAAGGTGAGGATGGCGCTGCCGGACAGCATCGGCGCGACCCGCACGCCCGGCGTTTTCGCGATTATCTCCAGCTTCTGCCGATACTGGCGGATGCCGCGCACTTCAGTCTTAGGCTTGACGCTGCGCAGATCGAGCGCGGCATCGGGATACGCCATGGCGGCCGGCTGCGCGGCGGCGTTGCGGAAATCGTCCGTCACGGTGATGTGCGGGCTGTTGTCGACCAGCCGCTTGTGGACATCCAGTTCCGAGCCCTGCATCAGCCCGGCGACCGCGATGAAGAAGGCGGCCCCGAGCGCGATGCCGATCAGTGAGACCAGGGTCTGCCGCAAGCGCGCCCGCAGATGGCTGACCGCGATATCCAGGATCACGCTCACAGCCGCGCGCTCCCTGGCCCGGCGCATCGGCAGCGCTCTGGTGCGGAGTCACTACCCGCACGCGTGCGCCCACCTTCAGATTGGGGTCGGCTGGCTCACCACCGTGTCTTCGGTGCCAAGGCCGCTCAACACCTGCACTTTGTCTGGCCCCGCGATGCCGAGCTTGACGTCGCGCTGCGCCAGGCGCCCCACCACCCAGACCTTGCCCCGACGACGGCATCCGCAGGGATCAGCAGCGCGTCTTCGACCTTGCGGATCAGGATGTTGGTGTCTGCGGTCATGCCGATCATCAGCGGCGTATCCTGCGGCAGGGCGATCCGCACGCGGTAGCTGCGCGCGATGTCGTCGCCCTTTGGCGTGACCTCCAGTACCCGCCCCTGCAGAACGCGGTCGGGAAAGGCGTCCGCACGGATCAGCACGGTCTGGCCCTTTCTCACCAGCGGAATGTCTTCTTCGTCCACCTCTGCGGTGACGCGCAGGCCGCCATCCTGCGCCAGGAAGAAGACCGGCTGGCTGGTTGGGATGAACTGGCCGATCTCGCCGTCGCGTCGCACGACTGTGCCGGATGTCGGCGCCGTCAGCGCCATGAACCTCACCTGCGCGCGCGCCTGCTGCTCGGCGGCGGCGGCGGCCTTCAGGTCGGATGCAGCCTGATCCATGCTGGATCGGGTCACCCAGCCCTGCTTCATCAGGGTAGCCGTGCGGTCATAGGTCTGCTGCGCCAGTTGTCGGCGCGCCTGGAGCTGCGCAACGGCTGCGCGCAGGTCGCTGTCATCGAGCTGAGCCAGCAACTGACCGGCCCGGACATGCGCGCCTTCATCCACCTTGAGGGCGACCAGATGGCCGGCAGCACGGGCGGCGACCGGGACCATGACCAGCGGCTCGACAGTGCCGGCGGCGTAGACCGCCTGAACGGCCTCGCCGACCCTCGGGTGGGCGGCAGGAACGAGCGCGGGCGCCGTGACGTGCCGCCAGAGAAAACCCCGCAACGCCGGCGACGACGATGGCGAGCGCCCAGGACATGAAGCTGCGCAAATGCATGATCCTCAAAGATACAATTCTAACGCGCGATGACATTGGATAGACTCTGATCTCCCTCCCGTCCACAGGAGGGAGAGACGGAGCACCGGGGTGGGCCGGGATCGACGCGGTGATGCGCCCACCCTGGCCTGTCGACCGCCTCACCCTCCCCGGAGGCAAGGGAGGCGTGAATCGACCTGATGCCATCTCGCTCTAACGTGCCAGGTGGCGGCTTTCCTCCGTGCGACGTCGGGCGCGATAGAGAAAAGCGCCAAAATCGCAGGCCGGCTGACCTGCACGCCGAAGGTCACACACCCCTTTCGCCGTGACTTTTGTGACTTTCCGGCACATAGACGCAGCTGCGCGGCCACCTTGCCAGACCCTATCCGTGCGCGCGGCGGGCGTCGTCAGCCGCCCGACGGCCCGTGTTGCGGCTATGGACAGGGCAGCCTTGACCTTTGGCAGTGCGGCCCTGAATGTACGCACGACTAGTGTCGTGGAATCGAAGTTCGCCACTCCGTGATATCGAACTCGTGCGCGAACTTCGATTCTGAAAACGACACGAGAAACAATATCTTGCGAGTGTCCTTCTCGAATCTGAAATCCAACCGCGCCTGATATGGGATGTAACGGATTTCAGACTCGGGACACTTGGGTGTAGGGGTTCAGTTTCGCATGCCGCCGCGACGCAAGAAATCGATCGCCACAGGGGACACCGGCCGCCCGACCATGGCGGACCTGGCAGCGCTGGCCGGCGTCTCCAAGATCACGATCTCGCGCGCCTTGCGCGGGTCCGAGGCCGTCCACCCGGAGACGCGCGAACGCATCAAGTCTCTGGCGCGGGAGCATGGCTACCGCCTGAACTTGAGCGCGCGCAATCTGCGCCTGCAGCGCAACGCCATGGTCGCCGTGGTCGTCGAGATGCAGCCGTCGGTCGAGCGGCCGATGTCGGAGCCCTATCCGCTGGCCCTGCTCGGCGGCATCTCGCAGGAACTCACCAGCGCCGAATACAGCATCCTGCTGATGGCCATGCACGAGCTGTCCCCGGAGCGCCTGCCGCCGGTCGACGGCGTGATCCTGCTCGGGCAGGGCGAAGCCGATGAGGCGACGGTGCGCATTCGGGAACTTGGCGTCCCCGTGGTGAGCTGGGGTGCGTTGCGTTCCGGGCACGGCTCACTGGTCGTCGGGTCGGACAATGCGCGCGGCGGCGAACTCGCAGCCGAGCGGCTGCTGTCGCTGGGGCGGCGGCGCGTGGTCTACCTTGGCAACACCCGGTTCGGCGAGATCGCTGACCGCTGCGACGGGCTGAAGGCGCGGCTCGAGGCGGGCGGCGCCACCCTGGTCGAATGCCTCGACGGCGGCTTCACCTTCCTGACCGGCGCCAACGCCATCCGCACCTTGCTCAGCGCCGGCACGCACCACTTCGACGGCATCTTCGCCTGCAGCGACCTGGTCGCCATGGGCGCGATCCGCGCGCTCACCGACGCCGGAGTTGATGTGCCCGGCGATGTCGCAGTCGTCGGGTTCGACGATACGCCCATGGCCAGCTACTTCGTCCCGGCGCTGACGACCATCCGGCAGGACTGGCACCACGGCGGCCTTCTGCTGGCACGCAAGCTGCTGAGCCTGGTTCAGGGCGAGGCCGCGCAGAGCGAGATCATGCCGGTCAATCTGATCGTGCGATCAAGCTAATCATCAGTAAAATATAGATTATATTCCTCAGTGTTGCGGATCGGCGACACTTGGGATGTCGTTGTCTGCGCAATGACATCGATATCTTGCTATCGATAGCAGACACCGATACCAATAATGCCAAGGCGAACGTCAGTCTCGCCGAACCAACGGACTTGGGGAAAAGGTCGTGAAGCCACGCGACGACGGACGCACCGGCGCATCGAACGGTCAGGCCGCACAGACAGCCGTATCCCGCGCGATGCATGTTGCCGCGGCGGCGCCAGGGCTGGCCGCCCTTGAGCGCTTCGAGACGGCGGACGGCTGGTCCCTGGTTCAGACGGCCTATTCCAGCGAGAACGCCGCGCAGGACGAAACGCTGTTCGCGCTCGCCAACGGCAGCCTCGGCGTGCGCGGTGCGCTTGAGGAAGCGCCCAGCCCCTCGGACGGCTGCTTCCATGCCGATGCGTTCGAACAATCGCCGATCCCGTATCACGAGCGTTTCACGGGCTATGCCGACCGGACCGACACCCGCGTCGGTGTCGCGCGCGGCCATGCGGTCGACATTCTGATCGATGGCAAGCCGCTCGCCGCCTATGGCGCGCGCATTGCTGAATTCTCGCGCACACTCGATCTGCGGGCGGGCCTGCTGCTGCGCCGCACGCTCTGGCAACTGACGGATGGTCGCCGGGTTGAAGTCGAGGCCGAGCGCCTCGTCAGCTTCGAGCGCCCCAGCACCCTCGCGCTGCGGTTCCGGGTGCGGCTCGTCGATTTCTCGGGCCATGTCTCCTTGCGCTCCGGGCTGCGTGCCGCCGCCGCAGCGGCGGAAGCCTCGAGTGATCCCCGCATCAATGCGCGCAAGTCTTCCGGCCTGCCGATCGTCCACGTCGCCCGGGCCGAGGCGGCATCCGGGCTTGTGCAAAGCGTGCGCGACGGCGCAGCCCTGGTTGGCGTCGCGCAAGCGCATCGGGTCGGGAATAGCGTGGTCGTCGAGACGGACGGGGCGGCGGACGTTTTCTCCGCAGACTTGAGCCCAGGCGGCGCGATCGACCTGGAAAAGTTCGTCGCCTATGTCGTGGAAGAAGGCGCAGCGCAGCAGGACGTTTTAAGCCAGGCCTGCGCGTTGGCCGGTTCGGCGCAGCGCGAGGGGTTTCAGGCGCTCGCCAAGGCCCAGCATGCAGCGTTCGCGCACTTCTGGGACGCCGCGCAATTGGACATTGCGGACGAGCCGGCGCTCGCATTCGCCATCCGCTTCAACCTGTTCCACATCTTTCAGTCGACCGGTCGCGTGCCAGGGCACAGCACAGCCGCCAAGGGCCTGACCGGCGAAGGCTACGAAGGCCATTATTTCTGGGATACCGAGGCCTATATCCTGCCGGTGCTGGCGCTCACCGCGCCCGAGCTTGCGCGCACCATGCTGCGCTATCGGATCGAGAAGCTGGACCGCGCCCGCGCCCACGCGCGCGGCATGGGGCACCGCACAGGCGCGCTGTTCCCCTGGCGCACCATCGCCGGCGACGAGTGCTCGGCGCACTACCCGACCGGATCGGCGCAGTACCACATCAACGCCGCCATCGCCTTTGCGCTGGAGCTTTATGTCGATGCCTCGGGCGACACGAGCCTGCTCGATCAGGGCGGTGCCGAACTGCTGTTCGAGACCGCACGCATCTGGCTGCAAGTCGGGCATTTCAACCCCGCGCGCGGCGGCGGCTTCACCATCCATGAAGTAACAGGGCCGGATGAATACACCGGCCTGGTGAACAACAACTGCTACACCAACAAGATGGCGCGCCGGCATCTGCGCCAGGCCAGCAATCTTGCACGGCAGTGGGCGCAAACCCGCCCGCAGGCGTTCGCGTCCCTGGCATCCCGGATCGGTCTGTCACACGAAGAGGTCGAGACCTGGCGTCGTGCCGCAGACGCCATGGTCATCCCTACGAGACCGCGCGCAGGCTGACCGCTCAGGACGACGAGTTCCTCGACAAGCCGGTGTGGGATTTCGCCAATACGCCGGCAAGCCATTATCCGCTTCTGCTGCACTATCACCCGCTCACCCTGTTCCGGCATCAGCTGTGCAAGCAGGGTGACGTGGTTCTGGCGCATGTCCTGTGCGGCGAGGATGTGAGCCTTGCCCAGAAAACCCGCGATCTCACCTATTACAGCGCGGTCACGGCGCACGACTCGACCCTGTCGTCTTCGACTTTTGCCATCCTGTCGATGGAAGCGGGGGCGGAAGACGCGGCGCTATCCTATTTGCGCCAGACTGCATTCGTGGATTTGAACGACCTGCACGGCAACGCCAGCCATGGCGCGCACATGGCCGCGATGGCCGGCAGTTGGCTGGCGCTGGTGTGGGGCCTTGGCGGATTCCGGCCGTCCGGCGCTGGGCTGTCATTGGCGCCGCGCTGCCCTGCCGCCTGGTCCGGATTTCGCTTTCGC
Organism: Hankyongella ginsenosidimutans; assembly: GCF_005144965.1. Lineage (GTDB taxonomy): Bacteria > Pseudomonadota > Alphaproteobacteria > Sphingomonadales > Sphingomonadaceae > Hankyongella > Hankyongella ginsenosidimutans. The sequence continues at coordinate 703,084 of NZ_CP039704.1, forward strand.
CTGCAATGGCGCGCAAGCCTGATCGAGGTCGAGGCAACCCCGCAAAGAGCCGCTACCGCCTCGTCTCCGGGCCTGCCTTGACCGTGCTGCATCATGGACGACCGGTCACCCTCGAGCATGAGCTTGTCTTGCCAGCCACTGTGCGGGCACCCGCACCGGACATCGAAGCCGTGATCTTCGACCTCGACGGCGTGCTGACGGATACCGCCGAGGCGCATTTCCGCGCCTGGAATCGGCTTGCGTCAGAACTGGGCGTGCCGTTCGACGCCGTCTTCAACGAGCAATTGAAAGGCGTGGACCGGGCGGGGTCGCTGGCGCTGATTCTCGCGCGCGGCGGACTCGATCTTCCCGAAGATGAACGCGAAGCGCTGATGGCGCGCAAGAACGGCTATTACCTTGAAGAAATTGCTGATTTCAGCCCGGATCACCTTTTTCCCGGCGCACGCGCTGTGCTGCAAGCCTGTCGCGTCAATGGATTGAGGGTCGGGCTTGCGTCGGCAAGCCGCAATGCGCCGCTGCTGCTGCGCCGCCTCGGGATTGCGGACCTGTTCGACTTTGTGGCCGATGCCGGCGCCGTCGCGCGGTCCAAACCGGCGCCCGATATTTTCCTGGCGGCGGCGGCCGGATTGGGTGTCGTGCCGGAGGCATGCCTGGGCGTCGAGGACTCCCGGCCGGCCTGGCCGCCATTCAGGCAGCCGGGATGCGCGCGATCGGTATCGGCGACCCGACAACCCTTGAAGCGGCGCAGGCCGTGTTTGCGAATATCGCCGCGTTTCACATCGCTGACTGGCTGGACGGAATCCCTCCCGTCCCCGCTGACCAACGAGGCGAGCCCTGAGGGGAACAGAAGTACACAACGGAGGATAGAAACATGCTGAAAAGCACTACACGCCTGCTGCTTTCGGGGCTTGCCTGTGCCTGGCGCACACCAGCTACGCCCAGGTAGCGCCTGCAGCGGACCAGGCTCAGGCAGAGCAGGACAATGGCCTGCTGGAGCTTGACACCATCGTCGTCACCGGCCGCGCCGGCGGCGCGGGCATTCGCAAGCTCGATGCATCCTACGCCCTGACGACCCTGAATTCTGACGCAATCGAAAATATTCGCCCAAGAGCACCGCCGACCTACTGAAGACGGTACCGGGCGTTTCGGTTGAGACCTCGGGCGGCCAGAACGGCGCGAACATCTTCGTGCGCGGCTTCCCGGCGGCGGCGATGCCCAGTTCGTCACCTTCCAGATCGAAGGTGCGCCGGTCTTCCCGCCGCCCACCCTGTCGTTCCTGGAAAACTCCCAGCTCGTGCGCTTCGATGAAACGGTTGAGCGCGTGGAAGCGGTCCGCGGCGGCCCGGCGCAGGTGTTCTCGAACGGCCAGGTTGGCCTGACGGTCAACGTCATCGAGAAGAAGGGCGGCGACGAATTCGCCGGCAAGGCCAAGATCAGCTTCACCGATTTCGGCGAGCGCCGGTTCGACGGCTTCGTCAGCGGTCCGATCAGCGAAAACACGACCTTCGCGTTCGGCGGTTTCTACCGGGCATCGGATGGTCTGCGCGATGCGCAGTTCACGGCGGAAGAAGGCGGACAGATCAGCGGCAACATCGAACACAAGTTCGAGCGCGGCAAGGTGCTGTTCACCGCCCGCTACCTGAACGACCACGGTGCCTGGCTGCTGCCGATCCCGGTGGTCACGGACGGCTCGAATATCTCAGAGTTCGACGGCTTCCCGCTGGGCACCGGCACCTTCAACAGCAATGAAACCCGCCTCACCATCCTGAACGATGGCACGCAGGTCGACCAGAGCCAGGGCCGCGGCGCCAACGTCACCCAGCTCGGCTTGAACTTCGATTACGACCTGACCGACTCCTTGAGCTTCACCAACAAGGCAGGATATCTCAAAGGTTCGGCCAATACCCGTGGCCTGGTGCCGAACGCACCGCCCACCACTGCTGGCGCCATTGCCGCGGGCTTCGGGAGCACGGTCGGTGCGCTGACCTACCGCTCCGACGGTGCCGCAGCAGCAGCCGATACGCCGGTGATCGAAGTTGGCGCCTGGCGGGTCGACAAAGACATCGAGTCCTTCACCAACGAAACGACGCTCAGCTACAAGGCGGGTGGCCATACGGTGAGCGCGGGTGTCTATTTCGCCGACTTCTCGTCGCGCGATAAATGGAACCTGGGCAACTTCCTGCTGCTTGAAGCGCAGAACAACCCGCGCGTGCTCAACCTCACGCTGGCGGACGGCCGCCCGGTCACCCGCGACGGCCTGACCCGCGGCTCGTTCTTCAACGTCAACGCCGACTATGACGGCACCGACTGGGCCTTCTACCTGGCGGACGAGTGGCAGGTCACCGATCAGCTTCGCGTCGACGCCGGCATCCGCTGGCAGCGCCACAAGATTGACGCCACCCTGGAAAACAATGACTTCGGCGTCGATACCGACAATGACCCCGACACGCTCTACAACAATGGCGACGCGGTCCTGAACGGCACGTTCAGCACCATCGACTATGCGGCAGACGCCCCTTCCTGGACCGTCGGCGCGAACTACGCACTCACCGACGACCTCGGGGTTTTGCCCGCTACAGCCGCGGCAACAGCTTCCCGCAGTTCGATGATCTGCGGGATGGGATCGACATTGTCGCGCGCATCGATACGGTCGAGGCGGGCGTGAAATACTCGACCCGCCAGATCGCAATCTTCGCAACGGCATTCTACAATGACTTCGACGGGCTGGGGAACACGCAGATCCTCGATGGCGCGCCGATCCGCAATATCGGCGGTGCGCGCACGTACGGCCTCGAGTTCGAAGGGCAGGTGCGCCCGATCCAGCCGCTGTCCATCGGGGCGAACGTCACGTACCTGAACGCCGAATACCGTGACTTCTTCGTGAACAACGGGACGATCGACGCGTCCGGCAACCGCGTCCAGCGCCAGCCGCGCTGGCAGGTCCGCGGCTACTGGACCTACGATCAGGACCTTGGCTTCGCCCAGGCCAGCCTGTTCGGATCGGTAACCTGGCTCGGCGACCGCTTCGAGGATCAGCAGAACCTTCAGCCCCTGCCGTCCTACACCAAGCTCGATCTGGGCCTGAGCGTCGATGTCGGCGATCACTTCACCTTCCAGGTGACCGGCGACAACCTGACCGACTCTCATGGTCTGACCGAAGGCAACCCGCGCCTGCTCGGAGGCCAGGGCAGCGGTGTGATCCTGGCCCGCCCGATTCTGGGACGTTCGGTGTCGTTCAGCGCCGCCTATAAGTTCTAGGCTGGCGGCCATAGCGGGCCGGATGAACAACCTCCTGAAAGCTCACAACGAGAGCGTGATGACTTCAGGTGGAATCGTCATTGCGAGGAGCTGCAAGGCGACGCGGCAATCCAGAGTTCTTTGTTTTGGACTATGGATCGCCATCCCGGCTTTCGCCGGGACAGGCTCAGCTTTGCTGCCTCGCGATGACGCGTGGTTCATCCTATAGTTACTATGCTCTAACTTTAAATCTGCACCAGCCCGATGGCATGCACAGCAGATTTAAAGTCCGAAGTTGCTCTGTATACTTTTGAGTCTAAGGCATCTTTTCCCCTTGAATGCGACACTGTGCCGGGTCCCAGCCCTGGGTCGCATTCAAGGGAGATGCTTTAGTCTGGTATCGCCGGCCCTTTTCTTTGCGGGAGAATAGCCAATGGCCAAGGCGCGCATCGTGCTGGCGTTGATCCTGTCCTACATGCTGTTCGCGATGTTGCTGAACAGCGTCGGCACCGTCATCCTGCAGTCCATCGAGACCTTCTACATCAGCAAGTCGCACGCCTCGATCCTTGAGGCGTTCAAAGACCTCACGATCGCCGGGGTTTCGTTCCTGGTGGCCTCGTTCCTGCCGAGGCTCGGGTTCCGGCGTGCCATCATGCTGGGGCTTGGGCTGGTCGCGCTGGCGTGTGTCGCCATGCCGCTCGCCCCGGCTTCGGGACGACCCAGACCCTGTTCGCAGCGATCGGGGCGGCGTTCGCCCTGGTCAAGGTCTCGGTGTATTCCAGTATTGGCCTGTTGACCGATGGGCCGCGCGCGCATGCAAGCCTGACCAACACCATCGAAGGCCTGTTCATGGTCGGGGTGCTGTCCAGCTACTGGCTGTTCAGCGCCTTCATCAATCCGCTGAACCCCGCCGATCCGGTGTGGCTGGATGTCTATTGGGTGCTGGCTGGCCTGAGCGTGATCGTGCTGCTCCTGCTTGCGGTCAGCCCACTCGACGAGAGCAAGGCGCAATTCTCCGCCAAGGCGCCGCTCATGGAAATGCCGCGTGTGATGATCGGCCTGATCGTGCGCCCGCTGGTGCTGGTGTTCCTGGCCAGCGCCTTTCTCTATGTGCTCATGGAACAGGGCATTGGCACCTGGCTGCCGACTTTCAATCGGGAAGTGCTGCATCTGCCGTCCGCCATGAGCATCCAGGCGGCCAGCATTTTCGCGGGTTCTCTGGCGCTGGGTCGCCTGGCTGCAGGGATTGTACTGCGCCGCCTCGCCTGGTTCCCAGTGCTCGCGGGATGCATCGTCGCCATGGCGGCGCTTGTGCTCGCCACGCTGCCGTTGACGCACGGCCTCAGCGTGCGGTCCGACACCAACTGGCTGAATGCGCCGTTGGCGGCCTATATCTTTCCCCTGATCGGCCTGTTTCTCGCGCCGATCTACCCCGCTATCAACTCAGCGATCCTCTCGGCGCTGCCCAAGACCTACCATGCGGCGATGACCGGGCTGATCGTGGTGTTTTCCGCTCTTGGCGGCACGACCGGTTCGCTGATTACAGGAACGGTGTTCCAGATGCTGGGCGGCCAGACCGCCTTCTATCTGACGCTGATCCCCATGGCGCTGCTGATGCTCACGCTCTGGCAACTCTCCAGACTGTCTGCGCGGCCTGCGGCATAAAAGGGCCGCCGGTAAAACCGACGACCCTCCCTCGCGTGTGAAACTGTTGTTGTCAGGCGCGCTTGCGGCGGCTCGCCAGACCCAGGCCCAGCAGGCCAGCGCCGAGCAGCAGGATCGAGCCGGGTTCCGGCGCCTGGATACCGACGATCTTCAGGCCGAAATCATAGCCGTTGCCGCCATTCACCTTCAGCGACAAGGTGCCGCCACCCGTGAGGGCATCAAGCTGCGCCTTGGTCAACGGGATGTCGAACGGGGTCGGCGTGTCGATCGCTGGTACCACAACCGGGCCGATAGAGAAGTTACCACCACCGACGAAATCGATCGCGAAGGTCGTGTCGACTGCATTGGCTGGATTGTTTGCCTCGAAAATCAGCGACAAGGTGCCGACCGTGAAGTCTTCAAAGCCACCAACCGCACCGAGCGTGTAGGTGATATCGATGGCGGCGCTGACGCGGCTGGAGTTTGCGACATCCAGAAAATCGCCATTGGATGTGACGGTGGTCAGCTGGCCGGGAAGGTCCGAACCGACGGTGTTGACCGAGATCGTCCGCAGGCCGCCGGCCACGGCGATGGGCGCACCGAGGTCGTCGCAACGCCATCGGCGACGTCCGTCACCGATTGGATCACCGCGAAATCGTCGATGGTGAAGAGAGCGGCATGAGCCGGGGCAGCAGCCAGCGCGGCGCCTGCAAAAGCCAATGCAGTGGTAAATTTCAGCATTTTATCCTCACTCGCGAAACAATCTTGCTGTTTACTAGGCAAATGGCGTGCCAAGCTGGAATTCCCCACCGCTGCACTGCCTTTGGCGGTTAACGGTGAAAAGAAAAATCCATGAATGTTAAATTAATCGACACTTTTATCGTCAATAACGCATCTGTTTCAAGTTAAAAGATCAATTAACCAAAAATGTTACGAGGGTGAAAACAATGCGGACGAACATTCCGATTTGACACGCCAGAGCCTGGTCGGTTGAGGTGGAAAGCATGATTGCTTCAACCAATGGCGTGAATCAGGCCCTTCTCAAGCCATGGTCTCGCACAGGCAAAAGAACCCCGCCGAAGCGGGGCTCTTCTTGAGTAAGGTAGGTTAGGCTTAGGCGCGCTTGCGGCGGCTCGCCAGACCCAGGCCCAGCAGGCCAGCGCCGAGCAGCAGAACCGAACCCGGTTCCGGGGCCGACACGGTGATGCTGTCCAGACCGAAGTCGTAGCCGTTGCCACCGGTGAAGGTGACCTTGAAGTCGCCACCGGCCGTGAGCGCCGCCAGTTCAGCCTGGTTCAGCACGATGTCCAGGGTCGGCGTTCCCGGCGGGATCGCCGGAATGTTGAACGGGCCGAAGCTGCCGATCGTGATCTGCGCGGACAGCGTGGTCGGAACCTGGTTTGCCGGGTTGTTGCTGTCGAACACGAAGCTCAGGGTGCCGGCGGTGAAGGTGTCGAAGCCAGCGATCGGCGCCAGATTGTAGGTCAGTTCGATCACCGAGCTGACCAGCGACGAGTTGGCGACGTCGAAGAAGGCGCCGTTGACAGTGGCAGAGGCGTTCTGGCCAAGAGCGTTCGAACCCGAGGCATCGACCGAGATGGTGCGATTGCCGAGGGCCGACACCGTGGCGCCGCCGCCGGCGACATCAACGATCGGGCCTTGAACGGTGGTGAAATCGTCGATGGTGAAAACTGCGGCCTGAGCAGCCGAGGTAAGTACGGTGGCGGCCAGAAGGCCGGCGCCCGCGCGCAGCAGAGCGGCAAACTTGGTCATGATCGGTTCCTTTCCTCAAAAGAAATTCAACGCGCAACTTTTTTCAAGGTTTATTACGCAAAGCTCGTGCCAGAGTCCAAGCTCACTGAAAAGCCGTAACATTTTCCATTAACCACGTCTGTTTCGCGGGCGGTATGTCAAGATTCTCGACGAATCCGACCGTCCGTAGAACGCAAATTCGCGCGCAGTTGCGCTGCCGGCAATCTCAAAATGGCACAATCTCGGCACCTGGTTGCACCTGAAACAATCCAAGCAAACCGCCGGTTGTTACGAACCCGTGCAATGCCGACGACGGTGTACAGGTTGCGTGCAATCCGCTTTCGCACGCCATGAATGTAACGCCGAGTTCCTGCGTGCTGAAAAGCAGCTCAGGCACGGTCGCACAGCCACGCGCAGCGAGCGTCTCGTCCTCAGGCCAGCACGCGTCTTGCCGCAAAACCGTCACCGACGCTCCGTGGGCGAAGACGATGACGGTCCGGCCAAGCGCTGCGAGAGCGCACGCCAGACTGAGGGCGGCAAGCACGCGGGCATGCCGGTTCTCGCTCAGGATGATCGCGACCGGCCTCACTGGCGGCACGCCGGGCAATGCGGATCCTGGCCAAGGTTAGGGTCCGGCAACGCATGTCGAGTGCATCGAAGATCATCAGCCTGCCGGCCAGTCCAACGCCAAAGCCGACGATTTCCCGCACGACCTCAAGCGCCTGCATACTGCCGACGATGCCGGCCAGCGCGCCGATCACGCCGACATCCGCACATGTGCCCTCAACGCGAGACGGGTGCTGCGGTACATAACATCGATAGCACGGCGCATCGGGCAGATGGCCGCGGAAGGTGGCGATCTGCCCCTCGAAGCTGCCGATCGCTGCTGAGACCAGCGGCTTCCCCAAAGCGAGACAGGCGTCACCGACGGCATGCCGGGTGGCAAAGCTGTCCGACCCGTCGGCCACGACATCGTAATTCCGGATCAGCGCCTGCGCGTTCTCCGCGGTCAGGCGGACGGCAAGCGGTTCGATCGTCACCCCGGGTTGAGCCGGGCGAGCGCGCGGGCGGCGGACTCTGCCTTGAGCGTTCCCACATCCGGCGTGCCGTGCAGAACCTGGCGCTGGAGGTTCGAGAGCTCGACGACATCGTCGTCGACGATGCCGATCGCGCCGATCCCGGCTGCGGCAAGATACTGTAGGCAGGCCGATCCCAGGCCACCGGCGCCGACAACCAGAACCCGCGCCTTGAGAAGCGCCGCCTGGCCGCGCCCTCCAACCTCCCGCAGGACAATATGCCGGGCGTAGCGCTGAAGCTGGTCGTCAGTGAGCGTCACGCGCCAGTGGAGCCAAAGCCGCCGCTGCCCCGCGCCGTCTCGGGCAGGGCTGCCGCGATGCGCCACTCGGCCTGGGTCACGGGTGCGACGACAAGCTGCGCGATGCGCATGCCGCGCGTCAGAGTCACCGGCTGGTCGCCCCAGTTGATGAGCAGCACCTTGATTTCGCCGCGATAATCGCTGTCGATCGTGCCCGGCGCATTCACGACGCCGATGCCGTGCTTGAACGCAAGGCCGGAACGGCCGCGCACCTGCGCTTCAAAGCCATGGGGCAGCGCTATCGTGAGGCCGGTCGGCACGGCGGCGCGGGCCGCGCCAGCACCATGTCCTGCTCCAGCGCAGCCAGCAGGTCCATGCCGGCAGCGCCAGCGGTTTCGTAGGCGGGCAACGGCAGGCCGGCGGCGTGCGGCAACGGCACGACAGGGATTTCAGCGGTCATGGATTCGGACTTCCTGTCAAATTCTCGGCGATCCGCAGAGCTAGGCGGGCCGCAACATCCGCTTTAGGCAGCTCCGGCCAGCTTTCGACGCCTGTCGCCGTGACCAGATGGACCTGATTGCGCGCGCCGCCCATGGCCTCGCCGGTGACATCGTTGGCGACAATCCAGTCGCAGCCCTTGCGGGCGCGCTTGGCGACGGCGTAGTCCAGCACTTCATGGGTCTCGGCGGCAAAACCGATGACGAGCTGCGGCCGGCCTGTCTGCCGCTGGGCGAGCCCTGCCAGGATATCCGGGTTTTCGATCAACGTCAGGGACGGCATCTCGCCATCCTGTTTCTTCAGCTTCTGCCCGGCGGCTGCCACCCGCCAGTCCGCGACCGCGGCAACGCAGACCGCCACGTCGCACGGCAGCGCCGCGTTGCAGGCGGCCTCCATCTCCAGCGCCGTCTCGACGTCGACGCGGTCGACACCCGGAGGTGGCGCCAGCGCCGTGGGACCGCTGACCAGGGTCACCCGCGCGCCGAGCGCCGCCAGCGCCCCGGCGATCGCATAGCCCTGCTTGCCGCTTGAATGATTGGACAGAAAGCGCACCGGATCGATCGGCTCCCGGGTCGGCCCCGCCGTGACCAGCACATGCTTGCCGGCCAGCGGCCGCGACGCCGGGCCGAACGCGGCGACGATCGCAGCGAGAATGGCTTCAGTCGTCGGCAGCCGGCCGGGGCCGAATTCGCCGCACGCCATCGGCCCCTCGTCCGGTGCCATGACCAGCGCGCCGTCTGCACGCAGTTGCGCCACGTTGCGCTGTGTCGCCGGATGCAGCCACATGCGCACGTTCATGGCCGGCGCGACCAGGACGCGCTTGTCGGTCGCCAGCAGGACGGTCGAGGCGAGGTCGTCCGCCTGCCCGTTCGCCATGCGCGCAATCAAGTCGGCGGTCGCCGGGCACACGACGATCAGGTCCGCCTGACGCGAGAGCTGGATGTGGCCGATCTCGGTCTCGTTCTTCAGGTCAAACAATTCCGTGTAAACCGGCTGTTCGCAGAGGGCCGCGACCGACAAGGGCGTCACGAACTGCTGCCCGCCCGCGGTTATCAGGCCGGTCACTGTCGCGCCGCGCTCCCGCAGCCGCCGGATCAGATCGAGCGCCTTGAACGCAGCGATGCCACCGCCGATCACCAGAAGAATGCGCTTGCCGGAGAGCATCAGGATTTCCAGCCGGAATGTATGACGACAAGTCCGCCGAGCAGCGGCTGCGCGCGCACCTGCCCGAAGCCGGCGTCGCGGATCATGGCGCTGAAGGCGTCCTGATCCGGAAAGCGTTCGATCGACTCGACCAGATATTTGTAGGAGGCCCGGTCCCGCGCGATCAGCGCGCCTGCGCCGGGCACCACACGGCGCGAATAGCCTCGGTAGATATCGGCGACAAGCGGCAAGGAAATCTGAGAAAACTCAAGGCAATAGAACCGCCCACCGAATTTCAGGACCCGGTGGATCGCGCGCAGGGCCGCAGGAATATCCGTCACGTTGCGAATACCGAACGCAATGGTGACCGCATCGAATGCGCTGTCGGCGAACGGCGTCAATGTCTCAGCATTCGCCTCGACCCAGCGCAGGTGATCGAGCCCGCGCCGCGCTGCGCGTTCGCGCCCGACCGCCAGCATGTCGGGGTTGATGTCGCTGACGACGACCTCCGCGCCGCTGCGGGCCATACGAAAAGCGATGTCGCCGGTCCCACCTGCCAGATCGAGGATCGACTCGCCGGCGCGCGGCAGCACCCGGCCGACGAACAGGTCCTTCCACAGCCGATGCTGCCCGAACGACATCACATCGTTCATGATGTCGTAGCGGCGGGCGACGCTTCGGAATACCGCGCCGACGCGCTCAGTCTTCTCGTGCGGCGCAATATCTTCGAAGCCGAAGGGAACTGTCTTGCTCATGCCCCTGCTCTAAGCTGCCCTGTCGCGCCGGGCAATGCGCAAGCGAAGACAAAGCGATGATGCGGCGCACGGGAGTGAAGGGCGAAGACCAACCGCACGACACGCGAGTAAACAAGACAGTTTTTACTATAGCGAAAGTATTAACCATAAACTACCCAAAAATAAAACTTTTAAGACGGTCTTGCGACGAACGGTTCATCGTATTACAGAATACCCCGCGGTAGGGAATCTTGGCCACACAAGGAAAAATGTGCGCGCTACATAGGGTGTGTAGCGCCGAGGGGCATTTTACTCGTTTCCACCTTGAAATGACCGCGATAGAGGAGGAGAATATCATGAAGAAAGTAAGTGCAATACTTTTGGCGACCGCAGTCGCCATTCCGGCTGTTTCCGTCGCCCCGGCATTTGCGCACGACAAACGCGTGCCAACCTACGTCGGTGAGGCGTCGAAAACCCAGTTGTTCCGGGGCATCCTGAAGCGTCTTCACGAAAAGAACGAGCGCCGGCGCGCCAGCGACACGCGCGAGCGACTGCTGATGTGGCACGACATCGCCCTGGACAGCGTGGCGATCACCCACACGCCGGTCGACGAGAACGGCAACCCGGCATCGACCTTCGGTGACCAGATCGGCCCGGGCCGTACCAGCCGCGCGCTGGCGATCGTGGAAGTGGCGGTGTTCGACGCCGTGAACGCGTTCGACCGCAAGTACGACGGCTACAAGTACAACGGCCGCGCCCAAGGCAACGCCTCGATGGACGCCGCCATCGCGCAAGCCGCGCACGACGCGCTCGTCGTGCTGTACCCGACCCAGAAGTCGCAACTCGACCGACTGCTGAGCACCGATCTCGGCCAGATCAAGGCCAACCGGCGCGCCATCGACAATGGCCGTGAGGTCGGCGCGGCGGCCGCCAAGGCGATCCTTGATGCGCGCTTCGCCCCCAATCGCGTCGCCAACGACGGCGCACAGTTCCCGGACGTCAACTTCGGCGCTGGCGGCGCGGTCGCGACCGGCTCCGCCAACTATTTCGGCGACTCGGTTAACGGCGGCGTGATCGCCAACTTCCAGTGGCAGCCGGATCCGCTGACCCCGGCGGCAGACGGTTCGGGCACGCCGGAGCAACTCTCGATCGGCGCTTACCATGGCGCCGTGAAGACCTTCGTGCTGAACGCCGGCAACCAGTTCCGCCTGCCGCCGCCGCCGGCACAAGACAGCGCGGAGTTCGTTGCGGGCTACAACGAAGTGCGCGCCCTCGGCGGCTCGCCGGACAATGTCAACAGCCCGAGCACCTCGACTCCGGCGACCCGCTTCATCGGCAACTACTGGGGTTACGACGCAGCGCCGCTGCTCGGCACGCCGCCGCGCCTGTACAACCAGATTGCTGTCAAACTGGCCAACCAGAACGGTATCCGGGATGTCGTGAAGCTCGCGCGTTACCTGGCGCTGACCAACCTCGCGCATGCTGACTCCGGCATCGCGGCCTGGGACAGCAAATGGTATTATAACTATGCGCGCCCGGTAACCGGCATTGCCGAAGGCCCGCAGCCGCGAACGCCGCAACGCCGGCAGACCCGACCTGGCAACCGGTCGGCGTTTCGGTCATCAACACCACCCTGCCGATCCGCGCCACGCCGCCGTTCCCGGCCTACCCGTCGGGCCATGCGACCTTCGGCGCGTCGACCTTCGAAGTCGCGCGGGCGTTCTTTGGCAACAACACGGCCTTCACCTTCGTCTCGGACGAGTACAATGGCGAGGGTTCTGATCCGCTGAACAACAACCAGCCGCGTCCGCTGGTTCCGGTTCGGTTCCGCACCTTGCAACAGGCGCAGGAGTCGAATGGCATCAGCCGCATCTACAACGGCGTGCACTGGCAGTGGGATAACATCGGCGGTCAGGCTCTCGGCGTCCAGATCGGACAGTGGGTGCTGAACCACGCCCTGCAGCGCAAAGACGACTAACCCTGGACTCGTCCGGGCTTGACTTGAACAGACTGGGCTGCGCCATACCCATGGTGCAGCCCGTATTTTTCGGATGGAACCAAGATGAGACGCACCCCACTCCTGCTCGTCGCGCTGCTGATCGGCTGCGCCGGGCACCAGCCGGCGGCCACGTCGACGGCTGCGGCACCCAGCATTCCAGGCCAGGCGCCGGAACGCCCCGGCGCACTGAAGGCGGAACTGGAACAGCCGCCGTTCACGCGTGACGCCGTGTTGAAGCTCAATGCGATCGTGGCGCGCGCCAAAACGGAACTCGACAGCTACGATGCGAAGGCGTCCGGCTTTCGCGCCGCAGTCACCGCAGCCCGTTCGGCTCCAGACGATAAGGCCTTGAGGGCAAAGGCGGACGCCGTAAGGTCGGAACTGGCGGGCATGCAGCGCCGCGCCCATGAGGCTCTGCGCGACATGAAGGCCGCCGAGGCCGAAGTGCGCACCAGCGGCGACTATTACAACGACGTCATCCTGTCCGCGATGGTCTACTTCGTCGAACAGGCCGACAAGGAATTGACGGAAGCAGTCAACCGCCTGTCATCCTGATCGTAAACACCGTTGTGCAGCTCGGCCTTGGCAGCGCGGCGGGGTTCCCGCTATCAGAGCGCGAACACTGCGATGCCGGAGGCCGAATTGGGCAAAGAGTCGTCCAACAGTCCAAACCCCGTTGATCTGGCCAAGGCGGAAACGCTGGTCGAGGCGCTGCCGTACCTGCGCGCCTACGCCGGCAAGACCTTCGTCATAAAATACGGTGGCAACGCCATGGGCAGCGACTCGCTGTCCGACAGCTTCGCGCAGGACGTGGTGCTGCTGAAGCGCATCGGCATCCATCCCGTGGTGGTCCACGGCGGCGGGCCGCAGATCGGGAACATGCTGGGCCGGCTCGGGATCGCCAGCAACTTCGTCGACGGCCTGCGCGTCACCGATGCGGAGACAGCCGAGGTCGCGGAAATGGTCCTCGCCGGCTCGATCAACAAGGACGTGGTAAGTTCGATCAACCGCGCCGGCGGCACCGCCGTTGGCCTGTGCGGCAAGGATGCGCATCTGGTGACGGTCAAGCGCCTGACCCGCACCAAGCGCGATCCGGAGTCGAACATCGAGCGGGTGATCGACCTGGGTTTCGTCGGCGAACCGGACGGCGTCGACCCGACCTTCCTCGAGATGCTGCGGCTGTCTAACGTCATTCCGGTCATCGCGCCGGTGGCGGCGGACGAGCACGGCCAGACCTACAACGTCAACGCCGATACCATGGCCGGGGCCATCGCCGGGGCGCTCAAGGCCGCGCGCTTGTTCCTGCTGACCGACGTGCCCGGCGTGCTCAGCAAATCCCGGAGCTCCTGACCGATCTCACGCCGGACCACGTGCTGGAGCTGATGGCGGACGGCACGATCCAGGGCGGCATGATCCCCAAGTTGGAGACCTGCCTGGCGGCGCTGCGTCAGGGCGTCGATGCCGCCGTCATTCTGGACGGGAGGGTGCAACACGCCATGCTGCTGGAAATCTTCACCAAGCGCGGGGCTGGCACCTTGGTGACGCGCGGCCGCACGCCGGACGCCGCCACTCAGCCCTCGAGGTAAGTCTCGAGCAGCCACTCCATCTGGTCGACCTTCATCGGGTAGTCGACACCGCCCTTGGGCGTGACCAGTTGGTTCGGCACCACATGGGCAACATGCTGCTGGATTTCATAGGCTGTGCGGGCGCTGAGACCCGCCTTCCAGCACAGCGCCATGATGGCCCGACCAATGCGCGAGGCGATGATCGCGCGCGCAGGCTCGAGCCCGAGACCAGACGCCAGCCCGAGCGCCGCCGTGATCACACCGGCCTGGTTGCGGGCATCGATGGCCTCCATCACCCATTTGTCACCGAAGCTGCGGTCGGCGATGACCTTACGCGCCGTTTGCTCGCAGGCTTCCAGCGAGGAGCGCCGACTTTCTCGCTCTCGATGCGCTGTCGCACCGTGAGCAGCAGGTCGCGCGCGATGTTCTCCGGAACATTATGCCGCGCGATCATGCGATCGACGAGGTTGGCGGCCACGAACCCTGCAATACGCTTCATGGCGCGCGCAGAGATATTGGCGCGCATCACCAGCGGCTCGTGCCAGCTTTCGACGGACGGCGCGCCATCAAGGATGAGATCCAGCGTATCCTCGCGCATCTGCGCGTTCGGGTTGCCCAGCAAGGCCGCGACGGCGGCGATGTCGCCGGTGCGCACCAGGGCGTCGCTGACCGCCTCGGACACGGTGCTGCGGCGCGAAATCGCTGCAAGCGCCTCGCTGACGCGGGTGGCGGCGATGATTTCCGTGAGGTCGGTATCATTGAGGAGGGGCGAATATTCCAGGATCGGCCCGCAAACCGAAAATGCAGGATCGTGCGCAAGCTGCAGGGCCAGCGCGCGCGGGATCCGGGGTCGTTTTGACGGCCTCGGCCAGCAGGGCCCGTACGCGGACGGTCTGATCGTCAGCCAGCGCCTGCACGATGGCGATCGCCTGTTCGCGCAATTGTGCCTTCGCGCCCTGACTGAGGTGCGGCAGCAGGCGGTGGATGCGTCGCGCCAGTTCCGCACGGACTTCCTCCTGGTCATCCTCCGAGAGGATGCTGTCCGCCTGCGCCGGCGTCGAGTCGTTCTGGGCAACGGCGGTACGCACCTTGGCCGTGCCGTGACGCGCCAGATAATAAAGCGCCTCGCCGGGCGCATTGGGGTTTTCCGCCAGAGTCAGTTGTGCGACTTCGTCGCCGCTCTCGAGAATCGCCAGCGTCTGGGCGTAATCCAGCCTGCCGGCAAAGCCCGGTTTATCGGTCTGACGAACGGCCTTACTCATGCATCCTCCTGCTCGAACCACTGCGCACCGTCACGGCCAGCGCGCTTCACACGATACAGCGCGGCGTCCGCGCGTTTGAAAAGGGCGGTCAGATCGTCGCCGGGTCCCCGCAGGGCAGCCATCCCGATCGAGAGCGAGAGCCCCATGTCGATGACCGCCTGCGCGGCGATATTCTGACGCAACGTCATCGCGACGCGCTCGGCGCCGGACTGCGTGCAACCATCCAACCAGATGGCGAATTCATCGCCACCGATCCGCGCGACCACATCGTGACCGCGGGTCGCGGTCGTCAGCATGGTCCCGAGCATGGCGAGGGCGCGGTCGCCGGCGGCGTGACCGAAGCTGTCGTTCAGCGTCTTGAAGTTGTCGAGATCGATGACCATCAGCACACCCTGGCCGCCCGAGCGGCCGAGGCTGGCGATACGGCGGCCGATCTCGCCCTCGAACGCGCGCCGGTTGGCGAGACCGGTCAGCGAATCCGTCAGCGACAGCCGCTCGAGCTCGAGATGCTGGGCCGACTGTTCGATGGCGATCGCCACATGATCCGCAAGGCGGCAGAGCAGGTCGCTGTCTTCATCCAGCCAGGCGCCATGCGAGCGCTCGACAATCAATTCCCCGTTGATCTGCTCCCCGATCCGGCATGCCTGCTGCAAGCGGATCGGCGATTCGACACCCTCCGGCAAGGCCCCGAGCGCACCTCGCCCATCCGCCAGAGCAGGCGGCAGGAATCGGCCTCAAGCGCCTGCGCGATGCATTCGACCGCGCGCTGCAAGGCCTTGCCCGGCCGGACCTCGGCACGGATCATGTCGACGATCCGCCGGGCGAGCTGTTCACGGCGGCGGATCGCATCCAGCCTCTGCGAGGCAAGTCGCGCCTCGGTCACATCCCGGGCGATGCCGCGCGCGCCAACCCACGCGCCGCTGTCGTCGAACACCGGCACAGCCGATACCGAGAGGCAAACCAGCGCGCCGTCCGCGCCATGGAGCCAGACGTCGGTCGGCGATTTCGGCTCACGCGCGCAGAAGCACGCCGCCGCGTTGCTGCCGAACTCGCTCGCGTAGCGCCCATTCAACGCCCAGGGCTCATAGCCGAAAGCGCCGCGGCTGCTGACGAAACTGAACCGGCCTTCCCCATCGGTCGCCCAGGAAAAGTCACCCGAGGCCTCAACCAGCGCCTTGTACATGGCACGGGAGTCCTTGAGGGCGCCGATCAAACGCTCCCGCACCGTAAGATCGGTCGCAAAAGCCCAGACCAGCATATGGCCAAGATCGTCTTTCACCGGCCACAGGTTGAGGTGCCAAACATGCGCGGGCTGCGCCTGGATGGCCACTTCACTGGCGCGTGCCCGGCCATCGACCTGCACAGCCAGCGCCAGCCGCTCCAGAGCCGTGACAGCGGCGGCATTAATGACCAGCGCCTCCGCGGCGGCATTATGCGCGACAATCCGCCCCGCCGTGTCGATCAGCAGCGAAGGGCCGGGCGCGCGCTCGACCATGTCGCGCACACCAAGCCCAAGCTGCGGCTCGGCGGCTTGCCCATCAATGTGAGCGGCGACCAGCGGTGCGCTGCGCATGTGTGTCTCGTCTCCCCGGCGCATGCGAATGTGCATGGAACCCAAGCGTTAGCGCTTCGCCCTTAACAGGGGCCTAAGTGGCTGGTAGGACAGCGCTGGTTTTTCTCCGTGCGTGAAATTTTGTCTCAAAAACCATGCCTCCACTCGACGCAGACGCACGCCAGCCGGCGGGCGGCGTTAATCTTGGTGTGATCGACACTTGGATTTTCGATCTGGACAACACGCTCTATTCGCCCCGCTGCGACCTGTTCGGCCAGATCGACGTCCGCATGAAGGCCTACATCGCCCGCCTGCTCGACATCCCGCCCGCCGACGCTCGGGTCATCCAGAAGCGCTATTTTCATGACCATGGAACCACGCTGCGCGGCCTTATGGACCGGCATCATGTTGATCCTGCGCATTTCCTCGATTTCGTGCATGACATCGACCTGAGCGTGCTCCGTGTCGATTCGGCCCTGACGCAGTCCCTGGCGCGCCTGCCCGGTCGACGCCTGGTGTTCACCAACGGCGACGCCCCTATGCTCGCCGCGTGCTCGATGCGCTCGGACTATCCGGGCTGTTCGAGGATATTCACGATATCTACGCCACGCAGTTCGTACCCAAGCCGAGCGCGAGCGCTTATTCGACCCTGCTTGAGCGCTTCGGCATCGATCCGGCGCGCGCCTTGTTTGTCGAGGACATGGCGCGCAATCTGGCACCGGCCAAAGCGCTGGGCATGACGACGGTCTGGATCAACAACGGGTCCGAAAAGGTGCGGACGACGCACACCCGGACTTCATCGACCTTGAGATCGACGATGTGGCGCACTGGCTACAGTCGGTCACCGGAAAATTTGCAGGAGAACCCCAGTGAACGACATGACCGCCCTCATCGATCTGGCCTGGGAGCGGCGCGCCGACCTGAAACCGGGCAGCGACCCACGCCTGGAGGCCGCCGTTGATGCAGCGCTGGCCGCGCTGGACTCAGGCGCGGTGCGCATCGCCGAGCCGGGGCCGGACGGCTGGACGATCCATACCTGGCTTAAAAGGCCGTCTTACTGTCGTTCCGCCTGAACGACATGGCGCTGATATCCGGCGGGCCGGACGGCGCGCCCTGGTGGGACAAAGTGCCCTCCAAATTCGCCGGCTGGGACGCCGGGCGCTTCGCCGCAGCCGGCTTTCGCGCCGTCCCCGGCGCCATCGTGCGGCGCGGCGCCTATATCGCGCCGGGCCGTGCTGATGCCGAGCTTCGTCAACATCGGTGCCCATGTGGGGAAGGCGCGATGATCGACACCTGGGCGACCGTCGGGTCATGCGCCCAGATCGGCCGTAACGTCCACATTTCCGGGGCGCCGGCATCGGCGGCGTGCTGGAGCCGCTGCAGGCCAACCCGGTCATCATCGAGGACGACTGCTTCGTCGGCGCGCGCGCCGAGGTCGCCGAAGGCGTGATCGTCGAACGCGGGTCTGTGCTCTCGATGGGCGTCTATCTCGGGGCGTCGACCAAGATCGTCGACCGTGCAACCGGGGACGTGTTCATGGGCCGCGTGCCCGCCTATTCGGTGGTGGTGCCGGGCAGCCTGCCAGGCAAGCCGCTGCCGGACGGCGCACCAGGCCCGTCGCTCTACTGCGCCGTGATCGTCAAACGCGTGGACGCGCAGACGCGCGCCAAGACCGGAATCAACGAGCTGCTGCGCGATTGACGGACGCCGCCCCGCCGAGGCTCCGATTGGAGACTCGACGGGGCGTCGCGCGACTATTCGTCGTCGTCTTCGAAGCGGCGCTTGCCGCCCGCTGGTGCAGCGCCGCCGCCTCCGCGACGGTCATCACCGCCGCGCGGGCCGCCGCGGTTGAACCGGCCGCCACGCCCACCGTCGTCGAATTCCGGACGCGGGGCAAAGCCGCCTTCGCGATCGAACCCACCGGGACGCGGACCACGGTTGAAACCACCGCCGCCGCCGCCAGCGCCTTCGCGGTCGAAGCCGCCGGGGCGCGGGCCACGGTTGAAGCCGCCGCCGCCGCCTTCACGGTCGAAGCCGCCGGGACGCGGGCCACGGTTGAAGCCGCCTTCCGGACGCGGGCCGCGGTTGAAACCGCCGCCGCCGCCCGGGCCGCCTGGACCGCCCGGACCACCAGGACGGCGATCAAAGCTGCGTTGCGGGCGTTCCTGATATTCAGGCCCGCCAGTCACGACAATATTGGTTGCTGCAACTTTGCCGGGGCGCGATTCGCCCAGTTCATATTCTACTGTCTGATTTTCCATCAGCCCTTGCAGGTTGGACTGATGCACGGCTGTGATGTGTACGAATACATCCGGCCCCCGTCATCGGCCTGGATAAATCCATAACCTTTCTCCGGGTTGAACCACTTAACCTTGCCCGTGGCCATTCACTTCCTCATGCGGTCTTCATAATGCGCCTGATCCTCAAGGCGCACGTCATCGATAGAAGGCAGGCCCGGATCATTGCATACTCTATAAAACGCTTTTGTCATGACGGAAAGGGCGATTCTGACACGATTTTCCAAGTTCTGCCCCGTACGGAAAATTGGCGATACGGTCGAGCAATGGCTGTTCGGTCTGCGGTTTGACGTACCCGGCAGGCTGCTAGAGCCTTTCCGACTGAGCTTGAGGCACTTGTGTTAAAGTGCCTCAAGCGAAGGCGATAAGAAAGGCTCTCACTCTTTGCGTAGACCCTTCTTGTCCGTTTTTGATTGCCTCGCAAAAGTGATTCAATCAAAAACGGGAAGGGTCTAGCGAGAGCCATATGCCTCGCGATGATCGTTCGACCAACCTCACTCCCCAGCGTGCCGCTGTCGTCGCCCTGGCGCAGGCGCTGATCCGCCGCCCTTCCGTCACGCCGGAGGACGCAGGCGCGCAGGACCTGCTGGCCGCGCGCCTTGCCGAGCGTGGCTTTCGCGTGGAGCGCCTGCGTTTTGGCGCGCCGCCGCACGGTCCGGTCGACAACTTGGTGGCGACCATCGGTTCGGGCGGGCCGCACTTCTGCTTTGCAGGGCACACGGATGTGGTGCCGCCAGGGCCGCGCGACCGCTGGAGCGTCAATCCGTTCGCGGCGACCGTTGAGGCCGGCCGCCTGATCGGACGGGGTGCAGCCGACATGAAAGGCGCGATCGCCGCCTTCGTGATCGCCACCGAGCAGTTTCTGGGCGCGCAGGACGGCGCATCATCCGGCACGATCAGCCTGCTCATCACCGGCGACGAAGAGGGGCCGGCCCAATACGGCACCGACCCGACGCTCGCCTGGATGGAACAGCATGGCGTGCGGCCAGACGCGTGTCTGGTCGGGGAGCCGACGAGCGCGCACCACCTGGGCGACACGGTCAAGATCGGCCGCCGCGGCAGCCTGAATGCGGATCTCGTCGTGCATGGCGTACAGGGCCATGTCGCCTACCCGCAGCGGGCGGACAATCCGATCGACCGGCTGGTGCGCGTGCTCACGGCGCTGAAGGAGCGGCCGCTTGATGGAGGATCAGCGCGATTCGACCCCTCGAACCTTGAAATCACGACCATCGACATTGCGAATCCGACGGAAAATCTCATTCCGGGTCAAGCTTTTGCGCGCCTGAACATCCGCTTCAACGACCAGCAGCATAGCCGTGATCTTGTCGCCTGGCTGACCGAGGAACTGCGCCGACACGCGCCCAACCACGATCTCGCGGTGCGCGTCTCCGGCGAGTCGTTCATCACCGAGAGCGGCGACCTGCCCGGGATCATTGCGGCCGCGATCGAGGCGCACACCGGGCTGCGGCCGGAGCTTTCCACGTCCGGCGGCACATCCGACGCCCGCTTCATCCGGCGGATGTGCCCCGTGGTCGAGTTCGGCCTGCCCGGAGCCACGATGCACAAGGCCGACGAGCAGGTGCGGCTGGACGATCTGGACACGCTCGTCGATATCTATCGATCCGTGCTGCAACGCTTTTTACCGTGGCCAAAGCGTCATGACGCCGTTCAGCGCCTTTGCCGGCCCGGTACGCGGCATGCGGGCGCTTGCGATGTTCGAGCGCACTGGCTTCCAGGATTTCAGCCCAAGTCTTGAGGGGTTCCGGCAGTCCTGGTGGACCATGCTCCTGGCCTTGCCGTTCACGCTGGTCTCGCTCAGCAGCCTCAACCTGCTGCAACAGCGCATGGGACGCGCGCCGGAAAGCCTGAGCCTCAATCTCATCGAGGATCTGGTGGGCTGGTTGGTTTACATCGGCCTGTTCATCATGGTCGCCCGATGGCTGGGGCGCGCCCGTCTGGTGCTGCCGGCGATCATGGTGCTGAACTGGGCGCGGCTGTGGGGGCAATGCTGGCGGCACCGCTCTACATGCTGGTCGGGTTCGACGTCATCGACCGTGCGAGTTTCGCGCTGCTGCTGCTGACGCTGCTGGTCTACACGTTTGCGCTCGATGTCTTCATTGTCTGGCGCGCGCTCGACATTCCATTCACGCAGGCGCTGCCAATCGCCATGTTCGAAGTCATTCTGGACGTTGGCGTCGCGCTGATCTTCGATTAACCTGCCCGTAAACCGGGTCAGCCAAGAGGACGCCATGGGCAAGGAACTCGCGACAACGGCATCACCGCTGGAAACGCTCTGCGTGGATCGCGGCATGCGCATGACCGATCAGCGCCGGGTCATCGCCCGCGTGCTCTCCGATGCGACAGACCACCCTGACGTCGAGGAAGTCCATCGCCGCTCGATGAGAATCGATCCGCGCATTTCCATCGCCACGGTCTATCGTACGGTCCGGCTGTTCGAGGAAGCCGGCATCGTCGACCGCCACGACTTCCGCGACGGCCGCTCGCGCTTCGAGCCGACCAGCGAGGCGCACCACGACCATCTGATCAACATCGAGACCGGCGAGGTGCTCGAGTTCCGGGACGAGCAACTCGAAGAACTGCAAAGATCATCGCCGAGCGCCTGGGCTTCCGCCTGGTCGACCACCGGATGGAACTTTACGGTGTGTCGCTGAAGCGCACCAAAGACGTGCAGTAACGACACCCCAGTCCATGGCCCAGAGCGCGCTCCTCAAGCCCTTCTCGCCGGAATTCGATCACGATCTGCGCGCCATCCGCGCTTTGGCCTGGTCCACACTGGTCGGCATCACCATCCTGCCGACCCAGGCCTGCATCGTCCGCTGGCTGCCGGACACCAGCCCGCGGATTCCGCGCGCCTTCCACAAGGTCTTCTGCCGGGCGATCGGGCTGAAGCCGCAAATCGTCGGCGCACCGGCCAAGGACGCCGCCACCCTGTTCGTCGCCAACCATGTCTCCTGGCTGGATATCCCGTTGATCGGCAGCCAGGTACTCGGCTCGTTCGTTGCGCGTTCCGATCTCGCCGGCTGGGGCATGTTCGGCACGCTGTCCAATCTGCAGCGCACCATCTACATCCAGCGCGAGAAGCGCTCGACCGCCGCCCAGCAGAGCGACGAGATCGCCGACCGCTTGAACGCCGGACAGAATGTGATCCTGTTCCCGGAAGGCACCAGCTCACCGGGCCTGCGGGTGCTGCCGTTCCGGTCATCGCTGTTCTCGGTCGCGGAGCGCGCGCGGGCGGACACGCTGATCCAGCCGGTCTCGATCGGCTACACCCATATCAATGACATGCCCATCACCCGCGCCGCACGGCCCAAGATCGCCTGGATCGGCGACATGGACCTGCTACCCCATGTGTGGGAGGCGATCGGCCTCGGCACCATCCGCGCGACCGTGATGTTCCACCCGGCGGTGCGGCGCGGCGACATCGCCAACCGCAAGGAGCTGGCGCGCCACTGCGAGGCTCAGGTCTCCGAAGGGCTGGAGGCGATCAACCGCCATCGGCTGGACCGGGATTAGACCTGTGCGCGAATGATGCTTCCTTCCCCATCGGGGAGGGGACCGCCCGTCTGGGTGGTGGAGGGGCGGGCGGATACCTGGCGCTTTTGGCAACCCCTCCGCCCGTCTTTCAAACGGACACCTCCCCTTAAAGGGGAGGATTTTTATTCCGCGCACAGGTCTCCTAGAACGTGATGACCCTAGGCCCGCAGGCGCGCGCCGGTAGCCTTGGCAGCGGCATCGACAATCTTCGCTGATAGCGCCGTCAGGTCCGCGTCCGTGAAGCTCGTGTCCTTCGGCTGAAGCGTCACGGCGACGGCGAGCGACACATGCCCGTCCTCGACGCCCGGCCCGGCGAAGCGGTCGAACAGGCTGACATCGATGATGGTCTGCTTGTCGGTGCCGCGGATCGCCTGGATCAGCTTGGCCGACGGGAGGTCGGACGGTACGACGAACGCAAAATCGCGGGTCACCGCCTGCAGTACCGGCGGCGTATAGACCGGGCGCGCCCGGCCGCTCGCCTTCGGCAGCGGGATAGCGTCCAGGTAGACCTCGGCGGCGATGACCGTCCCGTCGAGGTCGAACGCCTTGAGGATCGTCGGGTGCAGTTCGCCGAACGCCGCCAGCGGCTGGGTCGGCCCAAGCCGCAGCACGCCCGAGCGCCCCGGGTGGAACCAGCCGGGCGCATCCATGGTGACCTGCGCACGCTCGGCGGCAAAGCCTGCAGCCTCAAGTGCCGCGAGCGCCTCCGCCTTGGCGTCGAACACATCGAAGCGGCTTGCCTTGGGGCGGTCCAGTGGCGTCCCTGCTTGTCGCCGGCGGCCAGCAGGGCAGGGTCAGGCGTTCGAAGCCATCGTCCATGGCGCGGTAGCGCTTGCCGAGTTCGAACAGCCGGACACTGTCCGCGCCGCGGTCGCGGTTGCGCTGGGCGGCGCGCGCCAGCCGGCGAGCAGGGTCGGCCGCATGACAGCAAGGTCGGCGGAGATCGGGTTGTCGAGCGTCCAGGCACCGCCGCCGAACGGTGCGGCATCCTCGGGCGCAATGAAACTCCAGGTGATGGCCTCGGCGAAGCCGCGCTGCCATGGTGCGGCGCACCCGCTTCAGGCGCGCCTGCACAGGCGTCGCCGTCGGTTTGGCGACACCATCCGCGCGCGGCATCGGCGCAGACGGGATATGGTCGTAGCCAACGAGGCGCAGCACCTCCTCGACCAGGTCCGCCTCACCCTCGACGTCCTTGCGCCACGACGGTACCCGGACCGTCCACGGTTCGTCATCGGCCGATACCGTGAAGCCCAAACGCTCCAGGATGGCGCGCTGGTCCGCCGCCGGTACGGCAAGACCGCCCAAAGCCAGCGTGCGCGCCGGGCGGTAGGCGATGGTGCGATCGAAGCGCGGCGATGCTCCCGCCAGTATCGATTCGCTCGGGGTCCCGCCGCACAGGTCGAGGATCATGGCGGTCGCCAGCGCCAGGCCGTCGTCAAGCCCCGCGGGGTCGACGCCGCGCTCGAAGCGGGCGCGCGCATCGCTGTTGAGGTTGAGCGCCCGTCCGGTCTCGCCGATCCGCACACTCTCGAACAGCGCGCACTCGATCAGCACGTCGGTGGTCGCCTCGGTGCAGCCGGAATATTCGCCGCCCATGATGCCGCCTAGACCAAGCACGCGCGCGTCGTCAGCGATCACGACCATGGCCTCGCTCGGAGCATAGGTCTTGCCGTTCAGCGCCTCGAAGCTGTCGCCCGACCGTCCGCGCCGGGCCGTGACCGCGCCAGTCAGCCTGGCGAGATCGTAGACGTGGAGCGGCCGCGCCCGATCGATCATGAGATACTGCGTAACATCGACCAGTACCGAGATCGGCCGCAGCCCAATGGCTTTCAGGCGGCGCTGCAGCCAGTCCGGCGACGGGCCGTTGCGCACGCCGCGCACCACGCGGCCGAGGAACGCCGGGCAGCCGTCCGGATCGTGGGTGTGAACGGCAATAGGGCAGGCAAAGTCACCCGCGATCGACGGGGCAGCAGGGGTCTTGAGCGTGCCGAGGCCGGCCGCTGCGAGATCGCGGGCGATGCCGGCGACGCCCAGGCAATCCGCGCGGTCCGGCGTGATCGCGATGTCGAACACCGGGTCGTCCAGGCCGATCCAGGCGGCGAACGGCGCACCAGGCGGCGCATCGGCGGGCAGATCGAGTATCCCGTCATGGTCCTCGCCGAGTTCCAGCTCGCGCGCCGAGCACAGCATGCCGTGGCTCTCGACGCCGCGGATCGCCGCGACCTTCAGCGTGATGCCGCTGCCGGGGATGTGCGCGCCGGGCGGCGCATAGGCGACCTTCATGCCAGCGCGGGCATTCGGCGCGCCGCAGACCACCTGCACCGACTGCCCATTGCCGGTATCGACCTGGCAGACGCGCAGCTTGTCCGCATTGGGGTGCGGCACGGCCTCGACCACATGCGCGATCCGAACCGGCGCGAGCTTGTCTGCCGGGTTCTCGATGCCTTCCAGCTCGAGCCCCAGTTCGGTCAGCTTGCGGCCAATCTCGGCCGGTGAAGCGTCGGTATCGAGGTGATCCTTCAGCCAGGACAGGGTGAATTTCATGGTTCAGGCTCCGATCCCGCCCGACAGGGTCGGAACGTCAAGGAAGGAGAAGCCGTAGTGCCGCAGCCAGCGCAGGTCGGCATCGAAGAAGGCGCGCAGATCGGTCATGCCGTACTTCAGCATCGCCAGCCGGTCGATCCCGCAGCCGAAGGCGAAACCCTGATATTCGGCGGGGTCGAGTCCGCAGGCGGCGATCACCTTCGGATGCACCATGCCGCAGCCCAGAATTTCCAGCCAGCTTTCGCCCTGGCCGACGGTCAGCTTCCCGCCCTCCCACGAGCACTGCACGTCCAGCTCGGCCGAAGGCTCGGTGAACGGGAAGAAGCTCGGCCGGAAGCGCGTCGTGACCGCATCGACCTCGAAGAATGCCTTGATGAACGTCTCCAGGCACCAGCGCAGATGACCCATGTGGGTATCGCGATCGATCACCAGGCCTTCGATCTGGTGGAACATCGGCGTGTGCGTCGCATCCGAGTCGCAGCGATAGACCCGCCCAGGCGCCACGATACGGATCGGCGGCTTCCGCTCGAGCATGGTGCGCACCTGCACCGGACTGGTGTGCGTGCGCAGCAGCATGCGCTCGCCCGCCGGATCGGCCGGGAAATAGAAGGTATCGTGCATCGCTCGCGCCGGGTGCTCGGGCGGAATGTTGAGCGCTGTGAAATTGTGCCAGTCGCTCTCGATCTCCGGCCCCTCGGCGACATCGAAGCCGAGGTTGGCGAAAATCTCGGCCAGCTCGTCCATCACCTGCGAGATCGGGTGGACCGCGCCCACGAGCGCCGCCAGCGCCGGCAGGGTGACGTCGACCCGTTCGGTCGCCAGCCGCGCATTCAGCACTGCGGCTTCCAGATCGTCCTTGCGCTCGCTGATGAGTGTGGAAATGCGCTCGCGCAGGCCGTTGAACAGCGGCCCTTTCGTCTGCCGTTCGTCCGGCGACAGCGTGCCGAGCGTTTTCAGCAACTGCGTAATGCTACCGGATTTGCCGAGGGCGCGCACACGTCCTCGACAGCATCCAGGGTCTCGGCCTGCGCGATCGCGTCTATCAACGCGCGCTCAAGGCTCGCGATATCGTCCATGCCGCCCTCCGCTGTCCGCCGCGACACTTGCGGCGGCGCACCGTTTACGCTGCGGCTTCGGCGCCTTCAACACCGGCGGCGAGCAGCGCCTCACGCGACTTCTCGACCAGCGCGGCAAAGCCTTCCGGCTCCAGCGAGGCGAGGTCGGAGAGGACACGGCGATCAAGCTCGATGCCGGCGAGCTTCAGGCCATGCATGAAGCGGCCGTAGGTGAGGCCAAGTTCGCGCGCGCCGGCGTTGATGCGCTGGATCCACAGCGCGCGGAAGTTCCGCTTCTTCACCTTGCGGTCGCGATAGGCGTATTGCCCGGCCTTTTCGACCGCCTGGCGGCCGACGCGGACAGTATTCTTGCGGCGACCATAATAGCCCTTGGCCTGGTCCAGCAGCCGCTTGTGGCGAGCACGGGCGGTAACGCCCCGTTTTACACGTGCCATGTGATAATTCCTTGCAGATCGATGGTCAGAACGACGGGATCGGGCCAGCCCTTACAGGCCGTAGGGTGCCCAGACCTTCATCTTGGTAGCATCCGACTCCGACATCAGAGCCGTGCCGCGGTTCTGGCGGACCTGTTTTGCGGTCCGCTTGATCATGCAGTGTCTTTTCCCGACCTGGCCGTGCTTGACCTTGCCGGAGGCGGTGGCCTTGAAGCGCTTCTTGACCCCGCTCTTGGTCTTCATCTTGGGCATTTTGCTTATCCTTTCAAAACTGAAAGAGGCGCTAGGCCAACGGCCGCACCACGCATCAAGAGTCGACTCGGCAGCCCGTACTGGCCGGCCGACTCATCCAGAAGGCGCGAGGCTATACACAGGCCGAATGAAAAGCGCAATAACGCACGCGCCCAGGCAGTGGGTCATGATAAGGGCCTGCACTATGGCTCATTGCCGTACGTGCTGCACGGTTTGCCCCGGATGCTCGTGTCCCGAATCTGAAATCCGTTACACCCAATATCAGGCATGGCTGGATTTCAGATTCGAGAAGGACATGAGCAAGATATTGTTTCGTGTGTCGTTTTCAGAATCGAAGTTCGCTTGATCGTCCGATATCATGATGGAGCGAACTTCGATTCCACGACACTAGCAGCGCGTTAAAACTTTCCGGCCACTGTACCGGCGAACCCTGTTTCTAGAGGCTCCCATGCTCCACCTCCTGCGCCGACTCTGGCTGGTCCTGCTGCTTGGCCTGGCGCCTGCCCATGCCCAGCCGGCGGATCAGCCCGCGATTACAACGCCGACCAAGGCGACACCCGCGCTCTGGCGTGCGACCGGCCCCGCGGGCGCGATCTACCTGTTCGGGACCATCCATCTGCTGCCCCCGGCGCTTGCCTGGCGCACCCCGGCCTATGAGCAGGCGCTCACGACCTCGAACCGGCTGATGCTGGAGCTGGACGAGCGCAACCTGAATCCGGCCGTGCTGCAGCCGACGATCCTGCGGCTTGGCCTGCTGCCGGAGGACCGGTCGCTGCGCGACGAGCTGGGCGACGAGCTTTATAATCAGTTGAGCGACGCCGGCGCGCAGGTCGGCGTGCCCGAGGTCACCCTGCGCCGGATGCGCCCGTGGCTCGCCGCCGTCAGCCTCAGCGCCATCGCCGCCACCCGCATGGGCCTGAACCCGGAAGCAGGCGTCGACCGCGCGATCCTGACCCAGGCGAATGCGCTTGGCCTGCCGGTCGAGGGGCTGGAGACCGCAGACGAGCAGTTCGTGCATCTCTCCCGGCTGGATGGCGACGCCGGGCGGGCGCTGGTGAAACAGACCGTCGACGATCTGCGCGACGCCCGGACCCTGTTCGACCGCCTGCTGGTCGCCTGGGCCAGCGGCGATCCGGTGCTGCTCGAAAGGAACTGGTGGACCGGGCAGCCGAAGAATCGCCGGTCATCAACGAGGAACTGCTGATCGCCCGCAACCGCAACTGGCTGCCCAAACTGCGACAGCGCTTGCTGGAACCGGGGACCACTTTCGTCGCGGTCGGCGCCGGGCATCTGGTCGGGCCGGACGGGCTGGTGGCGATGCTCCAGGCCGAAGGTGTGAAGGTCGAGCAGATCGCGCCGTAAGTCCGTCAGCCGAGGATTGGCTTCAGCAGGCGTGCGTCGCCGACGGCCAGTACTCGGCCGTCACTCTCGGCCGTCAGTGGCCGGCCGGACCAGTCGACGATTGCCCCGCCCGCGCCCTCGATCACTGGCGCAAGGGCGGCAAAGTCATGCAGCTTCAGCCCGGACTCGGCGACGACGTCGAGGAAGCCGGACGCCAGATAGCCATAGTTGCAGCAGTCGCCGCCATAGATGGTCTGGCGGGTGGCATCGCGCAGCTGCTCGAACAGCGGCACATCGGCGCTCGGGAACAGGTCCGGTGAAGTGGTGGCGAAATAGGCCTGGCCCAGATCGGCGCAGGCGCGGGTCCGGCACGGCCTGCCGTTGAACAGGGTCGGGCGGTCCGCAACGCCAACCCAGCGGTCGCCGGTGATCGGCAGATCGATGACGCCGATGACCGGGCGGCCCTCGTAGAGCACGCCGATCAGGGTGCCGAACAGCGGCCGGCCGGTGATGAACGCGCGCGTGCCGTCGATGGGATCGAGCACCCAGGTCCAGGTCGGGTCCTCGCCATCCGTGCCATATTCCTCGCCGATGATGACGTCGGCGGGGCGGATCGCGCGGATCAGCTCGCGCAGCAGCGCCTCCGCCTCGCGGTCGGCCAGCGTCACCGGGCTGTCGTCCGACTTGGCATCGACCGCGACATTGGTGCGGTAATAGCGCCGCAGCACCGCGCCGCTGGCGTCGGCCAGCCGCTCGGCGAGCTGGGCGATCGTGTCGGGGATCAGCAAGAGAGCCTCGTCATCCTGGTGTCTAAGCGCCAGCGCCATGCCGCAATCCTTGCACGGGGAAAGCCAAATCGACGCGCCAAAGCGCGTAGCTTCCCATTACTGCGGCGGCATTGCCACGGGCTTAAGCAAGCCGGTTAATGCCTGCGCACGCCTCTTGGAAAGCGCCGCCTTTTGCGCCACCCTGTCGCATGTTCGGCCCGGGAGGGCCGAGCCGACAAGGGAGAGTTTATGAAGTCTCGTCTGCTGGCCTGCGCGGCCTCGCCGCCGCTTTCGCCGCCCCGGCCTATGCCGCCGAACCGCTGGTCGTCGTCCATGCCGGCCAGTTGTTCGACAGCGCCGCCGGCACGTTCGTTGCGGACCGGGCGGTGCTGATCGAGGGCGGCATGGTCACGGCGGTCCAGCCCTGGCGCGGCTTTGCCGTGCCGGCGACGGCGAAAGTGGTCGACCTGAGCGGCCAGTGGGTCATGCCCGGCTTCATCGACCTGCACACCCACATCACCGGCGATCCGACCATCCCGCCCTACGAGCTACAACATCACGCCAGCCCGCGCCGCCGTGCTGGGCGCTGCAAACGCGCGCAAGACCCTGCTGGCCGGCTTCACCGCGATCCGCGATGTCGGCTCGGCCGGCTACGGCGACGTGGCACTGCGCGACGGCATCAACGCCGGCGAGATTCCCGGCCCGCGCATCTTCGCCTCCGGCCCGGCGCTCGGCATCACCGGCGGCCACTGCGATGAGAACAACCTGGCACCCGAATACCGTTTTTCCGCTGAAGGTGTCGCCGACGGGCCGGACGCGGTGCGCGCCATGATCCGCCGCAACGTCAAGTTCGGCGTCAACCATATCAAATTCTGCGGGACCGGCGGCGTGTTCTCGAAGGGCACCGACCCTGGCGCGCCGCAATATTCCCAGGAGGAAGTGAACGTGCTGATCGCAGAAGCCCATGACCACAAGCGCCGGGTTGCCGTCCACGCCCATGGCGCAGAAGGCATCAAGCGCGCGATCCGCGCCGGAGTCGATACCGTCGAGCACGCCAGCTACATCGACGACGAGGCGCTGCGCATGGCCAGGGCCGCCGGCACCTTCGTCAACATGGACATCTACAACGGCGACTACACCGAGGCCGAGGGCAAGAAGAACGGCGTGCCGGAAGAATCCATGCGCAAGAACCGGGAGACCACCGACATCCAGCGCGAGAACTTCGCCAAGGCGGTCAGGATGGGCATCAAGCTGCCGTTCGCCTCCGACTCAGGGGTCTACCCCACGGCGACAACCCCAGGCAGTTCGCCATCATGGTCCGCTACGGCATGACCCCGCGCAGGCGATCCAGTCCGCCACCGCGGTCGCGGCGGACGCGATCGGCGACAGGACGCTGGGCGGCATCGCCCCGGCAAGGTCGCGGACCTCGTGGCGGTGAGCCGGGACCCGCTGGCGGACATCCGCGCGCTGGAACAGGTCAACTTCGTCATGAAGGCCGGCCAGGCCTATCGCGGTACCTCCGCCCAGTGCGCCGCCGCCCCGCCGCCTGGCCGTGCGCGCAGCCTTGAGCA
Source organism: Hankyongella ginsenosidimutans (assembly GCF_005144965.1). Lineage (GTDB taxonomy): Bacteria > Pseudomonadota > Alphaproteobacteria > Sphingomonadales > Sphingomonadaceae > Hankyongella > Hankyongella ginsenosidimutans. The sequence goes on from NZ_CP039704.1 coordinate 733,622, forward strand.
CGCGCACCGCTCTTGCTGCCTGAGCCCGCTCGAACGGCGGCTGGATGAAGCGGTAGCAGTGTCGGCGATCATGGTGCAGAGGCATAGGACGGGGCAGATATGACAGTGCGCGTATGGCATCTACAGGCGCAGGAAGACCAGCCGCCATTCACCTGGCTGAGCCGGCCGGAGGATGCGCCCGCGCTGCCGCCGGGGAATGGACCCCGCCCGAGGCACCGCGCATCCTGTTCGACTTTACCGGCGATCTGGCGGACAGGGCAAACTTCCACGGCGCGGAGAAACTGCTGTCGTGGCAGCATATCCTTCAGAATCAGCCCGGCACGCTGCTGGTCTCCGATCGCATGCTCGGCATCCTGCGTGATGCCGACCCGGCGGGCATCCGCTACGCCCGCGTCGAGACGGTGCTGCGCGACGCCAGCGGCTGGCGCCCAGGGCCGCCCTATTGGCTGATCGAGGCGGTGCGGGTTGTCGACGCGCTTGACTATGAGCGCTCGCGCACGCGGCTCGAGACGTTGAGCGATGGCCGGCCGTCGGTGGTGCTGCGCGAAGGGTCGATGATTTTTCGGGCGTCGGACGTTGGCGACGCCGTCATCTTCCGCCAGCGTCACCTGGATTGCTTCATTGTGACCGATCCGCTGAAGCATATCATCGGCAACGCCGATATCGGCCACTATTGGGCCGACATGGGCTTTGTCGCGGATGCAGCAGTGCGTGAAGTAGTCTGGGCACTAGCGGTGTTTGACGACCAGATCAGGTCCACTTGGTTGAACAAGCCACCCTATCCATATCCCGGGCCGCTAGCGGGGCAGCCAGGAGCGGTACGTTACGGCAGTGGCCTGCCGGCAATGGAGCAACCGCCGCGTTTCCTGTTCGATCTGCGCAGCGATGCCGAGTGGCTGGAGCACCGCAGCGATCCGGACGCACCGCTGGTCTGGTACGATATCATTAATGATATCGGGCTTTGGTTGGTTTCCGATCGCCTGATGCGTCTGCTGCTGGAGATCGACCCCGGCGCGTTCGACTGTGTGCGCGCTGAGACCATCCTGCGCCTGGATGACGGCGACCATGAGGGGCCGCCCTATTGGCTGTGCGATGTCGTCCGCATTGTCGAAGCCATCGACGTTGCAAAGTCCAACGCAAGTTTTGAGGAAATTGGCCAAGGCCTCATTTCTTTAAGGTGCCCACCGGGCGATGAGGTTTTCCGCCGGCAAGACCTGGGCGGTGCCAAGATTTTCAGACAGCTCAACGGTCATCGTATCTACGTGACCGACAGTGCCAAGTTGCGGATCGAACAAAGCGAATTTGTCGGTTTTGGTTTTCTTACAGGGGGCGCATCGATGACAACGATATCCAAGGTTGATGCCGCTCCCGCCGCCTGGCTGCGCGCGCCGCACCCCTGCCGGCATCCTGCGCAAAGCAGCCGCAAGTTCGCCACGATTGGCGATTAGGGCCGGCAGGTCTTTCACCCGTTCCGGACGTCCATGCTCGCTCCCCACCTCGCCCCTGTTTCCGCCCGGACTGCGGGTCGCGCTGTTCTCGGGCAACTACAACTATGTGCGCGACGGCGCGAACCAGAGCCTGAACCGGCTGGTGGCGTTCCTGGAGCGCCATGGCGTGCCGGTGCGCGTCTATTCGCCGACCATCGACCCGCCGGCGTTCCCGCCGACCGGCACGCTGATCTCGGTGCCCTCGGTGCCGGTGCCGCGCCGGCCGGAATACCGCATCGCGCTCGGTCTGCCGGCGAAAATCCGCCGCGATGTCGAGGCGTTCGCGCCGACGCTCATCCACCTCTCCGCGCCGGACCTGCTCGGCTGGGGCGCGCTGGCGCTGGCTGAAAGACTGCGCATCCCCGCCGTCGCTTCCTTTCACACCCGGTTCGAGACCTATCTGCGCTACTACGGGCTGGGCTGGCTGGAGCCGTTCGTGATCGCCCGGCTGCGCCGCTTCTACGGGCGCTGCCAGGCAGTGCTCGCGCCGTCCGAGAGCATGGCGGCGGAAATCCACGCCCAGCGCCTTAGCGAGAATGTGCGGATCTGGAGCCGTGGCGTCGACCGTGCGCTCTACAACCCGGACCGGCGCGACCTCGGCTGGCGACGCGGCCTCGGCATCGACGATGCGGAGCCGGTGGTCGCCTTCGTCGGGCGGCTGGTGCTGGAGAAGGGCCTGGAGGCGTTCGCCGGCACCCTCGACGCCCTGCGCGCGCAAGACGTGCCGCACCGCGCCCTGGTCGTCGGCGACGGGCCGGAGCGCGCCTGGATGCAGCAGCGCCTGCCCAGCGCCGTGTTCGCCGGCTTCCAGACCGGAGAAGCGCTGGCGCGCGCCTACGCCAGCAGCGACATCTTCCTCAACCCCAGCGTCACCGAGACCTTCGGCAACGTGACGCTGGAGGCCATGGCCAGCGGCGTGCCGGCCGTGTGCGCCGATGCGACCGGCGCGCGCTCGCTGGTGCGCCACGGCACGACCGGCTTCCTGGTGCCGCCGCGCGAGCCGGACGGTTTTGTCGCCCCGGTGCGCCAGCTCCTGACCGAGCCGGCCCTGCGCGCCGACATGGCGGCGGCCAGCGTCGCGGCGTCCGCCGACTTCACCTGGGATGCCATCATGCTCGGCGTCGTGGATGCCTACCGGGATGCGCTCGCTGCCTGACATTGCGCCCGTATTTGGGGTAGTGGGTCATCTTGAATAAACCGCTCGTGGTGAGCTTGACGAACCACGAGCCGCTCAACCCTTCGTCCAGCTCAGGGTGAGCGGCAGAATTTCAAAATGACCCACTACCGTATTTGGCCTCGGTCTTGCCAGAATTGGCGGGCAGAAGCGCACCATGCCGTTGATTCGCACGAGGCGCCGTACCCTGTGAAGATCGTCGATGTCGCTGAATTCTATGCCGATCTGGGCGGGGTGTGCGCACCTACATCAACCAGAAGCTCGCCGCCGCCCACGCGCTCGGCCACGAGGCGGTGATCATTGCACCCGGCCCGCACGACGCCGAGGAGCACCGGCCGGACGGACGGATCCTCTGGGTCGCCAGCCCGCACGAGCCGCTCGACAAGCGCTATTACCGCTTTGTCGACCAGGAGAAGATCTGGCGCCTGCTCGACGCCGAACGGCCGGACGTGGTGGAAGGCTCCTCCCCTGGTACGGCGGCCGCGCGGTCGCGCGCTGGCCCGGCACGGCGCTCAAATCCTTCATCGTCCACCAGGATACCGTGGCGGTCTATCCGCACACCCTGCTCGACCGCTGGCTGCCGGTCGGGACGGTCGACCGCCTGTTCGGCTGGTTCTGGGCCTATCTGCGCCGCCTCAACGCCCGCTACGACACCACGATCACCGCCGGGGCCTGGCTGGGCGACCGGCTGCGCCAGCACGGCCTTCGCGATGTGACCGCCGTGCCGTTCGGAATCGACAAATCCCGCTTTTCGCCCAGCCTGCGCGACCCCGATCTGCGGCGTGCGCTGCTGGAGCGCTGCGGCCTCGGCGGATGCGACCCTGCTGCTGACGGTCAGCCGCCACCACCCGGAAAAGCGGCTCGGTATGCTGGTGCGCGCGGTGGCGCGCGCCAATGCGCAGCGCCCGGTCGGGCTGGTGATCGTCGGTGACGGGCCGACCCGCGCCTGGACCGAGCGGGCGGCCCGGCGGGTCCCCACCGTCCATATCGCCGGCATCGTGCGTGACCGGCAGCTGCTCGCGCGCATGATGGCGAGCGCGGACGCCCTGCTGCACGGCAGCGCCGCCGAGACCTACGGGCTCGGGATTGCCGAGGCGCTGTGTGCCGGGCTGCCGCTGATCGTGCCGAATCGCGGCGGCGCGGTCGATCTTGCGCACCCGGCCTATGCCGAAGTCTATGCGCCGGGCGATGCCCGCGATGCCGCACGGGCGATCCTGCGGATGGCCGCGCGTGACCGCGCTGCCACGACGCAGGCGGCCCGCGCCGCCGCCGTGTCGCGCGTGCAGACGCCGGAGGCGCATTTCATGGCGCTGTTCCAGCATTATGCCGCCGTCCTTGCTGCACGCGGCCAGGCACCGCACGACGCGCTCGTCAGCGCGGCATGAGGTGCGGCTGCGACGCTGGATCGGGTTCGCCAGAGACGCCGCGGCGACCCCGGCGGGCAAGCACATTGCCGCGCTGGCACGGCTTGGCGTGGTGGCGCTGGTCATCGCCTTTCTGGTGCTGCGCCTCAATGCCGTCGGCTGGCGCGAGACCCTGAACGCCCTGCCCGAATCGCCCTGGTTCTACATTCTGTTCCTGGGCTTCTATTTCAGCCTGCCGCTATTCGAGACCGCGATCTACCGGCGGCTCTGGGGCTGCCATGGCGCGCGCTGCCGCTGTTCGTACGCAAGCGCGTGCTCAACGAGGCGTTCGTCGAATATTCCGGCGACGCCTATCTGTTCGGCTGGGCGCGCAACCGGATCGGCCGCGAGAATTCCGAGATCCTGCACACGGTGAAGGATGTCGCGATCCTGTCGTCGATCGCCGGCCACCTGGTGACGGTGGCCGCACTGCTGCTGCTGGTTGCCAGCGGCCACCTGCCCGCACTGATCGCCGCCAATCCGGAAGCTGCCCCTACCTGCTGGCGGGTGTCATCGTGGCGGTGGTCGTCATCGGGCTGTACTCCGTGCGCGACCGGCTGTTCCGCATGCCGGCGGATGTGGCGACCACGACTCTTGGGCTGCACCTGGCGCGACAGGTTACGACGCTGGCGTTTCAGGTCGGCATGTGGGCCGTTGCCCTGCCAAGCGCCGGCTGGTCGGCCTGGCTGGTGCTGCTGGCAGCGCGCACCGCGCTCAGCCGGGTGCCGTTGCTGCCGAACAAGGAGCTGATGTTCGCAGGGCTTGGCGTGGCGCTCTCCGGTGTGATCGCCGCGCCACCCGAGCGCATCGCTGCGATGTTCGTCGCCAGCGGCGCGCTCGTGGTCGGTTGTCATTTGCTCGTCTTCGTGCTTGGTCTGCGCGGCGCTTCACGCGCCGTGTCGCCCACTGCCTGACTGGACGCCCTGATTGGTACGCCTGCCTCGCCTGCTTGGCCTCTTGCTCTGCGCGTCCGCACTGGCCGTGGCGTCGGACCACGCGCGCGCGCAGGCCCCGGAGCCGATGGTTATGATGGGCGAGGACAAGGATGTCTGCAAATCCGGCGAAGGCCCGGCCATCCTCGTGACCATCGCGACGCTCAAGGATCGCAAGGGCCAGTTGCGCATGGACCTCTACTCTGACGACCCTGACGCCTGGCTCGCCGGCAAGAGGAAAACCGAATCGGAAGGCAAAACCTTCCGCAGGACGCGCGCCCCGTCCGCAGACCGGCACGCCGCAGCTCTGCGTGCGCGTGCCCGGCCCCGGTCGATACGCCCTGTTCGTGCTGCATGACCGCGACGGCGACGACAAGGTCGGCGTGTTCACGGACGGCTTCGGCTTTTCCCGCAATCCGCGCCTGGGTTTCGCCAAACCAAAGCTCGCCACGGTCGTTTTCGACTTTCCGGGCGGCGTGCTGCCGCTGACGATCACCATGAACTATGCGGGCGGCGGCGGACACAGCACTGCTTCGCAGTAACGGTGTGTCCGGCTCGTGTCGTGGAATCGAAGCTCGCTCCACCAGGATATCGGGCGATCAAGCGAACTTCGATTCTGAAAACGACGCGAGAAACAATATGTAGTGTCTCATTTTGAAAAGTCCGCTCGTGGTGAGCTTGGACAGAACCACGGGCCGCTCACTCCTTCGTCAAGCTCAGGGTGAGCGGCAAAATTTCAAACTGGGACACTACCGAAACAATATCTTGCTCGAGTCCTATCCTTAACGCGCGGCTTTGATGTTGCGCTGCGAGGCGATTCGCGACAAAGGCCACCGTATGACGAGTCGCCTGTTCCTCTGTGTCGCCCTTTTCACGCTCTCGCCGGGGCTGGCGCACGCGCAGCCTGGGGCCGTCGCGGCGATTGATGAGGTTGTCACCCGCTTCGCCGACTCGCCGCAGGCGTCGCAGCCGTTCCATGACATGCTGCGCGGCGCGGTCGACACCAACCCGCGGCTTGGACAGGCGGTTGCCCAGCAACTGGAAGCCAAGCAGGCCAAGCGGGAAGCGAAGGCCGCACTGTATCCGACCCTGGGCGTCAACGTGACCTCCGACCGCAGCCTCAGCCGCGAATTCCGCGACCGCACCGGCAACCTGATCGAGAGTTCGCGACCGCGCGCCCGCACCGACGCAACGGTCAGCGGCCAGCAACTGCTCTATGATTTCGGCGCGACGGCCAACCGGATCGAAGGCGCGAAGTATCGAATAGACGGTGCCGAAGCCGGTGCCAAACAGGTGGCGACCGAAGTGGCGGTCGATGCCGCCCGCGCCTACTTCGACGTGCTGCGCGCCCGGGCGCAGGTGGAAATGGGCAGGGATTTCATCGCCCGGCACGAGCAGATCCTGGCGGATGTGAAACTGCGCCAGCAGCAGGGCTATGGCCCGGCCGGCGATGTCGCCCGGGTCGAGGGTATCTCGCATCGGCGGAAGGGCAGATCGCCGGGTTCGACCGCCAGCGGGCACAGGCGGAGGCGCGCTTCCTGGAAGTGTTCGGGTTCGCCGCTCCGCCGGACCTGACGCGGCCGGTCGCTGCAACCGGCGCCAGCCGGAGCCGCGACGAAGCCGTCGACACCGCAACCAAGAACAACGCAGCGCTTTCCCGCATCGACGCGCTGACCAAGAGCGCCGCCAGCGACTATCGCGTGACCCGCTCGCAGCGCTGGCCGAGCATTGCCTTTGCGGTTGACGCCTCCGCCTTCGGCATTACGGAATCCGGCACGGACTATGATGTGCGCGGCCGGATTGTGGCGCGCTACAGCGTGTTTGAAGGCGGTGCCGCCACAGCACGCGCGGCTCAGGCCTTCCAGCGCCTGCGCCAGGCCGAGGCCAACGAATCGCAGGCGCAAAAGGAGGTGGAGCGGCAGGCCTCGATCGCCTGGGAGGATATGAGCGTCCTCGAACGGCAGGCCGAGACCCTGCGTCGATCCTATGAGGCGAACAAGCGCACCCGGGACCTGTTCGTCGAGCAGTTCCGCGTCGCGCGCGGCAGCCTGATCGACGTGCTGCAATCGGAACAGGATTACTTCGAGGCTGCAGTGCGCTATCTGGATGGCCTGACCGAGCTGGATGTCGCGCGCTACACGCTGCTCGGCGCGACGGGCGAACTGCTGGATGTCATCGGCGTTACGTTGAGTTTTTCATCAGCCAAGGAAGTGCTCGGCCGTGAGTGAAGTCGCCCCCACCCGCCCCTGATCGCGCCCTGGCTCGCGGAGCCGCTGAAGGCCAACCGCGGCATCTACCTGCAGGTGCTGCTGGCGGCGGCCATGACCAACATGTTCGCGTTCGCGACCTCGCTGTTCAGCATGACGATCTATGACCGGGTGGTGCCGAACAACGCGGTCGAATCGCTGGTCGCGCTTTCCGTTGGCGTCGCAATCGTGCTGGTGTTCGATTTCATCCTGCGGTCGCTGCGCGGCTATTTCATCGACGTTGCCGGCCACCGCCTCGACGAGACAGTGGGCGACGCGATCTTCAACCGCCTGATCGACATGCAGCTGACCAACAAGAAGGGCTCGGCCGGATCGCTGGCCGGGATCGTGCGCGAGTTCGAGGCGTTGCGCGATTTCTTCGCGTCAGCCACCATTACCGCCCTGGTCGATGTGCCATTCATCATACTGTTCCTGTTCGTCATCTGGATTATCGGCGGTCCGGTCGTACTGGTGCCGCTCGCCTGCGTGCCGCTGACCATCCTTGCTGCGCGCGCCGTCCAGCCCTCGCTTGACCGCCTAACCCACGAAGGCATGGGCCAGGGCTTTTCCAAACAGAGCGTGCTGGTCGAGACCATCAGCGGCATCGAGACGGTCAAGGCGACCAACGCCGGTGCCATGCTGGCCGATCGCTGGGCTGAGGCCGTGCACAAGCATGCCGAGGTCTCGCGCAAGTCGCGCTTCCTCTCGCAGTTCGCGATCAACGTCGCGGCGTCGCTGCAGCAGATCGCCTACATCGGCGTCGTGATCGTCGGGGTGTTCCTCATCAACGAGAAGGCGTTGACCACCGGCGGCCTGATCGCCTGCTCGATCCTTGCCGGGCGCTGCGTCTCGCCGCTGTCGCAAATCGCGTCGCTGCTCGGGCGGCTGTCGCACACGCGCAACGCCTACCGCCAGATCGACAACCTGATGAAGCAGGCGGGCGATACCCGCACGGAAGGCAGCTACCTGCGGCGACCGAAGCTGAACGGGGCAATCGAGTTCCGCAATGTCACCTTCCAGTACCCCAACGTCACCGGGCGGGCGCTGGACGATGTGAGCTTCCGCATCAACCCGGGCGAACGCGTGGCGATCCTTGGTCGCGTCGGCTCCGGCAAGAGCACGATCACGCGGCTGATCCTCGGCCTCTACGCGCCGACCACGGGCACGGTCATGATCGACGAGACCGACGTGCGGCAAATCCACCCCGAGGATCTGCGCAGCAACGTCGGCTCGGTGCTGCAGGATGTCGTGCTGCTATCCGGCACGATCCGCGACAACATCACCCTGCGCCACGCCGGTGTCGACGACGAGGAGGTGCTGCGGGTCGCCAGGCTGGCTGGCGTACACGACTTTGTCGGCCAACTGCCTAACGGCTATGATATCCGCCTTGCCGATCGCGGCGAAGGCTTGTCCGGCGGCCAGAAACAGTCGATCGCCATCGCCCGCGCGCTGGTTGGTACGAAGCCTGTGGTGCTGATGGATGAGCCGACCTCGGCAATGGACGTGCAATCGGAGAATGCCCTGATCGCGCGGCTGGAGGGCGAGCTGGCCGGCCGCACGCTGGTACTGGTGACGCACCGGGCCTCGATGCTGAAACTGGTGGACCGGGTCATCATTCTCGACAAGGGCAAGATCGTCGCCAGCGGGCCGCGCGACGACGTCTTGAAATCCGTGGCCGTGGGAGGCGCATGATGGCTGACGCGGCCACCGCACTCGATACGCTGGAAAGCCGGATCAAGCCGTCGCTGATGGCGCAACTGATCCTGCTGACCATCGGCGTCTTCGTTGCTCTGTTTTTAATCTGGGCCGCCGTGGCCCAGGTCGACGAGGTCAGCCGCGGCACCGGCAAGGTCATCCCCTCGCGCCAGTTGCAGGTGATACAGAATCTCGAAGGCGGCATCGTCAAGGAAGTGCTGGTCGAGCGCGGCCAGCAGGTGAAGCGCGGCCAGGTGCTGATGCGGCTGGATCAAACCCAGCTGGCTGCGGATTTCCTGAACGGCCAGGAAGGCTACAACGCGCTGGTCGCCAAGATCGCGCGCCTGCAGGGCGAAGTCGCCGGCCATGCGCCGCAATTCGCCGCCGCCCTGCAGCGCAGTGCGCCAGCCATGGTTCAGTCTGAACTTGCCCTCTACAGCGCACGCCAGGCGGAGCTGCTCGCCAACCTGAACGTCGGCCAGGCCAGGCTGGCGCAGGCGGAACGCGCAGTTTCCGAAGCCGAGGTCCAGACCCAGACCACCCGGCAGGCGCTGGCGCTCGCCGAACAGGAAGTCAAGCTGCTAACCCCGCTGGTGCAGAAGGGTATCGAGCCGCAGGTCGAACTGCTGCGTGCGCAGGGCCGTGTGGCTCAGGCATCCGGCGAATACAGCGCCGCGCAACTTGGCACCGAGCGCGCCCGCGCCGCGGTCCGCGAGGCGCAGTACGATATCGCGTCCGTACGGGAGCGCTTTCGCGCCAAGGTGGTCGAGGAGTTGACAGAAGCCAAGGCGGAACTGGCGGGCATGGGCCGGGAGCTGCCGGCGCTGGAGGACAAGGTGACCCGCACGGACGTGCGTGCGCCGATCGCCGGCACCGTCAACCGCGTGCTGGTGACTACCATCGGTGGCGTGGTCCGTCCTGGCGAACCGCTGGTCGAGATCGTGCCCTCCGACGATACGCTGGTGGTGGAGGCACGCGTGTCGCCGAAGGATATCGGCCAGATCGCCACCGGGCAATCCGCGACCGTCAAGATCACGGCGTACGACTCCTCGCTCTACGGCGGACTGAAAGGCAGCATCGAGTCCATTTCGCCGGATTCGATCACGGATGAGAAGACTGGCGAACTCTATTACCTCATTCATGTGCGCACAGAGGGCGATACTCTGAAAAGCAAGGATGGCGCGCCGCTGGAAATCACACCGGGCATGGTCGCCGAAGTCGACGTACTCGGTCGCAAGCGCTCGATTATGGACTATATCCTGACGCCGATCACCCGGATTACCGACAAGGCGATGCGCGAAAACTGAGCCGGGTCTCGCCGAATTCTGCGCCATTCGGCCCGAAGCTGCGCTCCACCAGTTCACCGCGCCCGTCCGCTGCGATCCGCACAACGGTCTGCGCGCGCGTCCCGTAGCTTTCCGATCGGATGAAGGCGGGTGCGACGAAACGCTCCCGCTCCAACCCAACCCCGGTATCCGGCAGGTCGGCGTCCGCAGCGCGGGTTTCGTCGGACAAGGCGGCGAACAACGGTTCAAGGTTGGTGGCGTCGCCCGCGAGCCATGACGCAAGCCGGGTCTTCAACTGCCGTGTCTTCGGCCAGGGCGCATCCAGCGCGCCGTTGGAGAGGCCATACAGGCCAACCGGCAGGCGCTGAGTCTGGGGCCGGCCGGTTGGTGACGTAAATCGCATCCGCATCATCAAGCAGCAGCAGGTTGAACGGGCGGTAGGATGCTGCCTGCAGACCCTTCGCGTACATGTCGGCGCTCTGCATGCCCATCAGATAGTCGCGCACCAGCAGCCCGCGCGACAGTGCGTCCGCCGGCGGCATCGGCTCACGCACGTTGGTCACCACACCGAGGCGGCCAGCCGCAGGGGCAACCGCGAGCCAGGTGCCACCGGCATCGAGGTCGCGCCCGCCCAGAATTTCCGGCGCATCCTCCCAGGGGCTCGCGGCGCTGGAGGCGCGGGCATGGAATTCGTCGCGGTTGCCGATCAGAATGATCGGCCAATCCGGATGTTGCTGCAAGGCGAGCGCAATCAGGCACATGATCAGTCGGTCGAGGGGTAAGCGGCGGCGAGCCGCACCTCTTCCCGGTATAGTGCCCAGAAATCGAAGAAGCGCACCGGCGGCATGCCGCGCTTGCGGTTGCCGGCCCCGATCTCGAAAGCCCAGCGCCATTGCCGCATGAGGATGCGGTAGGCGCGGCCGAGCGTCATCCGGGCGTCCCAGATCTCCGTTGATTCCGCCCCGGCGCCGTTCACTTCAGAATGGTGAACCCGTGGCCCTGCTGGAGGTTGCGATAGTCATCGAACCGGATGTCGAAGCGGCCGAAATGGAAATCAGGAATGGCGCGCGCGACCGAGTCAAAGGCGGCACTCATGGCCGGCGTGATGAGGTGGCTGCCGTCCCGGAAGATGGCCCCTTGCTGTGGCTGCCGGCGAACGCCAGCCGCACCGGCTCGCCTTCGGCCGGCACCCAGTCCAGACGATGCGCATTGCGGTCCAGGTAGAGGTGCGGCACCTGACCGGCACGCGGATCCGCATGGATCAATGCCCGCAAGCTGGCGCGACCGTCACCAACGACATAGGGAAATATTTGAGCGTGATCGACCGCACAGCGCCGCTGCCGGTGCGCGGATCGCGGGTGTAGAAGATACCCGCCTCTGCCTCATGGTCGACGAGGCGCTGCAGCACAATGCGCTGACCGAGGGAAACGCCGCAAGGTAACGCTCGAGTACCGCCCGGTCGCGGATGACCCGCACGCCTGCCCCGCGACAGCCGCGATCGGGCTTTGCCACCAGGGGCAACTCAAGTCCCGCGGACTGGATTGCCGCCAGCACGTCCGCTGCCTCCTGCCCGATATCGGCGGGTTGCGCCGGCCGATCCCAGATGGTGAAATCCGCCACGTGTTCGGGTGCTGCCTGCCGCGCCAGCGCCAGAATCTGCGACTTCGACTCGCCGACAAGACCACCGGCCTCGAACGACGGGTTTGCAGACAGTGGGACGGTGATGCTGCCATGACGCAGCATCAGCCACAGGATGTAGGCCCATACCGGCGCATAGAACCAGGTCATCGGCCAGAATTCGAAGAACGATATCGGCGGATCGGCAGGCTCGAGGGGCGGCATGCCCCTGTGCGGCACGGGCCAGTCCATGGCTCAGTTGCGCGCGCGCAGATGGCCGGCGATCAGCGACACGGCAAACACCAGGCCGCCAAGCCCAAGCGCGCCGGCCAGCGGCGACATGCCGAACTGGCGCTCGAACCAGCCGATAAGGGTATGCCCGGCGAACAGCAGCAGAGCGGTCCACGGCAGCACCGACAGCAGAACCGCCGGCGCGAAGGCATTGAAGGGCACGTTCAGGAAGCCGGCGCCGGAATAGGTCGGCAGACGCAGGCCCGGCACCATGCGCGCGAGCAGTACCGCCGGCACGATGCGCCGATGCAGCGCGCCCCGCCAGCGCTCCGCGCGCTCGATGCCAAGGCGATGGCGCAGCGCCTTGATGCGGCGGGCAAGACTACCCAAGCCATAGAGGCCAAGATCGCCGACCGCGATCCCGAACGACAACGCAACAAAGGCCTGTGCAGGGCTCAGCGCCCCGCTGAGGATCAGCCCTGCGCCCAAGGCCACCGCGACTTCCTCAAGCAGCAGGGTCAGCCCCACCAGCCCGATCATCATGGCGGTCGGGCCGGCATGTTCAAGGACTTGCCACAGACCGGAGACGAGGGTCGGCAAGGAAGACGCCATCACGCCACCGCCCGAGTGTCCAGGCGGTGCGCGCTCCGCTCCCGCCCCGCGTCCAGAAGGTGCGCCATACGGGCGTTGAACAGGCGGCCGTCCTCGCCCCGCAATTCCCGCTCGGCGGAAAGCGCGATCATTTCGAACCACTCGCGCTGCACGGCGCTGCCGCCGACACGGTACACCTGCTCGCGCACGCCGTTCATATGACTGAGCGTCGCCGCGAAGTCGCCCGCCGCGAATGCGCGCATGCCACGGGCGACCGGCAGCGTGATCGCGCGCCACACCGCCGAGTCCGGCCGATCGGAGCAGGCGCAGGCCTCCATGGCGTCAAGGAAGTTCGCGACTCCATCGTCATCGCCCGCGCGCACCAACCCGTACCAGGCGTGCAGGTCGAGAAAACTGTTTACGGTGTCGCCGATGCGCGCCGCCACATGCGCGCCGACATCCGCCCAGCGATCGCCGACATCGACGCCGGCAAGCTCCAGCCGGGCCAGCAGCGAAACGGCGTTCACCTGATCCTGCACATGCCCCTTGCGGTAACCCCAGACCCGATTGTCGTAAAGATCGAGTGCGGCGCGGTGGTCGCCCAAGTCCAGCAACAACAGCGCGGTGTGCCACCAATTGTGCGTATAGATAAAGCTTGAGCAGCGATCCCATGTCGGGCTCAGGCCCTGCATCCAGGTCAGCCCCTCCTCAATGCGGTCCGATGTGGTGAGCACATGCGCCACCGCATGGTGCGCCCATGGATCGTCGAGGGTCATCTCTACAGCGCGACGCCCCGCATGTTCGGCGGCCTGCGTCTCACCGCACTCGATAAGCGCGAAGGCGAGCAGGCCCCAGGCATAGCCGATATCGTCCGCGCTGCGGATCGCGTGCGTCATGAGCGCTCGCATGCCGTGCGCGTCGCCGCAGTTGATCTGCAGGATCTGCGCGATTTTCAGGGTCACGACATCGCGCGGCCAGCGCGCGGCGATCGCCTGGAACTTCCTCAGGGCGCGGTGTTCATCGCCGCGCCACCAATCCGCCACGGCGTCCACGAACGCGCGCTCCCGCTCGCCGCCCGGCCTGAAGCGCTGCGGTGATATAGGGGCTGGCGCGCCGGTAGCCTTCGCGGGTCTGGAGAAACAGGAACAGGCAGGCCGTGTAGGCCTGCAGGAGCGCGCAGCCTGCGTCCTGCGCGGCGGCGTCGACAATCGCGGCGGCATTGCGCCCTTGGCTCAACAGCTCCAGCGCGAAGGAATCCATGGCGTCGCGCGAGGCGGGTGACGAAACCAAAACGGAATTGCCAAACCGGTCCACGTTCTGCGTCATGCCCTGCATCAATCACACTCTCCAGCCAATATGGGGCCGCCTGTGAACGCGACAGACAGCAGCCCCTCCCAGCTGAGCGCCTAATGCATGGCCTAATAACACGACGTCCGCAACTGGGATTGCGATTACTGGAACCATTCGTTCAATAACGGAAAGAAGTTACGCGCGCCGGACAAAGGACGAAAAAGCCCCGGCTTGCACCGGGAGCTTTCTGTCGAGCGTTGCGCGCGGATAGCCGGTTAGGCTTTGGCGGTCGAAACCAGCGGGAAATCCACAACCGTCGCGGCAACATGGTTGAAGTAGTTGGTCAGGATGTTCACCATCGTCACGGCGACCAGCTCCACCACTTCGTCGTCACCATAGCCGGCGGCGCGTACCGCAGCCAGATCAGCGTCCGCAACATGGCCGCGGCTGTTGACGATGGCCGACGCGAAATCGAGGGCCGCCTGAACCTTGGCGTCCGAGGACTGCCCGGCCAGGTTGGCGGCCAGTTCATCGGCGGCGACGCCCGCGCCCTTGCCCAGCAGGGTGTGCGCCGATGCGCAATAATCGCATGCATTCGCGCTCGCAACCACAAGCGCGACCTGCTCACGCAGTTGGGCCGAAATCTTGGCCGCGCCAAGTGCGCCGCTGAGGCTCAGATACGCGTTCAGGACCGCAGGCGACTGGGCGAAGACGCCGAACAGGTTCGGCACCATGCCCAACTGCTTCTTCACCGCTTCCAGCAGCGGCTTCGAGCCTTCCGGGGCAGTTTCAATCGAGAGAGACGGGATACGTTGCATGACAATGTCCTTTCTTTGAGGTGTTAACGGATGGGCGAGGTGCCCTTGCGCCAGCCATGTAAACAGTTCTGTTTCTTTTCAAGAGGCAATTCCGACCTTTTGCGCGCCGCCGTATCGCTGGAGTCCACGCATCGCACTTGCGATTCAAAGCAGATTTCCTATTCTTAGGGGATACGAACTCGTTTCTGGATGGATCGATGCCTGCCGCTGAAATCGCCTTGAAGCCCAAGGCCGCCACCAAATCGAAACGCGAGCACCTGCTGCAAGTCGCCATCAACCTGTTCAATGAACACGGCTTTCATGCCACCGGGGTTGACCGCGTCATGGCGGCCGCCAAGATGTCGAAAAAGACCATCTACAACTATTTCCGCTCGAAGGATGAATTGATCCTGGCGGCGCTACGGTATCATGACAGCGTGTTTCGCAACGAATTCATGAGCCAGGTGGAACGCGCCTCCGCCGACCCTATGGCGCGGCTGCTCGCTCTCTTCGACACTGCGGAAGAATGGTTTCGTTCGCCGAACTTCTATGGCTGCATCTTCATCAACGCGACGGGCGAGTTTTCCCAGGCGGATTCGCCGATCCGTCAGGTCTGCCGCGATTTCAAGCGCATGATGCATGGCTTCATTTTCGATCAGTGCCGGCAGATCGCCGTTGCGCAGCCGGAGCGGCTTGCCGCCCAGCTTGCCCTGGTGTTCGAGGGCGCAATCGCGACAGCGCAGGTCAGTGGTGCGGATGCAGCGGCGGACACGGCGCGCGAAGTCGCCCGTACAGTGATCGGTGCCGCGCTCGAGCCATCCGCGGGAGCAGGCAGGCCGACATCGGTGAATTAGTGGCCGCGCTCGACGATTTTCTCGGCGACCTTCGCGCTTGCACCCTCTGCGCAGCGAGCCTGCCGCACGGGCCGCGCCCGATCGTTCAGATCGGTCATGGGGCACGGATTCTGCTCATTGGCCAGGCACCGGGCCGCAAGGTCCATGCCAGCGGCATCCCCTGGGACGATGCGTCCGGCGACACGCTGCGCGGCTGGCTTGGTCTCGCCAAGGCCGCCTTCTACGATCCCGCGCAGGTGGCGTTGCTGCCCATGGGGTTCTGCTACCCTGGCACCGGCAAAGCGGCGACCTGCCGCCGCGGCCGGAATGTGCGCCGCGCTGGCACGCGGCTGCGCACGCACACATGCCGGCAATCACCATGACGGTGCTGATCGGCGCGTACGCGCAGGCGCATTATCTGGCAAAGCCTGGCGGCACCCTGACCGAGACGGTCGCGCAATTCCGGAACCATGCACCCGATATCTGGCCGCTGCCGCACCAGCCCGCGCAACCGGCCCTGGCTGGCGCGCAACCCCTGGTTCGAGGCCGATCTGCTTCCCGCGCTGCGCGCCCGCGTCGCGCAAATCCTGGTCTGACGCTTGCGCCCGCGCGCGCAAGCGACCATAAGCGCGGCATTCATCCCAACTTGAGGTCCCCATGAAGGCCAAGGTCTACGTCACCCTGAAATCCGGCGTGCTCGACCCGCAGGGCAAGGCGATCGCCGGCGCGCTGGCGGCGCTCGGCTTCGACGGCGTCAACGACGTCCGCCAGGGCAAATATATCGAGCTCGACCTGGCCGAAACCGATGAAGCGCAGGCGCGCGCGCAGGTCGAACAGATGTGCCGCAAGCTGCTGGCCAACACGGTGATCGAGAATTTCCGGGTGGAGCTGGCATGAAGGCGGCGGTCATCGTCTTCCCCGGCTCCAACTGCGACCGCGATCTTGCCGTGGCGCTGGAGCGGATTACGGGTTCGGCACCCCGCATGGTCTGGCATGGCGATGCCGCGCTTCCGGACGGGTTGGACCTGATCGCCGTGCCGGGCGGCTTTTCCTACGGCGACTATCTGCGCTCGGGCCATGGCGGCGCAGTCGCAGATCATGCACGCCGTGCGCGGCGCAGCCGAACGCGGCGTCGCGGTGCTGGGGTGTGCAACGGCTTCCAGGTGCTGACCGAGGCCGGCCTGCTGCCCGGCGCGCTGATGCGCAATGCCGGACTGAAATTCGTCTGCCGCGACGTTCACCTGACGGTCGAGAACGCCGACACCGCCTTCACAAGCGCCTACGTCAGGGGCCAGGCTATCCGCATCCCGGTCGCACATCACGATGGCAACTACTTCGCCGACGAAGCGACGCTGAACCGGCTGGAGGGCGATGGCCGGGTGGTGTTCCGCTACCGCGACAACCCCAACGGCTCGCAGCGCGACATCGCCGGGATCATCAACGAGACCGGCAACGTGCTCGGCCTGATGCCGCACCCGGAGCGGCTGTGCGAACCGGCGCAGGGCGGCAGCGACGGGCGCGGCCTGTTCGAAAGCCTGCTGAAGTCCCTGCACTGATGCGGCCAATCATCTTCGACTGCGACGGCACGCTGGTCGACAGCGAGCGCGTCTATGCGAAATCCAACGCGGCGGTGTTCGCCCGTTACGGGGCCATCGCCGCACCGGACGAACTGTTCGCCCGCTATACCGGCGTCTCGCTGACCGCGATGGCGGCGGACATCGAGACCCGCTTCGGGGTGACGCTGACCCCGCGATCGGCGACGAACTGGACGCGGCGGCAGGTCTATTGCTCGAGACGGAACTGGAGCCGATTGCCGGGATTCCACAACTGCTTGCCATGCTGCAGGCGGAAGGGCGTCCGCTGGCGGTCGCCTCCAACAGCCGCCTGAATGGCGTGCGTCGCAGCCTGCGCATCACGGGCCTCACCCAGTTTTTCGGCGACCGGATTGCGACTGCGGACCAGGTCGCGCAGCCGAAGCCCGCGCCTGACGTCTATCTAATGGCAGCCGGGCTGCTTGAGGCCGAGCCGGCATCCTGTCTGGCGATCGAGGACTCGCCGACCGGCGTGCGGGCAGCGCGCGCCGCCGGTATGACGGTCATCGCCTTCACCGACCCGGCGCACGCGTTCGGCAGGCAGCGGCTGGCGGACGCCGGCACGCAATCGTCGAGGATATGCGCGCCATCGCTGGACTGCTGGAGCTGGCATGAGCGGGCCTATCGTCGTCGCGGCCGGCTATGTGTTCGCACGGCTCGACGATCCGGCTATGGTACGCGCGCCCCTGCGCAAGGCTCTGGCTGCAGCAGGCGTCAAGGGCACGGTGCTGCTGGCACCCGAGGGCATGAACACCACTTTCGCCGGCCCCGCGACGCCGTTGACACCGGCCTGGCGGCGTTGCGCGCCCTGCCGGGTTGCGCCGGCTTCACACCCCGCGAGTCGCTCTGCGCCACCATGCCGTTCGGGCTGCTGAAGGTGAAGGTGAAGCGGGAGATCGTGACCCTGGGCGTCGAGAGCGTCGACCCGGTCAACCGCGTTGGAACATATGTGCCGCCCGCGACTGGAACGCCCTGCTCGACGAGCCGGGCGTGGTCGTGATTGACACCCGCAACGACTATGAGATCGCGGTCGGCAGCTTTGACGGCGCGATCGATCCGCGCACGCCGCGCTTTCGTGATTTTCCCGCCTGGGTCTCGGCGAACCGCGCCACGCTGGAGTCGGCCCGCAAGATCGCGATGTTCTGCACCGGCGGCATCCGCTGCGAGAAGGCAACCGCCTACATGCGCGACCAGGGGTTCGACAATGTCTACCACCTGCAGGGCGGCATCCTGAACTATCTGGAGACGGTGCCGACGGCGGACTCACGCTGGCGCGGCGGCTGCTTCGTATTTGACGAGCGTGGTGCTGTGGGCAGCGGCCTTGCACCGATGCCGGAGCTTGAACCCGTCAAGCTGCTGCCGGGCAAGCGCCGGATCATGGAAGAGTAGCGCCAGCCTGTTCAGGCGGCGGACGCCGGCGCGCGCCGCGCAATCGCAATAGGGCGAAGTGCTCTCAGCGCTTCCGACGCAGGGCGAGGACGGCACCCAGGCCCAACAGGCCAAGGGTCGCCGGCTCAGGAATATCGGTCGGCGGCGGCGGCGGCGGCGCAACCTCCGTGGTCAGCAGGAAGTTGCCGAAGGTCCAAGCCTGAGAACCCTCAATCAATGGCGCATTCTCCAGCCGGATGCCAAGGGCGGAGACGCCGTCCGCAATGAAGCTGTTGTAGAGCGCCGTGATGTCGAGGCTGATGATCTCGCCGCCCGAGAAGTTAATCGGGTCGATCGGGAAATCGCCAAGCGCGAAGGTCGGCGTGATCTGGAAGTCGCCGATCGACTCGAAGTTGTCGCCTTCATAGGCGAGCAGCGCGATGATGCCGTCGAACGGGTTTTCATTTTCGAGGAACAGTCCGCCGGGGAACAACACCTCGAATTGCAGGATCGCTTCCGATGCAGTCCCGAGACCGCTCAGGTCAAACTCCGACAGACCGCGGCTCTCCTCGCGTACTTCGTTACCATTATCGTCGAAGAAAAACAGGCGGCCGACTTCCGCGAAGCCGCCGTCGCCCGTGAGGGTCGAGGAGTGGAAGTGCGAACCGGCCAGTCCCGGACCATCGTTGGCGACCGTAAAGGTCAAGCCGCCGGTCACGGTCGTGAGCGCCTGCGCCCCGCTGGCAACGCCGAGCGCTATACCACAAGCGACTATCGCAGCCAGAACTCGCATCCGCATCCTCCAGTTTTATAAAGGTTAACCAGCAAAGCAGGCCAGCGCCAAGAGCGCTCCAGGTCATTGAAATAACATGATTAATATTCCATTAACGGTATGAGTCGCGTCAAAACTGTAAAGCAGCCCGACAACTTTACCCATCAACGCGAGACGTCACGCAGGCGCGACAAACGCAAGCAGCGGCTGGTCCGCGTCCTGCGCATCCGGCTGGCCCTCGCAGGTGACGAGCGCGATGCGCATCACGGCCGCACCGGAATGCCGGCCGCGGCAAGTGCCGCCTTGGCTTCTGCGATGCTGTGCTGACCGAAGTGGAAGATGGAGGCGGCAAGCACGGCAGACGCATGGCCATCGCGCACGCCGGCAACCAGATGATCGAGCGTGCCGACGCCGCCCGAGGCGATCACCGGCACCGGCACAGCGTCCGCAACCGCGCGGGTCAGCGCCAGGTCGAAGCCGGTTTTGCGCCATCCCGGTCCATGGAGGTGAGGAGGATTTCGCCCGCACCCAGGCCAGCAACCTCGCGCGCGAACGCGATCGCATCCAGGCCAGTCGCCGTGCGCCCGCCATGGGTGAAGACTTCCCAGTGGTCGCCGACCTGCTTGGCGTCGATGGCGACGACGATGCACTGGCTGCCGAACTGCTCGGCCAGCTCGGTGATCAGTCCGGGGCGCTGGACGGCGGCGGTGTTGACCGAGACCTTGTCGGCGCCGGCAAGCAGCAGCTTGCGCACATCGGCCGCTGTCCGCACGCCGCCGCCGACCGTCAGCGGCATGAAGCACTGATCCGCCGTACGCGAGACCACATCCAGCAGGGTCTCCCGATTGTCGGACGACGCGGTGATATCGAGGAAGCACAGTTCGTCTGCGCCGGCGGCATCATAGAGGCGCGCCTGCTCCACGGGATCGCCGGCATCGACCAGATCGACGAAGTTGACGCCCTTGACCACGCGGCCGTCCTTGACATCGAGGCAGGGGATGATGCGGGTCGCGAGCATCAGGCCGCCCGCGCAAGCGCTTGCGCGAGGTCGATGCGGCCATCGTAGATCGCCCGGCCGACGATCACGCCATCCAGCGTCCCCGTGCAGTGGGCCTGCGCCGCCTTCACCGCGTCGATGTCGGCCAGGCTGGCCGCGCCGCCCGAGACGATGACCGGAATGCGCGTGCGGTCGGCGAGCGCTGCGGACGCTGCAACGTTCACGCCCTTCATCAGGCCGTCGCGGCCGACATCCGTGAACAACACGGCGGCGACCCCGGCATCCTCGAACCGGGCGGCAAGCTCGGCGATCGACACGGTGGATGCCTCGGCCCAGCCTTGCGTGGTCACAAACCCGTCGCGTGCATCGACCGCCACCACGACCCGCGCCGGGTAGGCGCGCGCGGCGTCCCGCACCAGTTGCGGATCGGTCATCGCGGCCGTGCCGATCACGACCCGTTCGATGCCAAGGCCCAGCCAGTGATCGACGGTTGCCCGGGTGCGGATGCCGCCGCCGAGCTGCACCTTGCCGGGAAGGCGGCCAGCACCGCCTCGACCACCGCCGAATTGACCGGGCGGCCAGCGAACGCGCCGTTCAGGTCGACCACATGCAGCCACTGCGACCCGGCCTGCGCGAACACGCGCGCCTGCCCGGGCGGATCGTCCGAAAACACGGTGACGCGGTTCATGTCGCCTTCCAGCAGGCGCACGACCTGGCCGTTCTTCAGGTCGATGCAGGGGTAGATGGTGAGGCTCATGGCCGCCACTCCAGAAAATTGCGCAGCAGTTCAAGGCCCAGAGCCTGGCTCTTCTCCGGGTGGAACTGCGTGCCGAGGAAGGTGTCAGCGCCGACAACGGCTGCGATATCCTGCCCGTAATCGGTGGTGGCCAGCACGTGCGCGGGTTCTGCGCCGCCAGGTGATAGCTGTGCACGAAATAGGCGTGGCCGGGTGGCGGCAGCACCGGATGCGGGCGCGCCGGATGCAGCGCGTTCCAGCCGATGTGCGGGACCTTCAGCGCCGGATCGGCCGGCGACAAGCGCACGACATCGCCCGCAATCCAGCCCAGACCCGGATGTTCGCCGTGCTCCAGCCCGCGCGTCGCCAGCAACTGCATGCCGACGCAGATGCCGAGGAACGGCCGGCCCTGCTCCCGCACCGCGCGGTTAAGGGCCGGGACCATGTCGGGAAGCGCGTGCAGGGCGCTGCTGCACTGGCCGAACGCGCCAACGCCGGGCAGGACGATGCGGTCAGCGGCGGCCAGCTCGGCGGCTGACCCGACACGCGGATATCGAACGTGCCGTCCGCCACGCGCTCCAGCGCCTTGGCGACGGAGCGCAGGTTGCCGGAGCCGTAATCGATGACGACGACGCGCTCGGCCAACGGCTTACAGACTCCCGCCCAGCGTGCCCTTGGTCGAGGGGATGCTGTCCGCCTTGCGCGGGTCGATGCTGATCGCCGTGCGCAGGGCGCGCGCCAGCGCCTTGTAGCAGCTCTCGACGATGTGATGATTGTTCTCGCCGTAGAGGTTTTCCACGTGCAGCGTGATACCGGCGGCCTGGGCGAAGGCCTGGAACCATTCCTTGAACAGTTCCGTGTCCATCTCGCCGAGCTTGTCGCGGCTGAACCCGACCTTCCAGACCAGGTAGGGGCGGCGGGAAACATCCAGCGCGACGCGGGTCAGGGTCTCGTCCATCGGGATCAGCGCGTCGGCATAGCGCACGATGCCCTTCAGGTCGCCGAGCGCCTGGGCCACCGCCTCGCCGATGGCGATGCCGGTGTCCTCGGTGGTGTGGTGGAAGTCGATGTGCAGGTCACCGACCGCCTTGACGTCGAGGTCGATCAGGCTGTGCCGCGAGCTGCTCCAGCATGTGGTCGAGGAAGCCGATGCCGGTCGAGACATTGTAGACGCCGGTGCCGTCCAGGTTGACCCGGACCTCGATCGAGGTCTCCTTGGTGGCGCGGCGCACGCTTGCGATACGGTCTTGCATGCTGTGCTGTTATCCCCGCCGCCCCGGCTTGCCAAGGGGCGCGCGACGCTTAGAAGCAGGACATGACCGCTGACTCGCGCACACTGCTGCCCAACCCCGCGCTCGCCGCCGGCTGGGACGGCCTGTGGGTCGCGCGCGCGGGCGAACCCGCGCAGCCGATCGCACGCGGGGCCGCGCTGCGGCTGGTCGCCGACACGCCGGTGCTGATGATCAATGCGCCGCTGGCCGCCAGCCGGATCGGCGCGCCGCAGATCTCCGGCTTAGACCTGCTGGAGCTGTTCGCCTTCGCGCGGCCGGCGCAGTTCGTCGTGCCGAGCGCGCGCGGCCTGGCGCTGGCGCTGCGCCTTGCGCCGCCGCTGACCCTGGAAGACGAACCGGCCGCCCTGTTCGCGATCGCGCAGGCGCTGCTGGACGAAATCGGCGCGTCCGGCTGGCGCTACGCCGCCGGCGCTTATGGCGCGGCGGTCGCGCTCAACCGCCTGAAATGGCCGTGGGGACCGCTGGTGACAGCGCGGGTCCCTGCCCTGCAACAGTCGAGAAACCGCTGTTCCAGGCGCTCCCGGAATGGCAGGAACCGGCGCCGCGGCCGGCACCGCGCACGGTCGAACTTGCCGAGCCGCAGGTGCTGAACGAACTGGCCCGCACTGTCGGCGCGGCAGCGGAGCCACGCGCGAGCCAGCGCGCCTACGCCCGGGCGGTCGCTGCCGCGTTCCAGCCGCGCGCGGTGGCGGGACAGCCGACCCTCGCGCTCGCCGAGGCGGGAACCGGCACCGGCAAGACGCTCGGCTATCTGGCGCCGGCGCGGCTGTGGGCCGAGGCGGCGGGCGGCACGGTGTGGATTTCCACCTACACCAAAGCGCTGCAACGCCAGCTCGCCCAGGAACTGAAGCGCGTCTACCCCGACCCTGCGGACTATGCGGCGCGCGTTGTCGTGCGCAAGGGTCGGGAGAATTACCTGTGCCTGCTGAACCTCGAGGATGCCGTGCAGGGCGCTTCACGGGCCGCGCAGCGGTGCTGGCGCAGCTTGTCGCCCGCTGGGCGCGCTTCACGCGGGACGGCGACATGGTCGGCGGCGACTTGCCCGGCTGGCTGACGGGACTGTTCGGCATGGGACGGATGGCCGCACTCTCCGACCGACGCGGCGAATGCGTCTATGCCGGCTGCCCGCATTATCGCCGCTGCTTCATCGAGGCCGCGATCGCCCGCTCGGCGGCGGCCGACATCGTGGTCGCCAACCACGCGCTGGTGATGATGAACGCCGCGCGCGGCCGTGCCGAGGGCCTCGGGCTGACCCGGCTCGTGTTCGACGAGGGCCACCATCTGTTCGAGGCCGCCGACTCGACCTTCGCCGTTCGCCTGTCCGGTGGTGAGGCGCTGGAACTGCGGCGCTGGCTGCTGGGGCCGGAGGGCGGACGCACGCGCGGTCGCCGGCGCGGGCTGGAAACGCGCCTATCCGAACTTGGCATGGAGGACCCGGCGGCAGCGGAGGCCCTCGGTGCGACCCTGAAGGCGGCACAGGCGCTGCCCGGCGACCAGTGGCTGGCGCGTCTGGCCGAGGGCGCACCCTACGGCCCGCTGGAAGCGCTGCTCGGCGCTGTCCGCGAGACCGTGCTCGCCCGCGCGGAGGAGGCCGACAGCGGCTACGGGCTGGAAGCGGACCTTGCCGCCCCGCCGCCCCGCCTGATCGATGCAGCGCAGGCGGCGGCACAGGCAATCGAGGCGCTGATCAAACCCATG
Organism: Hankyongella ginsenosidimutans; assembly: GCF_005144965.1. Taxonomy (GTDB): domain Bacteria; phylum Pseudomonadota; class Alphaproteobacteria; order Sphingomonadales; family Sphingomonadaceae; genus Hankyongella; species Hankyongella ginsenosidimutans. The sequence goes on from NZ_CP039704.1 coordinate 757,659, forward strand.
CGGGTGCTGGCCGGCCGGATCGAGGCGCTGCTGGAGGAGCAGCCGGAGTGGCTGGAGGCGGCGCTGCGCTCCCGGTTGGAGGGCGCGCGCCTGGGGCTCGACTACCGGCAGCAGATGCTTGCGGCCTGGCTGGCGCTGCTGGCGCGGATCGGCGGCGCGCCGGACCCGGACTTCGTCGACTGGCTGGCGCTCGAGCGTGTCGACTCGCGCGAGCTGGACGTAGCGCTGTGCCGGCACTGGCTCGACCCGACCCGGCCGCTCGCCACCACGGTGTACCAGCCGGCGCATGGCGTTGCGATCACCTCTGCCACCCTGCGCGACCCGCCGGCGATCCGGCAGCCGGACCAGGGCTGGGACCAGGCGCAGGCGCGGGTCGGCGCCCGCCATGTCGCCGCGCGCGTGCAGACTTCAGCCGCCGCCTCACCGTTCGATTACGCGTCCGCCGCGCGGGTACTGGTGGTGACCGACGTCAAGCGCGGCGACGTCGCCCAGCTTGCCGGCGCCTATCGCAGCCTGATCGAGGCAGCCGGCGGCGGCGCGCTTGGGCTGTTCACGGCGATCGCCCGGCTGAAGGCGGTGCATGCCCGGATCGCCGAGCCTCTGACCGCGAACGGCCTGCCGGTGCTCGCCCAGCACATCGATCCTCTCGACGCCGGCACGCTGGTCGATCTGTTCCGCGCCGACCGGCATGCCTCGCTGCTCGGGACCGATGCGCTGCGCGACGGCGTCGACGTGCCGGGCGAGGCGCTGCGGCTGGCGATTCTGAGGGCATCCCTGGTCCCGCCCGACCCTGCTGCACGCCGCACGCCGGGCTGCGGCCGGCGATGCCGCCTATGAAGACCGGGCGACCCGGGCGCGGCTGGCGCAGGCGTTCGGGCGGCTGATCCGCCGCGCCGGCGACCGCGGCGTGTTCGTGCTGATCGGCGCTGCCACGCCCAGCCGGCTGCTGGACGCGTTTCCCGTGCCCGCCGAGCGCGTGGCCCTCGCCGATGCCTGCCGGATCGTGACGCGCTTTCTCAGCCATGACTTGCAGGCGACGCCAAGCTTGCCTAGACCGGGGCATTCCCCACGCGCCGAGGACGCATGACCGGACAGCCGATTACCCTGCAGACCGCGCTGATCTACCTGATGATCGTTGTTGCCGGTGCCGACCAGGAACTGCAGCAGACCGAGATGACCCGCATCGGCCAGATCGTCCGGCGTTATCCGGTATTCGAGGAATTCAACGTCGAGACCATGATCCCGGCGATGCGCGACTGCGCCGACATCCTGTCCCGCGATGACGGCCTCGCGACCGTGTTCGGGCTGATCCGCAGCGCCATCGATGCAGACTGGGCGGAAACCGCCTATTGCGTCGCCTGCGACGTGGCCGCCGCGGACGGCAGCCTGCGCACCCTGGAACGGCGCATCCTCGATACCGTGCGCTCGACGCTTGGCGTCGAACGGCTGGCGGCGGCAGCGATCGAACGCGCAACCGCCGCGCGCTGGCGTCGGCCGACAGCGGACAGCCGGTAAGACCCATGCGCACCCTGTTCCTTCTCCGCCACGCGAAGTCGGACTGGGACGATCCCAACCTGCCGGATTTCGACCGCCCGCTGGCGCTGCGCGGCCGCGACGCCGCCATCCGCATGGGCGTCTACTGGCGGCAGGCGGGGCTGCATGTCGACCTGGTGCTGTCCTCGCCGTCCATGCGCACCCGCCAGACCCTGGCGCTCATGGAGGGGCAAACGGCGGACCGCTGAGCGCTGGCCAGCCGGCTGCCTTCGACGACCAGCTTTACCTCGCCAGCCCCTCGACCCTCGCGCTGATCCTCGAGGAGCTGCCGGACGACGCCGTTCATGTGCTGCTGATCGGGCACAACCCCGGCTTCGAGGAAACCGCGCTGGCGCTGAGCGGCAGCGCCGAGACCGGACTGATGGCCAAACTGCACGACAAGTTCCCGACCGGGGCACTCGCGCGCATCGACCTGCCGATCGCGCGCTGGCGCGACCTGAGCCTGAAGGCCGGGCATCTGGCGCTGTTCCTGCGCCCCGTCGACCTCGACGTTACCCTGCCGGCGGATTGACGCCATAGCGAACGGACCCACTGTCTCCATGGTCGAGGGCTTGGCCTGATCGTCATCGCGGGGCGGCAGGCTTCAGCCTGGCGGCTGGTGCAGCCACCAGCTGCGCTCGTTGATGGAGTAGATCGGTCGGTAATGGACGATCAGCCGATCCGGCAGCACTTCCCCGATCTGGTTGTCGAGGATCAGGTAGCCATCCCCGCTCGCAACCGCCAGGATCGCGTGCGGCACACCCAGATTCTCGTCCTGCAGCACGACGATGCGCATCTCGTCGATGGAATAGCCGAGCGCCTTCAGGGCCATGTACTTGGCGATCGCATAGTCCTCGCAGTCGCCGTTGCGGGCGAGAAACTGCCGCACCGCCGCCCAATAGTCCGGCACGCCCCAGTTCTCCGGGTCCGTGATGTAGCGATGACCGTTCAGGGCCTTGTTGATCAGGCGTAGTTGCTCGAGCCGGGGCAGCTTGCGCGCCTCGGCCAGCAGGTCCGGGAAGCTTGGGCGCGCGCAGATCGGCGAGCCGGGCCGGCACGCGCCGCTGGTCGCCAGCACAGCATCCGCGCCCGGCGGCGGCGCGACCGGCTCCGGCGCTGTCGGCGGCGGACCGCGGCGCTCACGCGCCAGCATGTCCAGCCATTTCGGGAACTGCTCGACGGACGCGAACTGCCGCTCCGGCGCGCCGAACAAGGTGCGCGCGGACGCAGGCACCGCTGCGGCGAAACACGCGACGCACAGCAAAGGAAGATGCGCGCGACCATGCTTGGCTTTTGCCCGCAGGTCTTTAAGAAATAGCTAAAGTTTCGCAGGAGCACGCCCGCGCCATGACGCAACCGACACCGCGTCGCCAGACCGTCCTCGCCCTTGTCGGCCTCGGCCTCGCCTATGCGCTGGCGCTGGCTTTCGGCCTGCGCAGCGCCGAACTCGAGCGCAGCCGCGACATCGCCGCACTCGGGCAGCAACATGCGCTGGTGGCCGCCAGCCGGGCGGAAGCCGTGAGCGGCTGGGTCCAGGAGACCCGGGATCAACTGGCAGCACTCGCCGACAACCCGGCTGTACGGCTTTACACGCTCGGCGCCAGCAGCAGCGGCGACCCGCGCGCGGCCGCCGGTCAGGCGCAGTATCTGGAGAGCCTGCTGAACGCGACCGCCGCCCGCGCCGGCTTCGGCGTCGCCCGCATCGCCGTGCGCGCCGACGTGCCGGTGCCGGAGGCGCCGGGCATCGCCGTACTCGACCCCGCTGGCCGGCTGATCGCGCGCGCCGGCGGGCCGCTGCCGCGATTGGCGCAGGGCTTCGATGCGCACAAGCCGAGGCTCTCCGTGGCCATGCTCGGCGGACAGGCGGCCCTGAGCGCCACCCAACCGATCCTGCGGCTGCAGGACGATACCGGCGCTCCGGTCGGTCTGCTCTATGCCGTACGCCTGCTGGACGAGGGGCTGGCGCGGCGGCTGCGTCAGCCCGGCGACCCCTATGCGAGCGGACGGACGATCCTGGTCGACGCCAGGGGCACGCCGCTGCTGGCGCCGGGAACCGAGGATCCGGCGCAGGCGCTGCCGGAGGCGATCCGCAAGGCGCTGCCCCGCGACGGCAAACCCTGGATCAGCGCCGACAGCACCGCCGCCTATCAACCGCTCGCTATCGGCGGACTTGGCGTCGTGCGCGTGGTCGATGCCGATGAAGCCTTGCAGGAAGCCAATGAACGCCGGCGGCTGAAAAGCCTGGGCTGGATTTCCGGCATAAGCTGGCTGGCGGCGGTGCTGCTGCTGCTGTGGCGGCACGGCGCGGCACAGCGGGCGACAAGCGCTGCACGCGACGCCGAAGCCGCAACCGCGCGCGAAGGGCGCGCCCGCCTGTTCCTGCAGGAGATCGCAGACAGGCAGCAGGCGCTCATCCTGGTCGGGGATGCGGACGACCAGCTGGAATTCTCCAACGCGCGCGCCCGCGTTGCCCTGCATCTGGGCCAGGACGCGCGCGGCGTGCCGCTTGCCAGCCTGTTCGGCGCGGAAGCCGAGACGGTTGCCGGGCTGCTGGCGGCACTGCGCGCGACGGCGAGCGCTGCCGGACCGGCGCGGCTCAGCCTCGGCGGGCGGTCGGTCAGCCTCAGCGCGCTGCCGATGGCCGACGGGCAGAGCCTGCTGGTCGGCGACGACGTGACCGACGTGCTGGCGGCCGAAGCGCGCCGCGCCACCGCCATGACGGCACTGGTGACCTTGCTGACCGGGCTGATCGACGCGCGCGACCCCGCCTCGACCGCGCACTCGCTGAAAGTCTCGCGCCTGGCGGTGCTGGTCGGCACGGCGCTGGGGCTGAGCGAGGCGGAGCGCGCGACCTTGCAACTGGCCGGGCAACTGATGAACCTCGGCAAGATGCTGGTGCCAGCCGAAATCCTCACCAAGGCTGGGCCGCTCGATGCGCAGGAGCAGAGCATCGTCCAGAGCGCGGTCGCGCGGGCGGCGGACATGCTGGCACCGGTGCCGTTCGACCTGCCGGTGGTCGAGGTGATCCGCGGCCTGAACTCCGTCTCGCCGCCGCTGCCGGCGCGCATCCTGCGGCTTGTGAACGCCTATGTCAGCATGGTCAGCCCGCGCGCCTTCCGTGCCGCGCTGCCGCACGATGCCGCGCTCGATATCCTGCGCGCCAAGGCGACCCCGGCCGATGCGCCGGCAATCGCCGCCATCGCTCAGAGCATGGAGACGGATGCCGGACGCAGCGCGCTCGAGGCGTCATCGCGCTGAAAACGCAGCCGCTCGGCGGCGCGACGCGCGAAACGCAGGGTCTCCGCCTTGCGCCGGGCGGGCGCAAGCGGCGTGCTGACCGGGGCGCGCAGCTCCACTGCCTCGAACCGGTCCGCGCGGATCAGGCCGACCCGCTGCGGCTGAAACGCCGCCGCTTCCAGCAGCGCAGCATCGAGCGACGGCGGGACGGCAAACCAGAACCGATCACAATAGTCCAGATAATCTGGCCACTTGGCGTCGCCCGCAAGTCTGCGACGCTGACCTTGATCTCGACGATGGCGAGCGCACCCGCGGCGTCGACACCCAGCAGATCGGCGCGGCGGCCGTTACCGAGTGTCGCTTCGCTGAGCACGGCATAGCCCATCGCCGACAGCAGTCGGCCGACGCTGCGATCCAGATCGGCGGCAGTGAAGCTCATGGGGAACAATCCGGCATTAAAACCGGAACAGAAAGGAACAAAACCCGCGACAGGAGTCAACCCGAAAACGCCTCACCCATGCGGCGGATGGCGGCGATCTTGGCCTCGAACGGCGACCAGTCGTCGGCGCGGTCGATGGCGGCCCATAGCGTCTCGACCTCGTCGATCAGCAGGCTGCAGGGGCGGAGTCGGCCCAGTAAGGATGGTCGAGCGCCACGACGGGCTCAAGCGCCAGCAGCCGGTCGAGCGCGGCCTGGAACGGGGCCGATGCATAGGCCGCCGCCGCCGGCGACGCTGCCGCCCGGCCGCGCGACAGGGCACCGCCGCGCCAGTCGAAATAGAAGCGGTCGGGCGGCAGGCCGGTCTCTGCCAGCGCAGCGTCGATGGCGGTCAGGGTCGCGATGTTCTCCGCATGCGCCGCCGCCGGTGCAACACCCAGACGCGCGCAGACCCCGGCCACCATCGCCGCCTCGAAGCGCGCCGGGAACGTCTCCAGCGCTGGAACCAGCGCCGTGCGATCGACGATCAGCAGCAGCGCCTTGGCCAGTTGGTAGAGGTTCCAGTGCAGCGCCTCCGGCTGGCGACCATAGCTGTAAAGACCGTGATGATCGAAATAGGCCGCGGTGAAATTGGGGTCGAGACGGGGTGTAAAGCGATAGGGGCCGTAGTCGAAGCTCTCGCCGGTGATGTTGATGTTGTCCGTATTCAGCACCCCGTGGACGAAGCCCGCCGCCATGTAGCTGGCGACCAGCCGGGCGGCGTTGGCGACCACGGCATCCAGGAAGCGCGCCACCCGGTCCTCCAGCGCGCCGTCCGCCGTGCGGTCAAGCAGATGGACCAGGCAATAATCCACGAGGCGGGCCATGGCGTCCTGCTCCGCGTGGAAGGCCAGCCGCTGAAACGTGCCATAGCGGATATGGCTGTGCGACAGACGCACCAGAACCGCCGAACGGGTCGGCGACGGCTCGTCGTTGCGCTCCAGCGCCTCGCCGGTCTCGATCAGGAGAAGCTCTTGGAGGTATAGACGCCCAGCGCCTCCAGCATTTCGGTCGCCAGCACCTCGCGCATGCCGCCCTTGAGCGTCAGTCGTCCGTCGCCGAAGCGGCTGTAGGGCGTTTGACCCGAACCTTTGGTCCCAAGGTCGAGCAGACGGCCATCCGCCAGATCGCGCAGCTGGGCATGAAGGAAACCGCGACCGTCGCCGATATCCGGGTTGTAGGTGCGGAACTGGTGGCCGTGATACCGCAGCGCCAGCGGCTCCGGCAGGGAGCCCGGCAGCGGCTTGAAGCGGCCGAAATGGTCGATCCAGGCTTGATCGTCCAGACCGTCGAGGCCGACGCGCGCCGCCCAGTCCTGGTTGCGGAAGCGCAGGATGTGCCGGGGAAGGCCGCCGGCCGCACGGGGTCATAGAAGGGATCGCCGAGGCGAAGGATCGCCGTTTCCGGCAGGGGCTGGCGGGCTGCATCACCCTGATGTAGCGTCTCGAACGCATGGTCGCCAGTACCGCATCGGCCACTGTTTTCTTGCCAAGTCGAGAAATTTTCGTACAAGCGCGCAGTGTCTGGCACGCGACTCTATCATGGGGAGAAAGATATGCGCATCGGGGTTCCCAAGGAAATCAAGGTCCACGAATACCGCGTCGGCCTGACGCCGGGGTCGGTCGCCGAACTGACTGCCCATGGCCATGAGGTCCTGGTCGAGACCGGTGCCGGGCTGGGCATCGATTTCACCGACGACGAATATCAGTCGGCCGGCGCCCGGATCATCGGCGGGCCGGAGGCGATTTTCGACGCCGCGGACATGATCGTGAAGGTCAAGGAACCGCAACTGCATGAATGCGCCTGGCTGAAACCCAACCAGACCCTGTTCACCTACCTGCACCTGGCCGCCGACAAACCGCAGGCGGAAGCGCTGATGAAATCCGGCGCGACCTGCATCGCCTACGAGACCGTGACCGACGCGCAGGGCCGCCTGCCGCTGCTGAAGCCGATGTCGGAAGTCGCGGGCCGCATGTCGATCCAGGTCGGCGCGCACTTCCTGGAGAAGGAACAGGGCGGGCGCGGCGTGCTGCTGGGCGGCGTGCCGGGCGTCTCGTCTGCGAACGTCGTGATCATCGGCGGCGGCGTCTCCGGGTACAACGCTGCGCAGATCGCAGTCGGCATGCGCGCCAACGTGACCATTTTCGATACCTCGCTGTCGCGGCTGGCCGAGCTTGACCAGCTGTTCGGCTCCAGCATCCGCACGGCCTACGCGACCAAATCGGCGATTGCCCAGGCGGTGATGCAGGCCGAACTGGTGATCGGCGCCGTGCTGGTGCCGGGGCCGCTGCGCCCAAGCTCATCACCCGCGAGCAGTTGAAGAGCATGAAGCGCGGCGCGGTGCTGGTGGACATCTCCATCGACCAGGGCGGCTGCTTCGAGACCAGCCACGCGACCACCCACGCTGACCCGGTGTTCGAAGTCGACGGCATCATCCACTACTGCGTCGCCAACATGCCGGCGCCGTCGCCCGCACCTCGACCATCGCGCTGAACAACGCCACCCTGCCGTTCGCCGTGCAACTGGCGCAGAAAGGGCCATGGGCCGCCATGCGCGCGAACAAGCATCTGGCCAACGGCCTCAACGTCGCCAACGGCAAGATCACCTACCAGGCCGTCGCCGACGACCTCGCGCTGCCGTTCGAGGCGCCGGCCCAGCTGAGCTAGAGTCTGATGACTTTACGTTGAACCACGCGCCATCGCGCGGTTGCGCACGCGCCGCTCACCCTGAGCTGGACGAAGGGTTGAGCGGCTCGTGGTTCGTCCAGGCTCACCACGAGCGGACTTTACAGCCTGCTCCGTGAAGATCGGAATGGCGATCCCATCCAATGTCATCAGACTCTAAGGCGCGCAGCGGCGGGGTCCAAGTCCACCGCTGACGAAAAGCAGCTGCCACGACGTAAAAAGCGCCATGCGGGCCCTTTATCGAGCCGTCTGCGAGCGCCGAGCGCCCACAGATCAAGCTCCTTGCCTTACTTCGACAGCGTGATTTCCACGCGACGGTTTTGCGGTTCGCGCGCACCGTCGGCGGTTTCCACAAGCGGGCGGCTTTCGCCGAACGCTTCTGCCTTCATGGCGTCTGCCGTAATGCCAAGCTTTGCGAGCGCTGCCTTGGCGATAGCGGCGCGGCGCTCGGAGATGCGTTGGTTGTACGCATCGCTGCCCGAACGGTCGGCGTGGCCCTGCAGGACGATCGAGGCCTGACCAGTCGACTTGTAGGCGTCCGCAGCGCGCTCAAGCACAGCCTGCGCTTCCGGTGTCAGGTCCGCTTTGTTCCAATCGAAGAAGATGATGAACGGCCCCGGTGCCGGCGGCGGAGGGCGGCGGAGGCGGAGGCGGGGGCGGAGGGGCGGCGGAGGCGGCGGCGGAGGAGGGGCGGAGGAGGGGCGGCGGAGGCGGCGGGGCTGCTTCGGCCGGCGCGCCGAAATTGTAGACGAAGCCGATCGACACCGAATGCGTGCGCAAACGGGACTGAGTATCTACATCGATACCTGGGTGCGAGATACTCAACTTCCTGCGTTTAGAAATTTATACTCCATCGTGAAATCGACGGCGTCCGATATAGCACGCCGGAAACCCGCGAGTAATTGCCACGCAAATCGTGTTTCGTTCTCGGAGTCGAAGTTCACCGCCGGTGTTGAGCTTATCCTCAAGTTATTTAAACCAACGCTGGCAATACCTGCACCACCACCAATATAGGCTTGGCCGACCTTCTCATCCGAGCCAAAATCGAAGAGGCCATTGCCCATTACAGTAAAGACACCCGTGTTTCCGGTAACAGGAGTACCCCGGGGTGGCGTGACACCTAGTGCGGTAGATGCTTCGGTGCTTAACGAAATGCCGCGAACGTTGGCACGTTGATACCCAAGCTCAACCTCGGTCGGAAGGGGCCAAAATCATAGCCGCCAACACCACCAATGTTGAACCCGATCTTGCTCCCGATATTCACCCCTTCGTCGATGTTAGGTGCATCGCCCGGTGTTAGAATATCAAGTTTTGACCTTCGAAGAGCGTAAAACCGCCCTTCAGGCCAGTGTAAAACGCGCCATCTTTCGCGTGCGCTGCAGAAACCATCGCCGTCGTGGCGAGGACAGCTGCCATAATCAGTTTTTCATGGGTATCCCCTCGTGGAGTGATGACCAACCCGTCTCAATGCGAGTTAGATTGGACTTACTGAACGCCAATGGTCAAGGCAAGTTCCGAAGAGATACAAATTGTTGCTGCCTTGCAACACAACCGCGAGATAGCGACCAGATGCTCCCCTAAACGGCAATTAAACCATGCGTACGCAGCGCATCCAATATCTGTGCAATACTGGTCCGGGCTTGCGCATCTATTGTTGCGCCTCCGGAAGGATTGCCGATTGCCGGCAGTTGTGCGCCGACCACCTTTACGCCGTTCACAGCAAATGCCGCGGCGGACCAGACGCCGGGTTTCCACGACGCACCATCGAAATATCCGAAACTGTCGGCCGCCTTGTTCCAGACGATCATGCCCGGCGTTGGCGCCAGAAACACCCAGCCGCCTTCGCCCATGCAGGCGACATGATGGTCATAGCCGGTCCAGGCATCCGTCGCGCTGGCGGCGACCAGATAGCATTGGCCGACTGTCGGGCTGGCTGGCGGGGCAGCACTTGACGGGCCCTCCACCGCGATGTGCAAAGATAGCCGATCCGCTCGACGGCTTGGTTATGGGTGATTTCCTTTTGGGCCTGTCCGGCCTCCAGCAGCGGGAGATCGTGGCGCATTGGTCCTCCTTCAGGGTCGGGTGAAGTTTTGGCGTGCGGGGTTCCCGGGCCAACGGTTGCGCTCAACTGCGCAATAGAAATGGCCAGGGTCGCAACCGGTGCGCCGAAATCCGCCGTCTGTTGCGCCATGCTGTACAGCGCCTCCGGCACGGATGTTTGCAGTACCCGCCGCACGGCCCCGATACTGTCCAAAATCTCGATCCGGTATTGCTCGGACTCTTCGGCCAGCGGCGCGTCCACGCCGTCGACCCAGTCGAAGCCGGCTCGGCTGCGCCGAACCCAGCGCAGTGCAATGTCGCCGCCCGGTTGCCAGGATGCCGTCAGATGCACAGGGCTCAGAGGCCGCAGCGCATTGGCGCGCTGGGTGAACGCGATCGCCGGCACGTCGCCGAGCGCCTGGTAGGGGCTGAGCGCCTTGATCAGCAGGCTCTGCCCAACCCCAAGCCCGGCAATGTCGACCGGTGCCAGCACCGCCCCGCTCAGCAGGACGAAGCGCTCGTTGGGGCCATGCCCCGTCGTCGCCCACTCGGTGCCGCGCCGCCCGCGCAGCAGGCCGCGCAGCCGATACACGCCGGGCACCACCAGACTGGCCGTCCGGAACTGCACAAGCTCGTCACCGATCAGGCACAGATTGGCACCCGCAAGAACGGATGTGGCGCTACGATCCTCCAGCAACATTGATGGGTTGAGCAAAGCAATGTCGCAGGACCCGCGCTCATCCCAGACCTGGGATGGACCGGGCGGCAGCGTGTTGGAGGTCGTCCCAAGCACCGTCGCACCGACGATCTCGGCGGCGAACGCATAGTCCGCGCCGCCATCGCGGCTGACGTAAAGGGAACTGCGCCGCCAGCCCGGCCGGTCGCCGCCAGCCGCAAACGTCACCGGCGCGCTGGTTGGCGCGGTTGCGCCAAGCGGCGGCAGGTCGAGCGCATGCGCGGTGGTGCCGCCATGGTCGGCGCTGGCCTGCCGCGGGCTGTCCCCGGCATCGCCGCGCGCATTGCTCAGCCGGTCGACGGCGTCGATTGGCGTCAGTTCCAGTTCCAGGCTGCCGGCATCGATCGTCAAGGTCTCGATGCGCCAGCGCGCGCCCGGCGTCTCGGCGAAGGCGATCGTGTCGCCGGGCTCCAGAGCGAGCGCGCTCCAGGGCAGGTGCACGGTCAGCATGCGCCGGGCGCGCCAGCGCCGGGCCAGCAGCCGCTCGGCGGTCGCCTTGGCCCCGTCTGCACCCAGAACCAGCGGCAGTTCATAGCGCTCGGCTGTCGCGGCACCCCCATCGCGCGTCGGGCGCGCTGCTGGCCGGGCTGATAGTCGCGCGCCGTGTCCCAATAGAGCAACGCCACTTCGCGCGGCAGGCTGGCGTCGGCGGTCCGCTCCGTCGCCCGACGCGCCGGCGGCGCTTCGCGCTGGTCGGGCGCATCGGTGCCCAGCAAATCGGCATCGAGGGTTACGGCCGCATCGTCGATCCGGTCGGAATACACAAGGCCGCCAAGCGCTGTCGCATAGCCGCGCACTCCTGTCGCTGCGCGCAGGATCTCCAGCATGTCGAGGCCGTTTGCCACCCCGCGCGAGGCCACCAGACCCGGCACTGTGGCGTCGACGTCGATCCGTTCCGCGCCCACGGCCGATCGCGCGTTGACATCCGCCAGCACGCGACGGACCGGGATCTCGCTCTCCGTATCCGCGATCACTTCGAAGGTCAGGTTGGGTGCCCGGTTGGCGAACTCGGCCAGTTGCAGGTCTTCGATCACGGCATAGGCCATCCCGCGCCAGGCCGGCGTTGCATCAATCCCGAGTGCCGCCTCCAGCAGCGGGTCGGGCATCTGGCGGCCATCGCCGGCATAGACCCGCAGGCTGCCGCCGACGGACAGCGGCCCCTGCCCTTCGCGGATCAGCTTCCCGTCCGCCCAGATCCGCTCGACCCGCAGGATCGACCGGGCGCTCAGGCCCACCGCCATCGAGACGGAATAGCTGTACGAGGTGGTAGAGACCTTCTGCCCGCCCTTGCCGCCGACCCGTGTCGTCTCGGTGCTTCGCGTCTCCTGGAGGCCGCTGGACCACAGCACGTTGCCGGCGACCCGCGCGCGTCCGTAAACCAGCGGGATCGGCGCGCCGTAGGTCGATGCCTGGACCGCGAGGTCTGAGAGGCGCGGCCCTTCCCGCCGCACCGGCGGCGTCAGCGCTCCCAGAACCTGCCGGTCGACGAACGAGCCGGCAACCGAGCCGATGAGCGCGCCGACAGGTCCGGCGACGACAAATCCGACCGTGCTGAGGATAAGGGTTGCCAAGGTCAGGCTCCTGGAGCGATTCCGGGGCAGGTCGAGATCTGCTCCGGGAAGCGGTAAGCAGCGATCAGGGCGTCGGCCCAGGCTGGCGGCAGCCGGTGCTCGACCACCCGCCCCAGCCGCGCATGGGCGTGGATCGCGCCGCCCGGCGTGCGGATCGCCAGGTGCCGCCGCTCGGCGTCGACCGCCAGCAGCAGCACGTCGCCCGGCAGCGCCGCGGCGGCGGGTAGCACGGCCAGTCCGTGGGCGATCAATCCCGCCTCCAGCGCCCGCTGGTCGCCGTTCAGCGAATAGGCGGGGACGCAGGCCCGCACGCCAAGGGCTGCGGCGACATGGATCACCAGCCCCAGGCAGTCGAGGCCGGTTTCAGGATCGCGGCCATGGGGGCGGAACGGCACGCCGACCAGAGCGCGCGCCGCGCTGACGGCGGGATGGCTCATACCGGGTCGCATTGATTTTTCTCCGGCGCGCCATTCCGGCGAATCCAAGAACATTTTTGCTAGTGGGTCGGTTTGAAAAACCGCTCGTGGTAAGCCTGGACGAACCACGAGCGGCTCAACCCTTCGTCAAGCTCAGGGTGAGCGGCAAAGTTTCAAAATGACCCGCTACCACATTTTTGATGTCATGAGACCTGTGCGCGCATGATGCTTCCTCCCCATTGGGGAGGGGACCACCCGCAAGGGTGGTGGAGGTGCCAAAGCGACGGATTTTTCTGCGTTCGCTTCACCCCTCCGCCCGTCTTTCAGACGGACACCTCCCCTGATAGGGGAGGATTTTGCCACCGCGCGCAGGTTTCCTCACAGGCCGGGATAGGCCAGCAGCGAGTCGGCCCCGGGCACGTTCGGCTCGCCCTGGAAGTTCAGGACATTGGCGAATTTCGTCCGGCAGGTCCCGAGGCGCTTGTCGCAGCCGGCGCGCGCCTGAAAGCGGTCGCCGGCGCGGATCGGGGCCGGCGGTGCCTCGCGCAGCACGACCTCGGCATCGGTAGACGAAAACACTTCCTGGTCCAGCGCGGCGTTGTCCCCGGTCAACCAGCGCACGCGTCCATAGGCATAGAAATCCGGGTCTGCGTTCAGCCCGGCCGCTGCGAACCGGGTCGCATCCAGGACGCTCGAGACCTGCCCGACCACCGTGTAGCGCGCCAGCGAAACCCGGCAGCGGGCATCGCCCAGGTCGGCCCGGCAGTCCGGGGTGTAGGTCTCGACCAGCGGAGTGGCGAGCGCGTCGAAAGCGGACCGGCAGTTGACCTCGAATGCATCGTCGCTGCGGCGCACACTGCCGAAGCCGCCGCTGAACAGCGGAATGATCCCAAGCTCGGACGCTGACCAGTCGACCAGAAACACGCAGAGGCGCGCTGCATCATAGCGCCCGGCGTCGAGGTCGGCGGCCTGGATCGCCGCACTTGTCAGGACGCCGCGCACATCGCCGGCGTCGGTCGCATTGCCGCCCGCCTTCAGCGCCGTCGGCGTGAAGGACGGCGTCGACCGATAGCTGAGTCCGTCGAGCCACAGATCGCGGTCGTGCGTGGTGAAGCCGAGGGCCGCGCCGTCGCGCCGCACCAGCCGCCAGCACACGGCCCAGGATGTGACCGGCTCGGCCAGCCGTAGCGCGAGCGCGGGAGGGATTAGCCGCACCGTTCAAGCCTCCCGCACTTCGATCAGCGGGATGTTCGGTGCTTCGCCCGCCCGATAGGTCGCCAGCGACAGCGCTATCTGGTCGTCGGCAAAGCGGACTGGCACATCGAACATGAAACCGGCCGTCACCGTGGCATTGGGCGCAGGCGGCGCATCGAACACGATTTCAGCACCGTCGAGCGTCCAGCCGCTCGCCTGTTCCACCCGTTCACCGCCACGCACACACTCGTCGCCTCCGGCCGTGTGATCCGCCGCACCTGTTCGCCGCCAGCGTCGCCATAGCGCTTGACCAGCGCGAACCGCAGGGTCAGCCCGTCGCCGGTTCCCAGCCGCTGGTCCAGCGGCGTCACCGGTTCGCCGAGCAGCGCGGACGCATGGTCCAGCGGATCCCGGAACCGGAACGCATGCGCCCGGCCCCGCGCGCCCTGTGGAAGCGCAGCACGGCGGCGAGATCGGCCTCCGAGCGCACGCCAAGCCCGGCGTCGTAGCGCAGCCGCGCATCGGCCCAGTTGCCGTTGCGACTCTCAAAGCCGCTGGCGGTCTCGACCACAGTCGTCGAGAACGCCTGCGACACCTCCGCCCCTGCGCGACCGCCCAGGGGAAAAGCACATCGTGGAAGGCCGGCACATCCGTCTCCTGATCTTGCGGGAAAAGCGTGAAGCCGTCGCGCTGCACCTGCGGGAACGCCCAGGCGTAAAGGTCGGCGAAGCCGCGGGCGCGCGCATCGCCCAGCGCCCAGTGGATGCGCCGCCACAGGTCGCGCGGCTGCCCCTCCGGCACGAAGCCGGCGAAATAATCCGTCTGCGCGAGCGGGTAGCCCAGCCGCGCCTGCGCCTGCGCCAGCCCGTCGGCATGGGCACGCCGGTCGTCGGCGGTCACATGATCATAGTCCTCGAGCTGCAGCCGGTCGAACGCCGGCCAGGCCCAGCCGGCGGGCAGGTTGGCGCGCACCAGCAGCGGCGCGGCGGCATCGATGATCTGCGGCGTGTAGACGAGGATGCTGGTCTCGGCTCCCGGATGCGCCGCCTTGACTGCGCCGGCGAGCGCCGCCGTCGCCGCGCTCAGCTTGTCCGCCAGCCAGTCGAGGTAGAGCTCTTGCGTCGTGTCCGGCGCCTCGGTCGCGCTCTGGTGGCGCGTCGGCACCGGCCGCCCCGTCTCGGCTGGGTAGGCCGCCAGGGTCGCGGCGTCGTAGAAGCAGGGCGCGCGACCTGGCGGCAGGCCAGACCACCACCAGGGCTCGCCGACCTGGAACCGCACCGCCAGCCCCGCCGCCGCCGCCAGCCCGGCGAACGCCAGCGCCACCGCCTGCAGGTAGGCCATGGCGGCCCCGTTGCAGGGCGAGAGCAGGGTCGAGGGCGGGGTGTATCCGGTCTGCGCCGGGCTGCCATCGTGCGCGCGCTGCTTCCAGGCCTGCCAGCAGTAGGCGTCGAACAGCTCGAACGACAGCGACAGCACGACCTCATAGCCAAGCTCGGCCGCCAGCCGGAAGAAGTCCGCATGCCAGGCTTGCGCCGGGGCGTTCAGCGGCGTGGCGCTCTGGGCGCGAAATCCCGCCTCGCCGGCATCCCACAGCAGGCGCGGGAAATGGCTCATGCCGACGTAATGGTCGATCCGCCCGCGATAGCCGAGCATCAGCATGCCGTGCAGAATGCGCGCGGGCGTCAGGTTGTAGGTGTCGTCGTAGCCGTTGGCGATGTTGATCCCGTGCGGCGGGATACAGGCATCGCCGATCGGCAGCACCGCGCCCGTGCCATCGCAGGCGATCCCGCTCAGGACCGCCCGCCCGTCCTGCGGCGCGGCGAGCCGCCCCGGCGCGCCGGTATAATCCAGCGGCACCAGGGAGACGAACATGCGGTCGATATCGCCGGCCCACACCGGGTCGGCCTCTGCGGGCAGCAGGAAGCCGCCCTCGAGCGCATCGAAATCGAGCAGGATTGCCGCGTCGGTCGGCGTTCCGGTCGCGTAGTTCCACAGCCGCACATACCAGGTGCGCGGCTGGCCGCCGGCGTCGCGCCCTTCGATGGTCAGCGTCGGCCCGAACACGGCGTCGAGCGGCTTGATCGCGCCGCTCGCCTGCCAGCGGAAACGCAGGCTCATGCCGCGATAGTCGCGCCGGGTCGCATAGCGCAGCAGCGGGTGGTCAAGGCTGTCCTCGGACGACCAGATGGCCCCGCACAGGTCGTCGCTGTTGTGGAAGGCGCAGTCGATCGCCAGCGTGTCGGCGGCCGGTGTGGTCAGGCTCGCCATCATCGGCCGCGGGAAATTGATCGTCCAGTAGCGCGGGTCGAACCGGGCGATGGTGTCGTGGCGCAGCGAGTCCGCTGCGTTCGCCAGCCAGAAATCGTGCGCCATCAGCCGCGCTCCGTCAGGGCGCGCCGCACGGCGGACGCCACCTGCCCGGCCGATCGCTGCATCAGCTGCGGCGTCGCATTCTGGGGAACTGCCACGTTGATGGTGATGGCAACCGGCCCGCGCCCTGCGGTCTCGCCGGTCACGATCCGCCCGGCCTGCTGCGGCACGAACAGTTCCGGCCCGGTCTCGCCGACCCGGTAGGCGCGACCGGCGGTCACGCTGCCGCCGGCCGCCCGGCCCGGTGCGCCAAGCACGGTGCCAAGCACGCTCTGCAGCAACCCGCCCAGGAACCCGCCGCTGCCGCCGCTGCTGCCGCCGATCTGGCCGATCGCGTTGCGCGCCTGCGCCAGCGCGATATCGGCGATAACCGACAGGGCAACGCGCTTCAGGTCCTGGAAGTCGAGCTTGCCGGTCTGGATGAAGCCGCGCAGAGCGCTCTGCATGCGCCGCGCGGCGGACTCGACTCCATCCGCCAGCGGCCCTCCAGTTCGTTGCGCAGGGTCTGCACGTCGGTCGCAAAGCCCTGGGTGTCGGCGCGCACCTGCACCAGCAGGCTATCGATCACGGTATCGGTCATCGGTCGGGGAACCGTTCCATCAGGGTGGCGAGCGCCGTGCGGGTCAGCGGCGCGGGGCTGCGCGGCGTCAGGCCCTGCAGCGCGAGCGCAAGGTCAAGCGGGGTCGCGCGCCAGAAGCGGGCGGGTGGCCAGCCCATCGGGCCGGTCGCCAGCATCGCCGCCTCGCGCGCCAGGTCGGTGAAGGTCATGCCGCACCGCCAAGAATTGCGGTCGCGACTTGCCGGAACGCCGGCGTCGCCTGCGCCAGACCGGCCGCGACCAGCCGCTCGTTGAACGTCTCGCGGCTCAGGGTCTGCGGGTCGAGGCAGTGCCACAGCAGCCCGGCCAGCTCGTTCAGACGCAGGTTGCCCGTGCTCGCCCGTTCGATCAGGGCGAACAGGCTGCCGAGTTCCGCCTCGGCAGCCACCAGCGCCGCGAAGGTCGGGCGCAGGTGCAGGGTCTCTGTCCCGAGCCTCAGCACGGCGTCGCCGCGCAACGGGTTGGCGCCGCTCACAGCACGCTCACCGGACCGGAGGACTCCAGCGAGACCGCATAGGCGCGCTCGCCATTGAAGTCGCCGCTATATTCCAGCCGGGTCAGCAGGAAGCGGCCGCGGATGCGCTCGCCGCTCTCGAAGCTCACCTCATAGTCGTCGATCGTGCCGGCCAGTGCATTGGTCTTCAGCCGGGTCTCGGCTGCCGAGCCGGTGAACACGCCGGACCCCGCGAGCGACACGGTGCGCACTCCGGCGCCGGACAGCAGTTCGCGCCAGCCGCCCGAGTCCTTGTTGGTGATGACCACCGGCTCGCTGTTGATGCCGATCTGCGTGGCGCGCAGCCCGGCGACAGTCGCGTAGGTCACCGGGTTGCCGCCGTCGCCGACCTTCAGCAGGAAGGCGCTGCCTTTTCTGCAGGCATAAGCTTCTCCTTGTTTGGTGATCCCCGCCACGGGTGCGGGATGGCGTGCGGAACGCGCGCCGGGGTGAGGTCAGCACGGCCCTCATGAAACCTGTGCGCGAATGCAAAATCCTCCCCTTTAGGGGAGGTGTCTGTCTGAAAGACGGACGGAGGGTGAAAAGCCCATACATGTCATGCATCTGGCACCTCCACCACCCAGGAGGGTGGTCCCCTCCCCTTTGGGGAGGAATAATCACCCGCGCACAGGTCCCTCACACCCCGAGAGGATGCAGGCGCAGGCGCACATCGAGCACGCCGTGCAACGCATCGCCCTCCGGGTCGGCGATCAGCCGCCAGCCGGTGACCCGTGCGCTGACGATGCGGTCGCTCGCTGTCTGTGCGGGCAGTGTCGCCAGCGCGCCGGTCAGCGCGCCCAGGATGTCGCGCGCCGTCTGCTGCCCGAAGGCGGCGGTCCAGACGTCCAGCGTCTGCCGCGCTTCCGCGCCGGTGAAGCTGCCGCTCGACCAGTCGCTGACGAACAGATCGCCGATGGTCACATAGGGGCGCCGCCGCCGGCGGCGGGCTGGTCATAGACCCCGCTCACCAGCGCCATCAGCGGCGCATGGGCGGTCAGGGCTGCATAGAGGGTCTTCTGCAAGGCGCTGGCGTTCATGGCGCGCGCTCCTGTTCGATGGCTGTGCGCACGAACGGCCGCGCCGGACGGCCCGCCGCGCCGAATTCCGCTGCCGCGCCGCCCGGCAGCCGTATCCGCACCTGGTCGCCCGCGATCGTGATCTCCGGCTGCAGGCCCTGCGCCGCCGCCGCACGCGCGATGGCGTCCGCCAGCCGCTGCAACCGCGCATCGACGGCCCGCGCGCCGATCCGCCGCGCCGCCGCCAGGGCATTGCCGCTCAGGGCATTGCCGCTCAAGCCGTTGGAGTTCCGGGCCTCGGTCATGGCGTCTCCTCCTCGCCGAGGATGGTCATCAGGTCCGGGCGTTCGGCCGGCAGATCCCAGCCGCGCACGGCAATGGTCCGCGCGCCCCAGACCAGCCGCCAGTCGAGCGCCACGTCGTCACGCCGGCGGATCGTCACGCGGGTGCGTACGGCGGCGCTCTCGCGCCCGGCAGCGAACAGCGATTCGCGCGCATCGCGACGCACCGCCGCCCAGACGGTCGCGACCGTGCGCCAGGCGATCCGCCAGCCGCCAGCGCCGTCGGGCGTGCGCTCGGGGCCTCCAGGGTTACCCGCTCGCGCATCTGGCCAAGCGCGCTCACGCCAGCCTCATGCGCCGGTAGGGCCGCCACAGCGCTGCGACCGCGACGGGTGGGCCGTTTTCCTCCGGGTCGTCGCGGTGCGTGTAGAGGTGGGAGATCAACCGCAGGATGCCCTGCCGCAGGTCCTCAGGCACGCCGTTCCAGTCGGCGGCGAGCCCGGCCCAGTAATCGATCTCGATCCGCTCGCCCTGGCCGACCGGTGCCGTCACCCGCAGGCTCGCACCGCCGTCGTTCTGCTCGGTCAAGGTGTAGCCGTCGCCGACCATGGGTTGCAGCACCCCGGCGGCGGTGCGCACGCTGACGCCTGCCAGCGCCCGGAACGGCAGCCGCACCAGCCGGATCGTCGCTGCTGGCGTCTCGCTCTGGACGAAGCGCGTGTTCACCAGCACCAGCCCCGTGAACGCCTCGCACAATCCGCGCGCGGTACGGATCATCCCGGCGAGCAGGGCGTCCTCGCCATCCTGCTCGATGCGCAGATAGGCTTTGACCTCGCCCAGGCTCACCGGCTCGCTCAGTGGCCCATCGATACGCTGAGTTCCCATCAGCGTTGCTCCACCCGCAGCGTGATCGCCCGCTCGTCCTCGCGGGCGTCGGTCAGGGTCACATGATTGGTGACGCGGTAGACCGTGCCGGCAATCCCGCCGGTCAAGGTGACCGAAGTCATAGTTTCGTTGGCGCTGCTGCTGACGATGCTGAGTTCGCCCGCCGGCTCGATGCTCCAGCTGCTGCCGGCGATGCGTTCCAGGCCCAGGTAGCCCGCGCCCCAGTCGATCGTATAGTCGAGGCTGGCGGCCGGGTCCTTCAGGTAAACCGACATGATGAAACTCCTGTGGGAGAGGGTAGTCGAGGCGCAGCCGGGACCGGGTTTGAATGAAACCTGTGCGCGAGTGCACAATCCTCCCCTTTAGGGAGGTGTCTGTCTGAAAGACGGGCGGAGGGTGAAAGGTCCATATATGTCATGCACCTACCTCCCTCCACCACCCTCGCGGGTGGTCCCCTCCCTGCGGGGAGGAATAATCATCCGCACACAGATCTCAGAGGTCAGCCGCTTCGGACCAACGTGCGCCGGGCGTCGGCAGGGGTGAAACCCGGCGGACGCCGTCGATCAGCACCGCTGCTGCGGACCATGCGCCCACCCCTTCTTCATTGATGGCGCGCACCTGGAACGCCCGCACATTGGCGGCGGGCAGGTCGCTGATCTGGAGGCTTTGCATGTCTGGCGGCAGCCCGCCGACCGTCACAGCGTTGGCGAAGCCCGCGTCGGCGGCATGGGCGAGTTCGATGGCGGTCAGCACGCCCGGCGGGTTGGTCCAGGTCAACTGTGCGGACGTCGGGCCGGTGCGCACGGCGCGCAGCCCGGTCGGCGCTTGCGGCAGCAGGCTCGCGAGCGCTTCCAGCCCGGCGGCGTTCTGCGCGTCGTCGCGCAGCGCCACCCGCTCGATGACCGCCGGCGGTCCGCCCCGGCCCGCCTGCCGCGCCAGGCGCAGGCTGGCGAAGGTGGCCAGCGTCGCCGGCACGCTAGCCGTCGGGTTGCCGTTCAGGCTGGCGCGCAACGTGCCGTCGCCCCAGCTTGTGGCCAGGCTCAGGCGCTCGGTCGCGCCCAGCGCCCCAGGCGTCAGCCGGGCGCGCTCGACGCCGCCGGCAAGCGCGCGGACATAGGGTGCGGTGTCCCAGCCGATCTGAACGGCGTCCGCGTCGGTGCCGGCGTCGGCCTGCGCGTAGAGCGCGGGAGAAGCCTGCCGCAGCCGCCCGCGCAACAGGGTCGTCCCCTGGCCGAGCGTTGCGGTCGCGCTCAGAAAATCGGCGGCGCGCGCGCCGGGCGTATAGCTGCTTTCGCTATCGGCCTGGATCAGGTTGGCACCCCAATAGAGCAGGCCTTTCGTCGGGTCGCCCGCATAGGTGTCGAGCCCGTTCGACAGGGGCCGTACCAGAAAGCGGATTTGCGTGGTGGCGTCGCTCAGCACCGTCGCCGACAGTCGGTACCAGTCGCCTGGAAGGCGCGGATGCTGGCGCTGATTGCGGTCCAGCCGCTGCCATAGGCCTGCGCGAGGATCACGCCGGGGTTGGCGAGATCGAAGTTGAACCGCGTGCCGACCGAGCCAGCACGCAGGGAAAGCTGCACTTCGCTGCGCCCGGACGCCTTGACGAAGATGCTGCCGGTGTAGGCGAGGCTGGCCGCCGCCTTGCTCAGTGTCTGAGAAATCGCATGCTGGTCGGTCGCGGCCGTCTCCAGCATCCGGTCGGCGCTTGACGTGCCGTCCGGCGCGCTGGCGGCATTGGCCTGCACCGTCGCGCTGACGATGGTCCAGCCGCTGGCGAAGTCTTCCGGATTGGCGAGCAGATTGGCGGCCGCATCCTCGATCAGCCAGCCGAGCGGCGCGCCGGTCGCCGGGTCGTACTGCAGGCGTGGCGTACCCGCCGGCACCGTCTCGATCAGCCCGGTCGGGCCGATACGCGTCGCGCTGCTTTCCCGCGCGAACGTCAGGCCCGCCGGTGCCGCGCTCAGCGTGCGCAGGTCGTGGTCGAACAGCAAGGGCATGGGGTGTCCCGCGAAGAAGGGTCGTGACTCGCCGTGTTCCCCTCCCCTTCAGGGGAGGGGCAGCGAACAGCGCTAAGCGCTTAGTCGCAGCGGGGTGGGTAACTTCAGCCCACCCCGACCCCTCCCCTAAAGGGAGGGGCCTCAAGTCAGCAGTAAGTAATCAGCTCACCGAGAAGCGCAGGAACTTGATCGCCTCGGAGTTCACGACCGCGCCGCCCACGCGCCGGGTGGCGTAGAAGTGGACGAACGGCTTGTTGGAATAGGGGTCGCGCAGGATGCGCGTGCCCAGCCGCTCCGAAATCACGTAGCCGCGCTCGAAATTGCCGAACGCGATCGACAGGCTGTTGGCGGCGACATCGGGCATGTCCTCGGCCTCGATCACCGGATAGCCGAGAATGTTGGCCGGTGCGCCGTCGCTCAGGCCCGGCCGCCAGATGTAGTTGCCTTCCAGGTCCCTGAACTTGCGCACGCGGGCGAGCGTCGCCGAGTTCATCAGGAACACCGCGCCCTGCCGGTAGGCCGGGCGCAGCGCGTGCACCAGGTCGATCAGCTGGTCGGTCGGGTTGCTGGCGGCGAAGTTGCCGGAGACCCCGGTCGGGACGTGCTGCAGGGTGCCGAAGGCGCGGGTGGCGTCCGGTGTCGCCGCGGTGGTGTAGGTGATGATGCCCTTGGGCCGGTTGGTGCCGCTGCCGGCGATGAAGGCCGCGCCCTCCTGCTTGGCGAATTCAAGCGCGATTTCGTCGGCCAGCCAGCGTTCGACATCGAACACGGCGTCGTCCAGCATCACCTGGGTTGCAGCCGGGTTGGCGTAAAGCTCGCCGGTCGGCACGGCGACTTCGGCAAAGCCCGGGGTCGCGGTTTCCGGGCGTACGGCGTTATCAGCGACCCAGCCGGAGCCGAAGCCGCTGGTGGTCGCCAGCTTCTTGTAGTCGGCGCTGCCGACCTGCACGACCTGCGCGACGGCGCGCAGCGGCGAGATGTCGCGCAGCTTGGTCTCGACCAGCCGGTCGAGGCTTTCCGGCACGGCGTAGCCGCCTTCGGCGACGTTGGTGAAGTTCAGCGCCTTGACGCCCAGCGCCTCCAGCCCGGTCTCCAGTCCCTTGCGCAGATAGCGCTCGGTGAAGGCGTGGCTGTAGTCGTCGCGCACCGGGGTGAGGCCGCCGAGCGCCGGGCGGTTCTGCGCCACGTGCATCTGCTTGAGCTGGCGTTCGAGGTCGTCGATCCGCCCGGTCAGCAGCGCCGTGTCGGGAAGGTGTCCGCGACATCCGCGCCGAGCGCTTTGGTCGCATAGCCGGGGCAGCCGGCGTCGATGTCCGTCATGGGGTCTCCTGTGGAAGTGGGACGCAGAAACGCGTTCGCCGCCCGGCCCGCGTCCGGAGGCGGGGCGACGTCTTATGAACCCTCTCCCCTTGCGGGAGAGGGACGTCGTGCGACACGCACGACTGGGTGAGGGGTTAAGAGTGTGATGACTTTAGATTGAACCGTTCGCCCCGAGCCCGGTCGAGGGGCAGCTCCAGCAATCTGGATGTGTCTCGACGAGGCTCGACACGAACGGTAAAGGCCTTAATTCTATAAAAGCCATCACGGTCTAATCTACCGGGGCCTACCCCAGCGCGATCACCCGCGCGTCGGCGTGCATGGGCAATGTCACCAGCGAAATCTCGACCAGGTCCACCAGTTCCAGCAGCCGGAGCCGCCGGGCGGCGTCGAGCCGCGTGCGCCGGGCGCGGTAGCCGATCGACAGGCCGTTCAGCGCCCCGCTGGTCAGCAGCGCCCAGGCGTCGCGCCCTGGCTGTTGTCGAGGCTCAGGCGCGCGCGCACCTTCAGTCCGCGCTTGTCCGCCTCCAGCCCTCGATCCGCCCGACCGGCCGGGCGAGGTCATGCTGCCAGACCAGCGGCGGCGCTGCATCGATCCGCCCGAACGCGCCGGGCAGCAGCACGTCGCGCCCGGCGTCCGGCGTCGAGAAAATGGCGGCGTAGCCGGTGAACCGGCCTGGGGTGTCGGGCATGGTGCAATCCTCATCAAAGGCCGGGCAGCTTGACGCCGAGCAGTTTCAGCTTGGCGGCCAGCCCGATCAGCAGCCCGGCAACCAGCACCCGCGTGACCCAGTTCAGCAGCGCCGAGCGCAGGGTACGGCGTGCATCGCGCCAGGCGTCCAGCACCTGGCGCAGTTCCGCGATATCCCGCCCGGCACCACCGTCGATCAGCCCGAGCTGCGTCAGCGCGCGGCGGGCGCCGGCTTCGCTGGCTTCCTCGGCCAGGGCGTGCAGGGTCACGACATCGGCGCCGCTGGCGTGCGCCTGCGCCATCAGCGCCAGCAGGTGCGCTCCCCTGCCCGCGCCGTCTCGGGGTCGGTCATGGTATGGTCCAAAAACGCCCCGCGGTGTGCCGCAGGGCGAGGTATTACAAGGTGACGTTGCGGGTCAGACCCAGGCGAGGATGATGTCCTTGTGGCGCTCGTCGTCGGTGACGATCGCTGGTTCGATTTCCTCGTCTTCGCCGATCATCGGCCGGGTATCGACCGTGAAGCTGTCCGGCAGGGCGATTTCCAGCTCATAGCCCTGGGGTGCTGCTGCATCGGCGGCAAACGCCTGCGGGGCGGCGACAACCATTGCCAGGACGAGCGAGACGGTGCGGATCATGTAAAATCTCCCGGTATGCAAAACTCTTGGGGAACATCAGCAAACCCCGGGCCAGATGCGCGTTATTCAAGGCTTCTGCGCCGGACTTTCCTTAACGAATATTCACAGACCTTAACGGACTGTAAACTTTTCCGGCAGTCCGCGCGAGTCCTTCATGAGACCTGTGCGCGGGTGACTATTCCTCCCCGCAGGGGGGGACCACCTCCAGGGTGGTGGAGGGTGGTAGATTTATGATACTTATGGTCTTTTAGCCCCTCCGTCCGTCTTTCAGACGGACACCTCCCTTAAAGGGGAGGATTTTATATTTGCGAACAGGTCTCATTAGACCCTCTCCTCTGGCGGGAGGGGTGGTCGCGGCGCAGCCGGGGCCGGGTGAGGGGTTAAACCAGACTTACATTCCCTCGCACCCAAGCAGCCGCCGCTTCTCCGCGTCGGTCAGGAAATCGGCGCTGGCGACCTGCCGCCACAGCCGTTCGCGATCCGCCGACAGCGCCGGCACATGGTCGCGGTCGATATCGAGGCTCAGGTCCGGCCACCATTGCTGCAGATGGTGGCTCAGCGCCGCTGCCAGCTTGGCGATCAGCGGCAGGAGGGTGAGCCGCCACAGCGCCCGGTTTGCCTCCTGGTAATTGGCGTAGGTGTTGTCGCCGGGGATGCCGAGCAGCATCGGCGGCACCCCGAACGCCAGCGCGATCTCGCGCGCCGCCGTGTTCTTGGCGGCGATGAAGTCCATGTCCGCCGGCGTCATCGAGAGCGGCTGCCACTTCAGCCCGCCTTCCAGCAGCAGCGGCCGTCCGGCGTTCAGCGCGCCGGCGAAGCTCGCCTCCATTTCCGCGCGCAGCCGGTCGTACTGGTCGCTGGACAGTGTGCCCCCTTGTCTGCCGGCTCGAACACCAGCGCACCCGAAGGTCGGGCGGCATTGTCGAGCAGCGCCTTGTTCCAGCGCGAGGCGGCGTTGTGGATGTCGATCGCCGGCATCGCCGCCTCCAGCGTCGACAGGCCGAGCCAGTCGTCGAGCGGATGGAAGCTGCGCACATGCAGCACGCTCGAACGACCGCTGGCCGGGTCCACCCCGAAGCGCACGCTCTGCCCGCCCACCGTATAGCGATAGCTGGCGGCGATGCCGGCCGGCCCCGGCTCGATGGTCATGCGGTCGGGCCGCAGCAGGTGCAGCTCGGCCGGCAGCCCGTCCGGCCCGGTCACGGTCTCGATGAACAGGTTGCCCGCCAGTATCAGCTGGCTGATTGCCGCCTCGAGGAACGCCGGGCCGGCCTGTGTCGGGTTTGGCGTCGCCAGCAGGCTCAGCGCCGGGTGCCCGGCCGGCCGGCTGATCCAGGTGGCCGAGGCCGCGCTTTCCGCGACCAGCCGCACCGAGCGCTGGGCGATGACGTTGCGACCATAGGCCTCCATCACCTGCGTCTCGTAGCGCCAGGGGTGGCCGGCTGGCTCAGACCCGCCAGCAGCAGCCAGGGCGCGCGCGCCTGTGCGGTCCGGCTGGCCTTGCGCGCCAGCCGCGAGAGGATCGACATCCTTCTGTCTCCTGATAGAACATTATCCCGGGTCGCGGCCCATCAGCCCGCACGATCCCGTATCGATCCCGCCCGGCAAACGGAGGATTCCATGGCCATGACCGCCCCGCGTGCGAAGGCGCACATGCTGTTCAAGGCACTCGCTGTCGGCCTGCTCCTTGCCGTCGCCCCGCTACTGGAGACGCCGATGGCGCATGCCGAAGTCGAAGGTCTGGTCACCCTGCCGAGCGCGAAATCACTGCCGGACGCCGAAGCGGCGCTGGTCACGGCGCTGGAGGGCGCGGGCCTCAAGGTCGCAGCACGCATTGACCATGCCGCCAACGCCCGCTCGGTCGGGCAGGACCTGGCCCCGACGGTGCTGCTGATCTTCGGCAACCCGGCCGCCGGCACCAGGCTGATGCAGGCCGGGCGCAGCGTCGCAATCGACCTGCCGATCAAAGCCCTGCTGTGGGAGCAGGACGGCAAGACCTTCGTCAGCTACAATGATCCCGCATGGCTTGCCCGCCGCCACGGCCTGACCGGCGTCGATCCGGTCGTCCAGGCCATGCAGGGTGCGCTCGCCAAGTTCGCCGCCGCCGCTGCGGGCAAGCAGGAACCTTGATTGGCTTTCAGACGCCACGAGAGCCTGTCCGCTTCAGACGGCATCGTCATCGCGAGGCGCAACGCGCGCTTGCTTCAACCTACCAGCTGCTGAAAAGTGGAATTATACAACTCCATTTCGTCATTCCGGCGAAGGCCGGAATCCATAGGATCATATATATACAGCGAATATAAGGCGTTAGCCATGGACCCCGGCCTGCGCCGGGGTGACGGGGCCGTCACATAACATCCAGCGCAAATGGATTGATCAGCCCTACGCCCATACCGGCGAAATCGTCTACATTCCGGCTGACCACCGTCAGGCTGGCGTCGATTGCGGTCGCAGCGATCCACGCATCGCGCTCGGACTTTGGATCGGGAATGTGCAGGCCAGCACAGATCAGCGCCACAGCCCGCGTCAGCGGCAGGGTACGGTTTTCATAGGTTGTCATCACCTGGTCGTCGAGCCAGCGACGCAGGGCAGCACCTTGTTTTGCATCGCGACGCTCCATTGATTGAACGCCACGCTCCAGCTCGAAGAGGGTCATTGCCGACACAAAGGTGGTCTCGACGTCAATCTGGCCGAGCCATCGCGCTGCGCGACGGTCGATCCGGGGCTGCCAAGCTTGCGGCTTTCCGAAATGATGTTGGTGTCCAGAAGATACATCAGTCGTCAAGCGCAGGCGCGCGGGACGTCATGCTGGACCGGGCAGGTTCCCAATCGAAATCTTGCTGAACGACAGGAGCCAGCGCCTCGGACAGCGTCTTGCGCTGCGACGCCATGCGCTCAAGCGCCTCCTCGATAATCTCGACCTGACTGCGGCCACCTGCCGAAAGCCGGCGCAGCAGGGCCGCCGCCCGTGCCGAACGGATCGTAATCGGGGTTGGTGGCGGCGGGCCGCTTTTCCATCGTTCATCCTGTGATTGCATGAGAATAACACCGTACATGTACGCACACAAGCACGCATGAACGAATGGCCGCCATGTGGGGAGTCGGGAAAGGGCTGAACGAACCCAAAAGGCGCTTATAAGATCACAGCCCCTGACTCGCGGGTTCGCCGGACGGTTCAGCATCAGGTCGGTCAGCGCCCAGACCAGCGCGTCAGCGCGGTCCGGGAGCGGCCTGGCCCTTCGTAGCCGCCGGGGCCGAACCCGCAGAGCTGGTCCTCCAGCGCCGGATACCCGCCGACATGGCGCACCCGGCCCTGCTCGTAGAGGGCGGCGACCGGCTCGGCGCGTGCCGCCTTGCCCCGGCTCGCCCGCACCGCCCGGTACGGCAGGGCAGGCGCGCACTGGCGGAGCACGCTTTCCACCAGCTCGCCACCGTTGTTGACTTCGGCCACCACCCGGTCGGCGGCGAAGTCGCGGGCGCAGGCGGCGACCACACGCGCCCATTGTTCGGGGCTCGCCTGCGCGACGGTCGCATCCGCCAGCACATAGCCGGTGCCATCCAGTCCCAGACCGGCAACGACGATGCCGCAGGCGTCGCCGTCCCGGCTCACCGGCGGGTCGACGCCGACCACGACCCGGATCAGGTCCGGCGCCAGCCGCACCCGCGCCTGTTCGATCGCGTCGCGCCGCCACAAGGCACCCGGCAGGTCCTCGATCAGTTCGCCATCCAGCTCCTGCCGCCCGAGCCGGGTGCCGCCATAGGCCGCGGTGACCGCCGCCAGAAACGCCTCCGGCAGATGTGCTGCATTGTCCTGCGTGCGCCCGCGCGTCACCGCGACGGCATCATCCTTCAGCAGCGCGCGCAGCAGCGGCGTCGGCCGCGGCGTGGTGGTCGCAACGATCCTCGGCGCTGTGCCCAGCCGCAGGCCGAGTGACAGGTTGGACCAGACGGCTTCGCCATAGGGCCATTTGCCCAGTTCGTCGGCCCAGGCGGCGTGATGCTGCGGCCCGCGCAGTTGCTCCGGTCTTCGGCCGAATAGAGCAGCGCCTGCGCGCCGGACGGCCAGACCAGCCGGCGCCGGCTCGGTTCGAACTGCGGCCGGCGCCCCGGCGGTGCGATCGCCAGCAGGCCGGACTCGCCCTCGACCATCACGGCGCGCGCGTCGTGCGCCGTCGCGCCGACCAGCGCGATCCGGGCCGTCCCGTCTTGCTCGGCCAGCGCCCGCACCCATTCGGCACCGGCGCGGGTCTTGCCGAAGCCGCGCCCGGCGAGCACCAGCCAGACCCGCCAGTCGCCAGTCGGGGCAGTTGCGCCGGCCGGGCCCAGCTCGGCCAGTCCCACAGCAGGTGCGTGGCTTCGGCCTCGCTCAGGCTGTCCAGCAGCCGCACCAGCGCCGCCGGCGTCAGGCCGGCAAGCGCCTGTCCGGCGCTCATGGTGCCACCGCGCGCAGGCGCGCCACCCGCTCGGCGATCAGCGCCCGGATGTCGCCGGCCGGCGCGGGCGTGTCGCTCGCCTCGCCGGTCTTGCCGTAGATCTCCGGGCGGCGGGCGCGCAGGATGAACATCGCCAGCGCGTCCGAATAATGCCGCACGGTGCCGACCTGCGAACCGCCATAGAAGTGCGGCCGCTCGACGCCATCGCGTGCCCGCTCGACCAGCGCGGCCTCCAGGTCGTCGAGGGCGGCGCACATGGCGTCGTCCCAGGCGGCAGCGAAGGTCGGCGCGCGCTTGCGGTAGGTATAGGCATAGGCGCGGGATACCTTCGCGACCCGGCAGGCTTCCGCCACATTGGCGGTCTCGGCCAGCCGGGTCAGGAACTTGCGCCGCTTGGCCGCTGTCCAGGCCTGCGTCGCTGCAGCTTTGCGCGCCGGTTTCGCTGTGGTGGTCATGGACGCCCCGGACGCAATCAGTCATCATGGGGAATTTGTACCAAATAGCGCGTCGATAGTCAAGAGTAATTTTCCTATTTGGTACTTTTTCCCGCATAATGATCCGCAAGCCGGTCAAGCGCCATGCCAAGCACCAGCTTGGCCGAGCGTGGCGGCCAGGCCAGCGCCTTCTCGGCGGTCTCCAACCCCTCGGCGCAGCACACCACCCGCCACAGCACGTCGCTGAGGCCGCGCCCGGCCGCCGCCATCGCGGCCTCGACGCGCCGCTTGGCCGCGATCTGGTTTTCGCTGCGGGTCAGCGGCTCCGGCGGCCCGCGCCGCCCGCCCTGCGCGGGTGCGGCGTCCCAGGCCATGGTGACGCGTGGCCCGAGCTGCGCCTGCTCGAAGTCGGCGCGCAGCCGCTCGCCCGCTGCCACCTGCGCCTCGGTCAGCAGGCCGCGCCGTTCCAGCCACGCCAGCGGCGACTCCGCGCGATTGACGGTACAGGGTATGTCCCGGCCGTCGATCCGGCGGGTTTCCTCGGCAAGCAGGCGGTTCTGGCGATAGGCACCCTCCGCGCCGGCGCGTGCCCGTGCCACGAAGGCCCGGCCCGGCCCGCTGATCCGGTAGCCGCCGGGTGCCGGCTCCACCAGATCGCGCGCGCGCAGCTGCACCACTGCCGGTTCGGCAAGCCGGCTGCGCCCCAGCCGCCAGTCGTCGCCCTGCGGCTTCAGGGTCAGCCCCTTTCCAGCTCGCTCAGCACGCGCACGATCCGTTTCTCGTCCAGCATGATACGTCCTCCAGTTGCAGACCCTCGTGTCCCGCATCTGAAATCCATACTCCCAATATCAGGCTCGGTTGGATTTCAGATTCGAGAAGGACACGAGCAACCTATTGTACCTAGTGTCGTTTGAGAATCGAAGCGCGCATGCCAGCCCTATAGCATTGGGTAGCGAGCTTCGATTCTACGACACGTGACTGGACTACAGCGGGGCCGATGATGTAGGACAGAAAAAGTACCAATACGGTTTTTGAGGGGCTTATGCAAACACGTATTCGGGAAGTCAGGAAAGCCAAGCGCTTGACTTTGGCGGAGGTGGCCCAGCGCTGCGATCCGCCGACCACGGCGCAGACCATCGGCCGGCTGGAGGTCGGGTTGCGCACCGTCTCGGTCGATTGGCTCAACCGGATCGCCGGCGCGCTTGGCGTCGACGCCAGCGATCTGGTCCGGGTCGATGAGCGGCCGGACGTGCCGGTTGCCGCACTGCTGACCGCAAGCGGGGCCGAGGCGCCGAACCGGCCGATGGTGTTGACCCCGCCGCGGCCGGCCTCGGACATGCTGGGCCTGCGCGTCGATGTGAGCCAGGGCGACTACCGCGCCGGGGACGATCTCTGGCTCCAGCGCCTGCCGCCGGAGCGCTTCTCCGAAGCCGAGCACCGGGATGCGCTGGCAGCCCAGGGTGTGGGCGGCTTCGCCTTCGGTCGGGTGCTGTCGGCAACGCCGAGCGCGGTCACCATCCTGCCCCTTACGCCAGGCGGCAAGCCGGTCACCCTGGCCGATCCGGGCTGGATCGCCGTCGCCGTCCGGGTCGTGCGGACGCTATAGGCTGGCGCGCGCGAGCACCGAGTCCGCGACGAACGGGTTGCTGCGCCGTTCATCGCTGAAGCACGCCATCGGGCCATGACCGGGCACGAACTGCACATGGTCGCCGAGCGGCCACAGCTTGGTGGTGATCGAGCGGATCAGGTCCCCATGGTTCCCGCGCGGGAAATCGGTCCGGCCGATTGATCCGGCGAACAGCACGTCGCCGACAAAGGCGAGCGCGCTTGGTGCATGATGAAAATCACATGACCCGGCGTGTGTCCGGGGCAATGCCGCACGTCGAGGGTCAAGGCCCCACTTCGACCGTATCGCCGTCTTCCAGCCAGCGATCCGGCGTGAACGCCTTTGCCGCCGGAAAGCCGAACATCTGTGCCTGCGTCCCCAGTTGCTCGATCCAGAACGCATCCTCCCGGTGCGGTCCGATGATCGGCACTCCCAGCCGCTCCGAGAGGTCTGCCGTCGCCCCGCAGTGGTCCAGGTGGCCATGAGTCACCAGCAGCGACTCGATGGTCACGCCGTGATGGGCTGCCGCGTCAAGCAGGCGCTCCGGCTCGCCACCGGCATCGACGAAGGCACCGCGCATCGTCTGCGTGCACCACAGCAGGCTGCAGTTCTGCTGGAACGGCGTCACGGGGATAATGGTGAATTGAAGTGCTAGCATCTGCATGGTTGTGGCTTTAGAGCCGGATCGGTTGCGGTTGAAGCGTTTTCCGCGTGGCACTTGCTGTGGTGTTTCGCCTTGCGCCGGAGAAGCGCATGCCGCATTCGCTGCGCATTGCTGGCCGGTCACACAAAGTGCTGCACAACGCCCCGTTTTTCCTGTTCGATGATGCGCGCGGCACCAACGCGGACCAGAGCCTGTTGTTCAGCGATCTGGCGGCGAGCCTTGCCGTCGGCGACCCGGCCCGGCTCGAAGACGCGTTCGCCTGGCTGCGGGATGGCCTCGCGCAGGGCCTGCATGCCGCCGGCTGGCTGGCGTTCGAGGCCGGGTACGCGCTGGAGCCAAAACTGGCCGCGCGTTACCGTCCCCGCCCACCGGCGAGCCGCTGCTCTGGTTCGGCCTGTTCCGTGACCGCCGCGCACTTGCCCCACTGGAGGTCGAAGGGCTGTGCCGGGCCTCGCTCAGCGTGCCGCCGCGCTGTGCGCTCGGGCAGGTTCAGCCGGCAACCGAGCCGGACGACTATGCGACAGCGCTTGACCGGGTCCTGCGCTTTATCGAGGCAGGGGACGTCTACCAGATCAACCTGACCTTTCCCGCTGTCCTGAAGGCTGAGGGCGACCCGCTGGCGCTCTACGACCGCCTGCGCAGCAGCCAGCGCGGCGGCCATGGCGTGCTGGCGTCGACGGGCGCGCACTGGCTGCTGTCCACCTCGCCGGAACTGTTTTTCACGCTCGAACCCGGTGGGCACCTGACCGCGATGCCGATGAAGGGCACCGCGCCGCGCACGGAGGATGAGTCGGCCGGCGTTGTCCTGGCGGCCGACCCCAAAACCGCGCCGAGAACCTCATGATCGTCGATCTGCTGCGCAACGATTTGAGCCGGGTGGCAGCGCCGGGCAGCGTGCAGGTGCCGCGCCTGTTCGAGGTCAGCGCGCTGCCGACCCTGTGGCAGATGACCTCCACCATCACCGCGCAGGTGCAACCGGGGCACGATGCCATCGATGTTCTGCGCACGTTGTTTCCCTGCGGGTCGATCACCGGGGCACCGAAGATCCGCGCCATGGAGATCATCCGCGACCTGGAGCCGGAGCCGCGCGGGCTTTACACCGGCGCGATCGGATGGATGTCCCCGGACGGCGCATCAAGCTTCAACGTCGCCATCCGCACCCTGCTGCTGCAAACGGACGGGACGGCACGGCTCGGCCTCGGCAGTGGCGTGGTGGCGGACAGCGTCGCTGCGGACGAATGGCGCGAGTGCCTGGCCAAGGCGCAGTTTCTTGACGCCGAGATTCCGCCGTTCGACCTGTTCGAGACCCTGCGCTGGACCCCGGATACCGGCTTTGTCCGGCTGGATGCCCACCTTGAACGGCTCAGTACCAGTGCCCGCAGATTCGGCTTTGCCGTCACCCCGGACGCCTGGCGCACCGTGCTGGCGGATGCATCGACGCAGTGGAACACCCCATGCGCGTGCGGTTGCTGGTCAGCCGGTTCGGTGCGGCGTCCGTCCAGGCTAGGGCGCTGGTCCCGCTTGCCGAACCGCTTGGCGTCGTGCTGGCCTCCGCACCGCTGGACGTGCCGCGGCCCTGGCTCGCGCACAAGACCAGCCATCGCGGTTTCTATGACGACGCGCGCATGGCGTTGGCGCGCACAACCGGCTGCGATGAGGTGCTCTTCTGCAACCGGCAAGGGCATCTGACCGAAGGATCGTTCACCACCCTGTTCGTCGCACGGGACGGCGTTCTGCACACGCCACCGCTGGCCGACGGGGTTCTGCCTGGAATTCTGCGCGCGGAACTGCTGGCAGACGGCCGCGCGGTCGAGGCGCGCCTGACCGCCGCCGACCTGGAGGCGGGAGAAATCTGGCTCGGCAACAGCCTGCGCGGCCTCATGCGCGGGCGGTTGTTAAAACCCGCCGTTTCCGGCTAAGCGCATCCATGGCCAAACCATCCCAACCCGCAGAACCCCAGCGCATCGCCAAACTTCTCGCCCGTGCCGGCATCGGCTCGCGGCGCGATGTCGAACGCTTCATCGCCGAAGGCCGGATTGCGCTGAACGGCAAGACCGTCCTGACGCCGGCGACGCTGCTGGCCACCACCGACGGGATCACCTTCGACGGCCAGCCGGTACGCGCCGCCGAACCGACCCGGCTGTGGTTCCTGCACAAGCCTGCGGGCTGCGTGACGACCGCGCGCGATCCGCAGGGCCGCAAGACCGTGTTCGATCTGCTGCCGGCACAGGCGCCGCGCATGGTCTCGGTCGGGCGGCTCGACTTCACGACCGAGGGCCTGCTGCTGCTGACCAACGACGGTGAACTCAAGCGCTGGCTGGAACTGCCCGTCAATGCCGTGGAACGACGGTACCGCGTGCGCGTACGCGGAACGGTCACGCAGGCCATGCTCGAAGCGCTGGCCGAGGGCGTGACGATCGAGGGCATCCGGTACGGCAGCATCATCGCCGACATCGAGCACAAGAGCGGCCTCACCAGCTGGGTGTCCGTCGTCCTCACCGAGGGCAAGAACCGGGAAATCCGTCGCGTCATGGAGTATCTGGGCGTCGGGGTCAGCCGGCTCATCCGCACCGGCTACGGCCCGTTCGACCTCAACGACCTGCCGCCCGGCGCGCTGGTCGAGGCACCCGCCGCCTGGCTGTCCCGGGTCAAGGATCGCTCAGGCCGTATCGACGTCGCCAGCGCCTGGGCACCGCCGCGCCCAAGTCCCGCCCGCGCTCCGCCCCGAAGCCCGCCGCCAAAGCCCCGGCAAGCAAGAGCGGACGACGTCCGCTGAAGCGTCGCGGCGCAACGGACAGCGATGCGCCGGCCGGCAAACGGCGTGGCACGGGCCGCACGCCCCGGCGCCCGCATGAGCGTGCGCATCATCGCCGGCAAGTGGAAAGGCCGGAAGTTGCCCGTTCCCGAAGGTCTGGCGATCCGCCCAACAGCGGATCGGGTGCGCGAGGCGGTGTTCAGCCGACTGCAGTCGATGCTCGGCGACTGGGAGGGCCTGCGCGTTGCCGACATCTGCGCAGGCTCTGGCGCGTTCGGCCTGGAAGCGCTATCGCGCGGCGCGGCGCATGCGACATTCGTTGAGCAGAACCGCGCCGCCGCGACCGCAATTGCCCAGACGCTCAAGCTCCTGGACCAGCCCGGAAGCGCGACCATCCTCGCACAGGATGCCCGCACCCTGCCCGCCGCGGCCGCGCCGTACGATGTGCTGTATCTGGACCCGCCTTACGCCGACGGCCTTCATGGCCCGATCCTGGAGCAACTCCTGCAGGCGCAATGGGTGCAGGACACAAGCATTATCGTTGCGGAAACACAAGGAAACGACTCGTTATTGCCCGCTTACCTCAAGGATGCAGCAGGCCGTTTCGAAATCGTGACAAACCACAGATATGGCAAAACACAAACGTTTGTTATATCATATCGGCAACATGAATAATGTCGTTTTCTGCGCATGGTTGCACGTTTGAAATTTGTTAATCCTTTATTAACTTTCCGAACGGTAACCGTTATGTAGAGGGTAAGTTGAACAAATTCAATTCGTGTAACCGCGAATACTTACCCGGGGTACTTTGATGTTGCGTGTGCATTCGGATATTTATCCGGCCAACGTCGATGCGACGTGCCTGCCCAAGATGTCGGGCTGGTTTACCAAATCGATGGAACGTCTGGAGATGGTGCGGACCTCGAATCCCTCCAATACGCCGCGCACGGACAAACCGGCCCCGCGCGGCGCAAAATACCGGAGACCTACCGATCGCATCCGTCGCGCGCGTGCTGGTCGCTGAGGACAACGTCATCAATCAGATGCTGGTGCGCACCCTGCTGGAGCTCGGCAATTACGAGATGCTGATTGTCGACAACGGTCGACAGGCGGTGGCGGCGGCGGAAGCGGAAATTTTCGATCTGATTCTCATGGATGTCCGCATGCCGGAAATGAGCGGCCTGGAGGCGGCGCGTGCGATCCGGGGCCGCAAGGGACTGAACGAGCACACCCCGATTCTCGCGATGACCGCCAACATCGGCGAGGCGGAGCGCCGGGATTGCCTGGACGCCGGGATGAGCGACCTGATCAGCAAGCCGATCGACCGCCTGTATTTCCTCAGCCGCATCTCGGAAGCGCTGGGCATACCGGGATGAGCCGCGCTCTATAAGCTGCGCCCGCATCTCGTTACGCCTCTACCGCTAGTATAATCGCATATTCCCCTCGTCTCACCATCCCACATGCGCTAAAGCATCTCGCCTTAAATGCGACCCAGGACTGGGATCAAGCACAGTGTCGCATTTAAGGGGAAGATGCTTTAGATTCAAAGATATATAGAGCAGCTTTGGACTTTGAATCTGCTGTGTGCATGCCATCGGGCTGTTGCAGATTCAAAGTCCGCTGCTCTAGACATGCGCGATGATGCGACACCTTGCGACCGATGCCCAGCCCCAGAATATCTTGATGGACTGAACACCCCGCAGCGGGACGCCGTGGAAACCATCGACGGCCCCGTCCTCGTGCTGGCGGGTGCCGGCACCGGCAAGACCCGCGCGCTGACTGCCCGGCTGGCGCATCTGATTGCAACCGGGCGCGCCTATCCTGGCGAAATCCTGGCGGTCACCTTTACGAACAAGGCAGCGCGCGAGATGCAGCACCGCGTCGGCCAGATGATCGGCGGCGCGGTCGAGGGCATGACCTGGCTCGGAACTTTCCACTCGGTGTCGGCGCGCATGCTGCGCCGTCATGCCGAACTGGTCGGCCTGACCGGCAGCTTCAGTATCCTCGACACCGACGACCAGATCCGTGCGATCAAGCAGGTGCTGACCCTGGCGAACCTCGATGAGAAGCGCTGGCCGGCGCGAGTGCTTGCGGGCATCATTGATCGCTGGAAAAACCGCGGCTGGACACCGGACCAGGTGCCGCCGGCCGAAGCCGGCAGCTTCGCCGATGGCAAGGCGATCAGCCTCTACCAAGCGTACCAGGACCGGCTGAAGACCGTGAACGCCTGCGATTTCGGCGACCTGCTGCTGCATACGCTTTCGATCCTGCAGCATCATCCGGACGTGCTCGAACAGTATCAGCGTCGCTTCAAGTACATCATGGTCGACGAATATCAGGATACCAACGTCTGCCAGTACCTGTGGCTGCGGCTGCTGGCGCAGTCCCGCAAGAACATCTGCTGCGTTGGCGACGACGACCAGTCGATCTATTCCTGGCGCGGCGCGGAGGTTGCCAACATCCTCCGCTTCGAGCAGGATTTTCCCGGCGCGCACGTCATTCGCCTCGAGCAGAATTACCGCTCGACCCCGGAAATCCTCGGTGCGGCCAGCGGCCTGATCGCCGCCAACCAGAGCCGGCTCGGCAAGACGCTCTGGACCGATGCACCTTCAGGCCAGCCGCTCGAGGTGGTTTCCGTCTGGGACGGCGCCGAGGAAGCGCGGGTGATCGGCGAGCGCATCGAATCCGGCATGGTGCGTGGCGAATCGCTGGGCGACATGGCGGTGTTGGTCCGCGCATCTTTCCAGACCCGCGAGTTCGAAGACCGTTTTCTGACGCTCGGGCTGCCCTATCGCATCGTCGGCGGCTTCCGCTTCTACGAACGCGCGGAAATCCGCGATGCCATGGCCTATCTGCGGCTGATTCGGCAGCCGGATGACGATCTGGCGTTCGAGCGGATCGTCAACACCCCAAGCGCGGCCTCGGCGACAAGACCATCCAGAAGCTTCATACCTTGGCGCGTGCGCGCAGCCTGCCGCTGGTGCGGACGGCGGCCGAGCTGTCCGCGACCGACGAGCTGCCGCCGGCGGCGCGACGCGCGCTGTCCGGTCTGCTGGCAGACCTTGTCCGCTGGCGCGACGGCCTCTCGACGCTGCATCATGCCGCACTCGCGCGCACAGTCCTGGACGAGTCAGGCTACACTGCCATGCTGCAGGCGGACAAATCGCCAGAGGCCTCCGGGCGGCTGGAGAACCTGGTCGAACTCACCCGGGCGATGGAGGATTTCGAGTCGCTGGCAGGGTTCCTCGACCACGTCTCGCTGGTGATGGAAAACGAGGAGCAGCGCGACGGCCCCAAGGTCACGGTGATGACGCTGCACGCCGCCAAGGGCCTCGAGTTCCCGACCGTGTTTCTGGCCGGCTGGGAGGAAGGGCTGTTCCCCAACCAGCGCGCGCTTGATGAAGGCGGGCTGGCCAGCCTCGAGGAGGAGCGCCGCCTGGCCTACGTCGGCATCACCCGGGCGCGGCGGACAGCCGTCATCACCCACGCCGCCAACCGCCGCGTTTACGGTCAGTGGCAATCCTGCCTGCCATCGCGCTTTCTGGCGGAGCTGCCGCAGCGCTATGTCCGGCAGTCCACGACCATGGCAGGGCAGACTCGCCTCTGGTCCGCGATGCCGGCGGTCGATCCTGTCGCCCGTCCCGTGCGGCTGGACAGTCACGGCCCCGGCTGGACGCGCGCCGGCGGCCAGGACGCCATGCGCGCGCGCGCTGCGACGATATCAGCGCCCGCTCGCATCGCAGCCCGCGTGGACCTGGCTGTCGGCCAGCGCGTCTTCCATCAGAAATTCGGCTACGGACGCATTACGGCCATCGATGGCGACAAGCTCGACATCGCGTTCGAGAGCGCCGGGACGAAGCGCGTCATCGCCAGTTTCGTGACGCCCGCATGACCGATCTGTGGATCCTGCGCCTGCCGCTGAACCATGCCGAGAGTCAGTGGCTGCAAAGCGAACCGGACGGCGTGTTCGATCCTGAAAACATGCCGACGATTGCGGTTTTCGAGGCCGAGGACCAGCCAACCGGGGCATGGATCGCTGACGATTGGGTGGCGGAACTCTATTTCTCTTCCGAACCGGACCCGGACCTGGTGCGGCGGCTGGCGCAGGGTGTCGCCGGTCTCGATCCGGCGACTGTGCGCGCGCACCCTCTGGCACCGCAGGACTGGATCAGCCTCAGCCAACTCGGGCTGCCGACCATCGCTACGCCGCGTTTTCGCGTCTGCACGCCCGAACGTATCAGCGAAATTCGCCCCGGTGGCATCCCGCTGGTCATTCCCGCCGCCGAAGCCTTCGGTACGGGCCACCATCCGACGACGCTCGGGTGCCTGGAGGCGCTCGGCCAACTCGCTCGCCAGCGCCGCTTCGACCGCATCGCGGACGTCGGCACCGGAACCGCCCTGCTCGCGCTTGCCGCCGCCAAGCTCTGGCCGCGTGCAAGCATCATCGCCAGCGACATCGACCCCTGGCCATCGCCGTTGCCCGGCGCACCGCGGCCTTGAATAACGTGCAGCAAGGGCGGCGACGCGGCAACGTTGAGCTGATTACCTGCCCAGGGTGGCGCATGCGCGCTTCCGGCGCGCCCTGCGGTTCGATCTGCTGGTCGCGAACATCCTTGCCGGGCCACTGGTCGCGTTGGCGCCGACGCTAACGGCACGGCTGAACCCGGGCGGCTATCTGCTGCTGGCGGGCCTGCTGGCACCGCAGGCGCAGGCGGTGCTGGGCGCTTATCGGGCGCGCGGTCTCAACCTGGTCCACGAACTCGGCGACCGGGAATGGCCAACCCTGCTGCTCAGAAAGGGGCGGGTGTCGCGGCTGCCGCCAGCGCGTATGGAGCCAGACCTTGAACGTTTCAGATTGAAGCAACCATGCTTCGCCCCAAACGGTCTGGCTCTAGATTGATCGTTTCAGATTGAATCAATCTGAAACGTGAATCATGGTCTAAATTGTTGATAAGAGCCTGATTCACGCCCTCGGTTGAAGCACATATGCTTCAACCTCAACCGATCAGGCTCTAGCGAAAATTGTCCGCGTAGGATTGCAACTTCAGCACGCGCGGCTGCGGCGACCGAACCGTATAGTCCAGACCCTGCCGCTCGGCGTAGCGCACCGCCTCCTCCAGGGAGGGAAAGCGCAAACGCACCTGGTTGCGCGTATCGCCCGAACCCGACCAGCCCATCAGCGGGTCGGGCGACATGCGGTCTTTCTGTTCGAACTCCAGCACCCATGCCCCTGCCCCCGGTGGCCGGATTGCATGGCGGATTTGCTCGGCGAATAGATCAATACGGTCATGCGCGATTTCTGCTGCGCCTGCGTGCGCGTGTCAATCCGCAAGTTCGGATCGGCAAACGCACAATTGCTCGAAATTCTATTTCAATTACCCCGGCAAACTGGGAAGACCCCAACAGCACTGTCTTGCCGGATATTAACGTTAATTTGCATGCGATTATTCATGTCATAAAATGTAATGAAAAACATCAGCGAATTCGTTGGAAATGCGAACGAAATTTCGACCGAAGGTTATCGTTAAACCTTTTCTTCGGCGTCGAATCGGGTTATAGCCGGAAACCAAATTCATACTTTTTAACTTCTCCAAGAGGCGGCCATGCTCGACACCCTGACCCCTGTGCGCTCGGACGCAGCGATTCTGGACGCTGAACCGGAAACCCGTTTCGCCGAACTGACCAACGCCATTG
This sequence comes from Hankyongella ginsenosidimutans, assembly GCF_005144965.1. GTDB lineage: Bacteria > Pseudomonadota > Alphaproteobacteria > Sphingomonadales > Sphingomonadaceae > Hankyongella > Hankyongella ginsenosidimutans. Next base: position 797,416 of record NZ_CP039704.1, read on the forward strand.
CGGTCAGCGGCGCCGTCCGGCGGGCACGCCGCAAATTCGAGGCGGCGCGCGATGCGGCCTCGCGTACGGCGTTGCTGTCGCCGCTGATGTTCGTCGCGGCTTGCGCCAGCGGCGGCAGCGGCGACGGCGGCGGCGCCAGGGGCCAAGCGCGGTCGCGCCGCCGCCCGGCGATACCACGCCGGACACCCAGGCGGGCCGCCCGCTTGCCGTCGATACGGCGGCTGGCCTGTTGGCCAATGTGCAGGTTCCGGCCGGCGTGACGGCGCAGGTCACCGCCATTGCCGTCGCGAACGGCGCCACTGGCGTCGTGGGTCAGCCGCTGACTTCGGCGCTCGGTGCCTTGACCGTGGCGGCCGACGGCAGCTACACCTTCACGCCGGCGAGCAACGCGACGGTCACGGCGCTCGGTGCCGGCGTCACCGCGACCCAGAACTTCACCTACACCATCCAGGCCGGCGGCACGACGTACCAGCCGGCGACGCTCACCATCACGATCACCGGCGTCAACGACGCGCCGGTGGCGGCAGCCCCGGCCCCGGTCACGGCCAGTGCGTCCGCGCCGATTGGCCTTGGCATTGTCGTCCCGACCGATCCGGACATCAACGCCAACGGCCAGCCGGATCCACTGACGGTCTCCTCGATCGTTCTGCGCCAGAACGGCAGCGTCAACGCCAATCTCGCCAGCGCGTTCCGGATTCTGCCGGACGGCCAGGCGCCGCAGCAGGTCGGGCAGGCCACCCCGGCACTGTGCTTGATCTTAATAACCTGCCGGCCGTCACCCAGCTCGGCAACATCGTGTTCGATCCTTCGAACCTGCCCGCCGGCACCTATTCCTTCGAATACACCGTGCGCGACAGCGGCGGCCGCAGCGTGCGCCAGACGGTGACGATCACGCTGACCAACGCCAACCCCGTGCTGGCTGCGGACGCGATCGCTGCGACCGAGGACGGCGGCGCGATCGCGGGCAATGTGCTCGCCAACGACGCCGATCCGGAAGGCCGGGCGCTGACCGTGACCCGCCTTGCCCACGGCGCGGATTCGCAGGCGGTTGCGGCAGGTGCCGCGACTGTCATCGCCGGCACCTATGGCGCGCTGAGCCTGAACGCCGATGGCAGCTACTCCTTCGCGCTCGACAACACGCTGGGCACGGTGCAGGCGCTGCGGGCCGGCCAGACCGCGACCGACAGCTTCACCTACACCGTGATCGATCCGAACGGCGGCACGGCGACGGCGCAGATCGCGGTGACGGTCACCGGCGTCAACGATGCACCGCGCTTCACCGGCAACCAGGCGTTCAACATTCGCGAGGGCCGTTTCGACGTCGCGCGGATCGCCGCCAGCGACATCGACGGCGACACCCTGACCTACAGCATCGCCGGCGGGCCGGACGCCGACCGCTTTTCCTCGACGACCTGACCGGTCAGCTGAGCTTCCGCACCGTCACCAGCGTCGCCAACCCCGGCGATGCGGACGGCGACAACGTCTACGAGATCATAGTCAGCATCACCGACGGCACGGTGACGGTCACCCGTCCCTCACCATCACCGTGTCCCTGAACGGTGCGCCGGAGCCGCCAATCGCCACCGACGCGACCGCATCGATAACGGAGGACGCCGCACAGGCGACCGTCAGCGGCCTGCTCGCCGCCAGCGACCCCAACAACGACCCGCTGACCTTCTCGCAGCCGGGCGGCAACACCGTGACCGGCGTGTTCGGCCAGTTGACCGTCGCCGCGAACGGCACGTTCACCTACACGCTGAACAACGCCGACGCCGACACCAACGGCCTGGGCGCGGGGCAGACCGCGACCGACGTGTTCACCTATCAGGTCGACGACGGCACCGGCCAGCCGCCGGCGACCGCGCAGGTGCGCATCACCGTGACCGGTGCCAACGATGCGCCGACGATCGCGGCGACCCGCGCCGTCACCGTCAACGCCGGCACGACCGCCGTCACCAGCGCCGGCGACGGCGCGGACCCGGACAGCAACAGCACGCTGCGCTACACGATCGCCGGCACGGACGCCGCGCTGTTCACGGTCAACGCCCAGACCGGCGCGCTGGCGTTCGCCACGCCGCCGAGCTTCAGCAACCCGCAGGACCAGGGCGGCGACAACGTCTACGACCTGACGCTCACCGTCAGCGACGGCAGCCTCACCGCCAGCCAGGCCGTCGCCGTGACGGTCGTCTCCGGCAACCAGGCCCCGGTGTTCCAGAACGATGCTGAGATCAGCGTCACCGAGAATACCATCGTCTCGTTCCTGACGATTTCCGCCACCGACCCGAATGGCGATCCGGTGACCTATGGTGCGCTGACCGGGGCGGATGCCACCCGCTTCGCTTTTGATTCCGCCACGGGCGAGCTGCGCTTCCTGCAGTCCCCGGACTTCGAAGCCCCGGCCGACGCCAACGGCGACAATATCTACGAAATCGCAGTCACGGCCAGCGACGGCACCGCCACCGCAACGCAGAACCTGTTCATCAGCGTCACGGATGTCGTTGAGGCCCCGAACAACAATCCGCCGGTCATCGACACCATCGCCGCCAGCAATTTTGCTGCAGCCGATCCGAACAACGCCAACACCTTCCTCTACAACGAACTGCAGGCAGCGACCAACCCGGTGTTCCTGGTCTCGGCCTCCGACCCGAACAACGACGCCCTGACATTCGCGCTGACCGGCGCCGACAGCGCGCTGTTCGCGATCAATCCGCTCGGCCAGGTGGTCTTCAACGATGCGCCGGACTTCGAGGCACCCTCGATGCCGGCGGCGACAACCGCTACGAACTGCAGGTGGTGGTGAGCGACGGGGCGTCGACCACCACCTCCAGCGTCATCACCGTCGTGGTCGGCGATGTGCTGGAAAATACGCCGCCGGTCGCCGTCAATGACAGCTTCGCCGCCATCGAGGACGACCGCAACCCGGCAACCACCGACGACGTCTCGCCGGTGGTCGGCAATATTCTATCGAACGACAGCGATGTGGACGTGACCAACGGCGTCCCCGGCCAGAGCCTGCGGGTCAGCGCCATTCGAGCCGGGGATCTGGCTGCCGGCGGCGCCACGACGACCGTCGCCGGCCCGACCACCATCGCCGGCCAGTTCGGCGCGCTGACCGTCGATGGTCTGGGCAACGTCTCCTATGTCCTTGATCCGTCCACTGACAGCCTGAACACCGGCGACACCCGCCGCGAGGTCTTCACCTACACCCTGGTCGACAACACCGGCGGCTCTTCACAGGCGGAACTCGTCTACAATATCGAAGGCCGGACCGATGCGCTCGCCGTCGACGCCGTAGACGATTTCGCCACAAGATTGGTTACAACTGCGGATTTCATTCAGGATGGCATAAATTCCTTTCCAGGCATCGTTCTCAGCACAAACGACCAGCCTTCGTCTCCGTCTAGGCAAGTAGAAGTCATAGCGGTTACTTTTACAATGACCAAACGGGACGATCCACGCAATGGATCAGAGATTTTAATCAAGTTTCTGGCGCCTTTGAAAGTTTCACCTCCAGCAATGGGTCTTCAAGTATAGTTTCTTTTAACGCTGGCCGTTGGTTGGCAGACTTAGGGGACGATGGTGGATTACTTTATGATCTTTCCCGCCCGGTCTGGAATTTTCGCCTCGAGTATACCATCGGCGATACCGATGACGCAATCGACGGTCTGCTGGATGCCGACTCGGCGCTGACCGACACGGCAACCGCTTTCATCACCATTACCATAGAGGCCGGCTCGGTCATTCCGGTCGCCGAGGCCAACAAGGGCCTCGCCGCCATTGAGGGCGACACCACGCCACTCGCGCTCAACATCGCTGCGCCGACCGACAATGAACCGCTGCCGACGGACGCCATCACCATCCTCTCGCTGCCGACCGCCGGCACCATCACCGTCGGTGCCGGCGGGCGGGTGCTCGACATCGGCGACACCATTTCCGTCGCGGACCTGACAAGCCTGGTCTGGAACGCGAGCGGGCTGGCCGCCGGTAATTACGGCAGCTTCAGCTATTCGGTGGTCGATTCCGACGGCAACTTAGCCGCCGACCGGAACATCGGCACGCCAGAGCAGGAAGCGCAGATCGTCAGCCTGTTCGTCGCGCAGGAGGTGATCAACCTCGGCAACTTCACCAACGGCTTTACCGTTAATCCGCTGTCTACAAGCAGCAATAACGGTATATTGAACTCTAGTCTTCCAGTCGGCACAAATGGTGCGGATTTCGGGGCTGCGCTCGCGGTGGATACATCCGGCACGACCTTTGGCAGCATCGGCGGCAGCAGCACGCGCGATCTGGTAATCGGGGCACCGGGGCCTTGTCCGACAATGGCGCGGTGTTCCGTGTCGATCTGAACGGCAACGCGACCACGCTCACCGGTAGTCGCATCGTTACCGGTGGCACAGATACGCGTCTGGGCACAAGCCTTGCGGTCGGAGCGATCGCGGGGCTGGGTGTGAACCCGACCAATCCAAATCCGGATTATCCCGCATTGATCGTCGGCGCACCCGGCGCAAACAGCGGTGCCGGAGCGGTCTATATCCTCGGCGGCGCATCAAGCGGCAACCCGGTCGGCGGCGGTACCGGCACCATCAACACATCGACTTTCAACGGCACTAACGGCGCGGTAATCACCGGGGTCGCCGGCTCCGGGCTGGGGTCGAGCGTTGCCTATCTCGGCAACATCGGTGGCGGCACCGGGCCGGAACTGTTCCTGAACGCGCCGGGCGCCGACAGCTTCTTCAGCTTCAACGGCAACGCGCCCGGCGCAGCGAACAACACCAATGGCAATACCGCTCCCATTAGCGTCTCCGTGACCGATGCGGGCGTCGGCTATGTGATCGACGGCGGCAGCTATGCCGGCACGAACGCGGTCGAGGGTCTGAAGAATATTTCCAACCCGCGTACCACGACGACCGGGGTCGGCTATTCGCTGGGCACCGCCAACGCCGGCGGCTTCAATGCGGCTGATTTCGGCGGTCTCGGCGAGCAGGGCTTGCTCACTCCCACCCTACACCTGCCCTGGTGCTGGGCAACGGGGCAGCGAACCAGGTGGTGGTGCTCACGCAAGTCGGAACGGTCACCACTACCGCCCAGCCCGGCGTCAGCGGCGATGAACTGAACGCGCCGTTTGTCCTCACCACCAACGCGGCGGCGGATGGTTTCGGCACCGCACTCGCCTTCGTCGATTCATTCGGCTACCGGCTGGAAAACGCAACCATCGGCGTAGCATCAGATGCGTTCAACGACTTGCTCGTCGGCGCACCCGGGCGCGATACCAGCAGCGGCAGCAACGACAATGTCGGCGCGGCGTTCCTGATCCTCGGATCGTCGCAAGCACTTGGGAATGCAAGTTTCTCCGTCGACGATACGACGGCCAATGCCTCGATCGTCGAAATCCGCAACAACATCGCCGGCAGCGGCTTCGGCACGGTGGTCGCTGATATCGGCGATTACAATGGCGACAGCATCGGCGACTTCGCCATCGGCGCACCCGGCCAGAACGGCGGCAATGGCGCGGTCTATGTCGTGTTCGGCAAAGCATTCGAGGACGACTGGTTCGACGACGTCGCGAACCGCGCAACCCTGGTGCTCGACAGCAGCAACCTCGGCACCGACTATATCCGCCTGGACGGCACAAGTGGATCGCGCGCCGGGGCCGCCATTCTTGGCCTCGGCGATATCAACAACGACGGTCGCGACGACTTCGCCATCGGTGCACCGGATGGCGGTGCAGACGCCAATGGCATCGTCCATGTGATCTTCGGGCCGATCGCCCAGGTCCAAGACCCGAACCTTGCGCAAAACGCTGCGCCGGCACCGCAGTTCTCGGCATCGGTCAGCATTATCGATGCGGACGGCGGGGTGGATGCGGTTCTGGCGGCGGCGGTCGGCCCGGCCGATGCGCCGGCAGCGCTCGACCCGGGCGCGTTCGGTGACAGCTTCGACAAGGCGTTGCCGCTGACCACGTTCCACAACGACGGCATGGTCCTGCATATCGCCTGACCTAGCACGCCCTTGGGAGGCGGCTTGACCGCCTCCCGCAGTCCTGCAACATTCTTGCCGAGACAAGAAAAACAGGATTGACGCATGGGAGCCGCCGACACGCCGCAGATGGAGCGCGGGCTGAAAAGCCGCCACGTCGAGATGATCGCCATCGGCGGCATCATCGGCGCGGGACTGTTCGTCGGCTCCAGCACCTCGATCGCGACCGTCGGCCCGGCGGTGATCGTCAGCTATCTGCTGGCGGGGCTGGTCATCCTGCTGGTCATGCGCATGCTGAGCGAGATGGCGGTCGCCAACCCCGGCATTTCTTCCTTCACGGAGTTTGCGCGGCTGGGGCTTGGCAACGGGGCGGGGTTCGTCACCGGCTGGCTCTACTGGTATTTCTGGGTGGTCGTGGTCGGCATCGAGGCCATCGCCGGCGCCAAGATTTTGAGCGCCTGGCTGCCGTTCGAAGTCTGGGAAATCGGCCTGGGCCTGATGCTGGTCATGACGGCGGTCAACCTCATGTCCGCGCGCTCCTACGGCGAGTTCGAGTTCTGGTTCTCCTCGCTCAAGGTCGCGGCGATCCTGGTGTTCATTGCCATCGCCGGGGCCTATGTGCTCGGCCTGACCGGCCGCCCGGACCCGGACACTAACCATCTGGTCGCCCACGGGGTTTTGCGCCGCACGGCTGGCTTGCCGCTCTCCGGTGTCGTCAGTGTCATCTTCGCGCTGACCGGGGCGGAGATCGCCACCATCGCCGCCGCCGAGTCCGCCGAGCCGACCCGCACCATCGCCCGGCTCACCTGGTCGGTGTGCGCCCGCATCCTGCTGTTCTACGTGGTCTCGATCAGCCTGATCGTCGCGGCTGTGCCCTGGACCAGCATTGTGCCGGGCGAATCGCCGTTTGCCGCCGTTCTGGACGCCATTCACATCCCCTATGCCGGGACGATCATGAACATCGTGGTGCTGATCGCGGTTCTGTCCTGCCTCAACTCCGGGCTGTACGTCACCTCGCGGGTGCTGTTCGCGCTGGCCGTACGCGGCGACGCCCGCAGGCGCTGGTGAAACTGAACCGCCGCAAGGTGCCGGCACGCGCCATCCTGATCGGCAGCCTGTTCGGGTACGGTGCGGTGATTGCTTCTGTGATTTCGCCGGAGCGGGTGTTCACCTTCCTGCTGAATGCGTCGGGCGCGATCATGCTGTTCATCTATTCGACCATCGCCGTCGCGCAGATCCGCCAGCGGCAGAAGCTGCAAGCGACGGCGCCGAGCGCCTGACGCTCAAGATGTGGTTCTTCCCTTATGCAAGCTGGTTTGCGGTCGCAGCGATGGCCGCGATCATGGTGGCGATGGCGCTCAGCCCCAGCCGCTCGATCGAACTTTATTCCAGCCTGGTCGTTCTGGGCCTCGCGCTGACCGCCTATCAGGTGCGCAAGCGTGCCGCGCGACCTGCCGTCGTCAGACCAGCTTGAGCAAGGCAAACCCGCCGACGATCAGCAGCACCAGCCCGGTCGTCACCAGGGTCAGGCGCTTCTCGATGAACACCTGGATCGGTGCGCCATACTTCTTCAGCAGGGCGGCGATCAGAAAAAGCGCGCACCGCGCGTGATGATCGAGAGGACCGTGAACAGCGCCAGATTGTAATGGGCGACGCCGCTGGCGATGGTCACCAGCTTGTAGGGGATCGGGGTGAAGCCTTTGATGAGGATCACCCACGCCCCATATTCGGCATACATGTCGTGGAATTTGTCGAACCCATGGCTGTAGCCATAGAAGGCGATCAACTGCTTGCCGAGCGTCTCGAACAGCAGATAGCCGATCGCGTAGCCGAACAAGCCGCCCAGAACCGACGAGACCGTGCAGATGGCGGCCAGCCGCCAGGCGCGTTCCCGGTTCGCAAGCACCATCGGCACCGCGATGACATCCGGCGGGATCGGGAAGAAGCTGCTCTCGGCAAACGAGATCGCAGCCAGCCAGCGCTCGGCGTTCGGCTTGGCGGCAACGCCCATGGTCCAGTTATAGAGTTTGCGTAGCATGCGGGCTCCTGGAGAGCGCTGATCTCAAATTGCCTCACCCGTCATCGCGAGGCTGCAAAGCAGCCGTGGCGATCCAGTGCACAGAAGCAAAATCCCTGGTCAGGAGTCTGGATTGCCGCGTCGGCCTGGCGGCCTCCTCGCAATGACGCTCCCATCTAAAGACGTCGCGCTCTAACGGATTGCGCTGCACCGCACAAGATCGAGGGGCGTCAAACCGCGCCCAGCGCGCGAATTTTCGCCTTGGGGTGAATTTCGTTCTGGCTGAGCACCACCGTCGCCGGGCGGAACCGCTCGATGACCGAGCGCACATAGGGCCGGATGCCGGGTGAGGTCAGCAGGCAGGGCATCTCGCCGCGCGCGGCCTGCGCCTCGAAGCTGTCGCGCACCGCGCCGATGAATTCCTGCAGCGTCGTCGGCGCCATGGCGAGCTGCCGCTCCTCACCGCCGCCGATCAGGCTTTCAGCGAACCGCTGCTCCCACAGCGGCGACAAGGTGACGAGCTGGATGATGCCGCCGCGCGCGTTCGCGGCGCTGATCTGGCGCGCCAGCCGGGCGCGGACATGTTCGGTAATCAGGATCAGGCTCTGGGTGTAGCCGACGGCCTCGGCGATGCCTTCGAGGATTGCGCCCAGATCGCGGATCGAAATCTGCTCGCTCAGCAGGTTCTGCAATACCCGCTGCACGCCCGACACCGTGATCTTTGACGGCACGATCTCGCCGATCAGCTTTTGCGCGTCCTTGGGCATCTCGTCGAGCAGGCGCTGGGTATCCACATAGCTCAGCAGGTCGGCGATGTTTTCCTTGATCGATTCGGTCAGGTGCGTGGTGATGACGGTCGGCGCGTCGACCACCGTGTAGCCGCGGAAGCTTGCTTCGTCCCGCAGCGAGCGGTCGACCCACATGGCCGGCAGGCCGAATGCCGGCTCGCGCGTATCCTCGCCGGGCAGCGAGACCGCGTCGCCGGAGGGGTGCATGACCAGCAGCATTTCCGGCCGCAGGTCGCCGCGCCCCACCTCTGTCTCCTTGATGTAGAGCACGTAGGTGTTGGCGGGCAGCGCCATGTTGTCGAGGATGCGCACGGACGGCATGACGAAGCCGAAGTCGCTCGCCAGCTGGCGACGCAGCGCCTTGATCTGGTCGGTCAGCCGGTAGCCGTCCTGCGGGCCGCTGATGAGGTTCAGCAAGCCGTAGCCGAGCTCCAGGCGCACCTGGTCGATGGCGAGCGCCGTCGCGATCGGCTCCTCGGCGGGCGTCGCTTTGGCCATCGTCGCGGCCTCTTCCGCTTCGGCGTCCTGCGCGGCTTTGACGGCCCGGCCCTTGCCAAGCGCATAAGCCGTGTAGCCGAGCGCCCCGCCAGCCCAGCGAACGGGATGAACGGCATGCCGGGCATCAGCGCCATGAAGCCCAGCATGCCGGCCGAAATGCCGATCGCCTTGGGATAGGCGGTGAGCTGGCCGATGAGCGCATCATCCGTCTTGCCGGTGACGCCCCTTGGACACCAGCAGGCCCGCCGCAGTCGACGTGATGAGCGCTGGAATCTGGCTAACCAGGCCGTCGCCGGCGGTCAGCGTCGTGTAGGTCTGGAAGGCTTCGCCCAGCGGCAGGCCGTTGATGCCGGAGCCAACGATCAGGCCGACAATGATGTTGACGAAGGTGATGATCAAACCGGCGATGGCGTCGCCCTTCACGAACTTGGACGCCCCGTCCATGGCCCCGAAGAAGGTCGATTCGTTTTCCAGCTCCTTGCGGCGGGCCCGCGCCTGGTTCTCGTCGATCAGGCCAGCCGACATGTCGGCATCGATCGCCATCTGCTTGCCGGGCATGGCGTCGAGGCTGAACCGTGCGGCCACTTCGGCGATCCGGCCGGCACCCTTGGTGATGACGATGAAGTTGATGATGATGAGAATGGCGAAGATGGTGAGGCCGATCAGCGTCTGCCCACCCATCAGGAAGGTGCCGAAGGCATGGATGACGCCGCCCGCCGCCTGCGTGCCTTCGTGGCCGTGGCCCAGGATCAACCGTGTCGAGGCAAGGTTCAGGCCCAGCCGGAACATCGTGAACACCAGCAGGATCGTCGGGAAGGACGAGAGCTGGAGCGGCTTTTCAATGAACAGCGCCGTCATCAGGATCAGCACACTGAGCGTTATCGAAAGCGCCAGGCCGAAGTCGAGCATCCAGGTCGGCAGCGGCAGGATGAGCATCAGAATGATGCCGATCACGCCAAGCGCCACCACGATGTCGCGGTTGGCGTGCAGCCGGTTCAGGACCTGGCTGAGCTGCGGCGGCAGACCGCCGCCGGCCGTGGTGCTGGGTGCTTCAGCCACGCGTTAGACCGCCAGCCGCTCGGAGAGGTTGGCGGCCGGCACGGGCACACCGGCCGCCGTGTATTCGTTCAGCTTGTTGCGCAGGGTGCGGATGGAGATGCCGAGGATATTGGCGGCATGCGTACGGTTGCCCAGGCAATGCTTCAACGTGTCGATAATGAGGTCGCGCTCGACATCGGCGACCGTACGGCCGACCAGCCCGGCAGTGCCGATTGCCCCTCACCATCGAACGCCGGGTCAATGCCGGCGGCCGGGGCGACGGCTGCGAAACTCTGGCGGCTGCCGTCCGGCAGCACCAGCGCATCCGGCCCGATCTCGGCGCCATGGGCCAGCAGCACGGCGCGGTGCATGGTGTTGTCGAGCTCGCGCACGTTGCCGGGCCACGGGTGCGACAGCAGGATACGCAGTGCCTCCTCGCTCAACGGCCGCGCAGCGATGCTGTTCTCCTCGGCGTACTTGCGGGCGAAATGGTCGGCCAGGACCTTGATGTCGGCCGGGCGGTCGCGCAGCGGCGGCAGCTTCACGTTGACGACGTTCAGACGGAACAGCAGATCCTCGCGGAACGTGCCCTTCTTCACTTCCTCCTGCATGTCGCGGTTGGAAGTCGCAAGGATACGGATGTTGACCGGCACCGGCTTTGCCCCGCCGACACGGTCGATCATCCGCTCCTGGATCGCGCGCAGCAGTTTGGCCTGCAGGCGGATATCCATTTCGGTCACTTCGTCGAGCAGCAGGGTGCCCCATTGGCTTCCTCGAACTTGCCGATCCGCCGCGCGAGCGCGCCCGTGAACGCGCCCTTCTCGTGGCCGAACAGTTCCGACTCCAGCAGGTTCTCGGGGATCGCCGCGCAGTTGACCGCAACGAAGGCTTCGTTGGCGCGGTTCGACTTGGAGTGGACGTAGCGGGCGATGACTTCCTTGCCGGTCCCGGACTCGCCGGTGATGAGGATCGAAGCATCCGACGGCGCGATCTGGTCCACCAGTTGCACCACGCGGCCCATGGCTGGGTCGCGGAAGATGAACGCCTGTGTGTCCTGCGCCACCGCCTGCAGCACGGCCGCGATCAGTTCGGCTTCCGGCGGCAGCGGCACATATTCCTTCGCACCGGCGCGGATGGCGCTGACGGCGGCCTGAGCGTCGGTGCCGATCCCGCAGGCGATCACTTCGGTCGAGAAACGCTCGGCCCGCAACGCGGTGATGAAGCTGCCGATGTCGCATGCAACATCGACCATGATGACGTCCGCGCCGCGGGTGCGCATCTGATCGAGCGCGACGGCATGGTCGGGCGCATGCACGACCTTGGCGCTGGCGCCGATCGCCATGCGCGAGGCGACGGCAAGTTGTCCGCCCAGATGTCCGACAATCAAGAGACGCATATGTTCAGTCCTTTAGTCTTTATGCAGTCTTCACGCCGCCTGCACCCGCTCGGTCGGCGGCAGCAGGGCGTTGAGTTTGGATTCCAGGTGCAGGGGATGCTCGCCCTGTCCAAGCGCCGCCGCACCGGCGACGATAAGCTTCAGATGCGCGGTCTCCGCGTCCGCCTGCGCTTCCGCGCGGTGCGCCAGCGGCAGCAGCACGATATGGGCGAGCACGGCACCATAGAGTGTGGTCAGCAGCGCAATCGCCATCGCCGGCCCGATGCGCGCCGGATCGTCGAGTTCGCGCATCACGCCGACCAGGCCGATCAGCGTACCGATCAGACCCATGGCGGGCGCCACATCCGCGCCGCGGCGCAGCAGCTCGGCCAGCCGGCCGCGCCGGCGACCCTCGGCTTCGATCTCGGCGTTCAGGATCGCTTCGATGCTGTCGTGGTTCAGGCCGTCGGCCACCAGTTCGAGCGCACGCTTGAGGAATGGCCGGTCGCGCAGCCCGACAAGGGCTTTCTCCAGCACCACGGGGCCGTCGCGGCGCACGCGGGCCGAGAGGTCGAGCAGCAGGCGCGCGGTCGGCCGCGCATCGCTCTGCGGTCTGGCGAACAGCGCCTTCAGCGCGGACCACACCGGACGGGCATCGCCGGGCTGCAGGCTGACGCCGGTAATGGCGAGCGTTCCCAGCACGACCAGCACTGCGGACGCGCCGCTCCAGAACGCCAGCGGGTCGCCGCTCAGCCACAGGCTGCCGACGATGATGGCGCAAGCGCTGAAAAGAAGCCAAGGCCGAGCATCAGTGGCGATCCGACTTGACGATTTCGGTCATGGTCACCCCAGGTGTTCCTCGACCATGACCACCTCGCCGCGCGCGACCAGACGGTTGTTGACGTAGATGTCGATCGCTTCGCCGACCCGGCGGTCGAGCTCGACCACCGCGCCCGGCGACAGCCGCAGCAACTGGCTCACTTCCATGCGCGCCTTGCCGAGCACGGCCTGCACCTTGACCGGCACGTCGAACACCGCTTCCAGCTCGGACGCAGAGTGGATCTCGTCATCCGGGTTTGAAATCGTGTCGCGATCCGCCATGCGCCCCAGATCGTCGAGCGCGACCTGGGTGCCCATGCCGTCCTGCGTATCGAAATCGTCTGGCCCAGCCATCAGTGTGCCCTTTCTTCGCGCGGGGGTTTTGACCCGCGATAAAGCGTTGCAGCGCCGCCGCGACATCGTCGCGCCGCTGGCGACCCAGGCATTCGACGCCGCCGTCCGACCATTCGATCAGACAATCGCCAAGGCCCAGATCCGGATCGGACAGGAAGATCAGGCGGCCATGAAACCCAAGGCCCTGCGCGATTGCCTCCAGCCGCACCTTCAACCGATCAAGCTGTTCGTCATGCACCCGCACGACCAGGCGCGGCTGCAGCGCCTGCGCTGCGAAAACCTCATGCGCCAGTTGCTCGATCAGGGCGGAGGGCTGCTCCCGAAGCCGCCATCCCGCCAGCGCCTCGCCGATATCACGGGAGAGCTCGGCGGCGTCGACCACAACCTGCGCCTGGACGCGGTCGATCACAGCGAAGGCCTGCGCCATGGTCTGGACGGCCCGTTCGGCGGCCTGCTGCGTCGCCGCCTCGATCTCGGCCAGCGCCTGCGCCCGTCCGGCTGCCAGGCCTTCGTGATAGGCGACCTGCCGCGCCGCCTCGAGGTCGGCGGCGTGCTGCCGCGCCGCCCGTTCCGCAGCGACGCCCGCGCCGGCGTCGAAACGACGGTCGAAAGCGAACGGCGTAACTTTGGCGTTGTCAGTAGACAAGTTCGTCCTCGCCCTTGTTGTCGGCCAGAACGATGTCGCCGCTTTCGGCGAGCGTCTTGGCGGCGCTGACCATCAGTTGCTGCGCCTCATCGACATCGCGCAGCCGCACCGGTCCCATGGCGTCCATGTCTTCGCGCAGGATTTTCGCCGCGCGTTCGGACATGTTGGTGAAGAACAGGTCCTTGAGCTTGTCGGATGCGCCCTTGAGCGCCAGCCCCAGCTTGTCCTTCTCGACATTGCGCAGCAGAGTCTGCACGCCGCCAGGGTCGAGCCGCGCCAGGTCCTCGAAGGTGAACATGAGCGCGCGGATCTTCTCGGCGGAATCGCGGTTGCGCTCCTCCAGCGAACCGAGGAAGCGGTCCTCGGTCTGGCGGTCGAGATAGTTGAAGATGTCGGCGATGGTCTCGTGACTGTCCTTGCGGCTGGTGCGCGCCAGGTTCGACATGAACTCGACGCGCAGCGTATTCTCCACCTTGTCGAGAATGTCCTTCTGCACCGACTCCATGCGCAGCATCCGCATCACCACTTCCATGGCGAAGTCTTCGGGCAGCGAGGTGATGACGCGCGCGGCATGCTCCGGTTTGATCTTCTGCAGCACCACCGCGACCGTCTGCGGGTATTCGTTCTTCAGGTAGGTGGCCAGCACCTGCTCGTTCACGTTGCCGAGCTTGTCCCACATGGTCCGGCCGGCCGGACCGCGGATTTCATCCATGATCTGGGAGACCTTGTCGCGCGGCATGATGCCGGCGAGCAGGCGCTCGGCCGCCTCGAACGATCCATGCAGGGTGCCGATGGTCGAGACCTCGGCGGCGAAGTGGACGAACAGCTTCTCGACCGTCGGCGCTTGACTGCACCCAGCAGCGAGATGGCCTGGGAGAGTTCCTTGACCTCGTCCTCGGTCAGCAACTCCCAAACAGGTTTTCCATGTTCCTGTCCGAGCGCCAGCATGAAGGTCGCCGCCTTCTCGAGGCCGCTCATCTTGTTGATCTCTTCCATGTCCAAGACTGTCATGGGTCAAGGCTCCTACGGATCAGGAATACATCCACTGGCGAATGATCGCCGCGGACTCGAGTGGATTGCGATTGATGACTTCCGCGACTTTCTTGACTGCGGTGGACTTGAGCTTGCCCTCGATCTGCGCGACGGCGATTTCGGTCTCGACGGACAGGCGCCGGCATTGGCTTCGCGCGCCGCCTGGATTTGCCGGATCGCCTCGTCGTCGCCATCGGCGGCGCGATCGATCAGTTCGGCGATCACGTGCCCGCGGTCGGGCGGCGCCAGCGCGAGGCGTTCTTCCTGCCCTTCAAGCGACAGCCCGGTGCCGTCCCCGGCGACGGCGGCGGCTTCCAGCCTCGAGCGCTTCATCATCGGGCGCAAGATCAGGAAGAAGGCGAGCAGCCCAAGCAACCCGATCACGAAAGTCTGTGCCAGATTGATCAGGTCGCTGACCTGAATGCCGAGCGGCAGGCCTCCTGCACGATGCCATCAAGTTCAGTGGGCTGCACGAAGCGCAGGTTCTCGACGACCACGCTGTCGCCCCGCTCGCTGTCGAAGCCGATGGCGTTCTCGACCAGGCGGGTAAGCTTGGCGATTTCGGCGGCGCTACGGGGCGTATAGGCCAGTTTGCCGTCCGGCCCTGCGACCGAGACGCCATCGACCACGACGGAGACCGTCAGCTTGGCGATAGCCCCGGCATCGCGGATCGTCGTGGTGCGGGTCCGGCTGTTGGCGTAATTGACCTGCTCGGAGGTTTCGTCCGCAGCGCTGCTGCTGGTCTGACCACCCTGCTGGCCGCCCTGGTTTTCCGGTAGCTGGTTGGCGACAGTCACCGCGCCGGACGTCCCGTCGGCGTCGTTCTGCCGGTTGGTGCGCTGCACCGTGGTCTGCTGATCGACCACTTGCCGGTCGGGATCGTAAACTTCGGACTCCTCGCGCACATTGTCCTGGCTGAGCGCGGCCGAGACTTCCGCGCGGACATGACCCGGGCCGACCACGCGTTCCAGCATGGTCTCGATCTGCTCGCGCAGCCGGTTCTGGATGGCGACGCGCTGCTCTTCGATGGCGGACGCAGTTCCCATGGCGTCGTCACCCGGGCGCGCCAACTGGGTGCCGTTCTGGTCGATAATGGACACATGATCAGGCGACAGATCCGGGACCGCCGCTGCAACCAGGTTACGGATGGCGCCGACCTGCGCCTGAGTCAGCGGTGCCCGCGTGCGCAGCGTGATCGAGGCGGTCGCCTTGTGCGCTTCCTTCTCGAAAAGCTGGCGCTCCGGCATGACCAGGTGAACCCGGGCGCGCTCCACCGCGTTCAGGGTTTCGATCGACCGAACCAGCTCGCCCTCGATCGCGCGCAGGTGATTGACGTTCTGCAGGAAACTGCTGGTGCCGAGCGGGTCCTGCTTGTCCAGCAGTTCGTAGCCGATCTGGCCGGTGATCTGCTCGCCTGCGAGCTGAATGCGCAGCTCCGGTACCTTGGCGGAGGGCCATGACCGTCGTGCCGTCCGCCGAGAGTTTGAAGGGTACGCCGAGGCCGCGCAGCTTTCGGTGATACCCTGCGCCTGTTCCGGCGGCAGGTCGGTGAACAGAATACCGTAATCGGCCGAGTCAAGCCGTGAGGAGAGGAAATAAAGGCCGACGATCAGCGCCAGCGCGGTTGCGCCCATTAGGGCAAGGCGCTTGACGCCCAGAGAGTCGACCAGAGATTTAACGCTTTCCACGCATGTCCTCGACGGCTGATGCAGGGCGGCTGCCGGGTGTGGAAGCGCGCTGTGCCGTCAAGTTAAGGCGCTGAGCGTAAACGACGCGTAAACGCTGGGCATTTTTGCCGACCGGTTACGGCCGGTCGTTCATGGGAGATTTACGGGTGCGGATTGTCCTATATCCCGGCAGCCGCCGCCGGCGACACCCGTCGCCAGCGTCGAATGCCATGCGATCAGCGGTTATGCAGCGCCCGATAGTGCTGCACGCGCGTCACCCGCAGGCCGGGCATACCGTTGCGTTCGACCGAGCGTTGCCAGGCGAGATATTCCTCGCTGGTCAACTGATAGCGTTCGCAGGCTTCTTCCAGGGTCAGCAGGCCGCCCTTGACTGCCGCCACCACTTCCGCCTTGCGGCGAACAACCCAGCGCCGGGTATTGGCGGGCGGCAGCGAATCCAAGGTCAGCGGCTCGCCCAAAGGCCCGATCACCGAGTGCGGTCGGAACTTTTGGTTCTCCATCATTGGACTTCAACTCCACTCCGTCGCGTTATGCGTGTCGGATCACCATAGACGTCGTCACCTAAGGAACGCCTAAGCGACTCGGTAAACAAACGGGTGAGCGGTGTGAACGAGACGCTAATGCGCAAGGCGTTCAATGCGTTGCGCAGAAACGTTTTCCGCCGCTGGGTTACGCCCATTAAATCACCTGGTTCAACTCGGCGAGGATTTCGTCGACCGTCGTGATCACCTTCGTCGAGGCCGAGAAGGCGCGCTGCGTCGTGATCAGGTTGGTGAACTCGGCAGCGAGGTCGACCGTCGAGGCTTCCAGAGTCGACGGCGAGATCGTGCCGCCGCCGCCAGTGCCGGCGTCAACCAGCGCATAGCGGCCGGAGAAGTCGGAGACGCCGTAGGCGTTGCCCTGCAGGCGGGTCAGGCCATCGGGATTCTGGAAAGTCGCCACCGGCAGCTTGAACACGTCACGGGTCAAGCCGTTGTCGAACAGGGTCGTGACTACGCCGGAACGGTCGATGGAGACCCCGGTCACGTTGCCGAACACCGCGCCGTCGACCGAGGTCGAGATCACGGTCGAGACACTGTCGAACTGCGTCAAACCGTCGACATTGCTGTCAGAGCCAAGGTTGAGGCTGATCTGGCTGGATGAAGCGCCGTTGGTCCAGGCGATGTTCAAAGGGTCCAGCAGCGCCGGGGTGGTGTTGGCCACATCAAGGCTGCCATCGCTGTTGAAGGCGATGGTGCCGCGCGAGATCTGGCCGGCAGTCAGGCCGGCGCCGGTCGTGATGTCGGAGGCCGGTTTGGCGTAAACTTCCACCGCCCAGCGGTTCGGCGTCGCGGTCTTGACGAAGGACACCGAAAGCGTGTGCGTGCCGCCCTGCGCATCGAACACTTCGATGTCGCGGCTGAAGTTGGGCACCACGCCGCCAGTCGCGACGTTGTTCGCAGCGTTGGTCACATCGTAGGTGCCGGCCACGACCGACGGGATCAGCGGGTCAGAAGACTGCAGGTTGGCGCGGATGCGGATATTCTCTGTCGCTTCCGCGGTCCCGGTCAGCTCGGTGATGCGGATCGGCACCAGATCCGTGACGTTACCAGTGTTGGTCACCGATCCGTCGACCTGCAGCGGGAAGCCAAGCAGATAATTGCCGGATGTGTTGCGCAGATAGCCCTCCGCGTCCGGCCGGAAGCTGCCCGCCCGGGTGAACTGCACGGCACCTTCTGCTGTTGCGCTCGGCGAATTGCGCACCACGAAGAAACCGGCGCCATCAATCGAGAGGTCAGTCGGCGAGCTGGACGATTGCAACAGGCCCTGCCGCGAGACCAGGGTGCGCGGAATGGCGCGCACGCCACCCGCCGAGTAACGTGCAAAGGTCTGCGACTCCGTCACCAGGGTCGAGAACTCCGTTGAGGTTCCCTTATAACCCACGGTATTCACGTTGGTGATGTTGTCCGAGATGGCGCTCAGCGCGCTCGAATAGGCGGTGAGACCCGAGACGCCGGAATAGAGAGCGGAATACAAGCTCATTGTGTTCTCCTGTGTGCTGGTGGTGCGCTTATTGTTGTTGGATCGGTGGGACAGCGATACTGCTGACGGCCGTCAGGTCGACCGGGGTCTTGCCGACGATAAGCTGGGTTGCGCCGTTCGCGGATTCGACGGCGGTGACTTCGCCGCGCAGGAACACGCCGGTCGCGATATCCGAGCCGTTGTCCGTGGTGGCGCTGACGGTCAGTTGATAGTAGCCCGGCGGTAGTTCACCCGGTTTGATCTCCAGGCTATGCTCCCCGGCTTCCGTCTCGCCGGATCGCTGCAGGACGATCTTGCCGCGCGCATCGGTCACGACCAGATCGGTCTCGGCGGCATTGGCGCCAAGAGCATAGGTCCAGGAGCCACCATCTTCACCCACGAGCAGGATGTCGGAGTTCGCCACGACCGATTTGCCGAGGTAGCCGGTCGCCGAACTGAGGCCGTTGGCGCTGAACAGGCCAATCAGCGTCTCGAGGTTCTTGTTCTGCTGGATCGACTGCTCGACGCCCGTGAACGAGACGAGCTGCTGTGTGAACTGGTTGGTGTCGAGCGGCGACAGCGGATCCTGATACTGAAGCTGCTTGGTCAGCAGGGTCAGAAAGGTGTTGAAGTCGCCCGCCAGCGACTTGGTGGAGCTTTCCGCCGGCGTCGACGCGCCGAAGCCAGTGGCGGATGCGGGATTGATTGAGGGCATGTCGTTGTTCCTTCGCTCAGGCGAGTACGTCGAAGAGGCTGGTGGGTTTGCGGCCGCGCGTAGAGGCTTCCAGTGCCGCTACCGCAGGCGATCGGATCGTCCGGATGCGCCGGAATCGTTGCCGCCCCGGTGGTTCTTGGCGAGTTCCTGCTGCCCGGCCTGATGATCCTGTTGGCGCAGATTGAAGCTCAGGCTGCCGCTGTCGGTTTTGATGCCGGCGTCCTGCAGGGCGCGCTCCAGGCTCTGCGAGTCCCGACGCAGCAGATCAAACGTCTGCGGATTGTCAGTCGTCACCTGGGCGCGAACCTCGCCGTCGGCCTGGAAGTGCAGCCGGACTTCGACCCGGCCCAGTTCCACCGGGTCGAGACGAACATGAATCTCCGTGCGGCCATCTTTCGACGCACGCGCAACGGCGGTGCCGATCTGATCCGCGGCCGGCGCGGGGTGCGCGCGCTCGAGGGCCGGGCGATCAGCAGGGGAGCCGGTTGCACGGACGCTGACTGCGCGACTGGCTGGCCGGCCGGCGTGCCGGAGGCCGGGGCTACATCGGGCGGCCGGTGGCTTGCAGGGTGCGGTGCCGGCGCGACCTCCGGCTTGGCGGGGCTGCCGGATTGCTCCTGCGGCTGCGTGGCGCTGCTCTTGCGCTCCGGTCCTGCGTCCGCAACGCTGCTGCGCTGCGTATCCTTGGACGAAGGATCGGTTTTGAATTCGGCTTCTGTCGTTTTTCGGCAGTTTCGCGTTTGCCCGTCTGCACCGCAGCCTGAGTTTTGGCGGTATCCCCTGCCTCAAGCGCTTGCTCTGCTACCTGCTGCCCAGAAGGCGCAGCGAGCGGTGCTGCTTGAGCGGTTGCGCTTCCGAGCGCAGCGATGGTGTCGGCGCCGCCGCCTGCATCCTCGACAGGCGGCGCGACGGCGACAAGCGGCGGCGGGACAGCAAGGAACGCAGTGGGCGATGCAGGATCGGCGGCGAGCGGCGGCGTCGGGACCGTGAGGAGCACAGTGGGCGCGACCAGCGTTTCAGCAATTGCATCCTGTTCGGCTTCGTCGCCATCCGAGCTGACATCTGCGGCGTCCGTTGACGGTCCGGCCGCCTCGTTGAGCGGATCAAGCGGCGCAGCGGGTGGGACGTCTTCTGCCACAATCGGGTTGGTCGATTCCGGGAGCGCCAGTTGCACAGTGGGCTGCGCTGGGGCCGGCGACTGCGCCTTGATCGTCTGTGTGCGCAGTGCGGTCGCGATCTTGGCGTTGAAGGCGCTTGGTGTCTCGGCGATCGCGGCATTCAGGACATCCGTGGGAGCGCCCAGGGATCGTAAGCTTCGTCGAACCCGTAGGGTGCCGCCACGAGATCCTGATCCGCCGACACACCTTGGAACAATATTGGCGATGGCTGCGGTGCCGCGTCCACGACGCCTGAGAACGTGGTCGGCGCGCCGCTGAGCGATCCGCTCCCGGTGAAGGCTGTGCTGTCGACCGTGCTCAAAGCCTGCTGCAGCAGTGCGCTGAACGGCCCCCGTCCTGCGTATCGCTCGGGAACGTAGCGCCCGGACCCGCAACGGCCGGTCCGGCACCGAGCAGGACTGCAACAGCCCCAACTGTCCGAGCGATTGAAAAGAGAAACCCATGTCGTCTCCTGACGCACTTGTTTGCAGGGATATTGAGCAAGGGTCGGGCCAAGTGCCGCGAGCTGCTCAAACCTTGACTTTCCGGGTTGCGCGCACGACCTCGGCGGTGGCGCATGGCAGTTCCTGCCGGCCCGCCCCTGCCGGGCAGGCGGCAAATTCCGCCGCACCCGCAGAATTTGCCGATCTTCAGCCGCGCAGGTAAAAGCACGCCATGAACAGCCTAGGTTTTGATCGTGCGCCCGCCGACACGCGCGTGGTGGTGGCCATGTCAGGCGGCGTTGATTCCTCCGTCGTCGCAGCGCTGCTCGCCCGCGAGGGCTACGACGTCGTCGGCGTGACGCTGCAACTTTACGACCACGGCGCAGCCGTAGGGCGCGTTGGGGCCTGCTGCGCCGGATCGGACATTCACGATGCGCGGAGTGTGGCGGCGCGTCTGGGCATCCCGCATTACGTGCTCGACTATGAAAGCCGGTTCCGCCAGTCGGTGATCGACGAATTCGCCGACTCCTACATGCGTGGCGAAACCCCGATCCCGTGCGTGCGCTGCAACCAGACGGTCAAGTTCGCCGATCTGCTGGCGACCGCCCGCGATCTGGGAGCCGACTGCATGGCCACCGGGCATTATGTGCAGCGGATCATCGGCGCACGGGGTCCCGAGCTGCATGCCGCCATCGACCCCGCGCGCGACCAGAGCTACTTCCTGTTCGCGACCACACCCGATCAGCTCGACTATCTGCGCTTTCCCCTTGGCGGCATGGAGAAGCCGGCAGTGCGTGCGCTGGCGGCCGAGTTCGGTCTTGCTGTCGCCGCCAAACCGGACAGTCAGGACATCTGCTTCGTGCCGCAGGGCCGTTATGTCGACGTGGTCAAGAAACTGCGGCCGGATGCGGAGACGCCGGGCGAGATCGTCCATCTGGATGGCAGGGTGCTCGGCGTGCACAAGGGCATCGTGCATTATACGGTCGGCCAGCGCAAAGGGCTGGAGATCGGCGGATTGGCGGAACCCTTGTATGTGGTCGCCGTCGACGCTGCCCAGCATCGGGTGATCGTCGGGCCGCGCCTGGCGCTTGCCTGCGCGTCCGCTGCAGTCCGTGAGGTCAACTGGCTCGGTGACGCACCCTCCAGCGAGGGCGTGCCGGTGCAGGTGCGCGTGCGCTCGACCACGCGGCCGACACCTGCGCGCTTCATGCCGGGGCCGAACCCGCATGTGGTGTTCGAGACACCTGAGTATGGCGTGTCGCCCGGTCAGGCCGCCGTGTTCTATGCGGGCGGCCGCGTGCTTGGCGGCGGTTGGATTGCCGGCACTACCCGCGCGCTTCATGCCGCGCAGACGGCGGCCTGACGGGGTCAGGGCGCGACCGGCGTATCCGCGCCGACCATGAACCGTGCCGACTGCCCGGCGGCCCCGGTCCCGGCTGCCCGCCGCCGACCGTCACACGATATTGCCCCGCCATCACCAGGCGCTGCCCTTCCGGCGTCACGGCGCTCAAATCCCGCGGGGTCAGGGTGAAACGTACCGTCTTCGCTTCGCCGGGCTGCAAGGCGATGCGCTGGAAGCCGCGCAGCGCGACCTGAGGCACCCCGGGGCGATCCGGGAAGTTCAGGTAAAGCTGCACCACTTCCTCGCCAGCGCGCGCGCCGGCATTGCGGACCTCGGTCGAGACCTCCAGTCCTTTCGCGGCGTCGCCTTCGACCGGAACGCTGAGCGGCGCATAGGCAAAGCGCGTGTAGCTGAGGCCGTGACCGAACGGATAGAGCACCTCGCCCTTGAAATAGCGGTAGGTACGGTTGTCCATCGCGTAGCTGTCGAATGGCGGCAACTGCTCGGCGGACTTGTAGAAGGTGACCGGCAGCCGTCCCGCCGGGCTGAAGTCGCCGGCGATCAGCTCGGCGGCGGCCGTACCGCCCTGACCGCCGGGGTACCAGGCTTCCACGATGGCCGGGATATGCTTGTCCGCCCAGTTCACGCTCAGGGCACTGCCGTTCATCAGCACCAGCACGACCGGCTTGCCTACGGCGTGTACCTGCTCGAGCAGCTGCTGCTGCGGCTTCGGCAGATCGAGGCTTGTGCGGTCGCCGCCGGCGAAGCCCTCCGCCTTGACCTTCATTTCCTCGCCTTCGATCCTGCTGGTCAGACCGCCGACGAACACCACGATGTCGGCCGCCCTTGCGGCCGCGACAGCCTGTGTGGCGTCCGACCCCGGTACATGCCAGACCAGCCGCTGTTCGCCGCGCTGTCCGCGCTGGAAGGCCTCGACCCGGATCGGATAGCGCTTGCCTTTCTCGAGCGCGATGACACCCGAGAGCAGCGACGGCGCATCACCGACACCCCATTCCTCCACCACCGGCTTACCGTCAATGTAGACGCGGTAGCCGTTTTCGGACGCAAACCGGAAGGAATAGTCCCCGGAGGCCGGCGCGGTCAGCCAGCCGGACCAGCGCGCCGAGCTGCTGCGCATGCCGGTGCTGCGCCAGGCGATCGCGGGCGCAGCGTCCAGTCCGGTCTTGACCGGCTTGCCCGCCAGTTCGACCCCGTCGAAGTGCTCGGCATACAGGCCCTTCTGCCGGCACGCTTCATCCGCGCAGAAAGCTGCCTCCGGCACCGGGTCTTCCGCCGGGCCGACCAGGCCAATGCCCTGCACATAGTCGATCTTCGCCTTGGGGAAGCGTGCTCGCAGGCCGTCGAGCACCGTCACCGGCGCGCTTGGCGTGCCGTAGTAGTTGCCAACCAGCGCATCCAGACTGTCGGCGTTCGGGCCAATCACGGCGATCCGCGCCGGTGCGCTCTTTAGTGGCAGCAGGTTGCCGGCGTTCTTCAGCAGCACCATGGAGGCGCGCGCCATATCGAGGACACCGCATGGTGCGCCGGCGTGTCGTAGTCTTTGGCGGTAATGTGCGCATACGGCAGGGTCTCGTAGCGATCGAACAGACCCAGCCGGATCCGTGCCTCGAACAGCCGGGTGAGCGCCTGATCCAGCGTCGCCTGCGCCATCGCCCCGATTTGACGGCCGCGACGATATTCTCGGCCTCCGTGGTCATGTTGTTGCGGTAATCGCCGCAGATCAAATCCATGCCGGCGCCGATGCCCTTGGCGACGGCCTTCACCGGATCCTTCTCGTAACGCAGCGAGTCTTCACGGTAGATGTTGGCGGCTGCCCGCAGTCCGAGACGACAAAGCCCTTGAAACCCCAGTCCCGGCGCAGATACTTGCCCATCAGCAAATCGCTTGCGCACGCTGGCACCCCATTCACCGCGTTGTAGGCGCACATGATTGAGCCGACCTTCCCTCCATTACCGTCTTGCGAAAGGCAGGCAGGTAGGTGTCCTCAAGGTCGCGCGGGCTGGGGTGAAAGTCTTGCTGATGGCGGGTCGACTCCGGCCCGGAGTGGACGGCGAAATGCTTGGATGTGGCGATAGTCTTGAACAGGGTCGGATCGTCGCCCTGAAGTCCTTTGATGAATGCCGTGGCGATTTCGCCCGTCAGGTGCGGGTCCTCGCCGTAGGTCTCCTGCCCCCGGCCCCAGCGCGGGTCGCGGAAGATGTTGATGTTGGGGACCAGACGGTCAGCCCTTCGTAGAAGCCGCTGCCGCCGTTCACCTTGCGGCGCTCGACGAACTTTGCCCGAAACTCCGTACTGATGATGTCCGCCACCTTGTGCATGCGCGCGACGTCCCAGCTCGCGGCCATGCCGATCGCCTGCGGGAACACAGTGGCGATCCCGGCGCGCGCCACGCCATGCAGACCCTCGTTCCACCAGTTGTATTCCGGGATGCCGAGGCGCGGGATCGCCGGCGCATCGTTGCCGATCTGTCGAGCCTTCTCTTCCAGCGTCATCGCGGCGACCATGGCTTTCGCCCGGGCCTGCGCGGTCTCCAGGGACTGCACCTGGGCAAACGCCGGCAGAGCGGAAGACGCCAGCCACAAGGCAATAAACGCAGCACGCGCAAGACGGCGATCCATAATATACCCCTTCTCCCAAGGCGGCGCACGGCATGAAACATGGCGCGCCTGTTGTATTTTGCGCCATGGTAGCGCAAACATTTTCAGGATCAACCCAATTTGAACGGGAAAATGCGCCTGGCCCGGCAGGGCGCTTTCGTGGCGCCCTGCGCGGCGTCTTGACCTCGTGGCCCGGTTTACCGTATGTGCCGCGATCTTGTTCGCGCATGCGCGAACGGCCCAGGTGGGGCGGAGTAGCTCAGGTGGTTAGAGCAGCGGAATCATAATCCGCGTGTCGGGGTTCGAGTCCCTCCTCCGCTACCAACCCGGATTGTCCACCAGTGACCCACTGAGGCCACTGGCAGACATTTTCGAGGAAAATCAAATATTTTTCGCGTCCCGTTGCGTACGCCGGCGTCCCGGTGCGACCGGCTGCGGCCACCCACGGCGATTTGGATTGGGGGTATTTTGGGGTATTTTTCGGCTGTCCCCAAAACAGGCGATACCCCAGATGGCTTTGAAAGAACTTGAGGTCAAATACGCCACCAAGCGGCAGCGCCCCTACAAGCTGTCCGATGGAGAAGGCCTGCACCTGCTCGTCCAGCCGAACGGATCGAAGCTCTGGCGCCTGAAATACCGCTTCGACGGCAAGGAAAAACTGCTGAGCTTCGGCAAATATCCGACCGTCACGCTGGCGATCGCCCGCGAGAAGCGGACCGAAGCCAAGCGGCTGCTCGATCAGGGTGAGGACCCCGCCGAGGCCAGGAAGCGGGCGAAGAAGCAGAGGGCCGCGCTCAAGCTGTTCGAAGAGATTGCGCGGGCCTGGCACGCCAATCGTATTGAAGGGCTGGACTCGGCCCATGCCCTGCGCGTCATCAACCGGATGGAGCGCGACGTCTTTCCGGTCATCGGGAAGCGTCCGATCACGGAAATCGACCCGCCCGAGATTCTCGAGATGATCCGCGCGGTCGAAGCGCGCGGCGCCCTCGATATCGCCCGTCGCCTCAAGCAGAACGTCAGCCAGATCTATCGCTTCGCGATCGCGAGCGGCTGGGCGACCATCGATCCGACGCTCGGCCTCAACGATGCGCTCAAGCCCAAGCCGCCCGTCAGGCACATGGCGCGCGTGCCGCTCGCGGAGTTTCCGAAGCTGGTGCGAGCGATCTTCGCCTATGACGGCGAGGACACGCCGCGCCGCCGCGAGATCACCCGTGACGCGCTGCTGTTCACCTTGCTCACATGGGTCCGAACCAGCGAAACCCGCTTCGCGGCCAGGGACGAGTTCGAGGATCTCTATGGACCGAACCCGCTATGGCGTCTGTCGCCGGAGCGCATGAAGATGGAACGTGAGCATCTTGTTCCGCTGTCCCGCCAGGCCGCAATGATCGTTCAGCGCCGCTTGCAGGCGACGAACGATGCGTTCCTCTTCCCGGAGCCAAGCCTGGAAAGTCTATTTCCGAGAACACCATGATCTATGCCTGTTATCGGATGGGGTATCTCCATCGGCAGACGGTACATGGGTTTAGGGGCTCGGCTCGACCTGGGCGAACGAAGCCGAACGCTACAAGCCGGATTGGATCGAGATGGCGCTCGCTCACGAGGACGAGGATGAGGTGCGCGGCGCTTACAACAGTGCGCTCTATCTCACACCGCGAAGGCGGATGCTCCAAGACTGGGCCGACGTGATCGACGCGGCAACCGCAGTGTCGAATGTCGAGAAGAATCCTATCGAGTTCTCACAATTCATGCGCTGTTCCGCTCCCATCCAGCACCAGCCACCAAGCGACCAGAGACAGCCGTATTGGCAACGCCCCTTCGGGCGGCTTCGCGATGAGCCTCAAAAGTCAGAACCGCCGATTTAGAGGCGCGGTTTTCTGCCATAGTTGTTAGAAATATCAGCTACTTAGATGCATCCGCGAATAGTAGAATGAACTCCAAGAAACCGTATCTCACTACATCTCATCATAGCTGATTCCCTTGCAACTCGACAAGGGAAACCGCCGGGACCGCCAATTACGCCGATACATCGTCTGGAAGGGCTCGATTGGGGCGAGCAGAACGCGCGCATCCGTCCCGATGGACGCGCTCAGCGTGACTAATTCAATGAAATATATGGGGTTATTTGCGTCGCCACGAAGCGTCAGCGGTGCAGGCTCATCAGTCCTTAATCAATGAGTGGGAGGAATAGTTCGCCAACAAATTGAATTGGACGATGAGCCCCAAGGCGCGGCAAATGGCGCCAAATCAAAAATGCCGTGGGGAGGACAGTCATGGTCACAGCCTTTAGGACAAATTTGCTTTGTGCCACCGCGCTATCGATCGCGTGTGCGCTTGCAGTGCCGGCACATGCCCAGGACGCTGCATCGCAGGGCGAAAAGCCCGAGGCGCAGGAAGGTGGCCTTGAGACAATCGTCGTCACGGCGCAGAAGCGCGAACAGAATTTGCAGGATGTTCCAGCCGCCGTTTCCGCCATAGGCGGCGAGACGCTGCGCACGCGCGGCATCACGGAGACCTCAGACTTGATGGGCGCGATCCCCAGCCTGCAAGTCACCACTCCCTATGGTCGCACCCAACCGAATTTCTCGCTGCGCGGGATTTCAGTGGCGAACGAATTTTCCGCCTCCACTGCGTCGCCGGTTGGCGTCTATGTCGATGAAGTCTATCAGAGCTTCCGGGCGAGCCATGGCCTGCAACTCTATGACATCGACCGGGTCGAGGTACTGCGCGGACCGCAAGGAACACTCTACGGTCGCAACACCACGGGTGGCGCGATCAGCTTCTTCACGCGCAAGCCGGATCTGGGAGAGGCCAATGGCTATCTGACCGCCGGCTATGCCAATTACGACACTTTCACGGTGCAGGCGCCGCTGAAGCGACGCTGGTTCCCGACATCTTGGGCGTCCGCGTCGCCGGTACTTTTGCAAAGGGGATGGTTGGCAGCGCAATGTACTGCCTGGGAATGAGCGCGACCTAGGGACCACCGATACGATCGGCGGTCGCATCTCGATCCGCTTCCGGCCCGATCCCGATCTCGACATCAATTTGAAGCTCTATGCCGCGAAGGACGATCCATGGGGCACCGCGCCCTATGCAGGTGGTCAACTCGCGGGCGGGCAGGATGCGCTCGGCTATTCGCGTTACGATCCGCAACCTTTCCTAGGCGGGCGGTTGCTGCGTGACAATGAGGTCGCAGTTGATCGGGTAGGTAAGAACATCAGCAAGTCGAAAGGGATAGCCCTCAACATCAAATGGGATGTCAGCGACCAATTCTCCGTCACCTCGATTACCGGCTACGACACCGGCGACTATATCAACAATCCTGATGATTGCGATGGCGGCCCAGCCGATCTCTGCTCGATCGGCCTCACGTCGACGAGCAAGAATTTCAACCAGGACCTGCGTTTCAGCTATTCGAACGACCGCCTCGATATCATTGCCGGCCTTTATTATGGCAGGGACAAGGTCAAGACGGTCAACTACCCGGACTTTTCGGGGCGCTGAGGCCGCTGCTGCTTGGCGCCGGTCTTCCGGGCAGCTACAATAACGCCGCAATCGGAACGCCCGACGCGATCCGCTATATCCCAGCCTTTGCCGCCAATCCGGCGTTGGGGCCTGGCGATGCCGGATTCTGCGACGCGATCGAGATCAATCCCAACGGCTTCCTTGATGCACGCTCGCTGATTGCACTCCAGACCGACATCGCGATCAATAATACGGGCAATGGCGGCATGGGGGTAGCTTTTCGGCGGGCTGCGCCGGGGCAGGCGCGCCTCCGTTCACCCCGATCCTCGGCGAACAGCGTTTTGACGTGTCGCGCCCCTCGAAGGCGATCTACGGCGACGTAACCTGGAAAGCGACCGAGCGGCTGACCGTGGCGGTGGGTGCACGCTACACCCAGGATAAGGTCAATTACCTTAACGGCAGCACTTTCCTCTATGCGCTCGACGGTACGACGCCGGTTGTCAACCTGATCCCCTACAGCAATCCATACAACCCCAATCTCGCGCCGCTTGAGCAGCGCGAAAAGGCAAACAGGCTAACCGGCCGTATCAATGTCAGCTATGAGTTCGCCGATGATATCATGGGCTATCTCCAGTACAGTCGCGGTTACCGCAGCGGCAGCTTCAACGGGCTTGCCTATCAGGGCGTCAATCAAGTCTATTATATCCAGCCTGAAAAGGTGAATGCATATGAGGCGGGGCTCAAAACCCGGCTGTTCGATCGCCGCGTCCAACTTAACCTCGCGGGCTTCTACTACGAGTATTCGAATCACCAAGTAACGCAGGTGGTCGGCGCTACAACCTTCACGCGCAGCGCCAATGGTCGCCTGTTCGGTGGCGAGGCCGAACTCGCCTGGCAGGTGGCCGATACGTTGCGTTTCGATGCTTCGCTGGGCTATCTCAACAGCAAGTACAAAGGCAATGTGATCGATCCGGCAAACCCGGCCAGCCCGACATTGAACGTCAACGGCAATCCCTTCCCGAACGCGCCGGAGGTTACGTTCCAGGCCGGATTCGACTGGGATATGATCGATGACGGCACCAACAAGCTGACCTTGCGCGGTGATGCGTCCTACATGGGCAAGTACTATTTTGATCCGTTCAAGAATTATGGGCAGACACCGTGCGATACACCCCAGCGGGATCGAACATAACGCTCGCGGGTAAGGCGATTACATGCGCAAATCCGGGCTACTGGCTCGCCAATGCGCGATTAACCTATGCGCACGACAATATGTCGGTTAGCTTGTGGGCGAAGAATCTGTTCGACAAATATTACTACACCTACGGCCTCAACATCAACGTGTTCGGCTACGATTATCTGAACCGCGGCATGCCGCGCACTTATGGCGTCGAAGCGACAGTCAAGTTCTGATCGCTGCTGCGACGGGGGCGGCGGGCATCCTCTCCCGCCCGCTGCCCCGATTTTTCGACCTGACTTTCAGACCGAGGAGTATCCATGATGCGTTCCACCGGCAACGGTCCCTCATTCATCGGCACGGCGTACAGAATCGAGCGCGCTGTGATCACTGAGATCGGCGCAGCTGAAAGCACCGCCCAGGCGAGCAGCGCCGAGCGGCCAGCGCGCCTCCGGACGATTTAACGTGGATGCGTCTCGGAACAGAACTGAGCTGGAACGAATTTTCGCGACCCAACGCGAAGGGACGCGTGAGCAGGTTTCGCGCAGCTACGAAGAACGCATGGACCTGCTCGGGCTTGGCCGGATATTTGAGCAGCACAGAGACGAATTGGTCGATGCCGTTGCCGCCGATTTCGGCATTCGATCCCGCTACGAGACTATCCTGCTCGACCTGATGCTTGGCATATCGGAAATTAAATTTGCGCGCCGCAATCTGAAGACGTGGCTGAGGCCGCGGCGGGTGAAGACTGACATCTTCGGCCTTCCCGGTTCATCGCGCCTGGTCCCCAGCCCCTAGGTGTGGTGGGCGTTCTCGGCACGTGGAACTATCCGCTCGGCACCATATTCGTTGGCGCGGCCGGTGCATTGGCGGCCGGCAACCGCGTGATCGCAAAGCCGAGCGAAGTTTCCGCCAACGCCGCCGAAGCCAGCGAGCGGCTTGTGCGCCGGTATTTCGCCGAAGAGGAATTCGCGATTGTCCAGGGCGGGCCCGACATGGCACAGGCGATGACGGCCCTACCTTTCGACCATATTCTCTTCACCGGTTCACCCGCGGTTGGCCGCAAAGTCTATGAAGCGGCGGCTGCCAACCTTACACCTGTTACTCTGGAACTTGGCGGCAAATGCCCTGCCATCGTGGGCAAGGGTGCATCGCTTGCACAAGTCTGTGAAAGCTTAGTGTTCGGCAAGCTGCTCAACGCCGGCCAGACCTGCATCGCCGCTGACTATGCCTTCGTCCATGTCGATCAGATGGAAAGCTTCGTCGCCGCACTCCGCGCTCAGGTTGCCAAATGCTACCCCAACGCGGCAAGCAACCCCGATTTCACCAGTATCATCAATGACCGACAGTTCGCGCGGCTCCAAGGTTTGCTCGATGATGCCGAAGCCAAGGGCGCGACGGTGCTCAACCTCTCGGACAACGGCGATGGAACGCTTCCTGAACGGCATCGGATCGTGCCGTTGGCGGTTCTCGACGTTACCGATGACATGGCGATGATGCAGGAGGAGATTTTCGGACCGATCCTGCCGATCATGCCATATCGCTCCGAAGACGAGCTCATTCGCTACGTAAACCGGCATGAGCGCCCGCTGGCGCTCTATTATTTTGGCGACGAAAGTGAGGAACGGCGCAAGATCATTTCCGAAACGCACGCTGGCGGCGTGACTCTCAACGGCACGGTCATGCACGTCTTCCAGCGCCGGCTGCCTTTCGGTGGCATCGGACAGAGCGGCATCGGTGCCTATACCGGCGTCGCCAGTTTCGAGCGCTTCACTCATTACAAGCCGGTGTTCTCTCAGCCGAAACTCAGCCTGCTTGGTCAACTTCTGCCACCCTATTCGAGCAAGACCGAAGGACTACTCAACATCTTCGAAAAGATCCTCTGACGTGGCTGCGGCGGTTGATGCTGGCATGTTGCATGACGCCGGGTCGCCAGCATGGGTCGAATGACAAGGGAAGCAAATGGCTGACTATGTAATTATTGGAGGTGGGTCGTCGGGCGGCGTTATCGCCAGCCGGTTGTCCGAGGACCCCGATGTCACCGTTTGCCTGCTCGAGGCAGGCGGCCCAGGCACCTCGCCGCTTGTGTCCACGCCCGGCGCTTTTGCGGCGCTGATCCAAGACTATCGGATCAATACGCTCAACTGGCGGTTCAACACCGACCCTTCAAAGGCGCTCAACGACCGCCGCCTCTACAATCCGCGCGGGAAGATGCTGGGTGGATCGAGCGGTATGAACGGGATGGTCTATATCCGCGGCGACCGGTCGGATTTCGACCACTGGGCCGAACTCGGCAACGACGGCTGGGGTTACAACGATGTCCTGCCCTATTTCCGCAAGGCTGAGAATAATGAGCGCGGTGAGGATGAGTTTCACGGCTCGTCGGGACCGCTTCACGTATCCAACGGCAAGCGCGAATTCGATGTCTATGATGCTTTCATCGAGGCGGCGACTGGACTGGACCATCAAGCCAATCCGGACTTCAATGGTGCCAGCCAGGAAGGTGTCGGCATCTATCAGTTTACCGTGAAGGACGGGAAGCGCGCCAGCGTGAAGGCGTGTTACCTTGATCCGGTGATGGGCAGGCGCGGCAACCTCCGCGTCGAAGTACATGCCCGCGTCCATCGTATCAGGTTTGAGGGCAACCGCGCGGTGGCAGTCGAGTATTCCCAGGACGGGCAGTTGAAGACGATCCCGTGCGAAAAGGAAGTCATTGTCAGCGGCGGCGCTATAATTCGCCCCAACTGTTGATGCTTTCCGGTATCGGACCGCGTGATGAGTTGGAGAAGCATGGAATCGAAGTGATTCATGATATTCCCGGTGTCGGCCAGAATCTTCACGACCATCCTGACCTGATGCTGGTCTACCAGTCGAAGAAGCGGCTCGGGATCGCACTCAATGTCGTTGGCGCGCTCAAGACCGTGCGAGACCTATTCCAGTATCTCACGCAAAGGAAAAGCTGGCTGGCATCGCCGCCCACGGCTGCAGGCGGTTTCTTGCGATCCGCGCCGGGGCAGAACCGGGCGGACTGCCAGGTCCATGTCGTGCCGCTCGCCTATCGCGACCATGCGCGCGACTACAAGCTGATGACGAAATGGGGCTATACGATCATTCTCAATATTGGGCCCAAAGAGCCGCGGCTGGGTTGCCTTACATGACTCAAACCCCGAATCCGATCCCAAGATTGACCTCAATCTCTTGAGTCATCCCGACGACCTCAAGACGTTGCGCAATGCCTTCCGTGTCGTGCAGGAGATCCTGCATTCGGATCGCATGAAGGCGATGATGAAACGGCCTCTCTATCCTGACCGCTACCTTGAAACTGATGAAGAGATCGACGCCTATATCCGGGCAGAAGCCAATCATGCTTATCATCCGGTGGGAACATGCAAGATGGGCACCGACGAGATGGCGGTGGTCGACAACCGCCTGCGCGTTCACGGCCTCGCAAATATCCGCGTGGCCGATGCCTCGATCATGCCATCAGTCGTCAACGGCAACACCAATGCAACCTGCATCATGATCGGCGAGAAAGCCGCCGACATGATCCGGCACGATAATATGAGCAGCAAGAATAGCATCGCAGAATATTGAATTGGACGATTGGATCAATGCTGCAGACACAGATGCTTACGAAAAGAAGTCCGGAGAGGCCTATCGCATGTCAGTTTATTATGTGTCGACTGCGCCATTGTGGGCGAGCGCCTTAGAGGAGCGCGGCTGATGGACGTCCGTACGCAAATACGTCGCGCCGCACGTTATTTCGCCCAGCAAGAGGCTCTCGTTCACGGCCACAGGCGGTTGACTTTCTCGGAAGCCTGGTTGCGCGGCGTGAAGCTCGCAAATGCTCTTGCGGAGTGCGGCCTTCAACCGGGTGACCGGATTGCTACGCTGGAGAAGAACTCCATCGAGGCCGCCGACATCATACTGGCGGCTGCCATTGGAAACTATACGCGTGTTCCTCTCTATGCGCGCAACCGATGTGAAGCGCACGCCCATATGATCGCGAGTACCGGATCTCGGTTGGCGCTGGTCGATGAGGCATTGGCTTCGGAGTTGGCGGGGCTGGATGCCCAAGCTCCGACGCTTGAGCGGATCATTATCCGCGATCACAACTATGAGAATTGGTTGGCGACAGCCTCGGACCGGGATCCTGATCCCGTCGTCGCGCCGGAGGACTATTGTGTCATCCGCCACACCGGCGGCACGACGGGCAAACCCAAGGGCGTTGCCTATCGGCACCGTTCATGGATGACGATCTCCGCCGCATTTTTCAGCATCGGCCCCAAGTGGCCCCAGGGGATGCCATTCTGCATGTCGGCCCGTTGTCCCATGCATCGGGCTTCCTGTTCGTGCCGGCCTGGTATTGCGGCGCCCGCAACGTGATGATGGACGGCTTCGATCCAGCGTCCTTTCTTGACACTCTCGAGCAGGAACGGATCAGCCATGCCTTTGTAGCCCCCACCATGCTCAATGCCATAGTGCATCACGACGGGGCATATGGCCGCCACTTTCCGAATTTGAAGTTTCTGCTGAGTGCTTCAGCGCCGATCTCCGAGCCGACGCTTCGCAAGTCGTGCCAGATATTCGGGAATCATGTTCTTCATTCGGGCTATGGACAGACCGAAATCCTGCCCATCGCGTCTATGGGGCCCAACGAGTGGTTCGGCGAATTTGAAGGTTCTGCCCCAATTCGGGCGGTCGGACGTCCCATGAGTGGCGCCGATATCGAAATCCGTAACGAGGACGGAAAGGTGCTGGGACCAAACGAGCCCGGCGAGATCGTCGCACGGTTCGAAAATGGCCAGATGGAGGAATTCTGGAACGATCCGGAGGAAACCGCCCGGCGCATGGAAGATGGCTGGGTCAAAACCGGCGATGTCGGCATGATCGACACAAACGGATTTTTGTATCTGCTCGATCGCAACAACGACATGATCGTGTCAGGCGGCTTCAATATCTATCCCACCGAAATCGAAAACGTAATTGCCGACCATCCCGGTGTACTCGAGGTCGCGGTCTTTGGCGTGCCCCATGAAAAATGGGGTGAAACGCCGCTTGCAATGGTGCGTGTCAAGCCCGGAGCACAAATCACGGAGACCGAGATAATAGATTTGGTGCGCCAGCGTCTGGGCTCCGCAAAAAGCCAAGCAAGGTCGTTTTACCGCCGAGCCACTGCCGTTGAGCAATGTCGGAAAGGTGCTTCGTTCAAAGCTTCGAGAGCCCTATTGGGCGGGCCAGGACCGGCGCATTTCGGGGCATGACCGACGCAGCCATCCTAGCCACATCCTCTATTCCGGTGACCGCCTGCCGGCGCGCGGGAGACTGCAATGGACTATGAATACATCCTGGTTGAGCAACGCGGCCCAGCGCTTTGGGTGACCCTCAACCGGCCGGCAGCGTTGAACAGTCTGTCGTTGGCTTTGGCCGAGGAACTCGCCGCAGCGATCGAGGCAGCGGAAGCAGATGCGACGGTGCGCGCTTGCATTCTTACCGGCGCCGGACGGGCGTTTTGCGCTGGCGCGGATCTGCTCGCAATTGGCGATGGAACAGGCGGACAAACTCTCGCCGAACGCTTAAATCTGTTTCTGCCGCCGCTCGGTCAGGCTTTTAACAGGATCGAGACGTCGCGCCTTCCGATAATTGCGGCGGTCAACGGCCTTACGCTCGCCGGCGGCTTGGAACTGGTGTTGTGCTGTGATCTCGTCATTGCCGCGCACCCGGCCAGATTTGGCGACGCCCATGCAAATTACGGCCTGTTGCCCGGCGGTGGAGGGTCGGTTCGACTCCTAGGAAGATCGGCGAAGCGCGTGCGAAACATCTGATGATGACCGGCGGGACCATCTCGGCTGCCGAGATGAAGGAAGCCGGACTCGTGACCCAACTGGTTGCTCCCGAGGATCTCATTGCGGCAGCGCAAGCGCTGGTAGAATCTCTTGCAGAAAAGAGCCGGCCAGGGCTCGCCTACATGAAGCAGCTAGTCCGCGCTGCGCAGGATAGCTCGCTCGAAGTCGGGCTGCGTCAGGAACTCGAAACCATGGCTGCTTACGCCTTGTCCAACGACATTGTCGAAGGACTGGCGGCATTCCGGGAGAAGCGGAAGCCCGATTTTTCCGACCGGTGAGACCTGATCGGATGCGGAACACATTGGAAGAATGGATCAACGAATGACCGACATATTCGTCATGGGGTTGGGATGACCCCGTTCGGAAAACAGTTCGACAAGAGCCTGAAAATGCTCTGCGCCGAAGCTTCGTCGCAGGCCTTTTCCGACGCAGGATGCACCGCCGGCGATGTCGAAGCCATCTTCTTCGGCAATTGCGTCCAGGGGCATATGGAGGGCCAGGACATGATCCGCGGCGAAATCGTGGCGCGAGCGATGGGCATCTCAAGCGTTCCCGTGGTGAATGTCGAAAACGCATGTGCGACGGCTTCCACGGCCTTGCACATGGCCGCCGCCTATGTTCGATCGGGGGCAGCGGATGTCGTACTCGCGCTCGGCGCGGAGAAGATGTACTCGCCCGACAAGGCGCTCATGTTCAGTGCATTCGATGGCGCTTGGGACGTGCATGAAACCGAGTCGGGCCGCGCGCAGCTGCTGGCCATGGGCAATGGCGTCGATGTTCCGGAAGGAACGACATCGAGTCAGCCTTACAGCGTTTTCATGGATGTATACGCCGCGATGGCACGCGCGCACATGAAGACCTACGGCTCGACGCAAGCGCAAATCGCGGCCGTCTCGGCGAAAAATCACATGCATTCGACGCGCAATCTGCTTGCCCAGTATCGCCTCCCATATACCGTCGAAAGTGTACTCGCTGCGCCTCCGATCGTTTACCCGTTCACACTGCCGATGTGCTCCCCGATCAGCGACGGCGCCGCCGCTGCGATCATCTGCAGCGAAGCCGGTCGGCGCAAACTGTCGGCAGCCCCGGACAGGGCGCTAAGAATCCTGGCGTCTGTGCTGCAAACCGGCGCCGCGCGCGATCCCTTTGATTATGACCACCATGTCAGCCGCCTTGCGGCGAACCGGGCCTATGCGATGGCCGGCGTGGGGCCAGAAGATATTGGCGTCGCGGAGGTGCATGACGCCACGGCGGTTGGCGAGATCATTGAAATCGAGGCGCTCGGCCTGACGCCGCCTGGCGAGGGCGGACTCGCGGCAGAGCGCGGTGAGACGGCGCTGGGTGGGCGTATTCCGGTAAACACGTCGGGCGGGCTTGAATGCAAGGGACATCCGA
The DNA here is from genome assembly GCF_005144965.1 of Hankyongella ginsenosidimutans. Lineage (GTDB taxonomy): Bacteria > Pseudomonadota > Alphaproteobacteria > Sphingomonadales > Sphingomonadaceae > Hankyongella > Hankyongella ginsenosidimutans. The sequence goes on from NZ_CP039704.1 coordinate 833,803, forward strand.
TCGGCGCCACCGGGCTCGGCCAAATCTACGAGCTTGCGCTGCAATTGCGCGGCGAGGCGGAAGATCGACAGGTTCCGAATGCCCGGTTCGCGATCGCGCAGAACGGCGGAGGTGTCATCGGGGTGGAAGAGGCGGTGGTCGCCGTCACGATCCTGGGCCGGTAGTTGTCAGAGCGCGCCTAGGGAAACACGGGGTCACGATATGAACTTTGAGCTGTCCGATGAACAACGCATGGCGGTGGAAACCGTCCGCCGCTTTCTCGACAACAAGCTTGAGCCGGAAATCCGCCGGCATGGGGAGCGATTCATCCCCAAACCGCTCATGAAGGAATGGACTCAAGCACTGACCGGCTATGGCCATATTACCGCACCGCATCAGGAGCAATGGGGCGGGCTTGATATGGGATGGCTCACTCATCTGCTCATTTTCGAGGAGATCGCCTATTCCTCGCTCGATGTGGCCATACCCGGCTTCATCAACGCGGTTGGCGCAGAACTCATCCGCCGCTTCGCCCCGGAGACGATCAAGCAACGCTATCTTGCCGACCTCGTCGCGGCCGAGAAGTTCGTTTCGCTCGGCATCTCGGAGCCCGATGTCGGCTCGGACGTCGCCGCCATCAAGACACGCGCCGTACGAGACGGCGATTTCTGGGTCATCAATGGCGAAAAGACCTGGATCACCAACGGAGCCTACTCGGACATCTTCATCTGTACGTGCAAGACTGGCGAAAATGAAGTCACTCACATCCTGGTCGATCGTGACGAGAGTGAGTATGAGGTGCGCGATATCCAGAAGATGGCGCTCAACGGCCAATCGACTGCACAGATATTCCTGTCCGATTGCCGCGTACCGGTGGCAAACACGATCGGCCGGGTCGGCGATGGATTGCGCAATACGTTGCAAGTGTTCGAGATTGCCCGCTGCCATATGGCGATGTGGAGTATCGGCATCGCACGGCGAGCAATGGATGAGGCGATCGCGTACGCTCGCGATCGCGCGCAGCATGGCAAGAAGATCGCCGGCCATCAGCTGATCGCCGACAAGATCGCCATCATGGCGACCAAGATCGACGCAGCCCGTCTGTTGACGCACCGGGCAATATCCCTCGTCCAGGCGGGCACGCGCGCAGAGACGGAATGCTCGATGGCCAAGTGGTACGCCACCGAAATGGCGATCGAAGCGACGCGCGATGCGCTTCAGATCCATGGCGGCAACGGCGTCACCCGCGAATTCATCGTTGAGCGGCTGGTGCGTGAGGCGATCATTTGCCCCATCCCCGATGGCACGACGGAGATTCAAAAGCTTGTTGTTTCGCGCGCCCTGACCGGCATTCAAGCCTTTCGGTAAGGCTCAGACGAAAACGACAGCGTCGACGGAAATGGAGCCGCGTGCCTGACTCGCACAGGATCAAATGCGCAGATGCGTCGCTCAGGTAAAAGAGGCAGACAAGCGATGGACGAAGAGCTTCGTTTCGATGGCAGGGTAGTGGTTGTGACCGGAGCCGGAGGCGGACTTGGGCGCCAGTACGCGCTGATGTTTGGCGGGCGCGGAGCCAAGGTGGTGGTGAATGATCTGGGTGGCGACGAGAAGGGAGCGGCAGCTGCTCCACAGCCGCTGACAATGTGGTCGACGAAATTCGAGCCACGGGCGGTCAGGCGGTGGCAAATTATGCGTCGGTCGAGGAGGGCGCGCTGATCATCCAAGCCGCGGTTGACAACTTCGGAACCGTTGACGTCGTCATCAACAATGCCGGCATCCTGCGCGATGTGAGCTTCCACAAAATGACCGACGAAGACTGGACACTGCTTCAGCGGGTCCATCTGAATGGGACGCGGGCAGTGACGCAGGCAGCATGGCCGATACTGCGCGACAAGGGCTATGGCCGCATCGTCATGACCACGTCTGCAGCCGCAATCTACGGCAACTTCGGTCAGGCCAACTATGCCGCAGCCAAGCTCGGAATATTGGGGCTTGCGAACGCGCTGGCGGAGGAGGGGCGGTCCAGAAACATCCAGGTTAATACGATCGCCCCAATCGCCGCATCGCGTATGACCGCGACTGCCTTTCCACAAGAGTTTCTCGCCAATCTCAGAGCGGAAGCGATCAGTCCATTGGTCGGTTGGCTTGCGCACGAGAATTGCAGCGAAACCAAAGGGCTTTTGAAGTTGGAGCCGGCTATATCGCCAAGCTTAGGTGGGAGCGCGCGCTTGGGCACGCCTTCGGAGCGGACAGGGCGTTCACGCTCGATGATGTCGCCCGGCACTGGGGTAGAATTGTCGACTTCACGGATGCCGAGCACCCGCTCGGGCTGAATGACAGCCTTGAGGCGGTAGAACGGGCGCTGAGAGCGTAATCAACCCGATGAATTACCATGATATTTTTGAGCGGCCGTCGGGCTGCCGATGGCGTCGTGCTGCCGCCAGATATCGATGAGCAGCAGGAATAGTTCTGCAGCGAATTGAATTGGACGACGGCCCTCAAATGCCGCCAAACGGCATGAACTACACAATATCTCCTGGGAAGAGAGGATCAGCCATGAGAGGATGTCTATTGGCTTCTGCCGCGTTGTTGTGCTCGGGAACAGCATTTGCCCAGGAAGCAACGCCCCAGGCGAACGACCAAACCGGGAGCGCCACGGAAGCGCTGGCTGAGGACATTGTCGTTACCGCCACCAAAAGGGCTATGGCGAAAGCGTGCAGAAAGTACCGATGGCGGTCACGGCTTTTGGTGAAGCGCAGCTGGATGCCAAGTTCGTCCAGAATCTTCAAAGTCTGAGCTACGACGTTCCCAACGTCCAGCTCGAGGATGTGGGTACGGCACCGGGCTATGCCAATTTCACTATCCGGGGCCTCGGCATCAACAGCACGATCCCATCGATCGACCCCACCGTAGGCGTTTTCACTGACGGTATTTACCTCGGCATCAACGCTGGTGTCGTGCTGGACAACTTCGACCTTGAGGGGATCGAAGTTCTGCGTGGACCGCAAGGCTTGCTTTTCGGTCGCAACGTTACCGGCGGTGCCGTGGTTGTGCGGACCACGCGGCCCAGCTTCGATTTTGGAGCCAAAGCCAAGCTATCCATTGAAACGGGACTGAAAAGACCGTAAGCGGCACGGTTACCGGACCTATCGTCGATGACGTTTTGGCTGCCAAATTGGCCGTCTACTACAGCGACGACAATGGCTGGTTTCGCAACCGCTTCGACAATCGCAGCTTCGGTAAATCACATGACCTTATCATTCGCCCGGCACTTTCGCTCAAGGGTGGCGACCGCTTCCGAATGGATCTCCGCTATGAGCATGGCGATGTCGAAAGCGATGGAGCCCCTGTCCAGAGTCACGCGCTGTTTCCCGCGACAGCTTCAGGTTTTCGATCAATTTCCCAGGTTTCTATGATGCCAAATGGGACCAGGCGATCGTGGAAACCAACATCGATGTCGGTCTGGGCGAAGGCGTCTTCACCAACATCGCTGGCTATCGGAAATTCCGATCCTCCGCGGGCGCTGATATCGATGGAACACCACAGTCCTTCTTTCATGCCTTTTTCGAAATCGACCAGGATCAACTCAGCGACGAACTTCGTTATGCCGGAAGGTTCGGTGACGTCGAATTGACAACCGGTCTATACTATTTTTCCCAGGATCTTCGTTACGCCGAGCTGCGGAATCTTTTGGGCGGTGCTCGGATCGTTTCCGGTGGGGTACGCAAGACCAGACAACATGGGGCATTTTGCTTCGACCGACTGGCATTTCACCGATACGCTGACCTTGAATCTCGGCGCGCGGTATAGTTGGGAACGCAAAGCCGTTCGGGTCTCGGCCTTACGCGCAAATGGTTGCAATCTAGACACGCTGATCTGTGCAACCAATTTCGCCGACGCGGCAAAATGGCGAGGGTTTACGCCGAAAATCGGCCTTCAGTGGAAGCCGGATGACGACACGCAGATTTATGGCCTTTACACGCGCGGGTTCCGCAGCGGCGGATATAATTTGCGCAACACCGATCCCGCTGTGCCGCCGGGGCCATTCAATCAAGAGACCCAGGACAGTTTCGAACTCGGCGCCAAGAAGCAATTCGGGCGCCACCGGATCAACCTGGCGGCCTTCTACAATCGCATGAAGGACCTGCAGCGCGAGATCAACCTGCCCGGACCGCTTGGCGTCAGCCAGGTCATACGGAACACCGCCGACGCCACAATCAAAGGCGTCGAGGCCGAGGGGCAGTTTTTCTTTGTCCAACCTCGTGATTTCGGGTCAGCTCGGCTACGTGAATGGCCAGTATCGCAACGTCCAGTTCGACCTCAGCGGTGATGGCGTCATCAACGATGTGGATCGTGCGCTCAAATTGCCAAGGCTGTCGCCATGGACCTATGGCGTGGGGCTGACTTATGATCAGCAGCTTGGCGAATTGGGGACAGCAACGGCGCGTGTCAGCTTCACGCATCGCGACAAGGCGGCATTCACCGACAACAACGTCGGCTTCCTTCAGGGCCGATATGCTCGATGCGAGCCTCACATTGGCGACCGACAACAAGCACTGGCGCTTCTCCATCTATGGCCGAAACCTCCTGAATGAGGTGACGATTGGCGGCGATACACCTTTGCCGGCGGCCTTCGGGGCACGGGTGCAAGCCTTTCACCGCTAAACAGGGGCGCGTCATCGGCGGAGAAGTGGCGATTAGCTTCTAGGCCATTTTCGAGGCGAGTGGAATCACCCGCCAACTCGGAAAATGCCCAAGATCAATTTGCTAGAGCATTTCCTGCCGGAAAGCCGGTTCCCACTTCTGCGCGAAATGCTCTAGCTGATCGCGACGGATGCAGCGGATTTCCGATCGCACCCCGCCCCTTGCCGTTAATCCGATGATGCGGTGCGCCATGCCTGACGAACAAGGCTGACGAGCGCACGGCCAGCCGGTTTTACCTGCCAGCGGCTACGCACAGCATAACAAAGCGTCAATGGATCGAATAAACCGATTCCCTCCAAGGCCACGAAATTGGCGCGAAACCATGAGTTCTCGGTGAACTGTTTTGCAACCATCCCGATAGCATCGGATGTGGCAACGATCCGTCGAACCAATTGAAAATAGTCTGTCATGTGGATCCAGTCAGCGGGACGCTTACCGCTTTTCGTACATCTGCTGAATGATCGATGTGTAGGGTTCGGAAGATGAGGGCACTACGAATTCGAACTGGACCAGCGGCTCCTTGCTGGTCGGGTTTATCCCCAGAATGGGATGATTGTTCCGCACAAAGGCAGTATTTCGATCGAGGCGACCCGCTCGCACTTGAATTCCGGCCAGCGTGCAAAGGCCGCTTCAAGTCCAAAGGCGACATCGATATCGCCGCGCGACAGGAGTCGCACGCCCCTTTCGCTGTTGCCCGAAACGACTTCGACGCGCACTGCCGGATGGCGCCGCAGCAAAGAAACCAGAGGTTGGGTGAGCAACCAGTCGATTGACCCTGGGAACAGTCCGATTCGAAGCGGGCCCGCATAGGCGTCGGCGCGGCGGGCTGTATCTCCGAGTAGTTCAGCTGCGTCGGCAAGCGCGCGCTGCGCGATCAATAAATTCGCGTCCCTCCTCTGTCGGCATCGCGCCCCGTGAGGTCCGATGGAAAAGGGAATAGCCAAGATGCCGTTCGAGTTCAGCGACACTCTTGGTCACCGCCGACTGCGTGACACCAACCGCATCCGCTGCCCTGGAGAAGGAACGAAGCTGACCAACCGCGACGGCATGCTTGAGGCGAGAATCGAGCATGGACATGCCCCACAGGAATAATTGCTCCAGAGAATGAATTAGGCGAATCAAGGTCATTTTGTCAATCTTACTTTCGACACTGCCGCCCAGCACGACTGCAACCCGTCTCGAAATCTGGAGCGGCGAAACGGCCTGGATCAAAGCGCCAAGGTCTCAGACGCAGGTATGCCTGAATGACGAAAACTGGTCCGCTTGCAGGCCTCAAAATACTCGAAATTGCGGGCATCGGCCCGGCGCCGTTTTGCGGAATGCTGTTGGCCGACCTTGGCGCCGATGTCGTCGTCATTGAACGCGTAAGCCCTAACTCCGAAAATATCGATCTTGGCAGCGGCGCCATTGTGAACCGCGGGAAACCCTTGGATCTGAAGTCCCCGAAGGCGTCGCGCATGTCCTGGATCTCGTCCAAAGGGGCGATGTACTGATCGAAGGCATGCGGCCTGGGGTGATGGAGAGGCTCGGCCTTGGTCCCGAGGTTTGCCTAGCGCGTAACCCCGCCTTGTATTCGGTCGCATGACGGGTTGGGGCAGCAGGGACCTCTCGCCCAAGCGGCCGGCCATGACATCAACTATATCGCGCTGTCAGGAGCCCTTTGGTATGCTGGGCATCCCGGTGAACCGCCAATGGCGCCGCCAAGCCTGGTAGGCGATATTGGGGGTGGAGCGCTCTATTTGGCCATCGGCGTCCTCGCAGCGGCAATGCACGCGCGGGATACCGGGAATGGGCAAGTGGTTGACGCCGCGATCGTCGATGGGAGCGCTCACATGATGAACTTGCTCCTGAGCCTGAAGGCCGCCGGCCAGGTTGCCAGCATACGCGGCTGCAGCATCCTTGACGGCCCTCACTGGTACTCGACCTATCGGTGCGCCGACGGGAATTTCATCTCAGTCGGATCACTCGAGCCCAAGTTCTATGCGCTGCTTTGCAAAAGCTGGGGTTGGCCGGCGATAGCAGTTTTGACGACGGCTATGATCGTGATGCCTGGCCCGAGCTCAAGCAGCGTTTTAGCGAGATATTCGCCATGCGGACACGGGAAGAATGGCGCACACTGCTGGAAGGCAGCGATGCCTGCTTTGCCCCCGTGCTTGATCCGGACGAAGCGGCGCGCCATCCTCATATGGCAGCGCGAGGCGTCTATCGGGAGATCGACAATATCCTCCAGGCAATGCCGGCGCCACGTTTTCGGGCTCGTCACTACCGATCCCCGGACCGATCCCGCTGCATCATGAAGATCCGAGTACAATTCGGCGGGGCTGGAGCAAACCGGACCGCTGCGGGATTACCGCCAGAACCGACTGTTGCGAGTAGTCGGTTGGCATGGTGGGCGGCCAGCGGCCCGACACGAACGGTGATTTCATAACTATGAACCAATGCGACGCTCCGCTTCGCTGCGCTGCATTCAAATCAAAGGAGACAACGACACACAGGCACGTCAAACTATCCGATGATTCCTGTACGCCACGCCGGAACGGCGATTGCGGACGTGTCCACGGGACGTTGTTCGCATCGTGATTCGCTCGGCGCTTGAAATCAATGCTCGCCCCGGATGTGACGACGCCGATGGGATTTCCACTGCGGCGTCCACGGCCAATGTCCTGGCGTGAGGGCTTCGGTCATCGACCGATTCGACCGTCCGAATGCGGTCTTTGGCGCGCCTGAGAATCCGCATCAGAGTTGAGTGCGCGTTGTTCGGGAATCTCATTTAAATATTTGTAAAACGTAATAATATAGATAATAACTCCAACCTGTATCCAGTGTGGAGTAATGGTCGCAGGGCGTGAACTTACGCCCTTATGGATGCGTCGAAGTCCTTCAGTTTGAATCTCAGGAAATTGCGGCTTGCGATGCGCATCACGCAAGAAGCGCTCGCCCATGATGCGGGCACGAGCAGCTCTTATCTGAGTGCGATCGAAAATGGCCGGTCGAGCCCGACGCTGAAAGCAATGGAGCGGCTCGCGAAGGCACTCGGCGTTAATGCCGTCTATCTCTTGTCCGGCCGGATATCGATCTCGATCGTTTCGGACGACGAACTGGAAATCGGCGCGATACTGGCGCGCCCGGCGGTGACGCTCCGGCGCCATCCGCACAAGCCGACGGGGCGGCCGAGCAAGACCAAGTAGATCATCGGGGCTGCACGCGCGTGGGCTGGAACCACGCGCCCGATAGACGCGCCCGCAACGCGCGCGTCGAAAGGAGTGCCCTCGGTGCCGTTTCGCGACCTCGATGCCTATATTAAGCAGGCCAGGCGCGCGAACAGTGATCGCGAGCTGTTCAGTTGCAGCGAGGCCGCCGCACGCCAGCTCGGCCTCCCATGGCTCGCGATCGTCCAGAGCATGGCCTTCTTTCAGCCCGGTGGGCGATATTTCCGCATGGACAATTTCCAGAGCTGGGGCGACGTTTTCGTCGCCGAAGGCTATTACCGCGACGATCCCGCCTTGCTCGCGGCGCGCTCGACAAGCCGGGCGTTCTGCTGGCACGAAATGGAGCGACTGCTGGGCGGCTTCACGCGGCGACAGGCGCGCATCGTGCGCGAAGCCGCGCGTCATGGCCTGCGCAACGGCCTCACCGTTCCGATTGGCGTCGCCGGCGAGCCGCCCGGATGCTGTACGTTCGCAACGCGCGACGGGCAATTGCCGCCATCGCATATCTGCCGGATCGCGACGCTGATGGCGAGCGAGGCGTTTACCGAGGCGCGGCGCTTGCACGGCTTTCCGGCGCGCCCGCTGAAATTACCCCATCTCAGCCCAAAGCGGCTCGAATGCTTTCGCTTGGCGGCGATGGGCAAGAGCGACGTCGAGATCGGGATCATGATGAACATCGCCCCGACGACAGTGCGCACCTACATGCGTGACCTGCGCGAACATTTCGGAATCTATTCCCGCGCGCAGCTCCCGGCGATCGCGCTCGCCTGCGGAATCGTCTGCATCGAGGAGATCGTCCCGCGGTTCTGAGCGGGATCGCCGCATCCTCAATATTGACGACTGTTTGAGCCCTTCATCTCTGCTCCCTTCGCGACTGTTCAATTTGAACGGGAGCTACTGCCATGATCCATATTGTCAAAGGGTGCTCGCTTACCGATGCGCGCGCCGCCTCGATGTTCGAGGACCGCAAGACCCTGTTCGTCGATCTGCTGGGCTGGGATGTTCCGGTCGTCGGCGGCCGCTATGAAATCGACAGCTATGACGGCGACAAGGCGGTCTATCTGATCGCCACCGACGATGGCTGCATTCACCAGGGGTCGATGCGGCTGCTATCGACAGAGGGCGCACATCTTCTCGCCGATCGTTTCGCGTCGCTCTGCGAGTGCGATGCGCCCCGGGGAGCAGGTTCGCGAGATTACGCGACTTTGCCTGCCGCAACGATTGGGCCCCGGACGCCTGCGTGTCCGCAACCGGCTCATCTCGGCGATGGTCGATCATGCGCTCGGCAGCGGAATCACCATGCTAACCGGCGTCGTGACCGCTGCTTTTCGCGAGGAGGTTTTGGCGATGGGCTGGCGCGCAGCGCCGCTCGGCCCCGCGCGCCGCATCGATGGCGCGTTCCTTGGAGCGTTCCGCATCGAGATCTGCGCCGGTACGCCTGCGCTGCTGGCGTCGAACGGCATCTATGTACCGGGTGCGATCACTCCCGATGCGGCGGCAAGAGCCGCGTGAAGGGAATGGCGATGCACGACCCGCCCGCCTCGCCGCGATGCTGCTCGCCGACGGTTATGTCATTGTCGATAACGCCGTGCCGACCGAGCTAATCACCGCGCTCGAAGCCGAACTCGCACCGCGCTTCGTCGCCACGCCCTTTGCGAAGGCGGATTCTACGGAGCCCGCACCAAGCGCTTTGGCGCGTTGTTGCGGCGTTCACGGCATATCGCCGGCCTTGTGCTGCACCCGATCATCCGCGGTATCGCCGAAACGGTGCTCGGGGAATGGTGCGATCGTATCGTTCTCAACCTCACCCAGGCGATCGAAATCCATCCCGGCGCGCTCGCGCAGGTGCCGCACCGCGACCAGGATCTCTGGGGCGGCGTCAAGACCGGGATGCACTATCAGATCAACGTCATCTGGCCGATCGATCCGTTCACGCTGGAGAGTGGCGCGACGCTGGTCTGGCCGGGCAGCCATCACGATGCGGCATCGCAACCGGGCGATGCACGTCCGGTCGCCGCCGAAATGCCACCCGGCTCCGCGCTGCTGTTCCTCGGATCGATCCTGCATGGTGCCGGCGCTAACCAGTCCGATCATGTGCGCCGCGCGGTCATCACCTCCTATTGCCTCGGATGGCTGCGGACGTTCGAGAATCAGTATCTCGTCTATCCGCCCGCCATCGCTCGAGCGTTCGATCCCGATCTGGCCGCGCTCATCGGCTATGCCCAGCATCGCCCCAATCTCGGCAATGTCGAAGGCCAGTGCCCGTCCGTGCTGCTTCACCGGGACGATATCGACGGCCTCCCTGCGATCGACGCGCTGCTCCCCGGCCAGGCCGACATGCTGGATGCCTATGTCGCCGAACAGGAAGCCGCGCGTGCGGGCCTGATCGGCGGGTAACGCGGGTTCGTCGGACCGGGCGCTGCACTCATGACACACGATCCAAACCCCGAAGCAGGCGGCGGCGCGCGAACACGGATCGAGGCGGATTCATCCGCTGTGGACGGTGGAGCCACGGCGTCGTCGGCCGCGGAGCGCGCTCGGCGGGCACGCGAGCATTGCCCGTTTCTGACAACCAAGCAGGCCGCGTTCCATCTCGGTCTCGCGGGGACACGCTCAAGAAGATGCGCCGGGAGCGGCGCGGCCCGCCGTGCCGAAAGCATGGCACCGTCTGGCGCTACCATATCGACGATATCGAGGCCTGGTCGCGCGCGAACATGCGGGAGGGAGGCAATGGCTAGGCTGCTACCCTCCCGTCTGCCGGCTAAACCCACCGCGCTGATCGGTCTCGGCGCGGCCGCGCTGGCGACCACGATCGCGCTGCCGCCAACGCCGTGGCTGGTCTGGAACGCATCGGCCAGCGCGCCGATCGGTCTCTATGCCGTCAGCGGACGGCAGGACATCGCATCGGGCGACATGGTGCTGGTCCGGTGCCCGACCGCTGGCGCCGGCTCGCCGCCGAGCGGCGCTACATTCCGATCAATATCCCGCTGGTCAAGCGCGTCGCGGCCGCGCCCGGCGATCGCGTCTGTGCGCGCGGGCGGGAGATCTATGTCAACGGCCACCCGGTGGCCGAACGCCGCGAAGCCGATGGCCGCGACCGTCCGATGCCGTGGTGGAATGGCTGCGTGATGTTGCGTTCGGGCGCATTGTTCCTGCTGATGGACAGCCCGGATTCGTTCGATGGGCGTTATTTCGGACCGACATCGCGCGGCGACGTCATCGGCGAGGTGCGACTGCTGTGGCTGGGCTGAGGGTCGCCATCACCGCCCTGGCGCTGCTGGCGGCGGCACCGGCTGACGCGCAGTCGGTCGTTCACTGGCGGCCCTATATCGAGGCAGCCTCGGCGCGTTTCGGCGTGCCGGTAGAATGGATCGAGCGCGTCATGCGCGCCGAGAGCGGCGGGCGCACGGTGCTGGACGGGCCCGATTACCAGCCACGCCGGCGCGATGGGACTGATGCAGCTCATGCCCGGCACCTGGTCCGAAATGCGCGCGCGGCTCGGGCTCGGACGTGATCCCCATAGCCCGCGCGACAACATATTGGCGGGGACGCTCTATCTTCGTCTGATGTATGACCGCTTCGGTTATCCCGGACTGTTCGCAGCCTATAACGCGGGACCGGCACGCTATGCCGAGCACGTGCGGACCGGCCGCGCGCTGCCCGGTGAGACCCGCGCCTATCTCGCGAGCGTCGCCGGAGTGCCCGTCAATTCCCGGTCGGCTGTCACGGCCGCCAGTGCAACGCCGCGTACCGTCAATGCCATCTTCTTCGCGATCGGCGACCGGCCCCTGCCGGCCGGAGCGAAGCCGGTGCGGCCACGCTGTTCGTCGCGCTGCGATCGACGTCGCCCGAGAAGAACGCGCCAGACCGCCCATAGTGCGAGCCGATCGGGGCTTCATGCCGAATCGTGTTTCTGCTATGTTCCGAGCCTATGGAGTTGGTCGTGATGTTGCTCGGTCTGATCCTGTCCGCCACCGGCATCGTCCTCTTCGCCTGGGCGATGTTCCGGCTCGCCGTCTTCGCACTCCCGGTCGGGCTCGGTGCGGCCGCATTTCTGTGGGCGGGGGTGGCGAACTGGGGCCGTTGCTCGGTCTGCTTCTCGGCCTCGTCGTCGGCGTCGCGGTCTTGCTGATCGGACGCATGCTCATCGCGTCGCGGTTGCCCGTTCCGCTTCGCGGAGCGATCGCGCTTCTCTTCGCCGTGCCCGCCGGGATCGCCGGCGGCAGTGTCGTCTCCAGCCTGATGCAGCTCGGCGGTGCGGGGCCGACCGCGACCGGCATCGCCGCGGCGGTCGGCGCGATCATCATCGCCGGTGCCGCCATGATGAGCCTGTTGCCCGCGATGACCGCTTGCACCGGTTCGAACGGATCCCCGCTGCACGGTTGATCTGTTGGGGCCAGTGGGCCGAGTGCTCGCTCCTCGTGTCACCGCGCGCATGGCGACCACGACGAGAGTGCTTCAAGACGGCAGGGTCTGACCTGACGCATCCGGGTTTTCAGGCCTCGCGCCTGCGGCGCGACCGCCGCTCTATTCCGCTAGGCTCACATCCGTTCGCCAAGCTCCACCGGGCCACGCTTCGCGCGTCCCGGCCAAAGGTGACGATCGGACTGGCGGGATGCCGGAGCCTTGCTCCGGCCTGTCGTCGCCGCGCCTGACCGGCGCGGCGGCATTTTCGTTGGGCCTTCCCTCGTCGCGCGGGTGGGCGGCGCTCCCTTCTGGGCCCGGCCCGGCGTCCCGCAAGCCGGCCTTCGACTGCGCTCGGGTCCGGCTCCTCCATTGCATTTCGGCCCTGCGGGTGCGGACCGCCTCCTGGCCGCGCCCGGCAGGTCGTAATTCGCCGCCCACCCCGCTCCGGGGAGGCCCTGGGGTTTTGGGGCGGCATTGGAGGATAGCCATGCACCAGACCGGCAGCCAACGCGCGCGCGCAGAGGGCAGCAAACGCCAGCCCCGGCGGAGCGCGCCAATCTTTACGACGAGGTGACGGGCCGCATTGTTTCCGAACTTGAGGCGGGCCGCTTCCCTTGGGTCCAGCCTTGGGGCCGCCCCAATGGTCAAGGCTTCTCCGCCGCCCCCGGCCTCCCGCGCAACGGGCTCACCAGCCGCAATTACAGCGGCGTCAATGTCCTGATCCTGTGGGGAGCAGTGATCGAGAACGGCTATCCGTCGCAATCGTGGCTGACCTTCCGCCAAGCCTTGGAGGCGGGCGGCAATGTCAGGAAAGGCGAGCGCGGGACAAGGGTTGTCTATGCCGACCGCTTCACCCCGAAGCCGAGAAGGAACGCGCGCGCCAGACCGGCGGCGAAGCCCGCGCGGTGCCGTTCCTCAAACGCTTCACCGTGTTCAACGTCGCACAGTGCGAAGGCTTGCGCCCCGGCCTTGCCACCGACCCCGCACCGCTTCCCGAACGCCAAGTCGTGCCGATCGCCGAAGCGGTCATTGCGGCATCGGGCGTCGATTTCCGCATCGGTGGGGACAAGGCCTACTATGTCCCGAGCGCCGACTATGTGCAGGTGCCCCGCAACCGGCCTTCCACGAACAGATCAATTTCTACCGGACGGCGCTGCACGAACTCTGTCATGCCAGCGGCCACCCGTCGCGCCTCAATCGCAATCTGCGCAATGCGTTCGGCAGCAAGGACTATGCGCGCGAAGAATTGATCGCCGAGATGGGATCGGCCTTCCTTTGCGCCGCGCTCGGCATCGTGCCGACCGTTCGTCACGCCGATTATCTGGCATCATGGCTCGACGTGCTGCGCGAGGACAATCGCGCGATCTTTCGCGCGGCCAGTCAGGCGAGCAAGGCCGCCGATTGGCTGCTTGCCCGCTACGCCGAGACGCAGGACGAAGGGAGGGAAGCGGCATGATTACGCTCCCCATGCGATCCTTTCGGCGCTGCGCGCGAATGCGCGCGCCAGCCGCCTCCACGAGCAGCGCGACGAACGGTTCGACCCGTTCCCGGTGGTCAAATTCTTCAATCCGGTCGGCGCGGCGACGTGGATCGCCACCGAGCTTTACGACGATGGAGACACGCTGTTCGGCCTCGCCGACTTGGGGTTCGGATGCCCGGAAATGGGCGTGTTCTCGCTTACCGAGATTGCGGGCGTCCGCTTGCCCTTCGGCCTGTTCATCGAGCGCGACGAGCATTTCGAGCCGCTGGCCCCGCTTTCGCTATGGTCCGATACCGCGCGGCGCATGGGTGCAATCGTTCTGGCCGAAGCCGAACTTCGCCGCATCACCGATAGCCGGAACGGCAACGAGCTTCCGCCGCCTCTTGATGATCGAGGGGCCGGATGACGCGCGGCGCGTTTCGCCGCATTGAGTGCCGGTCCCGCCCATCCAGCAAGACAAACGGGACCGGCGCTCCAGAAGGAGCAGACCAATGAAACTCGACTTTATCGACCATAGCAAGCTGGTTCCGTCCAAGGTGAACATGCGGCACGGACCCAAGCCCCGGACGTGGGCGACATTCTGCCCTCGATCCGCAAGCGCGGTGTCATCGTGCCGCTGATCGTGCGCCCGCAGGCGGGCAACGATAATGGCGTCCACGAAATCGTCGCCGGGCGGCGGCGCTGGACGGCGAACGCCATCGCGCTTGTCGAGGGCATCGACCACGGCCCGCTTCCCGTCGCCATCCTCGACGCCGGGGACGACGCCGACGCCATCGAGGCATCGCTTCTCGAGAACACCCGGCTCGATCCCGACGAGGTGACGCGATGGGAAACCTTCGCACGGCTGGTCAAGGAGGGCCGCGACATTGCGGATATCTCCGCGACGTTCGGCATTCCCGAGCTTGGCGTGAAGCGTATCCTAGCGCTCGGCAACCTGCTTCCGCGCATCCGCGATCTTTACCGCAAGGAGAAGATCAACGCGGCGACCGTCCGGCATCTGACGCTGGCGAGCAAGCAGCAGCAGAAGGCATGGCTGGCGCTCTACGACGATGACGACGCCTATTGCCCGACCGGCCAGCAATTGAAGGCATGGCTGTTCGGCGGGCAGTCGATCAAGGTCGAACATGCCCTGTTCGACGTCGATGCGAGCGGCCTTGCGATCGTCGCCGATCTGTTCGGCGAAGACCGCTATTTTGCAGATGCCGACGCGTTCTGGACCGCGCAGAACGCCGTAATCGACGCGCGCAAGGAGGACTATCTGGATGCCGGATGGTTCGACGTGGTGATCGTCCCGCCCGGCGAATATTTCTACCGCTATGAGTTCGCCAAGGCACCCAAGCGCAAGGGCGGGCGCGTGTATATAGATGTGCGCGAAAGCGGCGAGGTCGAGGTCCACGAAGGCTATGTGACGAGCAAGGAGGCCAAGCGGCTCGAACGCGGCGAGGCAATCGAAACCGGCCCCAAAGTGCCGCGCCCCGAAGTGACGAGCACGATGCAGACCTATATCAACCTGCACCGTCATGCCGCTGTCCGCGCCTCGCTGACCCGTCATCCCAAGGTCGCGCTGCGCTTGATGGTCGCCCATGTCATCGTCGGGTCGCCACTGTGGACGGTCAAGCCCGAGCCGCAGACCGCGCGCAACGACGATGTGCGCGAAAGCGTCGAAACTTGCCGCGCGGAAACCGACTTCGACGCGAAGCGCCGCGCCGTATTGGACCTTCTCGGCTTCTCGCCCGAGGAACCGACCGTCACAGGCGGCAACGGCGACGACTTCGGACTGGTCGGCGTGTTCCTGCGCTTGCTCGACGTGCCCGACCGCGCCGTAATGGACGTGATCGTCATCGTCATGGGCGAAACGCTCGCCAGCGGCAGCGCCGCCATCGAGGCGGTCGGCGGCGAGATCGGCGTCGATATGGCCCGCTACTGGCAGGCCGACGACGCCTTTTCGAGTGTGTCCGCGACAAGGAGGTGCTGACCCGCATCGTCGCCGAGGTGGCGGGCGAACCTGTCGCCGCCGCCAATGCGAAGGAACCGGGCAAGGTCTTGAAGCGCATCGTCCGCGACCATCTGGAGGGTGCGAACGGGCGGCCCAAGGTCGAGGGTTGGGTGCCGAAATGGATGGCGTTCCCGCCCGCTACCTATACGGCGCGCGGCGGCGTCGGCACCGTCGCGGCTCATGCCAAGGTGCTCGCGGCGCGCCCGACCGCGAGCCGGAACCGACCGGCCCCGGCGCGGTGATTGCGCTTCCGGCCCCTGCCAAGGCCGAGCCGCAGGAACAGCCCGAGCGCGAAGCCGCATGAAACTGGACGGGCGGCGGCGCACCGCCGCCCGTTCCGTCCCCATAAAATCGCCGCGCCGCTCGGCCGCAAGCGGCCCTCGCGGCGCGGATTTCAGACAGGAGACTTGTCATGGCCGACCGTGTTTCGGCATCCATCACCATCGGCGGGACGCTCCCCGCCAGCCAGCTTCCCGCCTTCGCCGAGGCCATCGCGAACGAAGGGCTGTCCACCGAATGGGACGGCGAACCCTTCGCGCTCGGCGATCTGCCCGAGGGCGAGCCCTTGGCGCTCATGGCGCACGAGGTCGCCTGGGGGCGGTTCGAGGGACTCGAAGCCTTCTGCATCGCGCATGGGCTTTTCTTCGCGCGCTGGTCGGGCCTATGCCTGCCAGTGGGGTGCGGAACGCACCGTGTTCACCGGCAGCGGCGAACCGCAAAGCTACGCTGCCGACGAGGACGACTATATCCTCATGGGGCGCTGCACCGCCGAGCGATTGGGCAGCTATGCGGCGATCATCGCGCATTTCGATGCGGCCGACTTCGCGGTGCCCCGCTTGTCATCACGCCCGAACGGGAGGAGGCGAGCAATGGCTGACATCTGGATTCAGGGCAGCTTCGCCTTTCGCTGCACCGCCGCCGAGTGCGCGCTGATCGAGGAAGTCGCAAACGCTGGCTACGCGCTAGCGAATGACGACGCGCCCGATCCGCCGAGCGCGGCGCTGCTCGCAGCCTTTCCGCCGGACGATGCGAACGCGCGGTGGAGCGGGTTTCGCGAGGCGTTCAACGATCCCGAATTTCCCACCATCGGAGCCGATTTCATCGCTGAAACCTGCCCCGACGATCCATCCGCGCGGATCGTGTGTTTCGCCAGCATGGACGATTTCGATGCCGCTGCCATCGCGGTGGTGATCCAGCGATGTTGCCCCGAAACGCTCGCCAAGGGGCCGATCGGCTTTGAATGGGCCATGACCTGTTCCAAGCCCCGCATCGGGGAGTTCGGTGGCGGCTGGTGCGCGATTTTCGCAGACCGCATCGAGATCGACGCGACCAACGAGGCGCTGTCGCGCGCGCTCGCGGGCGACGGCAACTAGCCCAAATCGCGCCGCACTGCGCGCTCGCGTGCCGAAAACCCCTGCCGCCTGACCTACCGGGCGGTGCGGCGGATCACCGTCCGGGCGCTTCCGCATAACGTGCATTCGTCCTTCTGCCGCTCGAATCCGCGCGTGCCGCCGAGCGCGCAGGTGACGACATTGGCCTGTGCGGTAACCGACAGGTTGAGCCGGTCAGTCACGCAGGCATCGCACACCGCCGCGCCGTCCAGCCGCACGATCAGCCGTTCGATCTGCCCCGCAATCGTCGTTCCTTCGTTCATCGCCGTGAGGCTATAGCCGCGGCCTCGTGGCCGCGAAAGCAATCATGGCTTCCCGGAAAGACGCCGGACTGGGCTTCCTGTCCGCGCGCGCATCTCGTCCTTTCGTGTCTCACCAACCCGTCGCCGGCTCCTTGGGCGCATGACCTGGGACGGCCGCGCGCCTCGCGAAACCATCGCGCGGAACTGATTTCCCCGCGCCGCTTTGGCGGCGCTCCTCGCGGCCGCTTCGCTCCAAATCAGCCCCGCGCTTCCGGTCCTCCGCTTCGCTTCGGCCTGCGGTTCGCAGCGCGCTCAAGGGCCGTCCTTCGGTCCGCCCATCGCCCGGCATCGGGTCGGGCGAATGTGCAAGGAGACGAGAAATGCCCTCAATCGGTCATGTCCAGCGCCAGAACGACGGTTCGTTCCGGGGCCTTGAAGACGCTTTCGGTCAATGCCGAGATCGCCATCATCCCCAACCGCAGTAAGACCGGGGACCAGCCCGACTACCGCGTGCTGTCGAACGGCGTCGAACTGGGCGGCGGCTGGATCCGCACCGGCGAGGTGAGCCAGCGCGAATATGTCCGCCTCGCCATGTCGGCCCCGAACTTGGCGGCCGCACCCTCTACGCCAATCTCGGCCGCGCCGCCGGGCAGGACGACGACGACGCGTTCGCCGTTATCTGGAACCCCGGCGACTGAGCCGGATCGGCCCCGCGCCGGTCACCCGGCGCGGGGCTTTCCTCATGCCTTGAGGGCTTGGCGTGGGCCTTTTCCTGCACCGGAACGCGCTTGCGGGCCTGCAGAGAGGAAGAAATCCGCTCAGCAAGCACCGAGTATCCGGCGGCGAACGGACCGCCTCAACCATCGACGGTTCCCCAATTTTCACGCCACCTGCGTTCCGCTTCGCTCCACTCCGGCGACGAGAAAATCGGCTCCCCGTCGCCCGCTTCGCGGCCGCTGCGCGGTGGTTGACCCCGCCCGCTCCCCGCCGGGCGATGGCTCATCTTTCGCTTGTATCAGGAGGATGAGATGTCGGTTGAACAACAGATCGAGGAGCTTCGCGCGGAGCTTTCATGGTGCGATGACGCGGGAGAACGGCGGCAGATCGAAGCCGAATTAAGGGCCGCTGAGAAGAGGCTGAAGCGGTGCAATCGGGCGCTGCGTCAGGCCGAACAGGCAGGCTGGCAATAAGGCGATGCGCTGTTGAAGGGGCAGGTTCGCGGGAGTGGTGCCGCATGGCGCCGCTCCCCTTTTGATCGGGAAGGCGGGAAGGCAAAGCGGGCGTCTGGGGCGGCAGGTGGCAGTCGGGCTCGATGGCAAGATAGAGGCAAAATCTCGCGATTTTGTAAGTGTTTGTCTGCACATCGTTTTTGAAGGCTTTTGCGAGACTCGCCCTTTGAGTGCGAGACAGGGTTACCAGGAGTGGCGGTTTTCTGGGCTTTTCCGATCCCAATCGCGAGACTCCTTGCGCTCTGGCGAGGACGCGCCATTCTTATCGGCGGGGAGCGTCATTCCGGCATGGAAGGACGCCGCTATGCGCGATGATGAGTTCGAACCGCAGCTGGGCCGGATGCGCGGCCGGGGCAAGGAGCAGCGCTACCTGAGCCGCGTCGTGAAAGCGGCAAAGCGGGCCGGCATGAAAACGGGCAGGCGCGGCCGTTTCGACGGCAGCCGGATCGGGCGCGGCGCGAGTGTTGCGCGGGTGCTCAGATCGCGCGACCGATTGGGCGCGTTCCGGTCGCGCCGCGTGATCGTCAAGATACGGCCTGTCGGCCTTGGCGGGAAAGGCATGGGCGGTGCGAAGGCGCACCTTCGCTATATTCAGCGCGACGGCGTGACCCGTGAGGGCGAGGCTGGTGCGCTCTACTCGCCCGACAGCGACGTCGCCGATGGCAAGGCGTTCCTCGAACGGTGTGACGGCGACCGCCGCCAGTTCCGGTTCATCGTGTCGGCCGAGGACGCCGACCAGTATCCCGACTTGAAGCCGTTCGTGCGCCGGCTGATGACGCAGATGGAGCAGGATCTTGGGACAAAGCTCGATTGGGTGGCGGTCGACCATTTCAATACCGGCCATCCGCACACGCATATCGTGGTGCGCGGCGTAAACGATCGGGGTGAGAATCTGCTGATCGCGCGCGAGTATATCTCGCACGGGAGCCGGCAGCGGGCGATCGAGATCGTCAACCTCGACCTGGGGCCGCGCACCGACCTTGAAATCGAAGAGCGGCTTCGCAGCGATACGGGTGCCGAGCGGCTGACCGCGATCGACAGACGGCTGATCCGCGACATGGATACCGCGCGGCTGGTCAGCGCGAGCGATGGCGATCCCTTCCAGCAATCGCTTCGCGTCGGTCGCCTGCAGAAACTCGGGCGCATGGGACTCGCCTCGCATGTCGGCAACGGCACCTGGCGGCTTGAGCCCGACCTTGCGAACACACTGCGCCAGATCGGCGAGCGCGGCGACATCATCCGCACCATGCAGCGCGAGCTGACCGCGCGGAAGCTCGATCGTGCTGCGGTCGATCGCGTCATCTACGACCCGGTCGCGAAGGAGGCGACGCCGATCATCGGCCGCGTCGTGATGCGCGGGCTCGCCGACGAACATGAAGACCGTCATTATCTGCTGGTCGACGGCATCGACGGGCGCACCCATTATGCCGAGATCGGCAAGGGCGAGCTGGTCGACACGATCCCCGAAAATGCCATCGTCCGGATCGCGCCACGCGAGGGCGGCATTCGCGCCGTCGATCGGACGATCGACGAGATCGCGGCGGCGAACGGCGGGCGCTATTCGATCGACGCCCATCTGAAGCACGATCCGACCGCCAGCGAACGCTTCGCCGAAACGCATGTCCGGCGGCTTGAAGCGATGCGAAAAATCTCGGGCGTCGTCGAGCGCGAGCCCGACGGAAGCTGGATCATCGCGCCGGACCATCTCGCCAGGGTCGAGAGGTTCGAAGCCATGCAGTTCCGCGACCACCCCGTTGCCATTGAAACCCTGTCGGCGATCCCGCTCGACAAATTACCGGGAACCGATGCCGCGACCTGGCTCGATCGCGAGCTGGTCGCCGAAGCGCCGGTGCCAGTGCGCGATGCTGGGTTCGGGCACGAGGTTCGTTCAGCGCAGGCGATGCGACGGCAATGGCTGATCACCGAACAGCTTGCAGACGAACAGGATGGGCAGACGGTCTATCGGCGAGGATGCTCGCCGCGCTCCAGCGGCGAGAATTGCTGCGTGTCGCCCGCCAGCTCTCCGACAAGTTAGGCGTTCCGTTCGCCGAGGCCAGAGAGGGGAGGCTGTTCAAGGCAGGCTCGTGCGCGCAGTCGAGATGACGAGTGGTCGCCATGCGCTCATCGAACGGTCGCGCGATTTCACGCTGGTGCCGTGGCGCTCTGTTCTCGATCGCCATGTCGGTAAATCGGTCTCGGGCATCATGCGCGACGGCGGGATCAACTGGACACTCGGGCGGCAGCGCAGCGGGCCGAGCGTCTCCTGATCCGGAGGATTCGGGCTTTCTATTTTCATGAAATTATGTTTTCATGGATTCATGAAAAATATCGCAGCGCAAACCGATGTCGGCGACGAGCATCTTCAGGTGCAGATTCCTGCCGTTACGAAACGCGATCTCGGTCAACGGTCGCTCGATTCCCGCGAGCCGATCCGGATGATCGTACTGCGGGCACTTGAAGCCTATGGCGTGAGCGTCCCCGCAGACGCGATATCGGATCGCCGGAAGGGCAGGCGATGAGCGAGGATTTCGAAGCTCTCACTGTTGCGGATTATGCGAAGCAGGCCGCGCGGACTGATCAACGCAGCGGTGGCCGCGCACTGGGCTTCGATGCTTGGCCTTTTCGGCGAAGTCGGCAGCTTGCTCAGTGAGGCCAAGAAAAGCAGCGCGACGATGCCTCCTACCTGGGTTACGCTCACGCCGTCGCGGAAGAGCTTGGTGACGTCCTTTGGTATCTGGCGGCGATCGCACGGCGCAGCCGCATGGCGCTCAGCGACATCGCTGCCGCCGCGGCGACAAACGGCGGACAATGGCAGACGGGCGGCAACGAAACGCTCAGTTTCCATGCGCTGCAGCCGCAGCACATTCCGCTTGCCAAGGCACCGATGCCGCAGTTCGAGCATAGCCTGCTCGCGCTGGCAGGCGACGTTGGGCTGCTCATCAACGATTTCCAGGCGGGCGGTCTTGCGAAGGACCGCGAAGCACTCGCGGGCCGGCTGGTCGCGGTCATGCGCCGGTTGATCCAGGCGGCAAACGAATCCGGTGTTACCATCGAGGCTGCCGCCGTGAAGAATCTTCACAAGATCTTCGATCGCTGGCCGCGCGAGCGCATCTATCCGGCGCCGACCGATGCGGCGCTCGACCCAGAAGAGCAATTGCCGCGGCGGATGGCGATCGACGTCTATGAACGCACCGTTCGCGGGCAGACATTCGTGTATCAACGCTCAAGCGGTGTGTATGTCGGCGACCGGCTCACCGACAACGCGCTCGAACCCGACGACTATCGTTTCCACGATGTCTTTCACTACGCTTATGTCGCGGTGCTTGGCTGGTCGCCAGTGCTGCGTGCGCTGCTCCGTCTCAAGCGCAAGAGCGATCCGAAACTCGACGACGCCGAAGACGGTGCTCGGGCGATTCTCATCGAAGAGGGCATAACTTCCTGGATTTTCGGACAAGCGCAGCAACTCCGGTACTTTGAAAACGTGAAGCGCGGTGGCCTTCCGCTGGACATGCTGAAGCATGTCCGCCAGTTCGTCGCCGGCTACGAATCAGAACGCTGTCCGCTGTGGCTTTGGGAGGAAGCGATCCTCCAGGGCTATACGGCTTTCCGCTTCCTTCAGGAGCATCGGCGCGGCCGCGTCCTGATCGACTTCGCCAATCGCCGCCTGCGTATCAAGGAATTGCCGTCATGACCCCGAAATCCTTTGTGTCCACCCTGGCGGCGACCGAACTTCCCTCAGTGTTCAATCCCTGGCGCGATCGCTGCACGGTCCATGACCGCAGCGACGCCGCCGCCAGCGCCGCGACAATCTCGAAATGCTGCTCACCGCGGCGCTTGATCATCGCGTCGAAACGATCTGGATCGCGCGTGATCTCGGCTATCGCGGGGCGGCGTACGGGCGTACCGCTGACCGACGAAATTCACCTCGGACATGCCGGCACGCTGATGGGCGGCATCGCATTTGAACGTGCGACGCAGGGACCCGCCGTGGCGGAGCGCACCGCGGCGATCGTCTGGCGTGTGCTAGAGCGGATCGGTCAGCCTGTCATGCTCTGGAACGTTTTCCCGTTCCATCCCCATGAAGCGGATGATCCGATGTCGAACCGATGCCACACGCGAAGCGAGCGCGAGGCGACCTGGCCGATATTGCAAGCCCTCGTGTCAATGATCCGGCCCCGCCAGATCGTCGCGATCGGGCGCGACGCTCACCTGGCGCTGGACGGTCTCGACATTCCGACCACCGCGGTCCGCCATCCGAGCTACGGCGGGCAGCGCGAGTTCATCGAGGGCATGTTCAGCCTGTACGGTGTCGCGGATGACAACGATGAGCCGCTAGAACTGCCGTTGGGCGCGCCTCACGCCGCAGCACGGAGATGTGCGCTCGCCTGATCGCAGCGTTCAAAGAGTTGCTTAAGATCGCCGCGGTTCCAGTTGGCGGTGTCGACCGTGGCGTTGGTCGAGACGATCGTGAGCGGACCCAGCGCGACCCCGCCTTCCTTGGCGATGAATTCGAGCAGACGGCCGAGGCCGATCAGATTGCCGAGCAGTTTTTCGATATAGTAGTGATTGCGGTAGAGCGCGGTCATGCCGAGGCGACGATCGTCGCCCTTGCCGATCAGCTTGAGACTGGCAAAGCTCAGGCACTGACCGCCGTAGGGCGAGTCATTCACGTCGCGGGCGGGGTCGAAGATCAGCAGTTCGAATTTGTTGAGCGCTCGGACGTTCGGGTTGCGCAGGCGCTCGACGATGCCCCAGATTTGATTGATTGGCTGGCCGTCGGCGCGGGGCAATTCCATCATCCGTTCGAAATAATAGCCCGACCAAGCGCCCGACCTCCGGACCTTCGGCAGCACGTTGTCGCGAAACCGGTCGAAGAATTGCGGCGCGCCGTAGCGCCTGTACAGCGCTGCCGGAAAAATCGTGTTGGCGACCGTCTCGATGGGCTTCTTGCCATGGCCCGAAAGGAAGGCATCGACTTCCGCCACGACGGGATCGGCGAGTGTTGCGCGCGCAGTCGGCTCGGCCACGGAGATGACGACATTCTGCGCCTGGTGTCCGGTGGCGAGGTCGACGAGCCGGACCGCCTCGCGCCAGCCAGCAACGCAGTCAGGCTGCGGCGGTATGGGAAGATACATCGACTTCCTCCGTCAAATTTGCCGTGGCGAAAGGCGCGGCGCTAGAAAGCGCTCAGTAAGCCAGGCGTGGCCTTCCAAGCCCCAACCTGGTCCCCAGCTGTTGCGGATGAGAATGGCCGGGGTGCCGTCCACGGTTCCATGCCCGACCGCGACGACCGCGTGCCGTTGCGCTGGCTCGGGGAGTTCGTCGTTCGCCGGATCGACGACGCCATCACCGCGCGGCTGGAAGAAAGACCGTGACAGCATCGTCAGCATGAGCACCGGCGTGTCACGATCCAGCGCGGCAAGGATGGATGACAGGTCGGTTCCATCCCTCTGTCCGTTGCGGCCATAGAGCGGGCCAACGGTCGCCGGCGGCGTCCACAGTCGATGATCGGCTGGAACCGCTGCCAGATACGGCCAGCCTTTCTCGTCGGGTTGGCCATCGAGCCGTAGCGCGTCCAGCATTGTGGATAGCAGTGCGCCGCTCGTCGGCGGTCTGCCCGCCCGTTTCTGCGCGGCATAAAGGCGAATTCACACGACAGCGGTGCCCAGCCGTCGCGAAGCCCGGCGTGGGTGTCGCTCGCGGCGAATGCGAGGCATGTCGGCCGCGCGCCTTGATCGCGCGCAGGCCCGAACAGCGGCCGAAGGTCACGGACGATATCGATCATGGGGCGTCAGGCGGCCTCGAGCAGGTGCCGCCGTTCGGCGCGCGACAGGCCCGTCTGTTCCGGGCCGGTGAGGTCGAAATCGAGCGTCAGGCTGGTGAGGGCCGGCGCAGGCTGCCACGGCCGCCGCTCGTCGAGCGACATGCGGCCGCGCCGCGGCGCATCGGCGCCGCGGTGACACGGCGGACAACGGGACCACCGATGCCATCGCCGTCGATTGCCTCACGCTCGTCTCGAACGACGGCGAAGCCGCTGGCGATCAGTTGGTCGAGATCCCAGAGATACCCACCGCCGCTATGTTCTTCGAGCTGCAGCACGAAAAGATCATTGCGACTGCCATCGATCCGCGAGCCGGCATCGCGCTCGGTCAGCAGCCAGACGTCGCCGCGATAGTTGTCGGGCCGATAGTCCTTGAGGAGATCGACCTTCAGGCTGCGCGGCTGCGTCCGGAGCAGGTCGGTCATCACCGATGGCGAAATCAGATTGTAGCGAACCAGGGTGCGGCACGTCGCCTCATAGCTGGCGCCGATCCGCAGCGAGAGCTGATAGACGACATTGGGGCCGGAAATGATCGATCTGCCATCCTTGTCGCGCGCTGTGCGCGAGCACCAGCCATTTCGGCATCATGAAGGCGATCGCAAAGGCGTCGGCTTCGGTTTCCTCGAAGTTGTTTCCCGGTTCGGGCGACATCGGCATCCGGCGCAGGATGCTCTCATCGTCGAGGCTCGGCTCGTGTCGCATCGAAAAATGCCCGAGTTCGTGCGCGGCCGTGAAGCGCTGGATGCTCATCGGTCGTTCCGTCGTGACGAGAACGCCAGGAGCAGGTGCGCTGAGATAGGCGCCGAGCAGGCCTTTCAGAGGACGAAGCAGCAAGGGTAGACCCACGGCATGGATCGCGCCGAAGACATCGACGCTGCCGCCTTGGGTCTCGATCAGTGCGCGCGTATCGAGTTCGCGATGCAGGCGGCCCGCTGCCATCGTACCAGCGCGAACCGCGCTCGCATAATCCGACGCCATCGATCAGCTCCGTTCGCCGCCAGACCGCGAGCGGAGATATTCGGCAAACCGGCTCAGCTCGGCCCGGTCCTCAGTCGACAAGGCCGCAACGCGTCGCGCCAGATGGGCGACATCGGCGGGAAGGCTCGCGGAGGCCTCGTCTTCGCCGGTAAAATAGGCCACCGACTGGCGGTAAAGACGGGCAAGCCGCGTCAGTTCGATCGCTTCAACGCGGCGCTGGCCATTCTCGATATCGGTAAGCGCGGTCCGGGGAATCTTGAGATAGGCAGCAACTTCTTCCTGCTTGAGGCCGAGATATTTCCGTGCTTCGCGCAGACGGTCGCCCAAGCGCCGCCGCTCCTGCTCGTCGCCTTCCTGGCGGAGTGCGAGATTGGTCATGGCTTCGACCCTTTCTTCTTAACCCAGACGCGTTCGATCTTAGGGAGGAGGTCGTCAATCGCCTTCTCGATCGAATTGTAGCCGCCGGTGCGGACGATGCTGTCGCGAAGCTCGATGTCGAGGACCTGCTCCACCGCGCAAAGCGTGTCGACCACGGACAAGGAGTCGAGTGGCACGGGCGCCTGGATGATCTTCGGGTTTTCCGGAGGCAGGGCAATTCCGCGCACCTGTGCCTCAGCCCTGGCCACTTGCAGCAGTTCGTCGACCAACGCCCTAATGGCGTCGGCTTTGGGAAACGCGGTTGCCGCGGGCTGCGGAGGAGCGATTGTCGCCATGCATGCCTCGCACGATTTCACTACATTAAATGCGATATAATGTCTGATAATCCGACACGCAAGCCCGAATTTGCAGCTCGGATTTTTGCAGGGTGTAGCGGGTCATCGGCGGTGCGGTGTGGTGGTCAGTGCCACCTCGAGGGACAACGACAGGGCAGAATCATCAACTCGGGTCATAGCTCGATCAAAAGAACAGAGCTGGAATATTGAGTCAGTCGCCGACGAGTGATCTCCTTCGGTCACCCACCAGCCCCCAGCGGCTCCGTTCATTTCGGGCGGCCCATAGCCGAGTCTTGAAGCCGCGCCCCGACCGCATCCGGCGGTATGGGCGGGAGCTTCAACGTGACCCCGACCAAATTGCTCATCGGCCAGATCCTTGTCGTGTTCGCAATCGTGATCGCGGGCCTCTGGGCGGCGACCCAATGGGCGGCGGCGATGCTCGCCTACCAGCCCGAACTTGGTCCGGCCTGGTTCATGGCTGGAAGCACGCCGGTCTATCGTCCCTGGGCGCTCTTCCCTGGTGGTATCACTACGATGCCTATGCGCCGCATGTTTTCGACAAGGCCGGCGCGCTCGCCGGCGCGAGCGGTTTCATCGGCTGCGGCGCGGCGATCGCAGGCTCGCTCTGGCGCGCGCGGCAGTCGCGTCACGTCACCACCTATGGTTCGGCGCGCTGGGCCAGGCCGAACGAGATCGAGCGGGCCGGCCTTTACGGTGATGCCGGCGTATTCCTGGGCCGCTCGCGCGGCCGCTATCTCCGGCATGACGGCCCCGAACATATCATGGCGTTCGCGCCAACCCGTTCGGGCAAGGGCGTCGGGCTGGTCATACCGACACTGCTTGGCTGGACCGGCAGCGCCGTGGTTCACGACATCAAGGGCGAGAACTGGCAGCTCACCGCCGGCTGGCGCGCGCGCTTCTCCCACGTCCTGCTGTTCAATCCGACCGATCCCGCTTCCGCCAAATACAACCCGCTGCTGGAGGTCCGGCGCGGCGAGCATGAGGTCCGCGACGTCCAGAACATCGCCGACATCCTGGTCGATCCCGAAGGCGCGCTCGAACGGCGCAACCACTGGGAGAAAACCTCCCATTCGCTCCTGGTCGGCGCGATCCTCCACGTCCTTTATGCGGAGGAAGAAAAGACGCTCGCACGGGTAGCCACATTCCTGTCGGACCCGCAGCGGCCGTTCACCGCCACGCTCCGGCGGATGATGACCACCAATCACCTCGGCACGAAGGATGCGCCGCAGATCCATCCCGTCGTCGCCTCGGCGGCGCGCGAGGTGCTCAACAAGAGCGAGAACGAGCGCAGCGGCGTCCTCTCCACCGCAATGTCGTTTCTCGGGCTCTATCGCGACCCGACCGTCGCCGCGGTGACATCGCGCTGCGACTGGCGGATCGCCGATCTCGTCGAGGCCGGCCATCCGGTCTCGCTCTACCTTGTCATCCCGCCATCGGACATCAGCCGCACCAAGCCGCTGGTGCGGTTGGTGCTCAACCAGATCGGCCGCCGCCTCACCGAAAAGCTCGATGCCGATCCCGCCAGGGCGGGCAAGCACAAGCTCCTGATGATGCTCGACGAGTTCCCGGCATTGGGGCGGCTCGACTTCTTCGAGACCAGTCTTGCCTT
This sequence comes from Hankyongella ginsenosidimutans, assembly GCF_005144965.1. Classification (GTDB taxonomy): domain Bacteria; phylum Pseudomonadota; class Alphaproteobacteria; order Sphingomonadales; family Sphingomonadaceae; genus Hankyongella; species Hankyongella ginsenosidimutans. The sequence continues at coordinate 861,582 of NZ_CP039704.1, forward strand.
TCTCGCGGGCTATGGAGTGCGCGCCTTCCTGATCGCGCAGTCCTTGAACCAGATCGAGAAGGCTTATGGCGAGCACAACTCGATCCTCGACAACTGCCATGTCCGCGTCGCGTTTGCGACCAACGACGAGCGCACGGCGCGGCGGATTTCGGACGCGCTCGGCATCGCCACCGAACAGCGCGCGATGCGCAACTATGCCGGCCACCGGCTCGCGCCCTGGCTGGCGCACGTCATGGTCAGCCGGCAGGAGACCGCCCGGCCACTCCTGACCACCGGCGAGGTGATGCAGCTCCCGCCCAAGGATGAGCTTGTCCTTGTCTCCGGCATGGCCCCGATCCGCGCGAGGAAGCTGCGCTATTACGAGGACCGCAATTTCCGCGAGCGGATCGCACCGCCGCCGCAGCCCGCGCCCGGAGACTATCCCGACCGGCCGCAGGCACGCCCCAACGACTGGAGCGGACTGGTCCGCGCGCCCGATACCCGGCTCGGCAAGCCCGATGACGATGCGAAGGCGGATGAGGACGGCGGCTTGCAACAGCAGCGCCACCCCGGCCTCGGCGAAGAACCCGCCAAAAACCCGAGCCGCCAAAGCAGCTCGACCTGCTCGGCCTGGACAGCGACGACACCGACACGATCGCCGACAAGCACGCGATGGACCGCGCCGGCGCCACCGGCACGCTGATCCGCGCTCACGCGATCAATCAGGGTCGCAGCGCCGACATGCTGCCGGACTTCTGACAATGGCCGCGATCAAACCCAACCGCGTCCGCTACCAGCTCTTCCTGCCCGAAGATCTGAGCCACCGCTTCGAGGCGCTGGCGAGCCAGCCCGGCGCGTCCAAATCGGCGATCCTCACCGACGCGCTCACCGCCTGGCTCAACCGGCAGGCGGCGAGCGAGCTGGAGAACAAGTTCAGCCAGCGGCTCGATCGCATGTCGCTCGCGCTGGGGCGTGTCGAGCGTGACGGGCATGTGCTGCTCGAGAGCCTGGCGCTGTTCATCCGCTATGAACTGATGGTGCAGGCCCCTTTGGCCGAAGCCGACGAAGCGGCGCGTGCGATCGGCCGAGACCGCTTCGAGGCGTTCATTGCCCGCGTCGGCGAAGCGCTCGCCAGCGGCCAGCGCACGCTTGCTGCCTCCGCGAAAGACAATGGAGGTGGGCGATGAGCGACACGCTTTTCGGCTCCGATAATTCCGCAGGGCGTCGGCGCGCGATGCTGCGCACCGCGATGGGGCCGACCATCGCCGCAGCGCTGGCCGATCCGGTGGTCATCGAGATCATGGTGAACCCGGACGGCGTGTTGCGCCTTGATCGACTCGGCGAAGGCCGGATCGATACCGGCACCAAATATGAGCCCGCGCAGGTCGAGCGGATCATCCGCCTGGTTGCCAGCCACGCACGGACAGAGGTTCATGGCAATGCGCCGATCGTGTCAGCCGAGCTGCCACCGCACGGCGAAGGCGCGGGCGAGCGGTTCGAGGGTATCCTGCCGCCGGTCAGCCTCGCGCCGTGCTTCTCGATCCGCAAGCCCGCGGCGCGCATCTACACTTTGCTCGACTATGTGCGGGACGGCATCATGCCCGCCGACACGGCGCGACTGCTGTCGATGGCCGTGGTCGAGCGCAAGAACATCCTGGTCGCGGGTGGCACCAGTTCGGGCAAGACGACGCTTGCCAACGCGCTGCTCGCCGAGATGGCGCACCTCGACGAACGCGTCATCATCATTGAAGACACGCGTGAGTTGCAATGCGCCGCGCCCGACGTGGTGGGGCTGCGCACGCGTACGATTGGCACTGCCGGAGCCGGCGGCGTCACGATGGCTGATCTTGTCCGCTCGACATTGCGGCTCCGCCCCGATCGCATCGTCGTTGGCGAGGTGCGCGGGCGCGAAGCGCTCGACATGCTCAAAGCCTGGAACACCGGGCATCCGGGCGGCATCGCAACCGTCCACGCCAATTCGGCAGTGTCGGCGCTCTACCGGCTCGAGCAGCTCGTGCAGGAAAGCGTCGTCACCGTTCCGCGCCGGCTGATCGCCGACGCCATCGACATGATCGTGTTCATCGCCGGGCGCGGCCTCGCGCGCCGCGTCGACACGATCGCGCGCGTCGCCGGCCTCGATCCCGACGGCGGCTACGCCGTCCTCGACCTTACTCCCGACCACGCCCTCGAACCCCAAGGAGAATGACCATGCGCTTGTCCCGTATTCCTGCCCGTATTCCCGATCGTCGGAGCATCTTCCTCACCGGCGCCGCCATCGGCCTCGGGCTTGCGCTCGCCGCCACCGCGCAGGCCGCCGGCTCGGGCATGCCGTGGGAGGAACCGCTTCAGCAGGTCCTCGAATCGGTCCAGGGTCCTGTCGCCAAGATCGTCGCGGTGATCATCATCATCGTCACCGGTTTGACGCTCGCGTTCGGCGAGACGGCAGGCGGGTTCCGGCGCCTCATCCAGATCATCTTCGGCCTGTCGATCGCGTTTGCGGCGTCGAGCTTCTTCCTCAGCTTCTTCAGCTTCGGCGGCGGGGCGCTCATCTCGTGAACGCGCCAAATTCCTATGGCGCCAGCCATATCGAGGGGTTCGAGGCGCCGATGCACCGCGCGCTTGCCGAGCCGATCCTGCTTGGCGGGCGCCGCGAGCGATCGCGATCGTCAATGGTACGATCGCGGCCGCGCTCGGACTCGGTCTCCAGCAGTGGATCGCCGGGCTGGCCATGTGGGCGTTCGGGCACACTCTCGCGGTGTTCGCCGCCAAGCGCGATCCCGACTTCGCCCCGGTCCTTGTCCGCCACCTTCGCCAGAAGGGGCATCTGTCATGCTGAATCTGCGCGAATACCGTCAGAAGGCCGACCGGCTCGCCGATCATCTTCCATGGGCGGCGCTTGTCGCGCCCGGCGTGGTGCTCAACAAGGACGGCAGCTTTTGCGCGTCCTCAGGTTCCGCGGCCCCGATCTAGAATCCGCCACCGAAGCCGAGCTTGTCGCCGCCTGCGCGCGGGCGAACAATGTCCTGAAGCGCTTCGGCTCGGGCTGGGCACTCCATTTCGAGGCCGAGCGGCGCGAAGCGCTGGGTTATCCCGACAGCAGCTTTCCCGATGCGGCGTCGTGGCTGGTCGATGAGGAACGGCGCGCGGCGTTCGAAAGCGCGGGCGCGCATTTCGAGAGCCGCTATTATCTGACGCTCACCCTCCTGCCTCCGCCCGATCAGGCGGACACGGCGGGCCGAGCGCTGATCGAGCGCAGCGACGACGCGAAGGGCCGCGACTGGCGACAAGCGCTTGCCGGCTTCATCGCCGAGACGGATCGTGCGCTTGACCTGTTCAGAGGCTTCATGCCCGAGGTGCGCGCGCTCGGCGACAGCGAAATGCTGACCTTTCTCCACGGTGCGATCTCCGCGCGCCGCCATGTCGTCGCCGTGCCCGAAACGCCCATCTATCTGGACGGGCTGCTCGCCGACACGCCGCTGACCGGCGGGCTCGAACCGATGCTCGGCGACGAGCATCTGCGGACGCTCACCATCCTCGGATTTCCGAACGCGAGCCGTCCCGGCATCCTCGACGGACTCAACCATGAGGATTTTGGCTATCGCTGGGTGACGCGCTTCATTGCGCTCGACAAGACCGACGCAACCAAAGCGCTCACTCGCCTGCGGCGGCAGTGGTTCAACAAGCGCAAGTCGATCACCGCGCTGCTGCGCGAAGTCATCTACAACCAGCCGGTCCAGCTTCTCGACAGCGATGCCGACAACAAGGTGGTCGATGCCGACCTCGCCTTGCAGGCGCTCGGCGGCGATCATGTCGCGTTCGGCTATCTGACGACGACGATCACCGTTGCCGATATCGACCGCGCCCGCGTCGAGGAAAAGGTCCGCGCGGTCGAGCGCATCGTCAACGGGCTCGGCTTCACCTGCATCCGCGAGGGCATGAATGTGGTCGAGGCGTGGCTGTCGAGCCTGCCGGGCCATGTCTATGCGAACGTCCGGCAACCGATCGTCCACACCCTGAATCTCGCGCATCTCATGCCGCTGTCCTCGGTATGGGCAGGACCGGCGCGTAATCCGCACCTCGACGGTCCGCCGCTGCTTTATGCGGAAACCAGCGGCTCGACGCCGTTCCGTCTCAGCACGCATGTCGGCGACGTCGGTCATATGCTGATCGTCGGACCCACCGGGGCCGGAAAGTCGGTGCTGCTCGCAATGCTCGCGCTTCAGTTCCGGCGATATCCAGACTCCCAGGTCTATGTCTTCGACAAGGGATTTTCGGCGCGCGCGGCCGTGCTGGCGATGGGCGGCGCGCATCACGCGCTCGGGCTTGGCGGTGAGAGCGGTCATGCCGATGACGTGGGCGGGCGAACGATCGCCTTCCAGCCGCTGCGCCACATCGATCGCTCCAACGCACGCGCCTGGGCGACCGAATGGATCGGCGCGCTGCTCGCCCATGAGAAAGTACTGGTCACACCCGAGATCAAGGAGGCCGTCTGGTCGGCGCTCACCAATCTCGCGACCGCCCCGATCGAGGAACGCACGCTCACCGGCCTGTCGCTGCTGCTGCAATCGGCACCGCTGCGATCGGCGCTCGCGCCCTATACGCTCGAAGGATCGTTCGGCCGCCTGCTCGACGCCGCCGAAGACGATCTAGCGATCGCCGACGTGCAGTGCTTCGAGACTGAAGCGCTGATGGGGCAGGCGGGCGTCGTTGCGCCCGTGCTGACCTACCTGTTCCATCGTCTCGAGGAGCGCTTCACCGGGCGGCCGACGCTTCTCGTACTGGATGAAGCCTGGGTGTTCCTCGACCACCCGCTGTTCGCCGCGCGCATCCGTGAGTGGCTGAAGGTGCTGCGCAAGAAGAACGTCAGCGTCGTGTTCGCGACACAGAGCCTAGCCGATATCGCCGACAGCACGATCGCGCCGGCCATCATCGAAAGCTGTCCGCAGCGCATCTTGCTGCCCAATGATCGGGCGATCGAGCCGCAGGGCCAGACGGTCTACGTCCGCTTCGGTCTCAACGCGCGCCAGATCGAACTGGTCAGCCGCGCGACGCCCAAGCGGCAATATTATCTGCAATCAGCGCGCGGCAACCGGCTGTTCGAGCTTGGGCTAGGCCCGATCGCGCTGGCGTTGTGCGGCGCGTCCGATCCCGACAGCCAGAAGCGCATAGACGCGGTGCTGGCCGAAAGGGCCAGGCCGACTTCGCCGCGACCTTTCTCTCCCAAGCCGGCCTCGATTGGGCGGCCGACCTGCTTGGGCGTCACCCTGCCGCCCGCCCCCAGAAGACAAGGAGTAATTTCCCGTGCCCCGTATCCCTATCCGCAAATATGCGTGCCTCTCCGCTCGCGCTCGGCGCCGTCGGCTCGCTCGGTATCGGCATCGCGTTGACCTCGACGCCCGTCGCGGCCCAGCTCAGTGTGTTCGATCCATCGAACTATTCGCAAAACCTGCTCACCGCCGCGCGCACGCTTGCCCAGATCAACAACCAGATCCAGAGTCTCCAGAACGAAGCGCAGATGCTGATCAACCAGGGCAAGAACCTGTCCCGGATCGATTTCCCGCAACTTCAGGAGCTTCGCCAGCGCCTCCAGCAGATCGACCAGCTCATGGGCCAGGCGCAGGGCGTCGACTTCCGCATCGATCAGCTCGACGAGCGCTTCCGCCAGCTCTACCCGCAGGAGTTCGATCAGGTGTTCCGCCGCGATCAGCGTGTGGCTCGCGCACGCGATCAACTCGATACCGCGATGTCCGCGTTTCGCCAGACGATGGGGTCCAGAACCGCATCGTCGACAACGTACGGAGCGACACGCAGGCGCTCGCCGACATCGTCGCGCGCAGCCAGGGCGCGGAAGGCTCGCTTCGCAGCGGGGTCGCGCGCCTCTCATGGCCGCCGGTCCCCGCGACACCTTTCAACTTCAAGCAGGAACCCGCCCATATGGATGACCTGAATGTCATCGATCAGTTCATGGAGGCCTTCGCCTCCTACATCGACAGCGGGTTCGGCCTGTTGGGCGGTGACGTCGGTTTCCTGACCACGATCCTGATCGGCATCGACATCACGCTCGCCGGGCTGTTCTGGGCGCTCGGCGGCGAAGACGACGTCATCGCCAAGTTCCTCAAAAGATCCTCTATGTCGGCGTCTTCGCCCTGATCCTCAACAGCTTCTCGACACTGTCCGATATCATCTTTCGCAGCTTCGCCGGCCTCGGCCTCACCGCAGGGGCAGCGCGATTACGGCTGACGATTTATTGCGACCCGGCAAGCTGGCCGGGACCGGCTTCGAGGCAGCATGGCCGCTCCTCGAGCAGGCGAAGGAGTTGGTTGGCCCGATCGCCTTCTTCGACAATTTCATCGAGATCGCCGTGCTGGTGATCGCCTGGGTCGTCGTCATCGCCGCCTTTTTCATCCTCGCGATCCAGCTTTTCATCACAATCCTCGAATTCAAGCTTACTTCGCTCGCCGGCTTCGTGCTCGTGCCCTTTGCGCTGTGGAACCGCACGTCGTTCCTCGCCGAACGGGTGCTCGGGAACGTCGTCAGTTCGGGCATCAAGGTCATGGTGCTCGCGGTCATCGTCGGCATCGGCTCTAACTATTTCGCCGACTTCACCAGTGCGATCACCGGCGACGAGGTGTCGATCGAACAGGCCGTGTCGCTGATGCTCGCGAGCCTCGCGATCTTTGGCCTCTCCATCTTCGGCCCGGGAATCGCATCCGGCCTCGTCGCCGGCGCGCCGCAGCTCGGCGCCGGATCGGTGATCGCCACTACCGTGCTTGCCGGCGGAGGTCTTGCGATGGCAGGCGCTGGCGCCGTCGGCGCGGCACGCGGTCTCGCGGGGCCGGTCTCGGCGCGATCCGCGCCGGTACATCGATGGGGTCTGCCGCATCCACTGCCTACAAGCTCGGGCAGGAAACCTCGGGCTCGACCAGCGTCGGCGCGGGCCTCGGCGGCGTTGCGACCGCCATGCGCGGCGCGGCTGCCAACCGGATGAGCGGCGGTCTCGGCGTTAGCGCTGCCGCCGATCGTGGGCAGCGCGCCGCATGGGAAGCAGGAAGCACCCGTGCCGGCGGCGCCGCCCGCAGCCGCGCCGATAGGCGCAGCTGAAGGAACACCCGCCTGGGCGCAGAAGCTTCATGCCAGCCAGAATGCTCGCCACCGCCGCCAGATGGCGATCCACGCAATCCAGGGCGGCGACCGCGGCGGCGCTGGCGCCACTCCAGACATCAAGGAAAGGGACTGAGCGATGAAATTTCGACGCGCATTGCAGCGCTATGGGCGAACGCCCGAACCCGAGACACCCTACCAACGAGCGGGCCAGCTTTGGGATGAGCGTATCGGCTCGGCTCGCGCACAGGCGAAGAACTGGCGGCTGATGGCCTTCGGCGGCCTGTTCCTGACCACTGGTCTGTCGGGCGCGCTGGTCTGGCAATCGATGCAAAGCCGCGTCGTGCCCTATGTGGTCGAGGTCGATGCACTCGGGCAAGCACAGGCCGTCGCGCCTGCCGCCAAGGACTATCGGCCGACCGATCCGCAGATCGCATGGTTCCTCGGCCGGTTCATCACCGGCGTTCGAGCGCGCTCGCTCGATCCGGTATTGATGCGTGAAAACTGGCTATCAGCCTATGATTTCGCGACCGAACGTGCGTCACTGTTCCTCGGCGAATATGCCCGCACCTCCAATCCGTTCGCCGATGTCGGGCGCAAGACGGTTTCGGTGCAGGTGACGAGCGTCGTCCGCGCGTCGGATACGAGCTTCCAGGTCAAATGGACCGAGCAGCAATATGAGCGGGAAGCCTCGCCAGCACGTCACGCTGGACGGCGATGCTCACGGTGAAGATCAAGCCGCCGCGCTTGGCCGATGTGCTCCGAAAAACCCGCTCGGTCTCTATGTTGACGCGATCGACTGGAGCCGCGAACTGGAAACGCCTCAGGACCGGCCGCCTTCGCCGCAACCATCGGCCGTGCCCGATCCCGCACAATCACTCCCGGTCGCGCCGCCCACCGACATTCCGCTGGGCTCGCCGCTCGATCCGACCCTTGCTCAACCCGCAGCCGCACCATCCCCGAAAGGACCGACCAATGATCCGTGCCCTCATCCTGGCGGCGAGCGCGATGGCGCTTGCCATGGGCGTCGCTGCGCAGAGCCGCGAACCCGCGTCACCCACCGCGCGCGTCACTGCCGCCAACCGGGCGGCACTGCGCGAGCCGTCGAGCGCGGGATATATATATGCCGTCCAGGTCTATCCCTGGGCGGAAGGCGTGCTCTACCGGCTCTATGCCGCGCCCGAGCGCATCACCGACATTGCCTTGCAGCCGGGCGAAACGATTGTGTCCGTCGCCGCCGGCGACACCGTGCGCTGGACTGTCGGCGATACCACCAGCGGCATCGGCGAAAGCAAGCGCGTGCACATCCTCGTCAAGCCGTTTTCGGCGGGCCTACGCACAAACCTTGTCATTGCTACCGATCGCCGGACCTACCATCTCCAGCTCGAAAGCACGCCCGCGACCGCGATGGCGGCGATCTCCTGGACCTATCCACATGACGAGCTGATCGCGCTCCGGCGTCAGCGCGATGCAGCCGTGGCGGCGACGCCGATCGCGTCGGGCCTCTCGGTCGAAAGCCTCAACTTCAACTATGCGATCTCGGGCGACAAGCCGGCCTGGCGGCCGCTGCGCGCGTTCGACGATGGGCGGCAGACCTACATCGAGTTCTCGCCTGCGATCGCCGTGGGTGAGGCGCCCCGCTGTTCGTGATTGGCGAGGATGGCGAGGCCCAGCTCGTCAACTATCGCGTCGCCGGCCGCTATTATGTGGTCGACCGCCTGTTCGGTGTCGCCGAGCTGCGCCTTGGCGGCAAGAAACAGCAGATTGTCCGTATCACCGCCGCCCAGCCGAAGAGCCGGCAGCGCAAGGCCGGGAGGGGCGCGTGACCGATCCAACCGCTTCTTCCGCGCCGATCGCGGCGCCAAAGCCGACCCCGAAACGCTCGTTCTGCGCGCGGCGCCGGGCCGCGTCACCCGTTTTCGCCGCGGTGCGATCGTCGCCATCGCTGCCGCCGGCTCGACCGCGATCATCGGCGTCGCCTGGCTGGCGCTCAAGCCCGCGACCCTGAGCCTGATCGCACGAAGCGATGAAAAGCTGGTTGGCGCGAAGGCGCCGCCTGATGCGCTCGCGGGCGCGCCGACGAGCTATGGCGACGTGCCGAAGCTCGGGCTACCGCTTCCCGGTGATCTCGGGCGGCCGATCCTCGAGCGCCAGCGGCAGCTTGGCGGGATGGTTCCCCTGACCCCGCTGCCGATGCGGTGAGCCGGGCCGCGCAGGAAGCCGAAGCCGAGCGCCAGCGCATCGCCGCTGAGCAGAAGGCCGCACGCGAGTCTGGCGTCATGCTGCAATTGGCGGGCGGCGGTCGCGCCGCCGCCCCTGCACCGGTGACTACCGATGCAAGTGTTCCGCCAGCATCGGCCGAGACTGCCAAGCCGCTCCTCGACCCTGACCGAGATCCTAACGCCCAGGGGCGCAAGAACGAATTGGTCGGCCACGCCAATCGCGACGACGACATCAATCCGCACGCGCTGGCGCAGTCCGTATCGCCTTGGACCTTGCAGGCCGGCAGCATCATTGCCGCGAGCCTCATAACCGGGCTCAACTCGGATCTTCCCGGGCTCGTCACCGCGCAGATCACGGAGAACGTCTATGACAGTGTGACCGGGCGCGGTCTGCTCATTCCGCAAGGATCGCGGCTGATCGGCAGCTACGACAGCGTTGTAGCGTTTGGGCAGAGCCGTGCGCTGGTCGTCTGGCAGCGGATTATCCTGCCCGACGGCTCGTCGATTCGTATCGACAATGTGCCGGCGACCGATACGCAGGGCTATGCGGGTCTGTCCGACCGGATCGACCGGCATACTTGGCAACTTCTGAAGGGCGTCGCCCTGTCGACACTGCTGGGCGTCGGCACTGAATTGAGCTTCGGCAGCACCGAAAGCGACCTTGTCCGGGCGATCCGCGAGTCAGCGCAGCAGAGCGGCGCGCGCGCCGGCGATCAGCTCGTCACGCGCAATCTCAATATCCAGCCGACCTTGCGCGTGCGTCCCGGCTGGCCGCTACGGGTGGTCGTGCACAAAGACATCATATTGCCCGGACCCTGGGGAGGCCGTCATGGCTGATTTGAAGCTGCCAAGGCTGCCCGATCGGACGCCGGCTAAGATCACGATCAACGTCATGCCGGATCTCATCGAAGCGCTGAACGACTACGCCGAGGCCTATGAGGCGGCCTACGGCCGACGCGAGTCCGTACCGGACCTCATTCCATTCATGCTTAGCGGCTTCCTGGCGAGCGACCGCTCGTTCAGCCGGGCACGTAAGAAATAGTCCGATGTCGGCCCGGCAGCCTGCAACGAATGGCGACGACGCGCCCCGATTGGGCCGATAAGCGTTCGCATTCCCGACGCAGTACGGATGACGGGGCTCAGCAAATCCAAGATCTACCAGCTCATCGCTTCCGGCGACATCGAGGCAGCCAAGGTCGGCCGTGCAACCGTGGTGTTTGTCGATAGTCTGCGGTCCTTTCTGCGATCACACTGTAAACAGCCGCGTTCTCGGGCGTAGCAGGGATCGCGCATGTCGGCCTGTCGATATTTCGGCACGGCCTGTCGCGAAGGGGTAAAATTGGGGTGGATTGAGCGGAATTATCGGCACGACGATCAAGAACGTTGTTATAAATCAGTATCTTATGTTTTCGTGTGAATCCCTCCTCCGCTACCAAACTCAGTAAATAACTGAAAATAAACGACAAAAATTCATGAATGTGGGACTCGAACGGTATCGAGTATCCGCTTTAGACGTAGCTACTTAGCCATTGAATTTGCACGATTTTGAGCGGCTCGAGTTTACGACTTACGACCAGTAAAATCATCGCGTTTCGACGGCTTGGGGTATTTTGGGGTATCGCCGTAGGGCTGAATTGACGCTCAATACCCCCAATGGACTGCTTCCTATCTGTCGAGGTTGCGGCAGCCTTGCCGTAGGGAAGGGTAGGGCATTCACCGCCAAGGGTGGTGAACGCAGCGCGCCACTTGCTCGGTCATTGTGGGCATGTCGGCAAATCACCTGAATGCGGGCGGAGCGGTTAATCGCCAGCATTGGCTGAAACTGGGACTTGCCGACATTGCGTGTGGGGCGGTTGAATGTCGGCTACTGACAACAGCTGTCTCTCAAGCATTTGCCCGGGCAACGTCATCGGACGACCGGAATTGGGGCGCGAGTCGCCTGGCAGGTCTAAGGCCGTGTTGACAAAAGACTTGAGCCAAAGGCGGGTGGCTGCGAGATTGAGGAAGCTCTCGAAGGATAGGACAGTCTTGTCGTAGCGGGTAGCGATGCGGCACTGTTGCTTGAGTTTGCCGAAAATGCGCTCGACGCGGTTGCCGTCACGATAGCGACGATAGTCGGGACGCTCGGGCACCTTGCGGTTCGAGAGGGGTGGAATGATCGGCAGGATGCCCTGGATCAGCAGGCTCTCCCGGAAGCGGTCGCCGTCATAGCCCTTGTCTGCCAGCAGCGCCTTGGGCGCGGCGACCGGGATCTCCATCAGCGGCTCGGCAGCGGCGTAATCGGAGGCCTCCCGCCGGTCAGGATGAAGCCGAGAGGCAGTCCCTGATTGTCGCAATGGGCCTGGATTTTGCTCGAAAAGCCGCCGCGTGATCGACCAAGAGCGTTCTTAACTGCCCCCTTTTCCGCCCGCTGCCAAAACATGGCCGCGAACGCTGGTGCTGTCGATCATGTGCTGCCAGTCGTCGGTAAGTAGCAAGCCGCGCGGGCCATCCGGTCCGTCCCGCCGATTCCGGGGTTGAAGACATTGCAAGGGTCGAGCTCTTCGTAGTGGTCCCTCAATGCGGTCTTGGCCGTATAGATATGGCCTACATTATGCTCGGCAGGATACTCGGCTCCCTTCTTGTCGAGCAAAGCCAACATCGCGTGCTCCAGCGTGGCGGGGTCTGCCCCTTCCTGACTATATAGTCTTGATGGAACACAAAGCACAGGAAATGACCGTAGCGCAGTTGTTGGATAATTGATCCCGCAATGTCTTCTGGAAGCTGTTCGGTCCAGTCGCGGCAATTGCGTGGTAACGCTACATCCAGCGCGACAATGTCTTCAACTATGCGATCATTAACCGCCCGATAGCGCACTGCGGCCCCGGCAGCAACAAAGCGGTGAAGAAACGCAGCTTCTCCTTCATCCGGCGTGCAGGCAAAGAAGTCGCCATCGGCAGACGGGAATGTCTCGAGGAGACGGTGCATCATCTCCTCTACATCATCCTTGGCAACGCGGATCATCAGATGATGCTCGTATCGGTCCCGCCAGTCGACAATTCGACGAGGAAGATGCTGAGGAACAGGCTTGATGCATGTTGCAGTAAACGGTCGGACAGGCTGTCGGGCAAGAACCGGATGCGGGTTGCCAATCGGTCAAGCCAGGCCTTTGCAGCGATCATCAGGGAAGGCGCTCCGTCCCGAAATGGCGAATGGCGAGATAGCTGTCCTTTCCATAGGTGGCCGCAACATCGAACGCATCGCGATGCATGTATTCTGCGGCGATGGGCAAGCTTTGGAACGATGACAGAATGTCGCGCCGCAGCAGGGTCAATTCCGCCGGATTGTTCGTGCCGATGTAAAAACTTGACTCATTGTTTCCTTGGGAAACGTATCCAATCGAACCGCGAAGACCATGACCTTTCCGCCGCTTCCTGACGCCTCATAGAGGCGGGTGGGATCGGCATTGAAGCGTGCAGGTGTTGGTGCATCGATGTCCCGGACATGTTCGGCATAGTTATGGTCGGAAGCCTGCCTGTCGCGTGCACGTTCGATATCGGCTGCGGAGAAATGCCCCCTTCCAAGCGGGTCAGGATTTCATGGGGCTGGGTTCCGAGGTCGATGCCCAAATGGTTGACAAGGCGGAGACAACCCCGTTCATCTACACGCGCATATAGAGCAAGCTGAGTGTAAGCGGGGCCGCGTCGCACCAGTGCGCCGCCGCTATTGTTGCATACTCCGCCGATGACAGATGCGCCGAAGCAGGACGAGCCGATGACAGAGTGTGGCTCTCGGCCCAGCGGGCTGAGAAGGGCTTCCAATTCATAAAGGGTGGTGCCCGGCAGGCAGACAGCTTGTTGACCGTCGTCGATCAGATGCACCCCTTGATCCGTAGAGTATTGATAATGATCACCGGGCGGTCATAACTGCCGTCAGGTGTCGATCCGCCCGTCAATCCGGTATTCGCAGCTTGTGCGATGATGATAACCCTTGCTGCCACACAAGCTTCAAGGACCAACCATTGTTCGACAAGAGTACCTGGTCTTATGACCGCGAGCACCGGTCCGCCGCCGAACCTGTAGCCGTTTGTATATCGGCGAGTGCGATCGTCATCGACCAGCACATGGCGACGGCCGACAATGCTTTGCAACCGCGCTATGAGCGCGCCGCTATCAGTGCTCTGAATTTGTTGCATGACGCTACCTTAGGTTGGCCAGCGATCTTTCGTGACCGCTGGCCATGATCGAGGGGTCAGATGCGAATCTCGGCACCGAGAACGACGAGGAACTGTTTGAGCCATGCACCATGAGCGGGCCAGGCGGGGCCAGTGACGAGCGTGCCGTCGGTAACGGCTTCGGTCATCCCGAGCTCGACATACGTCCCGCCGGCGGTCTCGATATCAGGGCGGCAAGCAGGATAGGCGGACACTGATCGACCTCTGATTATGTCAGCGGTCGCAATAAGTTGCGGCCCGTGGCAGATTGCGGCCAGAGGCTTGTCGGCAAATGCCCGCACCATCGCCAGGACTTCGGGGTCCAAGCGCAGATACTCCGGAGAGCGTCCGCCGGGGACAACGAGGCCTGCATAATCTTCCGGATTTACAGCCTTGAAATCAGCATTGATCTGGAATCGATGTCCGAGCTTTTCCGAATAAGTTTGATCTCCGGTGAAATCATGTACAGCCGTGGCAACCGTATCGCCGGGCGCTTTGTTAGGGCAAACCGCCTCGACCGTGTAACCCAGGGCTTCCAATGCCTGAAACGGCACCATGATTTCGTAATCTTCGACGTAGTCGCCAACGATGAATAGAATTTTCTTGGTCACGTTATCGCTCCTGTGATTGAGGAAGACCGGCTCTGCTGCCGCGCTACGTCCTATCCCAAGTTCGCTCATTCAAAAATGAATGTTCGGAATGGACAGAAGTCGCTATTGGAATGGCATGGAGTTCAAGAGTCTGCGGTTTTCGTCGAAGTGGTGCGACAGGGCAGCTTCACAGAAGCTGCGCGCGTATTGTTTTCGACGCAGTCGACAGTGAGCAAAATGGTCAAGCAGCTGGAAGAGGTGCTGGGAGCGCCGCTGCTCGACCGGTCGGGCCGACGCGTCATTGCAACGGCCGCTGGTGAAATCGTCTACCGTAGGGCGCTGGGTCTTCTTGGTGCGCGCGAGGATCTCCTGTCGGAGTTGCAGGAACTTCAAGGTCTCAAACGGGGAACTCTACGACTGGGCATTCCGACGGTTGGCGGGGAAGCGCTATTTGCGCCGATCCTTTCCCGCTTTCGGCAATGCTATCCAGGAATAGAGGTCCAATTGATGGAGCATGGGAGCGCCCATCTTCAGGAAGCGCTTCGCAGCGGCGAGGTCGACCTCGCCGGGCTGCTTCAGCCTATTCCTGACGAATTCGATGCAGCGGAGATGCGGCGAGAGCCAATTGTCGCAGTTCTACCTGTCGGCCATCCGCTCGCACAAGTTGGTAGTGTCACGCTTGGCGCTCTCGCAGATGTGCCAGCCATCCTTTTCGACCATGGTTTCGTGATGCATGCCACAATGATCGAGGCGTATCGCAAGGAAGGCATCAAGGTTCAGATTGCCGCCCAGTCAAGTCAGGTCACTTTCATGTTGGCCTTGGTCGAGAGCGGTATGGGCGTGACTTACCTGCCCAAGCTGATTGCACAGAATTACGCTACCAGCGCGACCCAGATCCTGTCGCTGACCAAGCCAGCGCTCGAATGGCGTATGACGATGGCATGGAGGCGTAACGGCTATCGGTCTGCAGCAGCGCAGGCATGGCTCGACCTTGCAACGAATGTCGCTCGGGGAATGAGCGTCCTGTAAGAATAAATCATCCCGTATCTATTATGTCAATAAGTAAAAATCCAAGAATTGAACTTTATCTCGTAAAATTTATGTCTCTCATAATATAGAATAATTGCATTTTCTGCAACTTTGATTGCTTATCACTCGAGCCATCCAATTCATAAAGATAAGTTATTCGACGATCGCCGCCATGGTAAGTTCGACATTGCCCTCGACGAGATTCGGCACCTGATTGAGGAGGGCGACCATATAGGGCTGCTCGAAATGGTGATTAAGCGCAGCCGGTGACTCCCACGTTTCGTAAACGATCCATATATTTGGCGCTTCGATTGCGCGGTGCAGGACGTACGAAAGGCAGCCCGGCTCTGCCCGACTCGGCGTCACGATCGACCTGAGAGCAGCTCCCAAAGCGTCGGCCTTCCCGTCTTTGGCCTTGATCCGCGCGAACACGATGAGTGGATCAGACATGCTTCTTCTCCTAACAGACCAACGATGGGGCCGAAACGACGGCCACAACTTCGTCAAAGTTCTGTTTGCCGCCGATTTGGACGGCGGATACGCCGCCGATCGGGTTAGTGAGCAGCGCTTCTCGCATACCTAGTGTCCGCCTCGGTACGAACATGGAGATCACGCCAAGTCGCAGGGTAACACCTTCCCAGTCCTTGAATGCCCGGTAGAAGGAACGGGTGTCCTGATACCCCAGAAGGTAAGCGATTTCGTCAATTTGCACAGCAAGGTCGGCAAGCAGCCGACGACATGTCTCCTGCCGCGCCTCGACGAGCAACTCCTTGAAGCTTGTACCTTCTTCGGTGATGCGACGCTGTAGAGTCCTTTCGCTGAATCCCAGTTGACGCGCCACATCACCAATTTCGGGCCGGCCACTTGGCAGGCGGGACTTGAGCGCACTGACGACCTGCTGCGATACAGTCACCGGGCGATCAAGCTGTTGTAATTCCGAATTGAGTGCCTCTGACATCAAGGCGATCATTGCCGCATTGTGTCCCGGAAAGGGCTGATCGAAATCCGCTGCGTGAAAAATTAGCGCGTTGCGCGTGCATCCGAAGCGAACCGGTACTCCAAAATATCGCGCGTAGTGATCCGAAGCGCTCCGTTTGCGGCTGAATTCCACCGCCCACGGGACAATGTTTGTCCCTGTTCCGCGCCTTGAAAGTTCGACCAACGTGGCAAAAGTTAGGTCAACGCTGACGTCGGGCTCAGCGCTCGAGGCATGGAGCCATTCGGTGGTGACGACACACTGACCCTCCGCTTCGTTCACCACCAGTCTTTCTGCCGTGCACAGCCGCTTGAACCGTGCAAGCCGCGCAAGACCATCACGGAGATCGCGCGCATAAAGGCCGCGACAGTTGACGGCGGGTGCGCCGCAGTATCCGCATGCTCGACGAGGTGCAGGCCTATTGCAGGAATAGGCGACAGCTCTCCCAAAGCAGTCATCAGGCCGAAATATTGGTCCGTCGTCACGACGCCATCCGCCGAAAGCGCCAAGTTGAGCGGCAGCTGCGCGCGGTGGAGGAGATCGGACGAACGAATGCCCGCCGTCTCCACCGCGCGCCAGAAACCGGGCGGGATTTTGCATCGATCTGCCGGGCTCTGCGCCATGATCAGCCAGCCTGGCTCATGATGATGCGATCAAACATCCGGTCACCAAGCCAGGTGCGCATACCGATCAGCAGCTTGGCGAACTTGCCGGCGGCATAGCGTGTGCGCGGCCTGCGCGCAGCGACCGCATGGCTGACCACGTCTGCAATCACGCTTGGAGGCGAATTCTTGCCTCCTTCATATGTTTCGCGGGTGCCGCGAACGATCGCTTCCACCAGCTTTGCATAAGGACCATTGCTCGACCGATCGCGGAGCCCGTCGGCGACCACGTCCCCGAAGCCGGTGTCGATCAGACCCGGTTCAATCACGATAACGTCAATGCCGAAAGGTGCGAGCTCGAGCCGAAGGCAGTCGGACCAACCTTCCAGAGCATGCTTGGTGGCGTGGTACCAACTGCCGAGGGGGTATAAATTTTCCCGCCCATCGAACTGACGTTGACGATCCGACCCGCGCCCTTTGCGCGCATCGCCGGAAGCAGGAGCTGGGTCAGATGCGCTGCGCCAAACAAGTTGACTTCAAACTGGTAGCGCGCCTCACTGATGGCGATTTCCTCCATCGGACCATAAAGACCAAAGCCTGCATTGTTGACGAGGACGTCTACGCCTCCGGTCTGGTTCATGATCTGCGCCACGGCCGCTTCGATCTCATCGCCTTTCGAGATATCGAGACGAATTGATGTGCTCCAATGGCTGCCAAGTCCTTCATCTTGTCGATCGAGCGGGCAGCGGCATAAACTTGGTATCCGTCTGCGACCAACTTCTTGGCAATTTCTTTTCCCATACCGGACGATGCACCGGTGACGAGGGCGGTCTTGTGATTGGTATTGAACATGATGTATTCCTCCTTCGATGCGCCTGAACTAGGCCCAAGCACTCGCGATGGAATTCACGGTCCGCGCCAATTTGCTCACAGACGGCGCCAGTCGCCGAATCCCTCCGGACCACCATTTGGCTGCTTTGACCTGCTCCCCTGATTGTTACCAGTCAGAGGTAGAGTCGGGCTCCTTCATGATGGTTGTTTGATGGGATGGCAACGTGTCTGGGGCATGCCCCAGACACGTTGGCCGGCGATCTCGGCGGGGTCTTCCCGCCCAGTTTCGAGTGCGGCCTGACCGTGTTGTAATCGTGCCGCCAGGCGGCCAGCACGAACCGGGCATGGGCCAGCGAGGTGAACAGGGTCTCGTTGAGGCATTCGTCCCGCAGGCGGCCATTGAAGCTTTCCACGAAGCCGTTCTGCATCGGCTTGCCGGGCGCGATGTAGTGCCACTCGACCCGCCGCTCCTGCGACCAGCGCAGGATGGCTGACGAGGTCAGTTCGGTGCCGTTATCGCTGACCACCGTGTGCGGCTTGCCACGGCTGCCCATCAGGCTGGTTAGTTCCCGCGCCACCCGAGCCCCGGACAGCGAGGTGTCGGCCACCAGCGCCAGGCACTCCCGCGTGTAGTCATCGACCACGCACAGGATGCGGAAGCGCCGACCGCAGATCAGGCTGTCGGAGACGAAGTCGAGCGACCAGCGCTGGTTCGGACCATCCGGCAGCACCATCGGTCTGCGCGTACCCAGCGCCCGTTTCCGGCCACCACGGCGACGCACGCGCAGCCCTTCCTCGCGATAGATGCGCAGCAGCTTCTTGTGGTTGGGTGCGATGCCCTCCCGCGCCAGCAGGTAGCCCAGGCGGCGATAACCGAACCGGCGGCGCTCCGCCGCCAGCTCACGCAACCGTTGCCGCAGCGCTCCGTCATCCGGCCTCGTCGGCTCGTAACGGATCACCCTTCGGCTCACACCAACCAGTGCACACGCCCGACGCTCGCTCACCCCGTGATGCTCCCGGGCATGGGCGACGGCTTCCGCTTGGCGCCGGGCGTTACCATTTTTGATGCCAGATCCTTCAGCACCGCGTTGTCGAGCATCGCCTCGGCCAGAAGCTTCTTCAGCCGCGAGTTCTCCTCCTCGAGCGACCGCAGCCGCCGGGCCTCGGACACATCCAGACCGCCGAACTTCGACTTCCACTTGTAGAACGTTGCCGAGCTGATCCCGTGACGGCGGCAAACCTCCGCCGTCGCCATCCCAGCTTCCTGCTCCTTCAAGATCGCAATGATCTGCTCTTCGTTGAACCTGCTTTGCTTCATATCGTCCGACTCCTTGGCGTCGGACTCTACCAAAAACGGTCACATTTCAGGGAGCAGGTCAATACGTTCATGTATCGAATCCCACCCTTTCCGCCAATTTGGACCACCCGAACGCGCACGCTGGCGCTAAGGCAGGAGTGCCTACTTGGGGCTGCGCGATCTTTGCGATGGCCTCGGCGCGCAGCAGGTGAAACCGTACATTCAACCCCACAAGCGGGAGTGACTGCATCTGGCGGACTCGGACATACAGAGTGAGATTGGCAAAATTCAGGTGATCGCTAGGCGGGACCAATTGACCATGATCAGGGCCTAAGGAGGCAACTTCCTGCGCGATCATCCGCAAAACGCGCCTTCTGAAGGGTCCTGATCGCTTGTTTGTGCATAAGATTTGCGTGGGGGTACCAGTGGGGGTATTCGGTTATTGAGCGGAACCAAATTGTCGATCTTTCAGGGCATTACGGCGATTTTCCTGATCCCTCCTCCGCTACCAATTCTCTTGATATTCAATTTATTATATTAGTTCCCGGCAATCGCCTGGTGCGTTTTCGCCACGGCGTTCACGACTGCAGCGAGGCGGGCGGCAGTCTGGATGACTTCGATGCTGACGCCGTGCTGGCGCAGTACCTGCTCGTGCGAGTCGATGCACAAACCACAGCCGTTGATCGCCGAGACCGCCAGGGACATCAGTTCGAAGTCCGACTTGTCGATGCCGGGGCGGCTGATCGCGTTCATGCGCAACTTGGCAGGCAGCTTGCCGTATTCCTTGTTCGAGGCGAGGTGCACGAAGCGGTAATAGACATTGTTCATCGCCATGATGGCAGCAGCCGTCTTGGCGGCGGTCATGGCCGCCGCGTCGAGCTTGGCGGACGCTTCCGCCTCGGCCGCGACGATGAGCGGGCGGTAGCCGGTGGCGTGAGCGCAGGCAACCAGCAGGCCATATTTGCGCTGGTCGGTCAGGATATCCTCCGCCAGCAGGGAGGACAGGTTCAGCCGCAGATCCTTGGCGTAGTCAGGCAGAGCGGCGATGAGAGCGTCGAGTGTCATGGGGTATCTCCAGGGGCGGTCGGGGCCGCATGGCGCATGCGCCATACGGCCCCGATGTTCTGACTGCGGCGGAGAGGGGGACAGGCCGCAGCCGGAACTGGTTCAGGCGGCCGGGCGCAGGACGTCCTGCCCGTTCTGCCAGTTGCACGGGCAGAGTTCATCGGTCTGCAGTGCATCGAGAATGCGCAGCACTTCCTTCGGGTTGCGGCCAACCGAGAGGTCGTTGACGCTGACGTGACGGATGATGTTTTCCGGATCGACCACGAAGGTCGCACGCAGGGCGACGCCCTCCGCCTTGTCGAGGATGCCGAGCGCGGACGCCAGCTCCTTCTTCTGGTCGGCGATCCAGGGAATGTTACAGCCGCCAGGTCCTCGCGCGACTGACGCCAGGCCAGGTGGACGAAATCCGTGTCGGTCGAGGCGCCGAGAAGTACCGTATCACGATCGGCGAAGTCGCCGGCCAATTCGTTGAAACCGACGATCTCGGTCGGGCAGACGAAGGTGAAATCCTTCGGCCAGAAAAACACGACCTTCCATTTGCCGGCGTAACTTTGCTCGGTGATCGTCTCGAATTCGGCGGGCAGCGCAGTGCCGTTCTGAATCTTGGCGGTGAAGTTCGGAAGGTGTCGCCTACGGTCAGCATCGATGTCTCCTTGTGCAACCAGTGATGCGTTGCACAAGTAGTCCCGACACGAAGCCGTGTAAAATTCATAAGTTTGCCAATCATAATCGATTTTCTCGACTACAATCGGCACCCCAGATTCGTCAGGGGCGACGGAGAACCCGGCCGGGCAGGCTTGCAAAAGCCGCTGTCATGGCGCGAGGCGAAGCAACGGCTGCGCCGAGGGCCCGGCCAGGTTCGACTTGCGTCAGGCCTGCTGCGGCGCAGCGCGCAGCGCGAACATCTCGCGCATGTGGCTGAGCGAGAACAGATGGGCATAGACAAAGCCGAGGCCGGCGCTCTTGACCAGCTTGCGGTGCTGGTCGCCGCGCAGATCGTGCAGCTTCTGCTCGTTGACCATCAGGAAGCCCTTGAAGCTCGCCTGCGGCGTATCGCCGGCCTGGATGGTCGCCTCGCCGGGCTGCAGCAGGTCCAGTTCTTTCAGTTCTTCCATGAACAGGCGGGTGCGTTGAATGGCGACCTCGAACTGCTCGCAGAATTTCAGGATATCCTTGGTGCGCTGGCTCGGGCCGTCGCCGTCGAACAGGTTGCCCTCGGCCTCGCCGGTGCTGAAGCCCGGAGCCTGGTCGTCGAAGCACAGGCTCAGTTCCTGCGCCTGCGGGTTGAGGCGCGCGAGCATGAACGGGTAGCGGCGGATGTACGCCGGCACGTAGGTGCCTTCCTTCCACTCGCCATTGGCGTCCATGAACAGGTTCTCGCCCTCAGCCAGGCCGAGCAGCGCCAGCGGTGCCGGGGTCGCCCGGCGCGAACACGATCGGGTAATAGCGCTGGGCGATCACGAATTCCTCGACCGTCAGCGGCACGGCATGCGCGGTGCGGGCGAAATCGATCGACAGCTCGTCGGCCAGGGTCAGGTTACGGTGCAGCGCCGGCGACAGCGGCACGAGCGAATTGTAGAACAGCGGCAAGCGCGGCTGAGCGGACGGTGCGGTCGAGGCCATGCGTAAAATCCCTGATCAAGTTGCCCGCCGTGGCGGGACCGGTCGTTTCCTGCGCGGCTTCTAGCGGCCCGGCCCGGCCCAGCGCAATGCCTGAATCGCCCGGCACCCCGGCAAGAGGGTTAAGACGGCGGCGTTTACGCCCAGGCGGCCGGCGCTCAGGCCGGGGTCCGGCGCGGCGTCCGTCTCCTCGGGCAGGTCGTCCTGCGCGCCATCGTCGGCGATGCGGGCGACCGAGACCACATGCTCGTCGTCCGCCACGCGGAACAGGGTGACGCCCTGGGTGGCGCGCCCGGCGATGCGCACATCGGCGACCGGCGTGCGGATCAGCTTGCCCTGATCGGTAACGAGCAGGATGTCGTCGCTGGCGTCCACGGGAAGCTGGCGACCACTGCGCCGTTGCGCTCGCTGGTCTCGATGTTGGCAATGCCCTGCCCGCCGCGCCCGGCGGTGCGATATTCGTAGGACGACGAGCGCTTGCCGTAGCCGTTGGCGGTGACGGTGAGGATGAACTGCTCGCGGGCCGCAAGCTCCGCCATCTGTTCGGGCGGCAAGGTCGGGGCTGACGGCTCCGGTTTCCAGGCAGCCGCGCGCAGATAGGCCTCGCGGTCGTCGACGCTGACGTCCTGACCGTTCAGGATCGAGACCGAGATCACCTGGTCGCCATCCGCCAGCAGCATGCCGCGCACGCCAGTCGACGTGCGCGACTGGAACTCGCGCACGTCCGAGACCTTGAAGCGGATGCACTTGCCGGAGCGGGCGGCGAGCAGCACATCGTCCGCCTCCTCGCACAGCACCACGCCGACCAGACTGTCGTCCGAGCCGTCCTCGAAGCGGATGGCGATCTTGCCATTGCTCGGAATGTTGGTGAAGGCGTCCATGCTGTTGCGGCGCACGTCGCCCAGCGCCGTCGCGAACATCACATGCAGCGCGCCCCAGGTCGCCTCGTCCTCGGGCAGCGGCAGGATGGTGGAGATGGTCTCGCCTTCCGCCAGCGGCAGCAGGTTGACCAGCGCCTTGCCCTTGGTCTGCGGCGTGCCCTCCGGCAGCTTCCACACCTTCATGCGGTAGACCTGGCCGCGGCTGGAGAAGAACAGCACCGGGGTATGGGTGGAGGCGACGAACACGCGGGTGAGCACGTCCTCGTCCTTCATGGAGAGGCCGGAGCGGCCCTTGCCGCCACGCCGCTGCGCCCGGTAGGTCGAGAGCGGCACCCGCTTGATGTAGCCGCTCAAGGTCACGGTCACCACCATGTCCTCGCGCTGGATCAGGTCTTCGTCGTCGATGTCGTCCTCGGTATCGAGGATCTCGGTACGGCGCGGGGTGGAGAACTGGCGGTCGATCTCGTCCAGCTCGGCGCGCAGCACGTCAAGCCGGCGCGTGCGGTGGCGCAGGATGTCGAGCAGGTCCTCGATTTTGGCCGCCAGCTCCTTCAGCTCGTCGCCGATCTCGTCGCGGCCGAGCGCGGTCAGACGGTGCAGGCGCAGGTCGAGGATGGCCTTCACCTGCTCTTCCGAGAGCCGGTAGGTGTCGCCGATATGCTCGGCCGAGACCGCCTCGACCAGCGCGAGGTAGGGGCGGATGTCGGTCGCCGGCCAGTCGCGCGCCAGCAGCTTCTCGCGCGCCACGGCCGGAGAGGCCGACGAACGGATGGTCGCCACCACTTCGTCGAGATTCGAGACTGCAACCACCAGCCCGAGCAGGATGTGGGCGCGCTCGCGGGCCTTGTTCAGCTCGTACTTGGTGCGCTTTGTGATCACCTCCTCGCGGAAGGCGATGAAGGCGGCGATGATGTCCTTCAGGCCCATCTGCTCCGGGCGGCCGCCGTTGATCGCCAGCATGTTGATGGCGAACGAGGTCTGCGCGGGCGTGTAGCGGTAGATCTGGTTCAGCACCACGTCGGCGACGGCGTCGCGCTTCAGCTCGATGACGACGCGCACGCCCTCGCGGTTGGACTCGTCGCGCAGATCGGAGATGCCCTCGATCCGCTTGTCCTTCACGCACTCGGCGATCTTCTCGACCAGTTGCGCCTTGTTCACCTGGTAGGGCATCTCGGTGAGGATGATCGCCTGCCGATCCTTGCCCCAGTCCTCGATCTCGGCGCGCGCGCGCACGCCGATCGAGCCGCGCCCGGTGCGATAGGCGGAGAGAATGCCGCCGCGTCCGCGGATGATGGCGCCGGTCGGGAAGTCCGGGCCGGGGATCGCCTGCAGCAGTTCCTCGACGCTGACGGCAGGGTTGTCGAGATAGAGCCGGCAGGCCGCGATCACCTCGCCGAGGTTGTGCGGCGGGATGTTGGTCGCCATGCCGACGGCGATGCCGCCGGCACCGTTGACCAGCAGGTTCGGGAAGCGCGCCGGCAGCACGGTCGGCTCGTGCTCCGACCCGTCGTAGTTCGGCTGGAAGCTGACCGTCTCCTTGTCGAGATCGTCCAGCAGGCTGTCGGCGACCTTGGCGAGCCGGGCTTCGGTGTAGCGCATGGCCGCCGGCGGGTCGCCATCCATGGAGCCGAAGTTGCCCTGGCCGTCGATCAGCGGCACGCGCATCGAGAAGTCCTGCGCCATGCGCACCAGGGCCTCGTAGATCGGCGCGTCGCCGTGCGGGTGGTATTTACCGATGACGTCGCCGACGATGCGCGCCGACTTGCGGTACGGCTTGCCAGCGGTGAAACCGTTCTCGTGGCTGGAGAACAGGATGCGCCGATGCACCGGCTTCAGGCCGTCGCGCACGTCGGGCAGTGCGCGCCACGATCACGCTCATGGCGTAATCGAGGTAGCTGGTCTTCATCTCGTCGACGATGGAGATCGGGCGAATGTCGGACGGGTCGGAGCCTGCGGGCTGATCCAAGGTCTGGCCTTAATGTGGTGTGGGAAGTGACCGTCTCTAGCCCCTGCCGCCCCGATGCTCAAGCACGGTGTTGCGGGGCGGCGCGGGCACCGCATTTTGCGGCGATCCGGTTATTGCGTTGGTGTAATTTTCTGGCCCGCGCGTGCATGGGCTGCTAGGCTTGAACGCATCGAGAGTGTTATTTGGGGCACATATCATGGCGCGTTATACGGGCACCCGGGGCGGGACGAGTTTTACGGCATTTCCGGGCAGGATAACCGGTTTCTGTTCCGGCCCGGCTATCTGGACGGTGCGGACATCGTCAGCGGCAGCACGGCGCTGACCGACATCGACACTCTGGTGCTGTATCGCCCGGACGGCGCGACCGGCTCGGTGCGGGCGCAGGCCGGCAAGTTCGACCAGGTGCGCAACATCGAGGTGGTGGAACTGGCCGACCCCGGCATCGTGCTGACGGTCTCCCAGCAGCTGGCCGGCTCGTCGCAGCGCGGGTTCCTCACCATCAACGGCTCGAGCGGCAATGATGTGGTGAGCGGCCAGCCGACCGACCCGTCGCGCGGGCCGGTGACCACGGCGCTGGTGTTCAACGCCAACGGCGGAGCGGACAGCTTCACCGGCGGCGAAGGCGACGACCGGGTGCGCTTCGCCGATGAGACCCGCACCGGCACGACGCTGGACGGTCGCGGCGGCTTCGACACCCTCGTCTACACCGGCGTAGGCACCTTCGACTTTGCGACCCTTGCGGATGTGCGCCAGTTCGAGGGCGTGGAGCTGCGCGCCAGCGACGGCTCTGCAACCCTGATCCTGGACAACAAGCCGTTCGCGACTTCGGACAGCGGAGCGTTCACCGTGCGCAGCTATGGCAGCGACACCATCGACGCCAGCCGCGTCAGCGCCGGCAACACCGTCATCGCCCGCAGCCTCACCGATGGTGCGACACTGGATGTGGCGCTTGGCGGCGGCGACGACCGCTTCGAGGGTGTGTTCGCAAAGGGCCAACTGAACGGCGGTGCCGGTGACGATGTCCTCGACCTCGATTTCTCCGGCTCTCCTGTGTTCGTCAGCGGCGGTCTTTACGGCTTTACCGTTATGTGAACGGCGTTTCGGAAAGCCTGCAGGTGACGGGCTTCGAGCGCCTGGTCGTGCGCGCGCCCGACCAGGGCGGCAGCTTCTCGGGTGGCAATGGCGACGACATTTTCATCGGCGGGGCGGGGTATGATTCCTTCAACGTGGGCTGGGGCTTCGACTCCGTTGATGGCGGTACAGGCAACGATGGGCTCGGGTTGGACTTTAACGCTGCCGCATCCGGGGTGACGATCGCGCGCTCGTCATCCGGCCCGGATTTCACTTACTCCGCCACCAGTGGCGGTCAGATCCTGGCATCCGGCCAGGCGACCAGTATCGAGCGCCTAAGCATCTACGACTCTCGATTTGACGACGTCCTGAACGGTGGCGACGGAGACGACTATTTTAGCCTTACGCGTGGTCACGACATCGTCAGCGGCGGCGCAGGGTTTGACCAAGTTTTTACTCTTTCAACAGTAATGGTAATGGCGTTAATTTTACTACCCTCGCTACTGGAGCAGAAGAATTCACCGCTGTCGCAACGAGCGGTGATGCAATTGTTTCATCTGCCATACTTACAAGTATTGAAAGTATAATTATTGTTTCTAGTGATTATGACGATGTAATACACCTTTTAAAACTGGAATTGTCTCTGCTAATGCAGGTGATGACCTTGTCTATATTTCAACTTTCCCACAACTTAGTTTAGGTGGTGGCATTGGCGACGACACGCTGGCGCTCGATGGCGCAGGCATTGTAATCAACTTGCTATCTGGTTCTACTCCATACAGTTTCGAGCGCTACGATCTCACCGGATCCGGTGATAATAGCCTCACCCTCAACGACCTGAACGTCATCAATGTGACCGACACCCGCGACAGCGCCTTCACCGCAGCGCCGATCGACGATGCGCTCGTGGTGCTCGGCGATGCGGGCGACGTGCTTGATCTGCGCGCCAGCAGCCCGAGCGGCTCCTGGACGGAGGTACAGTCCGGCGTTGGGCTGGATGGTGCAGCCGGCGGCGGCTTCGACTTCTGGGCCTACACGGCGTATGGGACAGTCACGGCATTCCTCGCCGTGGACAGCGATGTTACCATTGTCCGTGCGCAGGCGCGCGTGGTGACGACAGCGGGAGACGAACTGGCCGAGACCAGTGATATCGTTATTGAATCTGCGGATGGGCAAGGGCTGTCCCTGCGGGAAGCCCTGTCAGCCGAGGCGGAAACCGGTCAGATTGTTCGTTTTGATGCGAGCCTTACCGGCCAGTCGCTCCAGCTCACCGATGGACCACTAAGTGTCACAGCAGCGCCATTCACGGTTCTTGGCGACATCAATGGCGATGGTGCATCCGACATCACCGTGACCGCAGACGGCGCAAACCCGGCCTTTGTGGTGAACGGTGGCGATTTGACCTTGTCCAACCTGTCGATTGAGACCGCGCAGAGCACACCAAGCGTCTCGCTGGCCGGCCTTGGCGGGCGTCTGTCGATCGCCGGCACAGGCGCGGAGACGGTCGATGCCCGCAGCCTCACCGATGGTGCGACACTGGATGTGGCGCTTGGCGGCGGCGACGACCGTTTCACGGGGTTTTCGCAAAGGGGGACGGCTTGACGGCGGTGCCGGTGACGATGTCCTCGACCTCGATTTCTCCGGCTCTCCTGTGTTCGTCAGCGGCGGTCTTTACGGCTTTACCGTTATGTGAACGGTGTTTCCGAAAGCCTGCAGGTGACGGGCTTCGAGCGCCTGATCGTGCGCGCGCCCGACCAGGGCGGCAGCTTCTCGGGTGGCAATGGCGACGACATTTTCATCGGCGGGGCGGGGTATGATTATTTCGACCCCGGTCGGGGCTTCGACTCCGTTGATGGCGGCGCAGGCAACGATACGCTCGGTTTGAACTTTTCGATGCCGCATCCGGGGTGACGGTCGCGCGCTCGTCATCCGGCCCGGATTTCACTTACACCGCTACCAGCGGCGGTCAGACCCTGGCATCCGGCCAGGCGACCAGTATCGAGAGCCTAAACATCAACGACTCTCGATTTGACGACGTCCTGAACGGCGGCGACGGAGACGAATACTTTAGCCTTACGCGCGGCCATGACGTTGTCAGCGGCGGTGCTGGGTATGACAGCGCCTACATCAGTTTTATTGGAACAACTACTGGTGTTGACTTCGTCGCGCAGACGAGTGGAATCAACGCGTTAACCTATACCGCGACCAGTGGTGGCGGAGTCATTGCCTCTGGCGCACTTACCAGTATTGAGCGTTTGTCTGTGGATGGCAGTAACTATAATGACATTATTCGCCTGCCTGTAACGGGCAGTGTATATGCAGGCGCAGGCGATGACATTGTCTATATTTCTTCCATTAACAATGTTTTTCTAAGCGGCGGTCTCGGCGACGACACCTTGGCGCTTGAAGGGTCCGGGCTGGAGATCGATCTGACACCCAGAATATTCGCCGCCTATAGCATCGAACGCCTCGACTTGACCGGGTCCGGCGACAACAACCTCATCCTCAACGACCAGAATGTCATCGACGCGACCGATAATCGCGACAGCGCCTTCACGGCGGCACCGATCAACGACGCGCTCGTCGTGCTCGGCGATGCGGGCGACGTGCTTGATCTGCGCACCAGCAGCCCGGGCGGCGCGTGGGCGGAGGTACAGTCGGGCGTCGGGCTGGATGGCGCAGCCGGCGGTGGCTTCGACTTCTGGGCCTACACAGCAGACGGGGCGGTTACGGCATTCCTCGCCGTCGACAGCGACGTGACGGTGACGACGGACGGTAACGCTGCAGCGGATGCGTTTGTCTCCGCCCTGCAGGCGCAGGAAGCGGCCAAGGATGACGCGCCGCTGGAGCTGACCCAGGACCTGCTGCTGCCGGCGTTCTTCGACGTCGACGAACCGGTCGCACCTTACAGCCCGCTCCATGGCGACTTCGCCCAGCCGCACATCGCCTGAGGCGGCGCGGGCGGGGCGGTCAGGTCTTCAGGCTGAACGGGGTGAAGTTGGTGGTGCGGTCGAAATAGTCTTCCTGCTCGGCGCGCTTGAGCCAGCCGACCACCCGGTAGGTGACCGGCGTCAGCACCACTTCCCAGCCGACCTTGAGGCCGTAGTTCGCGAGCATGACCGCGCCGAGGTCGGACGACGACCAGACGCCGTAGAAGGCGAGCGGGTAGAAGATCAGGGTGTCGACCGCCTCCCCGGCAACCGTCGAGCCGATGGTGCGGCTCCACAGGTGGCGGCCGTTGGTCCACAGCTTCATCTTGGCCAGCACGAAGGAATTGACGAACTCGCCACAGAAGAAGGCGACGAGCGAGGCGGCGACGATCCGCCAGGTCGAACCGAACACCGCCTCGTAGGCGGCCTGGCCGGTCCAGTCCGCGCTCGGCGGCATGGCGACCACAACGGCCGCCATCGCCGACATGTAGAGCTGCGCGGCGAAGCCGGCCCACACCACCCGGCGCGCCCGGGCATAGCCGTAGACTTCGGTCAGGATGTCGCCGAACACATAGGCGAGCGGGAAGAACAGGATACCGGCACCGAAACGGAACCCTCCACCTCCGCCACCTTGCCGGCACCGATCAGGTTCGAGCAGATGACGATGGTGACGAACCCCGCCAGCACCAGGTCATAATAACGGTATGTTCTCTGCTCTGTCATGAACATCCCCGATCCGTGTCATTGCCCAGTTTACCGGGCGCCGGCATGCCGTCCACAAGAAGAATTCCCGAGAGCATGGATCGACAGGACATTGAAACGCGGCACCACAGGTGGCAAAGCTTGACGCATGTTATCGCAGAAATCCCGGTACGCCCTGAAAGCCCTGCTTGAGCTGGCGCGGAACATGGACGAACCCTCGATCATGATCGGCGACATCGCCGAGCGGCAAAACATTCCGCGCAAGTTCCTGGAGCAGATCCTGCTTGAGTTGAAGCATCGCGGTATCCTGCATTCCCGCCGCGGCAAGCACGGCGGCTATGCCATGCTGAAAGACCCTGCCGAGGTGACCTTCGGCGCCGTGGTGCGGATTTTCGACGGACCGCTCGCGCCGCTGCCCTGCCTGTCACGCACGGCGTACCGGCGCTGCGACGACTGCGACAGCGAAAGCAGCTGCGATCTGCGCCGCGTGTTCTCACACGTGTACCATGCGACCATGGATGTGCTCGACCATACGTCGCTTGCCGACGCCATCAATGGCGTCGAGATGCCGCCGATCGAATAACCATCCCTTTGATATGATGAGGAAAATTTAGCAATCTATTTTTCCACGCCCTTTATATTGACAATTCCTATCTATTATATAGGAATAAGAAAATGCTTTAGAGGAGTTGGAGTCGCACATGTCGCATCAAGGCAAGGGGATGGATCGCCGATCAGTTCTGGCAAGCGCCGCCGGGCTGGCGGCGGCGAGCATGTTCCAGGGAAGGACGCCGCCGCCGCCAGTTACAGCCTGCTCAATGTTTCCTATGATCCGACCCGGGAACTCTACAAGGATATCAACGCGGCTTTCGCGCAGCAGCTCAAGGCGAAGTCCGGCGATACGCTTGCCGTGCGCATGAGCCACGGCGGCTCCGGCCGGCAGGCGCGTTCGGTCATCGACGGCCTGGCGGCGGACGTCGTCACGCTGGCGCTGGCCTACGACATCGACGAGATTGCCCGCGCCAAGTTGATCGCGCCTGACTGGCAGAAGCGCCTGCCGCACAACAGCGCCCCTACACTTCGACGATCGTGTTCCTGGTCCGCAAGGGCAACCCGAAAGCAATCCGCAACTGGGACGATCTCGTGAAGCCGGGCGTCTCGGTCATCACCCCAACCCCAAGACATCAGGCGGTGCCCGGTGGAACTACCTTGCTGCCTGGGGCTATGCGCTACGCCAGCCCGGCGGCACCGCGCGCACTGCAGCGCAGTTCGTCTCGCAGATTTTCCGCAATGTGCCGGTGCTTGACACGGGCGCGCGGCGCGACGACGACGTTTGCCCAGCGCGGGATCGGCGATGTGCTGCTGGCCTGGGAAAACGAGGCCTTCCTTGCAGCCCGGGAATTGGGTGCCGGCAAGTTCGAAGTGGTGGTGCCGTCGCTTTCGATACTCGCCGAGCCATCTGTCAGCCTGGTCGATGCCAACGTCGACCGGAGGAAAACCCGCGCGATCGCGCAGAGCTACCTGGAGTTTCTCTACACGCCGCAAGCGCAGGACATCATCGGCAAGAATTACTACCGGCCGCGGCTGGACGCCGCCGCACAAAAATACGCCGGCCAATTCCCCAAGCTCACGTTGCTGGAAATCGACAGGGACTTCGGCGGCTGGACGAAGGCGCAGCGCACACATTTCAACGATGGCGGCCTGTTCGACCAGATCTACACCCAAGCCAAACGCTGAACACACACGCAATCCCCATGAAACTCGGTGGGCGGCTGACGTCGCCCCCTTTTGCACACCCTCACGACAGGAGCCGACCATGTCTGTTTACAACCGCTCTCTGATCCTGACCCTGCTGGCGGGAACCGCATTCGCCCAGATTCAGGGTGCGCACGCGCAGGAGAGCGCGCCGGACGTCGGCGCTTTGCTGCAGCGTCTCGAACAGCTCGAACAGCGCGTGCAGTCGCTGGAGACTGAAAACAAGGACCTGAAAGAGCAGGCAGAATTCACCACGGAACGACTGGAGAACACGGAGAATCTGGCCGGCAAATCCGTGCAGTTCAACCTGGGTCCGGTTTTCAGCGATCCGCTCGGCAACTTCACTTTCAAGACGCGCGGTGTGCTCGAAGTCGAGAACAGCGTCTATTCAGAACGTGCAGGCGGCTACGACTACAACAACGGCTTTGGATTGCGCCGCGCCCGCTTCGGGTTCGAGGGCACTTTCTACCGCGATTTCGGTTATCGGCTGGAGACGGAATTCTCGGGCAACCAGGTCAATCTTTATGACGCCTATATCACCTATACGGGTGTGAAGCCGTTCACCTTCACGGTCGGGCAGCACAAGGCGTTCTTCAGTCTTGACCAGATGACTTCGCTGTCGGCGCTGATCTTCCAGGAGCGCGCCATGTTCACCAACGCCTTTGGCGGCGGCGCGGCCGGACGCAGAATCGGCGTCTCCGCCAGCTACGCAAAAGGCGAATGGACGGCGGCGGTCGGCTTTTTCGGCGAGAACGAGGGGATTGCCCGGTCGAATGCGTCGCCGGACGAAGGCTATGGCGTCCACAGTCGCGTGACATGGGAACCGATCAATGATGCCGGCCGCCTGGTCCACCTCGGCGCCAGCGGCTTCTGGCGCACCAACCAGCGCGTCGGGGACACGCCCAACAGCTTGCGCATCTCCGACCGTCCAAATTCCCGCGTCGATGGCGGCAACATCATCGATAGCGGCACGGTGACCGGCGTCGAGGATGTCTATTACTGGGGAGCCGAGGCTGCAGGCATTTACGGGCCACTGCTGATCCAGGGCGAATACGGGAAACTGTACCTGAACCGTACCGGCGCTCTCCCGCGATCGACTATAACGGCTACTACGTCTTCGGTGCCTGGACCATCACGGGCGAGTCGCCCAGCTACCGCAACGGGGTGCTGGACCGCATCCGCCCGACCCGCAACTTCGACATCCGCGACGGCGGCCTCGGGGCACTGCAGCTCGGCTTTCGCTACGACCGCCTGAATGCCAGCGAAGCACCCGGCGCACGGGCCGGCAACAAGGCAGAAACGTTCGACACCGCTCTGAACTGGTGGCTGAACCCGAACATGCGGATCGCATTCAACTGGGTGCGCTTCGACGGGGTCAACACCCCGCTTGATCCCATTGGGACCAAAACCGCAGGCGATTCCTACACCACGCGATTCCATCTTGATTGGTGATTATATCTATGGATATAATAGGCATTATGACCTACGAGGCTATCCTGGATGAAAAACGGGATCCTCTGCACGCGACAGCAGTCGGGAGAACCGGCAGCACGGTACGCGCGTGCAGCGGGTGTTGCCGGGCTTTCACCTGACGCTTGGCTACACGCTGGTCTATCTTGCCCTTATCGTTCTCGTGCCGCTGTCCGCGGTGTTCCTGCGCACATTCAGCCTGACATGGGATGAGTTTGTCGCTGTCGCGTTCTCGCAGCGCGCGCTCGCCGCCTATCGACTGAGCTTCGGGGCGGCACTGTTCGCGGGTGTGCTCAATGCGGTGTTCGGCCTGCTGCTGGCCTGGGTGCTGGTACGCTACCGCTTCCCCGGCAAACGCATTGTCGATGCGATCATCGACCTGCCGTTCGCGCTGCCGACGGCGGTGGCAGGCATCGCCTTCACGGCGCTTTATGCCGGCAACGGCTGGTTCGGCCAGTATCTTGAGCCTATGGGCATCAAGATTGCCTTCACGCCGATCGGGGTCGTTGTGGCGCTGATCTTCGTCGGGCTGCCGTTCGTCGTTCGCACGGTTCAGCCGGTGCTGCAGGACCTGAACACAGAGGTCGAGGAAGCGGCAGCGACGCTTGGCGCCACACGCATCACAGCTTTTCGCCGCGTAATCCTGCCGGCCATCCTGCCCGCGCTGTCAACAGGCTTCGCCATGGCATTCGCGCGCGCCGTCGGGGAATATGGATCCGTGATCTTCATCGCCGGCAACATGCCGATGAAATCGGAAATCGCGCCGCTGCTGATCATCGTGCAGCTCGAGCAATTCAACTACGCAGGCGCAACCTCAATTGCGACTGTGATGCTGGTCGCCTCCTTCCTCCTGCTGCTGGTGATCAACCTGCTGCAGGCGTGGGGCCGGGCGCGAGGAGCCTGAGCATGACCCCCGCTATCACCGAGACCCGTCTGATCCGCTGGAGCCTGACCGCAACGGCGATCCTGTTTCTCGTGATGTTTGTGGTCATGCCGCTGCTCAGTGTGTTTGTGGAGGCCCTGCGGCAGGGCTTCGGCGCCTATCTGGAAGGCGTTCTGGAGCCGGATGCGATCGCAGCGGTAAAGCTGACCCTGCTTGTCGCGGCAATCTCCGTCCCGCTCAACCTGCTCTTCGGCCTGATGGCGGCATGGGCCATCGCCAAGTTCGACTTCCCGGCAAGAGCCTGCTCATCACCCTGGTCGACCTTCCCTTCTCCGTCTCTCCCGTCGTCAGCGGGCTGATCTACGTGCTGGTCTACGGTGCACACGGCTGGTTCGGGCCCTGGCTGCAAGAGCACAATATCGAGATTATTTTCGCCGTTCCCGGGCTGGTGCTGGCCACCACCTTCGTCACCTTCCCGTTTGTCGCACGCGAGTTGATTCCGCTGATGCAGGAGCAGGGCAACGATGCCGAAGAAGCTGCGCTGTCGCTTGGCGCATCCGGCCTGCAGACCTTCTGGCGCGTGACCTTGCCCAACATCAAGTGGGGCCTGCTCTATGGCGTCTTGCTCTGCAATGCCCGCGCGATGGGCGAGTTCGGCGCGGTCTCCGTGGTCTCCGGCCACATTCGCGGCGAGACCAACACGGCACCGCTGCACGTCGAGGTGCTGTACAACGAATATAACTTCGTCGCTGCGTTCGCTGTCGCCTCGCTTCTGGCGACGCTGGCCTTGGTGACACTGCTGCTGAAGAGCCTGCTGGAATGGCGGCATGCCGACGAGCTCGCCGCGAACCGCCGCCACTGACAGGGAGAGTGCGATGCAGATCAGACTCCAGAACATCTCCAGGAATTCGGCAGCGCCGCTGCCCTGCACGATGTCTCGGTCGATATTGCGTCCGGCGAACTGGTGGCGCTGCTCGGACCGTCCGGGTCCGGCAAGACCACCCTGTTGCGCATCGTCGCCGGCCTGGAATTTCCGAGCAACGGACGCATCCTGTTCAACGGCGAGGACACAAGCAGCTGGCCCGTGCAGCGGCGGCGCGTTGGCTTCGTGTTCCAGCATTACGCCTTGTTCAAGCATATGACGGTGGCGGACAATATCGGCTTTGGACTTTCCATTCTCCCGCGTGGCCAGCGGCCGGGCAAGGCCCAGATCGCTGACAAGGTCGAGAAGCTGCTGCACCTGATCCAGCTTGAAGGCTATGGTGGACGCTACCCTCCCAACTGTCCGGCGGGCAGCGCCAGCGGATCGCGCTTGCCCGGGCTCTCGCCATTGACCCTTCCGTACTGCTACTCGATGAACCGTTCGGTGCGCTTGATGCCAGGGTGCGCAAGGATCTGCGCAAGTGGCTGCGCAGCATCCACGACGAAACCGGCCTGACCACGCTGTTCGTCACCCACGACCAGGATGAGGCGCTGGAACTTGCGGACCGCCTCGTCGTGCTGAGCAAGGGCCGGATCGAGCAGGTCGGCACTGCTGAGACCGTCTTCGACAGCCCGGAAACGCCGTTCGTGCATGATTTCATCGGGGAGACGAACCGCCTGAGAGCCACCGTCGACGGCGAACGCTTCCGCGTCGGAACCCTTGAAGTCCCGGACCCCAGCCACGGCCTGCCGAACGGACGGGCCTTGCTTTCGTGCGGCCGCAGCATGTTGCGGTCCTGCCCCATGGCAGCGGCCACGGCTCGGCGACAGTCGCGGGGATACGCAGGAGCGGCGCGCGCTACCGCATCGAAGCGCAGATTTACGGCCACGATACCGGGGTCGAAATAGAACTGCCGTCGATCGAGGGGATTACGCTCGGCCAGGAGATCGGCCTGCATCTGCAGAAATGGCAGCTGTTTCCGCAGGCGGCGTAAGACAACCCTCCCGAAGAGAAGTCTGGTGCCGCAGAAGGGATTCGAACCCCGACCTACGCATTACGAATGCGTTGCTCTACCAGCTGAGCTACTGCGGCCCGGAAAACGCCGCCACGCCTTATCAATCCTGTTCTGCGAACACAAGGAAGATGCGCAATCCGGCAACACGCCCTGTCCGGACGCTCGTCGCTCATGCTTGCCGCTTGATTTCAATTAAGGCTTTACGTTAACGTTTTTAACAGTGTCACAGGGCGCGCGCATGGAAAATCACGATTCGGCGAAGCCTGAGGCCTTGACGGATACCCGCCTGGCGGACCTCGCCGCCGTATCCGATGCCCGCTTCCATTCGCTGGCCTACATGGTCGAGCAGGCGGTGATCGTCACCGACGCCAACAACATCGTGCGCTTTGCCAATCCGGCGGCGGACCAGTTGTTCGAATGCGCGCCCGGCCGCATGCGCGGGCCGTTTCCGCTGCCCATGCGCTCCACCAAGTCCGGCGTGGTCGAGGTCGCGCTGCCGTCCGGCCGGCTGGCGCGGCTCAGCACGCAGATCAGCGCCACGGTATGGGACGGGGGCATCGGCTGGCTCGGCACATTCCGCGAGGTCGCCAAGGAGCTGCCGGACGCCCGTGCGATCGAGGACACGCTGCAATCGATGCGTGCGCGCTTCCTCGCGCACCTGAGCCATGAGATGCGCACGCCGCTCAACAGCATCATCGGCTTCACCGAGGCGATGATGCTGGAGCTGTTCGGCCCGCTCGGGTCGGCGCGCTACAGCGACTATGCCCGCACCGTGCTCGGCGAGGCGGAGCGGCTGCTGCAACTGACCAACGACCTGCTCGACCTCTCGCGCGCCGAAAGCGCCGATCTGCGGATCGAGGAGAGCGTGTTCGACCTCGCCGAAGTGATCCTCGAACTCGCCCCGAGCGCACGCACGCTCAGCCGCGGCGGCAAGGCGCAGCTTTCGTTCGGTACGGTCGAGCCGGTGCTGCTGCGCGCAGACCGGGACAAGATCCGCGCTGTGCTGGCGCATCTGGTCGGCAACAGTCTGGCCTTCACGCCGGCCACCGGCTCCGTGACCATCTCCGCGCAACTGACCAGCGAGCGCCGGCTGGTCATCCGCGTGATCGACACCGGGCGCGGCTTCGATGCCGACCAGCTGGCGCAGGCGTTCCGGCCGTTCCCGCGCGTGCTCTCGGCCGAGCTTGCCGATCCGCAGGCCGGCATCGGCGTCGGGCTGGCGCTGGTCCGCCGCTACATCGAACTTCACGGCGGTGCAGTGCGCATCGAGTCCGAGCCGGGGCAAGGCACCACCGTCATCTGCATGCTGCCCCGGATCGCGTGGCGCTCAATGTGCCGGCCCAGCCGACCGCGCACTAGAGCGGTTTTCGATCTGACGGAATCAGATCGCCGCTCTAGCTTATTGTTTTGCCGCGATTTCTTAACAAGCAGATGAGCCCATCTGCCTGGAAATCGCTCTAGGGTCAGGACTGTCCTGACACGAGTGCCCTGAAGCTGAAATCCGTTACATCCAATATCAGGCGCGGTTGGATTTCAGATTCGAGAACGACACGAGCAAGATATTGTTTCTCGTGTCGTTTTCAGAATCGAAGTTCGCTTGATCGCCCGATATCATGGTGGAGCGAACTTCGATTCCACGACACGAGATGTGGAGGCTCAACAGGTTGTTCATCGGCTGATTGAGGCGACTGATGGGTGACATGGATTGTAGGCTGCCGTGAGGACCCCACCATGCTTGATACCGACAACCTGACCGCTGAGCGCCTGACCTTCGTCACCCACCTTGAATGCGCGATGACCGGCGAACGGTTCGAGGCGGACCGCCTGCACGGGTTGTCGCGGGTCGGCCGTCCGCTGCTGGTCCGCTACGACCTGGAGGGCGTCGCCCGCCACCTGACGCGCGATGCGCTTGCCGCCCGCCCGGCTGATCTCTGGCGCTACCGTGAGCTGCTGCCGGTGCGCCGGTCCGCGAATATCGTCAGTCTGGGGAGGCGCGCACGCCAATGATCCCGCTTGAGACGCTGGCGCAGGAGCACGGGGCCGCGGCGCTCTGGGTAAGGACGAAGGCCGGCTGCCCACCGCCAGCTTCAAGGCGCGCGGCCTGGTGATGGCGATCTCGATGGCCAAGGAACTGGGCGTGACCGCGATCGCCATGCCGACCAACGGCAACGCCGGGGCAGCGGCGGCGGCCTATGCCGCGCGCGCCGGCATCGCTGCGCACATTTTCTGCCCGGACGACACGCCGGAGATCAACGTGCGCGAAATCGCGGCGCAGGGCCCGCGTCTACCGGGTCAACGGGCTGATCGACGACTGCGGCAAGCTGGTCGCCGCCGGCTGCAAGGCGAACGGCTGGTTCGACCTGTCGACGCTCAAGGAGCCCTATCGCATCGAGGGCAAGAAGACGATGGGACTGGA
Organism: Hankyongella ginsenosidimutans; assembly: GCF_005144965.1. Classification (GTDB taxonomy): domain Bacteria; phylum Pseudomonadota; class Alphaproteobacteria; order Sphingomonadales; family Sphingomonadaceae; genus Hankyongella; species Hankyongella ginsenosidimutans. The sequence continues at coordinate 899,097 of NZ_CP039704.1, forward strand.
ACTCGCCGAGCAACTGGGCTGGGACGTGCCGGATGTGATCGTCTACCCGACGGGCGGCGGCACCGGCCTCATCGGCATGTGGAAAGCGTTCGGCGAACTGGCGGCGCTCGGGCTGATCGGCCCGAAACGCCCGCGCATGATCGCGGTGCAGGCGAGCGGTTGCGCCCCGATGGTGCGCGCGTTCGAGGCCGGCGAACGCCATGCCGTGCGCTGGGAAAACGCCGCGACCATCGCCGCCGGCATCCGGGTGCCGCAGGCGGTCGGCGACTTCCTGATCCTCGACGCGGTGCGCGAGAGCGGCGGGTTCGCCATTGCGGTCGACGATGCGGCGATTGCGCAGGCCGTCGAGGCGGTCGCGGCGCGCGAGGGTCTGTTGCTGTGCCCTGAAGGCGGCGCGACCTACGCCGCCTACCTCCAGGCGCTCGGCGACGGACGCATCCGCCCGGACGAGCGCACCGTCCTGTTCAACTGCGCCAGCGGGCTGAAATACCCCTGCCTGACCGCGCGCGCGCGCTCGACCGCCACGCCACGATCGACTGGGCGGCGCTGGCCTGACCCTCAACGCGTGGCGGCACGAGAGGTGCGGCCCGTCACGCCATGAGATGCTGGCCGCCATCGACGGGGATGACGGTGCCGGTGATGCGTCGCGCGGCATCGCTGACCAGAAACGCCGCCAGCGCCCCGACATCCTCGATGTCCACCAGATGCCGCTCCGGCGCCTGTGCGGCGGCACGATGCAGCAGGTCGTCGAAGCGGTCGATGCCGCTGGCTGCGCGGGTCGCGATCGGCCCCGGCGAAATGGCGTGCGCGCGAATGCCCTTCGGCCCCAGTTCGGCCGCGATATAGCGGGTCGCGCTTTCCAGCGCCGCCTTGACCGGGCCCATGAGGTTATAGTGCTCGACCACCCGCTCTGACCCGTAGAAGGTGACCGTCAGCAGGCAGCCGCCGGAGGGCATCAACGGCTCGGCCAGCCGCGCCATGCGCAGGAAGGAGTGACAGGAGACGTCCATTGCGACGCCGAAGCCCTCCGCCGAACAGTCGACAACCCGGCCGTGCAGGTCCTCGCGCGGGGCAAAGGCGATCGAATGCAGCAGGAAATCCAGCCCGCCCCATTGCCGCCGGATATCCTCAAACAGGGCCTCCAGACTGCCGGGCGCGCGTACGTCCAGTTCTGCCAGCCACTCGATCCCGACGGCATCGGCCACTGGCTGCACGAACGGCAGCGCCTTCTCGTTGAGGTAAGTGGCGACCAGGCGGGCGCCGCAAGCGGCAAAAGCCCGGGCACAGCCGGCGGCGATGCTGTGATTGTTGGCGATGCCGACGACGAGGCCGCGCTTGCCGGCCAAATCCACGAGCGGAGTCATGCTGGTTCTTCCTGCCGTTTGGAGACGATCGCCAGCGTCTGCTCGGCGATCATGCGTTCTTCGTCGGTCGGGATCACCCGTACGGCGACGCCACTGCCCGGCGCGCTGATGACGGGCGCGCCGGCGGCATTGGCCGCAGGATCAAGCCGCACGCCGAGCCAGCCGAGGCGCGCGCACACGGCGGCGCGGATTGAAGGGGCGTTCTCGCCGATGCCCGCTGTGAACACCAGGCCGTCGAGCCCTTCCAGCGCCGAGGTCAGCGCGCCGATGTCCCGCGCGATGCGGTAGACATACAGGTCGATCGCCTCGCGGGCCTCCGGCGCGTCGCTCGCCTGCAGTTCGCGCATGTCGCTGGACAGCCCGGATACACCGAGCAAGCCGCATTCATGATAGAGCAGATGCTCGACCGCAGCAGGGTCCATGCCCTTCTCCCGCAGCAGATAGAGCACCACCCGGGATCAAGCGACCCGCAGCGTGTGCCCATCATCAACCCGTCGAGCGCGGTGAAGCCCATGGTCGTATCAAGGCTGCGGCCGTCGCGAACGGCGCACAGGCTGGCGCCGTTGCCAAGATGCGCGATGATGACCCGGCCGGCCGCAAGCGTGGGGTCGAGGGCGTGCAGCCGCCGGCTGACAAAGTCGTAGGAAAGGCCATGGAAACCGTAGCGCCGCACGCCGGCCTGCGTCAGCGCGCGCGGCAACGCGAACCGGGTTGCGACATCGGGCTGACGGCGATGAAAGGCGGTGTCGAAGCAGGCGACCTGCGGCAGGCCGGGCTGGATCGCCTGACAGGCATGGATTGCGGCCAGGTTGTGCGGCTGATGCAGAGGCGCAAGCGGCGACAGCGCCGCCAGATCGTCAAGCAGCGCCGGCGTCACCAGCGCCGGCGCGTGAAATCGCGTGCCGCCATGGACCACCCGGTGCCCGACGGCCAGCAACGCGCCGCCTGCCAGGTCCGCCGCGATCCAGTCCATCAGCATGCGCAGCGCGCCGTCGTGGCCGAACGCCGCGCCTTCGGGCCAGCGCTGCTCCGCCAGCGTTGCGCCGTCGCCAGCCTTCGCAAGGAAGTGCGGGTGCACGCCGATGCCCTCGACCTGTCCATGCGCCTCCAGCGCCAGCGCGTCTGCGGGGCCGACCCGGTACAGGGAGAACTTGATGCTGGAAGACCCGGCGTTGAGACAGAGCAGCATGCGCGCCACCGGTCGGCCTTAAGCCTTCGGCGCCGCGGGTACTCCGGGGCTCGCCTGGGTGGAACGATGGGCGAGCAGCACCCCGACCGCACAGGACGCCAGCCGCGTGCGCTGGCTGTCCGCGCGGCTGGTGAGGATGATCGGCACCCGTGCGCCGAGCACGATACCCGCGGCATCCGCGCTGCCGAGGAAGGTCAACTGCTTGGCCAGAATGTTGCCGGCCTCGAGGTTCGGCACCATCAGGATATCCGGCGTGCCGGCGACCGCAGAAACGATCCCCTTCTCCCGGGCGGCGTCCGCGCTGATGGCGTTGTCGAACGCCAGAGGGCCGTCGAGCACACCGCCCTTGATCTGGCCGCGATCCGCCATCTTGCACAGGGCTGCGGCGTCGAGCGTCGAGCGCATCTTCGGGTTGACCGTTTCGACCGCCGAGAGAATCGCAACCTTGGGCTGTGCTATTCCCATCGTCAGCGCCAGATCGATGGCGTTGCGGATGATATCCGCCTTGTCCTCGAGCGTCGGCTCGATGTTGATGGCCGCATCCGTGATGAGCAGCGGTTTTGGGTATTCCGGCACGTCCATCACATAAACGTGGCTCAGGCGCCGTTCCGTGCGCAGGCCGGTTGGGGCGACCACGGCCGACATCAACTCGTCGGTGTGCAACGAGCCTTTCATCAGCAGTTGCGCCTCGCCGTTGCGGGCGAGCGCCACCGCGGCTTCCGCGGCCGCGTGGCTGTGCGGCGCGGCCACGAGCCTGAAGGGCGCAATATCGATCCCGGCCTCGGCCGCCGTCGCACGGATCTTCGCTTCCGGCCCGACGAGGATCGGCGCGATCAGCCCGGCCTGTGCAGCCTCGACGGCGGCGCTGAGCGCGGCGACGCTGCACGGGTGGGCGATCGCGGTCGGCACGGGCTCGCCGCCGGATGCCTGGTCCATCAACTGGCGATAGCGGTCATGGCGCGTCAGCCGGACCTCCGGCAGCAGCATGCGCGGGCGCGAGACCTTCTCCGTCGGCGCGCGCACTTCGGCCTGCCCGGTGATGACCTGCTCGCCGTTCTGATTGACGCACACGCAGTCCAGGACGACGATGTGATGATCTGGCCGCTTCTCGACCACCGTCACGGTCGATGTGATGGTGTCGCCGACCCCGACCGGGCCGGAACTTCAGGCTCTGGCTCAGGTAGATGGTCCCTGGCCCCGGCAGTTCGGTGCCCAGCACGCTGGAGATGAGGCCGCCGCCCCACATGCCGTGCGCGATAATCTTGCGGAACATATCGTTGGCGGCGAAGGCTTCGTCGAGGTGCGCCGGATTCACATCGCCTGAAACCAGGGCGAACAGCTCGATATCCTCCTGCTGCAGGGTCCTGCTGATGCTGGCGGACTGGCCGACGACGATCTCGTCGAACGTCCGGTTTTCGATCATGGTGTCCGTCACGGGCGGGGTCATGGCTCAGCGCTCCAGCACATAGGTTCCAGGGGCATCGGCAAGCGGCTTGCGGGTTCGGCCGCCGATGGGCGGCGGCGGGCCGAGCGGTCCGGCGCGCTCCGCGAGCCAGGCGGTCCAGGCCAGCCACCAGGAGCCTTCATGCTCGGCTGCCGTGTGGCACCATTCCTCCGGACCGCGGTACACGGCTCCCGGCGTGCGGCGGTCGATGCGGAAATGCCGGCGCGGATGCCCCGGCTCGCTGACGATGCCGGCATTGTGGCCGCCGCTGGTGAGCAGGAAGGTGATCTCGCCGGGATTGAGCAGATGGATCTTGTAGACCGAGCGCCAGGGCGACACATGATCCGTCTCCGTGCCGACGACGAACAGCGGTGCATGAATGTCGCTGACCGTCACTGGCCGGCCTTCAACGATGAAGCGCCCTCGGCCAGGTCGTTGCGCTGGAACATGCTGCGCAGATATTCCGTGTGCATACGGGCTGGCATACGGGTTGCGTCTGCGTTCCAGGCCATCAGATCACTGCTGTGTTCTTCCTCGCCCAGCCAGTAGCGGCGCACGAGGCGCGACCAGATGAGATCGCGCGACCGCAGCATCTGGAAGGCGGCTCCCATCTGGTGACCCTCCAGATAGCCGCTGCAGGTCATGGTTGCCTCCAGCACAGACAACTGGCCCTCAGTGATAAACAGCCGCAGTTCTCCGGCTTCGGAGAAATCCGTCTGCGCGGCCAGCAGCGTCAGCGAGGCGAGCCGCTCGTCCCCGTCCCGCGCCATCGTCGCGGCGGCGACCGTCAGCAGCGTGCCGCCGAGGCAGTAGCCGCACCCATGCACCCGGCTGGCACCAGTCACTTGCGTGACGACGTCCAGTGCCGCCATCACGCCCTCCCGGCGGTAATCGTCGAAGCCGGTCTCGGCCATTTCCGCGTTTGGATTGCGCCAGGAAATGCAGAACACCGTGAAACCCTGCCCGACAAGATAACGAATGAGGCTGTTCTCGGGGAGAGGTCGAGAATGTAGTATTTCATGATCCAGGCCGGCACGATCAGAATAGGCTCGGCATGCACCTCGGGCGTGCTTGGGCTGTATTGGATCAGCTCCAGCAGCGTGTTGCGGAAAATCACCTTGCCGGGGGTGATGGCCAGCTCCCGCCCCGGACTGAAGCCCTCGGCCTCCTGTGCTGGGGCGGCCTGCCCCGCGAATGCGTCCCGCAGGAGATGCTCCAGGCCAGCAACCAGGTTCTGCCCGCCCGACTCGAGAGTGCGCTCCAGAATTTCCGGATTGGCGAACGGCAGGTTCGAAGGCGACAGGCAATCCAGCCACTGACGCACCGAAAAACGCACCATGCGCGCATTCTCCGGGGCGACGCCGGGCATGGTTCGGGTCGCATGGTTCATCCAGCGCTGAGCCTGCAGAAAATCCTGCACCATGAGAGAATAGGGAAACCGCCCCCATGCCGGGTGCTGAAAGCGCTGGTCGCCCCGCTCGGGGTCAGGCGCGAGTCCGGATCGACGGCTGCCACCATCAGCTCCAACCAGCGGCTGCCCGCCTCTATCACCAGTTCGCTGCTGCGGAACGGCGAGTTCGCCAGATGGCTGCACCAGTCCGACCATGCCCGCCACCAGGACAAGGGCGAGATGCCGCCGGTCCATCGCCCCTGCAGGCCATGATACCACTGGTCGAGCGAGTCCGCGATCGTGATCGCATCGCCGGGTTCAGCGGACCCGTTGCCCGCGGGCAGTGCGCAGTGCGCGCCCGCGCCACCTTGCGTTGCGGCCTCCAGGGCCACTAGGGAATGATGGCTCATGATAGATGGTCTCCAAAGCTAGTCTGCAAGTTCGGCGCGGCATCGGTGCTGCAATTATCCGCCGGTTCCATGACAATTTCGCGCAGGGCTTCCATGTAATGCAGATAGTCGGCGCTGCCGTCTGCCGAGGCATTGAGGTTGCGCCACAGGCTGGCGACATCGAGAAACATTGCGCGGGCCGCATCGCGGCTGTCAAACCGCCAGGGCTTGTCGATCACCGCCAACAGCAGCGCGATCATCGCCTGCTGCCGCGCCGGCGGTGTCGAGGCGTCGACGGGGTCCATGGCGTTTTGTTGCAGGAAAACCGTGTCGATCAGGTCCGCCTCGAGCAGAAGGATATAATCCGCCAATGTAATGCCCTCTTCCCCGGTCACCTGGACAAGCTGGCGCACGCGGTCTCCGGCGCGCACGCAGTCCATGAGCCGGCGTATCCTGCTGGACCAGCCAGCGCCATGCGCCGCCTCGAACCAGGCGTCGAGCTGCGCGGGATAGCGCGACCAGGAAATCAGCGGATCGATCGCTGGATAGGCCCGACGGTAAGCGCGCTCCGATGACAGCCCGAGGAAACACTTGACCGTGCCGAGGGTTGCCTGGGTGACCGGCTCCTCCAGGTTGCCGCCAGCCGGCGACACCGTTCCGATCATGGTGAGCGAGCCGGTTGCGCCGCCAGCCGTGCGCACCTCGCCGCCGCGCTCGTACAGCGCCTTGATCGAGGAATCGAGATAGGCGGGAAAGCCCTCGTCGCCGGGGATTTCCTCCATGAAGCCGGAGGTCTCGCGCAGCGCCTGCGCCCAGCGGGAGGTCGAGTCCGCAAGCAGCAACACCTGCAGCCCGAGTTGACGATAATATTCGCCGATGGTCGCACCTAGATGAATGGACGATTCGCGCGCCGAAACCGGCATGGCCGAGGTGTTGCAGACGATGACGGTACGCTCCATCAGCGACCTGCCGGTGCGTGGATCGGTCAGTTCCGGGAAGGTCCGCAGCGTCTCGGTGACTTCGCCGGCCCGTTCCCCGCAAGCGACAATCACCACCACATCAGCCTCCGCATAGCGGGCGATGAGATTGAGCAGCACGGTCTTGCCCGCGCCGAACGGGCCGGGGATACACGCCGTGCCGCCGCGCGCAATCGGGAAGAAGCTGTCGATCAGCCGGATGCCGGTGGTCAACGGATGCTGCGGAAACAACCGCTCGCAACGCCCTGCGCGAACTAGGCTCTCGGCGAGTGGCCGGCGGATCGGCCAGCGCTGGTGCAGATCGACAGCAAGCGCAGCGCCATCCGGCCGCCTCAGCACGGCAATGGGCGCGCCGCCATCCACCATGCCGTCGGCGATCCAGTCCACTACCGCTGCGCCAGCCATGTCGAAGCGGGCGACGATCGGGTGGTTGACCGGGCCTTCCTGAACGTGGCCCAGGAGATCGCCCGCCTGCACCAGCGCGCCCTGCCGGCAGGCCGGCGCAAACGGCCAGCGTAGTGCGCTGTCGACTGCTGGCACGCGGTTTCCGCGCAACAGGAACGCCCCGTGTTGTCGATGCAGATCCACGAGCGGGTTCTGCAGGCCGTCGAACACGCGGCCCAGCAGGCCCGGCCCGAGGGTCGCGGACAACAGTTCCCCGGTCAGCTCGACCGGGTCGCCGACCCGCACGCCGCGCGAGTCCTCGAAGAGCTGTAGATCGGCGAACCCGCTGCGCACCCGCAACACCTCACCTTGCAGACGCTCGCCCGCGACATGGACGTAAGCGACCTCGTTGCGCCGGGCGGTCGCGTCGCCAAGGTGAATGCGCACGAGGCTTTCGCGCACGCCGGCGACCCGACCCGCCATGGAGGTGTTCGCCGTCATGCCGCCTCCACCCGTTCATGCACATCCGCCGCCAGGGCGTGCAGCCGGGTGCGCGCCCTGACTCCGTCGCCGGCGAACCACTGGTTTGCGATATCCCAACGGCAAACGACGATCAGCACCGCCTCGATGTCGAAGGCGTGATCGTTGGCCAGGGCGTCGAGCCGCCGCCAGAGGCGCTCCAGCCGCAGACGCTCGAGCGCGATCGCATCGCCGCTTTCCAGAAGCTGCTGCGCCAGAGACAGCCAGGCCGGAACATGGGCCGGCATGGCGACCGCGCGCCCCAGCCGCTGCGCCCGCGCCAGCGCGAAGCCGTGACGAATGTCGTCCTGCTCGGCGATGATCGCGGCGGCGGTGCGTCGCAGGGCGATATCCTGCGGGGTATCGCGGCGAACTCCTGCCGCCAGGGCCATAACCGGCGGCGCACCTGCGCCAGCAAAGCCTGATCCGGTGCCGACAGCAGCGCCAACCGTTGCGCCAATTGCGCCTGGCCGATGGGGAGCGCCTTGATGCGGTCGAAATGCGGCAAGTGCGGCAGGCTCGCCAGCAGGAAATGATAGTTCATGCTCCGGTTTCTCCAGTCGCCGGCGGCACGGCGGCGCTGTCGAGCAGCGCCCGGAAACGCGGGGAGATCTGCCGGGCGAGCCAGGCGGCGATGGTCGCATCGCTCAGCTCGACTGAAACGGCACCGCCGTCCCGGTACAGGGTGACGCCGGCCGCACCCGCTATCGGAATGAGTGTCACGCCCTGCGACGCCAGCTCGTTCACCAGGCCCGCGACGAGCGCATCGCCTTGTATGCCGGCCTCGATCGTCGCAGCGCTTCCGGTCAGAGCCATGGCCGCAAGCCGCGCCAGGTCCGCAACCAGCACCGGATCGAGAAGCGCCTGGCCGACATGCCGCGCCAACCGCTCTTCGAGCATGGTGCGGACGGCCTCCCGCGTTTTCAACAGCGTGTCCCGCGCCGCCAGCCGCAGGGCGGCGGCCGCTGCGCGCTGCAATTCCTCGGCCTGCGCTTGCGCACTGGCGATCACGGCGTCCCGCTCAGCCTGCGCGCCCGCCACCAGAGCCGCCGCCTGACGTCGCGCATCCTCCAGCAGGCGCTCGGCCTCGGCACGGCCGGCATCGACGCCATCCTGATGCAGGCGACGGATGAGCTCGTCCACCCCGGCCGAGAGCGGTTGCGACCCGGTCATGCCGCCGCCCCGGGCACTGCGCCGATCAGCAGCAGGGCAAACGCCAGCGCGAACACCGTGAAGCCCTCGACGAAGGCGGCGGGGGCGATGGCCAGCCCAAACGCCTCAGGGCGCGACTTCGCGACCATGATCGCCGACGCGCAGCAGTCCCCTGTTTGACCGCGCCAACCAATTGCGCCAGCCCGCCCAGCAGCCCGATCGCCGCCAGCGGGGCCGCATTGTCTGCGCTCACGACACGGTTCAGCGCCAGGGTCAGCACGATGCCGTAGATGGCCTGCGAGGCCGGCATCGCCGCGATGCCGATCAGCCGGCCATGCCCGGACTCCATGTCCAGCATGGCGCCGCAGGCGGCGTGGCCGGCGCGGGCGCAGCCGATCATGCTGCCCAGCGCCGCCAGCGCCATGGCGCCATAGATGCCGAGCCAGCCGAACAATTGTGTGGACAGATCGATCATCGCGTGGACTCCCGGGTACGGAAAGGAAGGAACGGGCGACCTTCGCCCCACAGGCCCCAGCCGAAGAATTCGATGTAATTGAGCCGCAGGCCATGAACGACGCCGCCGGCGATGCTGAGGATGAAGTTGATGCCGTGACCGACCAGCAGGATGCACAGCCCGAAGACCACGCCCGTACCAGGCGTCGAACCGACCTTAGCCGCCAGCGTGTTGAACGCCGCACCGAGCGAGGAACCGGCGATCGCCAGCGCGAACAGGCGCAGATAGCTCAACACGTCGCCCAGCACGGAAACGACGCGCGGCATCGCCGCGGCACCCTGGACCAGCCGGCGGCCTAAGGTGGGAGCATTGCTGCTGAACATGAGGACCAGCAGCAGACCGGCCCCGCGACGCCATAAGCCGCCAGTCGGCCGGCACCACCCGCCAAATACCAGAGCGGCCCGGCGGTCATCACCAGCGCCCAGCCGACATGCGCCCAGGCCGTCCGGCCTGGCCAGCGGCGACGCGCGGCGCACAGGTTGGCCAGAACGAGATGGCCAACGCCAAGCATCAAAGTGCCGGTCATCATGATCTGGCGGTCTTCGCCAGGAACCACAGCCAGCGCCTCAAGCCAGGGATGCGGTGGCACCGCGCCGGCGTAGGTGCCGACCGCGCCTCCCCAGGCCGCGGCCGCCACGGCCAGCAGCAGCCCCAGCCGGCGCAGGGTCCGCCCGGCCTCGCTGCGCCCCAGGCGCCGCCAGAACAGCGCCACCGCCGCCCCGAGCAGCAGGCCGTAGACAGCATCCGAGACGATGATCGCGAAAAACAGGGTGAATGAGGCCAGCAACAAACCGGACGGATCCCAGGCGGAATAGTGCGGCGTTGCGAAGAAGCGCACCAGCATCTCCCCGCGCGGGCGATCTTCGTGTTTTCCAGCAGGGTCGGCGGCGCTCTTCGGGGCTGGCGGCCGTGCGATCAGCGCCACGCCCTGAGTGCGCGCCCAATCCCGGAGGGCCGGCAACGCGCGTTCCGGTGCCCAGCCGGAGACCGCCGCGACAGCGCCCTGCACGGCCACTGCATCCTGCGCCCGGCGGCGGTCGTCGGCATCGGCGAGGCGGTTGGCGTCGCGCTCCAGCAGCGCGAGCCAGCGGCTGAGGTTGGCGCGCTCGGCATCCAGATCGTCGAGCGCTATCTCGATTTCGCCAAGCCGCCTCTCCAGCGCCTCCAGCGAGCGCGCCCCGACGTGCGCCCGCCGGCAGGGCAAGCCTTCCGGCTCGTCAGCGGAAATTACGATGACGAGTCTGCCGCCCGGCCGCCGACCGACGATCTGCCAAGGGTGGCCGCATGCCAGAACATGGCGCATCTCCGATGGGCGGACGTGGTAAAACCAAAGGCGCAGTTCCGGGTGCCCCTCCAGGCTCGCGAAATCGAAATGCCCCCATGGCTGCACCTCGGCGATGCGCACCTTGAGCGCCACCAATTCCTCCTCAAGTGCGATGCGCTGCTGCTGCAACGCCTCGACCGCGCTGACGATCGCCCCGGCCCTGGCCGCGCCGCCCCGGCCCGGGCGCCGCCGCCGGGGTCCCGCCGCGAGGTAGCGGATGGCGCGACGAATACGGCTGTCGCTCGCCTCGCTCCCAGCGCCCGCCAAATCCAGGTGCGTGACGCCCAGTTGCTGGAGCGACTCCAGCACGGCCTCGCGATCAGCCGCGGCCGCCAGCAGGGTGACCTGAACGAGCGGGACGATGCTCACGACAGCGCATCCGCTGCATGTCGGCGGGCCGGCGAGCTTGGTGCGAGCGAGCGCCGTTCTGTCCGCATCCGCCAGGAAGACGCCGATCCGCCCGATGTCCCGCTTCGCTTGCGGTTTCAGCACCTGATCGAGCAGGTTGATCCGCTGCACCGTCTTGCGCAGCGCCTGATCGAGCTGGCACACGCGCTCCGCTGCGACCTGAAGCCGAACCATGCCTTCGGCCAGCCGGGCTGCCAGATCGAGAGCGTGATCCAGCCACGGCGGCGTCGCCGCCAGATCGTAGTCCGCGCGGTGCCAGTCGAAAGCGTCGACGACTGGAAGCCGCACGCCGAGCCGGCTTTCCTGGCTGCGACTGACGGCGTGCAGCGTCTGCAATCCTTCAAGCGTCACCTGCGGGTCAGCGGCCGGCGCCAGAGCCTGCGCACGCTGTTCCAGTGCGCGCTGCGCGGACTCCAGAGCGGCATGCTGCTCCCGCGCGATCCGCAGGTCGCGCAGCAACTGCTGGCGCTTCAACTCCAGCGAGGGCAGCACGCGCTCATACATCGCCAACTGCTGGCGACGCTGGGACAAAGTCGCCTTGGTCATCCGCAGCCGGTTCATGCCGCACTCTCCCCAGCGTGCGTGCGCAGGTAATGCGCCTTGATGAGCGCATCCTTCACCAGCAGTTCGGCGGGCTCGAAACAGTCGGAGAGCAGCTTCCAGCCGAGATCGAGCGCCGCCTCCAGCGGCATCGGCCGGTCGATGGCCATGAACGTCTCGCGGAAGAGGTCGCGGTAGCGCAGCAGACGGAGATCATAGTCATTGATATCGAACGCCATGGCGCGCTTGCGCTCCGCGTCCTCGGCCTGCGCGTACAGACGGATCATGGCGTTGGCGAGATCACCGTGGTCGGCGCGGGTTTCCTTGCCGATCACGTGCTGCTTCAGGCGCGACAGCGAGCCGAATGGATCCAGCATGCCGTCGTGCAGATAAAGTTGACCTTCAGTGATATAGCCGGTGTTGTCCGGAACCGGATGGGTAATGTCGTCGCCGGGCAGCGTGGTCGCCGCCAGAATGGTGATCGAGCCGGCACCCGTGAAATCGCAGGCCTTCTCGTAGCGCCGCGCCAGTTGAGTGTAGAGGTCCCCGTGTAGCCGCGGCTGGCCGGAATGCGCTCAAGCGCGATGCCGATCTCCTTGAGCGCATCGGCGTAGGAGGTCATGTCGGTCAGCAGAACCAGCACGCGCTTGCGCTCCTGAACCGCGAACTGCTCGGCGATCGCCAGCGCCAGATCCTGCGCGAGCAGCCGCTCGACCAGCGGGTCGCCGGCAAGGTTCGCCACCATCACGGTACGATGCATCACGCTGGCGGTCTCGAAGGCGCTCCGGAAGAAGTGGTAGTCGTCGAACACCAGCCCCAGCCCGCAGAACACCACGATGTCGGCGTCCGCCTGCAGGCCGACGCGCGCCAGCAACTGATTATAGGGCTGGCCGGCTGGTGCGAAGATCGGCAGCTTCTGGCTTTCGACCAGGCAGTTGAACATATCGATCATCGGGATGCCGGTGTGGATCATCCGCGTGGGCATCGCGCGTGCATAGGGGTTGACGGCGGGACCTGCGATCTCGATGCGCGGCTCGTCCACCAGCGAGGGGCCGCCGTCGCGTGGTGCGCCGTCGCCTCGAAACACCCGGCCGAGGATGTTCTGCGAGCAGCACATGCTCATCTGCATGCCAAGAAAACGCACGGTGGCCGCACGCGAGAGCCCGAGGCCGCCGGCGAACACCTGAAGCGACACCAGATCGCCGGCGATCTCGATGACCCGCGCCAGCGAGCGCCAGCCCGGTTCCTGCTCAACCACCGCCAGTTCGCCCAGCGCCGGCCCGGCAGGCGCACGCACGCGGGCGATATCGCCAACGATATCGACCAGACCATGGTGACGGGTCGCCACCGCAGGCAGCTCCATGCTAGCCCACATCGTCCGCGCTCCGCGCCTTGCGACCCGAGCCGCGGGAATTGACGATGATGCGAAGCGGCTGCGCCATGTCGGCCGGCGGCGGGTCAAGCGCTGGAATCGCCTGCAAGACCTGGACGATGCGCTGGTCGATTTCCGGCACGCCCGATGAACGTACGACATTTGCGGACGTGATGAAGCCATTGCCGTTGACGGTCAGAGCCAGCGTCGCCTTGTAATCCTTCTTGCGCAGTTCCGGCTCCGCCATCAGCGTGGCCTCGAGCGCACGCTTCAGTTTCAGGGCGAACGTCCGCGCCAGCAGGCGGCCGAGCCCGTCACCGGAGCCGGAGCCGCTGCGGGCGCCGCCCAGCGTCGTAATATCCCGCCCACCCGGCTTGCCGACCAGTCCGAAGGAATCGCCGGCGCCCTCGCCCTCGGCGTCGACGCCCAAGGTGTCGTCGATCGGGGCAGCTTCCTCGGCGGCGGCCTCCTGCGGCTCGAACTGTTCCTCAGGCTCCGGCTCCGGAGGCTTCACATCCGGCGGCGGCGGCGGTGCGTTCGGCGTGACCAGCGTCACCTTCTGCACCGCCGGCAAAACCTGATGTCGCCCAGCGTGTCGTGAAGCCAGAAGCCCACCGCGACCACGCAGGCCACCCCGACGATCCGCAGCGCCAGCGCAAGCTTCGGGTGCGCGTGGTGCGCGGGATGATGGTCGGAGGCGAAGGGACTCATTTCACCACGCGCTGGGTGACCAGCCCGACCTCCGAGATGCGCACGCGCTTGATCACCTCGAGCACGTCGATCACGCGCTGATACTGGACTGCGGCGTCGCCTTTCACAACGACGGGCAGGGTCGGGTCCGCGGCCTTGAAGTTGGCGAGCTGCGCTTCAAGCTCGGCCAGCGTCACATTCACTGTATCCAGGTAGATCTCGCCGTTGGACGCGATGGTGATCGCCTTGGTGCGCGGCTTGGCGAGCGACGGCGAAGAACTGGCCTTGGGCAGATCGACGGAGATGCCCTGGACGGTCGCAGTCGCCATCACGATGAAGATGATCAGCAGATTCCACGCCAAATCCATCAGCGGCGTGACGTTTACCTCGTCATAGATGCGGGTGTCAGGCTTGAACCGCATGGCCCGCCTCCCCTCGCCAGCGATGATGCGGCTGACCACCTCCTCGCCGAAGACTTCCATGGTGCTCAGGCGGTCACGGATGCGCGTTGTCAGAATGTTGTAGGCGAACATGGCGGGATCGCCACGATCAGGCCCGCGACCGTCGTCGCAATGGCAGCCGAGATGCCTGGCGCGATGGTGTTGACGTTGACGTCTCCGGAAGCGGCAATCGCCGCGAACGTGATCATCACGCCGACCACCGTGCCGAGCAGCCCGAGAAACGGCGCGCCGCTGATGGTGAGCGTCAGCAGCACCATGTTCTTGTTCAGCCGGTTCGCCTCCTCGATCAGCGCTCTGCCGATGGCCGAGCGGAGCAGGTCCGCCTGCGCAGCGCCTGCACGCACCGAGCGCCCAACCCGCGCGATCCGGCATAGCGGCGAGCGCGCAAGCATCGCCTCGTCGTCGGTATGACTTGCGGTCGAGCCGCCGGTCAGCGCCAGATAGCTCTTGTCGCCCTTGTCCATCTGGTCGAGCGTCAGCGACTTGACCACTGCGACTTCCAGGCACAGCGCCGCCAGCAGGCCGATCAGCATGATGATCACCCAGCCATCGACGCTGACGGAGGCGGCAATGGTTGCAAGCAGCCCGAGATAGGCTGAGAATTGGCTTTTCTGCTCGGTTGCGCCTACCGAGACCAGCCGTCCTTCCGGGCCGCTGCCCAGCGCGACCGCCTGCAGCCAGCCGGCCGAACGGGCGACGTTCGAGACTTCCACCTCATCAAGGCTGCCGGTGAAGCCGGGGCGGCCGGGCGCTGCCCCAAGCAGCACCGGCCCGGCCAGCGCTGGTGTCGCCACCTTGGCGCTGCCCTTGGCTTCCCCATCGATGTAAAGCGTCAGCGTATCGGCGGTGAGCGTCGCTGCCACGTGCCGCCAGGTCCGGAACGGCGTCGGACCGCTGGCCGCCACGCCGAGCGTTGCGCCGCCGGGGCCGCGCAGTTGCGCCTCAATCCCGTCGCCGCGGAAGCCGACCGCCAGCGCTGGACCACCCGCCGCACCCAGGGTCAGCACCGCGCCGTCCTGCGCTTTATCCGCGCGCACCCAGAATGCGACCGTGCCGCCCGCCGGAAACGCCAGCGAAGGCGCGCTTGGCACCTCTGCCGCGCTGTCCGGCGTGAACGCCAGCCCATCGCCGATCGCTCCACCGGCAACCGGCTTCGCGCTCGCGCGCACGGCGTTGTTGCCGTAACTCGTGCGATCTTGCGGCAGCCCGGTCAGGCGCTCGAAGTCCAGCGCCAGAACGGTCTGCTTGTCCTGCACAGCTTTTTGTCGGATGCCGGCGTCGCCTCCGGGTTGCCGTAATAGACCCAGACCGGCAGCTTCTCGCCCGCCGACAGCGCCGGCACCATCACCCGGACGATCGCCAGCTCCGACACCCAATCGAACCGCTCGACATGAAAAGTGAGCGGGGTCACGTCGTCCTGCGCAATGAAACGCAGGTCGGCACCATCATCTCGGAGCGCTGCGAACGAAAAGTTGCCGGTATGCAGCCGTACGACCACCGGTACTTCGTTGAGATTGCCTTGAAGCGGCACGCCAGACGCCGTGGCGTCCAGGATCACCTGCTGCCGAAACGCCCAGTCCTTATTCCACCAGGCCTGCGCGGCGCCGGGAACAACAGCCCCAGAAGGCAAATCAGCGCCAGCAGCCCAGAACCCCGCCGCCGGCGCACGCCGCCCCCGGCACATTGAAAACTTCAACCATAATGTCGTCCGTAAATTTATGATTAAGAATCGGTGAACAGATAATCGCAGCCTGGCCGGACGCCGCCTTGACGCAGGTCAAGCCCGGTTAGACCTTGGTCGTTTCGGATTGAATCGATCAAAAACGGGAAGGCTATAAGGGAGGTGCCCGTCTGAAAGACGGACGGTGGGGTGAGAAATCCCAAAAATGCCAGTATCCACCACCCTGACGGGTGGTCCCCTCCTCCCGATGGGGAGGAAGCGCCATTCGCGCACTGGCCCCAAAGGGGCGCAGATACTGCCTGTTTTTCCGTCCTATTTTCCGCAGGAGTGGGCCGAGCGGATCAGGCCCCAAGCGCCAGCCGGATGACGTAGGCAACGGCCCCGAGCGCCAGCACGCTGGCCGCCCAGAGGCCGGCAAACCAAGCGAGCTTGCGCCATGACCCCGGCATCAATGATAGCCTTCCGTGCCGACCTTGCCGCGGAACACCCAATAGGCCCAACCGGTGTAGGCGAGGATGATCGGCACCATCACGCCCGCGCCGATCAGCATGAACAGCTGGCTGCGATAGGGGCCGCCGCCTCCCAGATGGTGACGCGCGCCGGGATGACATCGGGCCAGATCGAGACACCAAGTCCGACCAGGCACAGCCCGAACAGTCCTAGCGCCCACAGGAACGGCTGCACTTCCCGCTTGCGCGCCAGGCTGCGGTAAAACAGCGCTGTCACGACGATGGTCGCCAGCGGCACCTGCGCCGTCGCCAGGATACCCGGGTAGCTGAGCCAGCGCTCGTGGTAGCGCGGCTCCAGGGTCAGGGTCGCCAGGCTGACCGCGCCGATCGCCAGCAGCAGTGCGATGCCCAGCCGGCCGGCGTAGGTGACCGCCTGACGCTGCAGCGCCCCTTGCGTCTTCCAGTTCAGCCAGCAGGCCCCGAGCAGGCTATAGCCAACCATCAGGGCAAAACCGGTCAGCAGTGAGAATGGCGACAGCCACTCCCACCAGCCGCCTGCGTAAGCGCGGCCTTCGACAGTGATGCCCTGCAGCAGCGCGCCGAGCGTCAGCCCTTGGGCGAAGGTCGCCACCATCGAACCGAGTGTGAACGCGGCATCCCACAGCCGCCGGTGACCCGGGTCGCGCCAGCGGAATTCAAAGGCGACGCCGCGCAGGACCAGCCCCAGCAACATGGCGGTCAGCGGCGCGTAGAGCGCCGGCAGGATGATCGCGTAGGCGAGCGGAAACGCTGCCAGCAGCCCGCCGCCGCCCATCACCAGCCAGGTCTCGTTGCCGTCCCAGACAGGCGCGATGCTGTTCATCGCGGCGTCCCGGTCAGGCCCGACCCGGAACAGCGGGAACAGGATGCCGATACCGAGGTCGAAGCCATCCATCACCACATAGGCGACGATCGCAAAGCCGATGATGGCGGCCCAGATGACGGTCAAGTCGATCATGCGTACGCTCCCTCGATTACGGCCGCGGCAGGGTGACGCCGGCGCTGCGGATCGGCGCACCGTCGAGCGTGCTCTCGTGCGCCTCCGGCGGTTTGCGCATCAGCTTCAGCAGATAGAGGATGCCCATGCCGAACACGCAGAAGTAGACGACCGCGAAGGCGGCGAGCGAGGCCGCGACCGCCGGCGCACCAAGCGGGGAGACGCTTTCCGCCGTTCGCAGCAGGCCGTAGACGGTGAACGGCTGGCGCCCGACTTCAGTCACCACCCAGCCTGCCAGAACCGCGACGAAGCCGGAGGGGCCCATCAGCACCGCTGCGCGGTGCAGCAAGGGCCAGTCGTACAGCGATTTGCGCGCCCGGGCGACCAGGCTCCACAGGCCAAGCCCCGCCATGGCGAAGCCCAGTCCGACCATGATGCGGAACGCCCAAAACACGATCGGCACCGGCGGCTCATTCGCGTCGGGTACGGTGTCGAGGCCCTTGAGCGGGGCGTTCAGGTCATGCTTCAGGATCAGCGAGGACGCCTTGGGGATTTCGATCGCATAGTCGACGCGTTTTTCCGCGCTGTTGGGGATGCCGAACAGGATCAGCGGCGCGCCGTCCGGATGGCTCTGGTAGTGGCCCTCCATCGCCATCACCTTGACCGGCTGATGCTCGAGCGTGTTCAGCCCGTGCATGTCGCCGGCAACGATCTGGAGTGGCGCGACGAGCGCAGCCATCCACATCGCCATGGAGAACATCTTGCGGGCACCCGGGTTCGCACGATCCTTGAGCAGGTGCCAGGCGCCGACGGCACCGACTGCAAACGCCGTGGTGAGGTAGGCCGCGAGCACCGTGTGGACCAGCCGGTAGGGCAGGCTCGGGTTGAAAATGATCGCCAGCCAGCTTGGGCCGGGCAGGAACTGGCCGTTGGCGCCGATTTCGTAGCCGACCGGCGTCTGCATCCAGCTGTTGGCCGAGAGAATCCAGAAGGCGGAAATGAACGTGCCGACTGCAACCGCCAACGTTGCGAGGAAATGCAGCTTGCGGCCGACCCGGTTGATGCCGAACAGCATGACCCCGAGAAATCCGGCCTCAAGGAAAAAGGCGGTCAGCACTTCATAAGCCATCAGCGGGCCGATCGCCGGCCCTGCCTTGTCGGAGAACACCGACCAGTTGGTCCCGAACTGGTAGGACATGACAATGCCGGAGACGACACCCATGGCGAACACGACGGCGAAAATCTTCAGCCAGTATCGGTAGAGGTTGGCGTAGACGCCGCGGCCGGTCTTCAGCCACAGGCCCTCGAGCACAGCGAGGAAGCTGGCCAACCCGATGGTGAAGGCGGGAAACAGGAAGTGGAAGCTCACCGTGAAGGCGAACTGCGCCCGAGCGAGCAGGAGGGCGGTGGCGTCCATGGGAGGGTCTCCTTGGTCGGATCGCGCGCCCCTATGCAGCGAGCGCACGCCAGCTGCGGTACAATGTATAGACGGCGACCAGCAGAATGAATGCGGCAAAGAGGCTGTTGAGCTGCCCCTTGGATGCCGCGAGCTTCTGCGAGGCCTTGGTGCCGAGCGCGCTGCCGAGCAGCCCGCCAACGATGAACGTGGCGGCAAGCGGCCAGAGCACCAGGCCGGAAAAGGCATAGTTCGCCGCGGTCGTCAGCCCGAACGCGGTTACAGCGATCAGCGAGGTGCCGACGGCGCGCAGTATAGGCATGGCAGTTGCGGCGATCAGGCCAGGCACGATCAGGAAACCGCCGCCGATGCCGAAAAAGCCTGAAAAAGCCCGGTTCCAAACCCGAAACCAAGGATTCTACCAACGGTCGCGGCATTGAAAGTCGCGTTCTCGACGCCCTCGCTCTTGCGATTGCGGAACATCAGGCCCGCGACCGCGATCATCAGCAGCGCAAACAGGAACAGCAGTTTCTGGCCATCGAAATTCTTGCCGAGCGTCGAGCCGCCAAATGCCCCCAGAATACCCGCCGCAGCGTACAGGCCGCCGCAGCGCCAGTTCACCGTGCCGGCCTTGGCATGGTTCCATAGCCCGATCGAGGCATTGGCGGCGACCGCCAGCGCGCTGGTGCCGATCGCCTCGTGGGGGTTCTTGACGCCAACGAAGTAAAGCAGCAGCGGCACCGCCAGAATGGAGCCGCCGCCGCCGACCAGGCCGAGCACGAAGCCGACGAGCATCCCGGAGATGCCGCCGAACATATAGTGCAAGGGGTCCACGTCAGGCCCCGATCCTGTGCGGCTTGACCATCCATTCGCGGCCTTTCAGCATGCCGTGCCAATAGACGGGCGGCAGGATGGTGTCTTTCAGCAGCCAGGACAGGCGCGAAGGCCGCGTGCCGTCGATCAGCCAGTTCGGGAAGCTCGGCTGCAGTGTGCCGCCATAGCCGAACTCGGCGAGCACGATCTTGCCGGCCTCGACGGTCAGCGGGCAGGAGCCGTACCCGTCGTAATCGGCGAGCGGCGGCTTGCCCTCCAGCGTCGCCAGCGCATTGACCGCGACCACGGGGGCCTGTTTGCGGGCGGCGGCGGCGGTCTTGGCGTTGGAGGCCGCGCAGGCGTCGCCCAATGCATAGATGTTGGGATAGCGCGGGTGCTGCAGCGTCGCCTCATTCACCGCGATGAAGCCGGATTCCGCGGCAAGCGGGCTGGTGCGCACGAAATCGGGTGCAACCTGCGGCGGCACCACGTGGATCATGTCGTAGTGCACATCCGCGCGCCGCGTCGCTTCCCCGTCCTTCTGCTCGAAGGTGGCGATTTTGCAGCGCTGTCGATTGCGACCAGCTTCGAGCCGAGGTTCAGGTGAATGCCGTAGCGCGCGACATAGTCCATGAGCGCCGGAACGTAGGCGGCGACGCCGAACAGCACGGCGCCCGCCGTATGAAACTGAACGTCGATGCCTTTCAGCACGCCGCGCCGCTCCCAGCGATAGCAGGAAAGATACATCGCCTTCTGTGGTGCGCCGGCGCACTTGATCGGCATGACCGGCTGCGTGAACAGGGCGCGGCCGCCCTGAAAATCCTTGACCAGCCTGTTGGTGTAAGGTGCCAGATCGTAGCAATAATTCGAGGTGACGCCGTTGCGGCCGAGCGACTCCTTGAGGCCCGGGATTGCGTCCCAATCGAGCTTCAGTCCTGGGCAGGCGATCAGCACCCGGTATTCCACGTGGCTGCCGTCGCACAGGATGACCTGGTTGGCCTCCGGGACGAAGGCGGTCGCCGACGCCTTGATCCAGGTGGCGCGGCGCGGGATCAGTTGAGCCTCGGGGCGCTGCGTGAACGCCTTGTCGAACACGCCGGCACCCACCATGGTCCAACCAGGCTGATAATAGTGCTTGTCGTTCGGTTCGACGATGGCAATCGAGACATCGCGGTTGCGTTTGAGGATGCTGGCGGCCGTGGCGATGCCGGCGCTGCCGCCGCCGACGATGACGATGTCGAAGCAGCGTGTCGGCTTCTCGACCGGTTCGTAGGCGTGCGCCATCTCGGCCAGCTTGGCGGAGCGCGAGCCGGACCGGCAGTAGGCCAGAACCGGGCTAGGCAGCCTGGCAAGCGCATCGCGCATCGCCCGCGCGTTGTCCTCGGTCAAGGCACCGGAGACGGCGGGCACATGGGCAAAACCAAGCCCCACCTCTTGCGCGCGCTTCGCGATCTGCGCCGCGTCCGGCTGCAGCGGTTCTTCGCCGTCCGGCCGATTGCAGAGGATCGATCGGTAGCCCTCGCGCGCGATCGCGCCAACGTCATCGGGGGTAATCTGCGGGCAAACGCCGATCCGATCATTGAGGCGTTTGATTTCCATCATGCCTTCTCCCAAGAAGACGCCGGGCCGGTCCATGCGCCGCAAGGCGCTGCAGGCCATGCCGGCCAGCATGGCGAAAACGAAAATCGCGGCGTCAAAGGCGCCAGCGCCAAAGCGGCGAACGCCGGTCCCGGGCATAATCCGCCAAGACCCCAGCCGATGCCGAACAGGACGGCACCCAGGCAAAGCCTTGCATCGATGCCGGTTGCATCCGGTATCGCAAAGGTTTCGCCTGCAAGTGGTTTGGCCATGCGCGCCCTCACGCGCCAGGCGATCGCCATGGGCAGCAGCGCACCGGCCATGACAAACGCCAGCGTCGGGTCCCACGCGCCGAACAGATCCAGAAAGGCCTGAACCCTGTGCGGGTCGATCATGCCGGACAGCGCAAGGCCCATGCCGAACAGCGCGCCGGCACCGAGAGCAATCAGCGCCCGCATCACAGCAGGCTGGCCAGGCGCAGCAAGCCAACCGCCAGGAAGCCGCTCGCCATGAAAAGCCCGGTCGCCGCCAGCGAGCGGGGCGACAGGCGCGACAGGCCGCAGACGCCATGCCCGCTCGTACAGCCTGAGCCGAGCCGCGTCCCGTAGCCGACCAGCAGGCCGGCGACGATCAGCGTCGCGGGCGTGCTCACAAACTGCACGGAGATGGGGCCATGCAGCGCGCGCAGCAGCAAGGCACCCATCGGCAGCCCGAGAACGAAGGCGACCGCAACCATGCGTGGCGGCCCAGACGCCGCAATGCCGGTCGCGCGCGCCGCCAACCCGCTGACGCCGGCGATGCGGCCCAGCACAAGCAGCATGGCAGCAGCGGCACAGCCGATCATCAGCCCGCCGAGCATACCCTCGATCGGCATGGCGTTCGGGAATGCGTCCATCATACCGCGTTCACCGGAATCTTCAGATAGGCGACGCCGTTGGACTCTGGCGGCGGCAGACGGCCTGCGCGCATATTGACCTGCACGGACGGCAGGATCAGCGCCGGCATGGCCAGCGTTTTGTCGCGCGCTTCCCGCATGGCAACAAAGTCGTCCTCGCTCACGCCGTCGTGCAGGTGAATATTGCCCTGACGCTCGGCCTCGACCGTCGTCTCCCAGGCATAATCGTCCCTGCCTTCCGGCAGGTAGTCATGGCACATGAACAGCCGCGTCGATGGCGGCAGCGCCAGCAGTCGCCGCACCGAGCGATACAAGGTGCGTGCGCTTCCGCCGGGGAAATCGCACCGGGCCGAGCCATAGTCCGGCATGAACAGCGTATCGCCGACGAACACCGCGTCGCCGATCACATAGGCGACGCAGGCCGGCGTATGCCCCGGCACATGCAACACGGTCGCCGCAAGGCCGCCGATCGCAAACTGGTCGCCGTCCATGAACAGCCGGTTGAAATCCGAGCCGTCGCGCCGGAAGTCCAACCCGGCATTGAACAGGGCGCCGAAGGTCTGCTGCACGGTCGCGATATGCGCCCCGATGGCGATCTTGCCGCCAAACCTCTCCTGAAGCAGCGGCGCGGCCGACAGATGGTCGGCGTGCGCATGGGTCTCGAGCAGCCAATCGACGCCGAGTTGCTGCGCCTCCACGTAAGCGGCGATCGCATCCGCTGTATCGGTGGCCGTGCGCCCCGACGCCGGATCATAGTCAAGGACGCTGTCGATGATCGCAGCGCGACGGGTCTCCAGATCGTGAACGACATAGGAGATCGTGAACGTTACAGCGTCGAAGAAGGCCTTGATTGCAGGAACGCCTTTCTGGGCCGCTGCAATCTGGGTTTGGGCTTTGGACAGAGCTAGATCCATCACTTTCGCCTTTTGAATTCATGTTTACATAAATTCTGTAATTTATTACAGAGATTGCGTCAAGCCTGATTTGCTCGCTAAAGGGCGGCGCATGGAGATGGCAGCAAAGAAGAACGTCGGCCGCTTCGCCTGGGCGACCGCGCCCCGACTTCCGGGCGCGCACCACTGCTGGCGATCTGCAACTTTCGAGTCTGCGGGGACGGTGGGTGATTTTCTTTTCGCACCCGGCGGATTTCACCCCGTCTGCAGCACGGAATTCACGGAGTTGGCGCGGCGGCAGGCTGAATTCGATGCCGTCGGCTGCATGCTGGTTGGCCTCTCCGTGGACAGCCTGCATTCGCATTGGGCCTGGATCCGGGCGCTGCAGGAGGTGTTCGGCGTGCAGGTGCGCTTTCCGATCGTGGAGGACCCCAGCATGGCGATCGGCCGCGCCTACGGCATGATCGATGAGCAGTCGCGCGATAGCACGACCATGCGCACCACCTTCTTTATCGATCCGGAAGGGGTGATCCGCGCGACCACCTGCTACCCGCACGACGTTGGACGCTCGGTCGAGGAAATGCTGCGGCTCCTGAAGGCTCTGCAAAGGTCTCCAGCGCGCCGGCCCTAACGCCGGAGGGCTGGACCGAGGGCCCGGTGCTGCGCCTGCCGCCCGATACGCCGGATGCCGGCCCCGACTGGTTTTGCCGCTTCGAGGGCCCGATGAGCGCGCTGTTCGAGGATCGGCAGGCAGCGCAGGCCGCCGCGGAAAAGCTCAAAGTTTACGCGCAGCCGCAGCGGTTGATGATCCTCTCCTGCCTGTTGCGCGGCGCGCGCATGGTGGCCGACATCGGCGATGCGACCGGCATCGCCCAGCCGGCGCTCAGCCAGCAGCTCGCCGAACTGCGACGAGCCGAACTCGTCGTGACCCGCAAGGAGGCCAAGCAGGTCTGGTACGCGCTCGCCAACGAGGGCGTTGCGTTGTGCGTGCGCAACATTGAGGCGATTTTCGGCGGCGTCGGCCTGCCCGGCGAAACCATCGCCGCATCCCCGTCGCCACACGGCGTTGCCGGCTTCGCGAGAGTCCTCTGAATACGTATATGGTGCAGCCCCGCGGCGCAAAGCCGAGCCCGCGTGATGGGCTGGCAGGTGGCATCACGCAAATGGTGCGTAGCGCAGTCTGTGCCGAACCAGTCTCTGCAGGCAATTCCCTGTTAAACAAGGAAAATACAGGAAGGGGCATAAAATCGGCCAGCTCTGATAACCCAAAGTCCCGGAATCCCGTGCCTTTTCGGGCGATTTCCCTAATGTCGGAACAGGGAAACTTTTCACAAGATCTGGGAACGCTTTGGACCTGAACAGCGAACGGCAGCGCCGATACACGTTCGATCCTGCGCAGCTCGAGCCGTTTGAGATTGGTGCGGCGGCGGGGCGCTGTAGGGTTCGTCGTCGTGCATGGTGGTCATTGCTCCAGCTCCTTGCGCCGCTCATGGAGCGCCCGCGCCAGGTCGCGTGCGGCGTGGAACACGGCGAGCACGGTTACAACATCGGTGCCGACTTCATAGACGATGATGTAGGGCATGGAGGTGACGGACAGCTCGCGCGTGGCGGGCAAGCGTCCCGCGTGGCCGATCTCGGGAAGTCCTGGAGCCGATCGGTGGCGGTCACGATCGTGCGGTAGACTTTCTCGGCCGCAGGCGGGTTGTCGAGGGCGATATAGTCGATGATGTCATCAAGATCGCGGGCCGCAGGCTCGGCGAAAACGAGCCGCACTTACCGCTTCCAGCCATGCCTGGCGGCGATGCCGGAAAAACCTCGTCGGCGGCGACGACACGGCCTTCGCTAGCGGCGGCGATGCCGTCCTTGATCCGCTCGATTTGCCAGGCATTCGTCTCCAGATATTGCTCAAGCGCCTGCACCACAACGTAGTTGCGGGAGCGGTCCATCGCCGATGCGAGCGCGTCGATTTCCGTGATGATCTCTTTTGCAGCGCGGACGGTGATCGGCTCGGTCGGGCGGTTTTGCGGCATGTGTAATCTCCTGTGTTCTCTTGTAATCATACCATGACACCGGATTCGTTGGAAGCGGTTTGCGAGGATGGTGCCAAAGCGGGGCAAGGGTCTGACGTGCCTGGCCTTTTCCAGTTCTGGTGCGTCGCGTCCGCTCGCGCCCTTTGAGAATGCCGCCCCAGCTTAACCGCCAACGTCTCGCGCGCGTCTCTGGGCTTCCAATCGACTGGCGGGCACAACGCGAACTGCTCGGATTCGCTTGAATTTTCGATAGCTGCGCCGTCGGATGCGCAACTGTTGCGCACCGCATCTCCCGACCGCCAATTTGACGCTCACAGAAAATGCCGCGACCCAGCCCCTGAATCCCGCGCCAAATCAGTCTCCTGGACGGTGCTGCAGATGCTCTGCCTCGCACAAACCCACGGAAAATCCGGCAGAACTTCCGACACGATGGATTCGATGTAACGTACTGTTTTAGAACGATAAAATAATGGTGCGTAGCGCAGTCCTGAGCGAACGGGTCTCGCGACTGCGTTTCCCTGCTCGCAGGGTATTTTGCAGGAAATCTGACCGATTACCTCCTTTCGGAGCAATCCTGCGGTCGTGAGACGCCCGGAATCCCGGAGCGAGACCAAATTCCCTGCTGTGACGAGCAGGGAATGCAAAACCCGGAGCAGGGATTTGAGTTTTACGCGGACTTCCCATCCGCTTGGCTGTGATCAGTCTTCGGGCGCTGGCAGATCAGGTGGCCGGAGGTGCTTCAGCACCTGACCTGACAGGATCGGGTCGAGCGCGTCCGCTTCCTGCAACGCCCAACTCGCCCATGCCTCCAGCGTCGCGGCGTCCACATCCGCTCGATCTACCATGGCTTCACGCACTTCACCCACAAGTGTGCGAAGGTCTCGTGCTGCGCGCAGGAGTTCACCGCTCGTTCGGAGGTCAGTCACGCGCTGCTCGTTCAGCTCGCGAATTCGTTGGAGGCGGCGTTGCTCGCGCTCGCGGCGCGCCTCTTCCGCTTTCCTTTCGCGCTCGATGCGTTCCTGCTCTGCGCGCTCCTCGTCCTCGCGAAGGCGCTCCTGAATTTGGCTTCGCCCGCGACGATGATTGCCGCCGCGATCTCGGCGATCTTACTTTCCAGCCGGTTGCCGTCCTCATCCTGCCAGGTATCACCCACCTCTCGGTCGTAGCCGGGCTTCACGCTAAGGGTTAGAGGCGTACTCGCGGGCAGGGCCGGATCCGGGCGGCGATATCCGCGGCTGACAATGGTGCAGTGTTTGCCGACGATCTCCAGCGAAAGGCTAAGCGATGTGGATCCTATCCATGCCCGCGCGCTGATTTCCGTGTCGGTCGCGGTTGCGTCTCCGCCATGGCCGCGCTTCGCCAGGGCCAGCAGAATACCGTTGAACAGCTTGAGCCGCCGTTGATCCAGCGGATTATCAGACCTCGGCTCATCCCAGTGCCAGGAACTGTTCGCCACTTTCTGACCGCGGCGTTCCTCCTTCTGAAGAATATCCTTGAGCCCGGGATGATAGCCCTCGAGGGTTCGCGGTACAGCCACCCGGCCCAGAGCTTTCAATTCTTTGGCGCGCAATTCCTCGAGGTCCTCGGGCACCTCGGACGTCGCAAAGGGACCGGTGGCCGGGATGGGCGTCGCCTGGGCGATGAATGGCGCGAAACGGGAGTCGATCAATATCCTGCCGGTCTCGCCAGGGCGTCGATGAGGCCTTGGGCGGACAGGGGACTTTCCTGCCTGCATGAACCCGGTTCCAGTGCCCCTGAGGCGGCGTGACCACGCCAAATCCCTTGAGCAGCTTTTCAGGCCGACATCGCTCAGGCCAATCTTGGTGGCCAATTCACGCATGGGTGCGGACCAAGCGAACGCGATGAGATCATCCGGCATGACCATGATATCGTTTCTTTGGTACCAATGGTTCAACGTCCATCTCCATCCGCGTGTGCAAGGTCCCAAACCACTACAGCACTAAATTTGCTGAAAAATTCACGATGCAGATCTCGTCGTTGATTAGAGGATCACCAATCCTCAAGCACGTCTGCAGATGTTGGCTATTCATCGGGCCACTCGATGCCCACTTCGCTTTCGCGGATGGTTGTCGCTCGCGCGGCCCGCCTGAGCATCGGCTCGCGAAGGTAAATTGACAGAATTTGTCAGTTCGCACCATCCGGTCGAGTTCCACGCGAAAGGCTGCGCGCCTCGGCACGTCGCACAACGATCTCGTCACATTTGTTGCGGATAGGCAATTGACCGGCAGTCTCGCGAGGCATATAAGTGTAGAAAATCACTCTATAGGTTCCACCCTTGCCTTCCATGTTGCCCGACCTCGATCTCACCCTTGGCCAGATGCTCTGGGCGGTTCGTTATGGGCACGAACCCGATCAGCATTTTCGGGATCAGATCCGCTATCTTCGCCTCCTCGATATCCCGGGGCATCTGCCACCCAGGCCAGCGGTCCCGGCAAGCGTATTCGCTACGGTTTCGCCGATCTGGTCGAGCTCGGACTGGCGGTCACGGGTCTGGATCTCGGCTTCCGGCCCAAGGATATCGCGGCGGTGCTGGTCGGTCAGCGCGAGGGGATGCACCGGCTCTATGCCAACGCCTGGCTGGAGCTGCCCGATGCCGCGATTGCCGCCGACTGGGTCAAAAGCCGGGGGCGGATCAAGCCACTGATCGCGGACGAGATGTTCGTCCGTCTGCATGATCGGCGCGGCGAAAAATGGGGCCAGATCGATCTCATCGGTGCACAAGAAGCGGGTGACGCGCTGCCCATGCTCGAACCCGTGGAGCGGTTCGGCAGCGAAGCACCGCGTCGCCTGATTCCGCTCAAACGGCTCATGCTCCAATGGGTCGCCTGGGCGCTAGAAGCCCCCGATATCAAGCCAGGTCGCAGGTAGCCTGCGATCGTTTCCGGCAAGCAAGGAAGCCAAACTAGAGCTTTATAAATGATAAATTACATACAAAGGAGTGACCGCGATGCGGTATGATCAACGTTTCTCGAATATCAGACTGCGCATCGAATATGTGTCGCCTTCCGCCCTCGTGGCGGCGAAGCACAATCCCCGCGTTCACGGGGCTCGCCAGATCAAGGCGCTGGCAAAGTCGATCGAAGCCTTTGGTTTTGTCGCGCCGGTCATCGCAGACGAGAACAATGTGCTGATCGCCGGCGATGCGCGTGTCGAGGCCGCCAAGCAGGTTGGCCTGGTCGAAGTACCCGTTGTGCGGGTCGAGCATCTCGACGAAAATCAGAAGCGTGCCCTGATGATCGCCGACAACCGGCTGACCGACATGTCGAGCTGGGATGACACGCTGCTAGCCGAGAACCTCAAGCTCCTGGCCGACGTGGAGCTTGATTTCGATATCGAGGCGACCGGCTTTACCTGTGGCGAGATCGATCTGCGCATCGAGGGCGTTGAATCGCTGCCGGATGATGACCCCGACGATGCCGTGCTCGATGAGGTGTCGGGCCCCGCAGTCAACCAGGTCGGCGATCTCTGGGAGCTTGGCAATCACCGTTTCCTGTGTGGTGACGCGCTCGACGAGGCAAACTGGGCCAAGCTGATGGCGGGCAAGAGGGCCGCCATGACGTGCAGCGATTTTCCCTACAATGTGAAGATCAACGGCCATGTCTCGGGGCTCGGCGAAGTCCGGCACGCGGAGTTCCCGATGGCTTCTGGTGAAATGGACAAGGCGGGGTTCACGGCATTCCTCCGGCAAGCGTTCGAAAACATCATCCGCCACAGCCGGTCAGGCTCGCTGCACTATATCTTTATGGATTGGCGCCACCTGGGTGAGATGCAGACCGCCGGAGACACGGTGTTCAGCGAGCTCAAGAATGTCTGCGTGTGGGCCAAGGATCGCCCGGCGATGGGTTCGCTCTACCGGTCACAGCACGAGATGATCTTCGTCTGGAAATCAGGGCGCGAGCGGCACCGCAACAATGTCGAGCTGGGCCGCAACGGGCGTAACCGGAGCAATGTCTGGGAGTACCCGGGCATCGGCGGCTTTCGCCACTCCGATGAAGGTGATCTGCTTCGCCTTCATCCGACCGTGAAGCCGGTGCGGATGATTGCCGACGCCATTCTCGACGTGACCGCGCGCGGCGATATCGTGCTCGATCCCTTCCTCGGTTCGGGCACCACGATCATTGCCGCCGAACGGGTCGGCAGGCGCGCTTACGGCATGGAGCTTGACCCCGTGCATGCCGACACCGCCATTCGCCGTTACGAACGGCACAGCGGACAGGATGCCATCCATGTTGAGACCGGCCTGTCCTTCGCCGAACTCGCGGAGAGGCGTGCCGCCGAGGTGGACGCCCACCATGGATGACGATGACGAATATCAGGTGGGTTATGGCAAGCCGCCGAAGCACACGCGCTTTCAGAAAGGCAGGTCCGGCAACCCGGCGGGCAGAAGCGGCCGCCGGAGGGGCCTGGCCAGATATTCCACCGGTTGCTGCGGGAGAACGTGACTGTCACCGAAAATGGCCGTCGGCGGGCGATGTCCAAGCTGGAACTGGTTTTCAGTCAGCTGATCAACAAGGCGGCGAGCGGCAACGAGAAGAACTTCAAGCTCTTCCTGGAAATGATGAACAGGTTTCCACCCGAAGCCGCAACCGTGCGGCTGGATCGCGACGATCAGGAGTTCCTTCAGAATTTTCTGCGGGTCGCGAAAGAGATTGATGACAAATATTGAAGCGCAAGCATGCCGGGGCCGTGGTCTCCCTCACACTCAGCCGAGCAGTTCGCTCGCGGTCACGCCGAGCCCATGCGCCAGCTTCTCCACGACGGTGATCGTCGGATTGCGGGCCCTCTCCAGGTCGCTCACATAGGTTCGGTGAATACCCGCCAGATCGGCAAAAGCCTCCTGGCTTAAGCCCTTGGCGGTGCGCAGTTTGCGCAGATTTCCCGCGAGGCGCTGGCGAACATCATCCATCGCCAGAGAAACACGCCGATGCAGCTGATCCGTCTACAGACGATCAGTGACATTCGACTTGACCTTGCGCCCTTTGCATTGCTTGTGGGAATGTCACTCATCGTATGCGGAAAGTCGAATGCCGGAAGCGGACAGCAAAGGTACGGATCCATCACCGAAAAGCCGGTTCAGAGCCCAGATCACGGAAGTGGTGAACCGCAACGCAGTTATTTCGCTTGGCCTGGCGCGGGGTTTCAACGCGTTCCTGCCGGTCTACGATGATGGCATCGACTTTATTCTGCACAGCGAGGCCGAGGGCCTTTTGCGCAAGGTCCAGCTGAAGAGCCGCTGGACGATCGACCACAAATACACCGGCCGGGACATCTGGATCGCCTTTCCCATCCAGGCCGAATGGTACCTGATGCCGCACGACACCATGCTGGAACTGGCCCGGCGGTTCGGGATCACGGACACCGGCTCGTGGCGGGACAGGGGTATCTACAGCAAGCCGCGCCCATCGAAGGAACTGATCGCCGCTTGCGCGCCGTGGCAGTTCGGCCCCGGCCGATGTTGCCGGGGTCGCGATGGAACAGTTCGAAATTAGGGAGGATGCATGAAGCGGGTGCGCGACAATTTGCCGCTGGCAATGGGGATAGCGCTTGCATTGGTGGCGCAACCCGCGTTGGCTGCATCGGCTGCGGAGAAGGCGGCTCGCGAACTGGCTGCACTCACCCCGGAAAACGTCGCGGCGCGCGTTACCGTGAAGGACGATGACCTCGAGGCCAGCGCGGTCTTCACGACCGAGCTGGTCTATCAGGAGCGCAAGGGGCTGCAGGGCAATGTGCCCAACGACAGCTTTGTGCGGGCCTTCGTCGACAAACGCTCCGGCGCGGTGACATGGCAGGTTTATGTTGTCACCAACTACATTGGTTCCTGGCGGTTTTTGAACAGGCAAACTTCCAGACCAGCAACGGCGTCGAAACTGTGCCGGTGACGGTGATCGATCGTCAGGTGCAAACCTGCATCAGTGCGGCCGATTGCATCTATACGGAGCAGGTGGGCTTCACCCTGTCGGACGAGCTCACCCGCGCGCTGGCGCGTCTTTATGATCCGAAGGGATCACTGGCGGTGTGGCGCTTCCGCCTCAAGGCCAAAAGCGGCGAAGACTATACTGATGCCTTCGCGGCGGCCGAGGTCGCTGGCATCGTCAAGGCGGTTGACGACTGGCGGGCACGGCACCCGGTGACGCAATCGGCGGGCGTGGGAATTTCCTCGCCCGCGACCGGGATGGCTCCGGGCGGAGCTGTGCCACAATCGCTCGGCGTCCAGTTCATCCCCACCCAACACGGCGCGGTGATCGTCAGCGTCCAGCCTGGCAGCCGGGCCGCAGCGGCC
Organism: Hankyongella ginsenosidimutans; assembly: GCF_005144965.1. Classification (GTDB taxonomy): domain Bacteria; phylum Pseudomonadota; class Alphaproteobacteria; order Sphingomonadales; family Sphingomonadaceae; genus Hankyongella; species Hankyongella ginsenosidimutans. The sequence goes on from NZ_CP039704.1 coordinate 930,226, forward strand.
GGATTTGTGCCGGGCATGATCGTCACCGCCGTGAACGGCAAGGTGCTTGCCGGCTTGTCCCTCCTCGCCATGCGTGATGAACTGACCCGGCAGGGCCATCGGACTTTCTCGATCATGGGTAAGCCGGACCTAAGCGTTCCCTAACGGCGCGCGGCTCTCGTCAGCGCGGGAATTTGGTGGCACCACAGCGCCATGCAGATCATCTTCAGCAGAAAGGGGTTTGATACCGGATCGGGCGGCGCGCCTTCGCCGATCGTCGATGGTCGCCCCGTTTCCCTGCCCATCCCGACGAAACGGCGCTCGTCCACTTGCTATGGCGACCTCGGGCTTGGCGAAACGGTGGCCAGGGTTACCAGGGGCCGGATCGGTGCTGACCACCTGTGTCACGAGGATCCCATGTTCTTCGATGGTCGCTGCCTGTTCGGGCAATGCGGCGCCGCCCAGTCGCACCTGCGAAGCCAGGGCGTCGGGCCTAGCGACGTTTTCCTGTTTTTCGGACTGTTCTCGGAGGATGGCGGCCGCGAACGTCATCACCGTTTGTATGGCTATATGCGCGTCGACAGCGTCATCGAGGGGGCCTGAGTTCCAGGCACCCGTGGGTCGCGGCAGCCCCGGCCGCATCCCCACACCATCGGCGAGTGGAACGCGAACAATTGCCTTTATGTCGGGCCTAGCGGACTCGCCGGCAGTGCCGACCCGCGCCTGCGACTTACCACTGCTGGCGGGCCGCTTCGACTGTGGGACGTTCCCGCTGGCTAGCGGAAACCAAGCTCAGCTATCATGGTCGCACCGACCGGTGGCACGAGGGGAACCGTCTAGAGATCGTGTCGCGCGGCCAGGAATTCGTCGCGGACATCGGCGAGCGCGAGGAACCGCGCCGCTGGTTGGAGGAAATCATCGGGGTCCTTGAGGGATGACGCGGATATTCCGGTACATTTTACAGACCGATACCGGGATGGCACCGTGCATCGACCGTGGCCGTCTAACGCTGGCCACGTGCAAGCCCAAAATCCGATCCAGCGCCCAGCCCGGCGACTGGGTGCTCGGCTTCTATCCGCACCCCTTTGAACGGGGCCTCGTGGCATGGGCCGGATGGATCGCGCGAAAGATTGAGACCGGAGACTACGAACGCGAATTCCGTGGGCGATCGGATGCCGTTTACCGTCAGAAGGCCGACAGCACCTTCAAGCGTCTTCGCCCGGACTATCACCCAGGCACAAACGAGATCCGGAAAGATCTGTCGGCACCAGCGCTAGTCTACGACGAACAGGCGACATAGTATTTCGGAGACGAGCCACGGCTGTTGCCGGATGCCCTGATCCATCTCGCCGCTGGCGGACAGGGGCATCGTGTGAACGGTACTCGCGAAGACGATCTGGCCACTTTATCGGCTTGGCTGCGCTCATGCTCGTTACCGGGAATTCTTGGTCGCCCCGTCATGCCCCCGCTACCCAGGTGCTGTCGCGCGGATGCGCAGGAAAATGCTGAGGGGCACTTTGGAGGTCAAACGACGGCAATGAGCGTCATTGTCGGATCATGTCAGCATAGGTGCACATTCACCTATCGCCGCCTCGATCCTCGATCGAGCCGAAGCACTCAGACGGCGCACTCCGAACATGCGGGCGATTTCCACGGGATCATCGCAACCCGTCGCGCGAAGCTCGGCCGAGGCGATGTCCTCTATTTGCCTGATATGATCCTCGCTGGCGGGGAAGCGCGCCGTCACGCCCATCGCTAGCGCCTTCACGCTGTTCCAGACAAAAGCCTCGCGACCGCCATCGGGCACCACATGGTGCTGCTGGCGGGCTAGGTGCATCACCCTGTTATGAATCCGGTTTCCCGAGCGCTGGAAGCCATGAGCTCTGGCGATCCGGTTGACCAGCAGGCTTTCCGCGATGGGACCTTCGCTTTCGACCACGCGAGCGACCAGCTTGCGCAAGATCGGATAGTAGCTGGCCTCATAGAAGTTGGCGGGGTCGATCAGGCTGGTCAGTTCGCCGAAGTCGGTGAACCTGTATATTCCGGGGTCCGAAGACGCCGTCGCCGGAAACGCCATAGGCAAGAGGTCATCGACGATCGCGCGCTTCGCGTAAACAACGGTTTCCCTGTCTTCGGCAACGAGCTCCTCGATATCCGCTTCCACGTTCGGGGAGGCCTGATCTTCGCTCGCCGCCGCCATTTCGGCGGCCTCGGCCCTAGCCTGGCGATCCTCTTCCAGTGCACTCACCAACGCAAGATGCAGCTGTTCGGCGGCCCGTTCGCGATTGAACCACCACTCGGTCGACCAGATGCGCAGCAGCTTCCAGCCCAATCCCTCCAGGATGGCGGCGCGCACCTTGTCGCGATCACGCGCGGTCGCGGCGCTATGGTACGCCGCGCCGTCGCACTCCACCCCGACCAGGAAATCGCCCGGCCAGTCGGGATGGACGATGCCAAGGTCGATACGGAACTTGGAAACCCCTACCTGCGGCACGACCTGCCAGCCCCGTCGCTGAAGTTCCTGGGCGACCGCCTCCTCGAATGGCGAGTCATAGCCGCCCTGTGACCCCGATCGGCCGATGCGATGGCATCCTTGCCGCGATGGGCGAATTCGATGAACGCCTTGAGATCGCGCACGCCGTCAGCGTTCGTGCGGGTGAGGTCGATCATTCCCGGATCGAACGAGGTGAACACCTGCATCTCGCGCCGCGCCCGCGTGACCGCCACGTTGAGGCGCCGCCAGCCGCCATTGGGATTCAGCTTGCCGAAATTCATCGACATCGTCTTGCCGCCAGGTTCGGTCGGACCAAAGCTCACGCCAAGCAGAATGATGTCGCGTTCATCGCCCTGGGCGGTCTCCAGATTGCGGACACAGACCGGTTCCAGCGTGGCTTCGGGGTTGAAGTGCCTCTCGATTGCCGGATACCTGCTTCGGGCCCTGTCGAGCAGGTCTTCCACCAGCTTCATCTGCTGGATGTTCATTGTGATGATGCCGAGGCTGAGCGGCCGGCCCTGTTCGTCGACAAAGGCCGGATCGCGCAGCAGGCGCACGGCCTCGTCGACGATCGCCTGGGCCTCGGCACCATTGGTGCGCTCCTTGCCCTTGGCGAAGACACCATCGACACGGCGCCACTTGACGGCGCTGGGCCGCGTATCGGGGGCGGGGAAGGTGACCAGCCGGTTCTGGTAATAGCGGACGTTCGAAAAGGTGATCAGGCTCTCGTGCCGGCTTCGATAGTGCCAGTCCAGGTTGATCTGCGGCACTCCGGCGCCGAGGCACTCGTCGAGGATGCTTTCCATGTCCTCCTCGGTGTCGTCGTCCTCGCTGGCCGCGTTGCCCTGCCGCTCGAAGTTGTTGCTGGGCGGCATCTGGCGGGGATCACCCGCGATGATCACCTGCTTTCCCGGGCCATGGCGCCGATGGCATCCCAGGGGTAATCTGGGACGCCTCGTCAAAGATGACGACGTCGAACAGGGCCTGATCGGGCGGAAGATACTGGGCAATCGAAAGTGGGCTCATCAACATGCACGGAGCAAGGCGCGTGAAGGCGTCTCCCATGTCGCTCGCCAACTGCCGGATCGGCTTGCTCGGCCGCTGGAGCTGGAGCTGGTGGCGAAGCACGCCGTAGCCACTGCTTTTGGCGACCCCGTCCTTGTCGGGGATCGAGCCGCAGATTTTCGCGCGAATGTACTGCGAAGCCAGCTCGCTCATCCGATCGTCGATCGCCCGGAAGCGCTCTATGCAGTCCGCATGCTCGCCCGGCATGAAATTGCGCAGCAGGGGTTCGGCGTCCATGCGATGGAACGCGAACCATCTCGCATAACCAGTCTCGAATTCGCGCACGGCTTCGGTCGCCGCGAAGTCGTCGTTTTCCAGCCCCTCGATCAGCGGCGACAAGTCCAGCCGGATCGCTTCCTCGACGACCCTTTGCCAGTTCGTCCAGTCCCGCAATCGGCGCTCATGCGAAACGATCGCGGACGCGCGGGCTCGAAGCTTGGCTAGACCGGCTTCGCCTCCCGCTCGGCTGAGGCGATCAAACGCGTCCACCGCCTCGGTCATCGCGGTGGTCGCGCGATCAAGGCGCTTGGCGGCACGGTCTATCGCGCCATCGGGTCCCAGAAGTTCGTTGGCATCCACCACGAGCCGGGCGACGGCACCGCGCAGGGCAATCAGATCCTCTGTCCCGTCTGCCTCGGCGGCAAGAGCATGTCGAAGCTGTTCGCCCCGCTGGGTCGCGGATTCGACATCCTCCCTTTCGTGGCCAATCCCCGCCATCCGGGTATCGAGGACGCCTGTCCGGCCAACGCCTCGATCCGCTCCAGCAGATCATGCATGGTCGTCAGCCGTGGCAGGTCGCTTTCCGGATCGACCTTGCCCGCCACGCCGCCCGCCTGGGCAAGGCTGCGGGCGACCTTGCGCTTTGCCAGAGCCGACAGGAACCAGAACCTGGTTCCCGCCTCGGTCCAAGCTTCCCGAAGCCCCGCAAGATCAAGGCGCCTCGCAATCTCGGGCGCGTAGCTGGCGCTCAGGGCCTGCTCCTCGGCGAGATAAGCCTCGACGAGATCGATCCCCTTTCGGGCCGCGTCCACCTTTTCCACCATATCCGGCGCGAAGGCGAAGCGCAGATCGTAGCCGTGCGCCGCGAGACAGGCGTTGGTCAGCACCGTCAGGCGTTTGCCATCCTTCCGGCTGTCGCCATCTGTCGGAAGCTGGGTGGCTTTCGCAAGCCCCGCCACCGCCTCCTCGAAATCGTCGAGGAAGGCTGGCAACGCCCGGGCGGATGCGACGATCTGTTCCTGCCAGCCGTTGGTCCAGTCGGCATACGTGACGTCATCCAGTTCAACCGGAAGATCGCTCACGGATTGATAGGCGATGCCGAGCCGCCGCGCGACATCGCGCATGGAGTCGATGTCCGCCCTGGAATGCTGGGTTGCGAGCGGGAATCCAAATCGGGGTGTGTAGGCCTTGCCGTCGCGAACGACACGGCCAATGGCCTGATGGATGGTGTAGCCGCACTCTTCCTCTCGGTGGAGCAGGGCGACGGTCTCGTTCAAACGGTCTCGTAGCGACTTCGCCTGATCCGCCCGCATTTCCCAGACGGCGGCTGCGAGCTCATCGCGCGTATCCCATGCGGTGCCCAGCTGTTTTAGGACCGCCGACTTGGTCGCCTTTGCTGAGTGCAGCTCGAGGCAGAACGGTGCGAGTCCCCTGTCGGTCAGGCGCCGGTGGACGACATCCAGCGCGGCCTTCTTTTCCGCGACGAAAAGCACCCGTCGACCCAGCGCCAGATTGTGCGCGATCATATTGGCGATCGTCTGCGACTTGCCGGTACCCGGCGGCCCATCGAGCACGAAATTTTGGCCCCGCGCCGAGGCTATCACGGCGCGAAGCTGGGAGCTGTCCGCCGGCAAGGGGTGAACAGCTCCGCCGGCGTGATTTCGCGGTCGAGATCCTCGACACGCGGCAGACCGCCCTGATCGAGGTTCACCGCGCCGTCGCGATCAATGAGATGGCGGACTAGCGGGCTTTCGCGAAGCAGCGCCTCGCGATCGACGAGGTCCTTCCACATGAGGTACTTGGCGAAGGAGAAGGTTCCCAGCGCCACGTCCTCGACGACCTCGAAGCCTGGCATTTCCTTGACGGCATAGCGCACGGAGCGCCAAATCCGGGTAACGTCGATGCCGGAGTGATCGCGCGGCAAATCGCCTTCCAGCTCGGGAATGGTCAGCTCGAAATCCTGCCGCAGCAACTCGAGCAGGGTGAGGTTGAACCTCGGTTCATCCTCGTGCTGGACCATGACCACGCCCGACAGGGCGCTCTTGCGTTCCAGCTTAACCGGCAACAGTATCAGCGGCTCGATAGACCTTGGTCTCCTTGTCGGACTTCTTCCATTTGAGGAAGCCGACCGCGAGGAACAGCGTGTTGGCGCCGCCCTCCTCGATATCGGAATTGGCCTTGCGGTAGAGATCGATCAGCTGACCATCCAGCTTGTCCTTCGGAAGGAGCGCCAGCACCTCGCCGCGGTCCAGCGCCTCCGATGCGACCTCACGCCGCAGGCTGGAGCTGTTCTGCTGATTGTAGAGTTCTTCGTCGCGGTCGCCGGTATCGAGATCCGGCATGGGACGGATGCGGACCTTCTTTCCTGAAGCGAGCAGGTCTTCCAGCCTGCCGCTGTCGGGGCAAAAGAGCCGAACGGCCTTGGCGGTATCCGACAGGTGCAGCAGCCGGTTCGCGGTCGTCAGGTTCAGCAGCTTGCGTTGCCATTGGCGCACCCGCCCGCCCGGCGTGACCACCTCCTCCACGACTTCGGCATCGAATGATGGCAGCGATGGCGCTTCCTCCACCGCCTCCGCCACAGACACGGCCGGTTCCGCTGGTCCCCTTGGCGCCAAGGCAACGCCCAGTGGCCGGATTTTCTGCATCCGGGCGCGGCGGATATCGACCGCCATCTCGAATTCGTCATCCAGTCTTTCGTTGAGCTTCCCGTGGCCCGCCGCGATCGCCTGCGAAAACTGGGTGGGTTTTCCTGAGTGACCAACGTCGTCTCGAAGACGATCAACTCGTCCAGATCGAACCGCCGCCGGATTGCCGCCGCTTCATCCATGATAAGCGAACTGAACTCGGTCGGCTGCAGCCACACGCCAACGATAGCATGGCCCTTGGTCAGGATCACCAGGGGATTGAGGCTCGCCTGCTCCAGGGCGGCGGCGAAGAGCAGGGTCGTGTCGAGGCAGGTGGCCATCCCGCCATCCAGAATCTGGGACGGTGTCCTGACCTTCTGTCCGCTGCGCTCGAAACTTGCTGGCGGCAAGGCGTAGGAGAGTCGAAGCCCCGCCACAGCCGACCATATCGCCGAGGCGAGCTGCCATACACGGGTCCGTTCACGGCTTTGGTATCCATCGATCGTGTCGGGCTTCCCGTTCGGCGCAGACAGTCCGAGGCGGCCTTGAGTACCTGGTCCACGGCCGGATCGTTCGGCATCACGAACGCCGGAATCAGGTCGGCCATGGTGCCCACGCCGCCCCACTCGTTATGAGCAAGAAGTTCCACCGGCTGGCAGACCGACGCAAGTTCCTGATCGGCGGAATCCAGCAGCGTCAGGATCGCGCATGCGGTCATCGCCTCGGTAAGTCCCGATAGCAGCGTCCCATTGAGATGAACGTCGCGGTCTAAAATGACGATTTCGTCCTGCGGCGAAATTCTGTCGATGCGCCAGGATTTTTCGGTCAGGAATGGTGGGTCCGCCCGTAGAATCAGGCGGCACCCTTCAATCGCCACGCCCCCGCCATTGCGGAGCGTGAGTTCCCGGACCACTGGTGCCGAATTCTGGTGCGAGGCAAAGCCGATTTTGCCCGAAACAGTAGCCTCGATTGAAAACGTCATGTCTTGCCCCATTGAATATCTTGCCGCTCGAGACAGGCAATGATTACGGGATAATTATTCATTCAGTAAACAGCTCTGGAATCTGGATGAGCCGAAAACATTTTTCTGCCCAAGAATGTTGGTGCTCATGCCTCGAAAATCTGCTGCTGTGCCCTAATCGCTATAAGGGTGGCAGGGACGGGCAAGATTGAGCAACCACACAGGCATTGAGGTGGTGCGCAAAACTGCGTCGAATGCTCGCAATGAGGGCGCTTTGCAGGCTGTCCGCATTACCGGCTCGATCGACGGCTTCCGGAAAAGAAAGACATTCGAGGCTGACAACCTGAGTGACCGTGTCTGGGGCGATTTCGGACAGGCGGATCTTCATAGCGCGGGTGCGAAATCGGACATCGCTGCGGCCGATCGCCGGATAACCTGCAACAGGCGATCTGCAGACTGCCAGGCTTTCTAGGGCCGTGTGGACGAATTTGTCTGAGTAGCGAATTCCCTATTCCCAAGCTGGATCGGCTCTGATTCATAGGGTGAACCGCCCTGGGATTGTCGGAGGCTCCAACTCCTGAGAAGGTGGAGCCCTTATGAGCAAGACAACGAACAAGTTTTCACCCGAGGTTCGTGCCCGTGCGGTGCGCATGGTGCTGGATCATGAAGTAGCCGTACCGCGTTTGCGTCGCCGCCAGATCCCGGATGCGCAGCATCAAGGCTGACTGACCGGGCAGGTGCGACACATAGCGAACCGACGACCGGTCGACGCCAAGCGCCAGGCAACTGCGCCGTTCGCTGACACCGTGGGTCGCCTGGACGTGCGCGACGAGCTCGCGCCACCGCCCAGGCGTCAGAGCTTTTGACAAAATGTCCTGCAGGATATGCTTGTCCAGCGACAGGTCAGCGACCAGCTGCTTGAGCTTGCGGTTCTCGTCCTCGAGTTGCTTCACCCGCCGCAGCTCGCCAATGCCAAGCCCGCCGTAGACCTTCTTCCACCGGTAAAACGTCTGCTCCGAAACGCCCATCCGGCGGATCACCTCCGCCACCGGCGTGCCAGTCTCCGCTTGCTTCAGCGCGAACGCAATCTGCTCCTCGGTATACCTCGACTTCTTCATCTTCAGCTCCTTCCTCATGATCCATCACAAGGCCAGAAAACTCTCACTCAAACCGGATGAAAAATAGGGAGGACGTCACCCGCGCGAAGTCGATACGGAGCTTTCGGGTTGCGCCAAGAAATTCGGATAGCCTCAGATTCCACTCGACTTGGGCTCTGTTCCACGCATTGCTGTCCGTGCGGCGCGATGCAGCAACGCACGCTCCGGGTCATGAGATTGCCGGGGCTAGAGGTCGTAGGGCCAGGCATGGTGCCTGGCATCCCCAAACCGGAGACCTCGAATGACCCAAAATATTGAACCCAACAGCGACGCAGCCGGAAGCGATACCATCGAACCTACGACACCAGTCCGTGCCGCCCAGACCAAATCTGCCATCGTCCAGAAACTGCTGTCCCGGAACAAGGGTGCAACGCTCGCCGAGATCATGGCGGCCACCTGCTGGCAACCGCACAGCACGAGGGCGTTTCTGACTGGCCTACGCAAGAAGGGCCGAGTTGCTGCGCGAGACGCGAAGCGGCGGCGAGACCAGTTGGCGGATGGAGCGCTGAGCATGGCCGCGCTTGCGGAGCAGATTGCCGGACTGGTGGAACTGCCGCCAGCCCGGCTGCGCGCCGAGTGGCGGCGGCTGCATCGTAGCCAGCCCATGCCCGAAGGTATGAGCAGTGATCTGCTGGCGCGGAGCATCGCTTGGGCGTTACAGGAGAAGGCGCTTGGCGGTCTGCCGCCTGCGCGTCGGCGCGAACTGGACCGGCTGGCCAGACAGCTTGCGGAAACGGGCGATCTGGACCTTGAACGCCAGCGCCAACTCAAAGCCGGCACACGGCTTGTGCGGCAATGGCACAGCAGGACCTATGTCGTGACCGTCCATGATCAGGGCTATGAGTTTGACGGGCGGCGCTATCCCTCGCTCACACCGATTGCCCGCGAGATCACCGGTGCGGCGTGGTCTGGTCCGCGCTTCTTTGGTCTTAGAGCCTGATCGGTTGAGGTTGAAGCATGTTGCTTCAACCGAGGGCGTGAATCAGGCTCTTATCAACAATTTAGACCATGATTCACGTTTCAGAGCAATTCCATCTGAAACGATCATGGTCTAGGCCCAAAGGACCAAGAACGATGACCCGCAAGACTGATCGCAGCACACTGCGCTGCGCCATCTATACGCGCAAATCAACCGAGGAAGGGCTGGAGCAGGCCTTCAACAGTCTTGATGCCCAGCGGGAGGCCTGTGCCGCCTATATCACGAGTCAGCGGCACGAAGGCTGGCGAATGGTTCCCGATCTCTATGACGATGGCGGCTATTCCGGCGGTAATATGGACCGGCCGGGCCTTGTCCAGTTGCTCGAGGACGTGCGCGCGGGTAAGGTCGATGTCATCGTCGTCTATAAGGTCGACCGGCTGACTCGCAGCTTGGCCGACTTCGCCAAGATCGTCGAGGTGCTCGACAAGCAGGGCGCCTCGTTCGTCAGCGTCACTCAGGCCTTCAATACCACCACCAGCATGGGGCCTCACCCTCAATGTCCTGCTCTCCTTCGCCCAGTTCGAGCGCGAGGTGACGGGCGAGCGCATCCGCGACAAGATCGCCGCCTCCAAGGCCCGGGGCATGTGGATGGGCGGGGTCGTGCCGCTGGGTTACAAGGTCGAGGATCGCAAGCTGGTCGTCGTGCCTGAAGATGCCGAACGGGTGCGGCGGATCTACTGGCGTTATCTCGAACTTGGCTCGGTACTCGCGCTGGAAACCGAGCTTGCCGAGCAGGGCCTGCGCAGCCGCGTGCGCATCGGCCGCACCGGCAAGGAATATGGCGGCAAGCCGTTTAGCCGGGGCGCGCTCTATCTGATGCTTCGCAACCGCATCTATCTGGGAGAGGTTTGTCATAAGGGTAAAGTGTACCCTGGCGAGCATGGGGCGATCATCGACGAGCCGCTATTCGCCCAGGTCGCGACGATGCTTGAACAGAATGGTATCGATCATGCCAATGCCGTTCACGCCGACCAGCCCAGCCTGCTCTGCGGTCTCGTCCGGGATAGCGAGGGCCGGCGCATGAAACCGGAACATGCAACCAAACGCGGCGGCATTCGCTACCGCTATTATGTTAGCAGCAAGGATAGCGGCGCCGGGACGAAAGGCGTGCGCGTTCCGGCAGGCGATCTGGAGGCCCTGGTTGTCGCGGCGCTCCGACGCGAAGGCCGCCTTCTGGAAACTCCGGATCGAACCTCAATTGCCAATATTCTCAGTCAGGTCATCATCCATCGCGAAAGGGTTGAGCTTCTTCTGAGCCACCATGGCGACGCAGCGCCAATGGTGATCCAGGCCTCCTGATCCGGCGCGGCAAGGAAACGCGGCTTGTGGAGCCCGCCAGCGATCTCGTCGCGCCACGGCCAGACCCCGCGCTCATCAAACTGATCGTGAATGCGCATCGGGTACGCACCGCGGTCTTCTCGGGGCAACATGGCACCGTCCGTCACGCCGCCGAGGCGCTCGGCTATCGGCAGGATTATTTCGCGGTCCTGCTGCGTCTCGGTTTTCTGGCGCGACATCGTCACCGCCATACTCGATGGCAGGCAGCCGCCCCAGCTTAACCGCCAACGTCTCGCGCGCGTCTCTGGGCTTCCAATCGACTGGCGGGCACAACGCGAACTGCTCGGATTCGCTTGAATTTTCGATAGCTGCTCCATCGGATGCGCAACTGTTGCGCATCGCATCTCCCGACCGCCAATTTGACGCTCACAGAAAATGCCGCGACCCAGCCCCTGAATCCCGCGCCAAATCAGTCTCCTGGACGGTGCTGCAGATGCTCTGCCTCGCGCAAACCCACGGAAAATCCGGCAGAACTTCCGACACGATGGATTCGATGTAACGTACTGTTTTAGAACGATAAAATAATGGTGCCCAGGGACGGAATCGAACCGCCGACACAGGGATTTTCAATCCCTTGCTCTACCGACTGAGCTACCTGGGCCAACCGTGCCGGAGCATGGCCCGGCATTGCAGAGCGGCGGCTATATCGCCCCTCTTGCAGCTTGTCCAGCCCAAGCATCGCCAAGTCAGGCCGAGGGGTCCTCAAGCGTATCCTGCGGCGGGCCGGGCACGCGATACCCTTCGTTCAGCCAGTTGCGCAAATCCCGATCCTGACACAGGCGCGAACAGAAGGGCGCATGCGCGGGCGCGGCCGGCTTGTCGCACAGCGGGCAATGCTCAGGAGACTCAGCAGTATTCGACATGAACATGCCCATAGCCGCTCATGGCCGACTCCGCCACGATGACAAGCGCAGCGCCCAGTCTTTGCGCGATCTCCGCCTGCAGCGCCTGCTGCACCTGGAGCCAGTGCGCGATGGCGGGCGGAGCGGTGATGGTGCGCACGCCGGCACCGATGCTGCGCTGCGCCTGCGCCAGCAGCTCCAGCGCCAGGGTGGCGGTATCCGCGCCGTGCCGCCCGACGCCGCAACGGACGTCGAGCGCGCTCGGGCGCGGCCTCGCCCGCACCAGCTGCATGAGGCCGTAGCCGTTGACGGCCGTATGCTCGCAGGGGCGTGGATCGTCGCGGACAGCGTCCAGCAGCACGTCCGTCACGGCCTGCCGGTCTGCCCGGCCGGTCATGGCGCGAAAGTCGATCAGCACGCTGCCGCCGACCTGATACAGCCGCAGCAGCCGCGCGATCTCCGCCGCCGCCGCCTGATTGGTCTTGCGTGCGTCGTCGCCGCCGTCGACATCGATCACCATTCCCCGCGCGTGCGCTCGAACGACAGGGCGAAGTCGCCGCAGGGGAATTCGCCGCAATCGGCCAGGTCCAGCGCGTCGTCGACGCCGTCCAGAGTCTGCCCCAGGCGAGGCCGGGGAAGCGCACCTCCAACGGCGGCCCGGGTGCAATCAGCCCGACGGAGCTTGCATGCCCCTCCACAAGCCGGGCGCGCGCCGGGCGCAACCGGCCGGGCTCGGGAATGGCAGCGCGCACGATTTCGGCCAGCACAAGCGTGCCTTCAGGGCAGGCGTGCGCCCGCTCCAGCGCTGTCGGTGCGCCGCCCCACTCCAGCATCGCCGCGACGCCGTCACGCCGCACCCGTCCGGCCAGTACCACCCCGGCTCCGGCCCGGCATCCGCACGCAGCAGGTGAATTTCCAGCAGACGACCATCGACGCCGTAGCCGCCGATGCGCACCTCCCCGGCCGGCGTTCGCCACGCCAGATCATGGCAGGCCGCTGGCCGTCAGCAGTTGGCGCACCTCATGGAGCGGCAGGCCGACGACCCCGCTGTACGAGCCGGAGAGGAAGCTGACGAAGGCGGCGGCACGGCCCTGAATGGCGTAACCGCCGGCCTTGCCGAGACCTTCCCCGCAGGCAACATAGGCCGCACGCTCGGCGTCACTCAGGCGTTTGAACTGCACGACCGTCGCGCTCAAGCGCTCGCGCAGGCGACCGCCGGCATCGACGACCGCGACCGCCGTATGCACCGTGTGCCGCCGGCCGGACAGCAACCGCAGGCACTGGTCCACCAGCTCCGGAGTCGTGGCGGCAGGCAGAATGCGTCGACCACAGGCGACCGTCGTGTCCGCGGCCAGCAGCACCGAAGGCTGCGGCGCGCGCGCGGCTACCGCCTGCGCCTTCTCCCGTGCCATGCGCGTCACGTAGGCGCGCGGCAGCTCGCCGGAACGCGGTGTTTCGTCGATCTCGGGCGCAAGCAGAAGATCCGGCGTCACGCCCAGTTGCGCCAGCAGGTCGCGCCGACGCGGGGACGACGACGCCAGGACAAAACCGTCATCGATCCGGCTATTTGAAGCGGTAGGTGACGCGACCCTTGGTCAGATCGTAGGGCGTAAGTTCCACCAGGACCTCATCGCCCACCAGCACGCGGATGCGGTTCTTGCGCATCTTGCCGGCGGTGTGGCCGAGGATTTCGTGATCGTTTTCCAGCTTCACCCGGAACATGGCGTTCGGCAACAGTTCCAGCACCCTGCCGCGCATCTCGATCAGTTCTTCCTTCGCCATTCGGACCCTTTTTGCGTCATGCAGAAGCCCAGCCAGAAACCGGCTGCGCAAGCGATGTGCGGTCATGGCGCAAGACTGCAGGAAATGCAAGCAGCTCCAGCATCCGTGCTCTTTCGGCATGGACGCTGGCGGCCCCGCACACTAGGTAACTCACCCGACATCACCCGGACCGCTGCCATGACCAATGTTCACACGCCCGCCGAGCTGGTGCTCGCCGTGCCCAAGGGGCGCATCCTCAGGAGGCGCTGCCGCTGCTCAATGCCGTCGGGATCGTGCCGGAAGCCGCCTTCCACGACGACGCCTCGCGCGCGCTGCGCTTTGCAACCAACGTCCCCGGCCTCAGCATCATCCGTGTGCGCGCGTTCGATGTCGCAACCTTCGTCGCCTTCGGCGCGGCGCACTTCGGCCTTGCGGGCAACGACGTGCTGATGGAGTTCGACTTCCCGGAGATCTACACACCCGTCGACCTCGGAATCGGCCAGTGCCGCATCTCGGTGGCCGAACCGGCAGAACTGAGCGCCAACGACGATCCGGCGACCTGGAGCCACGTACGCATCGCCACGAAATATCCGCACGTGACCCGGCGCTACTTCGAAGCGCGGGGCGTGCAGGCGGAATGCATCAAGCTAAACGGCGCCATGGAGCTCGCGCCCCAGCTCGGCTTGTGCCAGCGCATTGTCGATCTGGTGTCGAGCGGGCGCACACTCAAAGAAAACGGCCTGATCGAAGTGGCGACCATCGCCCAGGTCAGCACGCGCCTGATCGTCAACCGCACCGCCTTCAAGACCCGCCCGGCGACACTGGCACCCTGGGTGAACGCATTCCGCAGCCTCGTCAGCCCGGAGGCCGAACGTGCCGCGCTGGCTTGAGACGACCGACCCGGATTTTGCACAGTCTTTGCGGCAATTGTGCAGGATCGCCGCGAGACGCCGGACGATGTTGCAGACGTTGTGCGCAGCATTCTGGCCGATGTGCGAGCGCGCGGGGACGACGCCGTATTCGATTATACCGCGCGCTTCGATCGCATCGCGCTGTTGCCGGAGACCGTTCGGGTCAGCGATGCGGAGATTGCCGCCGCCGTCGATGCCTGCCCTGCTGACACGCGGGATGCGCTCGCCCTGGCGGCGGCGCGCATTCGTGCGTTCCACAGCCAGCTGCGCCCTGGCGACCACGAGACGACCGACGACCTCGGGGTGCGCGCAGGCGTGCGCTGGACGCCGATTGAGGCGGTCGGCCTTTATGTGCCGGGCGGGCGCGCCGCCTATCCGTCCTCGGTGCTGATGAACGCCATCCCTGCCATCGTCGCCGGCGTCTCCCGGCTGGCGATGACCGTGCCCGCCCCCGACGGCGTGCTCAACCCGCTGGTCCTGGCAGCGGCGCAGTTGGCGGGAGTCCAGGAAATCTACCGGATCGGCGGCGCCAGGCGATTGCGGCACTGGCGTTCGGCACCCGCACCATCCCGGCGGTCGACAAGATCGTCGGCCCCGGCAACGCCTATGTCGCGGAAGCCAAGCGCCAGGTGTTCGGCGTGGTCGGCATCGACATGGTGGCCGGCCCTCGGAAATTCTGGTGCTTGCCGATGCGCGCAACGACCCGGCGCACATCGCAGCCGACCTGCTGTCGCAGGCCGAGCATGACCCGGTCGCACAGGCAATCCTTGTGACCGACGACGCTGGCTTCGGTCATGCGGTCATGGCGAAGGTCAAGGCTCACCTGGCGCGCTGGCCGGACGACAGCAGCGCGCGCCAAAGCTGGGAGCGTTATGGCGTCGTGATCGTAGTCAGGAACCTTGCCGAGGCGGTTCCGCTGATCGATGCGCTGGCGGCCGAGCATCTGGAACTCGCCATTGCAGAGCCTGAGGAATTGCGCCTGCAGATTCGCCACGCCGGCTCCATCTTCCTCGGGCGGCATACGCCGGAGGCTATCGGCGACTATCTCGGTGGCCCGAACCATGTGCTGCCGACCGGCCGCCGGGCGCGGTTCGCCTCCGGCCTCTCGGTGAGCGATTTCATGAAGCGCACCACCTACCTGGAATGCCCGCCCGCGGCACTGGCAACGCTGGGGCCGGCAACCGTGACGCTGGCGCAAGCCGAAGGCCTGCCTGCGCATGCGCTCTCGGTTAGCTTGCGGCGGAACAGCGTGCTTCCGGATTAGAACGTGATGACTTTAGGTGGAATCGTCATTGCGAGGAGCCGCAGGCGACGTGGCAATCCAGAGTTCTTTGTTTTGCACTATGGATCGCCATCCCGGCTTTCGCCGGGACAGGCCCAGCTTTGCTGCCTCGCGATGACGTGTGGTTCAACCTAAAGTCATCATACTTTAGACCATCATCGGCGCAAAAGCTTCAACCGTAGCCAATCTGGCTCTCACTCTTTGTGTAGACCCTGCTTGTCCGTTTTGATTGCCTCGCAAAAGTGATTCAATCAAAACGGGAAGGGTCTAAGGACCAGAAACGGTGGGGCCTGTAGCTCAAGGGTAGAGCTGGCCGCTCATAACGGCTTGGTTGCGGGTTCGAATCCTGCCGGGCCCACCAGCCTCGCGCCGCTGCCCGCCAACGCTACAGCAGCTCGATCGCCAGCGCTGTTGCCTCGCCGCCGCCGATGCACAGGCTGGCGACGCCGCGCTTCAAGCCACGCGCTTTCAGCGCCGCGATCAGCGTGGCCGTGATGCGCGCGCCGCTGGCGCCGATCGGGTGGCCGAGCGCGGTCGCACCGCCGTTGACGTTGAGCTTTTCGTGCGGGATGTCGAGGTCGCGCATGGCGATCATGGCGACGGCGGCGAACGCCTCGTTGACTTCGAACAGATCGACGGCGTCCAGCGCCCAGCCAGCGCGCGCCAGCACCTTGCGGATGGCGTCGACCGGCGCGGTGGTGAACTGGGCCGGGGCATGCGCGTGCGCGGCGGTCGCCACGATGCGGGCGACCTGCGGCAGGCCCAGCCGCTCGGCGGCGTCCGCGCGTGCCAGCACCAGGGCCGCTGCACCATCGGAAATCGAGGCGGACGAGGCAGCGGTGATGTTGCCGTCCCGGGCGAAGGCCGGCTTCAGGGTCGGGATCTTCTCCGGCTTGGCCTTGCCGGGCTGCTCGTCGGTGTCGACCAGGGTCTCGCCGCCGCGACCGCTGACAGTCACCGGGGCGATCTCGTCCCGGAATGCGCCGCTGTCGATCGCCGCATTCGCCCGGCGCAGACTTTCGATGGCGTAGGCGTCCATCTCGGCGCGGGTGAACTGATAGGCGCGCGCGGTTTCCTCGGCGAATGCGCCCATCGGCTTGCCGCGCTCGTAGGCGTCTTCCAGGCCGTCCATCATCATGGTGTCGATGACGGTGTCGTGGCCGATGCGTGCGCCGGAGCGGTGCTTGGGCAGAGCGAAGGGCGCGTTGGTCATGCTCTCCATGCCGCCGGCGACGATCACATCCGCGGTCCCGGACGCCAGCGCTTCGAACGCCATGATCGCGGCCTGCATGCCGGAGCCGCACATCTTGTTGACCGTGGTCGCCTCGACCGACTGCGGCAGCCCTGCGCCGAGCGCCGCCTGCCGGGCGGGCGCCTGAGGCCGGTGGGCAGCACGCAGCCCATGTAAATGCGGTCGATATCGGAACCCTGCACCTGCGCGCGTGCGACTGCCGCCTTGACCGCCGCCGCGCCAAGATCGACCGCCGAGGCCGGGGTCAGCACACCCTGGAAGCCGCCCATCGGCGTGCGTGCGTATGAAGAAATGACGATATCCATGGCCGGCCTCCGCAAGATGATTTTGCGGGCCTACATAGGCGACGCCGGGCCGGGCGTCCACCGCATCGGGTCGACCAGCGCAGCGGCCGGTCGCGGCACCGGCGACGGCGCGCCAAGCGCAAGCGCGGCCACATGTTCGGCAAGCAGCGGCGCGAACAGGAAGCCGCGCCCGCCAAGACCGGTCAACGCATACAGCCCTGGTGCCAGCAGTCCGGCGATCGGCTGGCGATCCGGCGTGCTGGCGCGCACGCCGGCCTGGCCCGTGAGCGGCACGTCATCAAGGCGCGCGGCGAGGCCGGGCAGAACGGCGGCAAGCGTCGCCCGGTTGCGCGCATGGTCGTTCGCCCGTTCGTCGCTGCCGGTATCGCCCCGGTCGTGGGTCGCGCCGAACAGCACGCCATCGCGCGCCGGCACGACATAGCCGCCCCATGCGGCAGCCGGGACCGGGCGGCGCGCGCAGCAAAGCTCACCTGCCCGCGCATCGGCTCCAGCGGCAGCGGCCACAGCGCCTTGGCGGCAAAGCCGCCGGCCACGCAGACGATCGCGAACACCTCCGCCCCCGCCGCCGTCACGACCCGCCAGCCGTGCTCACCCTGCTCAAGGCGTTCGACAGGCGCTTCCTCAACATTCTCGGGAAGCCAGGCCGCACGCAGCACCGCCGGATCGACCGTCAAGGCCGATGGGACAGCAAAGCCGCCCACCGCCACCGGTTCGCCCAGCTGTGCCGACGCGGCGGCGGGCGACAGGCGCGCAAGCGCGTCCGCCCCAGCACATGGTCGCGGGCGATGCGGTCGAAACGCGCGCTGTCCTTCGGCGTGCGCTCCAGCCGCACCAGCCCACGCGCGAGAATGGCCTGCGGGGCGGTCGCAGCGATCAGGTCGACGCTGCGCCGGAATGCCTGCGCGCACAACTGCGCCTCCGGGCCGTCACCGGCGATCAGCCTTGGCGAGATCAGCGCGGCCGGATTGCCAGACGCCATCGGCCCGGCGCTGAAGACCGTGGCAGGCACGCCCAGCGCGGCAAACGCCCGCGCCAGCGCCGCCCCGGCGATCCCCGCGCCGACAATCGCGACGCGCGGCATCGCGGGTTCAATACGGTCGCCCGGCCAATGCGCTTCAAGCCGCGCCCGTTTGCGTCCGAACCCGGGTTGCCGTGCGACGGCGAAGCCCTGCGCCGCCAGGCCGCTGCGCACCGCGCCTGCAACCGTGTAGGTCGCGAGCCGCGCGCCGGGCGCGCAGTGCGCGGCGACCTGCGCCAGCACCGGCTCCCGCCACATCTCCGGGTTGCGTGCCGGGGCGAAACCGTCAAGGAACCAGGCGTCGGCCTTGCCTTGCCAGGCGTCCAGCGCCGCCTCGACCTCAAGGATCGCAAGATCGAGCGTCGCCCCAAGCGCTGGCCAGTCGATGCGATGGAAGCCGGGCGTTGCCCCGGCCAGCGCTCCAGGATCGGCTGCGACAGCGCTGCAAACTGGGGCCATTCCGCAAGCGCACGGGCAAGATCGGCCCGGGCCAACGGGTATCCTTCGACAGAAAACACATGAAGGTGACCGGACGCCGGTCTGGTGCGCTGCCAGAGGTCGAGCAGCGCCAGCACATTCAGCCCGGTGCCGAACCCCAGTTCCGCGACCGTGAACTGCTGGCGCGCCTGCCAGCGCTCCGGCAGGCCGCAGCCGGCCAGGAACACCGCCTGCGTCTCGGCAAGCCCCCGTCGCGGGAGAAATAGATGTCGTCGAAGCGGCGCGAACGCAGGATGCCGTCACGCCAGTCGGCGTCCGTCTCGCTCACGCCGGCTGGGTGCGGCGGAAGGTGGCGATCAGAACGCCTGGACCGCTGTCTTCCATGAACCCCTGCGCGCCTGTACCCGGTATAGGACGTCTCCCTGTCCGCAAACGTACACGAACTGTCCGCTTTCGGACAACCCGAGGGTGTAGAAATTAGCCATCCTGTATTTTTATTACAATTTTTCAATCCTTTATCGCACAAGAGCCCGATCTGTTGAGGCAGCAAGCACGGTTGCTTCAACCGATGGCGTGAATCAGGTTCTTTTCAACGAATGAGACCAGGCGTTGGCGCTGCGATACGAGTGAGCGGCAGGCAAGTGCAGGCGTCGCGGTTCAGGCTGCGGCGCCTGCACATATTGGTTCAGGAAATCCTGGTGCGCCGGCATCGTCTCCACGATGTCGGCGATGGCGCGCCGCATGTTCCCAAGCGCCTGCGCCAGCCGTTCCGGCCCCATGATGCGCGCCATGTGATGATAAGCCTGCGGCTCCAGCCGCTGGCCAAGCATCACCTGCAGCCAGGAACTGACGCGAAACAGGTCGTCGCCCGCCTGGTAGGCGAGTGCCGCCTCCCGGAACAGGGCGATCCGCTCCTGCAGGCTTTCCGGCGGCGGCGTCTCCCGGCAGGCGCGCCAGAACGGGTCCGGTCGCTCGTTCAGGTGATAGTGCAGCACGATGAAGTCCCGTACCCGCTCCAGTTCATTGCGCGCCTGTTCGTTGTAGCGCTGGACGATGGAGGGCTGGATACCGGCGAACGGAAACACCTGCATCAGGCGGCTGAGGCCGATCATGGTCAGGTGGATGGTCGTCGACTCCAGCGGTTCGACGAAGCCGCTTGCAAAGCTCAAGGCAATGCAGTTGCGTTCCCAGACGCGGTCGCGCCGCCCGGTCTGGAAGCGGATCAACCGCGGTTCGATCAGGGTCTCGCCTTCCACCGCCGCGAGCAGGCGCTCCCGTGCCGCATCGTCGGACAGATGCCGGCTGCTGTAGACCAGACCGTTGCCATCCCGGTGCTGCAACGGAATGCGCCAGCGCCAGCCGGCATCGTGCGCGATGGCGCGGGTGTAGGGCGGTGCCGGGGCCGTCGTCGCGGTCTGGACGGCAAGCGCCCGGTCGGCCGGCAGCCAGTGCGTCCAGTCTTCGTAGCCGACGCCGAGGGTCTGCGCGATCAGCAGGCTGCGAAAGCCCGTGCAGTCGAGAAACAGGTCGCCCGCGACCCGCGCGCCGTTGTCCAGCCGCAGCGCTGCGATATCGCCGGTCTGGCCGTCGCGCTCGACATCGACGATCCGCCCCTCGACCCGGCGCAGGCCGTCCGCCTCCGCGCGGCGGCGCAGATATCTGGCATAGCGCCCGGCGTCGAGGTGAAAGGCGTAGCTGATCTCGCCTTCGCTCGGGATGGCAAAACACCCCTTCTCAGCCGCTGCATGCTCAAGGCAGTAGTCGCCGATAGGATCGGCAATACCCTGCGCACGCGCCTCCAGCCAGAAATGCTGGAAGTCGCCCATCCAGGTCGAGCGGCCGACCTCGCCGAACGAGTGGATGTAGCGGTCACCCTCGCGTGCCCAGTTCTCGAAAGAGATGCCCAGCTTGAAGGTCGCCAAGGTCTCGCGCATGAACTCGCGCTCGTCGAGACCCAGGATCGCATGGAACGCCCGGATGGTCGGGATCGTCGCCTCGCCGACGCCGACCGTGCCGATCTCCTCGGACTCGACCAGCGTCAGATCCAGCATCTGCCCGAGCTGCCGGCTGAGCGCTGCCGCTGCAAGCCAGCCTGCGGTACCGCCGCCGGCGATGACAACCCGTCTGATCCGCTGTTCCGCCATGGGTCACCTGTTCAATCGGTTGAGAAGCCTGGCGCGCAGGCGGCGCGCCCGCTGGTCGTCCAGTGGCGCCAGATCGCCGCGCGCATGTATTGGCAGATGCTCGGCCGGGCGCTCCGGCGGGCCGAAGACATAGTAGTCGAACAGGGCGCGCCAGCCGCGCTTCGGGCTCGGAGCGGTCGCGCAGGGACAGCAGGCCATGCAGCAGGGTGTTCATGGGTGTGTCCATGAATGATGAAGCCGGAGTCCACCAATAGTTGATCATCGCATTGAAGGGGCCAGCGCCTCGACGTTGTGCCACCAGAGCGCAGGATAGAACAGCACGTCGCCCGGCTCGAGCTCCGCCACTTGGGCTTGCTCCAGAGCCTGCGCGAAGCGGGGTAGCGTGCGAGATCCGGCGCGCGCAGGTCCACCATGCTGACCACTTGCCCGCCCGGGGTCGGCTCGAGGGGCCGGGATAGAGATTGGCGATCTGCTCCGGCGGAAACAGGGTGAACCGGCGGCGGCCGACGGCACACGCCGCCAGATTGTACGACATGTCAAAATGGGTCGCCGCAACAGTCTGCGTGCCGATCCAGATGCTGGCCAGCAGGGTGGGGCCGAACGCGGCATCCGCCACCCCGATGGCGTTCGCCTGGCGCAGGCCGGGGAAAAATGATCAAGGTCGGTCGATCCGATATAGAAGGACGGCGCGCCCGTCGCACCCAGGTGACCAGCCATGCGCGCCAGATACGCCTTCAGGCCGATGCGCTCGGCCTGGTAGTTCAACGCGCTGATGTCGTCGTTGTAGAAGAAGCGCCCGCCGATCTCGGGCGGCCCGGTGTAGCCGACGATCGGCTGCCCGGAGTCGTAGCGCTCAAGGTACGCCATGGCGGAGGCAGCGCCCTCCCGGCCGGCGGCGACCAGAGGCCAATCCTTGACCGCACCGCGCATGACGACCGGCTGGTCGTCCGCGATCAGGCGCGCCAGCGAAAGCTCCTGCGCTGCCTCGACACTCTGGACGCGGCGCAGATCATTCATGGGACGGTGGATGCCAGCCGGCGCGACTTGCGCTCAACCAGCGCAGCAATGTTCGGCATGGAGGCCAGCACCAGGAAGGCCGCGCCCAGGAACCCGGCGCGGTTCAGCCGCTCCAAAGCTGCACCGGGCAAGCCGGCGAGCCGTGACTCGCTGATCGTGTAGACATCGCCGAGCAGGTAACTGCGCTCGGACCCGACCTTGAGTTCGAGCTGGATCGGCTCGATCAGGCCCTCCGCCTCGAAAGCGGCGAACATCTGCGGCATCACCTCGACACCCTGGTGCAACGCCTTCAGCGTGCGCGAAACCATATCGAGGAACGGCGTATTTCCGCCTTGCGGCAGGAACAGCGGTTCGCCGTCGCCGACACGCGGATCGTCGAGATCGATCAGCACCATCGGTTCGCGGGTGCCGCCTACATCCTGGAAGCCGATCAGAAACGGCCCGCGACGCTGGACCGCCGGGATATAGCGCGCCTGCCAGCCATCCGGCCCAAGAAACAGGTTTTCGTCCCGATCCAGCCCGAGCAGCGCCACCGCCTGCAGGCTACCCTGGGCATCCTTGCGGAACAGGATGGGATATTCGCGGGATACATCCGCAAATTCCGTCGGAAACACGGGGACCTGATTGAGCGCATCGCCATGCTCGGGGCCATGGCGCATCGCGACACGCAGGTCCGCGTGTTCGACGTTGTTGAGGAGAACATTCCGGGCCATCGCGGCGTTATATCCGGAAAGCGAAGCGAGGGGCAAAGCCGTAGCGGCTCGCCCCTCGCCAGCCCCATGGCCTCAGAACTTGTAGCGTACGCCGAGCAGGTAACGCGGGTCCTGCTCCTGCGCCAGCCACAGGTTGGTGGTATCTCGGCCGAACGTCCGCTGGGTTTCCTGCGTCAGGTTGATGGCCTCGAACGACACCGCGAGATTGTCGGTGATGTCATAACTGACGTTCAGATCGAGCTGGCCGTACTCGTCGACATAGACAGGGTTGCGGAAGCCGCCGCGATTAGTGTTCGTGAGGAAGCCATCGCGCCAGTTGTAGGTGACTCGTGCCGACACGCCGTACTTCTCGTAGATCAGCGAGACGTTGGCGGTGTCGCTGAGGCCGACCAGCGCGAACTGGTCGGTGCCGGGATCAGCGCCGTTGTTGAAGCCGATATCGCCGCGCACAAGCGTGTAGGCTGCGGAGATCCCGAAGCCGGTCTTGCCGAAGAAGTAAGAGCCGGCGAACTCAAAACCGTAGATATTGGCGCTACGGTTGTTGATGGGACTCTGCAGGCCGAACTGGAACAGCGGATCGTTGGCATCCGGCACCACGTCGACCTGTGCGAGCACCTGATCCACGAAGGTTTGGCTGAGCGCACCGTTGCTGAAGTTCGCCTGGAACAGCTGGGTTGCCGCAGCGACGGAACCGAGCTGCTGGATCAACGCCGTCATTGTGAACAGGTTCACATCGCTCGGGCCGGCACCAATGCTGGAGAGCGCAGTCGCCGCAGCACCCGAGCGCGAACCGGGCGCACCGGAACTCGGGTCGCGCAGACCGAACAGGGACTCGCTGGTCTGGCCGATGCCGACGAAGTTGCGCACGCGCTTGTCGAACCAGCCGACTGACAGGTAGCTCGACGGGGCGAAGTACCACTCGACCGAGACGTCGATGTTGTCCGACTCAAGGGCAGCAGATTGGCGTTGCCGCGCGAGGCGCTGGCGATCCCGCCGAATGCGGTCGGGCGTGGCGGCGAGCCGACTGACGTGGCCGAGAACAGGTTGCCATAATCGGACCGCGCAATGGTCTTGCTGTAGGAGGCGCGGACAACAAGGTCATCCCGTGCCTCGATCTGGAAGTCGATGGATGGCAGCAGGTTTTCGTAACCACCCTTGAACGAAATCTGCTCCTGGCCGTTGCCGACACGGACGCTGAAATCGTTGTCCGAGACCCAGTCGATCGAGGTCGGGATTGCCTGAACCGTCGACGATGTGGTGTCGGTCTTCTCATAGCGAAGACCGGTGACCAGCGCTGCGTCGCGCGATGCGATCTGGCCCTTCCAAGTCAACTGACCATAGACCGACCAGATCTTTTCCGTGACGGTGTTGTCGTCCTGCGCCGTCGTGCCGATGGTGTTGCCGCGTGCCAGATAGACCGGCGACAGTGCATTGAAGAGATCTACCGCATTGCCGCGGAACGCCACGTCGAGCGCTTCGCTGCGGCCCGGACTGAATTGCTGGAATTTGCAGACCAGGCAGTATTCCTCGAGCACGCCCGGCGCGCTCTGTGCGACGTCGCCGGGGCGGGTGATGCCCCAGTCGCCCAGCGTCTGCTGCAATTGGGTGCGGCGCTGGCGCATCTCGACATTGCGGTATTCGGTACCGGCGTCGAAGCGGCTGCCGTCGTCGTCCAGTTCCCAGCCCAGCTCGCCACGGATTTCATAGACGCGCTGACGCTGACTGGAGGTGTTCTGGCGCGCGACCTGCGTGCCAAGGTCCTCGATGTCGACCACGCCGTTGCCATTGCCGCGCAGAGCATCGTTGATGGTGATGTCCTGTACCGGGAAGCCGTTGCTGTAGTCCACTGACTGCGCCGCGACGATCGGCGCGCCGATGGTGACCAGGGTCGAGGTCGCGCCGTTCGGATTATCCGGCAGGCTCTCCGCCACTGAATGGTGACCGTCGAGGGTGAACTTCAGCCGGTCGGTAATATCCCAAGCGACATTGGCACCAAAGGATTTCAGGCGATCCTTGGTGGCGCGGTACTGCTGCTCGAAGCCTTCATCCTTCACGCCGTTGATGTTCTCCTGCAGAAACATGGCGGTACTGACCGGTTCGTTCCCATCGAAACGCACCTGCGCGAACGGGCGGTTGAACCAGTTGGTCTGTTCGGAGCGCTGCTCGGAAATGCGGTTCTGCGCGTAGAGCGCATCCGCCGTGAAACGCAGGCCATCGACCGGTTCGAACTGCACAACCAGTTGGCCGTTGATCCGCTGGCGCTCGCCTTCCGAGAAGAAATAACGGCTGTCGTTCGGGAACGACACCAGCTGATCGGCGGCCGGCGGGTTCTCGATCTGCGTGTTGGCGTTGACCCGCCCGTTCGCGGGATCGAGGAAGCTCGCGCCGCGCTCGATGTTCCAATCGTTGGAGACCGCGCCGCGGCTGGAGAATTTGCGCTTCTGATAGGCACCGAATACAGCGATGCCGAACCGCTGGTCATCATCCGCCCAGCTGGCAAAGCCGGAAAACTCTGGCGTCACTGTGAAGCCGTCGCGCGTGCCATCATACAAGCCCTTGGCGCTGATCGCACCTTCGAAGTCCTTGGTGTCGAGCGGCTTGCGGGTCACGATGTTGATCGCGGCACCGATGCCACCGGTCGGGACCGCCGCGCGGCCCGTCTTGTAGACTTCCAGCCGGCTGACCGACTCGGACGCGAGGTTCGAGAAATCGAAGGAGCGGCTGGTGCCGGTTGCGAAGTCGCCGTTATCCGTGCCGACGACCGTCACGTTGGCGGTCGGCAACTGGCGGCCGTTCAGGGTGACGAGGTTGAAGCCGGGGCCGAAGCCGCGCACCGTGACTTCAGCACCTTCGCCGTTCTGCCGGTCGATCGACACGCCAGTGATCCGCTGCAGCGATTCAGCAAGGTTGGTGTCCGGGAACTTGCCGATGTCTTCAGCGGAAATCGCATCCACCACGCCGGCGGAATTCCGCTTGATGTCGATCGCGCGATCCAATGAAGCGCGCACACCTGAGACGACGATCTGATCGAGTTCAGGGTTGCCGTCCTGCGGTGCGTCCTGCGCTTGGGACAGTCTGGGCACAAGGATACATGCCGCGACCGCACAGAGCGACGCAGAAAGCACAAGCGTATTCTTCGGATTTTTCATTGTCCAACCCCAAGGCTAACCGCCGGTTTGCGCGCCCGCTCCGGCTGGTGATTTTACAAAGATAGCGCTATCATTCCGCTGAATTCGTGTCAAATGGATGGATAAATTTGATATAAAATTCGCAGCCGCTCAGTTCTCGTTTGCAGGACAATCATACGGCGGATGGCTTCGGCGAGAAATATAATCCATATTTTCCAGATATTTATCAAAGATTATGCAAAATTGCCACACTCGCCGGAGAACGGGTTTTGCAGATGCGAGAGCAGGCACCGGAATGTCTCTGCGTGTGCGCTCCCATTTCTGCCCCGCGCACAAGAGCCTGATCGGTTGAGGCAGCAAGCACGATTGCTTCAACCGATGGCGCGAATCAGGTTCTTTTCAACGAATGAGACCAGGCGTTGGTGCAGGACGCTAAACCGCCCTCTTTTCCTCAAATCCGCATGGCGATCCAAGCACCGTTGTGATATTGTGTTATACATCGGCAATACACATGGGGAGTAAAACCGTGTACAGCGATACTGAACTTGAGTCGGCGGTCACCGCCGGCATCGTGAGCGCTGAGACCGCAGCCGCGTTTCGGGCGCATGTCGCCACCTATCGGCGCGCGCCGCTGGCGGACGAAGAGCAGGTACGCCTGCTGACAGGGTTCAACGACATCTTCGTCAGCATCGCCGCCGGGCTGCTGCTGGGCGCGCTGGCCCTGCTGGGCGGCGGCATGGCGAGCGATAGCTTGGCCCTGCTGTACGGCGGCGGGCTGGTCGCCAGCGCAAGTTGGCTGCTCGCGGAGTATTTCACCCGTCGCCGCCACATGGCCCTGCCCTCCATCCTGTTGCTGCTTGGGTTCGTCGGCGGGCTGTTCAGCGCCGGGGCCGGCGCCACCCACCTTGTGAGCCCCGCGCCGAACGGCGATCTCGGATTGCCGGCGGTCGCGATGGGCGGCCTGGCCGCGGCGATCGGCGCGTACGCGCACTGGCGGCGCTTCATGGTGCCAATCACCATCGCCGCGGGCGCGGTGGCGACGCTCGGCCTGGCGATCGCGGGCGTCGCATCCCTGTTTCCGGGCTGCGCTCGCACGATGCGTTCCTGGCTGCGCTGTTTGCCTCTGGCCTGCTGGTGTTTGCCCTCGCGATGCGCTGGGACATGAGCGACCCGGAGCGCCGCACCCGCCGAACCGATGTCGCCTTCTGGCTGCACCTGGCGGCGGCTCCCATGATCGTCCACCCGGCGTTCCAGTGGCTCGGCGTCCTGGAGTCGGGCGCCACCGCGCTCTCCGCCGTTACCGGCCTGGCCCTCTATGCCGCGCTGACGATCTCGGCGCTCCTGGTCGACCGGCGCGCCCTGATGGTCTCCGCGCTCGCCTATGTCCTGGCGGCCATGACGACCTTGTTCCGGGAGGCGGGCGCGCTCAGCCTCAGCACCGCCCTTACAGCGCTTGCACTCGGGTCGGCCCTGCTGCTGCTCTCCGCCTTCTGGCACGGCGTGCGCGTACAGCTTGTGCGCCTGCTGCCGCTCGCTGTCAGCCGGCTGCTGCCGCCGGGCGCACAGCGAAGCGTTGCGCAGGCATAGGGCTTACCGGGCGTCGTCCGCGCGGTCCGCGATATCCTTCCCGGCATCGTTGCTCGAGAAGGATATCGCGTGCGGCGCACCAAAACGCCACACCACGACCGCGTCCTTGATGGAACCGCGCCCTAATTGCCCGAGGTCGCGATCGCGAGGCCCAGCAGGCCAATGCCGACACCGGCCACGATGGCGCCGGTGTTATCGCGCTTCCGGCCGTCATAGTGGCTATCGTAGTAGTAATAGCCGCGCGGCGCACTACGGCCGTAGAAGGAATAGCTCTCGTAGCCCCGGCGGCCGCAATAGTCGTTGCGCCAGGCGCGCCCGTTCACGTAGTTCGGGTGCCAGTGGTCGCCGTGGCGGATCCAGACGACCTGAACGCGGCGCCTGTGATTGTAGCCGCTGTAATAGCGGTTGTTGTCGTGGTGATCGCGATGATACCCGTCATGGCGATGCTCGCGCCAATCATGGTTCCGATGATCGTCTGCGAATGCCGCGGCCGGCAGGCTGGTTGCGAGGATGCCGGCCAGTGCCAGCGCATGCATCGCCTTGCGGGGGCGGGCTGGGTTCGAAGCTGTCGTCATGACATGGTCTCCTTCAGCGTTGATGCCCTGATATAGCCACCCGGCGCCTGAACCGTTCCTGAACCGGCCCGGCACAGCAGACAACGACAAAGCTCCTGAAAACGTCGACAAAGCGCGCAGCAAGAGGAAAGAATCCTTTTGCATCGTGCGCGCCGTTGCCTCGCGCCCCAATGTTGAATCACCATCATACAAACAGCGGTAGCGCCAGACCCTTCCGTTTTTGATTGGATCACTTTTGGTGAGGCAATCAAAACGGACAAGAAGGGTCTACACAAAGTGTGAGCCTTTCTTATCGCCTTTGCTTGAGGCACTTGTATTAAAGTGCCTCAAGCTCAGTCGGAAAGGCTCTAAAGCATCCCACCTTAAATGCGACCCAGGACGGGGATCGGGTAGTGTCTCAATTTGAAATCATACCGCTCACCCTGAATAGGACGAAAGGATGAGCGGTGCGTGCGCAGCCTCGCGATGACAGCTGTGCTGCAATCCAAACAGGACGGACTCTAAAAGTTCAGGCGAACGCCAAAGCGGCCTTGAATGCTGCCGAAGCCATTGACTTCATTGACGGTCAGGTCCCTGTTATCGAACAGCACGTAGGTCACGCCAGTGGGCTTCAGATAGCGTGCGTCCGCGAAGAACTCAAAGCGCCCGCTCGGCGCGATGGTGAGGCCGCCGATGACCTGATAGACGAATGCGTTGGTGGATGAATCTTCGAGGTCCACCAGCGGCTGACCGTTGCCGTTGCGGGCGGCCTGTGCGCGGACCCGCCCCAGCCAATGCCGAAGCCGGCATAGGGTTTCACCCAAGCTTTGGTGTTGAACTCGGCGATCGTGTTCGCGAGCACGAGATTCTCGCGAAGGTCGATCCCGGCATTGCTGAATAGCAATTCATTAGCCGAAACATGGCTGTATTCCAGTTCCGCACGGTAGCGGAATGTGCCTTCGGTGTCCCAGCGATAGCCTATCCCGCCGCCATAGGCACCAGAGATGTTGCTGGAGTCATTGTCGCCGTCACTTTGATTGAACCGGGTAGACCCCAGGCCTCCGTTGGCGGTCACGTAAAATTATCAGCCCTTGCTGGCGCCGCCAGCGGGACCATGAGTGCTATAGCCAGTTTGAGGACAAGATTCTTGCGCACAAAACCCCCATAAGTTGTTAATGCTGGGTACATTTACACGCAAATAAGGTGGAATTTTGTCCTGAGACTGCCACTT
This sequence comes from Hankyongella ginsenosidimutans, assembly GCF_005144965.1. Classification (GTDB taxonomy): domain Bacteria; phylum Pseudomonadota; class Alphaproteobacteria; order Sphingomonadales; family Sphingomonadaceae; genus Hankyongella; species Hankyongella ginsenosidimutans. Next base: position 959,225 of record NZ_CP039704.1, read on the forward strand.
GCTGTCCAAATATGGCCGATTTGTGGAATATCAGAACTTGTAGCGCACGCCAGCCTGATACTGGATGACCTCGAACTCGGAATTGGCGCGCGAGACGATATCCCCGGTGAGGCGGTCGACGCCTTCGAACGCGACATTCGTCGGCCGGTAATAACGCACGTCGCTGAACACCTCGAACGGGCCCGGGAGCGGGACGGACACGCCGCCGATGAGCTGGAAGGCGAAGCGAAAATCGGTGTCGCCGCCGAACTGCACGCCGCCGTCTTCCGGCTGGCCGGCGGTGCGGTAGACCGTATCGGATTCGATGCCCGCCACCCCGACCCCGACGCCGAGATAGGGCTTCACCAGCAGGCCGGTGTTGAGGTCGAGCAGCACGTTGGCCATCACCGAGCCGGAACTGTTGTCGCTGGAAAACTGCGCATCCGTCTCGCTGGTGCGACCACGGCGCACGCTGGCCTGACGGTAGGCATATTCGATCTCGGTGCGCACACGACCCAGCAGCAGACCATCGAAAATGTATCCAACCGAGCCGCCGAGCGCGAAGCCGGTCTTGAAACTGACATCGACGTTGCGGACGGCGTCCGTCGCGATGTCCACGCCCCGGCTCGACTGGTCGAGCTGGGTGGCACCGCCGCCGAACGCAGAGACATACCAGCCATTATCGGCATGGGCGGGTGCGACGGCCGACAATACAGCCGCGACCGTAACGAAAAGTATGCGCATGGTGGAATCTCCCGAAATCGGCAACCAGAAAGGCCATGGCATGCCGGAAGGCAGCGCGCCAGCGCCTGCGGCGCGCTGACGGGGAAAAATCAGGCGGCTCCCGCCTCCGCGGCCTTCGCCTCAGCGATGAGCGCCTCGTCGATCGCCTTGGCCTTCCTGAAGGCCGGACGGGCGGTCACGCGGGCGCTGTAGGCCTCGAACGCCGGCGTCGACGGGATCGACTGGAACTGCAGCCCCACGCGACCTGCGCGCCGACATAGACGTCCGCCGCCGTAAAGCGTCCACCGCAGACATAGTCATGCCCGGCCAGCCAGCCGTCAAGCGCCGCCATGGCCGACTCATAGGTGCCGCAGCCCGCCATCATCTCGTTGCGCCCTTCGATCGGCACCTGCATGAACTTGAAAGTGACCGCCTGTTCGACCGGCCCGGCGGCAAAGAACAGCCAGCGGTAATAATCGGCGCGCTCGGCCGCGGTCGGGGCGAGGCCTGCCGCCGGAAACGTATCGGCAAGATAGGCGCAGATCGCCGCGCACTCGGTCACCACATGGCCGTCGTGCACGATGGCCGGCACCTTGCCCATCGGGTTGATCGCCAGATATTCCGCACCCTTCATGGTCGTGCCGTAGTCAAGCAGCACCTGCTCGTACGGCGCGTCGACTTCCTCCAGCATCCAGCGGGCGACCTGCCCGCGCGACATCGGATTCGTGTAAAATGTGATCGTCATGATCCTCTCCCCGTCTGCGACTCACGCGACAAGGCATAGCCGATGTGCCGCACGTGCGCCACCGCAAAACAGAACAAAAATGGAACTACGGGGTGGCTGGAACCCTGATGCGCTGCCAGTCCGGTGCCAGCAGGCGCAGCATCGGCGCCGCAATCGCCGTACAGATGATCGCCATCAGCACCAGCGCCGAGAAGCTCGCAGCGCTGATGACGCCATGGTCGAGCAATATGGTCGCCACCAGTACTTCCATCAGCCCCTTGGTCTGCAGCAGTGCACCAAGACTGGCAGCCTCCCGCCAGGTGGCCCCGGCCAGCAAAGCGGGTACGCCGGCACCCAGCATCTTGCCGACCAGCGTCGTGCCGACCAGCGCCAGCACCAGCAGGATGGTCGAGGTCGCCAGCAGATCTGCCTCTGTGCGCAGGCCGGTCGCCATGAAGAAGAACGGCATGAGGATGAAGGTCGCCGGCCACTCCAGCCGGGCGATCAGCGCGGGTCGCCAGGCATCCGGGATCATGTAGCCGGCGAGAAAGGCACCGAACACATAGCCGATGCCGACGAATTCGGAGAGCGCCGCGGACCCGAACGCCATACAGACACCGCCGATCAACACCGCGTCCCCTGCAATGTGACACGGGCTGCCAGTCGCGCCAGCAGCCAGCGCACGACGACGACCCCGGCCAGATAAGCCGGCATCAGCAACGCGGTTAGCATGGCCCCGCCGAGCGCCATGAACAGCAGGAGCACGGTCAGCCCCGCCCACAACCCGGCGTCGTTGATCGCCGCCAGTCCCAGCGCCGTCTGCCCCAGTGGCGTGTGCAGATACCCCATCTCCTTGAGGAGTGCTGCCAGCACCGGCAGCGCGGTCACCGTGATCATCAACCCGAATGCGAGTGCGAACTGGGCTATGCTGTGGTTGGTGCCGAGTTCCTCCGGCTGCAACGCCGCCAACACGATGCCCAGACCGCAGCCAAGGACGAACGGGACCGCGAAAGACCCCGCCGCGACCCAGCCCAGCCCCGCATGCCACGCAGTTCCGCGATGTTCAGATGCATGCCCGTCACGAAGGTGTAGAGCACGACGGAGAGCGTCGCGACGGAGCCGATCTTGGCCACCACGTCCGGCGGGAACAGCGCGGCCTGCCAGTCGGGGGCGATCGCGCCGAACACCGACGGCCCCAGAAAAGCCCGGCGGTGATTTGCAGTACCGCCAGCGGTACGATACCCTTGAGACCAAGCAAGCGCCACGCCGCATAGGACGCGCCGACAAGCACGACGGCATCGGCCAGGAACAGCGCCTTATCCAACATCCGGCATCTCCCTATCAGCAGGGAACTTGAAGCGGGGATCACCGGGAACACAAGAGCAAGTTGCAGGCCGATGCAAACATCGCCCATGGACATCGCCGTTGCAGAGGCCGAGGCCGCCGCCGCCCGCGGCGAAGTGCCGGTCGGCGCGGTCGTCGTCGACAGCCAGGGCCGGGTGCTGAGCCGGGCCGGCAACGCCACCCGCGCCCTGCACGACCCGACGGCGCATGCGGAGATCCTGGCCCTGCGCGCCGCCACCAGCCAGATCGGCAGCGAACGGCTGGCCGACTGCGACCTCTACGTAACCTTGGAGCCCTGCGCGATGTGCGCCGGTGCGATCAGCCACGCCCGCATCCGCCGGCTGTATTTCGGCGCGGACGATCCCAAGGGCGGCGGCGTGCTGCACGGTGCGCGCGTGTTCGCGCATCCGACCTGTCACCACCGGCCGGAGATCTACAGCGGCATCGGCGAGAGCCGCGCCGCGTCGCTGCTGCGCGATTTTTCCGTCTGCGCCGATAGTCTGCTAGCGAAACCGCAGTCGGCTTACTAGACTATGCCCTCCAGAGGCGCAAACGACAGAACGAGCCCGCACACAGGAGCATCATGACCCAGGACGAGACCAACGCGCGGCTGGTCGGCGTATCGCTGGACGAGAAAAGTCTCAGCCACCTGCACCCGGACCTCGAGCGGGAAAAGCGCATCGACATCCACGACCTGCTGGAATCGAACCAGTTCTCACCGGTCGCAAGCTATCCGGGCGGCTATACGGGCCCGTTCCAGTTGCGCATGCGGGTGACGGCAAGCCTGGTGCTGTTCGACATCCTGAACAAGGACGGCGACCCGCTGGAGACCATCGAGCTGCCGGGCGCAGGGCTGAACGCGGCCGTGCGGGACTATATCTCCGTGTGCGAGAGTTATTTCGCCATGGCCAACACCGGCAACGCCCACCAGATCGAGACCATCGATATGGCGCGGCGCGCGATCCACAACGAGGCGGCAGACGCGCTGATGGAGCAGCTTGCCCCACGGCTGGCCATCGACCTCTATACCGCCCGGCGGCTGTTCCGGCTCATCTGCCTGCTGGAACTGCGCGGCTGAAGCACATGCGCTTCAGCCTCAACCGACCAGACTCTAGAGCCTTTCCGACGGAGATTGAGGCACTTGTGTTAAAGTGCCTCAAGCGAAAGCGGCAACAAAGGCTCTCCCTCTTAGAGCCTGGTCGGTTGAGGTTGAAGCATATGTGCTGCAACCGAGGGCGTGAATCAGGCTCTTATCAACAATTTAGACCATGATTCACGTTTCAGATCGATTCAATCTGAAACGATCAAGGTCTAGAGTCTGCTGACATTGGATGGGATCGCCATTCCGATCTTCGCTGGAGCAGGCTGTAAAGTCCGCTCGTGGTGAGCCTGGACGAACCACGAGCCGCTCAGCCCTTCGTCCAGCTCAGGGTGAGCGGCGCGTGTGCAACCGCGCGATGGCGTGTGGGTCAACCTAAAGTCATCAGGCTCTAATGGGTCCTGACCCTAGCCGGCGCAGTGCCCCTTGGCCAGATAGTCCACCGACTGCATTTCATACAGACGCGAGGCCGTCCGCTCGAACTCGAAACTGCCGTCGCCCGCAACATACAAGGCATCCGGCGCTGCATCGGCCGCACACAGCAGCTTGACGCAATGCTCGTACAACACGTCGATCAAGGTGACGAACCGCTTGGCCTGATTGCGCAGTTCCGCGCCCATGACCGGGATGCCAACGATGATGACCGTGTGGAAGCGGCGCGCCACCACGAGGTAGTCCGCCGCACCCAGCGGATTGTCGCACAACCGCCGGAACGAAAACACCGCGACACCCTTCAGCGCCTTCGGCACGAACAGATCACGTCCATCGACATCCAGGGTCTCGCTGGGAACATTGGCGCGGTCCTCGACCGGGAAGTCGGTCAGGCGAAAGAACGCCTCTGACAAGGCGGCCGTCGCCTCCGGGCCGTTCGGGCTGTAATAGACCGGCATGCCGGACAGGCGGGCCAGGCGATAGTCGGTCGCACCGTTGAGCGGCAGGACGGCCAGATGATCCTTGAGCAGGGCGATCGCCGGGAGAAACAGCTCCCGGTTCAGGCCGTTCCTGTACAGGTCGTCCGGCGCGCGATTGGAGGTCGCGACGATGGTGACGCCTTCGTCCAGCAAGGTGCGGAACAGCCGCCCCAGGATCATGGCGTCGGCGACGTCAGTGACCTGAAGCTCGTCAAAGCACAGCAGCCGCGCTTTCGATGCCAGCGCCCGGGCGACCGGCGGGATGGGATCGTCGCCCGCATCCCGGCCATAGCGCTGCGCACGTGCGGCGGCGGTCATGGCCCGGTAGGCGTGGATCGCCGCATGTACTTCCAGCATGAAGGCATGGAAATGCACCCGCCGCTTGTTGGAGACGCGGGCGTGATGGAAAAACAGGTCCATCAGCATGGACTTGCCGCGCCCAACCCCGCCCCACATGTAAAGCCCCTTCGGCGCGGGCGGCTGCGCGCGGCTGAAGAAGCGCTTGAGCGCGTTGGCGGATTGGGTGCGGCTCGCCTCCAGCGCCGAGGCCAGGCCGTCCAGTCGCGTGGCGGCCAGTTCCTGGTCCGGGTCTGTGCGGAGCTGGCCAGTCTCGCGCAGTGCGCGGTAGGCGGGAAGAACGGCGCCGGTCATATAGTCGTGGGTTAATCGAGCATCGCCCCGTTACAAGCCGCGCGCTGACCTAGTGTCGTGGAATCGAAGTTCGCTACACCATGATATCGAGCTCGTGCGCGAACTTCGATTCCTGAAACGACACGAGAAACAATATCTTGCTAGTGTCCTTCTCGAATCTGAAATCCAACCGCGCCTGATATTGGGTGTAACGGATTTCAGATTCGGGACACTAGGTCAGGACTCATTAGACCATGATTCACGCCCTCGGTTGCAGCACATATGCTTCAATCTCAGTCGGAAAGGCTCTATGCCGCGACGGCGGCGGACTTCACGCAGTTGCGACCGTCGTTCTTTGCCGCATAAAGCGCATCGTCCGCGCGCTTGAGCAACGTCGCCACGGAGTCCGTCGGCGTCAGGTTGCTCACCCCGATGCTCGCCGTGAACCCCGGTCGCCGTTGGGGACTTGCAACCTGATCTTCTCGATCGAGGCGCGCACGCCCTCGGCGATGCACTCGCCCTGAACCAGTGTGGTGTCGGGCAGCAGCACCGCGAATTCCTCCCCGCCCAGCCGACCGATGACGGCGTTCTTGGGCGCAACGGCGCGCACGGTCGCCGCCAGGGCGCGAATGGCCTGATCGCCCACATCATGGCCGTAGTTATCGTTGATCGACTTGAAATGGTCGATATCCAGCAGAAGCATGCTGAGCGGCTGCGCTTCTTCATCCGCGTGGTTGATCGCCAGTTCCGCGGCGACGGAGAAAGCGCGGCGGTTGTAGACGCCAGTCAGCGGATCGTGGTTGGCAAGGTGGTTCAGATCGTCCTGCATGCGCAGCAGCCGACTGGCCGCGCGCAGCTTGGCCCAAAGGATTTCGCGGCGCAGAGGCTTGACGATGAAATCGTCCGCCCCGAGTCCAGCGCCTCGATGTATGTGTCGGTATCGTCGCGCGACGTCAGAACCAGCACATGCGCCATCTTGGAGCGTTCATGACTCCGCAGATTCCAGCACAGTTCCAGCCCGGAGACGTTGCCGGGAAACTCAAGCCCGGTGATGACAAGATCGACTCGGTCCGACTTGAGAATATGCGCCCAGGCACTGACGGCGCTCTGGAAACACTGGGCCTCTAGCCCAGGTCCTTGATGGTCGCCTCAAGAATACGCAGCGTGGTCCGCGAAGCATCGACAAGAACAATATGCACGACAAGACTTTCAAATGTGCATGAACATCTGCACACAAAAGACCATCCTCGCCCAAGGTTCTATCCGCCAGGTGCGCCAATCTTGGCTGCGCCTTGCGGCAGCAACCTTGCCTGCACCGTCACGGGAAGCAAAAATGCTTCAACCTCATACGATTAGGTGTTCGGCTTCACTCTTACGTCGAAGGCCTTAAAGCCTGTTAAAGTCGCTTAACCCTGGCGCTCCAGCATCATCTTCTTGATCTCGGCGATCGCCTTGGCTGGATTGAGGCCCTTGGGGCAGGCGTTCGCGCAGTTCATGATCGTGTGGCAGCGGTAAAGCCGGAACGGATCTTCCAGGGCGTCGAGGCGTTCGCCGGTCATCTCATCGCGGCTGTCGGCGAGCCAGCGATAGGCCTGCAACAGGATCGCCGGGCCGAGATACTTGTCAGAATTCCACCAGTAGCTCGGGCAACTGGTCGAACAGCAGGCACACAGGATGCACTCGTAGAGGCCGTCAATCTGCGCGCGCTCGTCCTTGGACTGCAGACGCTCCTTGCCGGCTGGCACCGGTGTCGTGGTCTGCAGCCACGGCTTGATGGACGCATATTGGGCGTAGAAGTGCTTCATGTCGCACACCAGGTCCTTGACGACCTCCAGGTGCGGCAGCGGCGTGATCTTCACCTCGCCCTTGCAGTCCTCGATCGCGGTGGTGCAGGCCAGCCCGTTCTTGCCGTCGATGTTCATGGCGCAGGAGCCGCAAACCCCTTCCCGGCACGACCGGCGGAAGGTGACGCTCGCGTCCATTTCGTTCTTGATCTTGATCAGCGCATCAAGAACCATCGGCCCGCAGCTATCGAGATCGACCTCGAAGGTGTCCATGACCGGGTTTTTCTCATCGTCCGGGTTCCAGCGATAGACTTGGAATTTGCGCACCCGCTTTGCGCCTTCCGGCGCCTTGTGCGTCTCGCCCTTGCCGATCTTGGAGTTTGCGGGCAGCGAAAATTCAGCCATCGGAGGTCCTTACCGAACGGAAATATCCCTGAATACGTAGAACGGGATTCTTCCCGCCGCAACGCACTTTTGGTCGCATCGTCCCGCAGTTAGCAGGGCCGCCCGCTCAGAAAGCTGGCCGGTGCCCATGCTTTACAGCGCCGCCTCGATGGCGTCCGCGAGCGCGATGTCGCGGGCGGACAGCCCGCCGGCGTCGTGCGTGGTCAGGCGGATCGAGACCCGGTTGTAGACGTTGCTCCACTCCGGGTGGTGGTCCATCCGTTCAGCGACCAGCGCGATGCGGGTCATGAAGCCCCAGGCAGCGGCGAAATCCGCGAATTTCAGCTCCACCTCGAACGCCAGGCCGTCGGCGCTGCGCCGCCAGCGCGGCGCGCGCGCCAGAAACGCGGCGGCTTCGTCTTCGGTCAGGCGGGCGATGGCCATGGTGTCCTCCCTATGCGGCGTCGACAGTCTGGTCGATCACGCCAAAGATCGAGCGCCCCTGCGCGTCCAGCATCTCGATACGCACCCGGTCGCCCGGCCGCATGAACGGCGTCGACGGCTTGCCGGTCTGGATCGTCTCGACCATGCGCACCTCGGCGATGCAGGAATAGCCTTTGCCGCCGTCCGCCACCGGCTTGCCCGGCCCGCCGTCCGCGCCGCGGTTCGAGACTGTGCCGGAACCAATGATGCTGCCCGCGCCGAGCGCGCGGGTTTTCGCGGCATGGGCGATCAACTGCGCGAAATTGAAGGTCATGTCCGCGCCCGCGTCCGCGCGGCCGAACGGCACGCCGTTCAAGTCCACATGCAAAGGCCGGTGCAGGCGGCAGTCCCGCCAGGCGTCGCCCAGCTCGTCCGGCGTCACGGCGACCGGCGAGAAAGCGCTGGCCGGTTTCGACTGGAAAAGCCGAAGCCCTTGGCCAGTTCATCCGGAATGAGGCCGCGCAGCGACACGTCGTTGCACAGCATGACCAGACAGATCGCATCCGCAGCCTGATCCAGCGTCGCGCCCTGCGGCACATCGCCGACGATCACCGCCACCTCGCCCTCCATGTCGCAGCCCCAGGCGGGATCGGCGAGCGGGATCGGCGCTGTCGGCGCCAGAAACCCGTCGGACCCACCCTGATACATCAGGGGATCGGTGTAAGCTCGCCGGCACCTCCGCGCCGCGCGCGCCGGACCAGCTCGACGTGGTTGATGTAGGCGGAACCGTCCGCCCACTGGTAGGCGCGCGGGAGCGGGCTGAGGCACTTCGCCGGCTCGAACGGCTCCGCGCCGACCGTTCCCGCCTCCAGCGCGTGCGCCAGGGTCGCGAGTGCCGGCGCACAGCGGCCCCAGGAGTCGAGCGCCGCCTGCAGGGTCGGCGCGACGGCACTGGCGTCCGCGCACCGGGTCAAATCGCGCGAGACGACCACCAGACGGCCATCGCGCGTGCCATCGTTCTGTGTTGCGAGTTTCATGCTATTCCCTCGGTGCGTCGATCTGGGTCTCGGGCGCGGCCCTGCGGATGGCGTCGATGCCCATGCACACGGCCTCGATCCGCTGGATGTTCGGGTAGGGATCAAGATCGACCTTGAAGCGGCGTGCGCTGTAGACCTGCGGCACGAGTATGGCCTCGAACAAGCCCACATCCCCGAACGGCAGGGGCTGGTCCACGCACAGCGCCTGCAATTGTGCCTCCAGCGGCTCGAAGGTGACCGCGACCCAGTGGGCGATCCAGGCCGAGATTTTCTCCGGCGTCGCCGCCCAGTCCGAGCGCAGGTAGTTGAGCGTGCGCAGGTTGTTCATGCCGTGAATGTCGGTTGCGATCGAATAGGCAAGCGCACGCGCCTGCGCCCGGCTGTCCGGGTCCTGCGGCCACAGCGGTGGCGTCGGGTAGCGCTCCTCCAGCATTTCCAGGATCGCCAGCGACTGCGGGAAGCGTTGGCCGTCAATCTCAAGCACCGGCAGGCCACCGAACGGATTGATCTGCAGGAACTCCTCCCGCCGGTGTTCGGCGGTAGCGAGGTTCACCGGCACGATCCGGTAGTCGAGTCCCTTCAGGTTGAGGGCGATGCGGACACGAAACGAGGTGGAAGAGCGGTAGTAACTATACAGCGTTATCATAATCAGCCCTGCTCAATTCATGGAGCCAGGCTGCGTGTCTGGGCGCCTTCTTGGTCTGGCTCCATTCCGCCAGCATCTCGGGCGCCACCCGCTGCAGCTCGGCCATCTGGTCCGGCGTGCCGGTGTCGCACGCCAGTTCCAGCCGATGCCCGTTCGGGTCGAAAAGTAAATCGACTTGAAGATCCCGTGGTTGGTCGGGCCGATGACCTCCAGCCCTTCCGCCTCGGCGCGCCGCTTGGCCGCCATCAGATCGTCGAGAGACGCGACCTTGAAGGCGATGTGCTGCACCCAGGCCGGGGTGTTGGGGTCGCGGCCCATGTCCGGCTGATTCGGCAGCTCGAAGAAGGCCAGTACGTTGCCGCCGCCCGCGTCCAGGAACACGTGCATGTAGGGGTCGTAGGCTCCGGTCGAGGGCACATGATCCTCGGCGAAGGCGATGGTGAAGCGCATGCCGAGCACGCGCTCGTAGAACTCGACCGTCTCCTTGGCGTCGCGGCAGCGGTAGGCGACGTGGTGGACGCCGTGCAGGGTCGGGGTCATTCCGCCATCTCCTCAACCTTCAAGGCGCCGCGACGGATCTGATCGCGCTCCATGCTCTCGAACAGGGCCTTGAAATTGCCCTCGCCGAAGCCATCGTCGCCCTTGCGCTGGATGAACTCGAAGAAGACCGGGCCGATCTGGGTCTGCGAGAAAATCTGCAGCAGCAGACGCGGCGGGCCATCCACCGAGCCATCGAGCAGGATACCGCGCGACTGCAAGGCGTCCACCGGCTGGCCATGGCCGGGCAGGCGCTCGGCCAGCATTTCGTAATAGGTGGCCGGCGGTGCGGTCATGAACGGCGTTCCTGCGGCCTTCAGCCGGTCCCAGCAGCCCACGAGGTCGTCGCAGGAAAAGGCGATGTGCTGGATGCCTTCGCCGTTGTACTGGCGCAGGAATTCCTCGATCTGGCCTTTGCCGGCCTTGCCTTCCTCGTTCAATGGGATGCGGATTTTGCCATCCGGCGCGGTGAGCGCCTTGGAGGTCAGGCCGGTATATTCGCCCTTGATGTCGAAGTAGCGTATTTCGCGGAAGTTGAAGAGCTTTTCGTAATAGTCCGCCCAGTAGGCCATGCGGCCCGTGTAGACGTTATGGGTCAGGTGATCGATGATTTGCAGGCCGGCGCCGGCGGGTGGCGCTCGACGCCGTCGAAATAGCGGAAATCGATGTCGTAGATGCTGAGTTCGTCGCCATAGCGGTCGACGAGGTAGAGGATTGCGCCGCCGATGCCACGGATCGCCGGGATGTTGAGCTCCATCGGCCCGGCCTCGGTGTGGACCGGTTCCGCGCCGCGGGCCAGCAGTTCCGCGTAGGCCTTGGCGGCGTCGCGCACCCGGAACGCCATGCCGCAGGCGGACGGCCCGTGCTCGCGGGCGAAGAACCAGGCGGCCGAGCGCGGCTCATAGTTGGTGATGAGGTTGATGCCGCCCTGCCGCCACAGCTCGACCGCCTTGGAGCGATGCCGCGCCACTTTGGTGAAACCCATGGCAGTGAACGCGGCCTCCAGCACGCCGGGCTCCGGCGCCGAGAATTCGATGAACTCGAAGCCGTCCAGGCCAATCGGATTGTCGAACAGGTCCGTCACGTAAATCCTCCCGATGATTCTTATGCTATCAGATATGAATACGGCGGTCGCCCGGCACCTGCGCATCCGGCGCGTAGCCCGGCTCGTCGCGGTATTGCCGGTACAGCGCGGCGAAATCCGTAGTCCGCAGCGCATCGAAGAGCTGCGCCGTGCCGTCGATGACGAAATAGGTCTTCTGGAAGCTGTCGATCATGTAGTTCGTGCGCATGACCCGCTCCACATCGAACGCGACCCGCTGGGGCGTCTGGCTCTGGATGCAGTAGACCGTCTCGCCCGCCGAGGAGAGAATGCCGGCACCGTAGCTGCGCAGGCCTTCGTTCGTCCGGATCAACCCGAACTCGACCGTATACCAGTAAAGCCGCGCCAGCATCTTCAGGGCGCCCAGCGCCAGCGCCTGCTCGCCAAGCCGGCCGTAAAGCTGCAGGAAGTCCGCAAATACCGGGTCGGTCAACATCGGCACATGGCCGAAGAAATCATGGAACACGTCCGGCTCGACCAGGTAGTCGATCTCCTCCGGCATGCGCAGCCAGCGCGTCACCGGGAAGCGGCGCGCCGCCAGGTGGCTGAAGAATACATCATCGGGGATGAAACCGGGCACGGCGACCAGGGTCCAGCCGGTCTTGCCGGAGAGACGACGGCTGGCGGCGGCAAAGTCCGGGATGCCGTCACCGGCATCAAGCAGCGCCAGCCCGGCGCGGAACTCGGCGCTGGCATAATCCTGCATCAAGGCGCTCTGGCGGGTGTAGAGCGTGCGCCACAGCGCATGCTCCTCGGGCGTGTAATCCTTAAGGCGCTGGTCGACCACATAGTCCGGCCCTGCGCCAGCGTAGTCGCCGCGCAAGCCGCTGGTGGAGGTCTCGACCTGAGGCTTCTGCATGCAATTCTCCCTTATACGCTCAATAGCATATTCCACCCTTGATGTGCGTGCGAAAATCGCCAAGAGTTACGTCGAAATAAGCGAATTTCACTAAAATAACCTGAGAAATTAGCGTATTATGGCTGAACTAGACGAGTTTGACCGCAATATCCTCGCCCTGCTGCAAGAGGATGCACGCATGCCGGTTGCGACCATCGCCGACCGCATTGCCTTGTCCGCCACGCCGTGCAGCCGGCGGATCAAGCGGCTGGAGGAGACCGGTGTGATCGAAGGGTATGGCGCACGGCTCAACGCCCGTGCGCTGGGCTTCGGGCTGGAGGCATTCGTCGAGGTGAACCTGGAAGCGCATACCGATGCCAACACCGCGCGCTTTCATGAAACCATTAGCGCCATGCCCAACGTCATGGCCTGCCACGCGGTCACCGGCGACATGGATTATCTGCTGCACATTCTCGCCGAAGACGTCGACCATCTCAGCCAGGTCGTGCTGAAGACCCTGGTGCGCATTCCCGGCGTGCGTGACGTGAAATCGATGCTGGTTCTGGAGACAGTGAAGAAATCGCACCGCACGCCGATCCGCGATCAGGGTGACGGGCGCTGGCGCGCATCCTATATCAGTACCATGAGAAAGCTGCTCTGCCTTGCTCCCTGGTTCTGGCCGCCTGTGCGGAGGCCGACGAGCCGCCGAACAGTCGCGGCCTCTCCGAGGCGCTAAGCCGTGCGGAGGTCAGCTTCTCGGTCGACGGCGAATTCGCGCAGAGCCGGAAGATCGACGTGCCGGCCAACGCTGCCACCCGGGAAATCCGGGGTACCGGCTGCACCAAGGTGAAGCCGTACGTCTACACCTGCGCCTTCACGCTGATCCTCTACGATCCGGCGGACGCCGCCAGCGGCGAGGGCATTCTCGCCGCCGGGACCGGCCAGTTCCAGAAAGTCGGCACGACCTGGAAGGGCCTGCAGACCGAATACAAGCTGCAACTGAAGAGCCGGATCATCCAGGTGCCGGCGCAGTAAAGCCGCGCGGGACTTTACCCGGCCGGGAAATCGATTATGCGTCAGACATGACGTGGCGCCTGCACCAGTTTCCCTCTGCCCCTTCTCGCGCAAAGTACGCCTTGTGCTGGCGGAAAAGAACATCTCCGCCGAGCTCGCGCTTGATTACCCGTGGGAACAGAAGGACAGCTTCCTGGCATTGAACCCGGCCGGGCAGACGCCGGTACTGGTCGAGACCAGCCGCAATATCGCCCTGCCAGACTCGGCGGCGATCATCGAGTTTCTCGACGAGATGTTCGAGGAATCGCCGCTGATCGGCTCCGCCCGCGCGAGCGCGCCGAGGTGCGCCGGATTGCCGCCTGGTTCGACACCAAATTCTACGCCGAAGTCGGCATCCCGGTCATGCGGGAGCGCATGCTGAACCGGCTGGTGCACAAGGCGCCGCCGGACCCCGCGACCCTGCGCCAGGCCATCAAGACCGCAGACCAGCACCTGGATTACCTCGCCTTCCTGCTGGACCACCGGCGCTGGCTGGCCGGCAACATGTTCTCGCTCGCGGATATCGCAGCGGCGGCGCATCTGTCGGTCATCGATTATCTGGGCGGCATCGACTGGCGACCGCACGAGCAGGTGAAGCAGTGGTATTCGGCCATCAAGTCGCGCCCGAGCTTCCGGCCGCTTCTGGCCGAGCGGATGCCCGGCATTTCCCCGCCGGCCCACTATGACGCCCTCGATTTCTAGGGACTGGCTGGAGGACGCCGCCCGCCGCCACGGCCTCGACGCGCTTGGGGTGGCACCGGCCGATGATGACCCGGCCCTGAAAGCGCGACTGGCGGAATTTCTGGCGGCTGGCCATCACGGCGACATGCTCTGGCTGGAGGGCCGCACCGAGGAACGCGCAAGCCCGCGCACCCTGTGGCCGGATGTGCGCTCCGTCATCATGTTTGGCATGAGTTACGCGCCGCATCTTGACCCCTGCGCCATGCCGCGCAGCCGGAGGTCGGCGTCATCTCGGTCTATGCGCAGGGCCAGGATTATCACGATGCGTTCAAGCGCCGCCTGAAGGCGCTGGCGCGGGAAATCGTGGCGCCTTCGGCGGCGACGTGAAGGTGTTCGTCGACACCGCCCCGGTGATGGAAAAGCCGCTGGCGGCACGCGCCGGGCTCGGCTGGCAAGGCAAGCACACCAACCTGGTGTCGCGCCAGCATGGATCGTGGCTGTTTCTGGGCGCGATCTACACGACTCTGGCGCTTAAGCCCGACTCGCCTCACCCGGACCGCTGCGGCCGCTGCACGGCCTGCCAGACCGCATGCCCGACGAACGCCTTCCCCGCGCCCTACACGCTTGATGCCCGGCGCTGCATTTCCTACCTCACCATCGAGCACAAGGGGCCGATCCCGCACGAATTTCGCGCTGCGATCGGCAACCGCGTCTACGGCTGCGATGACTGCCTGGCGGTCTGCCCCTGGAACAAATTCGCGCTGGCCAGCCGCGAGGCCGCGTTTGCGCCGCGCGCCGAACTGACCGCCCCGCTGCTCGCCGACCTGCTGGCGCTTGACGATGCGACGTTCCGGACCATTTTCGCCGGCTCGCCGATCAAGCGCACCGGCCGGGATCGGTTCCTGCGCAACGTGCTGATTGCCGCCGGCAACAGCGCCGATCCGCTGCTCGCGCCACCCGTCATGCGGTTGCTGAACGACCCTGCCCCTGGTGCGCGGCGCGGCGGTCTGGGCGGCAAGCCGACTGCTTGACCGGGACGCTTTCGAGGCGCTGGCAGCGCGCCATCTGCCACGAGAGGCCGACGAAACGGTCCGTCACGAATGGGCGATGACTGCGTACTGGAATATTCGGTCGCAATCGGCGCAGACTGCGCTAGCATCTCCCCTTAAATGCGACTTGAGGCTGGGATAGAGCGCAGCGTCGCGTTTAAGGGGAAAAGATGCTTTAGATTCTAGGTACATAGAGCAACTTTAGACTTTAAATCTGCTATGAGCATGCCATCAGCCTGTTGCAGATTTAAAGTCCGTTGCTCTAATCAGCGTGCCGAGTGCCCACCCCCAAGGACCGCTGACATGACCGACGCCGCACACGATGACTCCTGCTCCTTGAAGGCATGGCCAATGCCATCCGCATGCTGAGCGCCGACGCGGTCGAGGCGGCGAACTCCGGCCATCCGGGCATGCCGATGGGCATGGCCGATGTCGCGGCCGTGCTGTTCAGCCGGATCATGAAATACGACGCCGCCGCGCCCGACTGGCCGGACCGGGACCGCTTCGTGCTGTCCGCCGGCCACGGCTCAATGCTGCTCTATTCCGTGCTCTATCTGACCGGCAGTCCGGCCATGACCCTCGATCAGATACGGAACTTCCGCCAGTGGGGAAGCCTGACGCCCGGCCACCCGGAATACGGCCACACACCGGGCGTCGAGACCACCACCGGGCCGCTTGGCCAGGGCATCTCCACTGCGGTCGGCATGGCGCTTGCCGAGCGGATGCTGAACGCCCGCTTCGGCGACGAGTTGGTCAGCCACTTCACCTATGTGATCGCGGGTGACGGCTGCCTGATGGAAGGCATCAGCCAGGAGGCGATCAGCCTTGCGGGGCATCTGGGCCTGAACCGGCTGGTCGTGCTGTGGGACGACAACCGTATCACCATCGACGGCGATACCGAGCTCTCGACCTCCGAGGACACGCTGGCGCGCTTCGAGGCGGCGGGCTGGTCGGTCGCCAGCGTCGACGGCCACGACCCGGACCTGGTCGAGGCTGCGATCCGCAACGAGCAACTTACAGACAAGCCGTCCCTGATCGCCTGCCGCACCGTGATCGGCAAGGGCGCGCCGAACAAGCAGGGCACCCACCATGTCCACGGCAGTCCACTCGGCAAGGACGAGATCGCTGCGCTGCGCCAGGAACTCGGCTGGACCCTGCCACCGTTCGAAGTGCCGGCTGAAACGCTCGCCACCTGGCGCGCTGCCGGCGCGGCTGGCGCGGACGCCCGCAAAGCCTGGGACGCACGGGTCGAGGCCCACCACAAGCGCGACGCCTTCTGGCGGGCGCTCGGCGACGATGTCGATGCCGGCATCGATGCGGCCATGGCGGCGCGCGCCCAGTTCCTGGCCGACAAGCCCAAGCTCGCCACCCGCCAGTCCTCCCAGAAGGTGCTGGAAGCGCTGATCCCGGCCTGCCCGTCGCTGCTCGGCGGCTCGGCCGACCTGACCGGATCGAACGGCACCCTGGTCAAGCGCCACGTGCCGGTGAGCCGCGACCATTATGCCGGCGACTATCTGCACTACGGTGTGCGCGAGCATGGCATGGCCGCCTGCATGAACGGGCTGGCGGCCCACACCGGCTTCATTCCCTATGGCGGCACCTTCCTCGTGTTTTCCGACTACATGCGCCCGGCGATGCGGCTGTCTGCGCTCATGGGGCTGGGCGTGATCTACGTGCTCACCCACGATTCGATCGGCCTCGGCGAGGACGGCCCCACCCACCAGCCGGTCGAGCACCTGGCGGCGCTGCGGGCGATCCCCAACCTGCTGGTGCTGCGCCCTGCGGACGCCGTCGAGACGGCTGAAAGTTGGGCGGTGGCGCTCGCTGAGCGGTCCCGCCCGAGCGTCCTGGTGCTGACCCGCCAGGGCCTGCCGCAACTGACGACCCGCCAAGACGACGGCAATCTGGTCGCGCGCGGCGGTTATGTGGTTCGGGACGCCGACGGCAATCGCGCCGTGACGTTGATCGCCACCGGCTCCGAGCTGATGCTGGCATGCCAGGCCGCTGACCTGCTGGCCGCCGACGGGATCGCGGCGGCCGTGGTCTCCATGCCATGCCGCGACCTGTTCCAGGAGCAGGACGCCGCCTACCGGAAAGCTGTGCTCGGTACAGCACCGCGGGTTGTAGTCGAGGCCGCAGTTGTCGACGGCTGGGAAGGCATTGTGGGCGACTCGGGGGCGTTTGTCGGCATGACCGGCTTCGGCGCATCGGCCCCTGCTGAACGCCTGTTTACCGAATTCGGCATCACAGTGCAGGCGATTGCCAATAAAGCCAAAGGGTTGATTTGAAGCATTGCGAAAATGCGTAAAATCCGGAATTGCCCGGCGCTGTTATGTAGGCCTGGCCTCAAAAAACGATTCGTCGCAAGCAGGCAACGCAGATGGCGAGCGAGGTGCCGCAGAAAAAACGTGTGCTTTTTGCTCGATAGATGCCTATGATTTCATTTGTAATTTTAAGACTCCCGTGGATTCCGGAGCCGTCATTAACCAGAAATTAAGCATTACACCATTAGGTTGTACGTGAAGCAGGTTGGCCGCTCTGAACGCCCCCTCGTTACCTCCCAACGACGGCTGACAGCTTCATACAACGGAAGGCCCCGGGTGCAACCTCCCCTCTCTCCGCGCCCGGGGCCTCCATTTGCTAATTCCCCGCGATTGTCATGCCCTCGAGGCGAACGGTCGGCGCGTCGATACCGGTGCGCCGATCAAGGTCATTTGCAGCGCGTAACGTTGCGTACATGTCCAGCAGGTGGCCTGCGATGGTGATCTCCGCGACCGGCTGCGCGAGAACGCCGCCAGCGATCAGAAAGCCGCTGGCGCCGCGGCTGTAGTCGCCGGTCACGCCGTTGACGCCCATGCCGATCAGTTCCGTCACGTAAAGCCCCAGATCGATGTCCGCCATCAGGGTCTGCGGGCTTTGCATACCGGGAAGTAGGGCCAGGTTGGCGACCGAGACGCCGCCGCCCGCCGCATGCCCTGTGGGGGCATATCGAGCTGCCGGCCAGACGCCGCATCCACCAGCCAGCCGGTCACCCGGCCCGCCTCGATCAACGCGCGCTGACGGGTTGCAACCCCTTCGCTGTCGACGCCGCGCGAGCGCAACCCGCGCTGGTCATGGGGGTTTCCAGGATCACGATGTTCTCAGGGAAAACACGCTCGCCCAGCTTGCCGATCAGAAAACTGCTGTGGCGCGCGATCGCCGGCCCGCTCATCGCGCCGATCAGGTGCCCGAGCAGGCTGGCGGAAACGCGCGGATCGAATACCACCGGCATGGTGCCCGACGCGAGCTTGACGGGATCGAGGCGCGCGACCGTGCGCTCCCCGCCAGCCGTCCGATTGCGGCCGGCGTGTCCAGATTGGAGAGGAATCTGCTCGTGTGATAGGCATAATCGCGCTGCTTTCCGGCCCCGGACTCCGCCAGAACGCTGGCCGACAGGCTGAATTTCGTCCGCCGTTCGGCATGCGCGAAACCATGGGAATTGACATAGGCATGCAGGCTTTCAGCGCGGGAAAACCCAGCCCCTTCCGAATTCGTGACCCCTGGCACGGCGCGCGCCGTATCTTCCGCCTCGCGCGCCAGCTCAACCATTGCCTCGGCGGCCAGAGCGGTATCGTCGGCAAGGTCGAGCGCCGGCAGCGGCCCGCGCGCCAGGAGGGCGGGGTCCACGAGGCCGGCGAAGCGGTCCGGCGGCGTCGCCCGCGCCATTTCGACCGCGCGCTCGACAAGCGCCGCGCGGCTTGACGCCGACAGATCGGACGCCGAGACGCGCGCCGACTGTTGGCCGATGAAAACCCGCAGGCCGATATCGGCGGCCTCGGCCCGCGTAAGATCCTCAACCGCGCCGAGGCGCACGCTGGCGCTGGTCGTGGCGTCGAATCCGCAACTGGCTTCGGCAGCCTCCGCGCCAGCGCGCCGCGCCGCCGACACCAGGTCATGCGCGAGGGAGAGCAAAGTGTCCTGATCGATCATATCCGGTGGATAGCCGGGTGTGGGCAGGCCGGCAAGCCGACGGCGCCGAATCTGGTGACCGGCCGGTCACACGGCTGAGGGTAGGGGAAACCGCGAGCTTGCGCTCTTACGTGACCGGCCGATCAGAAACGCCGATATGCAATACATTGCCCGTAAAACGCCCCAGCCGGTGCGGGGAATACGCTACGCAACGGTACGCAAATGCACTGCACGTCTTTCTGCCTTTACAGCAGAAATTCGGCGAGATTTTTCTACTTTAGAGTGTACGCCTTATACTCATGGGGACACTCCGTTCAACGGCGCGAACAGGGTTGGACCCTGGCCGGCCGCAGGAAAATCACATTTGCGCTTTCATGGAGAAACACAAGCGATTTCAATGATTTTATCATTTTCTTTCATCTTCGCTCTACGTTTTGTAATTCATTCCTTTGTATGCCGATCCTGCTCCGCGCTCGCCTCGGCACGTTTACGTAAACGTCAACAAAAGCCCCAAGGTCAATGCGAGAAGTGCACCGGCGATGCGGTTCGCGCGAAATAATCGAAGGCATACGAATGCATCATCCACCGACAAACGTATCGCCTGCCAGAAGAGGTGCGCGGCAAATGGCAGCAGGCAGGCAGTCGCCGCCCAACCGACCCCAGATTCGAACGCCGCCGCCATGCAAAGCACGCTGGCAACATAAAAAGCGCCACGCCCCGACGCGCATGCGGCCCCAAGGCCCGGCCGAGGATTTGACGCCGGCCAGCGCATCGTCCTCCTTGTCCTGCAGCGCGTAGATCGTATCGTAGCCGAGCGTCCAGAACACGCCGCCCAGGTACAGCAGCCACGGGGCCGGCGTCGCCAGGTCGCCGCCAAGCGCCGCATAGCCGACCAGCGCGCCCCAGTTGAACGTAAGGCCCAGCCACGCCTGCGGCCACCAGGTGATGCGCTTCATCAGCGGATACGCCGCGACCAGCAGAATGGAGCCGAGCGCCACCAGCGCCGCCAGCCGGCTCAGTTGCAGCAGCACGATCAGCCCGACCAGGCACTGCGCAAGGGTCCAGGCCAGCGCCTGCTTCGGCGTCGCCTGGCCGCTCGGCAGCGGCCGCGACCGTGTGCGGGCGACTTGTGCATCCAGGTCGCGGTCGAGAATGTCATTCCAGGTGCAGCCGGCACCGCGCATGGCGACGCTGCCAAGCGCGAACCAGCAGGCGAGCCGTATCCCTCCCCAGCGACGCCGAGCCGCTTGATAATGCCGCCAGCAGCAGGCCCCAGATGCAGGGCCAGAACAACAGCCAGGCGCCGATGGGGCGATCAAGCCGGGACAGGCGGAGATATGGGCGCACGGCGGCCGGCATGCGGTCGATCCAACTGGTCTCGGCGTCGGGGGTGGCTAGGTTTGGCATGGCGATGCGGTTATAGCGCCGGATGCACAACTGTCGAACGTGCGACTGTACGCAAGCGCATGCACGCACTAACAGGGCGGGATGAGCGATACCCGCCCCTGCAACGCCTGTTCGTGCCGCAGCGCCTCGCGCAGGGCCTGGAGATCACGCTTGAACGGGCGCAAAGCCATTACGTCGCCACGGTGCTCCGCCTGCAGGAAGGCGACGAGATCCTGCTGATCGACGGCGAAACCGGCGAGTGGCGCGCAGAAATCATGCATGCCCACGCCAAGGCGGCCCTGCTGCGCACCGCGGCGCAAACCCGGCCGCTCGAGACGCCCGCCGACCTCTGGCTCTGTTTCGCCCCAATCAAGCGCGGGCGGATCGACTGGATGATCGAGAAGGCCTGCGAGTTGGGCGTGGCCCGCGTCGTGCCGGTCATGACCCAGCGCACGATCGTCGATCGGCTCGCGGACGAGCGGCTGCGCCAGCACATGATCGAGGCAGCCGAGCAATGCGGCCGGACGCACATTCCCGAGATCGCGCCGCTCGCCAGGCTTCCCGCCCTGCTCAACGCCTGGCCAACGGAGCGCCGCCTGCTGTTCTGCGACGAGACCGGCGGGGCCGCGCTCGGCATGGTGCCACTCGACGCGCCGGCAGCAATCCTGATCGGACCGGAGGGCGGTTTCACCCCGCCGAGCGCGACTTGCTGCGCCCGCATCCACAGGCGACCGCCGTCTCGCTCGGGCCACGCATTCTGCGCGCGGACACAGCGGCCGTCGCAGCGCTGGCGGCCTGGCAAGCGCTCGCTGGCGACTGGCGCTGACGCCTGCCTTTCGAAACAGTCCGTTGCCCGCTTGCCTTGCTCGGCCCGCTTGCAGCGGTCATTGCGCTCGACTAACGGCAGAGCATGAGTGGACCGAGCCCCAAGAATAAAACGAACGCCCGATCGAAGGCATGGCCGATCTGGTCGCGCACCTCGCGTCGGGGAAAACCGAAGGCTGCATGGCGGCTGGGCACCGAACACGAGAAGTTCGTGTATCGCACCAGCGACCTGAAGCCCCGAGCTACTTTGAGCCGAACGGCATCCGCGCCCTGCTGAAGGGCCTTGAGCGCTTCGGCTGGCAGCCGGTGGTCGAAGGCGACAATGTCATCGCGCTGCAGCAGGGCATGGCGTCGATCAGCCTGGAACCCGCCGGCCAGTTCGAGCTGTCCGGCGCACCGCTGGAAACGTTGCACCAGACCTGCAGCGAAGTCGGCGCGCACCTCCAGCAGTGCCGGACCGTCGGCGAAGAACTCGGCCTTGGCTTCCTCGGCCTCGGCTTCACGCCGATCGACCGGCGCGACGAAATGCCGGTAATGCCCAAGGGCCGCTACGCCATCATGATGCGCCACATGCCGCGCGTCGGCAGCCTTGGCCTCGACATGATGCAGCGCACCTGCACCGTGCAGGTGAACCTCGATTATGCGACCGAAGCCGACATGGTGCAGAAATTCCGCACCAGCTTGGCATTGCAACCCATCGCGACGGCCCTGTTCGCCAATTCGCCGTTCAGCGAGGGCAAGCCCAACGGCTTCCTGTCCACCCGCAGCCACATCTGGACCGACACCGACCCGCAGCGCACCGGCATGCTCGGCTTCGTGTTCGAGGACGGCTTCAGTTACGAACGCTACGTCGACTACATGCTCGATGTGCCGATGTATTTTGTCTACCGCGACGGCACGTACATCGACGCCGCCGGCCAGTCGTTCCGCGACTTCATGGCCGGCGCGCTGCCGGCGTTGCCGGGCGAGTTGCCGACCCTCAGCGACTGGAAGGACCATCTCTCGACCGCCTTCCCGGAAGTGCGGTTGAAATCCTATCTCGAGATGCGTGGCGCCGACAGCGGTCCCTGGGCGCGCATCTGCGCCCTGCCCGCGCTCTGGGTCGGCCTGCTCTACGATCAGGCGGCGCTCGATGCTGCCTGGGACCTGGTGAAGCACTGGACCCCGGCCGAGCAGCAGGCGCTGCGCGACGCGGTGCCGCGCCTGGGGCTGAAAGCCGAGATCGCCGGGCGCAGCGTTCGCGATGTCGCTCGCGATGTGCTGCGGATCGCTGACGCCGGCCTCAAGGCACGCGCGCGCCACGACCAGAGCGGCGGCAGCGAGCAGGGCTTCCTCAATACTTTGTGGGATGTGGTCGAGACCGGCAAGACGCCTGCCGACACCCTGCTGGAACTGTACCATGGCCGCTGGGCCGGCGACCTCACCCAAGCCTACGCCGAACAGAGCTATTAGAGCCCGCTGATCAAGCCCCTCCCCTTCAGGGGAGGGGTTGGGGAGGATATTGGACACAAGTAGCCTGACAGGCCCCACCCCGTCCCTCCCCTGAAGGGGAGGGAGAATGAGTCCACCTTATCGCAGCTTGGTACAACCCCATCCGCCAAACGGAAGGGGGTGCAGATTCCGATCAATGGACCTTGGCAGCAGTCCGTTGCTCTACAAATCCAGTGCGGCCTGCCGGTCCTCGTCGCCCTTGGCGGCGGCGGACTTCACTGCATCAGTGCGCGCCATCGGCAGGTCAAGCCGTTTGCCGGGCTTGCCGTCATAGTCGAACAGTTCAGCGACCGTGATTACCTGCAACCGGTCATCCTCGCGGTTGAGCAGCGGGTGGCGGAACTTGCCGGCGGCTGCGATTTCGTCGCGCATGGGCTTGGTCGGGAGCGAGGTGCAGATCAGGAAGCCGAACTCGGCCTTTCGCGCTGCCGATCCGAATTGAGCGTGGCAAGGTCGCCGCGTGTTCCGGGGCGCGATTTGACCTGGAAGATCGCCTTGCCGTTGGTATCCTTGTCGAGCAGGAAATAGGCGATCCCGTCGATCCCGCCGTCCGCCCCTTCTTCTCGTTGATGCGCGCCTGATTGTTCGAGAAGGTGAGCACCGCCCATTTCTCGAACTCCTTGCGCGTCTTGTCGTCCTTGCGGTTGGCGAGCGCCATCGCGCTGTCCAGATCGCGCGGCACGCCATCGAGCTTGATGTTGGCCTCGATCGCGGGCCAGTCGTCGGGATAGCGATCCTGCAAACGCTTAAGAATCAGAGCAATCGACTGGTAAGTGATGTCGATCCCGATCCAGCGCCGCCCCAGCCGCTGCGCGACCGCGACCGTGGTGCCGCAGCCGCAATAAGCATCGAGCACGGTATCGCCTTCGTTCGACGACGCCTTGATGATGCGTTCGAGTAGCGCTTCGGGTTTCTGGGTGGGGTAGCCGAGGCGCTCCTGAGCTTGGGAGTTGATCGGTGGAATGTCGACCCACACGTCATTGAGGGGCACGCCTTCCTGCTCATCAAGCCAGCGCTTCTGCCGAGGCACCCCGCCCCGGGTGGGAAGTAGATTTCGCCGTTCGCGGCCGCTTCCTCCATCCGCTCCTTAGTCCAACGCCAGACCTTCAGATGACCGCCGAACTCATAAGTAAGGTTGGGGCGATCCGGATTGGGGTTGAGCAGCGAGGTCGCTTGGAAGCGACGACCTGTCGCTTCGTCGATCAAGTTGTATCGCTCGAGGTATTCCCGAGAATGTGGCTTGTGCTCGACATTCCAAACGAATGATGGGCTCTTTCTATAGCTTAGAATGGTATCGTGATTTG
The DNA here is from genome assembly GCF_005144965.1 of Hankyongella ginsenosidimutans. GTDB lineage: Bacteria > Pseudomonadota > Alphaproteobacteria > Sphingomonadales > Sphingomonadaceae > Hankyongella > Hankyongella ginsenosidimutans. The sequence goes on from NZ_CP039704.1 coordinate 983,123, forward strand.
AGGCAAAGCGGGTGAAAGCCAATCCTTTTGGCGTCGTGCGTTGCCAAATGACTTCGCTGGCGAAATCACCACCCTGCCCACAAAACACCGCGTCCAGCACCAGCTTCAGATAGTGCGAGGCGGTCGGGTCGCAGTGGAGGTAGAAGCTCCCGGTGGGTTTCAGCACCCGGTGGATTTCAACAATCCTGAGCGTCATGTGAACCAGATAGGCGAGCAGCGATCCGCGCCCGAGCACCTTTTCAAGGCCGCGGATCAGCTCGACCGTCTGCTCGGTCCAGCCCGTATCCCCGCGCGCGGGTTCAGCCGTTCGATGTCGAGGATGTAGTCCAGCCCCTCGACCGCTTCGTCGCCCCAGTTCCAGGTGTCGACGAACGCCTGCGCCTGCGCGCGATCCTCGCTGCCCTGATTATTGTAAATCTGGAAATAGTTGCGCTTCGAATTGAACGGCGGGTCAATGTAGCACAGGTCGACGCTCGCGCTGGGGATCTTGCGCCGCAGCACGTCGAGATTGTCGCCGTAATAGAGTTCGTTGCCCATGATTGCCCGCGTTGCGCTGCCTCATGATGCACCATAGCTGCCACCGGGGACGGCGCAACCGACGATGCAACGATTACAGGAGAAGTGGTGGAGGGGTTGGATTCGAACCAACGTAGACGTGAAGTCGGCAGATTTACAGTCTGCTGCCATTGACCGCTCGGCCACCCCTCCACACGGGGCAAATTCGCTATGATGCGAAAGGCAGTCGCTAGTGATGGATTCGCTCTTTCCTGTCAACGCCGAACGAGTCAAATGGCGATATGACTCGAAGGAACGCACCAGACTCAGGCCGCAGCGGTGGCCGCACCAGCGCCGGACCCGGCTTGCCCGGACCGGCAAGCCCACCGGTATGGACGCTGTACGCCTCTATGGCCGTCATGCGGTACATGCCGCCCTCGACAACCCGGCGCGGATCAAGAAGCGCCTGCACGGCACCAAGGAGGCGCTGGACGAGATCGTGCTCGATCCCGCCTGGCCGATCACCGTGTGCGACGCCGCCGACCTGAAACGCCTGGTGCCGGATGGCGCACCGACCCAGGGCCTGGTGCTGGACACCGCGCCGCTGGAGCCGGTGTGGCTCGGCGATGTTCTCGCCGGGGCCGGGCCTGCTCAAAGCCTCATGGTGCTCGACCAGGTGACCGACCCGCACAATGTCGGCGCGATCCTGCGCTCGGCCGCCGCCCTTGATGCCGCCGCCGTCATCACCCAGGACCGGCACAGTCCGCCCGAGACCGGTGCGCTCGCCAAGGCGGCATCCGGCTGCCTGGAGCTTATTCCCTGGGTACGGGTGACCAACATCGCCCGCGCGCTTGAGGAAATCGCCGAGGCCGGCTTCTGGCGGCTGGGGCTCGACGGTGCGGCGGATGCGTCCCTTGAGGAGGCGCTGGGTGACGCGCGCGCCTGCCTTGTACTCGGGGCGGAAGGCGAGGGCCTGCGCCGCAACGTCGCCGAACACTGCGACCAGCTTGCGCGCCTGCCCATGCGCACGGGCGTCGAGAGCCTCAACGTCTCCAACGCGGCGGCCATCGCGCTGTACGCCGCACGCCGGCGCTTTTAATGAGCGAAGGACGCCAATCCCTCTCCCACAAGCGGCGAGAGGGTGGCGAGCATAGCGAGCCGGGTGAGGGTATCTGTGGGAACAAGCCCCTCTCCCTGTCGTGCTGGCGCACGACCTCCCTCTCCCGCCAGGGGAGGTAATATCGTTTCAGAGGGTTTGATATGTGCGACATGGGGAACACGAATGCTGTCACGCTGGTTGACCGACAGGCGGTTCCTGCCGCTGTGCCTGATCCTGTTCGTCGTGTTGCGGTTGGGTGTCGCGCTGCTGTTCCCGGTAACCCCGGTGTCGGACAGCGCCTTCTACGTCGACCGCGCGCGCGAGATGGTGGCGGGGCTCGGCTATCAGGAGCAGGGCCACCCGACCGCTTACTGGCCGGTCGGCTACCCGGCGCTGCTGGCCGGGGGCTATTGGCTGACGGGCTCCATGCCGCTGACCATCATTGCGCTCAATCTCGCGGCCGGGCTGGCGACGTTCTGGCTGCTCGGCGTCATCGGTCGCCGGGTGAGCATACCGGCGGCGGGCATACGGTTTGCGCAACTGGCGCTGACGCTCTACCCCAACCACATCGTCTACACCGGGCAAGCCCTCTCCGAGGTCGTGTATACCGCGCTGATCCTCGGCGGCATGGCCTTGATGCTGCGCGAGCCAAGGCTCGCCAATCTGGCGCTCGCCGGGTTGGTGCTCGGGTTTGCCACCTACGTGAAGGCGCAGACCACGGCCTTTCCGCTCGGCGTACTGATCGCCATGGCGCTGCTCGAGCGCGCCAACCGCCGCTGGTCGCTGCTTGCCGGCGGCGCGCTGCTCTACGCGGTGATGTTTGCGACCGTGCTGCCGTGGTCGCTGCGCAACGCGGAACAGCTGGGCCATTTCGTGCTGATCTCGACCAATGGCGGCCCGACCCTGCTGGACGGCAACAACGACATCGCCGACGGCGGCTCGACGAACATGTACGCCAACCCGGCACTCAAACCGCTGATCTACAGCCTGCCGGTCCCGTTCGAAGACCGGATCGCGCGGCAGGTGGAATGGGACCAGGCGACCCGCGCCGCCGCCCGCGCCTGGATCGCGGACAACCCTGGCCAGTTCGCCGCCCTGCTGCCGAGGAAAGCCCTGAAGCTGTGGCTGGTCGATGGCGAGGGCTTCTGGGCCCACGAGGGGCAATATACGGCGCACGCGACCGTGCTGAAGGGGCTGCGCATCGCCAACCAGGGCTTTACGGCCTCATTCTGCTGCTGGCGCTGCCGGGGCTGTGGTCCGGGCTGGCCGGGTGGCTGCGGGCGACCCTGAGCGCGCGACGCTGCTCTACCTCAGCCTGTTTGCCGTGTTCACGACGCTGGTGTGCATGGCTTTTCCGGCCAGATTCGCTATCATTTTCCAGCGATGCCGTTCCTCATGCTGGCAGGCGGCTGGACGCTGATGCGTCGCAGTGGAGGGCTTGCGGGCGGCGGAGACCGCCCCATATGACGCTCTCCCAACAGGAGCGTTTCGTGACCAATCCCTTCGATGCATCGCAGTGGCACGGCACCACCATCCTCAGCGTGCGCAAGGACGGGCGCGTGGTGGTGGCCGGCGACGGCCAGGTGAGCCTGGGCCAGACCGTCATCAAAGCCAATGCCCGCAAGGTGCGCCCTCTGGGCGGCGGCAGCGTGATCGCCGGGTTCGCCGGCGCAACCGCCGACGCCTTCACCCTGTTCGAGCGGCTGGAGGCCAAGCTGGAGCGCTACCCAGGCCAGTTGACCCGCGCCTGCGTCGAGCTGGCCAAGGACTGGCGCACCGACCGCTATCTGCGCCGTCTGGAGGCGATGATGGCGGTTGCCGACAAGACTGCCTCCCTGGTGCTGACCGGTACCGGCGACGTGCTGGAGCCGGAGGACGGGCTGATCGCCATCGGCTCCGGCGGCAACTTCGCGCTGGCGGCTGCCCGCGCCCTGATCGACACCGAGCTCGACGCCGAGGCCATCGCCCGCAAGGCCATGAAAATCGCCGCTGACATCTGCGTCTACACCAACGGCAACCTGACGATCGAGAGCCTTGATGCTTAACCCGGACCCCGTCTCCCCAGAGCGCGCCGCCGCCCTGACCCCGCGCGAGATCGTCGCCGCGCTTGACCGCTACATCGTCGGCCAGGCGGAGGCGAAGAAAGCCGTGGCGATCGCCCTGCGCAACCGCTGGCGCCGCCAGCAGCTTCCCGAGGCCCTGCGCGAGGAAGTCAACCCGAAGAATATCCTGATGATCGGGCCGACCGGCTGCGGCAAGACCGAGATCAGCCGCCGGCTGGCCCGGTTGGCCGGCGCGCCGTTCCTGAAGATCGAGGCGACCAAGTTCACCGAAGTCGGCTACGTCGGCCGTGACGTGGATTCGATCATCCGCGATCTGGTCGAGGAAGCGATCCGGCTGGTGCGCGAGGCCCGGCGTACCCAGGTGCGCGAGCCGGCAGAAGCGGCGGCCGAGGCCCGGCTGATCGATGCACTGGTCGGCAAGGATGCGTCTGACGCCACCCGGCAGAAATTCCAGGCCATGCTGCGCGACGGCGCGCTCGATGCCCGTGAGGTCGAGATCGAGGTCGCCGACACCGCCTCGCCGTTCCCGGCCATGGACATCCCCGGCATGCCCGGAGGCTCGGTCGGCATGATCAACCTCGGCGACATGCTCGGCAAGGCACTGGGCAGCCGCACCAAGCGCCGCAAGATGCCGGTCGACCAGGCCCGCGACCTGCTGATTGCCGAGGAGTCCGACAAGCGGCTCGACACGGACGCGATCCAGCGCGAGGCAATCCTCTCGGCCGAGCAGAACGGCATCGTGTTCCTCGACGAGATCGACAAGATCGCGGTCTCGGACGTGCGCGGCGGCTCGGTCAGCCGCGAGGGCGTGCAGCGCGACCTGCTGCCGCTGATCGAGGGCACGACGGTCGCGACCAAATACGGCCCGGTGAAGACGGATCATATCCTGTTCATCGCGTCCGGCGCCTTCCATCTCTCAAGCCCTCCGACCTGCTGCCGGAACTGCAGGGGCGGCTGCCGATCCGCGTGGAGCTGAAGGGGCTGACCCGCGCGGATTTCATCGCCATCCTCAGCGATACCGAGGCCTCGCTGATCCGTCAGTACCGCGAACTGATGGCGACCGAAGGCGTGACGCTGGACTTTGCCCGCGACGGCATCGAGGCGATCGCGGCGACGGCGGCCCAGTTGAACGACACGGTGGAGAACATCGGTGCCAGGCGGCTGCAGACGATCATGGAAAAGCTGCTGGAGGAAATCAGCTTCGAGGCCAGCGAGCGCGCCGGCGACACGCTGGCGATCGATGCCGCCTATGTAACCGCGCGCCTGAGCGGCCTGGCCGGCGACACCGACCTCAGCCGATTTATTTTATGACGTTATGATGGGGTTTAGCACACAAAAATGTGTCTCCGGCACAACAGGCGGCAAAAACATTACATCCCGGCCAATTCAACGAACCGCGGGAATGGTTTCCTGCTTTGACAACAGTTAACGCGCGCATAGTCTCCGCCAACCGGGCGCAATCGCCCCAAATGACATAGGGCAGGGAGACACTCATGAACTATATGACTAACCGGCGCTGCACGCCGTATGCGGCGCATCCGCACTTGCGGTGATGCTTGGTTGCGCACAAGCGCATGCGCAGAGCTCCACAGCAGATAATTCTGACACTCAAATCCTCGACGAGATCATCGTCACAGCGACGAAACGCGCCTCAACCATTCAGGACGTGCCGTTCTCCATCAACGCACTGACGTCCAAGGATATTGAACGGCTGAATGCCAACAGCATCGAGGATTTGTCGCGCAACGTCGCAGGCCTCACGATCCAGAACCTCGGGCCGGGCCAGAGCCAAGTCTCGATCCGCGGCACCTCGGCCGGCCAGATCGTGCGCGACCAGCCGGGCGTGAAGGAACAGGTCGGCATCTACATCGACGAGTCGGTGATCTCGCTGTCGCTATTCACGCCGGACCTTGACTTCTATGACCTCAACCGGGTCGAGACGCTGCGCGGCCCGCAGGGTACGCTGTTCGGCTCCGGCTCGATCGGCGGCACCATCCGCTACATCACCAATCAACCCAAACTCGACAAGTTCGAGGGTTCGGCCGAAGGCAATGTGAACGTGACCGGTGGCGGCGGAGTCGGCGGCCACATCAAGGGGCGATCAACGTCCCGATCGTCACCGATAAGGTCGCCGTGCGCGCCGTCGGTTATTACACCCGCTACGGCGGCTATATCGATGCGCTCCGTGAAGACGGCAGCACTGACAGCAACGTCAACTCCGGCGAGCGCTATGGCGGACGCATCGCCATCACCCTGAAGCCGACGGAGAGCCTCACCATCACGCCGCGCGTGATCTATCAGAAGCAGACGTACGACGGCTTCAACCGTGAAGACGTTTACAACCTCTACGCCAACCCGTTCACCACGACCCGTCCGCCGGTACAGCTTGGCGAGCGCGAGCAGTTCCTGTTGCTTGACGAGGGCTTCAGCGACCGCACTGTGATCGCTGACGCCGTGGTCAATCTGGCGCTCGACAATTTCGAGGTGGTGTCCGTCTCCAGCTACACCAACCGCGACATTCTGGTCAGCCGCGACGCCAGCGCCTTGACCGGCAGCGTGTCGGTCGACCTCGGCTTCCCGGATGCCGGGGTTCTGCTACCCTCCAACCTTCGCGACGCCACCAAACTCTACCAGTACACACAGGAACTGCGCCTTGCCTCAACCGGCTCAGGCCCGTTCCAGTGGGTGTTCGGTGCCTTTATTCGACCGTCGACCGCAACTACGGCCAGACCCTGCCGACCCCGGGATATGACGCCTTCACCGACTCCACCCTCGGCGCTGGCGTCGCGGCAAGCACCTACACCGGCACCAGTTTCGGCCCGGATTCGCCGTTCAACTCGGCCCTGACCTACGACATTCGGCAGATCGCGGGCTTCGGCGAGGCCAGCTATCAGTTCACCGACAAGCTGAAGGTGACGGCGGGCGGCCGTTACTATGATTTCCGCGAAGAACGCACCATCACCTTCGCCGGCCTGTTCGCAGACTCCGTGCGCGATCGTCTCGACACGACCAAATCGAGCGGGTTCACCCCGCGCTTTCTGGTCAGCTACGACCTGACCGATCGAGTGACGGTGAACGCGCAGGCCGCGCGCGGCTTCCGCCTGGGCGGCGTCAACGACCCGCTGAACGTGCCGCTGTGCACGGGTAGCGACCTGCAGACCTTCGGCGGCTTCCAGACCTACCGCGACGAGAAGCAGTGGAACTACGAGGTCGGGTTGAAAAGCTCCGGTCACGGCTTCACGTTCAACACGGCCGCTTACTATTCCGACATCCGTGACCTGCAGGTGACGGTGGATGCCGGCACCTGTTCCTCGCGGATCAGCTTCAACGTGCCGCGTGCGCACGCCGTCGGCGTCGAATTCGAACTGACCACCTCGCCGCTGGAAGGGCTGGACTTCAGCGTTTCCGGCAACCTGCAACAGGCGGAGTTTGATTCGACCATTCGCGGCGGTCTAGCCAACGACATCATCGGCGGTGTCGCCAACGGCAACCGCCTGGCGTCGGTACCGAAGTTCCAGATTTCAGCCAGCATCAACTATTCCTTCGAAGTCGCGCCGGACACCGAAGCCTATGTGAACGCCTCCGTGCAGCATGTCGGCACGCGCTTCACCCAGCCGGGCGACCAGATCGACACCCCGCGCACCTTCGTCCACAACCTGCCGTTCGGCGGGCGCCAGCCAATTCGGCAACCACGGTCGATCTGGAGCTGGACAGCTATCAACTGGTCAATCTGAGCGCCGGCATCGACTTCCCGAACAATGTCGGCGTGACGTTCTACATCAACAACCTGACCGACGAGAACGCCCAGCTTGGCTTTGATAGGGAGCGCGGTGGGCGCGCACGCCTGGCGTTCAACACCAACCAGCCCCGCACCTTCGGGCTTACTGGTCGTATTAAATTTTAAGGGGAAAGGACAAACGCAGCAGGGCTGCTCGCCCCACCTATCCGCCGGCGAACCCCGCGTTCGCCGGCGCTTTTATAGAGCGATTTCCAAGCAGATGGACTCATCTTCTGGTTAAGAAATCGCGGCAAAACAAAACACAGAGCGGCCTTACCCGAGCAGCAGGCGCACCTGGTTGGCCAGATGGGTCAGCTTGGCCGTCGTCACGGGCTCGCTTGCGCGCACGGCCTTCACCTTGGCGAGCACGCGCAGAACCGTGGCCTCTTCGGTGCTCAGCCAGGACTTGACGGCAACAAGCGGCGGCTGCCCGCCTTGCTTGCAGAGCTGCTCGATCAGGGTCAGCCGGATCCGCTCGAAGTCGCTGACGACGCTGGCCGCCAGCAAACGCTCCCACGGGTCGGCGGGGCAAGGGTCTTGGCGGCGCCATGCGCCCAGCCCAGCATCAGCGCTTCGCCGAGCAGGCCGTAGGCGTGCGCGACTTCCGCCGGTTCGGCCTGGAAATCATGCGCGATGAGCACGACGCCAACGCCGCCGTCCATCGCGGCAAGCTGGGCGATCTGTTCCGCGACATCCGAGGGCGCGCCGAGCGCTGCCAGCCGCTGCTGATGCGCAAGATATTCCTCGCGCGGGGCATCCGCGAGCAGGTCAAGCAACTGCCGGCGCAGGCTGGAAATGCCGTCGCGCAGCCAGGGCGTATCGGCACCGATGAGCCGCGGCGCATAGCGCAGCACATCCTCCATGTGCAGGCGCAGCGCGCGTGCCGCGTCCAGATGCAGCGCGGTCTGAATTTCCGCCGGAATCTGATAGTCGTAGGAGTCGATCAACCGCCACAAATTGCGCATGTCGTAGGCTTCGCGCGTCAGTACGAAAGCGGACGCCACATCGGCGACTTCGCGCCCGGCTTCCTCGGCAAGATCGTACGCCAGAGTAATGCCACCACGATTGACGATGGCGTTGGCAAGCTTGGTGGCGATCAGTTCGCGGCGCAGGCGGTGCGTGCGCATGTCGTTCGCGAACCGGTCGACCAGCACCTGCGGAAGGCCATCTCCAGGTCTTCAACCAGCCTCGGGTCGTCCGGGACGGCGCTGTCCAGCAACTGCTCGAAGATGTTGATCTTGGCGTAGGATAGCAGCACCGCCAGTTCCGGCCGGGTCAGGCCCTCGCCGGCGAGCTGGCGGGTGGTGACCTGCGCATCGGTCGGCAGGCCTTCCACCTTGCGGTTCAGGTGACCGGACTGCTCCAGGCGCTGCATGAAGCGCAGTTGCGCCGGCAATGCCTGGAGGCCGGCCGCCTGCGCGACGGAAATCGCCTGCGTCTGCAGGTAATTGTCCCGCAACACGATGGCCCCGACGTCGTCCGTCATCGACACCAGCAGATCGTTGCGCACATCCTGGGTCATGCGCCCGGCGCTCATGATCGGATCGAGCAGGATCTTGATGTTGACCTCATTGTCCGAACAGTCGACGCCCGCCGAATTGTCGATGAAGTCCGTGTTGATGCGTCCGCCGCGCCGGGCGAATTCGATCCGTCCGGCCTGGGTGACGCCCAGATTGGCGCCCTCTCCGATCACCTTGACCCGCAGTTCGCCCGCATCGACGCGCACGGCATCGTTGGTTTTGTCCCCGGCCTGCGCGTGGGTTTCGTCCGATGCTTTCACATAGGTGCCGATGCCGCCCAGCCAGAGCAAGTCGACCGGCGCTTTCAGGATTGCGGACATCAGCGTGATCGGATCGAGCACCGCGTCGGCGATCCCGAGCATGGCACGGATTTCCGGGCTGAGCGGAATTTCCTTGGCCGAGCGCGGGAACACGCCGCCACCCGGTGAAATCAGGCCCGGGTTATAATCCGCCCAGGACGAGCGCGGCAGATCGAACATCCGCTGCCGCTCGGCAAAGCTCGCCTCCGGATTCGGATTGGGGTCAAGGAAGATGTGGCGGTGGTCGAACGCCGCCACCAGCCTGATCGCCCGGCTGAGCAGCATGCCGTTACCGAAGACATCGCCCGACATGTCGCCGACCCCGATGACGTCGATCGGATCGACGGCGACATTGACCCCATTTCACGGAAATGCCGTTCGACGGAAATCCAGGCGCCGCGCGCGGTGATGCCCATCTTCTTGTGGTCATAGCCTTGGCTGCCGCCAGAGGCGAACGCATCGCCGAGCCAGAAGCCCGCATCCAGGCTGATGGCGTTGGCGGTATCGGAGAAGGTCGCCGTGCCCTTGTCGGCCGCGACCACGAAATACGGATCGTCACCATCCAGCCGGACCACGCCCGTCGGCGGCACGATCTCCTCACCCACGCGATTGTCGGTGACGCTCAACAGCGTGCGCACGAACACCTTGTAGGCCTCCCGCCCCTCGGTGAGGAACGCCTCGCGGTCGGTCGGCGGTGGCAACTGCTTCGGGAAGAAACCGCCTTTCGCGCCGACCGGAACGATCACGGCGTTCTTGACCATCTGCGCCTTCAAGAGGCTCAGGATTTCCGTGCGGAAGTCGTCCCGCCGGTCGGACCAGCGCAGGCCGCCGCGCGCGACCTTGCCGCCGCGCAGGTGGATGCCTTCCACCCGCGGCGAATGCACAAAGATTTCCATATAGGGCACGGGCGGCGGCAGGTCCGGCATCTCGGCGGAGCGGATTTTGAAGGCGAGCGCTTCCGGCTCCGGATCCTGGAATGCATTGGTGCGCACGGTCGCCCGGATGGCGGCGAGGAAGCGGCGCAGAATCCGGTCGTCATCGAGCGCGGAGACATCGGTGAGCGCGTCCTCGAACGCCGCGACGATCTGCTGTTCCTGCGCTGCGCTGTCCGGCGTGCCCGAAAAACACCTCGAACAGCGCGACCAACTGCGCCGCCTGGCGCGGGTAATTGCGCAGCGCAGCATACACGGTCTCTGCCTCGTAGGCGAGGCCAGTCTGGCGCAAATAGCGGCTATAGGCGCGCAACCAGCTGATCTGGCGGTGCGTGAGGCCGGCGGAGAGCACCAGTGCATGAAAGCCATCGTTCTCCACCCGGCCTTCCAGCACCGCCTCGACAGCGGCGCGCAGGCGCTCGCCGACCGCTTCGAGGTCGATCGGCTGGCCGCCGCGGTCGGTCACCAGGAAGTCGTGAATCCAGCCGAGCGCCCCGCCATCCAGATCGAAGGGGTATTCCTCCATGACCGTCAGGCCGAAGGCCTCGAGCAGCGGCACCGCCTCCGACAGTGGAATGATCTCGCCGAGACGGTAGATCTTCACCCGCAGCTGGTCCGGGCGGTCGCCGATGTGCTTGTAGATGTGCACGCCGCGCTCGGCGGGCGAGGCCAGCGAGGTCAGGTAGCCGATGTCCTGCGCCGCCTCGATCGCGCTGAACTGCGCGCGATAAGAGGGCGAAAACAACTTGCCGTAGGTGGTGGTCAGCCGCAGCGCCGCCTCTGCCCCAAAGCGATCCTCCAGCGTCAGTTCGAGTTGGTCGTCCCACCCGCGCACAAGGCCCGTCAACTGCGCATCCAGGATTTCCGTCGAAATATCGGGTATCTTGCCGGGGTCGGTCGCGAGGATGAAATGCACACGCGCCAGACTGTCGTCATCCAGCCGCACGGAGAACATTGCGACCGGGGCATGATAGGCCCCTGCAGCATATCGCCGATCCGTTTGCGCAGGTCGGCGCGGTAGATGTCGCGCGGCACATAGACCAGGATCGAGACATGCCGTTCGAAACGGTCGTGGCGCACGAACAGCTTCGGGCGCGGCCGGTCCATCAGCGACAGCAGGCCGATCGCCGTGCGCTCCAACAGGTCAACATCGATCTGGAACAGCTCGTCACGCGGGAACTGCTCGAGCACATGCACAAGCGCCTTGCCGGCGTGGCTGCGCGGATCGAAGCCGCAGCGCGCAATCACCTGCTGAACCTTGCCACGCAGCACCGGCACGGTGCGCGGGTTGGTCGCATAGGCCGTCGAGGTGAACAGGCCGACGAAGCGGCGCTCTCCGACCAGTTGGCCGGCGCCGTCGAATCGTTTGACCGCAATATAGTCCAGATGCACCCGCCGGTGCACGTGGGACATCGCGTTGGCCTTGGTGATGAGGATCGGCTCCGCCGCATGCAGGAACTGGCTGAGTTGCGGCGGCAGATCGGCGACGCCGCGCATGCCGCGCCAGAGCGGATAATTCGGGTCGGTCAGCAGGCCATGACCGGGATGCACGGTTGGCGGCGCGTCGCGGTCGCCGTAATCGATGACCTGGCTGCCAAGGAATGTGAAATTGTCCGCGCACAGCCATTCGAGAAACGCGATCGCCTCCTGCGCGTCGCCTTCGCGCGGGGATACTGGCGCAGATCCTCGATCGCCGCCTGCATGTCCGCAAGCATCGGCCGCCAGCCCGCGACGCATCGACGAACATCCGCCAGGACCTCCTCAAGCGCGGCCTTGATTTCCGTGCGCGCACGCGCCGTCGTCGGCTCGAACTCCACATAGATCACCGACTCCCGCACCGCGTCCGGCGCCGGGGCGACCCCGGCCTGTGCAGGAACGGCGGCGCAGGCCTTGCCCTCGGCGTCGCGCGTCACATCGACCACCGGATGCAGCAGGCAGTCCATCGCGAGGCCGCGCCCGCTTAGTTCGCTGACGACAGAGTCGACGATGAACGGCGTATCGTCGTTGATGACCACGAGGCGGGTCCGTCGCCGACCGGCCACGGACTCGGTTGCAACCACGGGTTCGATTGACACCAGGGTCTCACCGGGCCTCCGGTAGCGCTGCTGCGCACTCAGCAACAGGGCGATGCGGGCGATGTCATTGCCGTCCAGCTCATCCAGCTCGCCGGTTGCAGACGGCTGGAACCAGGCGCTCAGGAAGGGTTTAACCTCCGCCGCAGCCGCTCCGTCCAGCCGCGAAAGCGCCGCCTCCGCCGCCGCTGCGCGCTCCCCACTCAACCCGGATGCAGTCATCGTTGTCTCCAGCCGCATTTCCATTCTGGTCTGTGCCGTGGCCTTGAAAGTCGCATCAAGCCCGTCGACCCAGAAATCTTGTTCTGCGTTACGACACGTTTATTGCGCCCTCAAGCGCATCTCGCATGCTGCTAATCTCTTTCGCCGGCTGTGGTTTTCGGTGCTGCGCCGCGAGCCTCTTGGCCGCTGCCTCCGCCATGCGGGATGCGCCGGGAACGGAGCCGATAACCTCAACCGTGTTTTCCAGCGGGCCGGCGAACCAGCACCAGCGCGAACTCATCCTGGTCCGGAATCGACGCGCCATCGATGGTGGCGATCGCGGGCATGCGCCGCAGTACATCGCGCATCCCCTCGATTGTATCGGTGCGGCGATTGCCCATCGCCTGCGCGCGCGCCGTCCGTTCCGCCTGCACAATGCCTTTTAGGCCGCCCGGAAAATTCTCGATGAAATCGAGGAAGTTTCCAGCACCGACGCCCTCCCGGTGCGCATAGCTGAGCGACGCGGCGAACTCGGTCAGCCGGGTCTTGTCGTAATCCTCCCCGAACACGAGTTTGGTGATCGGCGTGAAGGGCGCGCGCAATTGCTGTTTGAGGCCAGCCGCCTCCAGCAGCCGCTGGTATGCGTGCGGCGCAGTCGATGCGGCCAGCGCAAAATCATGCGCCTCGGCGAGCGCCTGGTAGAGCGCCGTGCGCGAGCGGTGATCCGAGGAGCGGGAAGCGGCGGCTTTCAACTGCGCCAGCTCCAGCTTGCCGACCAGATCCTCGACGCCGTCGTCAACGGTTTCTACATCGTCCGTGTCTGCGATCTGCGCCCAGGTACCGAGGTCCAGCGTCTCTTCCGCCAAGACCTCTTCGCCGGCAGGGCGCGGCGCGGACAATTCGAGATCATCCTCCAGCCCCGCCGGCAGTTCGTCCATGGGCACCAAGGGTTCCGGGGTGTCATCCAGACTCGCGTCTTCCGGTTGCGCGGCCTGGTGAGCGGTATCGGCCTCCGCCAGAAATTCCGCAAGGTCGAGGGGCTCGTCAGCCCCGTCTTCAGCCGGCGTTTCCATCATGGGTGCGTCTTCAGGCGCAAGAGCTTCCGCAGGCTCCTGCCGCCGCCCCGCGGGGACGCTGAGCAGCAGCGCCTCGATGTCGTCGTCGTCCAGCGACGCCTCCTCAACCGGCGTCGAGAGGTCCAGCACGTCCTCGTCGAGCGCCCCTGTCAACTCCAGCGCCTCGCTTGCCTCCACGTCCGAGGCGGCGGGTCCTGCCGCCGATGCGCCGTGCAGGAGCGCTTCATCCTTCCAGGATACGACCCCGTACATGAAATTGATGGTCTGGCCATCGTCGGAGAGCGGCAGCAGAATGCCGCGGTACTTGGTCAGGACGCCGCGTGGCGACTCGAACTCCGCTTCGAATCCGACCGGCGCCAGGTTCGCATGAATTTCCAGGTGATGCGCCGTCAGGCGGGAGATCAGCGAACGGGTCGGAATATCGGCCGGGTTGAGGACACCCTGCTCGATGCCGCTCTCCTCCCGCAGCGACTTGCCGACAAAACGCAGGATCGGCGCTTCCGGGCCTTGGGTGAAATCGAGAAGGATGGACTGATCGCTGAAAGACTCGACAGCGCGCGGGTCAAGATCGGCAACCGACGGGAACAACCGCCCGTTCAGCAACGATTGCCAGTAAAGATACGCCCGCATGGTCAGGCGGCGTTCATCCAGCGCCGAAGCCGCGGGGTCCGGAGCCTCATGATCCGAACTGTGCGTATCGACAGGAGACGGCTGATGCATCACTGGGTCGCCATCCTTGTTGCCTGGTCCTGCTCAAGCGCCTCTAGACCGTGATCGTTTCAGAGTGAATCGATCCGAAACGTGAATCATGGCCTCATTTATTGCGTAGAGCCTGATTCATGCCATCGGCAGAAGCAATCATGCTTTCCGCCTCAGCCGATCATGCTCTAAGATCACGGAATTACCGTTAAACTAACGTCTATGGCGCGAAAAGCCTAATCTTGACCGGGATCAGGTCGCCTTTTGCGCATCCGGGCGCTTCAGCACGGCGTTCAGCACGATGAAACCGGCGATCGCCGAAACAATGGAGCCGCAAAGGATGCCGATACGCACGGCATCAACATGTGCGCCATCGCGGAACGCCAGGCCGCCAATGAACAGGCTCATCGTGAAGCCTATTCCGCATAGCAACGAAAGACCGATCATCTGCGCGAGGGTCACGCCGCTCGGTAATTGCGCCAGGCGCAGCCGCGTCATGAGGAAACTGACCCCCAGGATACCGACGGGCTTGCCGAGGATCAGGCCAAGTGCGACCGCTTCGGGCAGCGGCCCAGCCACAGCGCCGGATAGCGGCACACCGGCGTTCAGGAACGCGAAAACCGGTACGACCAGGAACGTCACCCAAGGGTGAATGCCGTGCTCGAGCCGCAAAGGGCGCTGTCGCGCGCACCGCGCTGCTGCAGCGGAATGGTCAGCGCAAGCAGCACGCCAGCCAGCGTCGCATGCACGCCGGACCTGTAGGTCGCGTACCATAGCGCCGCCCCGATCAGCAGGTAGGGCCAGACCCGCCCCACCCCAAGCCTGTTCAGGGTCAGCAGCAGCATGAACAGCCCGAACGCCCCAGCAGGTACGGCAGCGCCAAAGACTGCGTGTAGAACACGGCAATGATGACGATGGCCCAGGTCGTCGATCACGGCGATGCTGGTCAGCAGCACTTTGAGGCCGAGTGGAACCCGTTTGCCCAGCGCCATGAGCACCCCGAGCGCAAAGGCGATATCGGTCGCGGCCGGAATGGCCCAGCCATGCGCAAGCGTTGCATCCCCTGGATCACGCCGAGGTAGACCGCCGCCGGCGCCGCCATGCCGCCAAGCGCTGCGGTCAGCGGCAACAGCATCTGCCCTTTGCGGGACAGTTCGCCCTGAAGCATTTCCCGTTTCAGTTCCAGCCCCACCAACAGAAAGAACAGCGCCATCAGCGCGTCGTTGACCCAGTGCTCGACGGAAAGCGCCAGGCTCAACGGCGGCGCCCCAAGCTCCAGCTTCAGATGGCGCAGGCCTTGATACCATTCGTTGAGCGGCGAATTTGCGACCAGCATGGCGATGAGCGCCGCGGCGAGCAGCAAATAACTGCCCGCTCCTTCGACCTGAACGAACTGGTTAAAGACCGCTCTGGCCGATGAAAGTGGTTTGGGCGTACGCATGTCAGAGTCCCGATAATCGCCGGCGCTGGAATTGCCTCGCCTGCTTATGGCGCATGCAGCGAGCGCGCGCGAGTATTTTAGGCGAAATCAGGCAATACGGATGGATCACCTCGATTTATCGCAGAGCGGCGATGCTTGACTTTATTAGGCGGGGCGCAGGCGGCTGACTGGTCGCGCGGTAGAGGGTAGGGGAAAGAACCGTGGGCTTGCGCCCATTAGCGACCAGTCAACCAAAGACGAGTTGAAGGGAATAAGGTGGATTTCTCGAAGGCTGCCTTTAATATTCGGCAGACGCCAAGAAAATTCCATATTCTTCAATCGATATAGACGAGGTTTTTGTGCAGGGGCTGCGGTTTATTTTTGCCGCCGCCACATGCTACCGTCGTCATCGTAGCCGAATGCTCATTATGTTTTTGCTTACCGGAAGCAAAACCAATTTTCATATTGCATAAATGTAACATCGGAGCCAGCGCGCCACATATAAAATATCCCGCGCCGGGGCGTCAGCGGAAATCATTACCGTCTAGCAATGGATTTGCCGCGCGAATCACACAGATGCAAAGGGATTGCTCGGCTGCCCGCTGGCATGACTTTTGGACCTTGCCGCACGACGACGGCTCAGGCACTAGCTGGCGCTCCAACCGGGAGCCGGGCCATGCGAGACCTGACCAAGGGGCCGATCACCGGTCATATCATAGCGATGGCAACCCCCATCGCCATCGGCCAACTGGTCTCGACGCTATATTTCCTGATCGACCTCTATTTCGTTTCGCACCTCGGCGAGGCGGCGCTCGCGGGCGTCAGCGCCGCAGGTACGCTGGTTTTCCTCAGCATCGCCATCACGCAGGTACTGACGGTGGGCGTGCTTGGCGTTCTGGCGCGCCGTGTGGGGCCGGCGACCGCGACGGCGCGAACCATGTCTACAACCAGTCCATCTCGCTGGCGCTTGCGATCATGCTTGCGACCTTGATCGTCGGGTACCTTGGCGTCGACGCCTACATGGGGAGCATCAGCGCGGATACGGCGACGCAGATCGCCGGCAGCACCTACCTGCACTGGTATATGCCGGGCCTGGCGCTGCAGTTCCCCATCACCGCCATCGCCGCCAGCCTGCGCGGCACCGGCGTCGTCAAACCCGTGATGCTCGGGCAGGTGCTGTCGATTGTCGTCAACATCGTTCTGGCGCCGGTGTTGATCGCCGGCTGGGGAACAGGCCATCCGCTCGGCGTCATGGGGGCCGGCCTTGCCTCCAGTTGCGCGGTTTTCGCAGGGCTCGCCATCTTCTGCCGCCATATGCTGAAGCAGGAGCGCTACCTGAAAACGACCCCGGCGACTGGCGGCCGAAATTCGCCACCTGGCCTGATGCTGGGCATCGGGCTGCCGTCCGGGGCGGAATTCGGCATCATGTTCGTGATGACCACGCTGATCTACTTCATCATCCGCGACTTCGGCCCTGCAGCGCAGGCAGGATACGGCGCTGGATCGCGCATCATGCAGGCGCTGTTCCTGCCGGTGATGTCGATCGCCTTTTCGGTTCCCGCCATCGCGGGCCAGAATATGGGAGCGCGCCAGCCGGAACGGGTGCGCGAAACCTTCTGCGGGCCAGCCTCCTGTGCTCGGCCCTGATGCTCCTCGCCATGCTTGCCTGCCAATATGGCGCCGCCGTGCTGCTGCGCATGCTGACGAACGATGCCGCCATCGTCGCGTTCGGCGCGGACTTTCTGCGCATCATCGCCTGGAATTTCATCGGCGCGGGACTGATCTTCTGCTGTTCCGGCATGTTTCAAGCGTTCGGCAACACCCTGCCCTCCCTGTACAGCATGGCAACGCGGCTCATCACCTTCGCGGTGCCTGCCTTAATCATCGCGCGGCAACCGCATTTTCGCTGCGCGACATCTGGCTGCTCTCGGTCGCCAGCGTCGGCTTCAGGCTGTCTTCAGCCTGATTCTTGTGCGTCGGGCCATGCGGAAGCACCTGGGACCGCTGGAAATCGACAGCGCTGCCCCCGGCCCACCTGAGCCGCGCCCGAGGGCAGGGCGCTGCCCGGCTGGAGCGTCCTGGAAACGGCCTGAATGCCCGGGAACCGGTTGAGCCTGCTCAGTTGGGGCGGAACATGGTTGCTCCAACCGATAGCGTGAATCATGGTCTATGGCCGGCCCCAGAGCATAGTGGTGTTGCACTACGTCGTGGGAAAAATCCGCACGACCTTCTGTTCTGCGCGCCGGTCAGCCTGGACCCGGATCTGTTCTTCATACATCTGCGCAAAACTCTCGAGCGGCATGGGACGACCGAAATAATAACCCTGACCATACTGGACACCGAGCTTGAGCAGCAGGTCCCGCTGCTCGACGTTCTCCACACCTTCCGCAATTACCCGCGCGCCGACAGTCGCCGCGATGTCGATGATCTGCGGGATCATTGACGAACGCACGCTTGATTCTTCCATGTCGAAGACAAACGATTTGTCGATTTTGATGATATCCGGTTGAATATTCTTGACGATCCTGAGATTCGAATATCCGGTGCCAAAATCATCCACGGACACCTCGTACCCCATTTTTTGATCCGGGAGATTTCGTGGATGATTTCCTCAGAGGCTATGTTCCGTGACTTTAATGCCGACGCAGAAGTTCTTACTACACTTTGACAATTGCATATCAAAGTGCCTGGAAAGAAGATCGTACTTTACATCCTCAGGGAAGAAATTAAAGGCGACACGGAAGGGTTTATTTGGCGAAATTCTCTCATTCAGTTCTCTCAAAGCCTTTTTAGAGACGATAGAATCCAGCGCCCATGTCATGCCTTGTTCTGATATATCTTTAAGAATTTGGTCAGGATAAAGTATATTATGTCCATCGCGTATTCTAACCAGGACTTCGCAACCGATTATTTCGTTTGCCAGCATATCCATGACAGGCTGATAATAGCAAATAACATTCTCATATCGGCACAGAAATTTCATTCTGTACTTTGAGCGACTCAGTCGCCGCAATCTCGGCGATAGCATCATGCCCGCCAGGATCGCGAGCAACGCGCTGGCCGCGAACATTGTCAGGGCCAGCGCGGGTTGCGACCGGGCCGCATCCATGCAGTTGATCAAAGTGTGGAGTGTATACGTCCCACGGCCCACTGGGATAGAAGAGTAGGAAATACAAAAATCTACACCATAACCACGTTTTTCACCGGGAGTATTTAAAATGTAACTTCCAAGTTTTTCAGAGTCAAAACCATCCGAACTTGCGACAATTTTGCCGAATCGCCCCAGGCAAGCGCCACCATGTTTTCATTATACTTTATGTCATTTTTAAAATTGTTGACAAAATTGTAGTCAAATACGACATTAAATCTTTTGTATTTCCTTACAACTGAACTTATTTTTCTTTCGCCTATCGTAATTGGCAAATTCCACCAAATATCAAAGCCATTAATTACATTATTTGGTGCAGGTAATTCTATAGGCTTATTTAATTTCTCCAGTCCTGTCGTGCATTCAAGCCTTCCATCGGCATCAAATATGCCTATATCTCTAATATATTGTGATTTAAATTGTATTATCCTTAAATCAAGTAGCGTCTTTTCAGAACAATCTGGTTTATAATACTTATCTAAAGTGAGAAGTGTTTCAGTGCCATCGGCGATCATTGCATCGATACGATCGGCAATTATGTGCTGTTGCTGCATGACGTGCCGTACGTACATATTGTACATTGACGCATATGCGATAATAAGAGTTATTATGAAAACTATGCCGCCAGACAACAAGGATATGACACGCCAGCGCTGGCCGGCGTACAGTAACGCTTTCGAGAAAAGCGCTCCGGAGAATTGAGTCCCGTTCATCGTGTGGACCAATCTCTCTTATTTACCGTATCATCCTGCACAATCAGCAGACTGAACGCCAGGGAAATGAAAAGAAAATATACCGCATTGACAACAATCTGCACAGAGCCTGATCGGTTTATGTTGAAGCATGATTGCTTCAACCGAAGGCGTGAATCAGGTTTAGTTCGAATACATACCTTTGAATCTAAAGTATCTTTTCCCCTTAAATGCGACACTGTGCTTGGTCCAAGTCCTGGGCCACATTTAAGGCGAGATGCTTTAGAGGCGAATGCATCGCTTTCACCCGCCCAGATGGCCGATAATCCAACTTAAAACTTAAAGGAAACTGAAGAGTACCAATCGAGTTTTAGGGTCAGGACTCATTAAGAATGAGGCTGTGGCGCTGGCGATTTTGGCGCGCAGGCAGGCGCGAGGGAGGCGAATATTGAACATATTCAACGACCGAGTAACAAACCTGCACGCCAAAGCGCCGCGTCCTGCGGATGGCGGCACGATCCTCGTCGTTAATGGGTCCTGACCCTAATCCAGCGCGTATGCTATGAACTTCAGGTAGGCCGTCTGCGGCAAAAACGGGTGCACCGGATGGTCCGGCCCGGCGCCGGCGGTATGGATGCGCCGCCCGGCACGCCCGGCGGCGCGCAGGCCCTGCACGGTTGCTTCGGCGAAGGCCTCGGGGAGCACGTTGTGGCTGCACGATGCCAGGCACAGGAAGCCGCCTTCCGCCACCCGGTCAGCGGCAAGCCGTGCCAGCTTCTCGTAACCTTTCAGCGCCGCCGGCACATCCTTGCGGGATTTTGCGAACGCGGGCGGATCGGCGATGACCACATCGAACCGCCGGGTCTCCTGCTCCAGATAGGCGAACCCCTCGGACGTTACAGTCTCGAGGCAATCGTTCAGACCGCTGAGGTCAGCCGCCGTCCGCACCAGGTCGAGCGCCGGGGCGGACCGGTCGACCAGAGTCACCCGCGCCGCGCCGGCCTTTGCAGCAGCCAGGCCGAACCCGCCAGCGTAGCAATAGGCATCAGGACGGATGCGCCTCGACTGAGCCGCGCGGCGAAGGCGCGGTTGTCGCGGTGGTCGTAGAACCAGCCGGTCTTCTGCCCGCCCAGGGGTCGATGGCGAAGCGGCACCCGTTCTCCTCGATGACCAAGGGCACCGGCAGCGCCATGCCGTGCAGCGCGGACAGCGGCTCCAGCCCCTCGCTGGCGCGCGCGGGGCCGTCGCTGGCGACGACGATCGAACGCGGCGCCATCAGGGCCTCCAGCGCCGCCCGAATATCCGGCAGCGCAGCGGTCATGCCGGCGGTGTTGGGCTGCACGACGAGGACATCGCCATGGCGATCGATCACCAGCCCGGGCAGGCTGTCCCTTCGGCGTGACAGAGCCGGTAATACGGTGCCTCAAACAGCCGGTCGCGCAGGCGCAGCGCGCGCGCCAACCGCTCTTCGAAATAACCGGCGTCGATCGTGCGATCGGTATTGCGGGTGAGCAGCCGCGCGGCGATCAGGCTGTGCGGGTTGAAGTGATACAGGCCGAGCAGGCGACCGTTCGGTTCCGCAAGGCGCACCACGCTGCCGGGCACGATCCGGCGCGCCTCCGCGTTCATCTGCAATTGGTTCGCATAAACCCAAGGGCGGCCGCGCACCGCTGCGGGCTTCACCGCGCTGTCGAGTACGAGTTTTGGTGTTTGGTCATTTTTCATAGTCAGGCCATAGAGCCTGATCGACTGAGGTTGAAGCATGATTGCTGCAACCGATGCCGTGAACAGGCTCCTTTCAACGAATTAGACCATGATTCACGCTTCGGATCGATTCAATCTCAAACGATCATGGTCTAGGCGCGTAACGCAGATGTTTCAATTACGCAGCCTGGCGGCTACATGCCGTGAGCAATAACGCCAGGGAGCAGGCATGGGCGCATGGTTTATCTGTCGCAGTGGCGAACCGGCTGCGACATCCGCCAAGCTGGCGGCTGCGCGTGCCCAGTTCCGCCGTCACGGCCTGCCGGAGCCGGTGGATTTCGCAACGCCGACCCACCAGGGCTTCTTCAGCGGCCCGGTGCACGCCGGGCTGCCGACCCATGTGCAGCGCGGCGGGGATTTCGTCGCGGTGGCGGGCACGCTGTTCTACAAAGGCCAGGGCGGCGAGGCGGCGCTGTTGCAGCTTCTGGACGATTTCACCTTTCCGTTCGAGCGCTGGAGCGACTGCATCGGCCAGTTCGCGCTGCTGGTTTGCAAAGACGGCGTGCTTCATGTCGCGACGGACTATTTTGCCGCCTTCCAGGTCTTCCACGATGCCGCGCGCGACATCGTCTCCACGTCGATGCTGGCGACCGTGGCCTGCCTGCCGCGGGTGCGCTTCTCGCCTCAGGGGTCTACGAGTTCGTGTTCAGCGCCTTTCCGATGGGCGACGAGACGGTATTCGAGGAGGTGAAGCGCCTTGGGCCGCACGAGCAGCTGCGCCTGGGGACCAGGTCAGCTTCGCCGCGACGCCCAAACACCTGCCGGATGCCTTTGACGACCGCCCGATCGAGTCAATGGTGCGCGAGCATGCGGACCGGGTGCTTGCGCTCGCCGGGGTCGCCGTCAAGCTCTACGGCGACAATATCCAGTGCCCACTGTCTGCCGGCTACGACTCCCGGATGGCGCTGGCGGCGTTGCGGGCACAGGGTCCAAACCCTATGTCTATGTCTACGGCTCCCGGGTGATCCGGACGTCGAGCTGGCCTGCGCCATCGGCAAGGGAGAAGGGTTCGCGGTCAACCTGTTCCAGAAAAGCAGCTGGAAGATGATCACGCCCGCGGAATTTCCGGCTGTCGTCGCCGAGAATTTCGAGGAAACCGACGGTCTGGTGACCGACGGCGGCCTGTTCGACAACGGCGGCAACCGCCGCGCCAGGCTGGACCGGCAGGCCGGCGGCGCGCTGGCTGTCTCCGGCGGCTGCGGCGAAGTGTTCCGCAACTTCTTCTACCTGCCGGACGGCCGCTACACGACGCGGGACATCCTCTATGCGTTCTTCTCGCAGTTCGATGCGGCGGACTGCACAAGCGAGTTCGATCCGCACCGCTACTACATGATCCTGTCAGCAAAGCTGAAAGCCGCGATCAGGACCACCAACGATACGCTGACCCGCCAGCAGGTGGAGAAAATATACCCGGCCTTTCGGTGCCGGCCGTTCTTCGGGCGGGAGATCAGCCTCGTTGGCCGTCACGGCGCCTATTTCATGCCGTTCCTCGAGACCGATCTGGTGCGAGCGGCCTTGCAAATTCCCCTGCGCTACAAGACGTTCGGGCAATTCCAGGCCAGATTGATTGCCGCCATCGACCCAAAACTCGCACGTTACATGTCAAGCTACGGCCATAGTTTCGATCAGCCGCCGGGGTGGAACATCGCCTGTCGGAGCTGAGCGGCATGGTGCGGCCACCCTGGATGCGTCGCCTCAGCCACCCTCTGAAGAACCGCCTGAATCTGACCACGGACGATCACGGCGGCCTGCTGTCCCCGGAATTCCTCGGTCGGGTCATCGACCTGAGCTATCCGGCCATGCGGCGCTATTTCCGCATGGATCGGCTGCGCGATCCAGGCATGCGGCGGCGGATCGCCAATCTCGAGTATCTTGCGACCTGGCTGGGCGCCAAACTGGCTACCCCTTGAGGCGCGCTAGACCCCGACAAGTGCCGATCGCTTGTCGGGGTCAGACCGGCGGCCCTTGATCGAGGCGTCGAACGCTTCATTGATCGCCTCGACGATCTTGGCAACGATGATCGGTTTCGAGAGATAGCGGAAGAAACCCGCGCTCAACCCACGCTCGATATGATGCGGCATCGCATTGGCGCTGAGCGCCAGAACCGGGGTCAGGGCGAATTCCGGATCGCGCTTGATCTGCTGCAGAAGCGCGAAGCCGTTCTGGTCCGGTAGATTGATATCCAGAAGTACGACATCGGGCTTCTCGTTGCGCAGCGCTTCCAGCCCGCTCCGGCCGTCGTTCGCCTCGATCAGCGTGACGTTCTTGATGGTGGTGCAGATCGCACTGATGAGCTGGCGGTTCATGTAGTTGTCTTCGACATAGAGCAGCTTGAAGTTCCGCGCCGCCACTTGAAACTCGGTTTCCTGCACGGTGTCCGCCTCTTCCTTATTGGGTTGATAGATCGGGAGTTCTACCCAGAATGTAGAACCCACGCCCTCCGTGCTGGTATAACCCAGTGACCCTCCCATAAGTTCCGCCAATTGCCGTGTCAGCGCCAAGCCTACGCCAGTCCCCTCTATGGCCTTTTGCTCCGCACCCAGACGATTGAACGGTTGAAACAATTCCGATTGCCGATCCGCAGGTATACCGATGCCGGTATCGGTAACGCTGATCCGTACCTTGTGCCCGGCAAGGACCTTGATTGAAAACAACACCGTGCCGTTCGGTCGATTATACTTGATGGCATTCGATCCAAGATTATAAAGGCATTGCGAAATTCTGGTGGCATCGGCAAGTACGAGTGGAATATCATCATGGCATTCCGCAACATCGATCCCGATACCATATTGCAATGCCAGATGCGTTAGTGATGTATACACTGACTTTACGACATTAACGACGTCAACTTGTTCTACAGAAACCGTGAGTTTTCCGGTTTCTATTTTACTTAACTCCAGGACTTCATTGATAAGGCTGAGCAGATGGTTGCCACTGCTCAACAAGGACTGCACAAATTCTTTCTGTTCAGCATTCAGAGGACCGAAAAACTCCCCATCGAGAAGCTGGCCGAACCCGAGGATGCCGTTCATGGGCGTCCGCAGTTCATGGCTCATGATGGTCAGAAATTCCGACTTTGCCCGGTTGGCGCGTTCCGCCTCCTCCTTGGCATCGCGCAACGCCTGCTCCGCTGCAAGGCGCGGCCGCAAATCGAAGAGTGTGGCGACAATCACGGAGCCGTCCTTGGTCTGGGAGCGGCGCAACTGGATATCGAGCGGAATCATTTCCCTAATTTGTTCCGCCCGCTGACCTCACGCCCCGCGCCCATGGTGCGCGTGGTGTCATTGACGAGGTTGGCGGAGCTTCTGTAGCGCACATGATCGCCGCGGAATTGCTCCGGCACCAGCAGCTCGACCAGCTGCCCGGTCAGCTCCTCTACCGTATAGCCGAAGAGCCGCTCGACGCTGCTGTTGGCGTAAACGATCCTCCCCGACGT
Organism: Hankyongella ginsenosidimutans; assembly: GCF_005144965.1. GTDB lineage: Bacteria > Pseudomonadota > Alphaproteobacteria > Sphingomonadales > Sphingomonadaceae > Hankyongella > Hankyongella ginsenosidimutans. The sequence continues at coordinate 1,007,817 of NZ_CP039704.1, forward strand.
ATCGACCGCCAGCAAACCATGGGCCGTCGCTTCGCCAAGCGTATCGAATGCAGCGACATAGCGGCTCTCACAGTGGCGAACGTCCTGCGCTGGGTTCTCGTCGGTCACCTTGGCCCCCGTTTCTGGAGTTGATCTTTAGCCGTCCCTTTATCGTTAAAGGGCGGGTACGCCACTACGAGCACTACGAGTATAGCAGTCTAATTAAAAGTTCCGTTAAGGTGACTGATTAACTGTCGCACGAAGTACGCAATTAAAACAAGCCGTCCGCCATTGCGTAGAAAGCGCGGATTTCCGATATGTAGGCAGGAAATGATGGAGGCGAAATGCGATGGGGAAATCATCAAGGCAAGACAGGCGTTTATCATTATCGCCATGGCGCTGACCCTTTCAGGTTGCGGCATTAACGATGTTCCGACCAAGGGCGAGGCGGCGCGCAAGGCCTTCGCCGACCTGCAGGCGCAATATCAGCGGCGCGCGGATCTGATTCCGAACCTCGTCGAGACGGTGAAGGGCTACGCCGCACAGGAAAAGGATGTCCTGGTCGGCGTGACCGAGGCGCGCGCCAAAGCGACCCAGGTCACCATCGCCCCGGCGACCTGTCGGACCCAACCAAGCTCCAGCAGTTCCAGGAAGCGCAAAGCGGCCTCAGCAGCGCCCTCTCCCGTCTGCTGGTCACGGTCGAGCGCTACCCGGAGCTGAAATCCAACCAGAATTTCCTGGCCCTGCAGGACCAGCTTGAGGGAACGGAAAACCGCATCGCCATCGCGCGCGAGAATTACAACGAGTCGGTGCAGGGCTATAATCTGGAATTCAGCACAATCCCCGACAAATGGGTGACCGGCGCGTTCCACGGCGACGCCAAGCAGATGCAGATGTTCCAGGCGAGCAGCGCGGCGCAGGACGCCCCGAAAGTCAGCTTCAATTGATCCGACTTCTGAACGCCGTCCTGCTGGCGCTGCTGCTGGCGGCTGCGCCGGCGCATGGCTTCACTCCGCCGGCGCTTACCGGCCGAGTCGTCGATGCCGCCGGCCTGCTGTCGCCGGACGAGGAAGCGCGGCTGACCGCCGAACTGGAAGCCCTGGAAGCGAAATCCGGCGATCAGGTGGTTGTCGTCACCCTGCCGTCGCTGGACGGGCAGGACATCGCATCTGTCGGCTACCTGCTCGGCAAGACCTGGCAGATCGGCCAGAAGCAGGTGGACAACGGCGCGCTGCTGATCGTCGCGCCGAACGACCGCAAGGTGCGCATCGAGGTCGGACGCGGCCTTGAGGGCCAGCTGACCGACCTCATCAGCGGCTACATCATCCGCGAGTCGATCCTGCCGCGTTTTCGTGAAGGCGATTTTGCCGGCGGCATCGAGCGCGGGGTGCAGGACATCACCAGCGTGCTGCTGGGCGACGCCGCAGAATGGCAGAAGCGGGCCGCCAAGCGCCCGGAGCGCAGCGACGGCTCCAACGCAGCCGGCACAGCGCTGTTCATCCTGTTCCTGATCCTGTTTTTCATTCTGCGGGCCCGCTCCGGCCGGCAGGGGCTCTTGCCGCTGATCTGGACCATCGGGTCGAGCGGCTGGTCCGGCGGCGGGCGGGGCGGCTTTGGCGGTGGCTTCGGCGGTGGCGGCGGACGCTTCGGCGGTGGAGGTGCAAGTGGCGGCTGGTGAGACCCTCAGCGCTGCCGACATCAGCCGCGTCAGCGCTGCTGTCGCACGCATCGAGACGCTGACCAGCGGCGAGATCGTCTGCATGGTTGCGCCGCGCGCGCTGGACCCGGAGCCATATGCCTGGGCGCTCTCCGGCATGCTGGCTCTGGCGACGCCCTGGGCGCTGCTGTGGCTCACGGCCTGGCCGCTGCTGGACATCCTGCTGGCGCAACTCGGCGTGCTGGCGCTCGGCATGGCGATAGTTCGCGTGCTTGGGCTGCGGGCGATCCCCGGCTCCCTGGTCAAACGCCGGGTGCGCGAAGAAGCGGAAGCGCGCTTTGTCCAGCATGGCCTGGCAAATACCAGCGGTCGCACCGGCCTGTTGCTGTTCGTTGCGCTGGCCGAGCACCGGGTCGAGGTCGTGGTCGATACGGCGCTCGCGGACCCGGCGCTTCAGCCGGTGTGGGATACCATGGTGGCGACCGTGGTCGCGGCCATCCGTGAAGAGCGGCTGGCGGACGGCCTGATCGCGGCGGTCGACCAGGCGGCTGAGGCGCTGGCGCGCATCGCCCCGCCTCGCCCTGACGACCGCAACGAACTGCCGAACGTCATCGCCTGACGGCTATTTCCGGTTCTGCACGACGCTCGCCGCCATGCGGTCCAGCTGTTCCTGCGATGCCGGCGTCTGGAACTGCGCGCGATAATCGTCATATGGCATGCCGTAGACCCATTCGCGGGCACCGGCTTTGTCCAGCGAAGCGCCAGTTTCCGCCGCAGCCTCCATCAGCCAGTCGGCCAGGCAGTTCCGGCAAAAGCCGCCGTGCCCCATCAGGTCGATGTTCTGCACGTCCGTACGGTGACGCAGGTGCTCAAGCAGGCGCCGAAAAGCCATGGATTCAAGGTGCTGGCGCTGTTCTTCCGTCATGTGGCTTCCTTTGGTTAAGCCGGCGTGGTACGCCGGACACACTCGTTCTAAAAACCTTACATGGGGATCGCATGTCCTTTCAGCCACGTCAGCGCAACACCCGGATCGTCGCCACGCTCGGCCCCGCCTCCAACACCAAGGAGATGGTAACCAAGCTGATCGAGGCGGGCGTGGACGTGTTCCGCATCAACATGTCGCACGGCTCACAGGCGGACAAGGGCCCTCATCGAGACGATCCGCGAGATCGAAAGCGAGGAACGCCGGCCGCTCACCATTCTCGCTGACCTGCAGGGCCCCAAGCTGCGGGTCGGCCAGTTCGCCGATGGGCCGGTGCTGCTGGAAAATGGCGCAACCTTCGTGTTCGACGCCGACCCGACCCCCGGCGACGCGACCCGCGTCCACCTGCCGCATCCGGAGCTGTTTGCCGCGCTGGAAGTCGGGCAGCGGCTGATGATCGACGACGGCAAGGTCAAGGTCGAAGTCACGGAGGCGAGCGAGACCCGCCTGGTCACCCGCGTGCTGGTCGGCGGCAAGATCTCCAACAACAAAGGCGTGAACGTGCCGGATGCGGTGATCCCGCTGGCGGCGCTGACCGAAAAGACCACTCAGACCTTCAGTTCGCCCTGCAGCACAACGTGGACTGGATCGCGCTGTCCTTCGTGCAGCGCCCGGAGGATGTGGTTGAGGCCAAACGTCTGATCGATGGCCGCGCCGGGGTGCTTGCCAAGATCGAAAAGCCCTCAGCCCTGAAGGATATCGAGGCGATCCTCGATGTGTCGGACGCCGTGATGGTGGCGCGTGGCGACCTGGGCGTCGAATTACCGCCTGAGGAGGTGCCGGCAGCGCAGAAGCGCATCGTCGAGCAGGCCCGCGCCAAGGGCAAGATGGTCGTGGTCGCGACCCAGATGCTCGAGTCCATGATCCAGTCGCCGACGCCGACCCGCGCCGAAGTCTCGGACGTCGCCAACGCCATCTATGACGGTGCGGACGCGGTGATGCTGTCCGCGGAGTCGGCCGCCGGCGCTTTCCCGATCGAAGCGGTTGCGATGATGGACGCGATCGCCCGGCAGGTGGAAGCGGACCCCAGCTATTCCGCGCGCATGCACCTGACCCGCACGGACCCGGAGTCGACGGCTGCAGACGCACTGTCCCGCGCCGCCGCCCAGGTCGCGCAGACCGTGTCCGCCAAGCTTGTCTGCTGCTTCACGTCATCCGGCTCGACGGCGATCCGCGTCTCCCGCGAGCGCCCCGCGACCGCTATCCTGGTCCTGACGCCGGAGCTCAAGACCGCGCGCCGGCTCGGCATCGTCTGGGGCGTGCACTCGATCCACACGCGCGACGTCGTCGATTTCGAGGAGATGATCGCCAAATCGAAGCGGATGGCCCTGCGCTCGCAGCTGACCCAGGGCGGCGACCGTATCGTCGTGGTGGCCGGCTATCCGTTCGGCATCGCCGGCTCGACCAACACGCTGCACATCGCCAAACTGACCGGCGACGAACTCTACGCCTGAGATTAGAGCGCAATGACATTTGATGGAATCGTCATTGCGAGGAGCCGTAGGCGACGTGGCAATCCAGAGACTTTAACTTTGTTCGCTGGATCGCCGCGGCTGCAGGGCAGCCTCGCGATGACGCATGGATCAACGTAATGTCATCAGACTCTAGAGCGAAAATCGCTCTATGCTTTTGTTTTGCCGCGATTTCTTAATCGTCAGATGATGCCATCTGACTGGAAATCGCTCTAAAACATGAAGGCCGCCGGCAATGTGCGGGCGGCCCAGAATGACGATCTGCAGGAAGACGACGGCGAAGCGCCGTCGGGTCAGCCCTGGCGTGCCTTGAAGCGACGCTGCGTCTTGTTGATGACGTAGGTGCGACCGCGGCGACGGATCACGCGGCAATCCCGGTGGCGGGCCTTCAGCGATTTCAGCGAATTGCGAATCTTCATAACGAGTGTCCAAAGCGGTCTCGTGTCGCGGAATCGATGTTCGCCACACGATGATATCGGGTGGCCCAGCGAACTTCGATTCTATAAACGACACGACAAACCATGATTTGCTCGTGTCCTTTTCGAAGCTGAAATCCAACCGGACATTATATCGCGTGTAACGGATTTCAGATTCGGGACACGAGCTGCGAGGACGATGCCCTATGGAAATTCCCCGCAGGAGTCAAGCCGGAGACGCGGTTGCGGCGATTGTGTGCGTCGCCGTAATCAATATGGCGCATCCGCTCGACAAACCACCGCGCAAGGGCCACATTTACACATGATGCGCGGTATGCTTGAAGCGCGTCACACTCAGGGTACCCCATGTTCTCGAAGTTGTTCAAACGCAAGGAACCGGCCAAGATCGCGACAACCCCGCCAGGCGAGCAGCTTTTCGCGATCGGCGACGTTCACGGCCGGCTCGACCTGCTGAACGAGTTGCTGGCCATTATCCTGGCCGATTGCCACGATCAGGCGCGCCGCGGCATCCGCAGCCACATCGTCATGCTCGGCGATTATGTCGACCGCGGCCAGTCCTCCGCCCAGGTGGTCGAGCGGCTGATGGCGCTCCAGGAGGAGTGGCCGGAGACCATCCTGCTGCGCGGGAACCACGAACAGATCATGCTCGAGGTGCTGGGCGAACGCCCGGATCTCGAGACGTTCGAGAGCTGGCTGCATTACGGCGGGCGCGAAACCCTGATCTCCTACGGCCTGACCCTGCAGGACGTCTTCAACGAGAATTCGCAGCTCATCCTCAACAAGGCGCGCCGGGCGATCCCGCAGGCGCATGTCGAGTGGATGTCCCGCCTCAAAACAACTGGCAGCGCGGAGACTATTATTTCACCCATGCCGGCGTTCGCCCCGGCATCGCGCTTGCGGAACAGCGTCCGCACGACCTGCTGTGGATCCGCGAACCGTTTCTATCCTCGCGGGAGGATTTCGGCATGGTCGTCGTCCATGGCCACAGCGTCTCGAACAGCGTCGATGATCGACCGAACCGGATCGGCATCGACACCGGCGCTATGCCTCCGGCGTCCTGACCGCCGTGCGCCTGACCGAAGACGGCAGCCGCAGCTTCGTCGACACCCGGGTGCTCACCCGGGCCTGAAGGCAAGAGGTTGATCTCATCAGGTTGAGCCACGTCTCCCTCTCTCTGGTGAGGGGCAATGCACCCACCCTGGCCTGCGGTCACCCCTTCCGCGCGCGGGAGGGGAGAATCAGCGGTTTTGCAGGCGCACGTCTGGCCTTGTTGCCATCGATCAGGCTCTTGGGCAGGGGAACGACCGGCGCTTATCTGTCACGGGCATCCGGGGCTGGACGACTTGGGTGGTTGGTCAGGTCAAGTCGCGTCCAGACTTGTCTGATGCTCCGGCCTTCCCGTCCGCTTCGGGTGTGACTCCAGGCGGGGACCGCCTGCACGGACTTTGCACGGGACACGTGCCCCAGTTGGCCGCGAGCGGTCTATGCGAAGCTTCGGCTGTATCACCGGATGGCTTCGCGCCGGTCGCCCCGGTGCGGGAGGGCACCGGGCTGCCGCCCTGCCGACCGTGATCAAGGGCTGCAGGGACGCTCCATCATATAACCCATATGGTTATAAATGTCAAGAAAAATGTGCTTTAGAGCGTGATGACTTTAGATAGAGTCGTCATTGCGAGGCGGAAAGCCGAAGCAATCCAGGAACGCTCATCTTTTCATGGATTGCCGCGTCGGCCTATCGGCCTCCTCGCAATGACGCATGGTTCAACCTAATGTCATCATGCTCTAGCGCAGGGCGGCGATCAGCCCGGCAGTCGAGGCGTCCCAGCCGGCCGGCAGTGGTGCGCCCGCCATCGGTCCCGTGAGGTCGCGCGCCATCAGCTTGCCGAGCTCGACGCCCATCTGATCAAAGCAGTTGACGCCCATCAGCACCGACCAGGCAAAGGTCCGGTGCTCGTAGAACGCCAGCAGCGCCCCGAGCGCATGAGCGTCCAGCCGGTCAAGCAGGATGGTGGTCGAGGCACGGTCGCCGGGCGAGACCTGCGCCGCATCGACGCCGTCTGCGCGGCCGCGCAGCAGCGCACTGGACTGGGCGAGGCAATTCGCCAGCAGGGCCTGATGCGCCGTGGCATGGCCGTGGTTCGGGGTCTTCACCGCGATGAAATCGATCGGGCACCAGTCGCTCGACTGATGCAGCCACTGGAACACCGCATGCTGCGCATCCGTGCCGACACTGCCCCAGACCACCGGCATGGCAGGGCCGGTGTAAGGATCGCCGTCGTGGTCGACGCGTTTGCCATCGCTCTCCAGCTCAAGCTGCTGCAGGAATGGCACCAGCAGGTTCAGTCGCTGATCATAGGGCATCACGGCGCGGGTCGCCCGGCCCCAGACCCCGGCGTAGAGGAAGCCCATGAGCGCGGAAATCAGCACCGCGTTGGCCTCGGGCGGCGCGTCCGCCATGTGCGCGTCCATCTCCCGCGCGCCGGCCCGCAGGGCCTCGAACACCGGCAGGCCGTAATGCAGGGCGACCGGCAGGCCAACCGCCGACCACAGCGAATAGCGGCCACCGACCCAGGCGCCGAAATGGGCGATCCGCTCGGGCGACACACCCTGCGCCTGCGCCAGATCGGGCCGCGCGGTGACTGCCACCACGTCCGCATAGGGATTGGTGACCCCGGCCGCCTGCTTCCAGGCCAGCGCCTGCGCCAGGTTGGTCTGCATCTCCAGCGTGGTCCAGGTCTTGGAGCAGGCGATCAGCAGGGTGCGCGCGGGGTCCAGCCCGCGATCGCCTGCTCGAAGGCGTGCCCGTCGATGTTGGAGAAAGCGCAGATCGTAGCGGCCCGGCGTGCCGAGCCTCAGGGCGTCCGCAATCACCGCCGGCCCGAGCACCGAGCCCCGATGCCGATGTGGATGATCGCCGTGTAGTCGCCAGCATGCACGTTCTGGACGACCGCAGCCATTTTGGCGTCGGCGCTCGCCACGTCCTCGGCTATTCTGTCCCCGTTGGCGGCCACAGCCGGCGCGCGGAAGCCCGCGTCGCCGTATGCAGCGCCGGCCGGCCTTCGGTCGGATTGACGATGCCGCCACCAATCAGGGCATCCGCCGCCGCGCCATCCGGCGGCCTGCCAGAGCGCGCGCCCGGCGTCGCGGATCGCGGCGCAATAGTGGGTTTTGGAAAAATCGAACAGCAGCGGGCCGACCCGCAGGCTGCAGGCTGCAAAGCGCTGGGGATCGTCCGCGAACAGCGCCATGATCGGGCGTTCGGCGACGGCGCTTGCGACTTCGGCGAGTTTCTGACCGGCCAGCGAGCGGTGCGGCTGCTTAACGAACGCGTGAGTCAAGGTCTCTCTCCCACTTGAGCGCGGTCTCGACGATGAAATCGAGGTTGCCGTAGCGCGGCTGCCAGGCGAACGCCTCGCGGATGCGGCTGTTGTCCGCGACCAGCGCTGCGGGGTCGCCGGGGCGGCGCTCGCTCAGGATGCGCGCGATCCTAGTCCCTGAAACCCGGTCGACCGCGTCCAGAACTTCCAGCACAGAAAAACCGCGGTTGTAGCCGCAGTTGAGCGTGAACGAGTCCGCCGGCTTCTCGATCAGTTCGCGCAGGGCAATCACATGCGCCTCCGCGAGGTCCATGACGTGGATGTAGTCGCGCACGCCCGTGCCGTCCGGCGTGTCGTAGTCGGTGCCGAACACCTGGACGTGCGGGCGCTTGCCCAGCGCCGCCTCGACGCCCACCTTGATCAGATGGGTGGCGTTGCGGGTCGACTGGCCCGTGCGGCCCTTGGGGTCGGCACCGGCGACGTTGAAATAGCGCAGCACGCCATAGTTCAGCGGATGCGCGAAGGCGGTGTCGCGCAGCATGGTCTCGGTCATCAGCTTTGACGACCCGTATGGATTGATCGGTGCGGTCGGCATGTCCTCGCGCACCGGCGTCACCTCCGGGATGCCGTAGACGGCAGCCGTCGACGAGAAAATGAAGTGCCTGACCCGCGGCGCACCGCCGCTTCGAGAAGGGCGCGGCTTTTGACCGTGTTGTTGAAATAATATTTAAGCGGATCGCTGACCGACTCCGGCACGATGATCGAGCCGGCGAAATGCATGATGGCGCCGATGCCGTGCGCGTCGATGATCCGGTCGAGCGCTGCATCGTCGGCGATATCGGCTTCGTAGAACGGCGTGTCGTCCGGCGTCGCCCAGCGAAAGCCGGTGCTGAGGTTGTCGATGACCACCGGCGTATACCCGGCATCCCGTAGCGCCAGCACGGCATGGCTGCCGATGTAGCCCGCCCGCCGGTGACCAGAACCGCAACGCTCATGTAGTTTCTCCTGTCGGAATAGCCGGGCCAAGTCGCAACAATATTGCACTGTAAACAATCGCGGATGCCTCTACTCCATTCGTCCGGATGCGGCAACGTGCTTGGGGTGGAGTAGGAAAGGGTTAACCGCAAGTGTTCACAGCTATTTCGGACGTGGCGCGTTACGGTGCGCCGATTCCGGCACTGGGGACCCCGCCTTCCATGCATATTCTGCTTTATGTGATCGGTGTGATGGCGACGCTCGTTGGCATTGGGGCCGGCGTGCTGTTGCAGCAGTTGAACATGATCGCCAACGGTCTGTTGATCGGCGTGCTGTTCGGGACGCTCGGCAAAGCCCTGCACCTGCTGCAAAGATCGAGAACCACCTGCGGGTCGGCTTCATCAACCTGAAGATGGCGGACAGCCGGTGGGAGACGCTGCTGAAATTCGGCACACGCGATCTGCCGCACCCGCCGGCCGCAGCAGCCACCAAGGCAGAGTCGGACGAAGATCGCGACGTCCCGCCGGTAGTCGACCCGCATAACGGTGCCCGCCCGCATTAGAGCCTGATCGGTTAAGGTTGAAGCATATGTGCTTCAACCGAGGGCGTGAATCATGGTCTAGAACCTTTCCGACTGAGATTGAGGCACTTGTGTTGAAGTGGCTCAAGCGAAAACGATAAGAAAGGCTCTCACTCTTTGGAGTCGGATTCTAGGGTCAGGACCCATTAAGAATGAGGCCGTGGCGCTGGCGATTTTGGCGCGCAGGCAGGCGCGAGGGAGGCGAATATTGAACATATTCAACGACCGAGCAACAAACCTGCACGCCAAAAGCGCCGCGTCCTGCGGATGGCGGCACGCGGGCGATCTGGTTCGTCGAAGCGCCTCACCGGGGGCAGGCCCCGCTTTCGGCGCTTCTCCTGCCATCTCATCCCGCGTGCCGCCACCACGATCCTCGTTGTTAATGGGTCCTGACCCTAGCCGCGCAGGTCGAACACCAGAAATTCGGCGTCGCTGTCGCCCACGAACACCAGCTCCTGATGCTCGCTGACCGCGACGCCGTCGCCAGCAGTGGCATGCACGCCGTTGACGTTAACCGCACCAGAGACGATCTGAACCCAGGCCTTGCGCTTCTCGCCAAGCCAGACATGGCCGGTCTGGCCGGCCATGAGCAGCCCGCTGTAGAGGTTGAGGTCCTGGTGGATCTTGACCTGGCCGGCACCCCCTCGCGCGAACCGATCAGGCGTACCGGCTCCTGCGCGTCGGGGCTGCGGGACAGGTCGACCTGTTCGTACCCCGGTGCAATACCCTGCGACTCCGGGTGAACCCAGATCTGCAACAGGTGCAGGGGCGCGCTGCTGCTGGCGTTATATTCGGAGTGTCGGATGCCGGTGCCGGCCGACATGCGCTGAATCTCGCCCTTTGCGATGCGCGCAGCGGTTCCGGTACTGTCCTTGTGCTCGATTTCCCCATCGATCACATAGGTGATGATCTCCATGTCCTTATGGCCATGGGTCGGAAACCCGGTCCCCGGTGCGACGATATCCTCGTTGATGACGCGCAGATCCGACCAGCCCATGTACTGGGGTCATAATAATCGCCGAAAGAGAAGCTGTGCCGGGTATCCAGCCAGCCCCAGTCAAAATGGCCCCGTGCGTCGGACTTTCTCAAGCTGATCATTGCCCTTACTCCCGTTAAGAGCGCCAAGTGCGCTCCGTTACAGGCACCCATATAGGGAAATGATGACAGCTAACATCCTCTGGTCGCGCAGTTCAGTGTTTGCCGATTGGAAACGCGCATCACCCCGCCATGGCGATATATTCGCGAAGATGGCCAGCTTCCTGCTCCGCCGCCTGGATCCGCAGCTTGACCAGATCGCCGATCGAGACAATGCCGGTCAGGCGACCGTTGTCGATCACCGGCAAGTGGCGGAAACGCCGACTCGTCATGAGTTCCATGGCGGACTGCACAGTGTCCTCCGGCGTGCAGGTGATGACGGGCGAGGTCATGATGGTGCCGGCCGCTTTCTCGAGCAGTTCGCCGCCCAGCGTCGCCAGGCCGCGCACGATGTCGCGTTCAGACACGATGCCGATCAGGTCGCCGGACACATCGGTCACCAGCACGGCGCCGATCCCGCGTTCCCGCAGCACGTTGGCGACGCCGATGACCGGCATGGTCTGCGGCACCGTGACGATGGTGCCGCCCTTGTTCTTCAGAATGCGCGCTATCGTCATGGGATCCTCCTCCGGATTACAAGCGCTCTGCAGTCGCCCGGCGGTTCTTGCGTCCGCCTGTTGCGGCTCACTCCCTTGACTTGGGAGAATATCATCGCGAACTGACGCGCCAATGCAATGGCAAATCGTCCTTAACCGCGTCATGGAGGAGAGAAATGCGCGCCTTGTCGATCGCAGCCGCCCTGTGCGCTGCACTGCTGGCGACGGGATATCTGATCTGGCGCGACTCGTTCGCGTGGCCCCGGATCGACCTGCCGTTGCATGGCATGATCGCGCTCGGGATCGGCGTCGTCTTGACGTTCCTGCTCGGCGCGGGGCTGATGGCGCTGGTGTTCTACAGCGCGCGCCGCGGCTACGACGATCTCGCCGACAAAAGCAGCGATTCCCAAAATGGAGACCATAATGCGTAACCCCGTGCTGCGGGTTGTCCCCGCCCGGCCGACATCAACATGAACGGCCACATCTTTGGCGGCTGGATTCTCTCGCAGATGGATATCGCGGCCGGCATCGCCGCTGGCGTTCGCGCCAAAGGGCCGGTCGCGACCATCGCCATCGACGGCATGAAATTTCTGCGCCCGATCCTGCTCGGCGATCTGCTCTCGGTCTATGCGGATGTGCGCCGGGTCGGGAACACATCGCTGACGATCGACGTTGAAGTGATGGTGCAACGGCGTGGCACCATGGAGGAAATGGTCGTGACCCAGGGTGTTTTCGTGTTCGTCGCGATCGGGGAAGATGGGCGTCCGCGCCCGGTGCCGAAGGAATAAGCGTATCGCCCGACGCCCGATCCGCTAAAACCGGACTGATGAGATACCGGCGATTCCTCTGGCTGGCGCTGCCCGTTGCCGCGCTCGCAGCCCTCTGGGCAGGGCGTCAGCCGCTGACGGCGGCAGGCGTGCGCCAATATCTCTCGTCCAGAGGCGTCGCGGCCCGCTTCGAAATCGCGCAGCTCGGCACGCGCCGCGTCGTGCTTGAGAATATCGCGCTGGGGCGGACGGAGGGTGCGTCTGCCCGGCGGATCACCATCGACTACGCGCTTGGCCTTACGCCGCGGGTCGTTCGTATCTCTGCCGAAGGCGCAACACTGCATGCGACAGTGCGGGCCGATGGCACATTCGACCTGGGCGCGCTGCAGGCGCTCGTGCCGCCGCCAAGCGACGAGCCGCTCAGCCTGCCGGATTACGACCTGCAGTTAAGCGACGCACGCGTAAAACTTGCAACACCGGCGGGGCCGGTCGCCTTGCGTCTGTACGGCCAGGATCCCCGCGCAAACTTTCCATGCGCGCGTCTCCGGTACTTCAGCGCGCCTGTCCTACGCGGGGGCGCGTATCGAGGGCGTGCGCCTGACTGCCCGGGCCACTCTGCGCGACAATCGCCTGCTGGTCGCAGCGCAGGCAACCGCAACCAACGTGCACGCGCCCGAATATGGGCAGGCGACGCGGGCAGCACTTGCCTTTCAGGGTGCGCTGCCCCTGGAGGAAGGTGCCGTCGCGGGTGCCTGGGCGGTCCGCAGCGCCGATACCCGCCTGCCGGGCGGGCGGGCCGACATGGTGCGCGCGCAGGGCCTGATCACCTTTACGCCCAGCAGCAACGCGGCATGGCTGCGCCTGCAGGCATCCGCCACGCAGGCCCGCCCGGATGCAGCAAGCCTCGCGCCGCTTCGGGCCGGCGTGTCCAGCCTCCCCGCATCTCCCTGGACCCCTTGAAAACCGGGCTGGCGCAGACGGCCGACGCGCTGGCCAAAGGGATCACCGCGCGCGCCGATGCCACGCTGGCCTGGCGGGACGATGCTGGCGCTCTGCGCCTGCACAGCCTGCACCTGGGGACCTGGCAGCCGTGGATGCGCGCGACCTGCGGATCGCCGTGCCGTCCTTGCGGATCGACGGCAGCGCCGCGTTCCGGCTGACGCCGGTCGGCCTGCCGGCTGTCTCCGGGCAGGCGACCGATATCGTCTTTCGACCCGATGGGCATTCTGTGGGGTCTTAACACTGAACCCGGTGCGCTGGCGCACAAAGGATCTGGACCTGGCGCTGGGCAAGACCACGCTCGCTCTGTCGCCAGCCGGGGCACGCGTTGCCTCGCACCTGGCGGCGTCGCTGCACACAGAAGCAGCCCGCATCGAGGGCCTGCGCGCGCCGATCGCCCTCGACATCGATCCCGATGGCGGCGTGCGCGCGCCGGCGGCTGCCAGACCCTCAGCGTCGCCCGCCTGCGTGCACAAACCCTCGATATTGGTCCCGCAACCGCCAGGGTATGTGCCGCCGGCGGCCCTGTTTGCACTCGCGGCGAACGGCGCGGTTCGCAGTCAGGCGACACTTGCGCTTTCTCCCTGGTCGTCCGGCAGGAGGCAGCGCGGCTTACTCTGGCGCCGGCCCGGATTGCGCTGGCGCTTTCGGGCTCGACGAAGAGCCCGATCCTCGTCCTCAACGGCAGACACCTGAGCGCGGCAGCCGAGGTTTCGCCCAATACGGCCGCGATCCAGGCAGATGCCCTGTCGCTGCGCTGGCAAGACGGCAGCGCCGATCTCATGCTCTCCGGGGCGCAGCCAGCATCGCCGGGCAGCCGGTAACCGTCTCCGGGCTGGCGCTTGCCGCGACCCTCGATGCCACAGGCACCGTGCGGGTGCGCAATGCGACGGCACTGGTGCGCAACACCGATCCGCGCCCGCCGTTTGCGCCAATCCGCCTGTCGGACGTCCGTGCTGATTATGATGGCAAGACCATCAAGGGAGACGGCGCGCTGTTGCTGCACGCCAAGGCGCAGCGTATCGGCCGTCTCCGGTTCGGGCACGACCTCGGCACGGCGGAAGGGGCGGCCAGAGTCGATATCGACGGCCTGACCTTCTCCCCAGAGCTTGAGGCCTACGAGCTGACCGAACTGGCGCGCGGCCAGGTCGAGAACGTCAGCGGCACGGTCACGGCAAATGCCGATTTCGCCTGGGGCCAAGCCATATCCGCCAAGGGCGCGATCGCCTTTCAGAATGTGAGCCTCGCGACGGCGGCGCTTGGCCCGATCAGCGGCATCAACGGCGAAATCGCCCTCGACGATCTGCTGGCACCGCACTCGCCGCTGAACCAGACGGTGACGATCGACAGCATCAACCCCGGAGTCGAGGTCGCGCACGGCGTGCTGCGCTTCCAGCTGCTGCCCGGCTTTCATCTGAACGTGCAGGATGCGCGCTGGCCATTCGCCGGCGGCGACCTGTTCCTGGAGCCGGTAGTCATCGATCCAGCCGCCGGGACCCAGCGCGTGACCTTCCGCGCTGCGAACATGGACGCCGCCCTGCTGCTCGAACAGTTCGACCTGAAGAATCTGCGCGTGACCGGGCGGCTCGACGGCGCGTTTCCCATGGTTGCAGAGGGCGCGGCCTTGCGGATCGAGAACGGGCGCATCACCACGCAGCCGGGTGGCGGCCTGATTCAATATGTGGGGAGGTCGGCAAGGAAGTCACCGGGCCAAGCAAGCTCGCCTTCGACGCCCTGCAGCGCTTTCGCTACGACACCGCGGCACTTGACCTGAACGGCGACCTGGCCGGCGAGATCGTCGCCGCCATACGCTTCTCAGGCGAGAACCAGACGCCAGTCAGCCCTGCCGGCGGCCTGCCGATCAAGGCGGACGGCCTGCCGTTCAAGTTCAACGTGACGGTGCGCGCGCCGTTTCGCGGTTTGCTGAATACTGCCTCCGGTCTGTTCGACGCCCGCAAGGTGATCGAGCAGGCGCGCCCGATCGATACGGACGAAATTCCCGGCGCAGCACCGCAATGAACAAGGGCGTTCATGGGGTGTTCAGGGGCAGACTACACATTGACCCGGGATCAGGTTCGCGCCATCGGTTGGCGTGATGACGCTTCACCCTCGGTTGCTCCGGTTCCAGACTGGACGCACGCACGACAGGCAAAGGACACAAGGAATGCGGGAACACAGAGTGCAGACAATTCCGCGTACCGCGGTCATGGCCAGCCTGGCGCTGTTCGGGCTTTCGGCCTGCGTGAAGGTGCAGGCGCCGGACAAGCCGATCGAGATCAACCTGAACGTCAACATCAAGCAGGAGGTGGTCATCCGGCTGGAGAAGGACGTTCGCGACCTCATCAAGAACAACCCCGCTGTATTTTGAGATTTGGAGACACGATGCTGCGCACCACCCTTATTGCTGCCTTGATCGCTGTCACTGCGCCGGCTTTGGCGCAGACCGCCGACCCGGTGATCGAGGCTGCCCGCAACGCCGGCAAGGTTGGCGAGCAGGCGGACGGCTACCTGGGCCTGGTCTCCGGCGGCGACGCCGACCTGAAGGCACGGGTCGACCAGATCAACATCAAGCGCAAAGCCGTATACACCGACCTCGCGGCCAAGCGCGGCGTGACCATCAACGAGGTCGCTGCCGCCACCGCCTGCCAGCTTTTCCGCGACCGGGTCGGGCCGGGGCAAGCCTATCGCGGCGAGAACGGCCAGTGGACCCAGCGTCAGGGCTCCGCGCCCGTAGTGATGCCGAGCTTCTGCGGCGGCTGATCTCGCTGCGTTTTTGCGATTGACTCTTAAATACGAATAGCCATACTTGCGAACTATTCGCAGATGGAGTTCGTATGCAGGATATCGAAACGGTGTTCCGCGCCCCAACGGTCCCGGAGCTCAGCAGCCAGCAACGCTTGATGCTCTGGGGAATACGCCATTGGGTGCGCGCCACGCTTTCCGGCGTCGACCCCAGCCAGGGGCTTGAGGCGGCTTTCCAGCGCTTCGGTGTCCAGAACGGCGCAGCGCGGATCGGCCTGTTGATGGCGGCCGCCGTCTCGGTGTGGCCGGAGCCGTTTCGCGTCGCCCCACCCTGCTGCCGCCAGCCGGTCACGACCGACGAGCACACGGTGCTGCGCGTGCTGGCGCTGGCCGGCCGGGGATCTGATCGGGGTCCATGAGGAGCTGCGGGATCTGCTGCCGACGGCGGCGTGCGAGCATCTGTTCGCCGTCGGGCAGCGCGCAGCCCTTGCTTTCTCCATGCCGACATGGGCGGCGGCGACTGAAAAACCTATCTTGGATAGATGTGAAAATCCGCGCGTGGTGAACTCGGACAGAACCACGAACCGCCCAACCCTTCGTCAAGCTCAGGGTGAGCGGTAATACTTCAAACGGAAAGATAACCGGAAACCGCTTGCGCAACCGCACTTTGGCGCTAGCGTGCCGTCATGACGTCCGTCGGCAAAGCCGGTTCCAACCTGCTTCTCTACTTCCAGCCCCGCCCCATCGCGGCGTTCCTGCTCGGGATCGCCAGCGGCTTCCCGCTGACGCTGCTGCTGGCGACCATGACCTACTGGCTGTCCAAGGTCGGCGTCGACAAGAAGACCATCGGCTTTGCCGTCGGCCTGACCACGCCGTACACGCTGAAATTCCTGTGGGCACCGCTGATCGACCGCTGGCGCCTGCCGATCCTCAGCGGGCTGATCGGCCACCGGCGGTCCTGGCTGGTGCTGACCGGGGTGCTGCTGGCGATCGCAGTCATCATGCTCGGCCGCAGCGACCCGGTGAACGATCTCGGCGGCTTCGCGCTATGGGCGGTCGCAACCGCCTTCCTGTCCGCGACCCAGGACATCGTGATCGATGCCTACCGCATCGAAATCCTGCCGGACGAGCAGCTGGCGTACGGCACCGCCATGAACCAGTTCGGTTACCGCGTCGGCAGCGCCCTGATCGGCGGCGCGCTGGTGGTGTGGCTGGCGTCGCCGGAGGGAGCGTCGCTTGGCTGGGCCGGGGCCTATGGCCTTAGCACCCTGTGCATCCTGGCCGGCTGGGCGGCGGCGCTGTGGTGCGGCGAGACCCACAAGGAGCGCCCGCTCGAAAACTGGTCCTTCGCCCGCTGGATGTCGACCGCGGTCGCCGGCCCGTTCCGCGAGTTCTTCAGCCGGCGCGGCGCGCTGCTGATCCTGTTGTTCATCATGATCTACAAGATCGGCGACGCCATGGGGCAGATCATGCTCTCGCCCATGATCGTCGAGCTTGGTTTCACGGACACCGAGTATATCGCGGCCAACAAGGCGGTCGGCTTCTGGGCGCTGATCGCCGGCACCGCCGTCGGCCCGATGTTCCTGAGCTGGGCGGGCATGGGGCGCGGGCTGTTCTGGTCCGGGGTTTTGATGATGGCCTCCAACCTCGGCTTTACCGCCCTGGCGCTGCTGGGCCATCAGCCCTGGGCGCTGGGCGTCGCCGTGGGTATCGAGAACTTCACCAGCGGCCTCGGATTGACGGTGTTCGCGACCTACCTCTCCGGCCTCACCAACGCGTCCTTCACCGCGACCCAATATGCCTTGCTGTCCTCCCTGGCGGCAGTCGGCCGAACATTTCTCTCGACCCCCAGCGGCTATCTTGCCGAGGGCTTCGGCTGGCCGGGCTTTACCTTTTCACCACGCTTGCCGCCCTGCCGGGGCTGCTGCTGCTGTGGCTGATCTGGCGCAGCGGCATTGTCTCTGCGGCAATACGGGCACAGTAACACGCTTCAGCGCAATGATTTCGTCAAATCATCGCCACAAATTTGACACGAGTGCCGCAATCGGCGATAGCTTCGCGCGTTACAAGCGTCGGAACTGTGCGCTGATGACTCGGCAAGACAATAGAACAGGCCGTATATTCAATGACATACTCTAGCTTCGGCTCGACGGCCGTCGCAGCGGCGACGCTCGCGGCAGCACCCTACATTCACCGCATAGGTCAACTGGACGTGCGGCTGGCAACGTCGGAAGAAGAAATCCGCGCGGCCCAGGCCCTGCGATACGACATCTTCTACAACGAAATGGGTGCCAGCCCGACCGCCGAGATGGAGCGCTATCGTCTCGATATCGACGCCTACGACTCCATCTGCGACCACCTGCTGGTGATCGACCACGGCACGGACGGCGAACCGCACGTCGTCGGCACCTACCGGCTGCTGCGCCAGCTGGTCGCCCAGCAGCACCGCGGTTTCTATTCGTCCGGCGAATATGATCTCTCGCCGCTGCTCGATCTGCGTTTCCAGGACAAGATCGGTGCCGGCCGCCAGTTGCTGGAGCTTGGCCGTTCCTGCGTCGCCAAGCCGTACCGCAACAACGCGACCATCCAGCTGCTCTGGCGCGGCATCGCGACCTATCTTCAGACCCACAGCATCGGCTACATGTTCGGCTGCGCATCCTGCATGGCACCGACCCGGATGAGCACAAGGTCGCGCTGAGCTATCTCTATCACAATCACCTGGTTCCGGCCGACCTGCGCGTGCGCGCACTGCCGGAGCATTATGTCCCGATGGATCGCCTGCCGATCGGCGCCTACGATACGCGCGAGGCGCTGAAGGCGCTGCCGCCGCTGATCAAGGGGTATCTGCGCACGGGCTGCATGATCGGCGACGGCGCGTTCATCGACCGCCAGTTCAACACTGTCGACGTGTTCATCCTGCTGCCGGTCGAGGGCATCACCCAGCGCTATTCCGAGCGCTTCCAGGTCAGCGCCAACGATATCGGCTGAGCTACTGCGGGGCGAGGCCGGACCGCCTGAGGATATCGCCCGCCAGATACAGCGACCCGGCAACGACGACATGCGGCGGCGGATGGGCCGGGCTGGCCGCCACGCGGTCGAACGCTTCCTCGATCGAGTTGCACGGATAGGCGGTGATGCCTTCCTCGGTTGCCATCGTCGCCAGATGCGCGGGTTCGTGGCACTCATGTCCCGGACCGGCACGGCATAAAGCCGCGCCACCTTGCCGGCAAAGGCGCGTACGATCTCCGTGGCGCTCTTGGTGCCGACGACCCCAGGATCAGGGTGATCGGCCGCTCGGCGAACAACGACAACGCATCGGCCAGCACCCTTGCACTGGCCGGATTGTGCGCGCCGTCAACAGTGAGCCGCGCGTTCGGCGGCAGCATCGCATGCAGCGGCCCGCTCTCGATGGCCTGCAGCCGCCCCGGCCACTCCGCCCACCCGATGCCGGCGCGGATTGCCGCCTCGGGAACGGCGACCCGCGACTGATGGCGCAGCATGGCGATCGCCAGCCCGGCATTGTCGACCTGATGGGCCCCGAGCAGGCGCGGCAGCGGCAGCTCGAGCCGGCCTGACGCATCGCGGTAATGCATCGCTTCGCCGTAACGTGCGACCTCCCAGTCCGCCCCCGCAGCACAACCCGCGCGCCGGCAACGCCCGCGACTTCCGCGCAGCGCTGGGTCACCGCCTGCGCATAGCGGGAGAGTACGAGATTGGCGCCCGGCAGCGATCGCGGCTTTCTCGGCAGCGATCTGCAGGATGGTGGTGCCAAGAAACGCCGTATGGTCCAGGCCAAGCTGCGCGATGCCGCAGACGGCGGGGTCCGGCACCACATTGGTCGCATCCAGCCGGCCGCCCATGCCGACTTCCAGCACGCAGGCGTCGGCCGGGGTGCGGGAGAAGGCCAGGAACGCCAGAACCGTCGTCGCCTCGAAGATGGTGAGCGGCTGGCCGGCGTTGACTTCCAGCATGTCACGGAAGAGCGCCAGCAGGGCGTCATCAGCGATCAGCTTGCCGGCAACGCGAATGCGCTCGTTGAAGTTCACCAGATGCGGCGACGTGAAGACATGCACGCGCAGCCCGGCCGCCTCCAGGCAGGCGCGCAGGAACGCGACGGTCGAGCCCTTGCCATTGGTGCCTGCGACATGGAACACCGGCGGCAGACGTCGCTCCGGATTGCCAAGCGCCGCCAGCAGCCGCTCGATGCGCGCCAGCGACATATCGATCTCGGCCGGGTGCAGGGTGCGAATCTCGGCGGTCAGGGCGTCGATGGCGGCGGCGGTCATGGCGAAAAACGTCAGCGGACGGCGGGGATGGCCGCGCGCTCCGGGGCGCGCCAGCATGATGAGGCCGATCAGGCGCACCAGAGTCTCGCGCAGCCTGCTGCGCGGCACCACCATGTCCAGCATGCCATGCTCGAGCAGATACTCCGCGCGCTGAAACCCGTCCGGCAGCTTTTCGCGGATGGTATTCTCGATCACCCGTTGCCCGGCAAACCCGATCAAGGCCCCGGCTCGGCGATCTGGATATCGCCCAGCATGGCGTAAGAAGCGGTGACGCCGCCGGTCGTCGGGTCGGTCAGCACGACGATATAGGGCAGCCCGGCTTCGTGCAGCTCGGCGATCGCAACCGTCGTGCGCGGCATCTGCATGAGGCTCAGCGTCCCCTCCTGCATGCGCGCTCCGCCGGCGGCCGTGAAGATGACAAACGGTGCCTTGCGGGCAATCGCGGCCCGTGCTGCCGTCAGAAACGCTTCCCCGACGCCCACGCCCATGGACCCGGCCATGAACGCGAAATTCTGCACGGCGACCACAGTCGGCACGCCGCCGACCGCGCCGGCCGCCACCTGCATGGCCTCGGTCGATTTCGTGGACGCCCGCGCATCCTTCAGCCGGTCGACGTAGCGCTTCTGGTCGCGGAATTTCAGCGGATCCTCGCGCGGTGCCGGCACCGGCAACAGTTCGTACTGGCCGCCGTCGAAGGTTTGGGCGAAGCGGTCCTCCGGGCCAATGCGCTCATGGTGGCCGCAGTGACTGCAGACACTGAGGTTCGCCAGAAAATCCTTCTTGTAGATCATCTGGCCGCAGTTGCCGCACTTCTGCCAGAGGTTGTCGGGCGTATCGCGCTTGACGACCTGGCTGACCTTGTTGCGAAGTCGGGTGAGCCAGCTCATGCCGCCTCCGCCGATCGGGCGTTGCGCACGGCGGTTGCCAGCGCACGGACTTCGGCGGCCACCCGCTCGGTCGCCGCCGCCGCAGGGCCCTCGCCGGCCAAGGCGACAAGCGCTGACCCGACGACCACGCCGTCAGCTATACGCGCAATGCCGGCGGCCTGCTCCGGTGTGCGGATGCCAAAGCCCACTGCGACCGGCAGACCGCTTGCCGCGCGCAGGCGCGAGACGGCGGCGCGGATGGCGTCGAGCGCACCGCTTGCGCCGCCCGTGATCCCGGCGACCGAGACGTAATACAGGAAGCCCGACGCCGCAGCGCAGACTGCACCCTGGCGCTGGGCGTCCGTCGTTGGTGTCGCCAGCCGCACCACATGCAGCCCGACAGCGCGCAGCGGCGCAGTTCTGCGTCTTCCTCCGGCGGCACATCGACGACGATCACGCCATCGACGCCCGCGGCCTGCGCATCCTGCGCGAAGCGGGTGACACCATAGTGAAAGATCGGGTTGAAATACCCCATGAGGATGACCGGGGTGTCGGCATCCTGCGCGCGGAAGCCGCGCACCATCTCCAGAACGCGCGCCAGCGTCATGCCGCCTGCGAGCGCCCGGATATTGGCGGCCTGGATCGCCGGACCGTCCGCCATCGGATCGGTGAACGGAACGCCCAGCTCAATGACATCGGCGCCGGCAGCGGGCAGCGCGTGCAAAATGGCGGCAGACGTCGCGGCATCCGGATCGCCGGCAGTGACGAAGGTCACCAGCGCCGCGCGGTTCTGCTCGGCGCAGGCCGCGAAGCGGCGGGTCAAGCGATCCGGCATTACAGCGTTACCCCAGCGCTGCGGCAACGGTGAAGATGTCCTTGTCGCCCCGCCCGCACATGTTGACGACCAGCAGATGGTCTGAAGGCAAGGTCGGTGCCCGGCGGATCACCTCGGCCAGCGCATGGCTCGGCTCCAGCGCCGGAATGATGCCTTCCAGCCTGGAGACGGTCTGGAATGCCGCCAGCGCGTCGGCGTCGGTCACCGAAACATACGTCACGCGGCCTTGATCGCGCAGCCAGGCATGCTCCGGCCCGATGCCGGGATAATCGAGCCCGGCCGAGATCGAGTGCGCATCGACGATCTGACCATCGGCGTCCTGCAGCAGATAGGTCTTGTTCCCATGGAGCACGCCGGGCTGGCCTGCGGTCAGGAGGCGGCGTGCTGGCCGGTCTCGACGCCATGGCCCGCGGCCTCGACGCCGACCATCGCGACGTCCGGCTCGTCCAGAAACGGGTGGAACAGGCCGATGGCGTTGGAGCCGCCGCCAATGGCGGCCACCAGCGTATCCGGCAGGCGGCCTTCGCGCGCCAGCATCTGTTCGCGGGTCTCGCGGCCGATTACCGACTGGAAATCGCGCACCAGCTCCGGATAGGGATGCGGCCCGGCGGCAGTACCGATGATGTAGAAGGTATCCTCCACATTGGTCACCCAGTCGCGCAGCGCCTCGTTCATGGCGTCCTTGAGGGTCTTCGCGCCGCTGGTGACCGGCCGGACCTCGGCGCCCAGCAGCTTCATGCGGAACACGTTGGGCTGCTGGCGTTCGATGTCGCGCGCGCCCATGTAGACGACGCACGGCAGGCCGAAGCGGGCGGCGACCGTGGCAGTCGCGACACCATGCTGCCCGGCACCGGTCTCGGCGATGATCCGGGTTTTGCCCATGCGGCGGGCGAGCAGAATCTGGCCGATGCAGTTGTTGATCTTGTGCGCGCCGGTGTGGTTCAGCTCGTCGCGCTTGAAATAGATTTTCGCCCCGCCCAGATGCCGGGTCAGGCGCTCCGCGAAATAGAGCGGGCTGGGCCGGCCGACGAAATGCGCCAGCAGGTCCTGGAGTTCCGCCTCGAACGCTGGATCGGCCTGGGCCGCCCGGTATGCCCGCTCAAGGTCGAGGATCAGCGGCATGAGTGTTTCGGCGACATAGCGGCCGCCATAGGGGCCGAAGTGGCCGCGCTCGTCCGGGCCGCTGCGCAAGCTGTTGGGTACTGATGCCATCCGGGGACTCTGGTGAACGGAAGTGTCGGCTCTTACGATGCCCACGGGCGGGCTGTCCAGCGTCAGGCGCTGCGCGCCGCCGCGACAAAGGCGACGATCTTGTCCGCGGACTTGACACCCCGCGCCGCCTCGACGCCCGAAGACACATCGACCAGACCGGGGCGCAGGCGACGAACCGCTTGCCCGACATTCTCCGGCGTCAGGCCGCCGGACAAGCCCCACCCCGGTACGGTCACGCCTTCCAGCAGCGACCAGTCGAACGTCCGCCCGGTGCCGCCCGGGACTGCGCTCGCGCCCGGCTCCGGCTGGTCCGGCCTGGCGTCGAAAAGAATGCGATCGGCGACCGCCGCATAGGCAAGGCCAAGATCCACGTCCGCGCGGGTGCGCACGCCCTGCGCGCGCCAGACTGGCCGCCCGGTGCGATCCTGCAGTGCAGCGATGCGCACGGGATCGTCGACCTCATGGACCTGGAGGACATTGATGCGCCCTGCGGCCAGCACATCGTCGATCAGCTTATCGTCCGGCGTCACCAGCACGGCGACCGTCTGCACGTGCGACGGCACCTCGCGGAGCAGGTCGCCCAGCGTCGCCAGCGGGACGTGCCGCACGCTGGCCGGAAACAGTACAAAGCCGATGTGGGTCGCGCCGGCATCCGCTGCGACCCGGACCGCCTCCACCGTGCGCAAGCCACAGATTTTGATGTCGAGCGTCATAAGCTCGCCAGGATCATTCGTGCAGCTTCCGCCGGGTTGGCGGCGTCCGTGATTGGCCGGCCAATCACCAGAACATCCGAACCAGCGGCAAGCGCCGCGCGCGGCGTCATCACCCGCTTCTGGTCGCCGGCCGCGCTCTCGAGCGGGCGGATGCCGGAGTCACGAGGAACCCCTCCGGCCAGGCGGCACGCACGCCTGCAACCTCCGCCGCCGAGCAGACCACACCATCCATGCCCGCGCGGCGGGGCCGCAAGCACCAGTGCCTGCTCGTGCGGCGGCGCCACGACACCCATCTCCGCCAGATCGCCCGAGTCGAGGCTGGTCAGCACCGTCACGGCGACGATGCGCGGCGGCGGCACGCCGAGCGTCGCCGCCGCGTCGTGCGCTGCTGTGCGCGCAGCCTGGAGCATCGCCACGCCGCCTTGCGCGTGAACCGTCAGGATCGCCGGGCGCGCGGGCATGACCGACCGCACGGCCGCCGCCACCGTGTTGGGAATGTCATGGAACTTCAGGTCGAGAAACAGCGGCAGGCCGGCGGCATCGTTGACCGCCCTGACCCCGCTGAGCCCGTTCGCGCAGAAAAATTCCAGGCCCAGCTTGATGCCGCCGAGGCTGGGAGCAGCCTGCTGCCCAAGCGCAATCGCCGCATCGACAGACGGCACATCGAGCGCACAATAGATCGGTGATGTCGCCGCCACGCGCAGACCCCTTCCAACTCTAGAGCGCTTCGCGCGCGATCGGCAGGGTTTCGCCGCCGATCCCGACCGCCGCCGGCTCCGCAGGTGCGCCACGTCTGCCGCGCAGCGTCGCGATCTCCGCATCCTTGTTGACGATGAGTTTCTCCAGCCGGGAAATCCGCCGGCGCAACCCCCAGCGCACGAAGGCGTGCAGCAGCATCATGGGCAAGATCAGAACCAGCGCGAACACGGCGAGCAGCAGCGGCAAAGGCAGGACCATCACGAGATCACGCGTCAGATTGAGCGTGACCTCCATCCAGTTGCGCGCCGAGAACCAGGCGAAGGCCGCAGCCAGCAGAATGGAGAAGAGCAGCGTGACGATCCGCATGTTCGGTCAATGTCCTGTTCGGGCCGCCAGCGGTCCCGGGCATCAAGCCAGACCCGCGGCCTTACTTGTTGAGCCGCTCGCGCAGTTCCTTGCCCGCCTTAAAATAGGGGACGCGCTTGGCGTCAACCACTACCGGCTCGCCGGTTCGCGGGTTGCGGCCGGTGCGGCCATCCCGGCCGCGTGTGGAAAAGGCCCCGAAGCCGCGCAGCTCCACACGGTCGCCGCGGGCCAAGGCCTCCGAGATTTCGTTGAAGACGGTCGCGACGATGCGCTCGACGTCTTTATGCAAAAGATGGGCGTGTTGCTGGGCCAGTTTATCGACCAGTTCCGACTTTATCATGGAACACCCCGCGCGCTGTTGAGAAGCCTGAGCGAGCGTCTTGCCAGCCCCTCGCTGGGCACGACGGCTCGCTACCAATGCGTATTCTGCTGCGTCTTCTTTTGCCTGAACGCTATGGCATGAATCCGGCAACGTCCAGAAAATATTGATCTGGAAGAGGATTTTTATGCCGTTACGGCATGGCCACATCCCGCTGCGCACGAAAAACCCGCACACCGCTCGCGGTGCGCGGGTTGTTCATTTTCTAAAACAAAGATCCCGCAGGCGTATCGTTACGCGTCGCGATCCGTATTGTCGCGGGCCCGGTTGAGCGCCGCCCCGAGGATGTCGCCGAGCGATGCGCCCGAGTCCGACGAGCCATACTGGGCCACCGCCTGCTGCTCTTCGGCGATTTCACGCGCCTTGATGGACAGTTGCGGGCGACGAGTCTGGCGATCCATCCCGACGATCAACGCATCGACCTTCTGGCCGACCTGGAAGCGGTCCGGACGCTGCTCGTCGCGGTCGCGCGACAGGTCGCCGCGGCGGATGAACGCAATCGGCCCGCTGTCGCCGACCTGCACATCGATGCCGGCATCCTTCACCTCGACGACGGTGCAAGTGACCGTCTCGCCGCGACGCATCTCGGCGTTCGACGATGGCGAAGCCGGCGCGGACTGCGCACGGTTGTCCTCGAGCTGCTTGATGCCGAGGCTGATGCGCTCCTTCTCGGCGTCGACGTCGAGCACGACCGCCTTCACTGCATCGCCGCGATTGTAGCGGCCGAGCGCTTCCTCGCCAGAGACGCCCCAGGCGATATCCGACATGTGCACCATGCCGTCGATATCGCCATCCAGCCCGATGAACAGGCCGAATTCGGTGGCGTTCTTGACCTCGCCCTCGACGACGGAGCCCACTGGATGGCGCTCGGTGAAGGCAAGCCACGGATTTTCCGCCGCCTGCTTGATGCCGAGCGAGATGCGGCGCTTGTCCGCATCGACCTCCAGCACCACCACATCCACTTCCTGGCTGGTGGAGACGATCTTGCCCGGGTGCACGTTCTTCTTCGTCCAGCTCATTTCCGAGACGTGGACCAGACCCTCCACACCGGCTTCCAGCTCCACGAAGGCGCCGTAGTCGGTGATGTTGGTCACGCGGCCGGAGAAGCGACCGCCGATCGGGTACTTGGCCTCCGCACCTTCCCACGGATCCGACTCAAGCTGCTTCATGCCGAGCGAAATGCGCTGGGTGTCGCGGTTGATGCGGACGATCTGCACGCGCACGGTGTCGCCGATGTTGATGACTTCCGACGGGTGGGCAACGCGACGATAGCTCATGTCGGTCACGTGCAGCAGACCGTCGACGCCACCGAGGTCAACGAACGCACCGTAATCGGTGATGTTCTTGACCACGCCATCGACGATTGCGCCTTCCACCAGGTTGGCGATCAGGCTGGTACGCTGCTCGGCGCGGGTTTCCTCGAGCACCGCGCGGCGCGACACTACGATGTTGCCACGACGGCGATCCATTTTCAGAATCTGGAACGGCTGCGGAATGTCCATCAGCGGCGCGACATCGCGCACCGGACGTACATCGACCTGGCTGCCCGGCAGGAACGCCACGGCACCCGACAGATCGACGGTGAAACCGCCCTTGACGCGACCGAAGATCACGCCTTCGACGCGCTCACCAGCCTGGAACTGCTCTTCCAGCTTGTTCCACGAGGCTTCGCGGCGGGCGCGGTCGCGGCTGAGCATGGCCTCGCCGTTCGCGTTCTCGACGCGGTCGACATAAACTTCGACGTCGTCGCCGGCCTTGATGTCCGCCTGCTGGCCCGGCGCTGCGAATTCGCGCAGCGGCACGCGGCCTTCCGACTTCAGTCCGACGTCGATCACGACCATGTCGTTTTCGATGGCGGTCACACGGCCCTTGACCACGCGCCCTTCAAAACCACCTTCCGCGCCGAAGCTTTGCTCCAGCATTGCGGCGAATTCATCGCGCGCGGAGCCAAATCCTTGAGATGCCATTCTAAAAAGTCCTTTCAGTCATTGTTGCGGGCCGACCGGTTGTCTCCGGCGGTCTACCGCCATCCGGATTCCGGATAGCGGCCTGGGTTCAATGCATAACGGCTGCGCCCACGATGGCTTTCCACCGTGTGTGCGGCCGGATTCGGTGACTAGCGTTTCGGCTGTTCGTCCGCAGCGCTCAAAGCGCCGTCGACGATCGCGCGAGTGCCGCGTCGAGCATCAGCCAGCGCAAGGGCGGACTGAATCGCGGCGTCTATACTCAAATTGGTGGTGTCAAGCAAGATTGCGTCTTCAGCCATGCGCAGCGGCGCCGCACCTCTGCCGGAATCGCGGGCGTCGCGCGCGGCGATGTCTGCCGCGACTGCGGCCAGGCTGGTCGGCAGGCACCTCGCCTGCAGCTCGGCATAGCGGCGTTCCGCTCGCGTCTGGGCGTTGGCGGTCACGAAAATCTTCAGGTCGGCGTCCGGTGCGATCACGGTGCCGATGTCGCGGCCATCCAGCACGGCGCCGCCGGCCTGGCGCGCGAACCGCACCTGCAAATCCCGCAACGCGTCCCGCACACAGGGTGCGCAGCGACCATGCTGGCAGCGCGCGCCGCCTCATCCGAGCGCAGCGCCGGATCGTCCAGCGCATCAAGCCGCAACTGCCGCGCGTGCGCCGCGGCTGCCGCCGCATCCGCGGGGTCGTCGCCGACTGCAAGCGTCGCCTGCCCGACCGCACGATAAAGCAGCCCGGTATCAAGATGCGGCAGGCCCAGAGCCATGGCGAGCGCGCGGGCGATCGTCCCCTTGCCGGACGCGCTTGGCCCGTCGACAGCGATGATCATGCCCGCAGCTCCGCGCCCAGGCTCGTCAGAAGCGCGACGAAATCCGGAAAGCTTGTGGCGATCGGTCGGGCGTCGTCGATGATGATTGGTGAGCGCGCACACAGACCCAGCACTGCGAAGCTCATGGCGATCCGGTGGTCGAGATGACTGGCGACGGTCGCCCCGGAACCGGGTCGCCGCCGCTGCCGGTGACGATGATGCCGTCCGGCAATTCCTCGACCGCGACGCCGCACGCTGCCAGCCCGCGCGCCATGACGGCAATGCGATCCGACTCCTTGACCCGCAGCTCCGCGATACCGCGCATCACCGTGCGCCCCTGCGCCAGCGCGGCGGCGACCATCAGGATCGGGTATTCATCGATCATGGTCGGCGCCAGTTCCGGCGGTGCCTCGACGCCACGCAGGCTTGTGCCCTTGACCCGGATATCGGCAACCGGTTCGCCGCCGACTTCGCGCGCGTTCTCGAATGTGAGGTCGGCGCCCATGGCCTGCAGCACGGCAAACAGGCCGCTGCGCGTCGGGTTGAGGCCGACATTCTCGACCACAACATCGGAGCCGGGCAGGATCGCTGCAGCCACCACCGGAAACGCCGCCGACGAGGGATCGCCGGGCACCACGATCGTGCACGCGTGCAGCTCCGGCTCGCCGACGATGGTGATGGCCCGGCCCTCGGGTGTATCTTCCACCCGCACATCCGCTCCAAAGCCGCGCAGCATGCGCTCGCTATGGTCGCGGGTCGGCTCCGGCTCGATGACCGTGGTGTGGCCGGGTGCGTTCAACCCCGCGAGCAGCACAGCGGATTTGACCTGAGCCGAGGCGACCGGAAGCCGGTAGGTGATGGGGAGTGCGGGCACGACGCCCGTCATGGTCAAGGGCAAACGCCCGCCCGAACGGCCCACGAAGCTGGCGCCCATCCGGCTGAGCGGCTCGATCACCCGCGCCATCGGCCGCTTGCGCAGTGAAGCGTCGCCGGTGAACGTGGCGCTGATGGCATGGCTGGCGACCAGCCCCATGAGCAGGCGCGTCGAAGTGCCCGAGTTGCCCATGTCGAGCACCGTCTCCGGCTCCAGCAGGCCGCCGACGCCGACACCCCAGACCCGCCAGACGTCGCCGGCGCGGGTTATGGTCGCGCCCATCGCACGCAGCGCTGCAGCGGTCGAGAGCACATCCTCACCCTCGAGCAGGCCGCTGATCGTCGTCTCGCCGACCGCCAGCGCCCCGAACATGAGGGCACGATGCGAGATGGATTTGTCGCCTGGCACGCGCACGCGGCCGCTCAGGGCCGGAGAGGCGCTGGCGATCAGCGGGCGCGGCGCATCGGTCTCGGGGCTGTGCATGGCGTCCTCGTGTCCCGAATCTGAACTCATCACACTCAATATCAGGTCCGGCTGGATTTCAGCTTCGAAAAGAGCATGAGCAACCCATTGTTTCTCATGCCCTTTCCAGAATCGACGTTCGCGTCAGCGCCAATATCATCGTGTGGCGAACGTCGCTTCCACGACACGAGGAAAACAGGGGTGAGGCGAAAACGAAAACTCTTTGACAGCCGCATGACGCTATGGCAAGCGCTCGCCCCACGCGGCAGGGCCAGCCCCTCGCCGCGCTTTATCCGTTCGGTTTATCGCCGCATACGCCCCTCGAAGGCGCGCGGCGTCATGGAGGCAACCGGTGATCAAGCCCGAGTGGGGTTCCAAGCATAGCTGCCCGCGCTGCGCCACGCGCTTCTACGATATGGGCAAGGCCGACCCGGTGACCTGCATCAACTGCGGTTATGCCTGGACGCCGGAGCCGATCCTGAAATCGAAGCAGCCGCTGCCCTTCCAGGAGCAGGCACCGCAGGCCGGCAATGGCGAGATCGAGGACGCCGACCTGCTGGTCGACGACGCCGACCTCGATGTCGAGGACGACGACGAGTCGACCGGTGACGTCAGCATCGACGACGACGATGCCGACCTCGCGGACGTGGTTGACCCGAACCGCGAGGACGAATAGGCCCGAACGGGCTTGCATGGCGCACGCACTCTGGACTATGCGTGCGCCTCCTGAAATTTGACCGGGATCCCGACCGGTCATCTGGACGTGGGGCCGTAGCTCAGCTGGGAGAGCGCTACAATGGCATTGTAGAGGTCAGGGGTTCGATCCCCTCGGCTCCACCAATACTTCACTCTCATTACTTTGATATCAAATTCTGCCAGTATAGCCCAAGAGCACTGTGGCTTACAGCGCAGCTCAGCTTGATATTTTGAGCGGTTTTCGATCTGATCGAATCAGATCGCCGCTCTATGTTTTTGTTTTGCCGCGATTCCTCAACCAGAAGATGAGTCCATCTGCCTGGAAATCACTCTAATCAAGATTTAGGCAACACTACAATATCTGCGCTCTTGATATCGGTATAGGCCCCGCCATCACCATCCGCGCGGAATATAATGGGGACTTCAGCAGTCCGCCCGCAAATGGTGAATTGCCAAACTTCCTTCCACGAACCGACATAACGAACGCCATAAATATCCGGACCCAGATCTTTGTCTTCGGAGTCAATACGAGTTCGGCCAAATTGTACATCGTTAGGCGCACAGCTCGCATCCATTTTCTTGATAGTCATGTATGCTGCGGCAGCAGCCTGGCCGCTGGTGTCGCGCATGATTGACAGATTTGCGTAGGATTTTCCCTCATTGGTTGTGACTGCAAGCAACGATGAGTCGGGTTTTGGAGAACGGCATACCGAAAGACATCGTTCTTCGGGCAACCATTGTGCCGGGCATAAACGGACCAGCCATTACGTAGACTATTGTTCAATACACCCTCAAGGATTGATCGAGCCAGTGATCGGGGTGGTTTCAACGATCGTGATGGACGTGGGCTGACATAGCTTCTGCGCACTCGCCCTCGCCTTGGCAGTGATCGTTACCGCGTCTAGGATCGCACCATCGTCGGGTTTCGGGAGCGAGAATCAAGTTCGGTGATGAGCTGTATCACCTGAGCATTCTGGGCATAGGTTGGCGAATTTGCCGCCACTAACGCTAAGGAAAACACAACACCAAACTTCATATTTCCTCCGTTCGCTCGCGCTGCGTAATCACGCCAATCCAAGCTGGCCAAGCCCCAGGGCTGCACGGATGCGCTCCGGGAGCTTCGACAGCGGGAATTGGTCTGCCACCGGGTCCAGTCTTGCGCCGCTATCCGTGAAATACCCTATTCCATTATGCTCGCCATTCTTGATGGCGACGAATGCCACAGAGTCGCGCAGCCGCTGATAGGGCACGTTGCCGACGGTAAAGCCGAAATCTTCTGCAATGTCGTCCGGATACGTGAGCATGACAAAGAGATCGCTGCCACGATTGTCCACTTCGAACAGGTCTTGCCCATCATCGCCGCGCGCATTGGCCAGCAGCACTTGAGCTCGTGCCGCCTCAGCCTCGTCCTGGCAGCGGACGATGAAGTCTCGGGACATGCGCGGCTCCACTGAAGCGAAAGGAACGCCGATCGCCCTGAGGAAGGTGGCGTGATCTTTGAGCCGCCAGTAGAATTTTGCTCGGGGTAAGGCTCTTGGTGGAGGCCGGTCGCGATCATGATCCGCGCGTGAGGCAAGCAGCGCTGAATTCTCGCGAGGACTTGATCGTATAGCCTGTAAATATCGAGCAGGGGTCTGCCCCAGCCGGAACATACCAATCCGGGTTTCGACGTGTACCTTTATAAATAGGCGAACAATACATGTAATGATGCTGAATGTGCGCGCCTGCATTCAGGAAAAGAGAGGCAAAATCTGGCCTCGTTCGCCTGAGGCACCACGCGAAGACATCACTAAGAAGCAAGTCAAGAAACATGGATTTAAACCAGCCTCGCGAAATTGACCGGCGTGCATATTCATAATAGCGGGAATAGTGTGCCGGTGCCGCGCAGACGGCTGCACCGTAAAGTAGATCAAGAACGGAGCGGGTGGTCAGCCGGGACTGTGCATTGTCGTTCACAGCTTGGGATGCTGCTCTGTAAAGTGATTTTACTGGGCCAGGTGCGATGATTTCGGTCGGCGTCAAGGGTCCGGCACGAAAATGCCGGAGATTTCAGGCGCATTTTGCATTCATGGGGCTGATGGCACCGACCTTGAGGCCTTTTCTTCAAGCTGCTCCCAAATTTGAACGAGGTCATGATTGACGACGTCCCCGAGGCGGAAAATACCGTGCTGGGCAAAGGCTAGGCCCGTATGGGCCGTGACCCATTGTATCCAGGGTTCCAGTTCCTCATAGCGCTGTTCAGATGTTGTGCGGGCAAAGCCATGATTGTGTAAAACTTGCGCAGAGTCGGTAATTCTCCACGTTCTATATACCCCAGGAGATAGTCAAAATTGACTTCATTCAGCTCAAGAAATAGAAGCGGCTGGCGTGCCATACAAAAACAATTCCCTTCTCAAACTATACTTATACCATTCAAGAGTTTTGCTTGACTATGTACAATTTATTTTAGATGGAGCAGTGATAGATATTTTTAGGGTATATATTGAAAAATGGCAAAACCTGAAAGAAGCCAGAAACGCTTGCTGTACGTCGTTAGTCCGGCAAAATTCTTTGTGACTCATCGCTTGCCCTTAGCCTTGGCGGCACGATCCCATGGATTTGAGGTTGCTGTATGCACGCCAGACGGCCCTGGTGTCGATGCGATTCAGCAGCATGGCCTCACATGGATGGACCTGAAGATGGATCGCGGCGGCATGAACCCACTACGTGACATGATGACGCTGGCTCGGTTATGCCGACTCTACAGGTATTGGCAGCCCGACATTGTCCATCATGTCACCCTCAAGCCGGTACTCTATGGTACTGTAGCTGCCCGAATGGCCCGTGTGAACAGGGTGGTGAACGCCATTTCCGGTATGGGTTATCTTTTACGGGCGGAGGTTGGAAGGCTGGACTGGCAACCGCCTTGTATCGACTATGTCTTCGCCATCGCGACATGGCCGTTATCGTCCAAAATCCTGATGACAAACATTTTTTCTACAGCGACAACTGGTCCAGCCCGATAGCCTGCAGCTGATCACGGGGTCTGGGGTTGATCTGGAGAGATTTACGCCGAAACAGAGATCTGACGAAGATACCGCTCGTCCTATGGTCGTGCAGACCTGCCGGATGCTGGCGGATAAGGGTGTGCGGGAGTTTATCGCGGCTGCACGTCAGCTGCGCAGCAGCCATCCCGAGGCACGATTCGTCCTTGTCGGCGCGCCGGACCCGGGAATCCCACCGCCATCCCGATTGAAGAACTCGAGACGGCTGTACGTCAAGGTGATGTCGAGTGGTGGGGCGAGCGTTCCGACATTCCCGAAATTCTGGCCCGCGCCACAGTCTATGTCCTGGCATCCTATCGCGAGGGCTTGTCCAAAGCGCTTATCGAGGCGGCCGCCGCGGGCCTGCCGCTCGTGACGACAGACACCACAGGCTGCCGCGACGTCGTGCGCGATGGCGAAAACGGCCTGCTCGTCCCACCGCGCGATGCTGGTGCTCTGGCAGTTGCCATTGCACGCCTGCTCGATGATCCAGAACTTCGGGAGCGACTTGGCAAAGCGGCCCGAGCCGACGCTGAAGCCCGCTATGGAATTGACGGCATTATCGCCGCTCAGCTCGCGCTATACTGAGCATCCCACCAAGCCTGAAACATCAGGACATCCCATAAGTGATTGTGCCAGCGTCGGCGGCCCTGTTGGTGTTCCTGCCAGTAGCGCGTGATGATATCAGGCTCGAAAATGCCCTGCGCCTTTATGCGCCGGGGATCGAGCAAGTCTTCCGCCCAATGCTTCAGCGGGCCCTTCAGCCAGGCTTCAACGGGTACGCCAAAGCCCATTTTCGGGCGATCAACAATGGATTGCGGGACATGCCGATAAAGCAGCCTACGCAGCGGCAGCTTGCCCGTGTTGCCGTTTATCTTTGCATCGAGCTGCATCTGCCAGGCGAACTCGGCCACACGATGATCCAGAAACGGCACCCGAGCTTCCAGGCTGACGGCCATACTGGCGCGGTCCACTTTCACCAGTATGTCATCCGGCAGATACGTGAGGGTATCCATCGCCATCATCCGGTGCGCGAAATCGAGCTGCGGAAAAGGCGTGCTGGCGATCAGCGTTCCCGGTTCGCGCCCGCCAATCACAAGCTGTTCCGGCTGTGACCAGTGCGACACCAACTGGCGATACAGCGCATCATCCGTATCTGCCTCAAGCAGGCTTGCCAGCTTGGGCAGCCTGTCTGCGACCGCGGCCTGCCGGACGCGTGCCGGCAGCAGGGTATTGACTGCCCCAAGCACGGTTCCGAGCTGCGGGCTCTGCATGGCGCGCGCCAGCATCCGGCGCAGACCCGACGGCAGTTTTCCAATATTGCGACGCAACCATACCGCCTGAAAATAACGATTATAGCCGCCGAAGATTTCATCCCCGCATCGCCGGAAAGGCTGACCGTCACATGCGCCTTGGTCAGCTTGCTCAGCAGCAGGGTCGGGATTTGCGACGAGTCCGCGAACGGCTCATCCCAAATGTGCGGTAGTTGCGGCACCACATCCAGCGCATCGCGGGGCTGGACATAAAGCTCTGTATGATCCGTGCCCAGATGGCGCGCAACCGCTTTGCCGTGTTCCGCCTCATTGTAGGCTTTTTCATGAAAACCCATGGAGAAGGTCTTCACAGGCGATGCAGATTGCGCCTGCATCAGTGCTACGATCAGCGAGGAGTCTATGCCGCCGGACAGAAAAGCGCCCGTTGGCACATCGGAGTCCATGCGGCGCAGCACGGCATCCTTGAGCAGCGATTCAAGTTCATCCAGCATTGCAGGCGTATCAGCACGTGCGCTGTATTGTCCGCGCAGTGCGGCCTCTTCAAAGCTCCAGTAACATTTCAAAATCCGGGAACCGGTCCCGCTCAGCGTCAGATAGTGAGCCTGCGGCAGCTTGCTGATATTCTTCCAGATACTATGCGGTGTCGGCACGTAATTATGACGCAGGAAAAGGCAAAGCGCATCGCGGTCCAGTTCGCGGCGCACATGTGGATGCGCGTTCAATGCCTTGAGTTCCGACCCGAACACAAAGCCACCCTCGACCCAGCCATAATAGAGCGGCTTTTCGCCGAAGCGATCACGCGCCAGAGTCAGGGCACGCTCTTTGCGGTCCCACAGCGCCAGCGCAAACATGCCGTTGCTGCGCCTCAGGGTCTCTTCAAGCCCCCAGAAACTTATGCCGGCCAGCAGCACTTCGGTATCGGAATGGCCGCGCCAGTCCGGTGCGGTGCCCGCAGACACGAGCTCGGCGCGCAGATCCCTGTGATTGTAGATCTCGCCGTTGTAGACCAGCACATAACGGCCATCCGCTGACTCC
Organism: Hankyongella ginsenosidimutans; assembly: GCF_005144965.1. Lineage (GTDB taxonomy): Bacteria > Pseudomonadota > Alphaproteobacteria > Sphingomonadales > Sphingomonadaceae > Hankyongella > Hankyongella ginsenosidimutans. Next base: position 1,042,847 of record NZ_CP039704.1, read on the forward strand.
ATGGGCTGACGCCCGGCTGGCGACAAATCAGGATGGACAACCGGCGATGGCCGAGCGCCACGCCGGCCTCATCATCAATCAATGCTGCGCATCATCCGGCCCGCGATGCGCGATGGCTTGCGTCATGCGATTGATCGTTGGCTGCAAATCCAGCTTGCTGGCCCGTCCATTAAAGAGAAATCCGGCTATGCCGCACATATTGATACTTTCATTCAGCAGCGCCCGCTTTTATGCCAACGGCGCACCAGTACGGTGCATGTGCGCTGAATTTAACCTGTTCAAGACCAGCATCGCGCATCATTTTTCGATTTCCTGGCGCGTAAAGCGCTGCTCCAGCCGGGTGCCGAAACGATCCAGTGCATCCGTGCGCATTACATAGAATGATTTCGCACGATAGTAGGACAGAGGCAGGCCTTCTGCAGGAAAACCCATTTTTCTACAAGGCGGGCCATCCGCGCCAGCGGCCAATAAACCAAAACCGCAATCCCCTGGCTCATGACGTAGCGCGGTCCATGGGGCAGTCGTGATATCACGGCCCGGCCAAGCTCCGAGGCTTGCCATAGCGCTCGGAACCACCAGGGCCCATCAAAGCGATAGTAGAGGTAAAGCAGAAATGGTGCGCCGGGCTTTAGCTTGGCAACGCAGGATACAAGACCAGCGGCCGTGTCTGGCATATGATGGAGCACGCCCAGAGAATACCCAAAATCAAGGCTGTTACCCCTGATTTCTGGCATATCTCCAATGCTGCTGAGCAGGAACTCACAATTCGAGTAAGCGGCGAGGTTTCGGCGCGCCACCGCAAGGGCCGCCTCGCTGGCATCCACGCAGACGAGCCTGGAAATACGCCCCGCAACCACCGACGCCCATCGGCCACTGCCGCATCCAAAATCTGCGCCGCATGCGTCTGCTGGCAATTCATTCCAGGGAAAATCTCAAAATATTCATTAAATATTTTTTCTTCTCGTCATCAGATAAAATTGACTGATCAAATCTGGTCCATTCATCACCGAAACCCGCGGTAACATCATAGTCAACATTAGACATATGTGATTGTCTTTCTTGTATCGCCGATATCATAATTTTAGAGATACACCCTGTACGCCATTGACTTGTGCAAGCCGCATACCGCAATGGTTATGCCAATTGCAACGCTTGATAACCAGGGCTTTGGCACATAGAAGCGCACATTCGCTGCATCATTCATGACGGAAATCCTGTTTGCCCGCCCCGCTTAATGTTCTTTTGTTGTTCGCCACCTCTGCAATAGGTGGCGCCGAGCGCAGCCTGACGCGCATGGCGCTGTGCAGACCGAATGGGCCGGTGCATTATACCCTGGCGACGTTGGGAGAAGAAGGCGACTGGACACAATGGGCCCGCAGCCAAGGCGCAGACGCGATCGCCCTTGCCGGATCACCTGCAGCACCACGTCACAAGGTGCGGGCGCTCGTCGATTTATGGCGACAACTCAAGCCGGACTTTATCTACGTCATGGGCCTGCGCCCCGCGACACTCGTTCGGGCGCTGCGACCTTTCATGCCGAGGACAAGAATTGTCCATGGCATCCGCGGTAATGTGGAACCAGGAACTCCCCTTGGGCGCGATTACAGACGCGTTGAGTGGCCGCAGCGATTTCTCACCGATCATTACATTACAAATGCGGAAGTCACAAAACGCAGTCTTGCTCGCCTGATCTCGGTATCGCCGTTACGCATCGACGTTGTATACAATGGTATTGAAGCACCCGAAGGGCCGCCGATAGCCTGGCCTGAACGCGCGCGCGAAATTGTCAGTGTTGCAAACCTTTTACCGGTCAAGGGGCATATCCGTTTCTCGAGGCAATCAAGCAAGTCGTGACAGAATTGCCGGAGACAAGATTCCGTTTCATCGGCCGCGATGACATGAATGGAGCAGTCGCCAGGGCCGTACAGGAAGCCGGGCTTGAACAGCATGTGATCCTGCACGGCTATGATCGTCATCCGGAGCAGTGGGTGGCACAAGCACAGATGCTCGCAATGCATTCACTTTGGGGAGGGCTGCCCGACTGCAATTTTGGAGGCAATGTCATATGGTACACCCGTCGTTTCATATGCAACTGGCGGCATTCCTGAGATTGTAGATCATGGTCGGGATGGATTGCTGGTGCCACCAAAGGATACCGTAGAAATGGCGGCAGCGATTCTGCGCTTGTTGCGTGACCGGAAACGGCTGCATCCTACGGACTAGCAGGCCGCGCCAAAGTACTTGAGCGTTTCACTCTCGCCGCAACGGCTGATGCGCATATGGAGATATTTAGCAAACTGGCCGCAAGATAGAATTGATCTCAATTCCATTCAATTTGACATTGCTATAATTTTACAAGGCAGACGCGAATTATTGCGCAGACCAAATTATTAAAAATTTAGGAATAAGTATATTTATTTCTCTCCTGTATCGGCACTCAATTTTATACAATACAGAATTTTTACCATGAAAATTGCTAGTATCATAAAACTATTATACCACCGAATGATCTTATTATTCCTATAAGATTGGCCATAAGATATATAAGTACAGCCATATATCCCTTCTGACTTTTGGATTTTTCATAGATTAGACGTAGCAACAACCCAAACAAGAAGGGGAAAATAAAAACGCCGACCGGGCCATAGTTGATATAACCTTCACCCAAAAACCTATTGGATAGGTCGCGTTCAGTCCTGCGTAATCAAATAAACCAGGCAGTACATCGTTCTGGGCACGAAGCGTTCCATATATCTCGGGTTTGAATGGGAAAAGCGAACGAGGCATGTAGGTTAGAACTACATCTTCGATCGGGGTGAGTCCAAAGTAGAAATTGTCACATCGGTATAAACAGGACGATAGCATTTCAAACTGGTCGAACGACTGGGTAAAACGCACAAAACTTAACCAAAGTATATTCGAAAAATTGAGTAATTGGTTTCAAATGCAAAGGACACAAGAATCAGCCCAAGAATGCCCCGGTAGTAACAACGGATATCAGGATGATGATTTGATATAAAACTTGTATGTTTCTTACGTTATAATGATAAAACAATATCACGATCATTAGCAGTGACAACAGAACTTGTCTTGATCCGATTATTCCAAAAATTAAGGCGACTAAAATAAATATTAATGTTAAAAAATTTTGTTTAAAGCGTGGGCTTCGCTGTTCACGTATGAAAGCATTAGAATAGTCAAAATTAGAGGTAATTGCAACAATAAAAATAAATATTGACCTTGGCCAGACCATGATTTCAATATGTTTATTCTTAAATCTGACGAAAATAGTTGGATCGCGGAGCCAGAAGACAGTACATCTGGAAGTAATTTAGAAAACATAGCAACTGATACTATTACAAGAATAAATGAAACATATCTGGCATTCTTATCACTACGAAAACTCAATTCCGGTAATATCATGTAGTCGGAAAGTTGTGCTCCAGCCAAGTATCCAAAAATAAGCCCAAAAATACCTAAAAAGATAGACATAATGTTGCATAGAATAAAGATATATTATCTATAGGGTAATAATTATCAAAAACTGAAAAATCATTTGGATAAAAGTATGTCAAAAAGCCGCGAATGGGATAGGCAAAAATAAAGCCGCATGATATAAATATGAGTGGCGACAAGAAACTGCGTTCATGAAATTTATCTTCAAGCACGCCGGCGAGGATTATTAATAATACGATTGATACCCCAAGAGTTGTAAATACAGCAATCATAGACTTAACTTACTTGACATTATCGCGCACGACTATAAATATAGATGCAAGTATTATCCCTGATATGAAGCCTAGTAAACATATTAAAGCGCGTTGAGGGCTTGCTTTGTTATAAGGTATTGTCGCAACATCAATTATTTTAAATGCATAGCTTGTCGTACCGGACGTCAATGCCAATGTTCTTGCCTCTTGTGCTAAAAGTGTTGCCAGCGCGCCGCGTACTTCCGGTAATTGTTGTGCACCAATCCTTTGAGTTAATAAGTCCAGACGGCGACGTGATTCTAATACCGCATCAGTGCGTATTATTTCATCAGCATAATGAATATACTGGTTGCATATCTGTGTAGCCAATTCTGGCCGATTCAGTACAATTTCTATAGTGTAAACACCGCCGTCGACTGAAGGACTAAAGAGTAAATTTTCACGCTTAAATTTGTCAACCGCCTTCTCTATGCTCTTACTGGTGTCTAAATTTTTACCTGTTGTCGATAAAGTTTTATTTTCTTTACCTCCATTCTCATCTGTCATATTTATATAGTCTACAAGCCTATTTTTAATTAAAACCCTCGAATCATTGTTCGAGACTTGAGTCTCTGAAAATTCAGATCAAAATTGGATTGATCGCTACCAGACAAGCCAGCCAAACGCCCCAACGTACCAAGAATCTGCGGAGAAGTAGAAAGTTGTTGGGAAAATGGCGGTGGTACTAGTGCGAAAGTAGCCTTCGCCCTATATTTTACTGGCAATGCAACACTCAAAAATATGGCAAATAAAGTGCAAAGTATCGTAATTGTTATAAAACTAATGTAGCGCTTACGGACAGAATTTATGAAACCAAATAGCGTAACAGCTTGAGATTTATCGTCGTTCTTAGGCTTATCCATTGATCGCATCACTCTGTAATTCTTCCTGACAATTTGTGCATATATACGTTTTATACGCTAGTTTAATTTATTCTTTACGTAGTAATGCACGTGGCAGCCTAAATTTCACCTTATTCATGAAAACTCTGTAAGCTATAATAACCGACTTTCAGTATCTGGCGTACCAGCCCGGCCGGGCGAAAGCAACGCCAGTTCTCGCGCAAAATACGGGCATGGCCGCGGGCCAGCAATCGCGCTCGGGCAGAAAAACCTTGGGCGCACTCAGCCGGTCGTCGCCACGCGTTTCGTAGCGACGCGCCTCCACTGGCGACACCAACATGGGACCATGACGGGCGAGAAGCCGAAGATAGGCAAGCCCTTCAAAGCCACGCAGGTCGGCATCATAAGGAGAGGCGACAAAGGCGTCCCGACGCAGGACAGGCAGGCATTCGCCGTAGGGCCAGTCGCCGAGATATGTCTCTCGGTCCACCAAGATGTCCTGCGCCTGCGCGGAACCTAGCAATGCGCCGCTAGCCTGATCGACACAGCGGAACATGATGATTGCCATATCCTTGTAGGCGCGAAGTGTGGCCGCGACAGGGCCCGCTGCGGTGGGGATCAAAAGATCGTCCGAGTCCAGAAAGACGATCCAGTGACCGCTTGCGGCCATGGCTCCAGCGTTCTTGGCGCCGGTAACACCCTGATTGCAGGGCAGCGCAACCACCTTGAGATATGAACGCGCGAGCTCATCCGCATAGCGCGATCTAAGCTGTGCGAGCGTGTCGTCCGTCGAGGCATCGTCGACGACAATGACTTCACAGTCCCCGAGCGCCTGCGCCCAGACAAGCGCACTGTCGATAGCGTCAAAAACGCACCTGAGACGATTATAGGTCGGGATGACAATAGATATCTGCACTTTGCAGCCTTCACCCAGGCCGTCGGAAAGAAAGAAACCACAGCCATAACCCTGCTTCTCGAGCAGATCTTTCGCAATACTCTGATGGAAATGGCGATCATCCGTTACGCCTGCTAGATGCTCAAGCTCCAGCCCCTCATGCGCGAACGTGTCAATCACGTCCTGTGGAGCGAACACCCGGTGCGCGTTGAACTGGACCCGTGGCTGCCCGCACGGAACGGCAAAATCAGCCGCCCTGCTGGTGCTACGACTCGCGCCAGTTCCCGCATGGCCTGCCAGCATCCATCGGGGTTTAGCGGATCGCCATAGCGGCCAAGGCCGACATGCTCAACGACATGCAAACAGGAGAGGGAACGAAGCGACTGATCATCATACGGCAGCGCCATCAGACTACCGGACTTTACAGTGAGGCTAGGTACATCCTGCGCAAAGGGGCGGATGTCGACGGTGGTGACCTGTGCAGAGGCAGCCAGCCCCATCAGCCAGGATACCTGGCCGCCAACATCGACATGGGCCACAGCATCGCCCTTCTCCAGCACCATGCGCGTCGCCCAATAGGCAAGATAGCAGTAATGCGGATCAAACTGGGTTTCTATCGTACGCTCATGCAGAGTGGGCCATAATGCGAGTGGGTAGCGACGTTGGCTATGCGCCGCCAGGATGCGGAACCGGAGCAGATCACTGAAAAACGCGGGTAATTACAAAGCCCGTGCAAGAGACGCCTCGGGTCGAGGACAGGCGTCACCAGGTTATACAGTGACCGAACCAATGCCATAAACTTGAACCATTCCAATAATATGTTTAGCACGCTGGTGATCACGTCTGGCACTTGTGTCAAGACGGTGACCACAATACGCAATTTGCCACTATGGCGCTTATGCGCCCGGACCTGATTATACGATGGCGCAAGCCTTTTCCGGCATATTGATGTCTACCGTCGCAAGCCGCCTCGTGCCGGCGGCGCTGAGTCTTCTCACCATTCCGCTCTACACGCGCCTCATCGGCCTTGAGAGCTACGGGATCATCGGATTTTATGCCTCTTTGCACTCGTTGATGACCCTGTTGGACTTCGGCCTTGGCGTAACCGTCAGCCGCCGCCTGATCTTCGATCGCGCGCAAGGCAAAGGACCGAGGAAAGCCGATCCTTCTGCTCTGCCATCGAAACTTTCTATCTCGTTATTGTAATGCTGATCGTCCTGGCCTTCGGCGGTATGGCGCTTGCCGCGCTACATGGCATGGCACCAGCGGAACAGCAGGGGCTTACAGCCCAGATCTGGCTGATGATCGGCTTCCTGCTTGCGTGTCGTTTTCCCATGGCCCTTTACAACGCCATTCTGACTGGCAGCGATCGCATGATCGAGGCCAATGCCATCACCGTCGGCTTCGACCTTTTACGCCATTCATGCGCCGCACTTGCGCTGCTGTTGATCAGCAGCAGCGTGGAAATGTTTTTGCTGAGCAACATGCTGGCCGCTGTCCTGGCCCTTGTGCCACTACGCTGGCTGTGCCGGACAGTACTTGGCTTGCCGTTCCGAGCGCATGGCGGGCTTGCCACGGTGCGGAGAGCGCTGCCATTTGCCGCAGGGATGTCTCTCATCAGCCTGTCTTGGTTTTGCTTGGCTACCTCGACAAGATATTGCTGATCGGTATGATGTCGCCGTCAGTTTATTCAAGCTACACGCTCAGCTATCAGGTTTCAGGCGCCATGCTGATGCTCGCTACCATCGTCACCCAATCGCTTTATCCAAAGATCAACAGGCTCGTTGCCGAGAATGATCAGGCCGGCATTTCCAATTTGGCAGGGCTTGCCACGTCCGCCATTACCGTTTTGCTGTAACCGCCTTCTGGATCACATGGATGTTTGAGGAGCAAATCGCCCGGATAATTGTCTCATCTGATCAGCGCAGCAGTTTTCAATCTTCGATACTCATTGCCTTCATGGCCGGCATGGCGTTCGCGGCAGTCTGGCAGGTTCCATACCAACTTGGCGTTGCACGTGGCTTACTTCGTCCTATTCTGATCTGTAATTGCGTCGCGATACCCGTGTTTATAACGGCAGTTTTATTCTTTGGAATGCACGATGACGGCGTATCTATTGCAATAGTTTGGATGTTTATATATGTGTTTTACACAATTTTACTTGGAAGTTGGCTGATTAAACGCATAACTGTGAATTTTTAACTTGGCTAAACCGCGCTATTTTTATACCTGCCGCCGCAATATCGCTGCTTGCAGGCCTTTTCATTTTTTCAGCGCCATATGCTTGTTCAGTTACAGCCGCTGTATGCCTTGCTTCTTGCGGCATTATTTTCGTTAGTGTTTGGTTTAATCGGTATATATTTATCCCCGCACTTGAAATCAATGATAATTCATGAAAGCCTTGGCAGGATGCATCATCGGCTTGGCACAGAAAGGTAGAATGTATATTGGCTCAGGCGGATACGCCATTTGATTTAACATAACATTCTTAATGGCATCATATTTGCTAGACTACTCAAACCATGAGCATAGAAAGATTTAGCGACATGTTTAGTCCTGAAAGTAAATATTACATTCGCAGCATGCCAGGCGGAAAATTATACGTTCAGGCCATGGCGTGGCTTGAAATGAAACGGTGGGAACTTTCTAAAAGGAGCGGGGCATATCCCGCTATGAAAAAGCGCATGATGATCTCTGACTTAATCCGAAAAAATTTTATACAATGGTTTGTAGAAACAGGCACATTTCTTGGCGACACAACTTATGTAGCGTCTAAGATTTGCAAGCGAGTAGATACCATAGAAGTGTCTGAGCGCCTGCATACCCTTGCTGAGAAGCGCTTCTCATCTATGCCACATGTTCATTGTCATTTGGGAGATAGTGGTGATGTATTAGGAAAAATTACACTTGTGCAGACGGAACCTGCCTTATTTTGGCTAGATGGGCATTTTTCCGGTGGATTCACCGCGCGCGGAGCAGAGGATACACCAGTTTTCAGAGAACTTCTTCATATTTCAGCACGTAACCAGCCTAAAGATATCATTTTGATTGATGATGCACGATGCTTTGGAACTGATCCGGCTTATCCAAGCGAGGCAGATTTAATGCGTTTTGCAGGTGGATTAGGGTACCAGATAACCAGATCTGGCGACACATTCCTCCTCACTAAGCCATGAAAGACTATCTGGATTTCCGGACTATCCCCGCCTGCCTCTTCGTCGCCAGCAGTGATCGCACGCGGGATGTGTTCGATCAGGTCTACGCGGGCTTCGGCAAGCTGTGGCCGTATTGCCCCTGGCCACGCTATGTTGGGCTGACAACCGCTGTTCCCGAAGCTTCACTGCACGGTTTCACACCGATTGCGACCGGTGTGGAATGCGGCTGGCGCGGCGAACTTAATGCCCAGATTCAGCAATTACCGCCGGAGATCAGCCACATCATTCTCATGCTGGATGATTTTTGCTGCTGAAACCGGTTGACCAATCAGTACTGGCTGCAGCGCTTGCCGAGGCGATAACGCAAGATTTGGCCTACGCACGACTCGTACCAGTAGAACGCAGCCTGCCAGTACGGCTATTAAGAAATTTAGGCACTCGCCAATTCTTTGAGCCTCTGGCTCACAATGAGCCTTACCCTTCCTCCCTGCAGGCCACGCTCTGGAAGCGCGACTACCTGCTAGAGGCATTACGGAAGCCTGGCAGCATATGGGATTTCGAGCATCAGCGTGGCGCGCCAGGCCAGCACCACGCGGCGACCCGAAGGCTGATTCAGTACCGTCATGTGGTGGAGCGCGGCAAATGGATGCCATATACGCGCCGCCTGTTCCATGGTCTGGGCATGACGTTCGATGCGGGATCTCGCCCCATGCATAGTCTAAGTCATGGCCTGCGATGGCATGCTCACAAACTACTGTTTGCTTTCGCAGGATATGGTTTGTCGCGCCTGAAGCGCGCACTGCGCGCAAGGCCGTGAATTGTTACCGCGGCATTGCCGCATAGGCGTCGGCCAAACCCTCTGCGAGCTTGATGCGTGCTCGCCAGCCCAGCGCCCTTAGGCGACCGTTATCCATGAGCTTGCGGGGCGTGCCATCCGGTTTGCTGGCATCGAACTTTAGGTGACCGCCAAACCCAACGACATCGCAAATCTTCTGCGCCAGTGCGGCGATGGTGATTTCCTCGCCTGTGCCGACATTGATGTGCTCATGAGCTGAATAGTGTTTGAGAAGAAACACGAGCGCATCTGCAAGATCATCGACGTGCATGAACTCGCGCAACGGCGTACCGCTGCCCCATATGACAATATCTTCTGCGCCTGAGCGTTTTGCGTCATGTGCCTTGTGCAACAAGGCGGGGATGACGTGGCTTGAGTACAAGTCATAATTATCGCCCGGACCGTAAAGATTGGTCGGCATAGCAGAGATGAAATCGTGGCCATGCTGTTTGCGATATGCCTGACAAAGTTTGATACCGGCAATCTTGGCAATGGCATACCACTCATTGGTTGGCTCGAGCGGGCCGGTTAGTAATGCTTCCTCTGACATCGGCTGCGCTGCCAGCTTAGGGTAGATGCAGCTAGACCCGAGAAACAATAATTTTTGTACTCCTAATTGCGCGGATGTATGGATGATATTCGCCTCAATCATGAGGTTATCATACAAAAATCTGCGGGAAAACTGTCATTAGCTAAAATACCGCCTACCTTCGCCGCAGCAATCACTACGGCATCGGGCTTCGCTACTTTCATCCAGGCTTCCACATCATCCTGGCGGCGCAAATCGGTACTCGCACGATCACTTGTGAGTATATCACCAACAGACTCTTGCGCCAGCCGCCTCACGACCGCGCTGCCCACCATGCCACGGTGACCTGCAACCCAGACGCGCTTACCTTTTAGATCGTAAACCTGATTAGCCACGCTTTTGATCTTTCATGACTTCAAGATCACTCTGCATCATGTCTGTCACCAGATCCTGAAGTGAGGATTTATGCGTCCAGCCAAGCTTGGTATTGGCTTTGGTCGGGTCGCCAAGCAGCAGGTCAACCTCTGTAGGGCGGAAATAGGCCGGGTCGATCGCGACGAGCGTCTGGCCAGTTCTGGCATCCTTGCCGACTTCATCAACGCCTTCGCCGTCCCATGTGATGGTGCGCCCTACATGCGCAAATGCCATTTCCACAAAGGTGCGCACCGAGGTCGTTTTGCCTGTCGCCAGCACCCAATCTTCCGCTTGTGGATGCTGCAGTATCATCCACATGCCTTCGACATAATCACGGGCATGGCCCCAGTCGCGTTGGGCATCAAGGTTGCCGAGATAGAGTTTCGACTGTAAGCCATATTCAATAGCAGCCACTGCGCGCGTAATTTTACGTGTCACGAAAGTCTCTCCACGCAGAGGGCTTTCATGATTAAACAAAATACCGTTCGTCGCGAACACGCCATAGGCTTCACGATAATTTACAGTAATCCAATAGGCATAAAGCTTGGCGGCAGCATAAGGCGAACGCGGATAAAATGGAGTTGATTCGTTTTGTGCATGGCCCTGAACCCCACCAAATAGCTCAGATGTTGAAGCCTGATAGAATTTTGTATTTCTTTCCAACCCGAGAATCCGCATCGCCTCAAGAATACGTAACGCACCAACGGCGTCCGCGTTGGCAGTGTATTCAGGAGTCTCGAAACTGACCTGTACATGACTTTGCGCCGCTAGATTGTATATTTCATCTGGTTTTGTCTGCTGGATCAAACGGATCAGGTTCGTCGAGTCCGTCATGTCACCATAGTGCATAAAAACCGCGTTTCTCCTTCATGCGGATCACGGTAAAGGTGGTCAACGCGCGCCGTGTTGAAAGAGGAAGATCGCCGCTTGACGCCGTGCACGATATAGCCCTTGGCGAGCAGCAACTCCGACAAGTAGGCGCCATCCTGCCCGGTTACGCCTGTAATCAGAGCTGTTTTTGTCAAAATTATCACTCCTGATGTTATGATGTGGCGTCTTAGGCAGGCTGCTTTGACCTGTCGAGTGGCTGAGTTTAGGCAATAGGCGCAGTACCCGTGGCGAGCGCCATGGGGAAATCTCCAGTATTTTCATATTTATAGCGGTGTTTTGGCATACCAACAGTGCTGTTCTGCGATCCTGCGTGACTTATCTGCATGCTTGAATGCGCGAAAACTTTATCAGCTAGAGGCTTAAGCCCCGCGGAAAAGGCGCATAGAGGCGGCAAGACTCAAGAAAAATCCACCCAAACTTCTAATCATTTAATCAATTTTCGGAAGTACCCGGAATAAAAATGGTGCCCAGGAGAGGACTCGAACCTCCACGCCGTTGCCAGCGCCAGCACCTGAAGCTGGTGCGTCTACCAATTCCGCCACCTGGGCACGGTGTCATTCAAAGCGACTCCGGCGAGCCGCGATCTGGCAGAGCGAGCGCCGATAGGGGTTGCTCGGCTGTTGTCAACAGCGATCGGCTTTGGCATGAGCAGCGGACAGCAACACAGGTGGCGCGCATGACGGATTTGGTGACGGTAATCGGCGGATCGGGCTTTCTCGGGCGTTATGTCGTGCAGCAGCTGGCCAAGGCCGGCCACCGCGTGCGGGTCGCCGTGCGCCACCCGGAGCTGGCGCTGTTCCTGAAGCCGCTTGGTGCGGTCGGCCAGATCCAGATCGTCCAGGCCAATGTGCGCTACCCGGCGTCCATCGCCCGCGCGGTGGCGGCGCCAGCGCCGTCGTCAATCTGGTCGGCATCCTCTTCCCCACCGGTCGGCAGACGTTCGACCGCGTGCAGGCCGAGGGCGCGCAGTGCATCGCCGCGGCTGCGGCCGCCGCACAGGTCAAAACGCTGGTCCATGTCTCGGCGATCGGCGCGGATGCACAATCGACGGCGCACTACGCCCGCACCAAGGGCGAAGGCGAGGCCCATGTGCGCGCCGCCTTCCCCGCCGCCGTCATCCTGCGGCCGTCGCTGGTCTTCGGGCCGGAAGATGGCTTCTTCAACCGCTTTGCCGGGCTGGCGCAGATCGCGCCGGTCATGCCCGTCATCTGCGGCGACAGCCGGTTTCAGCCGGTCTATGTCGGCGATGTCGCCGCCGCCATCGCCAAGGCGGTTGATGCCCCGGCCGACTTCGCCGGCAAGACCTTCGAGCTCGGCGGCCCGCACGTATGGACGTTCCGCGACCTGCTGAAATACATCCTCAAGGAAATCCGCATCGACCGGCCGCTGGTCGAAATCCCCTGCCGCTGGCCCGGCTGAAGGCAGCGGTCCTTGGCCTGTTGCCCCGGCCGCTGCTGACCCTTGATCAACTGAAGCTGCTGGCCCGGGACAATGTGGTCAGCCCCGGTGCCCTGGGACTCAAGGCCTTCGACATCGCGCCGACGCCTGTTGAAGCGATCGTCCCCAATTACCTCGTCACTTACCGCCCGCACGGCCAGTTCAACCGCAAGACCGCCTGAACCGCGCCCCTTTGAAAAGAGACTGCTCATGGACCTGGCGCACCTTGCCGAGGCGCTGCTGCTCGGCTTGCTGGAAGGCTTGACCGAGTTCATTCCCGTCTCCTCGACCGGGCATCTGGTGATCGCCGGGCACTTCATCGGCTTTCGCGACCCCGGCAACACCTTCAAGATCGCCATTCAGCTGGGCGCGATCCTGGCGGTATGCGTCGCCTATCGGCAGCGGCTGATTGGGGTCGCGGCCGGCCTGCTGCGCCGGGACGACAAGGCGATCCGTTTCAGCATCGCCGTGCTGCTGGGTTTCCTGCCTGCCCTGTTTGTCGGGCTGCTGGTCTACAAGCAGATCAAGGCGCTGCTGGAGAACCCGGCCGGCGTCGCTGTGGCGCTGATCGTTGGCGGACTGGCGATCCTGGCGATCGAACGCATGGTCAGGCAACCGAAGCATCACATCGTCGAGGACTTCCCGACCAGCCTGTCACTGCGCATTGGCCTGATGCAATGCCTGGCGATGATCCCCGGTGTGTCGCGGTCCGGCGCGACCATCATGGGGGCGCTGCTCATGGGCGTCGACCGGCGGGCAGCCGCCGAGTTCTCTTTCTTCCTGGCGATCCCGACCATGGCGGCGGCGACCGCCTACGACCTGTACAAGCAGCGGCACCTGCTGGCGCTCGACGACGGGCTGACGATTGCGGTGGGCTTCGTCGCGGCGTTCCTCTCCGGGCTGCTGGTGGTGCGCGGCCTGGTGAACTTTGTCTCGCGCTATGGCTTTGCGCCGTTCGCCTGGTACCGAATCGCGGTCGGCAGCGTTGTGCTGATCCTGCTTGCGCTGGGCATTTAGTACCGTATCGGACCAATATACGAACGCCGGACAGGGATGACGAAGCCGATAGTGGCGTCTGGGACCATACGTCTTCCTATAATCACATGTTAAGTCAGTAATACTGACTTATATGGACGATTTTGCTTGGTTCTCCCCGCAAGGCGCGATATAGCGCATGAGAATTGCGCATCTGCGCGACATATCAGTAATTTTATTTCGCGAGCTGACGATGACCGAGACCCTCATGCTGAAGTTCACCGGCACGCCGCAGGCCTACCCGGACAAGCGGCCTGCCGAGGCGCGCCGGAGCGACTTTCATGAAATCTATCGCAGCTACATCGCCGAAAAGGCGCGCGAGCAGGCAAGTCGCTGTTCGCAGTGCGGCGTGCCCTTCTGTCAGGTCCACTGCCCTTTGCAGAACAATATTCCCGATTGGCTGCGCCTGACCGCCGAGGGCCGCCTGCAGGAGGCCTACGAGCTCTCCGCCGCCACCAACAGCATGCCGGAGGTGTGCGGCCGGATCTGCCCGCAGGACCGGCTGTGCGAGGGCAACTGCGTGATCGAGGCGGGCTTCAAGTCTGTGACCATCGGCGCGGTCGAGAAATATCTGACCGACACAGCCTGGGAAAACGGCTGGGTGCAGCCGATCATGCCGGTGCGGGACCGCAGCGCCCAGAGCGTCGGCATCATCGGCGCGGGGCCGGCCGGGCTGGCGGCGGCGGAGCATCTGCGCCTCCTGGGTTATGCCGTCCATGTCTATGACCGCTACGACCGGATCGGCGGCCTGCTGATCTACGGCATTCCCGGCTTCAAGCTGGAAAGGACATCGTGACCCGACGCGCTGAGCGGCTGCGCGACGGCGGCGTGCAGTTTCACCTGAATTTCGAAGTCGGGCGCGATGCGACACTTGCAGCCCTGCGCACGCGCCACGATGCGCTGCTGATCGCGACCGGGGTTTACAAGGCGCGGGACTTCAAGGCTCCGGGTTCCAGCCTCGAGGGCATTGTGCCCGCCCTCGATTACCTGACCGCCGCCAACCGGATCGACCTTGGCGATACGGTTGCAGACTATGAGTCCGGCGCGCTGAACGCCAAAGACAAGCGCGTGGTGGTGATCGGCGGCGGCGACACCGCGATGGACTGCGTGCGCACGGCTGTCCGGCAGGTGCTGCCTCGGTCCAGTGCCTGTACCGGCGGGACCGGGCCAATATGCCCGGCTCCCAGCGCGAGGTGCTGAACGCGGAGGAAGAAGGCGTCGAATTCTGCTGGTTGTCCGCCCCGGACGGCTTCACGGGCAAGACGCAGGTCAGCGGGGTCAAGGCCAGCCGGATGCGCCTCGGGCCGCCGGACGCCTCGGGGCGGCAGGCACCGGAACCGGAACCGGACAGCAGTTTCACCCTCAAGGCCGATCTGGCCATCAAGGCGCTCGGGTTCGATCCGGAGCCGCTGCCGGCCCTGTTCGATGCGCCGGAACTGGCGGTCAGCCGCTGGGGCACGGTGCGCATCGACCCGAAAACCCAGATGACCAGCCTGCCCGGTGTGTTCGCCGCTGGGGATATCGTGCGTGGCGCGTCACTCGTGGTATGGGCGATCCGCGACGGCCGTGACGCCGCACAGCAGATGCACAAGCATCTCGCGGCGCACGCAGTCGCCGCTCAGGCCGCGGCCTGAGCGGTTTGCCTCACGATATAAAGGACAACCCATGACTGTTCGTATCTCCTTCTGATCGCTGGCCTGCTCGCGGCGACGGGCGCGCAGGCGGCCGACAAGCCGGCGGAAAAACCGGCGGCAGCGCAGCCTGCAGCCGCCCAGACGCCGCCGCAGCTCGACGCGGAAACCGCCAAGGCGCTCGAGGCCGTCGTTGCTGCAACTGGTGCCGCCGACATCCTGCAGGCAAACCTCAAGCGCGTCGCACCCTTTCTCGTCGAGCCGCTGGTGAAGGCAAACCCAGGCAAGGAGGACGCCCTCAAAGCCGCCGTCGACAAGGCGCTCGGCCAGAGCATCGACAGCAGCAGGGAAATTTTCCTGGCTGGCGTCCGCACGGCCTATGTTCGTGCCTTGACGCCGGACGAGCTGAAGGCGGCAGCCGCGTTCGCCGCCACGCCGGCCGGCAAGAAGCTGATCGGCGCGCAGGCTGTCATCAACCGCGACATCTCGATCACCGGCCAGCAGATCACCAAGCGCGTCGCGGACGACACGCTGAAGGCTCTGAAGACCGAAGCCGAGAAATCCGGCTTCACGATCCCGAAGGAACTGACGGAATGAGTATGCGGCGACTACGCATTGCGTTGGTCGCGCTGGCGATCGGGTCGGGTGCCATGCACCCGGCCTGCGCTGCGGAGGTGGCCATCCCTCAGTCAAGCAGAAGGCGATCATCGAACTGCTGGAGGCGATGCAGTACAGCAAGACCATCGCGAAGATCGTTCCATCGATGGTGGAGGCGATCGGCAAGCAGATCCCCGCCCCCGGAGCGGACAAAGCACAAATTGCCCAAATCATGAAGGAGGAGTTTGGCGCGGCCTTCAAGAAGCGGGAAGGCGACTTCACCGGCCTGCAGGTCAACAGCTTCAACCGGAATTTCAGCGAGGCGGAAATCATCGCTTTGACGGAATTCTACCGCACGCCGCTCGGCGCGAAGATGATCGGCTACATGCAGGGTGCGATGGGCGCAGATGCACTCGAAGGCGCCAAGCTCGGGCAGGAGGCGGCCAGAGGCCATGCCGCGCGTCCTCGAGCGGCTGCGCGCAGCAGGGCTTTTGAACCAACAAGGCTTGTAGGAAACGACCGATGGCCATCGCCCACACCGCTGCTCCCGGACACAGCCAACCCAAGGTACGGCTGTCGCACGACGAGATCGCGGCGATCAAAGCGGCTGCATGCGCAGTCTTTGGGCCGGAAGCGCATGTGCGCCTGTTCGGCAGCCGGGTGGACCCTGCGCGCCGTGGCGGTGACATCGACCTGTTGATCGAGGTGGGGCCCGGTCAGGACAGCATCCTGCACGAGGCCCGATTCCTTGACCGGCTGTTCACGCGCATCGACGAGCAGAAGGTCGACCTGCTGCTGATGGTGCGTGGTGCTGAGCCGACGCCGTTCCAGCGGGTGGCGCTCGCAAAGGCGGTGCTGCTGTGACTGAAAACCGCTCAAACGTTGACGGAAGAGGACCGATGACAGCGATATATTCCGGCCGTTGCCTGTGCGGCGCCATTGCCTTTGAAGGCCGTGGTGCGCCGGAGCTCACGGCCTGCCACTGCACCATGTGCCGCCGCTGGCACGGCGGACCGTCGCTTGCTGTGCGTTTTGCTGACGGCATGTCGATCACCGGTGGTCAAGATCAAGTCGGCTGGTGGCGCAGCTCCGACTGGGCCGAACGCGGTTTCTGCCGGACCTGCGGCTCGACGCTATTCTATCGGATAATCGAGACGGGCGAACTGAGCGGTGAGGCCGGCGGCTTTGATCTGCCCGACGGCCTGCACATGGCAGAACATTATTTCATCGACCGCAAGCCCGACTATTACGCCTTCGCCGACGATGCGCCCCAGCTGACCGGGGCGCAGGTGTTTGCGCGCTACAGCATGAGTGAGCCGGAATGATGATCCAAACTGCAACTCCCGAGGAAGACAGGTAATGACCAGCGAGACCGAACGCGAACGCCTGGCGGTCGAGGGCATGTACCGCCCGGACATGGAAAGCGACGCCTGCGGGGTCGGGTTTGTCGCCGCCATCGATGGCAAGCCATCGCGCCGGGTGGTCACCGCCGCGCTCGACGCGCTGAAGGCCGTCTGGCATCGCGGCGCGGTGGACGCGGATGGCCGCACCGGCGATGGCGCGGGCATTCACGTCGAAATTCCGCGCGACTTCTTCTATGAGCATATCGAGCGCACCGGCCATACCCCGCGCCCCGGTGAAGCGGCCTGCGGGCAGGTGTTCCTGCCGCGCACCAACTTCAACGACCAGGAGACCTGCCGGCAGATCGTCGAGTCCGAGATCATCGACTTCGGCTACGATATCTACGGCTGGCGCCAGGTGCCGATCAACTGCAGTGTCATCGGCGCAAAAGCAGCGGCGACCCGCCCCGAGATCGAACAGATCCTGATCCACAACCCGAAGCTGGAGGAGGATCAGGCGACCTTCGAGCGCAACCTCTACCTGATCCGCCGCCGGATCGAGAAGAAGGTGATCGCGGCCCAGATTCCGGGCTTCTACATCTGCTCGCTGTCGGCGCGCAGCATCATCTACAAGGGGCTGTTCCTCGCCCAGGACCTGGCGGAATTCTACCCCGACCTGAAGGACGAGCGCTTCGTCAGCCGTTTCGCCATCTATCATCAGCGCTACTCGACCAACACCTTCCCGCAGTGGTGGCTGGCGCAGCCCTTCCGCATGGTCGCGCACAACGGCGAGATCAACACGATCCGCGGCAACACCAACTGGATGAAGACCCACGAAATCCGCATGGCAAGCCTGGCGTTCGGCGAGCATTCCGCCGACATCAAGCCGGTGATCCCGTCCGGCGCATCCGACACCGCCGCCTTCGACGCCGTGTTCGAGGCCATTGTGCATGCCGGGCGCGACGCGCCGACCGCCAAGCTGATCATGGTGCCGGAAGCCTGGTCCAAGCAGTCGACCATGCCGGACGCGTTCCGCGACATGTACGCCTTCTTCAATTCGGTGATGGAGCCGTGGGACGGGCCGGCCGCGCTCGCCATGACCGACGGCCGCTGGGTCGTCGGCGGGCTGGACCGCAACGCGCTGCGCCCCATGCGCTATCTGGAAACCAGGGACGGGCTGCTGATCGCCGGGTCGGAAGCCGGTATGGTCGTGGTCATGGAGGCCGATGTGGTCGCCAAGGGCCGGCTCGGGCCGGGGCAGATGATCGCGGTCGATCTCGCCGAGGGCCGCCTCTACCACGACCGGGAGATCAAGCAGAAGATCGCCGCCAGCCAGCCGTTCGCGGAATGGGTGCGCGATTTCAAGCCGCTCGAACAGGTGATCGGTACGGGTCCGGAACCGGTGACGCTCGAGCGCGCGCGCCTGCGCCAGTTGCAGGTTGCCGCCGGCATCACCCACGAGGATCTCGAGTTGCTGCTGCAGCCGGCGGTCGAGGATGCCAAGGAAGCGGTCGGCTCGATGGGCGACGACACGCCGCTCGCGGTCATTTCCGACAATCCGCGGCACTTGAGCCATTTCTTCCGGCAGAACTTCAGCCAGGTGACCAACCCGCCGATCGACGCCCTGCGCGAGGAACGGGTGATGTCGCTGAAGACCCGGTTCGGCAACTTCGCCAACCTGCTGGATCGCAACGCCCACCAGCCGGATGTGATGGTCACGGAGACGCCGATCCTCAGCAACGGCCAATGGCAGCGCCTGCTTGCGCACTTCGAGGGCCAGGCCCAGGTGATCGACTGCACCTTCGACCCGAACGACGGCCCGGAGGCCCTGAAATCGGCCTGCCGCCGCATACGCGAGGAGGCGGAGCGCGCGGTGCGGTCCGGGCGCGGCCAGTTGTTCCTGACCGACGAATTCGTCTCCGCCGAGCGGGTCAGCGTGCCGATGATCCTGGCGGCCGGCGGTGTGCATGCGCATCTGGTGCGGCAGGGGCTGCGCACCTATGCCTCGATCAACGTACGCGCCGCCGAGTGTCTGGACACCCATTACTTCGCGGTGCTGATCGGGGTCGGCGCGACCACCGTCAACGCCTGGCTGACCCAGGAGGCCATCGCCGACCGCCACGCGCGCGGTCTGTTCGGCAGCCGCACGCTGGACGCATGCGTGCGGAACTACATTGCGGCCATGAACGCCGGGCTGCTGAAGATCCTGTCCAAAATGGGCATCTCAGTCATCGCGTCCTACCGGGGCGGCTATAATTTCGAGGCGGTCGGCCTCAGCCGCTCGCTGGTCAACGAGTTCTTCCCCGGCATGCCGTCCAAGATTTCCGGCATGGGCTACAAGTCGCTGCAACTCAACATGACCGACCGGCACGCGCAGGCGTTCGACAGCGCCGTGGTCACCCTGCCGGTCGGCGGCCTGTACCGCTATCGCGCCAGCGGCGAGGTCCACGCCTATGACGGCAAGCTGATCCACATGCTGCAGGAAGCGGTCGCGACCGACAGCTATTCGCTCTACCAGAAGTTCGCGCGCGGCCTGCGCGACATGCCACCGGTCTCGCTGCGCGACCTGATGGAATTCAACTGGGCGGATGCACCGGTACCCATCGACGAGGTGGAGTCGATCACCCAGGTCCGCCGCCGGTTCCTGACCCCGGGCATGAGCCTTGGCGCACTTTCGCCCGAGGCGCACGAAACCCTGGCGATCGCCATGAACCGCATCGGCGCGAAATCGGTGTCGGGCGAAGGGGCGAGGACCGGCGCCGCTACACCCCTACCCCAACGGCGACAACGCCAATTCGCCGGTCAAGCAGATCGCCTCCGGCCGCTTCGGCGTGACGGCGGAGTATCTGAACGCCTGCGAGGAAATCGAGATCAAGGTCGCGCAGGCGCCAAGCCCGGCGAAGGCGGCCAGCTTCCCGGCTTCAAGGTCACCGAACTGATCGCCAGGCTGCGCCACGCGACGCCCGGCGTCACGCTCATCAGCCCGCCGCCGCATCACGACATCTATTCGATCGAGGATCTGGCGCAGCTGATCTACGACCTGAAGCAGATCAACCCGGATGCGCGCGTCTGCGTGAAGCTGGTGTCGTCCGCCGGCATCGGCACGGTCGCAGCCGGCGTCGCCAAGGCGCATGCGGACATGATCCTGGTCTCAGGCCATGTCGGCGGCACCGGCGCCAGCCCGCAGACCTCGATCAAATACGCCGGCACACCCTGGGAAATGGGCCTCTCGAAGTCAACCAGGTGCTCACCCTCAACGGCCTGCGCCACCGGGTGAAGCTGCGCGCAGACGGCGGCCTGAAGACCGGGCGCGACATCGTCATCGCGGCGATCCTCGGTGCGGAGGAATTCGGCATCGGCACCTTGAGCCTGGTCGCCATGGGCTGCATCATGGTGCGCCAGTGCCATTCCAATACCTGCCCGGTCGGCGTCTGCACGCAGGATGACGCCCTGCGCGCCAAATTCAGCGGCAGCGCCGACAAGGTCGTCAACCTCATGAGCTTCATCGCCGAGGACGTGCGGGAAATCCTCAGCCGGCTCGGCGTGCGGTCGCTGGATGAGATCGTCGGCCGCACGGAGCTGCTGCGCCAGGTCAGCCGCGGTGCAGACCACCTCGACGACCTCGACCTCAATCCGATTCTCGCCAAGGTCGACGCGCCGGAGGAAATGCGCCGCTTCAACATTCCGACCCACCGCAACCCGGTGCCGGACTCGCTGGATGCGCAGATGCTGGCGGATGCCCGGCCGGTGTTCGAGCGCGGCGAGAAAATGCACCTCATGTATACCGCCCGTAACACCATGCGGGCGATCGGCACCCGCTTCTCCAGCGCCATCACCCGCAAGTTCGGCATGACCGGGCTGGCCGAGAACCATGTGACCGTGCAGTTGCGCGGTGCCTGCGGCCAGTCGCTGGGCGCGTTCGCCGTGCAGGGCCTGAAGCTGGTCGTGTTCGGTGAGGCGAATGATTACGTCGGCAAGGGCTTGTCCGGCGCGACCATCGTGGTGCGGCCCATGGTCTCGTCAACGCTGGCGAGCCAGGACAACACGATCATCGGCAACACCGTCCTCTACGGGGCAACGGCGGGCGCGCTGTTTGCCGCTGGCCAGGCCGGCGAACGCTTCGCCGTGCGCAACTCGGGCGCGCTGACCGTCGTTGAGGGCTGCGGTGCCAACGGCTGCGAATACATGACCGGCGGGGTCGCCGTGATCCTCGGCGACGTCGGCGACAATTTCGCAGCCGGCATGACCGGCGGCATGGCCTTCGTCTACGACCGCAACGGCGACTTCGAGGCGCGGGTCAACCCGGATACGGTGGTCTGGCAGCGCCTCGGCTCCAGCCACTGGGAAGCGGTGCTGAGAAACCTGATCGCCCGCCACGCCGAGGAGACCGCCTCGCGCTGGTCCGCGCAACTGCTGACCGACTGGGCGCACACCGCAGAGCGGGTCTGGCAGGTCTGCCCGAAGGAAATGCTCAACCGGCTGGAGCATCCGCTGAGCGACGCCGCACGCGAGGCAGCGGAATAGCGGTGATGACGCCCGATTGACCCGCCTTCGGGAAGAGTGTCGAAAAACCGGCGGCGGTGAAGCCTCAATCCGCCGCCGGCAGGCGCAGGCAGACGCTGAGGCCGCCCAGCGCAGCGGACGCGCCGAGCGTCACGCCGCCGCCGCACAGCGCGGCCAGATCGCGCACGATCGCCAGCCCGATGCCGGAGCCGGGCTGCTGCTGGTCCAGCCGCTCGCCGCGCTGGAACACGCGCGCCTGCTGCTCGGGGGTCAGGCCCGGTCCGTTGTCCTCGATCAGCAGGGCGAGCGTGGATGGCGCGCTCACGTCCCGTTCAATGCTCACGCGCACGCGGCCGCCACCGTACTTGCAGGCGTTGTCCATCAGGTTGCCGAGCATTTCCTCCAGGTCCTGCCGCTCGCCGCGATAGGCCAGAGTCTGGTCCCCGGATAGCGCCACGGCGACCCCGCGCTCCGCGTAGATGCGGGTCATCGCCCGCTGCAGGCTTTCAAGGCTCGGCCAGACCTTCGTGCGCGCGCCGAGCGCCGCCCGCCGGCCCAGCGCCCGGGCGCGGGCAAGATGGTGATCGACATGGCGCTTCATGCGCATCACTTCGCTGGTGACGGTGGCGGCAAGCGGCGTCCGGCCCGCGCTTGCCTCGTTCAGCAGCACGGTCATCGGGGTCTTCAGCGCATGCGCGAGGTTGCCGGCGTGGGTGCGCGCCTCGTCGGCCTGGGCGTCCGTATGGTCAAGCAGCGCGTTCAGTTCGTCGACCAGCGGCTGCACCTCTGGCGGAAAGCCGCCGCTCATGCGCTTGCTGGCCCCGGCGCGCACCGCGACAATCCCTTCCCGGATACGCCGCAGCGGCCACAGGCCGTAAGCCGCCAGCAGACCGACCAGCAGCAGCATTGCCACCCCGAGCGCGGCCACCGACCATAGCAGAACCCGCCGATAGCCGGCGATCTGCGCCTCCAGCCGCGCGGCATCGACCGCGACGACGAAGCGATAGACCCGGCGCGACCCGGCGAGCACCGCATCCTGCTCCAGCAGGCGCAGCCGTTCGTCGCCCAGCGTCGCGATGCGCCGCGCCGGCTCCCGGAAGCGCACGTCCGCAAGCTCGGTCGCCAGCGCCCGGTCCCACAGCGAGCGGGACCGCAAGGGCGGCGCGCCGACCGTGCTGATCTGCCAGTATTTGCCGGAATAGGGCTCGGCGAAGCGCTGGTCGGCAAGCGGCCGCTGCAATTGCACGCTGCCGTCCGGCTGCAGGTCGGCGGCACCCATGAGGCTGGCGAGCGCATCCTGAAGCTGCTCGTCGAAGGCCTGGGTCAAGGCGTTGGCCAGCACCCTGTCGAGCGCCAGCCCGCCGCCCAGCAGCACAGGCAGCAGAAAGCCGATCGCCAGCGCCAGAATACGCCGCGAGAGCGAGCCGCGCTGCAGCAGGATGTGTACGCTACTCTTCGCCCGGTTCATCGAGCACGTAGCCAAGCCCGCGCACCGTGCGCAGCACCGGCACGCCGAGTTTTTGCGGATGCGGGTGACGAACACCTCGATGGTGTTCGAATCCCTGTCGAAATCCTGGTCGTAGATATGCTCGGTCAGTTCGGTGCGGGAGACGACCTTGCCCTTGTGGTGCATCATGTAGGCGAGCAGCTTGTATTCCTGCGCGGTCAGCACCACGGGCTCGTCGTTGACGGTCACCCGGCTGGCCCGGGTGTCGATGGCAAGCGGCCCGCAGACCAGCTCGGGCGAAGCATGGCCGCTTGACCGCCGGATCAGCGCGCGCAGCCGCGCCACCAGTTCCGGCATCTCGAACGGCTTGGCGAGGTAATCGTCCGCGCCGGCGTCCAGCCCTGCCACCTTGTCCGACCAGCTATCGCGCGCGGTCAGCAGCAGCACGGGTGCTGCGACCCCAAGCCTGCGCCAACTGGCGAGCACCGCCAGACCGTCACGCTTGGGCAGGCCGATATCGAGCACGATGGCGTCATAGCTCTCGGACTCGCCAAGGAAGTGCCCCTCCTCGCCGTCGTGCGCGGTATCGACCGCATAGCCGGCCTTGGTGAGCGCCTCGTGCAACTGGCCCGCCAGCCGGGTCTCGTCCTCGACGATCAGCAACCGCATACTGCTCTCCCAGAGCCTGATCGGTTGAGGTTGAAGCATATGTGCTTCAACCGAGGGCGTGAATCAGGCTCTTATCAACACTTTAGACCATGATTCACGTTTCAGATCGATTCAATCTGAAACGATCAAGGTCTAGCGCCCGCGCACGCCGACGATCCGGCCGGACGTCGCATCGACTTCGACCTTCATCTGCTGCCCGTTGCGGGTGCGGAAGGTGAGCCGATACAGCCGCTGGCGCGCATCGTAATCCGTCCCGACATGATCGCCATTGACCAGACCGGACGCGGCGACGCGCGAGAGGATCTCCCCAGCGGCAGGATGCGCCCGGCCTGCACGTCGCCGTATGCCGCGTCGGCGTCGCCGCGCTGGGCATGCGCCGGTTCGGCAGCGACACTCAGGACAAGGGCGAGAAAGCCGAGAAACCGGCACATCGGGGTCCACCGCAGGTTCATGGTGACAGACATCGTTCTCTTGCAGTAGCGCTCGGGCCGTGAATACGCCATGAACAGGCGCAAACTCCAAGGATTTGTTACCCTATGGCCGCACCCTTGCTGGGCCTTGAGACTATCGGCGTCATTCGCGGCGAAGGCTGGCTGTTCCAGGACCTGAGCCTGTTCATCGGCGAGCGTGAGCGTCTGGCCCTGGTCGGGCGCAACGGCGTCGGCAAGTCGACCCTGCTGAGTGTCATCGCCGGCGCGCTGGAGATCGACGCCGGACGCCGCACGCTCAGGCCCCGCACCCGCGTGGTGCTGCTGCCGCAGGAGCCGTCGCTGGCCGGCTTTGCAACCCTGCGCGACTTCGCCCTTTCGCCGGACGCGCTGGGCGTCGCCGCTGCACCCTACGATGTCGACGCCATCGCCGGCGATCTTTCGATCGACCTCGACCGCCCGGCCGAGACCGCATCCGGCGGCGAGCGGCGGCGTGCCGCCATCGCCCGGGCGCTGGCGCTGGAGCCGGACATCCTGCTGCTCGACGAGCCGACCAACCATCTGGACCTAACGGCCATCGCCTGGCTGGAAGAGCGGCTGGCCCGCTTCACCGGCGCGTTCGTCGCCATCAGCCACGACCGCATGTTCCTCACCCGCCTCACCCGCCAGACCCTGTGGCTGGAAAACAAGGTGGTGCGCCGCAACGAGGTCGGCTTCGGCGGCTTCGAGGCATGGCAGGAACAGGTCTATGCGGAGGCCGAGCGCGCGGCGGAAAAGCTTGACGCCAAGCTGAAGCTGGAACTGCACTGGCTGGCACGCGGCGTGACCGCCCGTCGGCGGCGCAACCAGGGCGCCTGCGCAAGCTCGACGAGATGCGCGCGGTGCGCCGCGCCATGACCGGGCAGGCAGGCGTTGCGAAAATCGCGCTGGAGACCTCCGAGCAGAAGTCGAAGTCCGTCATCGTCGCGCACGACGTCTCGAAAGCGTTCGGCGACAAGTCCATCGTCCGCAACTTCAGCCTGCGCGTGCAGGCGGGTGACCGCATCGGCCTGGTCGGACCGAACGGGGCCGGCAAGACCACCCTGCTGAAGATGCTGACCGGCCAGCTCGCGCCGGACAGCGGCACCGTGACGCTGGCGAAAACCCTGGACCCGATCCACATCGACCAGCAGCGCACCGCCGCCGCACCCGGCCGCAGCGTGCGCCAGGTGCTGGCCGACGGCGGCGACTGGATCGAAGTGCGCGGCGAGCGCAAGCACGTTGCGGGCTACCTCAAGGATTTCATGTTCGATCCCAATCTGGTCGACGCCTCGGTCGATACCCTCTCCGGGGCGAGCGCTCGCGGCTGGTCATGGCGCGCGCGTTCGCCCAGCCGTCCAACTTCCTGGTGCTGGACGAGCCGACCAACGACCTCGACCTCGAGACCCTTGATCTGCTGCAGGAGACCATCGCCGATTTCGACGGCACGGTGCTGATCGTCAGCCACGACCGCGACTTTCTCGACCGCACCGTCACCATGGTGCTCGGGCTGGACGGATCGGGCCGGGTGGACGTCGTGGTCGGCGGTTACAGCGACTACGAGGCCAAGCGCCGGGCAGCACCCACCCCTTCTGCAAAGCCGCGCAGCGCACCCCTGAGCCGGAAGTACAGAAGCCGAAGGACGACGGCCCGCGCCGGAAGCTCTCCTACAAGGACCAGCGCGATCTGGAGCTGCTGCCCGCCGAGGTCGAGGCGCTGAACACGCGCATCCAGGCACTGGAGGCAGCGCTCGCCGACCCAGGCCTCTACAGCAAGGACCCCGCCGGCTTCGCCAGGCTATCCGCAGAGCTGGACGCCACCCGCACGGCGCTCGAGGCGCGGGAGCTGCGCTGGCTCGAGGTGATGGAACTGGCGGAAAGCATCGAAGGCTAGAGTCTTTCCGACTGAGATTGAGGCACTCGTGTTAAAGTACCTCAAGCGAAGGCGATAAGAAAGGCTCCCACGCTTTGCGTAGACTCTTCCCCGATGGGGAGGAAGCATCATTCGCGCACAGGCCTCATAAGAACCATGATCGTTTCAGATTGAATCAATCTGAAACGATCATGGTTCAGAACCGGGCATTCAGGCTGAACCGGGCGTTGACAGGTGCGCCGGTCGAGATGTTGTTGTCGGTGTGGGCCGTCGGGAAATAGCGGGCGTTGGTCAGGTTCTCGATGTTGACCTGCGCCTCTACGCCTTTGACAATCGGCACATACAGAGCTGCATCCAGCCGGGTGTAGGACGGCAGGACGGACGTGTTGCTGATGGTGTTGAAGCTCTGGCTCTGATGGTAGACGCCGAAGCCAACACCGAGACGCCGAACGACATCATAGCGGTTCCACAGCGCAAAGACGTGGCGCGGCGTTTGCGCCACCGCCCGCCCGGCGGGTGCGGCGGTCGTGGTCTGGGTGATCTCAGCATCCTGCAGGGTGTAGGCGGCGCTCACCTGCCACTGCTTGGTGATATTGCCGACCAGTCCAAACTCAAGGCCGCGACTGCGCTGGCGCCAGTCAGCAGGATAACCCCGGAGTCGGACCGGCCGCCCGGGTATTGGTGCGGTCAAGCCGGTAGAGCGCGACCGTGGCGCTGAGATTATCCAGAATGTCCCACTTGGCCCCGACCTCGTAGCTGTTGAAGCGTTCGGGCTCGAGCGCGGCCAGCGACAGATCGAGCGAGACAAATTGATCGCCCGATTGCGGCAGGAACGAACGTGCATAACTGAAATAAACGGATGCGCTCTCGACCGGCTTGTAGATGAGGCCGGCACGCGGCGACACCAGAGTATCCGTGCGTTCGAAGCGCTGCCCGGCGAGCTGGTTTTCGACATCGAGCGCAAAGCGGTCCACGCGCGCACCGGCGATCAGGTCCCAGTGGTCGCCGATCGAGACCTGATCCTGCAGATAGATCGACTGCACGTTGAGGATGCTGCGCACCGACCGGTTACCGCTGCCCGCCCGGAACGTCACTTCAGGGACCGGCAGCGGGTCGGCAAAGGGATGGTTGCCCGCAGCCGTGTCGCATTCACGGTCACACCTGGCCCATCGAAAAGCCGTTGATCCGCTGGTTGCGGGTCAACTGGTTGCTGATTTCGATGCCCGCCAACACAACATGCTCCAGCGGACCCGTCGCCACCTTCCAGACCAGATCACTCTGGCTGAACAGGTTGCGCCGGTCCGTCGGGTCGGTATAGGCTTCAATGGCTATCGTCTGTGCGTCACCAGCACGTGGGGCAGGCGTGACCGGAAACACGTTAGTGTAGAGTTTGTCGTAGTCGCCGAACAGGATGCGGGAATTCAATTCCAGCGCATCGCTGAACCGATGGTGCAGGTTCGCCCGCACGACATGCGCGCTGAACACCGTTCTGTTCAGATCGGGATCGCCGAAAAAGCGAGCGCGTGCATCACCAAGCGGGCGGTTGGCGCGGGTTGCATCCCCATCATCCTGAGACGGAACGCCCCGGTCAATAACCCGGTCATCCTCGACATACTCATAGGACAAGCCCAGTTGCGTATTCGCGCCAAGGTCAAACGCGACGACAGGGTTCACAGCGAAGCGCTCCCGTCATAGGCGTCGCGGTGATTGTCCAATTGCTCGTAGAAGGCGTTCAGTCGCGCCTTCACACCCGGTGCGATCGGTGCATTGAGATCGACGCCAACAGACCAGTCCCCGAAAGTATCGGCGGAGACGCTGGCGCCGACGAAGCGCTCTTCCTGCGCTGTCTTGGCCACCCGGTTCACGACGCCACCGCCACCGCCGCGCCCGAATATCAGGGCGTTGGGGCCTTTCAGCACCTCAACCCGCGCCAGGTTGTAGAGCGGGCGGAAATACTGCACGTCGTCCCGAATGCCATCGATGTAGAAGTCGGCAGTCGAATTGTTACCGCGGATCGTGATCTGGTCACGGTGGCCCTCACCTTGCCCGATCAAGACACCGGGCACATAGCGGCTGACATCGGCGATCGAGCGCAGCCCAAGATCCGCGATGAAATCTTCGGACAGGACACTGACAGTCTGCGGAACATCGACCAGTGGCGTAGGAGTCTTCGTGGCGCTTTCGGTCACCTTGATTGCATAACCGTCACGCTGGCCGATCACCGTGATGCGATCCAGTTGCGCCAACTCGATTCTGTCCTCGGCGAACGCTGTGGACGGACAGACCGCGCCAGCCAGCAGGAACGCCAGGGTGGCAGAGGAAGCGCGAGAATACATGCATCACATCCATGTTATTAAGAACCATTTTCAGAGAACGATTATCCGGCCCGCAGCACCCAGGCAAGCAGTTTTTGCAAATGTCTCTTAAGCGCATAACGTTAGATGGCGAACTCGGGCAGCCCAGCAAGCCGCTCACGCCATGTGTGCGGGCGGCGGGGCCTCGACCGTGAGTAGCGTGCCGTCCCGCCGGGGAATCCTCAGCGCTCGGGCATAGAGGCACAGCGGCCCGTCCCCTGCCCCGTAGACGGGATCGCCGACGATCGGTGCGCCGAGATGCGCCAGATGCACCCGCAACTGGTGGGTGCGCCCGGTCTCGGGCGTGAGCTCTATCGTCCCGTCGGCAAGCGTGCGATAGCGGGTTGACGCCGGATCGCCGTCTGCACGCACGAGCATGCGCCAGCCCGCACCTGCAGACGATATCTTGGCGAGCGGCGCATCGATCATGCCCTCAGCCGGGTCAAGCGGGCCGACGACCCGCGCATGGTAGGTCTTGGCGATGGCGCGTGCCTCGAAGGCTTGCGTGATCCAGCGCCGGGCGTCCGCCGTGCGGGCGAGCAGCAGGCAGCCCGCCGTATCCCGGTCCAGCCGGTGCATGATCGTCGGGCTGGAGCGCCGCCCGAGCCGAAGCGAGGCCAATCCGTCCTCCAGGCTGGTTCTGGTGCGTGGCCCCGGATGCACGGCGAGCCCCGCCGGCTTGTTGAGCACGATCAGGGCGTCGTCGCAGTGCAGGATGTAAGGGCGCAGGTCCATGATGTCGTGTAGCGCAGGTGCCGGGGCTGGGAACAGCACGCTTTCCCTTGGCCGCATACATCGCTATCAGGCCGGCATGGCCACAACCCTGCCCCTGCCCCGAAAGTCGGGCTTGTCTCGCTCGGCTGCCCGAAAGCACTGGTCGACAGCGAGCGCATCATCACGCGGCTGCGCGCCGACGGCTATGATATTGCGTCCGACTATGCCGGCGCCGATGTCGTGCTGGTCAACACCTGCGGCTTCCTCGACAGCGCCAAGGCAGAGTCGCTCGACGCCATCGGTGAGGCCATGGCCGAGAACGGCCGCGTGATCGTCACCGGCTGCCTGGGTGTCGAGGCGGCGATGATCCGGGAGCGCTTCCCGAAGTGCTGGCGATCACCGGGCCGCAACAATATGAGCAGGTGGTGGATGCGGTGCGCACGGCCGCACCGCCGACGCGCGGGCCGTTCATCGACCTGGTGCCGGAACACGGCCTGAAGCTAACGCCGCGCCATTACGCCTATCTGAAGATTTCCGAGGGCTGCAACCACCGCTGCGCCTTCTGCATCATCCCGTCGATGCGCGGCGATCTGGCCAGCCGCCCCGTGAACGCCGTGCTGCGCGAGGCGGAAAAGCTGGTCGAGGCCGGCACGAAGGAACTGCTGGTCATCAGCCAGGACACCT
This sequence comes from Hankyongella ginsenosidimutans, assembly GCF_005144965.1. Classification (GTDB taxonomy): domain Bacteria; phylum Pseudomonadota; class Alphaproteobacteria; order Sphingomonadales; family Sphingomonadaceae; genus Hankyongella; species Hankyongella ginsenosidimutans. Next base: position 1,072,886 of record NZ_CP039704.1, read on the forward strand.
CGGCCTACGGCGTCGACCTGCGCCATGCCCCAAGCCCCTGGCGCGGGCGAGAGGTGCGCGCGCACATGACCGATCTGGCGGCAGCGCTCGGCGAACTCGGGGTCTGGGTGCGCCTGCACTATGTCTACCCCTATCCGCACGTCGACGATGTGATCCCGCTGATGGCGGAGGGCAAAATCCTGCCCTACCTCGACATCCGTTCCAGCACGCCGCCCCCGGCGTGCTGAAGGCCATGCGACGCCCGGCCAACCAGGAAAAACCCTGGAGCGCATCCAGCGCTGGCGCGCGATCTGCCCGGATATCGTGCTGCGCTCGACCTTCATCGTCGGCTTCCCCGGCGAGACGGACGCAGACGTCGACTTTCTGATCGACTGGCTGCGGGAAGCCAAGCTCGACCGGGTCGGCTGCTTCACCTTCGAGCCGGTGGCAGGCGCTGCCGCCAACGATCTGCCCGGCGCGGTGCCGGAAGAGGTCAAGCAGGCGCGCTGGGATCGCTTCATGGCCGCGCAGGCCGAAGTCAGCACCGAGAAGCTCGCTGCCAAAGTCGGGCAGGTGATGACCGTGCTCATCGACGATGTGGATGAAGACGGCGCGGACGCGCGCTCAAGGCCGATGCGCCGGAGATCGATGGCACGGTCAAGCTGCGTGCGGCCGAGGGCCTGCAGGTCGGTGAATTCGTCGACGTCCTGATCGAGGACGCCGACGATCATGACCTCTACGCGGTTCCGGTCGACCGGGCCTGAGGCCGGTTTACACCTGGCCGAAGATCACGCAGGCATTGGTGCCGCCGAAGCCGAAGGAGTTCGACATCGCGCGGGTGATGCGCCGCGGCTTGGCGGTGTGCGGCACCAGATCGACGCCCTGGCAATTCTCGGACGGGTTGTCGAGGTTGAGCGTCGGTGGCGCCACCTGATCGCGCATCGCCAGCAGGCTGAAGATCGCCTCGACCGCGCCAGCAGCACCCAGCAGGTGGCCGATCGCCGACTTGGTGGAGGAGATCGACACGCCGCCGATGTCCGCGCCGAACGCGCGGCGGATCGCCCCAGCTCGATCTCGTCGCCGAGCGGGGTCGAGGTGCCATGGGCGTTGATATAGTCGATCTGCGCCGGCGACAGGTTGGCGCGCCGCAGCGCCATCTGCATGGCGCGGAAGCCGCCGTCGCCGGTCGGCTCGGGGCGGTCACATGGTAGGCGTCACCGGACAGGCCGTAGCCGATCACCTCGCCGTAGATTTTGCCCCGCGCCGCCGCGCGTGCTCGTACTCCTCAAGCACCAGCGCGCCGGCGCCCTCGCCGATCACGAAGCCGTCCCGGTCCTTGTCGTAGGGGCGGCTGGCGCGGGTCGGGTCGTCGTTGAAGCCGGTCGACAGCGCGCGCGCCTGTGCGAAGCCGGCAACGCCGAGCGGGCAGATCGCCGCTTCCGCGCCGCCGGCGACCATGATGTCGGCGTCGTCGAACATGATGAGCCGGGCAGCGTCGCCGATCGCATGCGCGCCGGTCGCGCAGGCGGTGACCACCGCGTGGTTCGGTCCGCGCAGGCCGTATTTGATCGAGACCTGGCCGGAGATGAGGTTGATCAGCCGCCCATGGACGAAGTGCGGCGACACCCGGCGCGGCCCGTTCTGGAACAGGTTGACCGACTCTTTCTCGATGCCGGGCAAGCCGCCGATGCCCGAGCCAAGCATGGCCCCGGCGCGCAGCTGCGTTGCCTCGTCCATGTCGGTCAGACCAGCGTCTTCCATCGCCTGGCCCGCCGCGTCGATACCGAACTGGATGAATTCGTCGACCTGTCGCTGGGTCTTGTGCTCGATGCGCTTGTTGAAGTCGAACGTGCCGTTGCTGCCGTCGCCGCGCTTGACCTCGCAGGCGATCCGGCAGGCGTAGCCTTGCGCATCGAACAGGGTGATCGGGCCGGCGCCCGATTTGCTTTCGGTGATGGCGCTCCAGCTGGACGCGACATCCGCGCCCACCGGGGTCACCATACCCATGCCGGTTACGACTACACGCCGCATACGTCGATCTCCCTCATGGATTCAACGAAGCGGGCAGAGGCAGGCCCCGCCCGTGTCGCCACGCCGACGCGCCTTCCCCTGTCAAAGGCTCGCCGCGCTGTCCTTACGCGGAAGCGTTGGCTTGTATGAAGTCGATGGCATCCTTCACCGTCAGAATCTTCTCTGCGGCGTCGTCCGGGATCTCAATGCTGAATTCCTCTTCGAACGCCATGACCAGTTCGACAGTATCCAGGCTGTCAGCGCCGAGATCGTCAATGAAGCTGGCGGACTCAGTCACCTTGCCGGCGTCGACGCCCAAATGTTCAACGACAATCTTCTTCACGCGTTCAGCGACATCGCTCATCTGTTCTACCCTTTTTCTGCGTTGGGGCTGGCATGGCAGGCCTGCCGCGGCCCAAGCCGGTCGCGCAAGAGGGCGACTGGCGATTCTTTGCCCACTAGACCGCCGCACCCCTGCTGGCAAGGGTGAAAAGCCAAGTCCGCTTTTGTTCCCACCTGCTTGCAAAATACAGGCGCACGATTCATAGACTTCGGGCGGATCGCGTGCCGGCGGATTGGGGCACAAGGAGTCTGGAATGATGCGGAAAGCGATTGGCGGCCTGATCGCGCTGGCGATTTTGCGGCGGGGCCAGCAACGGCGGCGAGCATTGATGCGGACGGCGCGCAAAAACTCGGCGCATCCGGGCTGCCGATCCCGCGCTTCGCGTCCCTGGGCGCAAGCCAAGTCTACATGCGCACCGGGCCGGATCAGAGCTACCCGGTGAGCTGGATTTATACGCGGCCGGAACTGCCGGTGGAGATCATCCAGGAATACGGCCCATGGCGGCGGGTGCGCGATCTGGATGGCACCGAAGGCTGGATGAACGGCAACCTGCTGACCGACCGGCGCAACGGCATCGTGCGCGGCGGCATCCGCAACCTGTATTCCGCGCCGAAGCCGGATTCGCCGCGAGTCTGGCGCGTCGAACCCGGCGTGATCGGGCGACTCGTCGTCTGCGAGGACAGCTGGTGCCAGCTCTCCGTCGACGGCAAGACCGGATGGATCGTCCGCGATCAGGTCTGGGGCACCTATCCTGGTGAGAACTTCAATTAGGCCAGATACTTCCCGAACCAGGCGAGGCACTCACTCCAACCGGCCTTCGCTACGTCCGGCCGATAGCTGGGGCGATAATCCGCATAGAAGGCGTGCGGCGCATCCGGATAGACAATGAACTTGCTGCTTGTATGGCCGGCCTTGGCAGGGCATCCTTCAGGTCATCCAGGGTTGCCACCGGAATGCCCTGATCCGCCGATCCGTAAAGGCCGAGCACCGGCGCCTTGATCTGGGGCGCAAGATCAACCGGGTTCTTGGGCTGCAGCGCGGTCGGCGCCCAGAGACCCGGCCGTACCAGGCAACGCCGGCCTTCACCGTGCTCGGGGCATGCGCCGCATAGAGCCAGGTGATGCGCCCGCCCCAGCAGAAGCCGGTGACGCCCAGCCGCTTGACGTCGCCACCGTCGGTACCGGCGAAACGCATGGTCGCATCCAGATCGCTCATCACCTGCGCGTCCGGCGTGCCGGCAACGATCGGGCGGATCTCATCGAAGCTCGCGAGCTTGGTCACATCGCCGCCGCGCACGTAAAGGTCGGGCGCGATGGCGTAAAAGCCTGCCTGGGCGAACCGGCGCGCCACATCCTTGATATGCTCGTGCAGGCCGAACACCTCATGCACCACCAGCACGACCGCGCGCGGCTTGCCACCCGCCGGCTTGGCCCGATAGGCCGGGATGGAACGGTTCGCCGCTTTGACCTCGACGAGCCCTGCAACCAGCCCGTCAGTCGGCGTCGTGATGACCGAGGCCGCGACCGGCTGCGCCGCCAGAGCGAACCCGCTGGCAACCACGCCGCCAGCCAGTGCTTGCCGGCGCGACAGACGGGTCGAATCAACCCAGGCATTCCAATCCGGCTCCATATGCATCCTCCTGCTGTCCATGCTTGCCAGTGTACTGCGCTGAGCGCGGCTGGCGAGGCTTTATCGCCCCGGTCCGCCGCATTTCAGGATGGCCTCCCGCATCGAAGCTGCTGTCAATTCTTGAACAGCGGCGGTGGCGGCAGCTCCTGGAGCAGGGCCTGGATGGCCCCATGTGCGGATTGACATGCAGCGCCGCCGCGAACGCCAGGCGGGCAATGTCCGGCTCTCCCTGGCGCAGGCAGATCTGCCCAAGGCCAGACAGCGCGCCGAAATGGCGCGGTTCAAGCTCAAGGGTGCGCTGGATGTCCGCGATCGAATCCGGGTCGCGGTCCTCAAGGTAAGCCAGCGTCGCCCGCTTGTTCCAGGCTTCGGACCAGAGCGGATATTGCTCCACAAGCATGTCGCAGGTCCGGCGTGCGGTCTCGAAGTCGCGGGTTGCCATGGCGCGGATGGCGGCCTGCATTGGCGCGGCCTGGGCGTCGGGCACGTCGTCGGTCCAGACCGCCCAGATCAGGTCCTCGATTTCGCCTGCAGCGAGTGCCGAATCGGCCTCTTTCAGGCTGGAGAACAGGCCGACCAGACGGCGGGGCTGCCGGCATGCGGGGCGCGAAACGGCAGCGCCATCAGCAGGTCGACGACAGGCTGCATGTCCAGCGCTCTCAGCATCGCCTTGTCTCAGTCCCCAGGGCTCCAGCACCGTCTCCCGCGCCACCGGGAGCATGTCCGGAAAATCCCGATTGTAGTGCAGGCCGCGGCTTTCCTGCGCGACAGCGCCGACCGCACGATCAGGTCCGCAACCTGCACCAGATTGCGCAGTTCGAGCAAGTCGCGGTGCACCCGGAAATTGCCGTAATAGTCGTGGATTTCATCGTGCAGCAGCTTCACGCGGTGCTGCGCGCGCTCCAGCCGCTTGGTGGTGCGCACGATGCCGACATAATCCCACATGAACTGGCGCAGCTCGGCCCAGTTGTGCGTCACCACGACTTCCTCGTCGGAGTCGGTCACCCGGCTCTCGTCCCAGTCGGGTGCCGGCGCGTGTGGACTCCACTGATCAAACTGCCGGTTGATGTCACGGGCGACATCCGCACCGAACACCAGGCATTCGAGCAGCGAATTGGATGCCATGCGGTTGGCGCCATGCAGCCCGGTGTGGGCGACCTCGCCGACCGCATAGAGGTTCGGCAGGTCGGCCCGGCCGCAGAGATCCGTCACCACCCCGCCGCATGTGTAGTGGGCGGCCGGCACGACAGGGATCGGCTGGCGGGTGATGTCGATCCCGAGGTCCAGCAGGCGCGGTAGATGGTGGGGAAGTGACCGACGACGAAATCCGGGTCCTTGCCGCTGATGTCCAGATGCACGAATTCCAGGCCCAGCCGCTTCATCTCGCCATCGATGGCGCGTGCGACGATGTCGCGAGGCGCAAGTTCGGCGCGCGGATCGTAGGCGTCCATGAACCGGGCGCCGCCCGGCACGCGCAGGTGCCCTCGCCACGCATCGCTTCGGTGATCAGGAAGTTCTTGACCTCCCGGTGGTAGAGGCAGGTCGGGTGAAACTGGTTGAATTCCATGTTGCCGACCCGGCAGCCCGCACGCCAGGCCATGGCGATGCCGTCCCCGGTCGAGCCGTTCGGATTGGTCGAATAAAGGTAGACGCGGCTGGCGCCGCCGGTCGCCAGCACGGTCGCGCGCGCCTGGAAACGCTCCACCTGCTTGGTCTTCCGGTTGTAGATGTAGGCCCCGTGGCAGCGCCTGCTGCCATTGGCGGCGACGTGGCGCTGCGTGATGAGATCGACACCGACGCGGTACTCATAGAGCGTGATGTTCGGGTGGTTGCGCGCGCGCGCTCCAGCGCCCGTTGGACGGCCCAGCCGGTGGCGTCGTCGACATGGACGATGCGCCGGTGGCTGTGCCCACCTTCGCGGGTCAGGTGGAACGGGTGCTCTGCGTCGCCGCCGGGATTGAAGGCGACGCCCATCTCGACCAGCCAGGCGATAGCGTCCGGCGCACCCTCGACCACATGCTCGACGGCCGCGCGATTGTTGAGGCCCGCGCCGGCGTCGATGGTGTCGGCGATATGGGACTCGAAGGTATCCCCTCCTCGAGCACGGCGGCGATGCCACCCTGCGCCCAGGCGGTGGACCCTGCTGCGACTTCCGCCTTGGAGATCACCGCCACCTTGTAACGGTCCGCAAGTTTCAGCGCCACCGTCAGCCCGGCAGCGCCGGACCCGAGCACCAGAACATCGCTTTCAACGACCAGCGGGCGGGAATCAGGCATCGACGGTGTCGGTCCGGTAGGTAAGCGCCAGGAAGATGTCTTCCAGATCGGCCTCTTCGGTCGAAACGTCAACGATGCCGAGGCCCTGCCCGCCAAGTGCTGCGAGGATTCGCCCGGCCGACGCCGTGCGCTTGTCATAGCGGATGGCGATGCGGTGCGGACCGCGCAGGGTCGCGTTGTAGCCGTCGAGGCAGCTTGGCACGGCATCGAGGCGGGCCTCGACCGAGATCACCACGACCTTCTCCGTCGCCTGCTCGAGCAGGGTTTCCTTGTCGGTGTTGGCGACCACCTGCCCGTTGTGGATGATGGCGATGCGGTCGCACAGTTGCTGCGCTTCCTCCAGGTAGTGCGTGGTCAGCACGACGGTGGCGCCGGCGGCATGGAGTTCGCGCACATAGCTCCAGAGCTGCTGGCGCAGTTCCAGGTCGACACCGGCGGTCGGCTCGTCGAGCACCAGGATCGGCGGGTTGTGCACCAGTGCCTTGGCGACCAGCAGCCGGCGCTTCATGCCGCCGGACAGGGTGCGCGAATAGGCATTGGCCTTGTCGTCGAGTTTGACCGCACGCAGCAGCTCCATCGAGCGGCGCTGGGCTTTGGGCACGCCGTACAGCCCCGCCTGCAGCTCCAGGACTTCCAGCGGCGTGAAGAACGCATCGAACACCAGTTCCTGCGGCACGATGCCGATCGACGCCTTGGCGTTGCGCGGGTCGCGGTCGATATCGAAGCCCCAGACGGTCACCTGCCCCGAGGTCTTGTTGACCAGCCCCGCCAGCGTGTTGATCAGCGTCGACTTGCCGGCACCGTTCGGCCCCAGCAGCGCGAACATCGACCCGCGCGGAATATCGAGCGAAACGCCGCGCAGCGCCTGTTTGCCGTTGCTGTAGGTCTTGACGAGATTTTTAATGGAGATCGCGTTTTCGGTCATGGGTGCAGCACGCCTCACGCTCGTGCGGTGGTCAAGGGAGAGTGGGGAGCGCAAAATTCTGCCGCCGCCATCGTCTTACCGCATATGGGGCTTCGTCGCGGTGCGCAACAGTGCGGCCACCAGCGGCAGGGAAGCGCACCGTTCTTGGCCTGGAAACTTCAGCGCGCTGCGACCCGGGCATAGAGGTCCGCATAGTGCCCGGCGCAGCGCGCAAAGCTGTACTGCGCGGCGACGCGTTCGCGGTTGGCGGCGCCCAGACGGCGGCGCAGCGCTGCATCCTCCAGCAGATGCCGCAGGCCGGCGGCGAAGCCGTCCTCATCCGCCACCGATACCACGAAGGGCCGGTTGTCCGCTGAGACGATTTCGCGCACGTCGCCGACATCGGTGGCAATAGCTGGCACGCCGGCCCCATGGCCTCGACCAGCGAGATCGGGAACTGCTCGGTGTCGGACGGCAGGGCGAACACATCGAACAGCCCGACATAGCGCGCCGGGTGCTTGAGAAGCCCGGCATGACCAGCCTGTCTGTCACGCCGCAGGCAGCGGCTTGCGCTTCGATGGCCACCCGCTCCGCGCCTTCGCCGACGATCACCAATCTGGCGTTCAGGCCCTCGGCCGCCTTGGCGAAGGCACGCACCAGCCGGGGCAGGTTCTTCTCCCGGCGCAGACCCGCCAGGGTGCCGACCACCAGCGTGTCATCCGTCTTGTGCAGTCCGGGGATCGCATCCGGCTGCGGCGGCACCGCGAGTGCTGCAACATCGACGCCGTTGGGCACATATTCGACCCGCCTCTGGCCCCAGGCCGTCCGGGCGATCCGTTCCAGAGCGCGCGACACGACCACCACCGCCACCGCCCCGGCAGGCCACGCGCCGATAGAGCGAGCGCCGCAGCAGCGGCCCGGCCGCTTCTTCCGGTCCGAAGCCTTCCTCGTGGTGGACGGCCGGCAGACGTGCGAACAGCCGGTTGGCCAGCAACACGTCCACCGCACCCCAGTTGTAGGTCAGCAGCAGGTCCGGCTTTACGCGCTTGAGCGCCGCGCCGATCGTCGGCAGCCGCTCCCAGAGCCGCCCTGCCTTCAGGCTCGGGAAATCTTCCAGCCAGGTGACACGTGCGCCCGGCGCGATCAGGTCCAGCGCGCCGCGCTGGTCCGGCAGGCTGGAGACCATCAGGTGCTCATGCGCATCACCCCAGTGGTTGACGAGCTGGGCGACGCGCACCTGCGGTCCCCGGCATTGAACGTCGAATGGACGTGCAGGATGCGCAAGGTCAGTCCAGCATGGCGCGGGCGGGCACGCGGATGCCGCGCTCGATGAAGCGCGCCGGGTCGTAATTGGGCCGCCAGTCGAGCACGCGCTCGGTCTCGCTGATGTCCCATTTGCAGGGCATGCCGCGCGAGCGGATGTCACGTGTGGTCGGGAAGTCGACCGCCCGGCCGCCGGCGCGCTTGATCGCCCACTTCAGTACCTCGCCGGACTGCTGCAGCCAGATCGGCTGCGGGTGGAACTTGAGCGGACGCCCAAGCACCAGGCGCAGTTCCTCGAGATATTCGCGCGCACTCATGTAGACGCCACCGACGATATTGTCCGTACGGCCCAGCACGGCGTCGCCCGCCTGCAGCGCCTTGACGATGGCGCTGGCGCAGTCTTCGACTAGGACGAAAGCCAGCCCGTTGCGGCCATCATTCCAGCCCTGGCAATGCTGGTCGTTGTTGAACAGCCCGAGTGCGGAATGGAACGGCACCCCGCCCTCGCCGACCACGACGCCGGGACGCTGGATGGTCACCGGCACGCCTTTTCGCGGTAGAGCTTCAGCAGGCGGCGCTCGGCTTCCGCCTTGGCGAAGGCATAGTCGCCGCGCTCCGCTCCGTTCGGATCGGGCTGCGTCGCCGGTGTGATCGTCTCTGTCGGATCCCCGAGCCAGAGCGCAGCGATCGAGCTCACATGCACCAGCCGCTTGACGCCTTTGGCGAGGCAGGCTTCCGCCACATCCTCGGCCGAGCCGACCATGGCGGCCACGATCGCCTCACGGGAGCCGGATGCGCCGCCGTGGGCCAGGTTGACGACATACTTCGCCGACCCGATGGCGCGCGCGATGTCGTCGCCGCGGGTGACATCGGCCCGGACAAGCGTCACGCGCTCGTGGCTGAAAATTTCCGGCAGGCCGCGGATATTGCGCGCTGCGACCCCGACGCTGTAGCCGGCTGCGACAAGCTGCTCGACGACATGGCGGCCGATGAAGCCGGTACCGCCAAACACGGCGACATCATAAGCTGGAACCTCTGCATCGGCTGCAAGCAGATTTGCAGGCACGGGGCAGCGGTCTCGGCAACGCCGGCCTTGATCGCGACTTCCTCTGCAAGTCCTACCACGGATGTGCCGAACGCGCCGGACAGTGGCGGCACCTGGCGTGCGCTGACGGCGGTGTGGAAGCTCTCGATCGAAGCGCGCATGGACTGGAAGAAGGCGTCCTGCCGCCCGACCAGCTTCAACTGCGCGCCGAGATACCCGGCGAACCCGCCAAGCGACTGGCCGATCAGGCCCAGACCGACCCCGACTTCGCTGACGGCCGTGTCGGCGGCCTCCAGCAGGCGGGTGCGCCCGACCCGTGCGACCGTGTTGCGGAAGCAGTCGACGATCACCGCGCCGTCGTCGCACACAGCCGTCAGGTGCCAGAGCGGGAAGTTCTCGCCGAACGCCATGTGCAGTTGCGCCGTCGCCGGCCCGGCGCGCAGCGACACATCGAACGCGCGGTGGAAGGATACCCCGGTGCCAGTTCCTCCGCCGATCGCGCGACGGCGGCAGTCACCGCCACGCCCTCCAGCAGATGCGCGATCTGGGACAGCGGATGCACCATCTGCTCCAGAAGGATGTTGCGCGGGCTGGCGAACATCCAGTGGCCGAACTGGCGCGCCGTCAACTGGCGCAGCGGCACGGCGCACACCAGCGAGACATGGCGCAGACGACCGTAAAGCCCTGCTTTCAGATCGCGCGCGAACCGGGCAAGCGCGGGGTGCAGGGCAAAGTTCTGGTTGACGCCAAGCGCCACGCCTTTGCCTGCCGCCAGCGCCACCAGCGCATTCGCCTCCGCCAGCGTGACGCCCAGAGGTTTCTCGAGCAAGGTCGGCAAGCCCGCATTGAGGGCCTCGCCGCCGACGGCTGCATGCAGGTGTGGCGGCACCATGACATGCACCCGGTCCACGGCCTGCGCTGCAACCGCCTCAGCCAGCGAGGCGAACGCCCGGCGCCTTGCGCCTGCGCGGCAAGACGCTCCGCAGCGCGCAGGTTCGGATCGATGACGGCCGTGACCTTGAGCCCCTTCAGGCTGCCGATGGCGTCCACATGGGTTGCGGCGATAAACCCTGCGCCGACCAGCCCTATGCGCGTCTCTGTCATCGCTAATCCCCTCGGAATCTACGGCCCGCTGGCGGTCCTAGCATCGTCGGACGGCGGCGCAAACCGCTTTGGCCAATTCCGCAACGGCATAGGCAATGACTTGTGAGGATTTGCTTAATTATTCAGCGCGCGCTTTTCGTCGTCGCGTCGCCAGCCCGCCCGCCAGGATCATGAGCACGCCAGTCCCCACGAGGCCAAGGCTGCTGGGTTCTGGCACGGGTTTACAGTCCGGGCAGACCTTGATCGATCCGTTGCCGTTGTAGACGGTCTGGGTGAGGTCCACGTTGGTGACGATGATCCGAAGAATGAGCTCATAAAGCCCCGGCGTATCCAGCGTCGTGCCAGGCCCGGTGCCGACCGTCGCGATCAAGCCGCCATAGCCGTCGCCGGTGGCCAGCAGAATTTCGCCGATATCGGTGCTGATCAACCACTCGACTGTGAACATGTCATCAGTCAGGCCCTTGATGATCGAATCCGTACCGTCAAGCCTCAGATCGTCCTTGATGCAGACTTCATAAGAGCCAGCCTCTAGATCGACCTCAACCGTGCCGCCCGAAGAACTGCCGCCGCTTGAACTGCCGCCGCTGCTTGACGATGCGCCGGAGCTGGAACCGCCCGAGCTGCCGCCGCTGGACGCGCCGCTGCTCGACGACGCGCCGGACGAGGACGACGCTCCGCTGCTGGAGGACGCCCCGGACGAGGACGACGCGCCGCTACTGGACGACGCCCCGGACGAGGACGAGGCTCCACTGCTCGACGACGCACCGGACGAGGACGATGCCCCGCTGCTGGAGGACGCCCCGGACGAGGAGGAGGCTCCACTGCTCGACGATGCACCGGACGAGGACGAGGCTCCGCTGCTGGACGATGCCCCGGACGAGGACGATGCCCCGCTGCTGGAGGACGCCCCGGACGAGGACGAGGCCCCGCTGCTGGAGGACGCCCCGGACGAGGACGACGCGCCGCTGCTGGAGGATGCACCGGACGAGGACGACGCGCCGCTGCTGGACGACGCACCGGACGAGGACGAGGCTCCGCTGCTGGAGGACGCCCCGGACGAGGACGATGCCCCGCTGCTGGAGGACGCCCCGGACGAGGACGATGCGCCGCTGCTGGACGACGCCCCGGACGAGGACGACGCGCCGCTGCTGGAGGACGCCCGGACGAGGACGAGGCTCCGCTGCTCGACGATGCACCGGACGAGGACGATGCCCCGCTGCTCGACGATGCACCGGACGACGACGACGCGCCGCTGCTGGACGATGCACCGGACGACGCGCCGCTGCTGGAGGATGCACCAGACGAAGACGACGCTCCACTGCTCGACGACGCCCCGGACGAGGACGACGCTCCACTGCTGGAGGACGCCCCGGACGAAGACGACGCTCCGCTACTGGAGGATGCACCGGAGGAACTGCTGGACCCATCAGACCCCGAGGATGAGCCGCCACCGCCGCCACCGCCACCGCCACCGCCGCCGCCGGATGCCGGCGTCAGGAACGTCGGGACAGAGCCGCGCGACGAGCCGGGGCCGCGCACGCCGGGCGCACCGGTATTCGCCGCCTGCGACGGGAAGGCATAGTAGCCGATCGGGCTGCCGGCATCAGGCGCGATGTCCGGCAAACCGGCGGCATCCGGCACCTGCTCGGACGACGCCACTTCCGACGGCTCGCCGGCGGCCGGATTGACGTCTGGCGCACGCTGGGCGATGCCGCGCGGCCGCTGCACCGCCCGGCCCGGATCGAGCTTGTCGGGGACGACCACCATACCGGCGATGACCGGTTCCTTGCCGGCGGCCGGCGAGAGATCGATGACCAGCTTGCCGTCCTTCACCGTCGCGCGCGTCGCCATCACCACGCCGCAATGCCCACGGCGGTCCAGCACATGGGCCGGCTGCATGGAGACGGTCTTGGCGTTCTCGAGCGCCTGCCCGGCCGGGCCGCGCACCCGGCCTTCCAGACCACCGCGCAGACCGACCGCCGGTGCGGCGTGGCGGACCCAGAGTTCCGGCGATATGCCGCGCAGGTCAAGGCTCGCGACTTCAACGCCGTTGATCTTGACCGGGCCGCCAAACGCCTCCGGCGAACCGCCAGGCTCATAGATTTTCGGCGCATAGAGATAGACCCGGTATTCGCCGTTCGGCAATTCCGCCTCGATGCGGCGAACCCCGCTGATGCCCTCGGTGGTGAGGTTCGCGCGCCATGGCGCGATGTCGACGATGCCGAGATTTTCGCCGCTGATGTGCACATTGCCCGGCTCGACCCGGGCGAACTTGCCGTAGCCGGCCTTGCCCTTCTGCACGAAGTCGTAGAACAGGCCGCGCTTGCTTGCTGCCACGTCGCGGCGGATCATGCCGCGCATGAAATAGGCTTTGCCGGCCGACGCCTGCATCGCGGCCATCACCGTGTCCCGCAGCGGGCTCTTGATCGTGAGGTCCGCACCGGCGGCGGCCAGCACCGCGCGTGCGCGGGTGATCAGGCGTGCGCTGTCGCCGCCCGCCTGGTCGAAAAACGCCTGCAGATTGGCAAGCCCTTCCGGCGTGCCGGACTTCGCGCCCGCAACCGCATCTTCGAGCACGACCGCTGTGAGCGGTGCGGTGACGATACCGTTCGTTGGGCGCTCCAGCGCAGCAGGCGGGCGCACGAAGTCAATGAAGGACGCAGCGTTGCCATTGGTCGCGCCCAGCGCCGCCGTGATCGTCTGGCCGGTCAGACGCTGCGCCCGCACATAATCGGTGCGTTGAAGCAGAACGGCGTTCAACAGCGTCGGGGCACCGGCTTCCGGAATGAGGTCGAGGGTCAGCCGGCCGTTGCGCACCGCCACAGGCACCGCCAGGGCAACACCTGTGAGCGCGGGATCCGCCTTCGCAAGATCGCCCTCCGGCTGGTAAGTCGCCCCTGAGACGATGCCGCGCACTTCTTCCGGCGCGTGCAGGCCGATGCCTTTCGCGGTCAGGTCGGTCCAGCCGCTGGCTGGCGTGATTTCGGTCTCGCTCAACGGGCGGGCGACGCCGTTGACCTTGATCCTGCGACCGAACGGCCACGCGACCGCCGCCTGATCCGCTGCGCGCGCGACAGCAGGACGACACGATAGTCGCCGTTCGGCAGCGGCACGCTGAAGCGGGTGGCGCCGGAGACGCCGGCCGCGAACACGCCCTTTGCGTCGGGGGCGGCCACCTCAGTCACATCGCCGCCGAGCACCGCCGGTGAAAGGGCCCTGGCACCCGGCAGCGCCTTGGCGTCGACGGCCCAGGCCAGCCGGGCATCGGACGGCGCAGCGTCCGGCGTGATCCGCGCCGGCATATAGTGCGCACGCAGCATGGCGCGCACAGTCGCCTGCCGCACGGCGAGCGCCGCACGCTGCGCCTGCGCCGGGTCGCGCCAGCGCTTGTCCCTCGACATGGCGACCATCAGGCTGCGGTTCAGCGCCACAAGCGCATCGGCATCGCCGAACGCGCTGTCGAAATAGCGCGCCAGCGCCGTGCCAGCGCTGTTCTCGAACGCGGCCTGCGCCGCCTGGGTAACGGCCAGTGGGTGCTGGTCCTCGACGCCGGCCAGCGCAGCGTATCCGCAGCCGCCTGCCGGGTGAACCCGTCCGCACCCTGTTCGGCATTCGCAAGAGTCGCCAGTGCCAGCGGCTGCCCGACAGGCGACGGTGCAAGAAAATTATGATCCGCATTCGCGACGACAAACGCCGTCGCCGCCGTAAAACAGCCGCCAGGAGGCCTAGGATTTTCACACGCTGGCTCAAAACTGAAGCCCCCGATCCACTTGGTCATGCTTAATGCGCATCGTTTATGAACAAGCCATGAACGCAAACGTGAGCTTCGGCGCCACTAAACGACATATATCTAGAAACACAGCAATTTCTCTGCCAAGCTGCTCCACCCCGCCATTCTTGCTCTATATTACTAACAGATTAAACATTTTTCCACTGAGGAACATTCGCATCCCCAGCAATTTCAGCGACAATCGCCTGACGCAATACTGCCATGGGCCATGATGTCATCCTTGACGCTTTGTAAGAAAAATCGACATTTGTGCCCCGGGAGCGCCCCGAAACAGGACATGTGTTTGTGGCTTGACCGCCCCGGCGTTGGCCGCCAGAAGCATCAGGAATGACAGACCAGGACCTGCAGGATCAGATCAGGACGCTCTCGTTCGAGCAAGCGATCGAGCGGCTTGAGGCCATTGTCGGCCAGCTCGAGCAGGGTCGCGCCGGGCTGGAGCAATCCATCGCGTTGTTCGCCGAAGGCTCGGAACTCAAGCGTCATTGCGCGGCCAAACTTGCCGATGCACAGATGCGGATCGAGCGGCTGCAGATCGATGCGGACGGTCAACCGCGCGGCAGCGCGCCTTTGTCACGGACACCCCATGATCGCGCCAGGACCCGGCCTTAAACCCGCCCTCGACCAGCTCGCCATCACCATGGATCAGCGGTTCGACCGCCTGCTCCCGCTCTCGTCAGACCCGCGCAAGCGCCTGATCGAGGCGATGCGCTACGCGACAATCGGCGGCGGCAAGCGCATGCGCCCACTGCTGACGATCGCGGCCTGCGACCTGTTTCATGTCGACCGGGAGCGCGCGTTGCGGGTCGCGCTCGCGGTCGAGTGCGTGCACTGTTACAGCCTGGTTCACGACGATCTGCCCTGCATGGACGACGACGATCTCCGCCGCGGCCGGCCGACGGTGCACAAGGCGTTCGACGATGCGACCGCCGTGCTAGCGGGCGATGGCCTGTTGACCATCGCCTTCGAAATCCTGGCCGATGCGGAGACCCATGAGGACCCGCGCGTCCGCATCGATCTGGTGAAGGAACTGGCGAGCGCTTCCGGCGTCGCGGGCATGGTCGGCGGTCAGGCCATGGACATCGCGGCGGAAGAGACAACGTTCGACCTGCCGGCCACCACCCGGCTTCAGCAGCTCAAGACCGGGGCGCTGATCGCCTTTTGCCTGGAGGCGGGCGGCATCATGGGCCGGGCCACCCGGAGCAGCGCGTGCATCTGCGTGGCTATGCACACGATCTCGGGCTTGCGTTCCAGATCGCTGACGACCTGCTGGATGTCGAAGGGGATATCGAACTGGTCGGCAAGGCAGTGCAAAGGATACGGACGCCGGCAAATCCACCTTCGTCTCCCTGCTCGGCATCGACCGCGCCCGCCAGCAAGCGCAGATTCTGATTGACCAGTCGATCAGCCATCTGTCCAGTTTCGGTGCCCAGGCGGACCTGCTGCGGGCGATCGCGCGCTTCGCCATCGAGCGCGATCATTGATCCTGTCCCATTCGCGGTTCGGAGACGCGTGATGCAGAACGGCGCAACCATCGCGGTCTACCCCGGAACCTTTGATCCGATTACGCTCGGCCATCTGGACATCATCCGCCGCGGTGCCAAGCTGGTGGACCGGCTCGTGATCGGCGTCGCGACCAACCCTTCGAAGACGCCGATGTTCTCGCTTGACGAGCGCGTGGAGCAGGTCCGGCGAGAGACCGCCGATATCCACGGCCAGATCGAAGTCGTTGCGTTCGACAGTCTGTTGATGAAGTTCGCCGAAAGCCAGAAAGCCAACATGATCCTGCGCGGCCTGCGCGCCGTGTCCGACTTCGAATACGAGTTCCAGATGGCGGGCATGAACCAGAAGCTCAACGCCAATATCGAGACCGTGTTTCTCATGGCGGACGTCGCGCTGCAGCCCATCGCCTCGCGCCTGGTGAAGGAGATTGCGATGTTCGGCGGCGATATCGACAGTTTCGTACCGCCGCGTATCGCCAGAGACGTCGCCGCGCGCGTCGCCGACGGGATCAACGAGAAGAGTTAACCATGAAGACTGCGCATCGAACGCGGCGCGTTGCACTTTTCACTTTCGTCGCGGCGGCGCTCGGCGTCGCGATCACCACAGGAGGAGCCGCCATGGCGCAAGACGACACAACCGCGCAATCCGTCGACCTGGAGTCACCGGAGAATATTCTGGTGTTCGAACTCTCGACCGGGGTGCCGTCAAAATCGCCATGCGCCCAGACAAGGCACCCAAGCATGTCGAGCGCCTGAAGACGCTGGCCCGGCGCGGCTTTTACGACAACACGGTGTTTCACCGGGTGATCGATGGCTTCATGGCGCAGGGCGGTGACCCGACCGGGACCGGCATGGGCGGCTCCGACCTGCCGGACCTGCCCGCTGAATTCAACGATCTGCAACACCTGCGCGGCACGGCGTCGATGGCGCGCACCAACGATCCGAACTCGGCCAACAGCCAGTTCTTCATTTGCTTCGACGCCGCGTTTTTCCTGGATGGCCAATACACGGTGTGGGGCCGGGTCATTGAGGGCATGGACGCTGTCGACGGCATCGCGCGCGGCGAGCCGCCGGCCAGCCCGACGAAAATCCTGCGCGCCTACGTGCTCGCTGATCACCCCACGCAATAAGGCGGCATGCGCGTCGACCTGTTCGACTTCGACCTGCCGGAGGATCGCATTGCGCTGCGGCCGGCCTCGCCGCGCGATGCCGCGCGGCTGCTGGAAGTAACCCCGGACGCCAAGCCGGCGGATCGGCATGTCTGCGATCTGCCGGATCGCCTGCGCCCAGGCGATGTGCTGGTGCTGAACGACACGCGGGTGATACCGGCGCAACTGTTCGGCATGAAGGGCGAAGCGCGGATCGGCGTCACCCTGCACAAGCGTGTCGACCAACAACGCTGGTGGGCGTTCGTGCGCAATGCGCGCCGGCTCAAACCCGACGATACGGTTCGTTTCGGTGAACACTTCCACGGCACTGTCGAGGAGAAGCAGGCGGACGGCCAGTTGCTCTGGCGGCTGGAAGCATCGGAGCCGATCGAACTGGCGCTCGAACGCTACGGCGTCATGCCGCTGCCGCCCTATATCGCCCAGCGCCGTGCCGCCGATGCTGAGGACGCCCAATCCTACCAGACCCTGTTCGCGCGCGATCCCGGTGCCGTGGCCGCACCGACCGCCGGGCTGCACTTTACGCCGGCACTCGTCGATGCGCTGAAAGCGCGCGGCATCGCGCTCGAGACTTTGACCCTGCATGTCGGCGCGGGCACCTTTCTGCCGGTCAAGGCGGAGGACACGGCCGACCATGCGATGCATGCGGAGTGGGGCACGATCCGCCCGGAGGTGGCAGCGCGGCTGAATGCCCGGCGCGCCAGCGGCGGACGCATCGTCGCGGTCGGCACCACATCCCTGCGCCTGCTGGAGAGCGCCACGGACGACAGCGGCTGCGTCCAGGCTTTCGCCGGCGACACCAGCATTTTCATCACGCCGGGCTATCGCTTCAGGGCCGTCGACCTGCTGATGACCAATTTCCACCTGCCACGATCGACCCTGTTCATGCTGGTCAGTGCCTTCAGCGGCCTGGAGACGATGCAGACGGCCTACGCCCACGCGATTGCTGGCGGCTATCGTTTCTACAGCTATGGCGATGCCTGCCTCCTGCACCGGAGCACCCCATGACCCCGCGCTTCGACTTCGCGATCCACGCCACCGACGGCCAGGCGCGCACCGGCGAAATCCGCATGCGCCGCGGCACGATCCGCACGCCCGCGTTCATGCCGGTCGGCACGGCGGCAACGGTGAAGGCGATGCGGCCGGAAGACGTGCGCGCACTCGGCGCGGACATCATCCTCGGCAATACCTATCATCTGATGCTGCGACCGGGCGCGGAACGGGTTGCCGCACTCGGCGGCCTGCATCGCTTCATGGACTGGCCGCACCCGATCCTGACCGACTCCGGCGGCTACCAGGTCATGTCGCTTGCGGGCCTGCGCAAGATCACGGAGGAAGGCGTCGCCTTCGCGTCGCACATCGATGGTACACGGCATATGCTGACGCCGGAGCGCAGCATGGAAATCCAGCGCCTGCTCGGCAGCGATATCGTGATGGCGTTCGACGAATGCACGCCCTACCCCGCCGACCACGCGACGGCGCGAAAATCCATGGAGCTCTCCATGCGCTGGGCGCGCCGGTCGCGCGCCGGGTTCGATGCCGGCGGGGAGCACGCCTCAGGCGCAGCGCTGTTCGGCATCCAGCAGGGCTCCATGTTCGAAGACCTGCGCAAAATCAGTAGCGAGGCGCTGATCGACGTGGGCTTCGATGGTTATGCCGTCGGCGGCCTTGCGGTTGGCGAAGGCCAGGACTTGATGTTCGGCGTCCTCGACTACGCGCCGCAGCTTCTGCCCCGGATCGGCCCCGGTACCTGATGGGTGTCGGCAAGCCGGACGACATCGTCGGCGCGGTCGAGCGCGGCATCGACATGTTCGACTGCGTCCTGCCGACCCGCTCTGGGCGCAATGGCCAGGCATTCACCTGGTCTGGCCCCTCAACATGCGCAACGCCCAGCACAAGGACGATCCCCAGCCCATCGACCCTGATTGCGGGTGCCCCGTGTGCAGCCGATACAGCCGCGCCTACATTCACCACCTCATCAGGTCCGGCGAGATCCTCGGGGCCATGCTGATGACCCAGCATAACCTTTTCTTCTACCAATCCCTCATGGCGGAACTGCGGCGTGTGGTCGCGAAAGGTGAGCTGGCCGTTTTGCTCGCGAGTTTCGCGCAAAATACACGCATAGATAGATTCAATAAGTCATTCTCACTTGGGAACGCGGCCCATCTGTGGTATGCAAAAGATATCGGGGCTAGACCCTTCCCGTTTCTGATTGAATCACTTTTGTGAGGCAATCAAAACGAACAAGAAGGGTCTGCACAAAGAGTGAGAGCCACGATACCCAGGGAGATGCCGTATGATGACCGAGACCACGCCGTCGCATGAAGCAGCCCGGATTCCTGCCGACATGGCTACCGACCTCGCAGAGCAATCGCGCGCCTATGTCTCCGGCTACTCGGAAATGACCCAAGCCTGGCTCAACTTCGTGCAACATCGCTTCCAGACCGCCAGCAAGCAGATGCAGGCTGTCGCTGATTGCAAGGACATGGCGACCCTGATCGACCTCAACACCGGGTACCTGCGCGATATGGCGAAGGAATATGGCGAGAACGCCATGAAATTCGCAGAAATCGGCAAAAAGCCTTCATGCCGAAATAGCGCAGCGGGGTCGGCGCGGATTTCGCGCCGATAGCCTGCAAGCCGGGTTGTGCACGACCCATGGCGGCATGGAATTTCACGTATCCATGCTGTGGGGAATTATGGTGCGCGTTGCCCATCGCCGATGAACCTATCGTGCGAATTGCGCAACGCTGTATGATCGTTGCGCTTTTCAGTTGCTCTGACTGCGCCTCGCAGGAATCCTGCTGCAAATTGCAGCGAAGACAAGGGCGAGGCATATGGTTTTCTCGGACAGCGCATTCGATCACCACGAAGTCGTGGAGTTTGTCAGCGATCCAGCCTCGGGCTTGCAGGCGATCATCGCCGTGCATTCCACGGCTCTTGGGCCTGCGGCGGGGGATGCCGCTTCTGGTCCTACGCGACCGGTGCCGCCGCTTTGCACGATGCGCTCCGTCTCTCGCGCGGGATGAGCTACAAGAACGCGCTCGCCGACATCCCTTCGGCGGCGGCAAGGCCGTCATTCTGGCGCCGCAGACCCCGCTCAGCCGGGACGCGCTGTTCACGGCGTTCGGGCGCGCCGTCGAGCGGCTTGGCGGCCGTTATGTCACCGCTGAGGATGTCGGCACCTCCGTCGCCGACATGATGGTGGTCGCCCGCCAGACCTGCTTCGTCAGCGGCATCGGCGACGTGGACGAGCACGGCGCGACTACGGGCGGCGGCGACCCCAGCCCGCACACGGCGCTTGGCATTTTCCACGGCGTTCAAGCCGCCGTCGCCGCCCGGCTCGGCCGCGGTGACCTGGCCGGCGTGCGCATCGCGGTTCAGGGGCTCGGCAACGTCGGCTTCAACCTCTGCACGCTGCTGCATAACGCTGGCGCCGTGCTGACCGTCGCCGACGTGCGCGATGAGTCGGTGCGCCGCGCTGTGGAGACGTTCGGCGCGAGCGCCTGCGCGCCGGAGGCGATCCTGGCGGCGGACGTCGACGTCGTATCGCCCTGCGCGCTTGGCGCAGTTCTGACCCGGCAGTCGATCCCGACCCTCAAGGCGTCCATCGTCGCCGGCGGCGCGAACAACCAGCTCGAGACCGATGCCGACGGCGACCTGCTGCAGGCACGTAACATCCTCTATGCGCCGGACTATGTCATCAACGCCGGCGGGATCATCAGCGTCGCGCTGGAGTATCTGGACACTTACGATGCCGAGGATCTCTCGCGGCGTCTGGCCGGCATCGGGGCGCGCCTCAGCGGTATCTTCGCCGAGGCCCAGCGCACCGGCAAGCCGACCAACGTACTGGCCGACGCCATGGCGCAAGCCCGGATTGCAAGCGCACGCCCGGCGGAGCGCGTCGCTGCGTAATCCCGACCCCGGGGTCTGCCCTGTTTAGCAGGCTGTAAAGTCCGCTCGTGATGAGCTCGGACAGAGCCACGAGCCGCTCACCCTGAGCTGGTCAAAGGGGTGAGCGGCACAGGCAACCGCGCGACGGCACATGGCTCAACGTAAAGCCATCAGTCTTTAGCAGGTTGCTGAAAAGTGATTTCCCGCACTGCATACTCACAGTCGTCACCTCGGCGGAGGCCGGGTCCATGGCTAACGCCTTATATTCGTTGCATATATATGCTCCCATGGATTCCGGCCTTCGCCGGAATGACGAGATGAGTCTGCATTTTCCACTTTTCAGCAGCCTGTTAGAGACTTGTTCGCGCATGGTACTTCCTCCCCATCGGGAGAAGGGCCTACACAAAGAGTGAGAGCCTTTCTTATCGCTTTCGCTCGAGGCACTTTAACACAAGTGCCTCGATCTCAGCCGGAAAGGCTCTCGGGTGGTGGAGGGCGGCGGATACTTGGCATTTTCACCCCACCGTCCGTTTTTCAGACGGACACCTCCCTTAAAGGGGAGGATTTTCTTCCGCGCACAAGCCCCTTAGAGCCTGATCGGTTGAGGTTGAAGCATATGTGCTTCAACCGAAGGCGTGAATCAGGCTCTTATCAACAATTTAGACCATGATTCACGTTTCAGATTGATTCAATCTGAAACGATCAAACCTAGACAAGTTGCGGCAGAGATGCGTCCAGCGGCTGTTCTGCAAGCGTGGTTCGCCCTGCAAACTCCTGCAGGTCGGGGCCTGCCGGAGCCAGTTCGCCGTCAATGACGGACCAGCCCGCGAGCGTTACGCGGAATTCGCGCACGCCATCAAACAGGACATCGATGTTGGCGGCTGCCTCGCCCCGGAACGTGGCATTGCTCTCGATGATTTCCACAGCCGGCCCGTCGACGAAGACCTTTTCGAACGACTCGGAGCCGTCCGGATTCAACACTTGGCGAACTTCGAAAAGCGCGCTGCCGCCTGGTCGTATTCCAGATCATGAGAGCGGATACGAAAATCGAGCGTTTCGCCCAATTCATAATCGCGCAGCACGATACGATCCGCGCCTTGGTCGCCAGTATCCAGCACATCGTGCCAGAACAGCAGGTCGAAGCTGTCGACGCCCGCACCACCGAACACATTGGTCACCGTGTTCGCTTCATCGGCAAAGTCGAGGAGCGCTATGAAAATCTGATCATCGCCAGTGCCGCCATCGACAATCTGGTCTGCGCTGTCACCTTGCACCAGGTCGTTGCCGTCGCCGCCATAGAGGCGGTCGATCCCGTCCTCGCCCGCGACAATGTCTTCGCCGCCACCGCCATGCAGGCGATCATTGCCTTGAGCGCCGGTGATAAAATCATCCCCTGGCCGCCACGGAACAGGTCGTCACCGACTGTGCCACGGAAAAGATCGTCGAGCGCCGAGCGCGGGGTCCAGACATTACGATACGTAGCCATAAGTTGTTCTCCTGATCGAAATTACAACGATCACGCCATGGCAACTTATGGTTAAGAATAGGTTCGCAGTCGCGGTTATGCGCCCAGGAGCCGCACGACCTCGGCCTCGATCGCATCCGGCGTGGTCTGGGGGCCGAAGCGGGCAACGACCGCACCCTGCCGGTCGATCAGGAACTTGGTGAAGTTCCATTTGATCGCCTGCGTGCCGAGCAGGCCGGGAGCGGCCTGTTTCAGGAGACGGTAGACAGGCGCGGCGTTCGCACCGTTCACGTCGACCTTGGCGAACATGGGAAAGCTCACGCCGTAGGTCAGGGAGCAGAATTGGGCGATCTCCGCGCTGTCGCCTGGTTCCTGGGCCGAACTGGTTGCACGGAAAGCCCAGGATTTCAAAGCCGCGCGCCCGGTGGCGTTCGTAGAGTGCCTCGAGCCCCGCGTACTGCGGCGTGAACCCGCATTTGCTGGCGACATTGACGATCAGCAGCACCTTGCCGCGATAGTCGGCGAGCGGTTGCTGCTGACCATCAAGGCGCGGGGCGGTGAGGTCGTAGAGGGTGGACATATACGGTAACCCATAGCTTATGCGTGAATAACCGGGCGATAACGCGGAGCAGGTACCGCAAGGCCCGTGTCATGCGCCGCCTCAAGCCAAGCTTCCATGGCATGCTCAACCTCAGCCAGCGCCTGGGCAGGCGTATCGCCAAAGGCTGCGCAGGACTTGAGGTCGGGCACATCGGCTACCCACAGTCCGTCCTCGTCCGACCAGAACAGGTTGATGTGGTAATGATGACGCATGGTTAGCCCTTGTCGAGCGAGATGCCGAACTCTTCGAGCATATCAAGGAATTGACGAAGCTGATAGCGCTTTGCCTCGCCATCGCGCGGCTGCACGCTAGAGTCTGATGACATTGGATGGGATCGCCATTCCGATCTTCACGGAGCAGGCTGTAAAATCCGCTCGTGGTGAGCTTGACGAACCACGAGCCGCTCAACCCTTCGTCCAGCTCAGGGTGAGCGGCGCGTGTGCAACCGCGCGATGGCGTGTGGGTCAACCTAAAGTCATCAGGCTCTAAGCGGTCGGTCCGCACGCGGGTGAGTATAGATGCGATGGCTGCCACGTGTGCGCTTGAGCTCGAAGCCGCAGGCATCAAGCAGGGCTTCAAACTCGGCGAACCGTAAGGTTTTCGTGCCGGCAAGCAGCTTTTCCAGCGTTTTGTGCGGCTGTGCCACCTACTCCGCTGGCTCGGATTTCACGCGGTCGAGCTTGGGATCGTGGATCCTGGCCATCTGTTCGGCGACGATCTGTTCGTGCACGTCGATCGCCGGACGCGAGTTGGTCAGGTCGATTTCCTGCGCCATCTCGCCTTCGGTCTTGATGCCGGTGATCGCCAGCTTGAGCATGGACAGCGGGTTGGCGACCGCGAGGTTGGCGGCGGTCGGCTCGTAGCCGCAGTGGGCCATGCAGTTCGCGCACTTTTCGTATTTGCCGGTGCCGTAGCTGTCCCAGTCCGTGGTTTCCATCAGCTCTTTGTAGCTGTCGACATGGCCTTCGCCGAGCAGGTAGCAGGGCTTCTGCCAGCCGAACACGCTGCGGGTCGGCATGCCCCAGGGCGTGCAGGTGTAGGTCTGGTTGCCGGCGAGGAAGTCGAGATACAGCGGCGAGTGCGTGAGGCTCCACTTCTTCAGCATGCCGCTTTGCTTGCCGATGGCGAACACGCGGCGGAACAGCTCCTTGGTCTTGCGGCGATTGAGGAAGTGCTGCTGGTCGGCGGCGCGCTCGTACGCATAGCCCGGCGCGATCGACACGCCGTCAACGCCCAGTTCGTGGCAGTAGTCCAGGAACTTGGCGATTTCCTCGGCGGGGTGGCCGTCGAAGATGGTGGCGTTGGCGGTGACGCGGAAGCCCTGGTCCTTGGCCACCTTGATCGCTTCCACCGCGCGCTTGAACACGCCCTTCTGGTTGACGGCATGGTCGTGATGGTCTTCGAGTCCGTCCAGGTGGACCGAAAACTGCAGGTACGGCGACGGCTTGAACAGATGCAGCTTCTTCTCGAGCAGCAACGCGTTGGTGCACAGCGACACATAGACCTTGCGGGCGACGATGCCCGCGACGATCTCGCCGATTTCCTTGTGCAGCAGCGGCTCGCCGCCGGGGATCGCCACCATCGGCACGCCGCTTTCGTCGACGGCATCGAGGCAGTCCTTGACCGACAGGCGCTTGTTCAGGATCGGGTCCGGATAGTCGATTTTGCCGCAGCCGACGCAGGCGAGGTTGCAGCGGAACAGCGGCTCCAGCATCAGCACCAGCGGGTAGTGCTTGTTGCCCTTGAGCTTCTGCTTGAGGATGTAGAGCCCGATATCGAGCTGCTGGCGGAAGGGGACGGTCATGGCGGGCCTTTCAAGTGTCTTAGAACCGAAGTTCGCTTCATGATGATATCGGCCTCTCGTGCGAACTTCGATTCTAAAACGACACTAGAGACTATAAGTTGCTCGTGTCCTTTTCGAATCTGAAATCCAACCGAGCCTGATATTGGGTGTTACGGATTTCAGATTCGGGACACGAGTGTCAGCCGACGGCGGCGACGCGGGCGGTGTCAAGCTCCGGCGGCAGCTTGAAATGAACATTCTCCTCGACGCCGGCAAGGGTCTCGACGGCAACCGTGCGCAGCTTGCCGAGCGCTTCGATCACACCCTGGACCAGGGCTTCCGGGGCCGAGGCTCCGGCGGTGAGGCCGACGGTGCCGACGCCGTCAAGCCATGACGGGTCGAGGTGGGTCGCATCCTCGATCAGGTAGCTGCGAATGCCCTGCTGCTCGCCGATTTCGCGCAGCCGGTTGGAGTTGGAACTGTTGCGCGCGCCGACCACCAGCAGCAGGTCGACATCGTCCGCCATCTGCAGCACGGCGGCCTGACGGTTCTGGGTCGCATAGCAGATGTCGCGGGTGTCAGGCCCCTTGATCGCGGGAAGCGCTTCTTCAGCGCCTCGATCACGGTGCGGGTGTCGTTGACGGAGAGCGTGGTCTGGGTGACGAAGGCCACGCGCTCCGGGTCCGCGATCTCCAGGGTCTCGACCTCGTGCGCCTCGCCGATCACGTGCACGCGCCCCGGAATCTGGCCGACAGTACCCTCGACTTCAGGATGGCCGACATGGCCGATGAGGACGATATCGTACCCGGACGCCGCGTAGCGCTGGCCCTCCTTGTGCACCTTGGTGACCAGCGGGCAGGTGGCGTCGATCACTTCCAGGCCGCGCTCGGACGCATGCTCCTCGACCCGGCGCGCGACGCCGTGGGCGGAGAATATCGCGATCGCGCCGACCGGAATCTCGTTCACTTCCTCGACGAACACCGCGCCGCGCTGGCGCAGGCTTTCCACCACGTGCTTGTTGTGCACGATCTCGTGGCGCACATAAACTGGCGCGCCATATTTCTCGAGCGCGCGTTCAACGATCTCGATCGCGCGCTCCACACCGGCGCAGAACCCGCGCGGCTTGGCGAGGACGATGCGCAGCGGGGTCACTTCAGCCTTTGTTTCCGTCATGCGTGTGGGTCTCTTTCGGCAAAGACAGGCGGTGTCGCGGCCACAGTGCAGGGGCCGGCTGCGTCGCGTGCGCTTTCGCACATGCGGTACACTATCCAGAGACCGGGTAATGTTTCAACTGCGCCGTGGCAAGATTTGAAGGCGGTTGCGCGGCGATTCCGCGGCGGAACGCTGTGTTCTTGCCACAGGGGGT
The DNA here is from genome assembly GCF_005144965.1 of Hankyongella ginsenosidimutans. Taxonomy (GTDB): domain Bacteria; phylum Pseudomonadota; class Alphaproteobacteria; order Sphingomonadales; family Sphingomonadaceae; genus Hankyongella; species Hankyongella ginsenosidimutans. Next base: position 1,099,003 of record NZ_CP039704.1, read on the forward strand.
CATGCGCTCAGCATGCGTGCGAGCGCGCCAGCGCGATTGCCGGCGCGCAGGGCGCTTTCGATGGTTGCCGGCAGGCCGGTATCGATCCAGTCGCCGGCGAGCAGCAGGTTGGCGATCGGCGTGCGGGCTTCAGGGCGGCGCGAGACGCCTGCGGGCGACTGGTCGAACACGGCGCGTCGTTCCTTGATGATGCGCCCGGCCAGATAGTGCGCGTCGTCCGGCAGAGCGAGCGCCTGGCGCGTCTCGCCCCACAGGCGCGGCAGCAGCGCAGCGTCATCTGCCTGCGCCAGCGGGCCTGGCGCGGAAATGGTGATGGAGGCGATGCGGTCGCGCACGAAAATCCACTGCGCCGCGCCGCCCAGCACGCCAAGCGCCACAGCGCCGGCCGGGAACGGCGGCGGCGGCGCGGAAAGTCGGAAGTGGGCGTTGACGATCGCCTCGCCATCGTCCGGCGTCGTCAGGCCAGGAACCAGATCGCGCGCCCGGGTCGGCGGCAGCGCGACGATCACCGGATCGCGCGGACCCAGCACGATGCCGCCATCCGCCCGATCAAGTGCTGCGACCCGGTTGCCGGAAATCTCCAGCGAGCGCACGCGCGCGCCGGTCTCCACGATGCCGCCGAGCGCTTCGATTTTCGCAACCGTTGGGTCGACGAGCGCATCCGCCAGGCCGTCGCGCGCCATCAGCGGGCGGCAATAGGCGCCACCCTTCAGGAACGTCTCGGCCAGCACGCGCCAGAGCAGGCGCGCCTGCCCGCGCTCGGGCGGGGCGTTCAGCGCCGCGACCGTCAGCGGCTCCCAGAATCCGCGCCAGAGCGCGCCGCGTCGGCGGATGACGTCAGCGACGGTCGCGTCCGGCCCGGCGAGCGGCAGGCGCAGGCCTTCCAGAAAATCGGCGGGTACGACCCCGGCACAGAGCGCGCGGGGTCGAGCACCCACAGCGGCAGCCGGTCGAGGCCGGGCTTGACCGTCCAGCGGCGTCCCGTCTCCAGATCGATGAAGGGATAAACCGCGATCTCCGGCCCAACCAACTGGTCCTGTGCGCCGGTGCGCTTCACCAGATCGAGCACGGCGGTATTGCCGCTCATCATCAGGTGGTTGCCGTTATCGATGCGGGCGTCGAGCTGCGCATCCCAGTAGGTGCGGCAGCGTCCGCCGGCGCGCGGCGCGGCCTCGTGCAGCCTGACCTTCAGACCGGCTTCGGCGGCGGTCAGCCCGGCTGCGAGGCCGGCAAGCCCGGCCCCGACGATGTGCACGGTCGGCGTGGTCATGCGGCAGGCGGCCAGAGCAGGGCGCGCAGTACGGCACCGATCTTGGACAACCTGCCGACCTTGGGGCGGTCAAGGGCATGGAAGCCATCGTCCGCCAGCACCTGCAGCATCCGGTCGTACACGGCGTGCATCACCAGCGCCGGCCGCACAACCCGCCAGTCGAGCGCGCTCAGTTCCGCGCGCGAACGAGCAAACGCGGCCCGCGCATCGGCGGCGAGCGCTGCGCGCGCCTGCGGCAGTGCCGGATGGCGCGGCAGGGCAGCGGGATCGTCAGGCAGGCCGAAGCGCGCGAGCAGGTCGTCCGGCAGATAAATGCGGCCCTCGGCGGCGTCCTCGCCGACGTCGCGGACGATATTGGCGAGCTGAAGCCCCTCCCCATGGCGATGGCGAACCGATCGGAGGCAGCACCTGCCGGCGCGCCGAACACCGGCATCGACAGCATGCCGACCGCGCCCGCGACCCGCCGGCAATAGCCCAGCAGCCGTTCCCGGCTCGGCGCGCGGATCGGCCCTTCGGCATCCCACGCCATACCCTCGATCAGCAGCAGGAATTCAGCCTGCGGCAGGTTGAAGTGCTGCACCGGTGCCAGGAGGGCGACCCCGGTCGGCGTGGTCGGCGCGCCGGCATAGAGCCGGGCGATCTCGGCGCGCCACTCCTCCAGCCCTGCGCGTTTTACTTCAAGCGGCGCGGGTTCGTCGGCGATGTCGTCGATCTCGCGGCAGAAGGCATAGATCGCGTGCATGGCCGCGCGGCGCTCCGGTGGCAGGATGCGCATGCCAAGCCCGAACGAGGTGCCGGAACGCTCGACCACCGCGCGCACATGCGCCAGCGCGTCCGGCAGGGCGATCGCCGCGCTCATGCCCGGGCAAACAGGCCGACGAACACGCCTTCCGTGAAGGCGGAGAGGAAATCGAACTTCGAGAGCTTGACCCGGGTCGCCAGCGGATCGCCCCGGCGCAGCCGCGTGCTGAGCTTGCGCGCCAGCGCGACGATCACCGCCGACTCCATGGCGAGCCGCCGGTCCTGAGGCCGCGCGGCAGGGCACGCGCCTGTCGCACCCAGATATCGGTCGCATCCAGCATCTGGTGCATGGTGGTGCGCAGGGCAGGCGAGAGCCGGGCGGCGCGCACGTCGTCGATGGACCCGCCCGCCGCCGCCAGCCAGTCGAGCGCGACATAGCAGCGGTCGATCTGCTGCAGGTCGTCGCCCATGTCCTGGAGGTGATTGAGCACCTGCAGCGCCGAGCACAGCGCGTCGGATGCCGGGTAAAGCGCCGGGTCCTCGCCGTGCAGGTCGAGCAGGAAGCGCCCCACCGGGTCCGCCGAGCGACGGCAGTAGTCGTGCAGCTCCGCCCAGTTCGCATAGCGGGTCTTGGTTGCATCCTGGCGGAAGGCGCTGAGAAGCGCGCGTGCATGCGCATCGGTCACGCCGCACTGCGCCAGCGACTCCCGCAGCCGGTGCGCCTTGGCGTAACCCGCACCAAAGCCCTGCTGGCCCGTGAGAGCCGCCTCCAGAGCATCGAGCCGGGCGATCTTGTCGTCCGCGGCCAGTTCCGCGTGATCGGCGATATCGTCCGCGGCACGCGCGAACGCGTAGAAGGCCGCGACATGCGGCCTCAGATGCGACGCGATCAGGAACGAGCCGACCGGGAAATTCTCGTCCGCCGCTCCCTTGCCGGAGTTTGCTTCCGGCGCATCGGATGCAGCCAGGCTCTGAACGGGTGAAGACATAACGCTGTCCCTATCGGTCCCCGGCTTTGCAGGTCAAGCGGCGCGCGTTATTTCGGGGCATGACAAACCTTGCCCTGTTCGCGACCACGATTGTCGCCGCCTGGACGTTCATGCTGGTTGCGCGCGGCGGTTTCTGGCGCGCCGATGTGCGGCTGGGCGATGCGCCCGCCCCGCAGCGCTGGCCCGATGTCGTCGGCGTGATCCCGGCGCGCGATGAGGCGGAGTCGATCGGTGCCGTGGTCCGCGCACACCTCTCGAGCGTCTATCCGGGGTCTTCCATCTGATCGTGGTCGACGATGCGTCGTCCGATGGCACGGCGCAGATCGCCCGTGCCGCTGCTGCGGACATCGGGGCGGCGGATCGGCTGACCGTCTTGGCCGGTGCGCCGCTGCCGGCCGGCTGGACCGGCAAGCTGTGGGCGCAGGCGCAGGGCATCGCCGCCGCCCGCACGTGGGCGCCGACCTATCTGCTGCTGTGCGACGCCGATATCGCGTTCGGCCCCGAGACCCTGTCCCGGCTGGTCGCCAGGGCCGAGGCCGGGCGGCTCGATCTCGTGTCGCTGATGAGCCGGCTGGATGCGCGCGGGTTCTGGGCCGGCCTGTTGATCCCGGCGTTCATTCTGTTCTTCCAGAAACTGTATCCGTTCGCCTGGTCGAACGATCCGGCCCGCCGTACGGCGGCGGCGGCCGGCGGCGTGATGCTGCTGCGTGCCGAAACCGCCGGAGCCTGCGACCTGCCGGAGGCCATCCGCGGCACCCTGATCGATGACTGCGCGCTGGCTGCGACAGTCAAGCGCGCCTCAGGCCGCATCTGGATCGGCCTGGCGGACGAGGGTGCTGCGACCTCGCTGCGCGACAACCGGTCGATCGGGAGCATCTGGTCGATGGTTGCGCGCACAGCCTACGCCCAGTTGCGGCACAGCCCGGTCTTGCTGGCGGGGACCCTCCTCGGCATGGCCTGGCTGTACTTGGCGGCACCGGCTCTGGCGCTGGCGTCGCCGCTGCACGGGGACTGGCGGGCGGGGGCGCTCGGCCTGCTCGGCTGGGCGTTGATGGCGCTGGCGTTCGCACCGACCCTCAAGGACTATCGCAAGGCGCTGTGGCGCGCCCCGCTGCTGCCGTTTGCCGGCGCGCTGTATGCCACGATGACCTTCTCTTCCGCCTGGAACCACTGGATGAAGCGTGGCGGGCGCTGGAAGGGCCGCACCTACCCTGATTGCCGGTACCCGGCTTTTCCCAGGCGCGCTGGCGCAGCTTGATGTCGCTCATCTGCCGTGCCTCGAATCGCCTGGCCAGGAACCGGTAAAAGAACCAGTCCTTCGCGGCGAACGGCGTCAGGTGGTAAAGCAGCCGCTCGGGCAGCGTCCAGCGCACTGCCGTGCGGTCTGCGCGCCGGTCGGACGGCTGGCACCACTGGTCGGCGTCATAGAGCGTGCGGCCCTGTTTCAGCACCCGGTGGATCAGCTCATGGTCTTTCAGCAGATAGGGCCATAGCGCCTTGGAATAGCCGCCGGCCGCGCGCAGCGCCGCGGTGCGAAAACAGTGAGCGTAGCCGCCGGTGTGCGCCTGCCCCGGCAGCAGGCGGGACATGACCACGCCCTTCCAGCGCTTCAGCCGGGCCTGCCAGCGTGTCGGGTCCGGCCCCACGCCCATCGCCAGCACAGCGACAACGCGCGGGCCGTGACGGTCGAACAGTCGCTCGGCGTTGGCAAGATACTGCGGCGGATAGATGGTATCGGCGTCGCAGACGGCGACGAACTCGGTCTCGACCGCCGCCAGCCCGGCCTCAAGCGCATAGACTTGGCCGGCGCGCGGCTCGTGCAGGTGCAGGATGGTCACATCCGGCACCTGCGCGGTCACCGCGCGGGCGATTTCGGCCGAGGCGTCGGACGAATTGTTGTCGACCAGGATCAGGGTGAGCGGCCGCACGCTCTGCGCCAGCAGGGAGCGCAGCATGGGCTCCAGGAAGCCGTCCGCCTCGTTATAGTAGGGGACGACGACCGACCAGCGGGCCGTCATGATGCGAATTTGCCCTCCACCTCGCGCCAGAGCGCCTGGAAGGCGGCCGCCGGCTTGCTGCCGGCAGCGCTGACGCCGAGCGGCGCCTGCTGCACAGCCACCCGTTCCACCGCGCTGGAATAGGGATGTGGGTTTGCAGCAGGTCAGGCTCCTTGGCGGGCAGGCTCTCGATCATGTCCTTGTGCAGCTTCTTGCGCGCATCGACCATCGACAGGAACGGCATCAGGCGGGGTTTTGGCGTCTTTTCCCGCGCCAGATAGGCCCGCAACTGGCCGTAGGCGAGCACCGACAGCGGCGTCGGCAGCAGCGGCACCAGCAGCGCCTGGCTGGCGCGGAAAATCTGCTCCGCCAGCTCGGACAGCGACGGCGGCGCATCGAGGATCACCCAGTCGTAGACGTCGCTCAGCGGTTTCAGCATCTTGACGATGCGCCGGTCGTCATCGTTGCCGGCGAGCCGCCGGTCGAGGTGCCGCAGCGACAGGTCGGACGGCAGGATGTCGAGCCGCTCGTAGGGGCTGGGGATGATCTTGTCGATCAGGGCGTCCTTGTCGCGCAGCAGCTTCTTGGCGCCACCCTCGAGCCCCGGCTGGGCGTCGATCAGGAAGGTGGCCCCGCCCTGCGCATCGAGATCCCACAGCAAGGTTCGCTGGCCCTGCTTTGCGGCAAGCCAGGCCAGGTTCACGGCGGTCGTGGTTTTGCCGACCCCACCCTTGAAGTTGTAGACCGCGAGCACGTTCATGCGTCCGCTCTCCTTCTGAAACGGTAACACACGCCAGCGCAGAAATCCGCATGCGGTCAAGGCTTTTCATGCACTTCGCAATAAGCTAGACAGCTAGATGATGATATTCTGGAGGCTGGCGATGATCGAAGTCGGTTCGTTCGAAGCAAAGAACACGCTTTCGGCCCTGCTGGACCGGGTGGCGAAGGGCGAGGAGGTGGTGATCACCCGCCGGGGCAAACCGATCGCTCGACTGGTCGGCGTTCAGGATGCGGACCGGCGTGCTCAGGCGCGTGCGGCTGCGCAAAACTGCTGGCTCTTGGCGAACGGAACACACTGGGCGGCCTTCTCATTCGCGATTTGATCGATGAGGGCCGGCGCTGATGCTGGTACTCGATTCTTCCGTCGCCTTGGCCTGGTGTTTTCGCGACGAGCAATCTCCAGCTGTCATAAAATTGCGCATGACATCGCGAGTCATGGCGCGGTCGTTCCATCCTTATGGCGACTTGAAATCGCAAACGGCCTGCAAACGGCAGTCCGGCGCGGCCGTATCGAACGCGCCATGCGCGATCAGCTTCTGGACCAATTCGCCGCATACCCGTTGACGGTTGACAGCATGACCAACGACTTTGCCTGGTCATCGACGCTGGCTTTGTCAGACAAATACAGTCTGTCAGTCTATGACGCGGCTTATCTTGAGCTGGCTTTACGGCGCGGATTGCCGCTGGCGAGCTTGGACCGGACACTCTGTCAGGCAGCGCAGGCCGCAGGCGTCCCCTCGTACCGCTGTAGAGGAGACCTGTGCGCGGGTGATTATTCCTCCCCGCCGGGGAAGGGGACCACCCTCCAAGGTGGTGGAGGGTGGGTGATTCATGATATTTATGGGCTTTTCGCTGCTGCGTCCGTCTTTCAGACGGACACCCCTAAATGGGAGGATTTATATTCGCGCACAGGTCTCCTCTACCGCCGCACGCGCATGGCCGGCGAGAAGCGCACAATCGTCTCCGGGGCCATGCGACGCTCAACGATGTCCAGTTCGAGATCGTCGACCTTGTCGAGCAGACTGCGCTTGCGGCCTTCCGCCATGCCGGTCGCGCGGATTTCCGACTTCAGCCTCACCAGGTGCGCTTGAATGGCGCCATGCGCGACGTTGGCCAACTCAAGCGCGCCTTGGCGGTCGCGCTTGGCGCGCTGGACGCGCAGCCGGGCGATGATCGAGTCGACAGACATCAGGAAGCGTTTGAACTCGGTGTTGTAGCTGTCGGTTTCGGTCTCGAAGTAGAGATCGCCGACGTTCAGCTCCATGGCGATCGCCGTAATCTCGTTCATGTAGCGGTAGATCGCGTCGTACGAGTCGCTACTGAATTCGCCGTGGATGCTTTCCAGCAGGCGTGTACGAGAAATGCCTTCCAGATGAATGAACGCCTCCGCATCATCCTCCGGTAGATTAAAGAAGTCGCTGTCGCGCAGATAACTCATTTTTCCCCGCATCTTCAGAAAAACGCCTGAAAACGCATGCGTGAGAAGGGCGTGAAACGCCATTATGCAGCCGGAGTCGTGGACAACCCGGCGGTTAACGTTTGTATTGTTCGTTCAGAATGGAACGACTCCCCTGTATCGCTGGCGTTATGCATTTTATTCCCCGATCGATGGACGCTAGTGGCGTAACAATTAATAATCCATTGACGTTGCACGGGCGTCGTCGTCAGTTCGTCGCAACTTGTCAGGTTCTCCGTTGGAATGGGTCCTTATGCGTACTCTGCCTCTGCATATCTCGATTACCGGCAAGCCGGTCGTGCTTATGGGCGTCGGGCCGGCGGCGGACGCCAAGGCGCGGTTGATCGCAGCGGCTGGCGGCACGCCGGTCACGCCGGATGACCTGCGCGCGGCACAGGCCCGGATCGCCTTCGTGGCGCTGGACAACGAAGCGGCGGCGGCGGACGCCGCTGAGCAGCTGCGCACGAGAGGCCTGCTGGTGAATGTCGTCGACAGGCCGGCATTGTGCGATTTCTCGGTACCGGCCATCGTCGATCGCGACACGGTTGTGATTTCGGTCTCGACCGGCGGTGCTTCCGCCTCGCTCGCCAAGGCGCTGCGCGAGCGGTTCGAGACCTGGCTGCCGCCCGGACTGGGCGCGCTTGCGGATGCGATCTTCGCTGCTCGCGCTGCCGTTACCGCAATCCACACGGGCGTGCCCGCGCGTCGACGGTTCTGGGATGCGCTGCTGCGTCCGGGCGGCGCGCTCGATCCGATGGTTCCGCACCAGGAGCCGGAGGCGGCGATCGCACACGCGCTGGCCGGCGCAGCCTCCCCAGCCAAGCACATCGTCCGGATCTTGGCGGACGATCCGGACACGCTGACGCTGGGCCAGTTGCGCCTGCTCCAGCAGGCGGACGTGATTGTGTGCCCGCCGCCCGAGCCGCCAGCGGTGCTGGCTCTTGCGCGCCGCGATGCGCAAATTCGCCGCTGTGAAGTTGACGAAGAGGCCGGGTTGGTGGTTGTCCATCTTCTGGTTGGCGGCTAAACCCGGACGATTGCCCGCAAGAGACGATGCCGCAGGAGAAACGCCGCTTCATGGCCAACGAAGAGACGCCGCCGGAGAGTCTGATCCCGTACGAGGATTTCGTACAGGACGCCTTGCGCGACGTCGTGCGCAAGGTGCTGACCGATGTCGCCATGACCGGCCTGCCGGGCAAGCACCATTTCTTCATCGGCTTTCGCACCGGCTATCCCGGCGTGGTGATGCCGCCTGACCTGCGCGCCCGCTACCCGGACGACATGACCATCGTGCTGCAGAACCGCTATTGGGACCTCAAGGTGGCGGATGACCGTTTCGAGGTCGGCCTGTCGTTCAACCAGGTACCGACGCGGCTGGTCGTGCCGTTCGATGCACTGGTCAGCTTTGTCGATCCGGGCGTGAATTTCGGTCTGCAGTTCCAGCCGCCGGCGTATCAGCCGGACGAGCCGGCGGCCGTCGCCGCACCACCCCGCGAGGAACCGGACCCGCCCGCCCCGACGACAGCGGCGGCGGCGGCGGCAAGGTCGTCTCGCTTGACCGTTTCCGCAAGAAATCCTGACAGAACAAGAGGTCGTCATGTCCGCCACCCGCATTGAAACCGACAGCTTCGGTCCCATCGACGTCGCCGCCGACGTCTACTGGGGCGCGCAGACCCAGCGCTCGATCGGCAATTTCCCGATCGGCGACGAGCGCATGCCGGCCCCGCTGGTCCATGCGCTTGGCATCGTCAAGCTGGCGGCGGCGCGGGTGAACAACCGCTTCGGCCAGCTTGACGCCAAGATCGCCGAGGCCATCGCCGCCGCCGCGCAGGAAGTCATCGACGGCCGCCACGACAACCAGTTCCCGCTGGTGGTCTGGCAGACCGGATCGGGCACCCAGTCGAACATGAACGCCAACGAGGTGATCGCCGGGCGCGCCAACGAGATGCTGGCCGGCGTGCGCGGCGGCAAGTCGCCGGTGCATCCCAACGACCATGTGAACCGCGGGCAGTCGTCCAACGACTCGTTCCCGACCGCCATGCACATCGCCGCCGCCCGCGAGGTGGTCGCGCGGCTGATCCCCGCCTGCCGCCACCTGCATGCGGCGCTGGACGTCAAGGCCAAGGCCTGGGCCGACATCATCAAGCTGGGCCGCACGCACCTGCAGGATGCGACGCCGGTGACGCTGGGCCAGGAATTCTCGGGCTACGCGGCGCAGATCGCCTATGGCATCGAGCGGCTGGAGGCAGCGCTGCCGCGCGTCTACGCGCTGGCGCAGGGCGGCACGGCGGTCGGCACCGGCCTCAACAGCTTCCAGGGCTTCGCGGAAGGCTTCGCCGCCGAGGTTGCGACGATCACCGGGCTGCCGTTCGTCACCGCGCCGAACAAGTTCGAGGCGCTGGCGACCCACGATGCGCTGGTCGAGCTGTCCGGCGTGCTCAACGTGCTGGCGGTCGGCGTCAACAAGATCGCCAACGACATCCGCCTGCTCGGCTCCGGCCCGCGTTCGGGGCTCGGCGAACTGCTGCTGCCGGAGAACGAGCCCGGCTCCTCGATCATGCCAGGCAAGGTCAACCCGACCCAGGCCGAAAGCCTCACGATGGTGGCCGCGCAGGTCATGGGCAACCACGTTGCAGTGACGGTCGCCGGTGCCCAGGGCCATTTCGAACTGAACGTGTTCAAGCCGGTCATCGCCTACAATGTGCTGCAGTCGATCCGCCTGCTCGCCGACGGCATGGTCTCGTTTGCAGACCGCTGCGTCGCCGGCATCGAGCCGAATACCAAGCGCCTCAAGCAGCTGGTCGATCAGAGCCTGATGCTGGTGACGGCGCTGGCACCCGAGATCGGCTACGACAACGCCGCGACAATCGCCAAGCACGCCCACAAGAAGGGCCAGACCCTGCTGGAAGCCGCGCTGGACCTGAAGCTGATCGACGAAGCGCGCTTCCACGAGGTCGTGCGCGCCGAGACGATGCTGGGGCCGGACCCGCTCTGAAATGGCGACGGAGCAGCGGCGCGGGCTGATGTTCGTGCTGTCCTCGCCGTCCGGCGCGGGCAAAAGCACGCTCGCGCGCACTGCTGGCCAGCGATCCGGACATCGCCCTGTCGGTCTCGGCGACCACCCGGCCCATGCGCGCCGGCGAGGTGGACGGCCGGGACTATTATTTCGTCGACCGGGCGCGCTTCGACGCCATGGTGTCGCAAGGCGCGTTCCTCGAGTGGGCCAAGGTGTTCGACAATCGCTACGGCACGCCGCGCGCACCGGTCGAGGCGATGCTGGACCAGGGCCGCGATGTGCTGTTCGACATCGACTGGCAGGGCACCCAGCAGTTGCATCAGGCGCGGCCCGAGGATCTGGTGCGCGTGTTCATCCTGCCGCCGTCGATTGCGGCACTGCATGCCCGGCTGCACAGCCGGGCGCAGGATCGGCAGACGTGATCGCCGGGCGCATGGCGCGCGCGGCCGGCGAGATCAGCCACTGGGCCGAATATGACTATGTGCTGGTGAACGATGATCTTGAAGACTGCTTGTCGCGGCTCAAGATCATTCTGGCGGCGGAGCGCTTGAAGCGCCAGCGCCAGACCGGTTTATCGGAATTCGTCCGCACACTGATGGCAGAGGCATGAAGGAAACTCGCGCAATGATGCGTTTTGCACGCAAGGGAGCCATGGCCATGGTCCGACTGAGCAAAACAGCGCTTCTTCTGCTGGCCGGCTTGTTTGCCGGCGCGGCGCTGGCCCTGCACTATTCCAACGATGCGCCCCGCGCCCAGCAGGCGGGAACGCTGGCAGCGCCGGAGGGCTGGACCGTACCGCCCCGACGAGCAACCAGCAGGTCATGCTGTCCTATGCGCCGGTGGTCGAGCGCGCGTCGCCGGCGGTCGTCAACATCTACACGGCGAAGGTCGTCCGCCAGCGCCGCAACGCGATGCTGAGCGATCCGCTGCTGCAATTCTTCTTCGGCAACCCGAGCGGCCTGTCGCGGGACCGGGTGGAGCGTTCGCTCGGGTCCGGCGTGCTCGTCTCGCCGGACGGGCTGATCGTCACCAACCGCCACGTGGTCGGCGATGCGGACCAGATTCGCGTCGTGCTGGCTGACCGGCGCGAGTTCGAGGCGAAGCTGATCCTCTCGGACGAGCGCTCGGACCTCGCGCTGATCCGCATCAACGCCGGGGCTGAGAAGCTGCCGGTGCTGCCGCTCGGCGACTCCGACCTCGTGAAGGTCGGCGATCTGGTGCTGGCGATCGGCAACCCGTTCGGCGTCGGCCAGACGGTGACGCACGGCATCGTCTCGGCGCTGCGCTCGGGCGGCGAAGGGCCGACCGGCTACCAATATTACATCCAGACCGACGCAGCGATTAACCCCGGCAACTCGGGCGGCGCGCTGGTCGGCATGGACGGCCGCCTGATCGGGCTGAACACCTTCATCTATTCGCAGTCCGGCGGCTCGGTCGGCATCGGGTTCGCGGTGCCGGTCAGTCTCGTGCGCTCGGTGATCGCGGCGGCCGGCACCGGCAAGGTGGTGCGGCCGTGGATCGGGCTGGAGACGCAGGCCATCGATTCGGAGCTGGCCCAAACCCTTGAGCTGCAAAAGCCGATGGGCGTGCTGGTCAACCGCGTGTCCAGCGGGTCACCGGCGGCCAGGGCCGGGCTGGAGGCGGGCGACATCGTGCTGGCGATCAACGACGTGCCGGTCACCGATCCGGAGGCGCTGCGCTTCCAGATCGCGACCCGCCAGCCCGGCCAGAGCCTGCGCCTGCAGGTGATGCACAAGGGCAAGGTCGCCCAGGTCTCGGTCACCGCCGTCGCGCCGCCGGAGACGCCGCCGCGCGACGTCACCGTGCTGGGCGGGCGCACGCCGTTCACAGGCCTCAAGGTCGCCAACCTGTCGCCGGCGCTGGCGCAGGAACTGGCGGTGCCGCAGGAGCGCGGGGTGATCGTGCTCGAGGTGAGCGGGCAGTCCCTGGCCGCGCGCCTCGGCATGGTGCGCCCCGGCGATATTCTGGAGACGGTTGGCGGCACATCCGTCGACACCGTCAAGGAACTGGACCAGGCGGCCAGGGCCTCCGGCGACGGCATTCGCTTCAGCCTGCTGCGCGGCGGCCAGCGCGGCGCCTGCGTCATCCAGCCGCCCAACCAGGCCTACTGCCGGTAGGGCGATTCGAACCCGTCCTTGCGCGGAGGCCGTCAGACCGACGCAGGGTTGGCGGTACACTTCGCGGGCATGGGCATGGCCCGCCTGCCCGACCCACCCCTTGCATTTGTAGTTAAATTTAACTACATTGCGATATGGCTCGAAAGCACTGCGCCACATCTCATGGCGCAAGGGGCGTTGAAGGACTTCAAGGCCTTTCCCCTGCCCGCACAGCAAAAGCCGCGCGGGGGCTGACGCAGATTGCGGAAGGAGACACGCCAGAGATTGCCAAGCCGATGACCGGCCTTGGCGCAGGCGTGTGGGAACTGGCCATCAAGGAGCGCGGGGACGCATTCCGCGTGATCTATGCGCTCCAACTGATCGAAGAGCGGCATCGCCACGCCGAAGCATGAAATCGACGTGGTGAAGGAGCGGATCAAACGCTTGAAGGAGGCGTTGGCATGAGCAACCAAGCGAATAATGGCCGAGAAGAGGACTTCGAACTGGTGCGCGGCTCCGGCAACGTGTTTGCCGATCTGGGCTTGCCCAACGCTGAACTGGAACAGTTCCGCGCCATCCTTGCCGCCGAGATCGGCAAGACGCTGGCCGCCGACAAGCTGACCGTGCGCGCCGCCGAAAAGCTCACCGGCGTTGCCGCCGCCGACTTCTCCCGCATCCGGCAGGCACGGCTCAAGAGCTTCACCATCGACCGCCTGATGACCATCCTCGACCGGCTCAACCGCAAGGTGCAGGTGTCTGTCGCCGTCTATCCGCGCGATCCGGCGGGGGCGAACGCGCTGCATATTTGAGCTTTTCGAGAGGGGCAGGCCGCGCGGTGGCCCACGGACAAAATGCATGACATTCCGGTATTTCGCATATGGTTCAAACATGCTGACCGAGTGGCTGCGGGGCAGATGCCCAAGCGCCGAACCGATTGGCATTGCCATCGCAACCAATCACAAGCTGAGGTTTGGAAAGCGGAGCATCGACAAATCTGGCAAAGCCACGGCGCTCGCGATGACGGTGGCGCGGCTCAGCCCCAGCGGTAGTTGAAGCTGACGCTGATGCGGTCCCCGTCGGCGAGGTTGGGCGGCACCTCGTGGCGCAGCCAGCTCTCCCACAGCAGCAGCTCGCCAGGCTGCGCCGGCATGTCGACGAACGGCTGCTGGTCCTGCGGCGCGCTCTTCCTGCGGGTGGGCGCGGCCATCATGAGCGGCAGGCGCGGGTCCTCCAGGCGCAGGGGCTTTGCTCCGGCCGGCATCGCGACATAATAGGTGCCGCTGATGACCGAATGCGGGTGGATGTGGCCGCTGTGCCCTGCCCCGGTCGGCAGGATGTTGATCCACAGGCTGTCGAGCGCGAGCTTCCGGCCGGCCAGATCGAAGCCCAGGGCTTTGGCGAAGGCGCGCGCATGCGGGTCCAGCGCCTTGGCCAGCCGCTTGAACTCGGGGAAGCGCCAGGGCAGATCATTGAGGGACGCATAGGACGTGTAGCCGAGGTAGGCGTTCTTCTCGCACCAGCGCTGGCCGGCGGCGTCATCCTCGGCGATCGAGCGGCAGGCGGCTTCCAGCGCCGGGTTCCCGGCTGCGTCGAGGCTGGCCCGGTAGACCGGGGTCGCGAACAGGCGGGTCAGCTCAGCCGGCATAGGCGTCAAGGTCGACCTCGCCGGTGAACGCGGTGGCGACCCCGCCGGTCATCAGCAGCCGGTTGTCCGTCGTCCATTCGATGGTGAGCGGCCCGCCGGGCAGATGCACGGTCACGCGCCGGTCGGTCAGGCCGCGGCGGATGGCGGCGGCGGCGGTCGCGCAGGCCCCGGTACCGCAGGCGAGTGTCAGCCCGGCCCCGCGCTCCCACACCCGCAGCAGGATGGTCTGCCGGTCCTGGACCAGCGCCACGTCGACGTTGACCCGCTCGGGGAACAGCGGATCGTGCTCAATCTTGGGGCCAAGCGTGTGCAGGTCGTTGGCGGCGAGGTCGCTGACGAAGAACACGGCGTGCGGGTTGCCGACGTTGACGCCGGCCGGGTTGGCCAGCCCCTCCCAGGCGACCGGCATGGCGAGCGTGTCCATCGGGTAGGCGAGCGGGATTTCGTCCCAGCCGAAGCGCGGCGCGCCCATGTCGACGGTGGCGCTGCTCGCGCCGTCCGGGGTCGCGCTGAGCAGGCCGCCGCGCGTCTCGATGGTGCAGGCGTGGCCGACCAGGGTGGCGACGCAGCGGCTGGCGTTGCCGCAGGCCCCGACTTCGCCGCCGTCCTGGTTGTAGATGCGCATGAACACGTCGGCGCGGTTGGAGGGCTCCATCACGATCAACTGGTCGCAGCCGATGCCGGTCAGCCGGTTGGAGACGCGGCGCACCACATCGTAGTTGAGCCGCAGCGACTGGGTGCGGGCGTCGAAAATCACGAAATCGTTGCCGAGCCCGTGCATCTTGAGGAACGGGCGGCGACCGAGCGGCGGCAGTTTGGCCATGTGTTGATACTCTGGAGGTGGATGCTCTAGGGTGTTGGCGCTACTTCGTGGTCGGCGCATCGTCCTTGAAGATGAAGGTCTGCGGCGGCTGGCCGGCAAGCAGAACGCCGCGATACATGCCGGGCGTGTTGAGGGCGAAGGCGTAGTTGCCCTCCCGGTCGAGCGCGATCAGCCCGCCATCGCCGCCGATCTTCCCGATGTGGGCGATGGTGGCATCCGCTGCCTCCTTGAGGCTCAGCTTGCCGAATTCCATGCGGGCGCACACCGAGCGGGCGGCGGTCGCGCGGATGAAATATTCGCCGGAGCCGGTCGCGGAGACGCCGCAACTGGCGTTGTCGGCATAGGTGCCGGCACCGATGATCGGCGAGTCGCCGACGCGCCCGAACCGCTTGTTGGCAATGCCGCCGGTCGAGGTGCCGGCCGCCAGATTGCCGGCCTGGTCGAGCACCACCACACCGACCGTGCCGTATTTGTCGATCTTGAAGGCGGCCTTCTCGCGCTGGGCCTCCTCAAGCTGCTTCACGCGCTCCGGGGTGACGAAATAGTCGTTCGGCACCAGCTCGAGCTTCTGCTCGGCGGCGAAGGCGTCGGCGCCCGCGCCCTGCATCATGACGTGGCGGCCGTCCGTCATCACGGCGCGCGCAAGGCTGATCGGGTTGCGCACCGTGGTGACGCCGGCGACCGACCCGGCAGCGAGCGTCGCGCCGTCCATGATCGCAGCATCCAGCTCGGCGCGGCCCTCGTGGGTCAGTGCGGCACCCCGCCCGGCGTTGAACAGCGGCGAGTCCTCCAGCGGTCTGAGCGCCGCCTCGACCGCGTCGACCGCCGTGCCGCCGGCCTTCAGCCGCGCTTCGGCCGCAAGCAAGGCCCGCGCAGCGCGTCATGGTAGGCGGCGCGTTTTCGGCCGGGAAATCCTTGGCGTCGAACACGCCGGCGCCGCCATGCAGCACGATCACATAGTCCGGGCGGGCGGCGGCGGGTGCGGTCATGAGCAGGAGGCTCCCGAGGATGGCAAGGACGTGTTTCATAGACGCTCCGACAAGCGGATGGCCAGACGGCATCCGGCGCGGATCATGCCAGACAACAGGGGATACGCAACCGCCTGTTCCGCCCCAAGGTCGAGCGCTGTCGCTTTGTGTTCCAGCTCCTCGGCCTGGAATTGCGCGATCGTCTCGCGCAGCGCCGGCTCTTCGTCTGCAAGCTGCGCAAGTTGCGCAGCGTAATGCCGGTCGATTTCGGTCTCGACCGCAACGGTGCAGGCCATCGCGGCCTTGGGGCCGATCAGTGCGGTGGCAGCCCCAGCGCATAGCCGGCGACATGCCAGAGTGGCTGCAGCAGGGTCGGGCGTACGCGGCGTGCCGGGATCATGGCGTCGAACGCCGCCTTGTGCGCAGCCTCCTGGTCGGCCATGCGCTGGATTTCGACAGCGCAGGGATGCCGGTCGCCCATGACCGCGCGCTGGCCGGCATAGATGCGCACGGCACCATATTCCCCGGCCTGGTCGACCCGGATCATCCGGGCGATCATTTGGTCTGCATGCGCGGGGTTCGGATCAGCCATAAGACACCTGCGGCAGCGAGGAGCGACAACAGCAGGTTGTAGCCCGCCATGGACACGCCGAACAGGGACCATGCGATTTCGTCGCAGCGGATAGCGGGCGTGGCGATCAACTGCTTCAGCATGTCCGCGGTCGACCCGGCAACGCCTTCGGCCGAGCAGGCGGTCGGGCCTTCCCACCATTTCTGCTCCACGCCGACATGCATCAGGCCGATGCCGGCCGTCGTCAGCAACGCCAGTGCTGCAAGCAGGGTGAGGGCGCGGCTTGCCTGTTCGTGGCGCGTGCCGGCGGCGAGCGCCGCCAGCCCGAGCCCGATCGCGGCGGCATGCGGGTAGCGCTGCCAGAGGCACATCTCGCAGGGGAACAGGCCGCCGACAAACTGGAACGCCAGCGCGCCGCCGAGCAGCAGCGTCGAGGCGGCGACAGCCAGAGCAGGGGCAAGGGCCGGGCGGTTTGTCCTCACCGCGCCGCCACCGTGCGCTGCTGGGCGTGTCGTGCAATGATGCTCGGCGGCACGAGATTGATCCCTTCGGCCTCGAAGCCGGCGATCAGTGCCTGCACGGTCTTCACCGCACGCGGGAGGCTTCGACGAAGACGGTGGCGTAACCACGCTGGCGCGACTGCGTGGACAGCACCGCGATATCCGCGACCGAAGGCGTCGACTCGATGTAGCGGTCGTTGACGGCGACCGGCATGCCAAGGGTCTGACCCAGATCCGGGACACGGTGTCGACGGCGGCGCGGGCGTCGAGGAACATCAGGTCGCCGGCCTTGAGCTGGCGCAGGACGCCGGTCATCACCGCTTCGTCGCGGGTGACGGCGGACCCCATGATGTTGTAGGCGCCGACAGCGCCGGGTGCCTGCGCCAGCGCCCACGCCAGGTTGGCGGCGTTCTGTTCGGTGCTGGCGTCCAGCTTGATCGTGTGCGGACCGGGGTCGTTGCGCGGATAGCTGAGCGGCTGCATCGGCACGCCGGCCCAGACCTCGTGCCCCTTGCCGCGCGCCGCCGTCGCGAGCTCGCGGCTTGCCTTGCCAAGCGGCGCGATGCCAATGGCTACGGTACTCGGCAGGGTCTCGACGATCGCCTTCGCCAGCGCCGGATTGCCGCCGACCTCCGTCACCACGATCGCCGCCCAGGGCCGCGGCGGCGCGCCTGCGGGCGCGATGTCCTGCAGCGCCGCAAGCTGCTGCTGTGTCAGGCTGGACTGGCGCTCCGGCACAAGTTGCAGCGGCTTGTCTTCGCCCTTGGGGCGGCATCAGCGGGCGTCTCCAGCCTGGCGCGCGGGGATGTCCCGCTTTGCTCCATCAGCGGATCGGGGTTTTGCCGGCGGCTGCCCGCGCGGCGGCCGCCGCGCGGCGCTTCTGCTCCGCGGGCATCCCGACGTCTTCGCCGCTTTCCGCCAGGCCCTGTTCCCGGGCGGCGACCGCCATTTCCTGGTCGCGCTTCCAGTTTTTCATCATCGGCAGCAGCACGCGCGAGAAGGCGCCGGCCAGCGCGCTCAACAGCAGGACGGCGACGCCGGCCATCATGACCATGTGCAGGACGCTGACCCGCCCGCGCCGGCGCCCGCCGCGCGTCTCGGCAAGGCGGGCAGCGCTGCTGGCGCGGATGATCCGCGCCGTCGCTTCCCAGTCAGTCGCAGCGGCAGGACGGGGCGGCCCGCTATCGGTCGCACCCTGCCCGGTCTGGATGTCTTCGCCTGTGTCGGTCATGCGGCCTCTTTGCTACCGGGCCGCAGATGCCACCTTCGCCGGAGCCTTTTCAAGACGCTTCAGAACCTTGATGGCGTAATCCAACTGGAAGTCGTCGATTTTCAGCTTCTTCAGCGCATCCGCGGTGGCGTTGAAGCGGGGATCCGGCTTGTCGTCGACCTCTTCGGTCCGGCTTGCGCCGCTGCTGTTGTTGATGAGGTGGTTGCGCAGATCCGCCTCACGCAGGCGCGGCCGGTTGTTGAGGTCCGGGTCCGAGAGCTGCGGCACCAGGATGTCCGGCTGGACGCCGAGTTCCTGAACCGACCGGCCGGAAGGCGTATAATAGCGTGCCGTGGTCAGGCGCAGCGCTGTGTCCTCGGACAGGGGATCAGGGTCTGCACCGACCCCTTGCCGAAGGTGCGCTGACCGAGCACGAGTGCGCGCCGGTGGTCCTGCAGGGCGCCGGCGACGATTTCCGACGCGGACGCGCTCGATTCGTCGACCAGAACGATGATCGGTTTGCCGTTGGTCTGGTCGCCGGGGCGCGCGTAATAGCGCTGGATGTCGTCCTTGCGCCGGCCGCGCTGCGACACGATCTCGCCGCGCTCGAGAAACACGTCGCTGACCTCGATCGCCTGATCGAGCAGACCGCCCGGATTGCGGCGCAGGTCGAGCACGTAGCCGGTCACGCGCTTGTCGCCGATCTTCTGTTGCAGATCGGCGACCGCCGCACGTGTCGACGCGCCAACGTTCTTGTTGAACTGCGACACCCGGATGTAGCCGACAGTGCCTGCTTTCACCTCGCTCTTGACCCGGTTGAGGGTGATGATCTCCCGCACCAGCACGACGTCCCGGGTCTTGTCCTCGCCCTCGCGCGCGATGGTCAGGGTGATCGACGTCTTCGGCGGCCCTTTCATCTTGGCGATGGCGTCCTGCAGGCTGAGGCCGAAAATCGGCTCCTTGTTGATCTGGGTGATGTAATCGCCAGCCTTGATGCCAGCGCGCGACGCCGGGGTGTCGTCGATGGGCGAGATCACCTTGACCACGCCGTTTTCCTGGGTCACCTCGATACCCAGACCGCCATACTCGCCGTCGGTCTGCTGGCGCATCTGCTCGAAATCGCGCGCATCGAGAAAGCTCGAATGCGGGTCAAGCGACGTCAGCATGCCGTTGATCGCGCCTTCCAGCAGTTTCTTGTCGTCCACCTTCTCGACATATTCGGCGCGCACGCGCTCGAAGACGTCCATCAGCTGATCGAGCTGCCGATAAGTCTCCGCATCGTTCGCCGCCGCCTGCGCCGCCGGGGTCGCGAAGGCAAGGGCCGGCCATCGCCAGCATCGAGGTGATTCGGAGAAGTCGCTGCGTGCTTCGCATCATAAGTTCCGCCTTGTTGTCTGCATTATGCCCCACATTAGGGGCCATGCGCCACCAAACAATTACCAGCTCTAACCGCTTCGGGCCTGTGCCGTCCTCGTCTTGGAGCGGCGCAGCCAGGCCGAGGGGTCGACTGGCTGCCCGTTCTGCCGCACCTCCAGATAGAGTTCGGGCGACGCATCTCCAGGCATCACCCCACCGGTTCGCCGGCCCGAACCTGCGCGCCGACTGCGGCGTCGATACGGGCGAATCCGGCCAGCAGACTATGATAACCGCTGCTATGCGCGACAATCAGCAAAAGCCCGTAGCCCCTGAATTCGCCCGCAAAAGCACACGGCCGGACGCAGCCGCCGTCACCTGCGCGCCGGGGCGCGTGACGATGGTGACGCCGCGCGCCGTCACGCCGGCCTCCGTGTGCGCGCCGAACGCGGTTGCGATCCGGCCGGCAGCCGGCATGGAAAAATTCGGCGCGGCCAGCGGCGCTCTGCCAGGGCCGGCACCCTGTCCGTTTTGCTTCATCCGGCTGCACGGCGGGTTGTTCGCGGCGGCGGCCGAGGTCGGATGGCCGGAAGCGGTGCCCGGGCAAGGATGCCAGATGCTCGCTGCGCACGTTCGCGGTCTCAAGCTTTAGCAGAAGATCCTGCAGGTTGGCGGTTTCGCGCGCGAGGTCTGCCAGCCGCTGCGACGTCTGGGCGTTCGCCAGACTCACCTGCCGGCGCGCGCGCTCTCGCTCCTGCCGTAGCTGCTCGATGGCGGTGCGGCTGCGCTCAAGGTCGGCTAGCTCGTCGTGGTAACGCGCCCGTTCCGCCACCTGTTGATCGCGCACGCGGCGCAGTTCCTCAGCCTTGCTTCGCAGATCGCCCGCGCGCGCGCAGCTCCGCGATCATGGCCTGCATCATGCCGACCGCGCGCGCCGTCTCGAGCGCGCTTTGCGGACGCACCAGCACCAGCGCCGGCGGGCGGCGCGACAGGCGCTGAAAGGCGGCGAGCAGGTTCGCGATCTCCATCCGGCGGCTGTCGAGATCGGCGATTGCCTGCGCCTGCAGGCGGTCGAGCCGCGCAAGGGAGGCCTCCAGCGCGGACAGCCGGCGTTCGTGCGACTGAATGGCGCGCGCCAGGGCGACCATCTGCGCGGTCGTGACCTCAAGCTGCCGGTCGAGCGCCTCCGCCTGCGCGGTCAGCGTATCCTGCTGCGCGCGCGCGTCGCGGGTTTTTGTCGAGCGCGCGGACCTGCTCGCGCGCAGCAAGGGTGCTGTCCTGCGCGGCGGCAGGCATGGCGGTGCTCAAGACCAGCAGGCAGAGGCAGGCGCGTTTCATCCGGCGCGATGATAGGGATGCCCGGCGAGAATGGCGAGCGCGCGATAGAGCTGTTCGGCCAGCATGGCGCGCACCATCATGTGCGGCCAGGTCATCGGCCCGAACGACAGCAGGAAGTCGGCCTCGGCGCGCACGGCGTCATCGTGCCCGTCCGCGCCGCCGATCAGCAGCCGCGTCTCGCGGACGCCGCCGTCGCGCCATTGGCCGAGCAGTGCGGAAAAGGCGATGCTGTCGAGGGTCTTGCCGCGCTCGTCGAGCACGAGGGTGCGGTGCGGGGCAAGGGGCGTAGGCCATTTCGGCGCCCGCCCGTCCGGCGATTCGGTGATGCGGACCGGCCAGGCGATGCGCGCCAGATAACGGTCGACGAGGTCCGCCTCGGGACAACGGCCGATCTTGCCGACCGCCAGAATGTGCAGGAGCATGCCGCGCTGTCAGCTGGCGTGGGCCGCCGGCACCTCGATCGACCACATCTTCTCCAGCCCGTAAAGCTGCGCACTTCCGGCCGGAACAGATGCACGATGGCGTCGCCGGCGTCGATGAGCACCCAGTCCGCGGTCTGGAGCCCCTCGATCCGCACGTTGACGCCGAGGTCGCGCTTCAGCCGCTCGGCGAGGTGCTGGGCCATGGCCGCCACCTGCCGGGTCGAGCGGCCGCTGGCGATCACCATATAGTCGGCGATGGTCGACTTGCCGGCGAGCGGGATGGAGACAATCTCTTCGGCCTTGTCGTCGTCGAGCGATTGCAGAATGGCCGTATGGAGCAGACGACTGTCCGGGTCGGACGCGCCGCCGACTGGCGTCGGGGCGGGGTGGCGCTGCTTGGGGCAGCCTGGGAAACGGGCAAGCCGATAGTCTCCTGTAAGGCGGCGCTGCGCTCCATGGGACGCAGGGCCGCGGGTTGTCCGGCCGGGCCGCTGAACGCCGCCGCCCAATCCGGTTCGCGCTGGCGAATAGCCGTCGCCGACGCGCTGTGCAGGGGTGATCCAGCAGCACCAGCGCCGGCAAAGACCAGTCCGGCCAGCCCCTGGCGGTTGCCTGGCGGTGCATGAAGCGCCGCAACCGGGACAGGGCTGGAGCCGTCCAGCGGTGCTCATGATAACCCGGACGGGCGAAAACGGCAATCGGCACCATGCGTAGGATGTCGGCCCAGCGATCCCAGCGATGGAATCCCAGCAGGTTGTCCTCACCCATCAGCCAGATGAACTGCGTGTTTGGGTGCAGCCGCTTCAGCGCCTGCAGGGTGTCCGCAGTGTAGGCGGTCTGCAGGTCGGTCTCGATCGTGGTCGGTACGATCCGGGGATGGCGCTCGGCGGCACGCGCTGCCGCCAGCCGGGCATCGATGGGTGCCATGCCGGCACGGGCCTTGAGCGGGTTCTGCGGCGAGACCAGCCACCACACCGCATCCAGCCCCAGCCGTGCCAGCGCCTGTACGCTGATGTGGACATGCCCGGCGTGCGCCGGATTGAACGAGCCGCCGAGCAGGCCGACCCGCCGCCCGCGCCAGCGCGGAGCGTTGCGGACGAGAATCGCCTGGGCCGCCGGATCGATGCCGTGCAAGGCGTCAGGCCACTTCAGTCATGGAGTCGAGGTAGGTCGAAAGCGGCTCTGCCTCGTCCTCGGTGCCAGTCTCGCCCTTGAGGGCGGCGAGCGAACGGCGTTCCAGGCTGCGCAGGCGGTTGGCGTTGACGATCTTCTCGTTGGTGAGGTCCGTGATGTAGAACACGTCGATCGCCCGCTCGCCGTAGGTCGCGACATGGGCGGAGTGAACGGTCACCTTGGCCTGATACAGCGCATAGGTCAGCGCGAACAGCAGGGCCGGGCGGTCGGCGGCGTTCACCTCGACGACGGTGAAGCGATTGGACGCCTTGTTGTCGATCAGCACGCGCGGCTCGACCTTGAACACGCTGGCCCGGGGCGCACCGGCAGTTTGCCGGCCAGCCGGTCGTGCAGCTTGATGCGGCCCGCAATCGACTGCTTGATCGTTTCGCGCAGGCGCTCCAGCCGCTCCGGCTCATCGAACAGTTCCCCGGTCGGGCACTGGATCACCACATTGTCGAGCGCCATGCCCTGCCGGGTGGTGTGAATGCGCGCGCCGACGATATTGGCGCCCGCCAGTGAAATCGCTCCCGCCAGCCGGAAGAACAGCCCCGGATGATCGGCGGCATAGACCGATATCAAGGTGGCACCGGAGTCCATGTCGATCACCGTCGCGACCGAGAGCGCCTGGCCGGTCATCTCCGCGATGCGCATTTGCTCCGCGTTGAGATACAGCACGTCCTGCGGTTCGGCGACCCAGTAGGCGTCGAAGAACTGGTTGCAGTGGCGTTCGAAGTCCTCCTGCGGCCAGCCGAGCTG
This sequence comes from Hankyongella ginsenosidimutans, assembly GCF_005144965.1. Taxonomy (GTDB): domain Bacteria; phylum Pseudomonadota; class Alphaproteobacteria; order Sphingomonadales; family Sphingomonadaceae; genus Hankyongella; species Hankyongella ginsenosidimutans. The sequence goes on from NZ_CP039704.1 coordinate 1,122,131, forward strand.
TTCGCCCATGCGCTGCTGCTTGACCTCGATCCGCTCCCGGCGGCCGCGCGCGGCATGGCCAAGCAGCAGGACTTCCTCGGTCGTCTCGTAAAGCTGGCGCAGCAGCTGCCCCTTCCAGCCGTTCCAGGTACCAGGCCCGACCGCGCGAATATCGACGACGGTCAGGATCAGCAGCAGTTTCAGCCGTTCCGGGCTCTGCACTTCCGTCGCAAAGTCGAGCACGGTCTTGAAATCGGACAGGTCGCGCTTGAACGCGGTCGCCGACATCAGCAGGTGGTGGCGAACCAGCCAGGCCACCGTCTCCGTCTCCTCCGGCGTCAAGCCCAGGCGCGGACAGAGCTTTTCGGCGACTTCGGCACCGAGGATCGAATGGTCGCCGCGACGGCCCTTGGCGATGTCGTGCAGCAGCACCGCGACATAGAGCACACGGCGCGAGTGGATTTTCGGCATCAGTTCGCTCGAAAGCGGGTGGTCGCCCGTCAGTTCGCCCTTCTCGATGCGCGACAGCAGCCCGATGGCGCGGATCGTATGCTCGTCCACCGTGTAGTGGTGATACATGTCATACTGCATCTGCGCGACCACGCGGCCGAAGTCCGGCACGAAGCGCCCGAATACGCCGGCCTCGTTCATCAGCCGCAGAGTCGACTCCGGCGCGGGGCGATGTCAGCACGTCGAGAAACACCGCGTTCGCCGCCGGATCGTCGCGCAAGGCAGCAGTGATGCACCCGGCGTCCTGGTTGGCCTGGCGCATGGTGGTGGGATGGATTTCCAGGCCGTGGCGGTCGGCGATCTGGAACAGCTTCAGCAGGCGCCGCGGGTCCTGGCGGAAATAATCCGCCTGCGGGATCGCCAGCCGGTTCGACTGCAGCACGAAGCCTTCGAGGTTGCGCGGCCGGCGCTTGAGACTCGGGAGCTTGATCAGCGGCTTCTTGCGGCTGGTGTCCTGGATGTGGGCCAGGAACACCGCGGTCAGGTCGCCGACCTGCTTGGCGGTCCAGAAATAATGTTTCATGAACCGCTCGACAGCGGCCACGCCGACCCGGTCGCGGTACTGCAGCCGCTCGGCCAGTTCGCGCTGCACGTCGAAGGTCAGCCGCTCCTCCGGCCGGTTGGTCAGTGCATGCAGGTGGCAGCGCAGCGCCCAGAGGAACCCTTCGGCCCGCTGGAACAGGCGCAGCTCGGATGGCGTGAACAGCCCGACCCGCACCAGATCGGCGACATCGTCGACCCGGTGTATGAACTTTCCGATCCAGAACAGGGTGTGCAGATCGCGCAGGCCGCCGATCCCTTCCTTGAGGTTCGGCTCCACGACGTAGCGGCTGTCGCCCATGCGCTTGTGCCGGGCGTCGCGCTCGGCCAGCTTGTCCGCGATGAACTGGTGCTCCCGGCCTGTCACTACCTGGTCGTAATAGGCGCGCGCCGCCTGCTTGTAGAGGTCGACGTCGCCGGCCAGGTAGCGCCCCTCAAGCACGGCAGTCGCGATCGTCAGGTCCTCGCGGCAGGCGGCGACCATCTCGTCGACCGAGCGGCTGGAATGGCCGACCTTCAGGCGCAGGTCCCACAGGGAATAGAGCACGGTCTCGATCACCTGTTCGCACCAGGCCGTCTGTTTGAACGGCGTGAGGAACATGATGTCGACGTCGGAGTGCAGCGCCATCTCGCCACGCCCGAAGCCGCCGACCGAAAGCAGGGTCAGCCGCTCGCCTTGGGTCCGGCTGGCGGTGGGGTAGAGCTTGGTGGTTGCAGCGTCGAACAGCAGCCGCACCACCTGCTCCATGAGGAAGGCGTAGCCGCCGCCCAGTTGGCGGCCATGCTGCCGGCCGTGGCTCAGGCGCTCCGCCATGACGGCGCGGCCAGCGGCCAGCGCCTCGCGCAGGACGGCGACGGTCGCCGCCCGCGCCGCCCCTGTGTCGTCAGCGTCGGCGATCGCGCGGGCGATCCGGTCGCCGACGGCGCGCCGGTCGATGATGGCACGCCGCTGCGGCACATGCGCGAACAGATCCTTCATGGGCCGCACCATAGAGCCTGATCGGGATGGATAGAAGCATGATTGCTTCAACCGATGGTGTGAATGGGACTCAATCCGAAACGATCATGGTCTGGCGCAGTCTCTGCAAACGCCATATCGCAAGTCACGCGCAGGCAGGACTCGCCGATTCGACTCACGCTGTGACACGCCATTAAATGACACGAGTTTTGCACATATATTACCAACGAGAGAAATATGAATAAATCCTAGAGCGGTGCTAGGTAGTGGGTCATTTTGAATAGACCGCGCGTGGTGAGCTTGGACAGAACCACGAGCCGCTCAACCCTTCGTCCAGCTCAGGGTAAGCGGCAAAGTTTCAAAATGACCCACTACCCGGCACCAGGCAATAAAATGGCGGCGCCGGCAATGCTACAGAATGGCTGTAAACTGGAGGGCAACCTGCTATGGGGACGGCGGCGCGCGTGACACGGTGAATCTCCCGGCCGTAGCAGTTGGCCTTCGGCCAGCGAGCGCAATGTGAGGGACATGGGAGTCCTCACCGCGCGCCACAGCCGTCGCCTTGTTTCTGTCGGCAGGCTTTACAAACAGGCCCGGCCGCCCAGGTGAGCAAGGCGTAAAACCTGTGTCATCAATTTGTTAGAATATTGGTATAAAAGTTGCTGTTGGTAAGCAGGTTGTGGCACATACGGGGTGCGGTTGCACCGTGGTCCCGCCCTGATGTAGACAGGGGCTGCAACCGAGGGAACAAGGTGCATCAACGATGACGGATCACGCGGACAAGTCGCAGAACACGCAGGCGCAGGATGCTGCGGCATCGCCCTCGCGTCGGCAGCTTCTGCGCTTCGGCGTTGCTGCTGCGCCGCTGGTTTTGACCGTGCGCGCCGCGCACGCGACGCAGGTCGTCAATTCCGTCTCCAACTGCTTCGTGCCGGTGCCGCAGATCGTTGATGGGGCCGGCAACCCGAAATACCTCCCCGGTCAGGTGCGCAAGAATCCGTCGTTCAATGTCAAAGCCAATGGCGGTCCTTACAACCCGCCATCGCCCCTCCCGGCGGCGCAACCAACGGCTACTATGGCCAGCAGGTTCTGCAGATGGCGAACAACGGCGGCCGCCCGGCCAACCAGAGCGCGCACCTGAACTACATCGCCCGGTTTTCCTCGCCGGGTAAGGGGCAATCCTGCGTCACCTCGATCAACTTCGACCAGTCGCAGCGCTTCGGCATCTGAGCTCCGGCCGTCGGTTGCAGATGGCGGAACCCGTCTATCATCATCCGCCCGAACCTGACCGTTTCCTGCGCCGCGAGGCCGATGGCCTCACCGTCCTGTTCGACCGTGTTTCCGGCGAGACCCATATCCTGGCGCCAGAAGCCATCGCGCTGCTCGATTGCCTGCGCGACAGCCCGGCAGACGCCCGGACAGCCCTGGAGCGCCTGCAGGCGCACTACGAGATGGAAACCGCAGACGACCTGCTGGAGGGCATAGCCCGGCAGCTGGAGGCGCTGTACGATCTGGGGCTGGCGAACAAACCTCCCGGGCGCTTCTGAAAGAGATGAGCATAGCACTCCAGATCGGGCCGCTGGCGTTTCAGGTGACCCTGCCCAGCCACGCCATCGCGCGGGAGGCCGCCGCGCTCTACCAGGATTACCCGAAGCCTGATTTTGCCGGCTTCGCCGACTGCCGCCTCGCCGTACGCTACACGCACAGCTGGCGCGGCTGGCTGGGCCAGCAGATCACGGTGGAAAGCGACGCCCCGATCCCCTTCACGCCGCTGCCGGCGCATCTGGCGATCGTCGCGGCGGAAATGGGGATGAACTATCACATCGCCATGGGCCTGAACCGCTTGCTGCTGCTGCATGCATCCGGTGTCGCGCGCGACGGCGCGGCCATCCTGTTCTCTGCCGACTCAGGGTCGGGCAAGAGCACGCTGGCCGCGGCACTGGCGCTGGACGGCTGGCGGCTGCTCAGCGACGAATTCGGGCTTGTCGAACCCGGCGGCGATACGGTCTGGCCCTGCCCGCGCCCGGTCTCGCTGAAGAACCGCTCGATCGACCTGCTGCAGACCCTGGCGCCGGCCGACCGTTTCACCCGGCGTTACCCCGGTACGCCCAAGGGCACGCTATGCTACATGCGCCCGCCTGTGGATGCGATCACCGGCATGCGGCAGCCGGCGCGCGCGCGCCATCGTCTTCCCGCAATATGATCCGGGTGCGGAGCCGACGCTGGAACGCCTGACCGCCTCGGAATGCTTTGTGCGCCTTTCCGCGTCCTCGACCAACGCCACGGTTCTGGGCGAGGCGGCTTTCGAGTCGCTGTGGGCGCTGAGCCACAAGCCGGTGTTCGCCATCGCCTACCCGGATCTTGCGAGCGCGCGCGCTCTCGTCGACCGGGTGTGGCGGGAGAGTGCCGATGCGGGTTGACGGGCGGCTTCTGCTCGCGGGCCTCGCGACGCCGGCACGGTTGCGCGATCTGAGCGGCACGGCCTGGGCCGCCATGCTTGGCCTTGCCCGGCGCGAACGGGTTCTGGGCATCCTCGCGCAGCGGGTCATCGGCGGCGGGCATATAGTGCCGCACCCGGTCCGGCTGGCCCTGGAGGACGCCCTGACGGTGGTCGCGCATCGCCATCGGGAGGCGGATTGGCAGGCGCGCCGCGTCGCCCGGGATCTGGCGGGACTGGAGCGCCGGTCCTGCTGCTGAAAGGCACGGCCTATCTGCTGGGCGGGCTCGATGCCGCGCAGGGGCGCGATCCCGGCGACCTCGACATCCTGACGCCGCGCGCCGCGCTCGATGCCGTGGAGCAGCGGCTGCTCGCTGCGGGATGGCGCTTCGCCAAGACCGACGCCTACGACCAGCATTATTACCGCGCCTGGATGCACGAGCTGCCGCCCATGAGCCACGCCGTGCGCGGCGGCGAGCTGGACGTCCATCACACCTGGCTGCCGCCGGTCAGTGGTGCGCGGATCGACATCGAGGCCGTGGTCGCGGACAGCCGCGAGGGCCTCTATGGCTATCGCCTGCCCTGCCTCGAGGATCTGATCCTCCACAGCGCAGCGCACCTGTTCGCAGACGGCGCGATGGAAGCGCTGGTGCGCGGACTCTGGGACTTGGACCGGCTGCTGCGTGCGCTCCCGTCCGATGATGCCGCGAGCCGGGCGCGGCTGGAGCGCCGCGCCGAGCGCCATCGCCTGCAGCGTCCGCTCGCACGCGCGCTGCGGGCCTGCGCGAAGTACCTCGGCACGCCGTGCCTGGCTCCCGTTGCAGGCGACCCGCTTGCGGCACTAGTCGAGGCACGGCTGACGTCGGCCGGACAGCGCGGCTTGAATGCCCGCGCGACGCAGACGGCGCTGCTGGCCCGCGCGCATCTGATCAAGATGCCGGTGCCGCTGCTGGTGCGCCACAGCATCATCAAGGGATGGCACACCCTGCGCCACCCGGAAACCCAGAGTCTGGTCGGTTGAGGTTAGAGCGATTTCCAATCGGATGGAGTCATCCGATGGTTAAGAAATCGCGGTAAAACAAAAGTATAGAGCGGCGATCTGATTCTATCAGATCAAAACCGCTCTAACAAGCCGCTGAAAAACTGGTTTCTCAGACTCCAACCCTATGGCCGTCACCCCGGCGAAGGCCGGGGTCCATGGCTAACGCCTTGTATTCATTGTGTATATATGCGCACATGGATTCCGGCCGGAGTTTATCCCCGTTAGGGGCCGGAATGACGAAGCGGGGCTGTATCTCCGCGACTTTTCAACAGACTGCTACAGGCTGGCGAGCACATGGTCCGCGGACGACACGCGGAACTCGCCCGGCTGCTCGATGTGCAACTGCGTGACAGTCCCGTCCTTGGCGACGAGTGCGAAGCGCTGGCTGCGCAGGCCCATGCCGAACTTGGTGGCGTCCAGCTCCAGGCCGAGGCGCTTGGTGAAATCGGCGTTGCCGTCGGCAACGAGGACCACCTTGTCGTCCACGTGCTGGTCCTTGCCCCAGGCGTTCATCACGAACACGTCGTTGACCGACATGCACACGATCGAGTCGACACCCTTGTCCTTGATGGCATCGGCCATCTGCACGAAGCCCGGCAGGTGCTTGGCCGAGCAGGTCGGCGTGAAGGCGCCCGGCAGAGCGAACATCACGACGGTCTTGCCACTGAACAGTTCTTCAGTCGTGATCGGGCTTGGCGCGCCATCAACCATGCGCATCAGGGTCGCGGCGGGAATCTTGTCACCAACTGCAATCGTCATGGGTATACCTTTCTGGACAGGGACAGCTGTCGCGCCAGGGGAAAGCGCGCTGCGAGATGCTTTAACCGGTTCGCTTCCGAGCGTCGAGGGGCGAGCGGGCAGGAACGGTTTTCCCGGTCGATCAGACCAATGCGGGCTTGCGCCGACCGCGCCAACCCAGCATTTTAGCACCATGATCGATTACCCCTCGCTCAGCGGCCAGCTTCTGCTCGCGATGCCCGGCATCGGCGATGGCCGCTTCGAACGCAGCGTGATCTACATGTGCCAGCACTCCGCCGAAGGGGCGATGGGCCTCATCGTCAACAAGCGGTTTCAATCGCTCAAACTGCCCGACCTCATGTCGCAACTCGATATTCGCATGACGACGCCCCGGGGAGGATGTGCTCGCCGGTGGCCCCGTCGAGCCCGGGCGCGGGTTCGTGCTGCACTCGACCGACTATCGCGCGCCAGGCACGTTGGTCGTCTCGGAGACCCTCGGCCTGACCCACACGGTCGATATTCTGCGTGCGATCGCCGAGGCGCCGGGCCGCACGACTCGCTCATCGCGCTTGGCTATTCCGGCTGGGCGCCGGGCCAGCTGGAGCGCGAACTGGGCCAGCATGGCTGGTTGACCGCGCCCGCCACGCCGGATGTGCTGTTTCACATGCCGCTTGAGGAGCGCTGGGCGGCGGCCGTCGCATCGATCGGCATCGATCCGCGCCTGATGACGGCGGAAACCGGCAATGCCTGAAACATTCTTCGCTAAAAATGCGCCGAAACGTTGAACAACCAACAACAAGCACACAATAGCTTAACTCTGTCGTGCTATACTGCTGGCATAAGTCAGAACGATAATTATTAAGGCGGCGGTACGATGACTTACTCAAGACAGAAAATGTGCTTCAAGCTTGCGGCGCTCGCCGTTACGCTTCTGGCCATGACCCCATATGCCGGCACGGCGGCTGCAGCCACCGGGGATTGCTGGTCCAGAACCGAGATGGTGTCCTCGCAGGTTCGCGAGCTGCAGACCAAGATGATGGTGGCGGCCCTGCAGTGCCGAACCGTGCAAGGGTCGAGCATTCTGGCCAATTACAACACCTTCGTGCGCCGTTTCCGCACCGATATCACCAAGCACAACGATGTGCTGAAGAAGCGTTTCCTGAGACTGTACGGCGCGCGCGGCGAACGGGCCTTCGACAGCTACACGACCCAACTGGCCAACAGTTACGGCGCAGAAGCGGCGCAGGCCGATTTCTGCACGCGCATGGAGCAGAACACGCAGGAAGTTGTGTCGATCTCCGATAGCGAGCTAGCAAGTGTCGCCCAGCACGCGATCGCGGTGCCGGAAGGCGTCTGCGTCAACTGATACCAAGCTGCGATAAGATTGACTCATTCCCCTCCCGGATGGGGACGGGGTTCCAATCAATGCAAATTGGTATGTGTTGATGACGACTCCGCCTGAAGCGGACAGGCCCAGGAGGCCAGTGCGCGAATGATGCTTCCTCCCCATCGGGGAGGGGACCACCCGGCAGGGTGGTGGAGGGTGGTGGATACCTGGCATTTTCACCCCACCGTCCGTCTTTCAGACGGACACCTCCCCTAAAGGGGAGGATTTTTATTCCGCGCACAGGTCTCCTCGAGCGTGATGACTTTAGGTTGAATCGTCATTGCGAGGAGCCGCAAGGCGACGCGGCAATCCAGAGACTTTAACTTTGTTCGCTGGATCGCCGCGGCTGCAGGGCAGCCTCGCGATGACGTGTGGTTCAACCTAAAGTCATCAGACTCTAAACAGCCAGTTCCTGAAGGTCGGGCGCGAGCCAGGCCCGGCGCGCCGCGACGGAAAACAGGCGTTCGCGCGAATAGTAGCGCAAAGGGTAGTTTCGATCACCAATCGGGCTGGCCAGCAGCCGGTTGACGGTCTCGACCAGCCGCTCCCCGGCAGGTGCTGCCGCTGCGAAACGCCGCAGCGCCTCCAGGTAAAAGCGCGTGATCGTTTCGTGATAGCCGGCGGTATCGGTGTTTTCGCCGCCGACCGCGACGTTATAGCGGCGAATGATCCCGCCGAGTTCGGCGTCGAGGTCGATATCCGGGCGCTCCATCACCAGGCAAAGCGTGGCGGCAAGGTGCGCCTCGTGGGTCCAGGATGCGCGCGGCAACGTAGCAGCGAGCAATCCGCCCGCCAGGGCGCGAATCGCGGTGCAGTCGCCAAACAACCGCGGCGCATGCGGGCAAGCAAAGTCCATCATAAGTCACCTGTTGCGCCCACCGTCGAGGAAACCGCGCCGGGTCGGGCGCGGATCCCGGCATGGCGCTCAGGCGGCTTTGGGGCGGCCTGTCGGACGCTGTCGTCCACATGGGCTTCGAACTGGGCGAAGTTGTCGATGAACAGCTTGACCAGCTTGGCCGCCTGCGCATCGTAAGCGGCGGCGTCCGCCCAGGTACCGCGCGGCGTCAGGATGGCGCTGTCGACGCCTGGAACGGCGGTCGGCACCTCGAACCCGAAATTCGGGTCCACCATCATCGGCGCCGCATTCAGCGAGCCGTCGAGCGCGGCGTTCAGCAACGCCCGGGTCACCTTGATCGGCATCCGGCTGCCGACGCCGTAGGGGCCGCCGGTCCAGCCGGTGTTGACCAGCCAGCAGGTCACGCCGCCCTTGGCGATCCGCTCCTTGAGCAGGTTGCCATAGATCGACGGGTGGCGCGGCATGAACGGCGCGCCAAAGCAGGTCGAGAAGGTCGCCTGCGGCTCCTTGACGCCGATTTCCGTGCCGGCGACCTTGGCGGTGTAGCCGGACAGGAAGTGATACATCGCCTGGTCCGGCGACAACCGCGCGATCGGCGGCAGGACGCCGAACGCATCCGCCGTCAGCATGATGATGTTGCGCGGCACCGGCCCGAGATTCTTCGCGGAGGCATTCGGGATGAAGTCGATCGGATAGGCGCCGCGCGAATTCTCGGCCAGGGTATTGTCGTCGAGGTCCAGCGCGCGGGTCACCGGATCGATGACCACATTCTCCAGTACCGTACCGAAGCGCTTGGTGGTGGCGTAGATTTCCGGCTCGGCCTCGGCGGACAGGCGGATCATCTTCGCGTAGCAGCCGCCCTCGAAATTGAACACCGCGGTGTCCGACCAGCCGTGCTCGTCATCGCCGATCAGGGTGCGCGAGGCATCGGCGGAGAGGGTGGTCTTGCCGGTGCCGGACAGCCCGAAGAACACGGCGGTGTCGCCGTTCGGGCCGATATTGGCCGAGCAGTGCATCGGCATCACGCCGCGCTCCGGCAGCAGGTAGTTCAGCAGCGAGAACACGGACTTTTCATCTCGCCGGCATAGGCCGTGCCGCCGATCAGGATCAGCTTGCGCGTGAGATTCAGCGCGATCACGGTCTCGGTCAGGCAACCGTGGCGCGCCGGGTCCGCCTTGAAGCTCGGCAGGTCGATGATGGTGTATTCCGGCGCGTAGGCGGCAAGCTCCGCCAGTTCCGGGCGCACCAGCAGGGTGCGGATGAACAGCGAGTGCCAGGCGTATTCCGTGATCACGCGCACGTTGATCCGGTGTTCCGGCTGCGAGCCGCCGTAGAGATCCTGCACGAACAGGTCGCGCGCGCCGAGGTGGGCCATGAAATCGGCAGCCAGCGTCTCGAAATGCTCCGGCGACATCGGCTTGTTGCCGTTGTTGAACCAGACCGAATTTTCAGTCAGCGTATCCTTGACGGTGAATTTGTCGGAAGCCGAGCGGCCGGTATGCTTGCCGGTGGCGACAACGAACGGGCCGTCCTTGGCAAGCAGGCCCTCGTTGCGGCGAATGGCTTCCTCGACCAGCGGTGCCGTGCCGAGATTCCAGAACTGGCGGCCGGTTGCAGCGACGCCCAGTATGTCCAGCCCATGCTTAGACTGCGTTCCGATTACTGCCACAATCCACCTCCAAGTTATTATAAAACGTTCGAGCTGAGCGAAAATGTGTCAGCTACACTGACCCTTCTTGACCCAAGACTCGCAGTCGATCAAGAAATTCCGTGCGCGACATTCGTCGAAGCGAGCCAGTGTGTTACCCGCGCCGCAACGCGATACGGAGAAGCCTTGCCGCCAAGGCGCGCATGATGACCAACGTACAGTCTAACATAGCATGAAAATGCGCAAAACCCGGCAGGATGATCCCGCCGGGTTTGCATGCATCGGATTTACGTCCGGCCGCTGGGTTGCTGCGTTATTTGGACGCGGCAGCCTCGGCTGGCGCATCCTTGCAGGCTCGGCCGAAGCTGCCGCTTCAGCCGTTGCCGGGGCTTCTGCAGGGGCGGCAGCCGTCGCAGCCGGGGGTGCTGGCAACGCCAGCGGGCTATCGCTGTTCTGGTTCAGATAGACCAGGATCGCCGCGCGGTCTTCCGGCTTGGACAGGCCGGCGAACGACATCTTGTTGCCGGCCGCATAGCCCTTGGGCGACTTGATCCACATGTCGAGCTCTTCCCAGCTCCACGGCTTGTCCTGCATGCCGGCAAGGGCCGTCGAATAGGCGAAGCCCTGCGCGTGGGCGTGCTTGCTGCCGACGATGCCCCAGAGGTTCGGGCCGATCTTGTTCGCGCCACCCTTCTCGATGGTGTGGCAGGCCGCGCACTTCTTGAACTGCGCAGCGCCCTTTTCCGGCGAGGCCGAGGCCAGCAGCACGGCCAGCGGCGGGCCGGAGTCCTTGGCCGGGCCGGCGGCCTGCGCCGTCTGTTCCACGCCTTCGATTTCCGGGAAGGCGCGCGCCTCAAGCGGTTTGGGCTGGTAGATATGGCCGGAAATGATGAAGACGCCCATCACGACGATGAAGGCGGTCAGCACCGCACCGGCGATCTTGTTCCACTCAAAACTGTCCACCTGCAGCTCCTTGCAACCCGGGGCGCGCGCAAAGCGCGACAATATTCCATGTGCGGGATGCCTTAGCGACGCGCTTCACGTCAGGCAAGCCACAGTTCGTCGCACGGAACGCAGCGGCGCGCATTGCCTGCCCGGGAGCGATGGTGTTTAAGGCTCGGCCGTACTGAAGGGCCAGGGGACAGACATGGAGAATTATCCGCCGATGGCGCGCGACCGGGTCGCAGCGCTCAAAGCCGCCGCGCAGGCCGCACCGGAGCGCGCGGCGGCGTTCCAGGGGCGCCGGGCGCGTATTCGCACCTGGCGACTCAGGCGCTGTTCCCGGACTTCACTGCCTTGCCGAGCTTCGCCTTCGAGGATGCGCTGGATGCCGTGCGCACAGGGCTTGCCCGTTTCGCGGTGATCCCGATCGAGAACAGCCTGCATGGCCGGGTTACCGATATCCACTTCCTGCTGCCGAACGCCGGCCTGTTCATCGTCGGCGAGCATTTCATGCCGATCAGCCACTGCCTGCTGGCACCCGCCGGCCAGAGTTTCGCGGACATCAAGGAGGCGGTCAGCCACCCGCAAGCGCTCGGCCAGTGCCGCAATACCCTGCGCGGCTGGGGAATCCAGCCAGTGCAATATGCCGATACCGCCGGCGCCGCAGCGCTTGTCGCCAGCGAGCGCCAGCCGGGCGTCGCGGCCATTGCGTCCAGACTGGCGGCGGACGTCTACGGGCTGGAAATCCTGAAAGCGGCCATTGAGGACGAGCCGGACAACACCACCCGGTTCATCGTTCTCTCCGGGAGGCCGCGCCCGAGCCGGCCACGGGTCCCGCCATTTCCAGCCTGCTGTTCGAGACGCGCTCGGTGCCTGCGGCCCTGTTCAAGGCGCTGGGCGGCTTTGCCACCAACGGCGTCAACATCGTCAAGCTGGAGAGCTATCTGAGCGGCGCCAGCTTCCAGGTCGCGCAGTTCTACTGCGAGATCGAAGGACGGCTCAGCGATCCCAGCGTCATGCTGGCGCTGGAGGAGCTGCGCTTTCATTCCAAGTGGATGAAGGTTCTGGGCTGCTACCCGGCCCGCCGGGACGCCATCAACAGCCTGGACGCTCAGAAATAGCGCTCGACGGTCAGGTCGACGCGGTGCCGGTCGAAATCGTAGAGCGGGATCGACGAGTCGACCCGCGTGTAGCGGTATTCGAGTGCGGGCGAGAACCCCACCAGCGCAGGCTGCGCAGCCCGGCGTAGATGCGCCCGTCGATCCGCCAGTCCTTGCGGCGCTCGCCGAACGCATCGAGCGTCGCGCCGAACCAGCTCCGTGATGCCTGGACCGAAATCCCGGCGTTGACCCCCAGGGCAGCTCGCCGCCGATGCCGAGGCTGACCCCGGTCTCCGTGCTGCTGAGCGCGCGGGAGGCCACCGGCTCGTAGCGGCCGAACAGGCCCCGCTCACCAGCAGGCTGCCGGCGATGACCCGGTCGTAAGACGCCGCTGCCGTGTACTGCCAGCCGTCGTAATCGTTCGAGACGCGGTTATCGACCCGCCGCGCCGCCACTTCGACCCCGGCCTGCGCGCCATCCTGAACACCCGCTCCAGGGTCAGGCGCGGCCCGTAGAGCTGGCTGGTCAGCCGCGCGCCGTAAATGCGCTGTGTGGTGCTGGCGGCGACGCCGACGCGCCATGGCCCAAGCGTCAGGCTGGGACCCGCCGAGACCGCTGCGATGATGTCGTCGTTGGCGGTGCCGCGATAGTTGGTGGCGAGGCTCTGCGCATCGACATTGATCGCCCAGGTCGGTGACAGCGCAATCCGCCCGCCCGCCTGGACGGATGCCGTCTGCCCCAACCCGGTGCGCTGGCGGGCATCGTCGCTGAGCACGAACGGCAGCCCGAACAGCTCGACCGTCCGGTCGCTGGTCGCGGAATTGACGTTGGTGTCCGGCGCGATCCCGAGACGGAAGGTGCCATAGAAGCTTTTGTTCGCCCGGATCGAGCGGCGTATGGTCCGCACGGTCTGGCGGATGTCTTCCGGCAGATCGGCATCCTCCGCCAGACGGAAGTGATAGTCGGCGGCACGCGGCTGGCCATCGAGATAGAGGGCGCGCGCCAGTTCCAGGCGCACGCGCGGCTCGTTCGGGCGCGCCACCAGCAGCCCGCGGAAGTGTTTGATGGCGGATTTGTTGTCGCCTTCCTGCGCTGCGATATAGCCGAGCATGAAGCGCCGTTCGAAATCCAGCGTCGGGTCCTGCGCCAGCGCCGCGAGCAAGGGCTTGGCATCATTGTAGCGGCCGTCCAGCACCAGCTGCTCGACCATTTGCAGCACGTCGCGCCCCTTCATGCCGGTCATGCAGATGTTGCCGGCAGGGCATGAGTCTTCAGCCCATGCCGGCTGAGCGGCCATTAAGGTTAACAGCAGAGCCGGGACGGTCCGTGAGTTGCGCTGGAGTCGCACGAACGGTTTTACTGGCCGGGGCGAACGCCGGTGAAGCTGCCGAGCACGTCGACGCGCTCGTCCGGCGTGCCACCGACCACGCGCAGCGCGCCGCCGATTTCGACCGCTTTCGGCCCGAAGAAATTACCCTCGACGCTGCTGGCGATGATATTGGCCTGGACGCCACGGATGGTCGCCGCATCGATCGTGCCGCGGAACCCGCCGAGGTCGCGGTTGATGTTCGAGGTGCCGGATGCCGTGAACCCGACCGGCGAGGCGGCGTCGCTGGCGAACTGCGTGGTCAGCGCCCCGGATGCGAAATTGACCCCGATGGTCGAGGTGCCGGTGATGCTGTCGAGCGTGAAATTCGCGTTGGTGTCGTTCGGCTGGCCGACGACCCAGGCAAAGAATCCGCCGTTGTAGGTGGCGCTGCCCGTCGTCGGGATGTCGCCGCGCGACGTCGTATAGCCGTACACGAACGTCGCGCGCAGATTTTCGTCCGTGATGCGGTTGACCAGCGTGTTGTTGGCGTCGGTCGTGTTCGCAGCGTTGTAGGTGCGGCGATAGAAGCCAGCGTAGGTCACGTAACGCGTGCGCGTGCCCGGCGTCTCGAAGAAGAAGGTATTCCGGACATAGCTCGTCTGATCGAGGTTGCCGGTCTCGATGCGCCCGGAGCCGCTCTCATAATATTGCGCGTTACTGACACGGGGCACCCAGTCGGCCGGAACGTTCGTACGGTGCGCCGGATCCTGGTAGCGCCCTTCATGCGTCAGCCCGGCCGTGTTGATGGTCAGGTCGAAAGTCGCGTCGCGCGGATCGTAACGCACCTGCACATCGGTCGACAGCGCAAGCGGCTGGTTGGCGGAATAGAGCGAGCTGCCGGCGATCGGGGTCCCGTTCAGCGGCGGGTTCGGGTTGCCGGGGACGGCAGTCGGCACCAGAATGTCGTCATTGAGGGTCAGCGACTGGGTCGCCGAGTAGGTCGAGAACGTTGTCGCCTGGGTCGGCGTCACAAGGTTCGGCGGCGTGTCGCTGTTCGAGCCGTCGAGCCCCGAGCCGAGGCCAACGCCACTCAGGGTTTCCAGGCCGTTCCCGCCGCCACAGGCAGCGAGGGTGAGAAGGCCGGCCGTAGCCGCAAATTTGCGAATCATGGGACACCATCGCCAAAACAGGATTTTCGATGGTGATACCCGCGACAGCCTTAAAAGTGTTTAGGCTGAGCAGCGGGCATCAAACTGTTCTTCCTCCCCATCGGGGAGGGGACCACCCGCCAGGGTGGGGAGGGAGACAGATACCTGGCATTTTGGGTTTTCTTGCCCCACCGTCCGTCTTTCGGACGGACACCTCCCCAAAGGGGAGGATTTTGCTTCCGCACACAGGTCTCTCAATAGCCCTGCGCCTGCCCGTCCTTGCGGAATTCGGAGGCCGCCCGGTAGACACCGAACGTGCCGTCCCACTGGATCGCCTGATAGCCGCCATAGGGGCCTGTGCGGACGAACAGCTTGTGCCCGCGCCGCTTCAATGCGTCGATGGTCGCAGCGTCGATGCCGGACTCGACCTCCAGCCGGCCGCCGTCGGTCATGCGCCCCTCGGCCGTGGGTTCGGTCGAGCCGTCGTGGTGGAAGCGTGCGGCGTCGCCGGCCTGCTGCACACCCATGCCAAGGTCGATCATGTTCACCAGAATCTGCACATGCCCCTGCGGCTGCATGGCGCCGCCCATGACGCCGAAGCTGAGCCAGGGCTGGCCATCTTTCAGCACAAAGGCGGGGATGATGGTGTGGAATGGCCGCTTGCCGGGCGCATAGGCATTGGCGTGCCCGGGATCGAGGGCGAACTGCGCGCCGCGGTCCTGGAACATGAAGCCGAGCGGCTTGCCCTTCTCGTCGCCGGGTGCAAGGCCCGACCCCATGCCGCGATAGTTCGACTGGATGAGGCTGACCATCATGCCGTCCTTGTCGGCGACGGTCAGATAGATGGTGTCGCCGGTCGCGAGCACCGCGGGATCGGACGGGATTTCCAGCGCAGCCTTGCCCATGTCGATGCGCTGGCGCTGGGCGTTGCCGTAGTCCTTGGAGAGCAGCTTATCCAGCGGCGCTTTCACGAACGCCGGGTCGGCATAGAAGCGCGCCCGGTCTTCGAACGCCAGTTTCTTGGCCTCGATCATGGCGTGCAGACGGTCCGCCGGGCTCATGGCTTTCAGGTCGAAGCCTTCGAGAATGTTCAGCATCTGCAGCGCAGCGATGCCCTGGCCGTTGGGCGGCAACTCGAAGACATCGTAGCCGCGATAGTTGACCGAGACCGGATCGACCCATTCCGAGCGCTGCGCTTCGAAGTCCGCCTTGGTCAGCGGCCCCTTGATGCGCCTGAAATAGCCGTCGATGACAGCGGCGATGCGCCCCTTGTAGAAGGCGTCCCGCCCGCCGCTGGCGATCTCGCGGTATGTCTCGGCCAGTGCCGGGTTGCGGAACAGTTCGCCCTCGGCCGGGGTCCGGCCCGCCGGAGCATAGACGGCGCGCGCGTTCTCGATTTCCTCGACGATGCCGGCCCGGTGCAGCCGCTCGAACAGCAGCATGTTGCTGGCCCAGTATTTCGAAATCAGTTCCGTGACCGGAAACCCGTTGTCCGCATAGTCGATGGCGGGTGCCAGAATGTCCTTCATCGGCAGCCGGCCGAACCGGCCATGGAGCGTGAACCAGCCATCGACCGCGCCGGGCACGGTGACGCTGAGGCTGCCCCAGTCCGGAATGCCCTTGTCGTCGCCGACCAGCGTCAGCGCCTTCGCCCGGGCCTGCAGCTGCTCGAGCGTCTGCCCGCGCGGCGCGCGACCGGAGGCATTGAGGCCGTAGATTTTCTGGGTCTTCGGGTCCCAGACGATCGCGAACAGGTCGCCGCCGATGCCGCTGCCGGTTGGCTCCATCAGGCCCAATGCGGCGTTGGCGGCGATGGCGGCATCCACGGCGGAGCCGCCGGCCTTCAGGATGTCGATGGCGATCTGGGTCGCCAGCGGCTGCGAGGTCGCGGCGACGCCGTTGCGGGCGATGACCGCGGAACGGCTGGCCCAGGGCGCGCCGGAGTAGCGATCACCCTGCCCCTTGTGCGGGCTGGGAGGCGGCTGATCGGGCCGGCTGCGGGCGCTCGATGGGCGGTGGCGGACCCTCGCCGCGGTGGATCGGCGGCCTCTGTGCGTGCGACGCCGATGCAAAGCACATCAAAACCGTCGCCAGGACCATCATGCCACGCTTCGTCATCCACCGACCTTTCGCACCGAGTATCAGAAGGTGAATTAGAACCGGTCTTTGGCGGCTCGTCGAGTGGCGAATTCCTCAACTGATCGCGCGCGCAGGAACGGGTTGGTCGCGCGCTCCAGCGCAATCGTGGTCGGCACGGTCGGCAGGCCCTCGGCGCGCGCCGCCTCGACCTCAATCATGCGGGCGACCAGCGCCGGGTTGTCCGGCTCGGCGCTGAGCGCGAACCGGCCGTTGCCGAGCGTATATTCATGCGCGCAGTAAACGGCGGTCTCCGGTGGCAGGGCGGCCAGTTTGCCGAGCGAGGCGTGCATCTGCGCGGGCGTCCCCTCGAACAGCCGGCCGCAGCCCATGGCGAACAACGTATCGCCGCAGAACAGCACGCCGGCCTCTGCAAAGTGGTAGGCGATATGCCCCGCGGTATGGCCTGGAACGTCGAGCACCCGGCCAATCTCCTCGCCGAGCGCCACGGTGTCGCCCTCGGCAACCGCGCGCGCAATGCCGGGAATTTTCGCCGCCTCGCCCGCCGGGCCGACGATCGTGCAGCCGGTGGCGTCCTGGATGGCGCGGTTGCCGCCGACATGGTCGCCGTGCCAGTGCGTGTTGAGGATCGTGGTGATCCGCCAGCCGCGCGCGCCTGCCGCCGCCAGCACCGGCTCGGCGACTGCCGGGTCGACCACGGCGGTCGCGCCGGTTCGCGACTCGTGTGCCAGCCAGACGTAATTGTCCGCCAGCACCGGAATTCTTACGATCTCCAGCGCCATCACCAGCTGCCGACGTTCGGCATCGAGGCCCAGGGTTCAGCCGGGGCCTGTGCGCCGCCCTTGTTCAGCAGTTCGATGGAAATGCCGTCCGGCGAGCGCACGAAGGCCATGCGGCCGCAGCGCGGCGGGCGGTTGATGGTGATGCCCTGGTCCATCAGATGCTGGCAGGTCGCGTAGATGTCGTCGACCTCATAGGCGAGGTGGCCGAAATTGCGGCCACCGCCATAGGCTTCCGGGTCCCAGTTGTAGGTGAGTTCCACCTGCGCCGACTCGTCGCCGGGTGCGGCAAGGAACACGAGCGTGAAGCGCCCCTGCTCGTTCTCGATCCGGCGCAGCTCCTTGAGGCCTAGACCATCGCAGTAAAACCGCAGCGACGCATCGATATCGGTCACGCGGACCATGGTGTGCAGATATTTCATGGCAAGATCCTCGGGATAGTGCGAGAGTCTCTTATCTAGACCTTGATCGGTTGAGGCGGAAAGCATGAATGCTGCAGCCGATGGCGTGAAACAGGCTTTTCTCAAAAACTTGCTGAGTCTTTTGCACGGGGCCAGACTGGCGCCATTGGCCGGCGCGAAATACCGCAGCCGATCAAGCCTGCGCCCACTTCCGTATGAGCGCAGGGCAGCGGCGCGACAGCGGCGCCGACGAGGATGACGGCGGGTCCGTCGCCGAGCGCACGAACCGCAAGCGGCAGGAGATCGAGCCGGGTCGAAAGCCGCCGTTCGTCGGGCAGGCTGGCGTTCTCGACCACGGCGACCGGCGTCGCGCCGGAAAGGCCATGCGCCATCAAGGCCGCACGCACAGCGGGCGCAGCTGCTTTCCCCATATAGATCGCGAGCGTCGCCTGCGGGTCGGCAAGCGCTGTCCAGTCGAGGTCGAGCGAAGCGTCCGCGCGGGCGTGCGCCGTCACGAACTGCAGCCGATTTGCGGTGCCGCGCGCCGTGAGGGAGACGCCGAGGCTCGCGGCCGCCGCGGACGCCGCCGTCACGCCGGGACAGACGAATACGGGCACGCCGACGGCCCTGAGCGCCGCCATCTCCTCCGCCGAGCGCCCGAATACGGACGGGTCGCCGCCCTTGAGGCGCGCCACCCGCTTACCGTCCAGCGCCGCCGCCTGCAGCAGCGCATTGATGCTTTCCTGGCTCTTGCTGTGACGACCGGAGCGCTTGCCGACAAAGACTTGTTCCGCACGGGACGGGATGAGCGCGCGCACCCCTTCCCCACCAGCGCATCGACGAACACCACGTCCGCCGCGCCGATCAGACGCTCGGCCTTGCGGGTCAGCAAGTCGGGATCGCCGGGGCCGGCGCCGATCAGCCAGACGGTCCCGGGCGCAAACTCAACCATGGGCCACCCGCCGCTCCTCCGGCAGCAGCGCGCGAATCGCCGAACGGCAACTGCCACAGTTCGTGCCGGCTTTGAGGGCGGTGCCGATCGCCTCAACGCTTGTCAGGTGCTGCTCGGTGATGGCGGTAAGGATGGTCTTCACCCCACGTCGAAGCAGGCGCAGACAATTGCGCCGCAATCCGGCGGCTGCAGGGCGGGCCGGCCGGCCAGCACCTCGAGGCCGGAGGCGGTATTGTCTTGCAGTTGCGCGACCAGCCAGCCGCGATCCGGCAAGCGGCCGCCGCACGTCAGGAACAGGGCGGCGATCAGGCCGCGATCATGATCGAGCACCGCATAGCGGCCCGCGCCGCGCGCCCGGTCAAGCGCTTCCAGCCGCGCGCCGGGCGGCAGCAGGGTATCGACGTCCGGCACCTCCTGCCCGGCCAGCTCGATCAGCCAGCCCCGGCGACCCGGATGCGCGTCCAGTAGCCCTGCGGCATAGCCACCGGCAGGTCGCGGCACACCAGGAAGCCCTGCCACGCGGCGGGATACGGCCGAATCGCGGCCGCGCTGTCCTTGAAGCCCGGCTGCCCGGAGACGGGATCGACGGACTGGTCTGGCAGCCGCCCGGTGCGCCCGCCGGCGCTGAACTGGTCGCTCCAGTGCATCGGCGCGAAAAGCGCGCCGCGCTGCTGCGTATCCGTCACCTGAACCCGGAATACGGACGCGCCGCGGGGCTGCGCACGTGCGCCAATCCGCCATCGGCCAAGCCGAAGCGCCTGGCGTCGTCCGGGTGCACCTCGACCAGCGGTTCGCGGCGATGCTGGCACAGCCTTGGCGATAGTCCCGTGCGGGTCATGGTGTGCCACTGGTCGCGGTAGCGCCCGGTATTGAGCCGCAACGGAAAGCCCGGAACGTCGGCGGCCGGCGGCGATGCAACGGCAACCAGACGCGCACGCCGATCGGGCGTGCTGTAGCGACCATCGGCGAAGGGGTGCGCCGTGCTCCACAGCACTGGCGCCAGCGCGTCATAGTCCGCATCGCTGAGTGTCGCCCACGGCCCGAGATCGAGCCTGCGCGCACCGTCATTCTCGAAAGCGGTCTGCGCGGCGTATTCGCGAAACACAGCAGCGGGGCTGGCAAAATCGAAGCCACCATGCCCCATCGCCCGGGCGACGTCGCAGACAATACGCCAGTCGGCGCGCGCTTCGTCGGGAGGGGAAGGAACGGTCGCTGGCGGCTGATCCGCCGCTCGCTGTTGGTGACTGTGCCGTCCTTTTCGCCCCAGGCCAACGCCGGCAGCAGCACGTGTGCATAGGCTGTGGTGTCGGTGCCGGCGATCGCGTCCGACACCACGACGAGCGGACAGCGCGCCAGCGCCTCCCGCACGAAACCCGCATCCGGCATCGAGACGGCGGGGTTGGTCGCCATGATCCACAGCATCTTGATGCGCCCGTCGTGCACCGCGCGGAACATGTCGACCGCCTTGAGGCCAGGGCCGGCGCAGATCGTCGGGGAGTTCCAGAAGCGCCGGGCGCGGTCTTGCTCCGCTGGCGTGAACCCCATGTGCGCCGCCAGCATCGAGGACAGCCCGCCGACCTCGCGGCCGCCCATGGCGTTTGGCTGGCCCGTGATGCTGAATGGCCCTGTGCCGGGCTTGCCGATGCGCCCGGTCGCCAGGTGCAGGTTGATGATGGCGTTGCCTTTGTCGGTGCCGCCAACGGACTGGTTGACCCCTGGCTGAACAGGGTGAGCGTGCGCGGGTGGCGCGCCAGCAAGTCGACCAGTGCCAGGAAATCAGCTTCGGCGACCCCGCTTTCGGCGGCGGTTCGCGCGGGTCGGCCTCAAGCGCATCCCAGAAGCCTGCCGGTGCCTCCACATGGGCGCGCAGATATGCGTGATCCAGCAGGCCCCGCGCCGCCAACTGGGCCAACAGCCCGTTGAACAGCGCGGCGTCGCCGTTCGGGCGCACCGCAAGGTGCAGGTCGGCGGCGGCGGCGGTCTCGGTCCGGCGCGGATCGATGACCACCAGCTTGGTGCCACGCGCAGCGCGCCCGCCTCGATTCGCTGCCAGACGATCGGGTGGCACCAGGCGGTGTTGGAGCCGACCAGCAGGATGAGGTCCGCCGCCTCCAGGTCGTCGTAGGTGCAGGGCACCACGTCCTCTCCGAAGGCGCGGCAATGGGCGGCGACCGCGCTCGCCATGCACAGGCGGGAATTGGTGTCGATATTTGCCGTGCCGATGTAGCCCTTCATCAGCTTGTTCGCGACGTAATAATCCTCGGTCAGCAGTTGCCCCGAGATGTAGAAGGCCACGCTTTCCGGTCCGTGCTCGGCGATGGTGCGGGTGATGCCCTGCGCGACTGCCCGGGTCGCCTCGTCCCAGCTGGCCTCGCGGCCATGGACCACGGGACGCAGCAGCCGGCCCTCAAGCCCGATGGTCTCGCCCAAATGCGTGCCCTTGGAGCAAAGTCTGCCGCGGTTGGCTGGGTGGTCGGCGTCACCCCGGATCAGGGCCTCACGCGCGCCGGTCGGTTCTGCGCGCACGCCACAGCCGACGCCGCAATAGGGGCAGGTGGTGCGGACGGCACCGCACGCCAGCGGGGTCATTGCGCCGGACGCGCTCACGCCAGCCCTGCAGGGCCTCGGCCCGGAGAGGAAGATGCGCCCATTATCGATCTTGACCGGGATCACCGGCACGCAGCCGCTGTCTTCACCCTGCGCCAGCCCGGTCTTGAGGAAATCCGCCAGTTGTGCAGCGGGCAGGTGACCGTCGTGTCGTGGACGATCCCTTCGCTCAAAGGGCCTTTGCGGTGCGGGCACTCGTTGATGAGGGCATAGACCTCGCCGGTCGCGGTGCGGAAAATCGCGATCTCCCTGCCGCCGGCAACCGGCAATGTCCGCGCGCCGAGCGCCGGCAACTGCTCGACCGGGCCGATGTCCAGCCACAAGGCGTCATGGATGTCCTTGCGAGGGAAAACTCCGGCGTGATGGCGTTCATTGGGCGGCTCCGACGATGGCGAAAGGCCGGATTTCAGCGATATGCCGGTGCAGGTAGCGTTCCGCGCCCGCCACCCGCTCCGCCCAGGGTCTTTCTGCAGGAACTGCTGCGCAAAGGCGAAGCGGGCAGCCAGCGCGCGCCGGCCGTCAGCGTCCTCGACGACGCGCTGCTTCACATAGGCGAGGCCGACACGTTCGACCCACGGCGCGGTGCGGTCCAGATAGCGCGCTTCCTCGCGGTAGAGCTGGATGAAGGCGGCGCAATATTCGAGCGCCTCTTCCGCGGTCGCCACCTTGCACAGCAGGTCGGTGCCGCGCAGGTGGATGCCGCCGTTGCCACCGATGTGCAGCTCATAGCCGCTGTCGACGCAGATCACGCCGAAGTCCTTGATGGTGGCTTCCGCGCAGTTGCGCGGGCAGCCGGAGACCGCGATCTTGAACTTGTGCGGCATCCAGCTGCCCCAGGTCATCTGCTCGATCCGGATGCCGAGGCCCGTCGAGTCCTGGGTGCCGAAGCGGCACCATTCTGAGCCGACGCAGGTCTTCACGGTGCGCAGCGCCTTGCCGTAGGCGTGGCCGGAGACCATGCCGGCGGCATTGAGGTCGGCCCAGATTCCCGGCAGGTCCTCCTTGCGGATGCCAAAGATGTCGATGCGCTGGCCGCCGGTCACCTTGACCATGCGCGCACCGAACTTCTCAGCGGCGTCGGCGATGGCGCGCAGTTCGGCAGGCGTCGTCACCCCGCCCCACATGCGCGGCACCACCGAATAGGTGCCATCCTTCTGGATGTTGGCGTGCATGCGCTCGTTGACGAAGCGGCTCTGCGGATCTTCCTTGTGTTCGGCGGGCCAGGCGCACAGCAGGTAGTAGTTGAGCGCGGGGCGGCAGGAATGGCAGCCGTCCGGCGTCGACCAGGACAGCGCCTGCATCACCTGCGGGATTTCTTTCAGCTTTTCTCGAGGATCGCCGCGCGGACATCCTCGTGGGTGAAGCTGGTGCATTTGCACATCGGCGCGTTGGCGCGCTCGCCCTGGTAGTCGGCGCCCATGCTGAGGGCGAGCAGGTTCTCGACCAGCCCGGTGCACGATCCGCAGGAGGCCGACGCCTTGCAGCCGGCGCGCACGGCGTCGAGCGTGTGGGCACCGCCGGAAATACAGGCCAGCACCTTGGCCTTGGAGACGCCGTTGCAGCCGCAGATTTCCGCATCCATCGGCAGTGCTGCAACGGCATCAAGAGGGTTTGCCGATGCGCCTCCACCTGCGGCGAAAGCCTGGCCGAAAATGAGCGCTTCGCGGATCGGCGCGATGTCTTCCTGCCGCCTCAGCAGGTCGAAATACCAGGCGCCGTCCGTGGTGTCGCCGTAAAGCACGGCGCCGACCAGCCGGCTGTCCCTGATGATCACGCGCTTGTAGACTCCGCGGGCGGCGTCGCGCAGAACGATATCCTCCGTCCCTCGCCGCCGGAGAAATCTCCGGCCGAAAACACATCGATCCCGGAGACCTTGAGCTTTGTCGACGTGACCGAACCCTGATAGCCGCTCGGGCTGGCGACCAGGCCATCGGCAAGCGCGCGGCACATCTCCCACAGCGGCGCGACCAGGCCGTAACAGAGCCCAGCGTGCTCAACGCATTCGCCGACCGCCAGGATATCCGCGTCCGACGTCACCATATGGTCATCGACGTGGACGCCGCGCCCAACCGCAAGGTCCGCCGCCCTGGCGAGCGCCGTGTTGGGGCGGATCCCGACCGCCATCACCACCAGGCTCGCCGGAATTTCCCGGCCGTCCTTCAGCCGCACGCCCTGGACGCGGCCGTCGCCGTAAATCTCGGCGGTATCGGCCTGGGTGAGGATGCTCTGACCCCGCGCCTCCAGCGCCTGCTTCAGCAGCCAGCCGGCGGACTCATCGAGCTGGCGCTCCATCAGCGTCGGCATGATATGCAGCACGGTGACCTTCATGCCGCGCCGGGTCAGGCCGTGCGCCGCTTCCAGCCCGAGCAGGCCGCCGCCGATGACCACGGCGTCGCCACCGCGGTTGGCGGCCTCCAGCATCGCGCCGACGTCGTCCATGTCCCGGAACGTGACGACGCCGGGCAGGTCCTTGCCGGGCACCGGAATGATGAACGGATCGGACCCTGTCGCAAGCAGCAGCTTGTCATAAGCCTCAACCCGGCCGGAGCGGGCGGTGATCGTCTTGGCCACCCGGTCGATGCTGACGACCGGATCGCCGACGATCAGATCAATGCCGTTGTCCGCGTACCAGTCGTGGCCGTTGATGACGATGTCCTCGAAGGATTTTTCCCCGGCCAGCAGGGGCGAGAGCATGATCCGGTTGTAGTTGACGCGCGGTTCCGCCCCGAAAATCACGATGTGGAATTTGCTGGGTTCGCGCGCGAGGATTTCCTCGACTGCCCGGCATCCAGCCATTCCGTTGCCGACGACGACAAGTTTTTCCCGGATCATGCCCTTGCTCCAGCGGATGGGGTTAGAGTTGATATTCAATGGAGAACCACAGCTTGCGCAGATCGCGTTGCAGCGCCGGCGTCGGTGCCAGCGCTGCGCCGTCGTAGGTCGCGTACTTGGCAAGCAGCCCGAATTTGCCGATCTTGGCGGTTGCTTGCAGATCAAGCTCGTCGCCGTATCTTTGGTCGGCGCGGTCGCTGCGGAAGTTGTGGTACGTGGCGTTCAGGCTCAGGTTGGCGAAAGGGCCTGCCTGTTTCCAGCCATAGCCCGCCGAGCCGTAGACATCACGGATGCCGTTGGGCGGCGTGACCAGGAAAACGTCCGCTGTCCCCTGAAACTTGTGCAGGGTGGCGAGCGGCGTCTGGAAGCTGGTCTGCGCGACCCCATTGTCCGCCCCAGCACCTCGTAGCCGGCGCCGAGCTTGAAGGCGCCGATGTCGGCCCCGCCTTCGACCAGGTAATAATCCGCCTGGTAGTCGTTCGGATTGCGGCCGGAGTCGGTCTGGCTGGCGTAGCTCGCCGCGTAGTTCAGCTTGAACGCCTTGGCGACCGGATACGCCCCGACAAAGCGCGCGCCGAAGGTTTTGCTGGCGTTGCGCACGACGGCGGCGTTTTCCGCATCGACGACGTAGGCGAAGCCGGTCAGCGTCCCGAAGGGCGTCTTGTAGGAGATGTTCGCGAACACATTGTCGCCGTCGATGCCTTGCGGACGCCCATCCCGGCCGTCGATGCCCCAGATGGTGCGCACGTTCCAGGCGTAGGTCAGGTCGACCTTCAGGTTCTCGACGCCGCTCCACTCGATCCGTGCTGAATCGAACGTCTGTTCGTTCTGCCGCCAGCCGACCGAGCCAACGAAGCGCTGATCATCGAGGTTGATGCGCTGGCGCCCGAGCGTGATCGCCGTCTTCGGCAGCGCCGTGATCTGGACTTGCGCGCGGTTGAGCTCGATGTTCTCGGGATCGGCGATGATCGGCCGATCGGCCTTGCCGTTGACGCCGCTGAAATATTTCTCCAGCGGCGCGACCGTCCCCGCCCTCGACAAGCGCGGAAATCCATTTGTACTTCGCTTCGGCACCGAAACGGGCGCGCAGCGTAACGGCGTGCGCGTCACGCGCGACACCCTCCTGGTTGCTGCGCTCGTAGCGCAGGCGGGCGTCAAGCAGCGGCTTGATGCTGAAATCGTCGGCCTGTGCTGTCGCCAGCGGCGCAGCAGCCAGGCATGTCGTGAAAGGCGCGTTTCATTCTTGTCCCCGTGTTGCGATCATGAAGCGCCGGTCGGTCGTCCCCCTGTGGATGCGGTTATGCCGCCTGCGCGGGCAGGCTGTGGCGTTCGTAGAGGAAGCGCAGCACTTCCGAGCGCAGCGCAAAGAACTCGGGCGTCTCAGCCAGCGCCAGGCGCGCGCGCGGCCGCGCAAGGCCGACCTTCAGAATTTCGCCGATGGTCGCGGCCGGTCCGTTGGTCATCATGATGATGCGGTCCGAGAGCAGGACGGCCTCATCGACATCGTGCGTCACCATCAGCACGGTCGTCTTCAGCCGCGCATGGATATCCATCACGATGTCCTGCAGGCTGGCGCGAGTCAGGGCGTCGAGTGCGCCGAACGGCTCGTCCATCAGTAGCACCTTGGGCTTCACGGCGAGCGCGCGCGCGATCCCGACCCGTTGTTTCATCCCGCCGGAAATCTCTGCGGGCCGCTTGTCCCGCGCATGGTCCATGCGCACCAGCTTCAGGTTCTCCATCACCCAATCCACGCGCTCGGCCTTGCTCATGGTGGTGCCGAACACCTTGTCGACCGCAAGCTGCACATTGGCGGCGACCGTCAGCCACGGCAGCAGCGAATGATCCTGGAACACCACCGCACGATCGGCGCGGGTGCTGCAATCGGCTCCCCGTTCAGGAACACGACCCCAACGCTCGCCTTCTGCAGGCCGGCGACCACGTTGAGCAGCGTAGACTTGCCGCAGCCGGAGTGGCCGATGATCGAGATGTATTCGCCCTCGTGGATGTTCACGCTGACATTCTGCAGGGCGACAAAGGGCCCCTTCTTGGTCGGGAACGCGACCCCGACCTGCTCCGCACAAAGATAGGCGCGCTGTTTCATGGAGGTTGGTCCTTATGCTGAAGGAAGGGGTCAGGCGCCGCGCTGCACCAACGCTCCGAGGGCGGCGAGCAGGCGGTCGAGGGCGAAGCCGATGAGGCCGATGGCGGCAAGCGCGACGATCATGTCGGAGAGCAGCGAGCTGTTCCACGAATCCCACAGGAAGAAGCCGATGCCGGTGCCGCCGACCAGCATCTCCGCCGCCACGATGGCGAGCCAGGACATGCCGACGCCGATGCGCAGGCCGGTGAACATGAACGGCACGCTGGCCGGCAGCATGATCTTGATGAAGAACTCCCAGCCGTTGAGCTGCAGCACCCGTGCGACGTTGCGGTACTGCTGGGGAATGTTGCGCACGCCGACCGCGGTGTTGAGGATGATCGGCCAAATGGCGGTGATGAAGATCACGAATACCGCAGACGGCTCGGCCTGTTTCAGGGTCGCCAGCGAAATCGGCAGCCAGGCGAGCGGCGGCACCGTGCGCAGCACCTGGAACAGCGGGTCGAGGGCCCGGAAGGCGAACAGACTCTGGCCGAGCAGGATGCCAAGCAGGACACCGACGATCGCCGCCAGCGAATAGCCGTAGAACACCCGCTCCAGACTGGCGAGCAGCTGCCAGGCCAGCCCCTGATCCGCCCCGAGCCGGACATGAACGGGCGGGAAATCAGCTCCCAGCTTTCACTGACCACTTTGGAGGGCGTCGGCAGTCCGGCCTCGGGACCGGACATGCCGATCTCCCACACCGCCAGCAGAGCCAGCGCCACCACCAGCGGCGGCACCACCGTCTCGGCGAGGCCAGCCAGCCGTTCGAGCCAGAGCGGGCGCGCCGGCTCGCTGGCCACGGTGGGTGCGGGGGCGTGGCGGCAAATGTCACCAGAGCCTCGCGCTCAATGCCGGGTGTGGACGGGTTCTCGTTCACAGTCTGCTCTTCGGTGTTGCGGTGCAGTTTGAAGGGAGTGACCGTCATGGCGATTCTCCTGGGGTCCGGGGTCAGGCCGTCTTCTTGATGGCGAGCGATGCGAGATAGGCATCCGGCTTTGCGGGGTCGAAGACCTTGCCGTCGAAGAATTTCTCGACGCCGCGCGAGGTGCCCTTCGGGATCTGGGCGGCCGGCACCCCGGCCAGCTTTGCTGCGCTGCGCCAGATATCCTCGCGGTTCACCTTCTTGATGACCGCTGCAGCATCGATGCTCTGCTTGAGATAGCCCCAGCGCTTGTTCTCGGTGATGAACCAGAGGTCGTGGCTCTGGAAGGGATAGGACGCGCTGTCGCGCCAGAACTTCATGGCGAAATCCGCATTCTTGTAGGCGCGGCCGTCGCCCATGGTGAAGTCGCCCTTGATGCGGTCGACGATGTCGGTCACCGGCACCTTGAACCAGTCGCGACCCGAGACGATTTGCGCCATCTCTTCCTTGTTGGCTTCACACCATTGCTGGGCTTCGATCACGGCGGCGGTGAGCGCCTGCGCGGCGCGGGGATGCTTCGCGACCCAGTCGGCGCGCAGGCCCAGGCTCTTTCCGGGTGGTTGAGCCACAATTGGCCAGTGGAGACAGCGGTGTAGCCGACCTTCTGCGCCACCAGCTGGTCATTCCACGGCTCGCCGACGCAGAACGCCTCCATGGTTTCCACTTTCATGTTGGCGACCATCTGAGGCGGCGGAACCGTGATGACCTCGACATCGCGATTGGGGTCGATGCCGCCGGCGGCCAGCCAGTAGCGCAGCCAGAGATCGTGGGTGCCGCCGGGAAGGTCATGGCCATGGCGATCTTGTTGCCCTTGGCCTTGCGCGACTCGATGATGCCGCGCATCTTGCCGGCGTCGAGCTGAACCTTGGCGCTGAGATATTCCTTTTCGACCGATATGCCCTGGCCATTGGTGTTGAGCCGCGCGAGGATATGCATCGGCACCGGCACATTGTTCTTGGTGACGGTGCCCAGCGTCATGAAATAGGGCATCGGTGTCAGGATATGGGCGCCATCGATGCCGCCGCCGCCCGACCCCAGTTCGAGATTGTCGCGCGTCGCGGCCCAGGACGCCTGTTTCAGCACCTCGACACCCGGCAAGCCGTACTTCGCGAAGAAGCCCTTTTCCTGGCGATGATGAGGGGGACGCATCGGTCAATGCAATATAGCCAAGCTTCGCGGTCTTGGTCTCCGCACCTGCGCCGGCGGCGTGTGCACCTGCGGGAAAAGCCGCTTTGACGGCACCGATCAGCGCCGCCGTCGCGGTTGCGCCGCCGGCCAGCCGGAGAAATTCACGCCGGCGCGCCAGCTTGCCCGACCCAATGACAGTATCGTCCATCGCTCGCTCCCTCTGTAGGAAAAGCACGTAAAAACCGCACAAACCCAAGGATTGTACGGCACCGTCGCCTGTTGTTCGAGATTTTGTCACCGCTCTGCACCCATCGTTGGGTGCGCGGCGAAACGGGAAGCTTCACTGCTTCCGAGATTTAGGCTGCCCTCTCTTGCGGCGTTTTGCAAGCATTTTTGCAGCGCAGCGTAACTACCCTGCACCAGGTAGGCCTCGATGGTGTCAGGGTCGAAACTGCGATGATCGAAGAAACGGTCCGGCCCGAGAATCAGGCGGCCCTGGATGGTGCCGACCCCCATGTCTTGGTCCAGGCTGCCCTCCAGCTTGGCGTTCGCACCGGGCAGGGCGGCGTCGCTGCCGTAAAGTGCGGCGCGATAGAGATCCGGCCGGAACACGCCGCAGGCGGTGCTATACCCTTCCGGGCTGTATTGCGTGTGCCCGCACAGCACCATCTGGCTATACAGCCACGCCGCCTGGCTGACCCAGGGATAGTTTGCCGCCTCCCGATGCTGGAACATGAAGTCAGGGAGATGCTGCGGGTCCCGCCCGCTGGCCAGCGCTATGCGGTCGGACATGGCGCGGGCAATCAAGGCGGCATCGCCATCCAGATATTCCGCACGCGCAAGAATGGCCGCGTTCGTGAAGAGATTGCCGCTGTCGATGAAGGCCTTGCCGGCCTCGTACAGCGAGCGGACCAACCGATGTGCCAGCTCCTGCTCTTCATCCAGGACTGACGTCCGCATCGCCAGCACCTTCTCCACGCCGCGGCGCCATATCCGCGAGGTGACGGTGACGATCGCGCCGACGCCGCGCGCAACTGCGACGCTGTTCCAGGGTTCGCCCACGCAGACACCGTCGATTTCACCGGCAGCGAGCGCATCCGCTGCGAAGGGGGCGGAATGGTGACGATCTCGAAGTCCCGGCTCATGTCCGCCCGCTGCCGCGCAGCCAGTATTGCAGCATGTAGTTGTGGCTTGAAAAGCGATGCACCACCCCGAATCGCAGCGTCCTGCCCGGCCCGCGCGCCTTGGCGATTTCGACCAGCCTGCGTCCGACCTCGGCCGGATCGCCCAGCCGGACGCCCAACCTCAATTCACGCGCCAGCGTCATCGAGACAGTCACCGCGTTGCCGTTCAACCCCAGCACGAACGGCACGCCGAGCGGTACCGCCGGGCGATCAAGGCCAAGGCTGCTCGCCAGCGCCAACGGCGCAATCAGGTGCGCTGCCTGGGTGTGGCCGTAAAGCAGCCGGTCCCGCACGGTCGCCCAGCTCATGTCGCGGATCAGCTGCAGGTCAAGGCCCTCGGCCTCGGCAAAGCCGAGTTCGCGCGCCAGGATCGGCAAACCGGCATCCACGAGCGGCAGAAATCCGATGCGCACGACATCGAGGCTCATAGCGCTTCCCCAGCAGGTTCTCCGCAACCAACAACGCTTCCGCCACCTCGACGATCCGGCGATTGCTGCGCATGGCGTGGCTGCGCAACAACTTGTAGGCCGCCGGTTCGTCCAGCCCGCGCCGCCGCATCAGCAGCAGCTTCGCCTGATCGATCGTCCGGCGCTCAGCGATCTGACCGCGCGCCTCGTTGAGTTCCGCCTGCAGCTTGGCGAACGCATGAAACCGGCGCACGGCGAGGTCGAGGATCGGCTTGATCCGGTCTTTGCGCAATCCATCGACGACATAGGCGGAAATCCCGGCATCGACCGCCTCGGCGATCGCCTGCTCATCCGACTGGTCGACGAACATCGCGATCGGCCGCGCCAGCACACGCGACAGCGCAAAGCTCTCCTCCAGCACATCGCGGCTCGGATTCTCAAGATTGATGAGCACCACGTCCGGCGCGGTCACCTCCAGCTTCGCAGCGACGCCGTGGCGTTCGAGAAAAACGTGCACATCCTGCAGTCCTGCCTCGTGCAGGCCGGCTGCGATCACCTGCGCGCGCGCCGCGCTATCGTCGATGACTGCGATGCGCATGGCTTCTCCCGCCTCTCCGCCATGGCTGGTGCAACAGAGCCGAAGCGCACCCGCGTTTCAGCGTCTCAGGGATAGGAAAGGAAAAGCCCCCGAATGGCAATGGCCTGATCGCTCCCTCAGCGCTGATCGCGGATGCGCGCTTCCGCCAGCTGCAGGTCGTCCGCCGTATTGACGTTGAAAAACGGGTCTTCTCCGCCTGTGTCCCAATCGACGCAAATCATCTGCTGACGCTCCGCAAACCCGTGCAGCGAGCGCCCGCCGGCCGCGATATACGCCGCGAGGCTTCCGGGGTCGGCGCGCCACAACGCCGCCATGACGTGCCAACGACCGCGGCTCACCGGCACGGCGACCTTGCTGTCGCCGATACCCCGCGTGAGCCGGAGCAGCAGATCCGGCGGCAGAAACGGCAGGTCGCAGCCAGCCAGCAGCACGGCGGCGCAGCCACGCGCCGATGCGAACGCCATCGCGCTCGTCAGGCGCCAATCGGCCCAAGCCCGGGATGGCATCCGCAAGACGCGGGCAGTCCGGCCCCATCTCCGCGTCGCCCCGGCCACGGCCAGGCATGCGCTTTGGCTGTGCGCCCACCGCAGTGCGCGGCTCAGCAGCGTCTCCCCATCAGCATGCGGCCCGGTTTGTCGCCACCCATGCGCGTGCCGAGCCGCCGGCAACGACGATTGCGCTTGAAAGGCTCGACATCCGCTCGCTCCCCTATGCGACCCTCGGCCCGATGCCAGCGGCATAGTTTCAAACTGAGGCACTACTTCGTTTCAGATTGAACTGATCTGAAACGTGAATCATGGCCTCATTCATTGAAAAGGGCCTGATTCACGCCATCGGTTGAAGCTCGCATGCTTTCCGCCGCAACCGAACAGACCCTAGACCCTTCCCGTTTTTGATTGTATCACTTTTGGTGAGGCAATCAAAAACGGATACTCCGCGCAGGCGGCGGTTTTCAAAAGCCTCCAGCGCGGAAACGATGGGTTCCGGCAGCGTCGCGGGCCGGCCGCCGACCACGTCCAGATGCACCGATGTCAGCTCGATGTCCGCGCGCAGATCGTCGAGGCCGGCACCGTGCAACTCGAACACCGTGGTCATGCTGGTGCGGCCGATCCGGCTGCAGCGGACCCAGATGTCGATGCCTTCGTCCAGTCGCATCGTCTTGCGGTAATCGACAGTCGTGCGCACGATGTTGAACACGGGTGCATCGCGCGCCGGCTCGATCGGGATGCCGAGCTTGCGCCAATACTCCATCCAGCCGATGTTTGCGTACTGCAGGTAACGCGGAAAAACACGATCGCCTGCGCATCGATCTCGGCGTAGCGCACCCGCCACGGAAAGAAAAACCGGAAATCCTCGCGCGCCATCAGTATACCCTCGGCCCGATGCCAGCGGCATAGCCGCCCGCGCGCGCCACGCCGCTCGGCAGCGGCCGCGCCATGACGCCGGCGAACCAGCGGTTGAGCGCGATCGTCTTGTCGAGATCGATGCCGGTGGCGACGCCGGACCGCTCCAGCATGTACACAAGATCCTCGGTTGCGACATTGCCGGTCGCCCCGGCGCGAACGGACAGCCCCCAGCCCGCCCAGACTCGAGTCGAGCACGTCCGCCCCGGCCTCAAGCGCGGCCCAGGCGTTGGCGACGCCGGTGTTGCGGGTGTCGTGGAAATGCGCGCGCAGGCGGATGCTGGCCGGCAGCGTGTCGCGCAGCGCCCCGACCAGATCACGCACCTGGCCCGGCACTGCCACGCCGATGGTGTCGGCGACGGCGATTTCCGCCGGCTCGGCCTCGGCAATCCGGCAGGCGAGGTCGATCACCCGCTCGGGCGCGACTTCGCCGTCGAACGGGCAGCCGAAGCTGGTCGAGATCGTCACCTGCGCGACGATCCCTCCTGATGGCACAGCCGGACCATGTTCGCCGTCTCGGCCAGCGCCTCGTCCGCCGTCTGTCCCTGGTTGCGCTGGCCGAAGCCGTCGCTGGCCACCATGACGCAGCCGATCTCGTCGACGCCGCGCTTGTTGCCGTCCCGCGTGGCCAGCGCCCGCACGACGCCGCGCTGGTTGAGGCACAGCCCGATGTAGGACAGGTCACGCCGGTCCGGCAGTCCGCTCACCACCGCTTCCGCGTCCGCCATCTGCGGCACCTTGCCCGGATGGACGAAGCTGGCGACCTCGATGCGCCGCGCGCCCATGTCGATCAGCCCGGCGATCAACGCCAGCTTGTCTTCCGTCGAGACCAGGGTCTTTTCGTTCTGCAGGCCATCCCGGGGCCGACTTCGACGATCTGCACCGCCTGCGGCGACTTTCGTATCATGGATCGATCTCCCGTTTTTCCAGCCTGCTTGGCGGCGCGGGCGCGCCTTGTCAAACCGGGGTGCGCGCGTCTATGCGTTCACAATGACAGTGCATCTTCATGAAGGCGATCTGCCCGGCGACGTGTTCGCGCCCGGCGCGCTTGCCGTCGACACCGAAACCCTCGGCCTGAACCCGCTGCGCGACCGGTTGTGCGTCGTCCAGCTCTCCGACGGCAAGGGCGACGAACATCTGGTGCGTTTTCGCGCCGGCGCCTACGCCGCGCCGAACCTGGTGCGCCTCCTCGCGGACCCGGCGCGTGTGAAGATCTTCCACTTCGCCCGCTTCGACGTCGCTGTGCTGAAGCAGTATCTCGGCGTCGACGTGCGCCCGATCTACTGCACCAAGATCGCCTCCAAGCTGGTGCGCACCTACACGGACCGGCACGGCCTGAAGGACCTCGCGAAGGAGACGATCGGCGTCGATCTCTCAAGCAGCAGCAATCCTCGGACTGGGGCAGCGAAACCCTGAGCGATGCCCAGAAGGAATACGCGGCCTCCGACGTGCGCTACCTGCACCAGATCAAGGCGGTGCTCGACGAGCGCCTGGCGCGCGAAAACCGCACGGCGCTCGCGCAATCCTGCTTCGACTTCCTGCCAACCCGCGCAGCGCTCGATCTGCTCGGCTGGCCCGAGGTCGATATCTTCGCGCATAGCTGAGGGTCGAGGGTGGGGCGCGCATGAACGAGCGGGAGACCGGCGCGGTCGGCAGTTCCGGCTTCGACCGCTTCGTCGCGATCATGCGCGAAGCCCTGCCGACGGCGGCGGTGGCGCTGCTGCTTGCCATCATCGCCTATCCGCTCATCAACCCCAAGGAACTCTCCTTCCTGCTGTCCAGGATCAGGCGCCGCGAGCCCCGACCGCATGCTGATGGAAAGCCCGCGCTACCGCGGCTTCGACAGCAAGGGCCGGCCGTTCGAGCTGCGGGCTGCCCGTGCGCGCCAGCGCACCTCCGCGTCCCCGGACGTCGAACTGACGACCATCGCCGCCCGCATGACCCTGGCGGATGGCCCAGCGGAAATCCGCGCCGCCTCCGGGGTCTACAACCTCGAGAGCAGGGAATTGCGCACCGGCGGCGGCGTAGCGTTCGACGCGCCGAAAGGGTATAAGGTCGCGGCGCGCGACGCGGTCGCGCAGGTTGATGCGCAGCGGGTGGCGGGAAACAACGGCATTCAGGGCAGCGGCCCGCTGGGGCGTTTCTCCGCACAGCAGTTCACGCTTGACTTGCCGGCCGAGAAACTGGTGCTGACGGGGCGTGCCCGCCTGCACATCACGCCGGCGCGGAGCCAAAGAGGGTCTGGACGATGATCGAGCGCGGTCTGCTCGCACCGCTTGCAAGCGCCTTGCTGCTGCTGTCCGCGTCGCCGACTGCAGCGCAGGGTTTTCCAGCCTGAAAACCACGACACCGAAGCGCCGCTCGATGTCGACGCAGAGCGCATCGAGGTCCGCGACAAGGAGAAGATCGCCGTGTTCAGCGGCAGCGTGAAGGTCGTCCAGGGCGACCTCACCCTGACCGCGGACGAAATGCGCGTCTACTACCAGCAGGTCGGCGACGGCGACCCGACGATCCAGCGGCTGGACGCCAGCGGCAACGTCCGGCTCATTTCCCCGACCGACAAGGCGCGGGCGCGCAACGGCGTCTACGATGTGGAGGAACGCACCGTCACCATGACCGGGGACGTGCAGCTTCAACGCCGGCAAGACGTGCTGAACGGCCAGCGCCTGCAGGTGAACCTCACCTCCGGCACCGCGACGCTGGACGGCGCGCCGCCGCGCGGCAATACCCCGGCGATCCGCGTCACCGGCCGCTTCTCCGTGCCGCCCAAACAAAGCGACGACAAACCGCAGAGCCGCTGAGCCGTATTTTGCGCCGATGATACCCCGGGATTCCGGCTTTCGCCTTCGGGCCAGACGCCTGTATACTGAAGGCGGGAATCAATCAGGGTCAGGGGAATCATGGCTTACGTCGATGGGTTTGTCGTGCCGGTGCCGAAGGACAAGCGCGACGAGTATGCGCAGAAGGCCGCCGAAGTGGCGCAGGTCTGGAAGGACCATGGCGCGCTGCAGGTGGTCGAGTGCTTCAGCGACGACGTACCCCACGGCAAGCTGACCGACTTCTATCGCGCCGTGCAGGCCGAAGAGCATGAAGGCGTGGTGTTCTCCTGGGTCATCTGGCCGTCGAAGGAAGCCCGCGACGCCGGCAACAAGAAGATCATGGAAGACCCGCGCATGCAGTCGACCGAGGACATGCCGTTCGACGGCAAGCGCCTGATCTGGGGCGGTTTCCAGGTCATCAGCAGCACCGATACGCTGGCGTAGCGCCACCCTGTCGCCTCGCGATGACGGCAGTGCTTCAATCTCCTCGTGTCGTGGAATCGAAGTTCGCTACACCATGATATCGGGCGATCAAGCGAACTTCGATTCTGAAAACGACACGAGAAACAATAGTCGTGTCTCAGTTTGAAAAATCCGCTCGTGGTGAGCCTGGACGAACTACGAGCCGCTCAGCCCTTCATCCAGCTCAGGGTGAGCGGCGCGTGTGCAACCGCGCGATGGCGTGTGGGTCAACCTAAAGTCATCAGGCTCTTGTCAACAATTTAGACCTTGATCGTTTCAGATTGATTCAATCTGAAACGATCAAGGTCTAGACTTGATTGCGTTGTGACTGAATCGATTTGGGATTCCCAAGTCGTCTGATTTCTGATTCACCCTGAGTGCTGGGTTGGAGGTCAGCATGATATGGCGAGGCCCTATTCGAACGATCTTCGGGAACGTGTTGTTGCAGCGGTTGGGTCGGGCCGGCCTTGCCGGAAGTGGCCAGCCTGTTCGGTGTGAGCGTTGCCAGCGTCGTGAAGTGGTCACAGCGTCACCGGGTGACGGGGTCGGCGGCGGCGCGGCCGATGGGCGGCCGTCGCAAGTCATTGTTGGAACCGCATCGTGCGTTCCTGATCGCGCGTCTGGCAGCGGTGCCTGATCTGACGATGCCGGCGCTGGCGGCCGAGCTGGCGGCGCTTGGCGTGGTTGTGCACCCGGTGACGATATGGCGGCTGGTGCGGTCACAGGGACTGCGCTTCAAAAACGCTGTTCGCCATCGAGCAGAACCGGCCGGCGATCGCGCGCCGGCGGGCGCAGTGGAAGAAGTATCAGGGCCGGCTTGATCCGCGCCGCCTGGTGTTCATCGACGAGACCTGGGCCAAGACGAACATGACGCCGATCAGGGCTGGGCACCGCGCGGCCACAAGCTGGTGGCCAGAACGCCGTTCGGTCATTGGAAGACGCTGACCTTCCTGGCCGCACTGCGCCATGACCGTATCGATGCACCCTGCGTGTTCGATGGTCCGATCAACAGGACAAGCTTCAATGCCTATGTCGAGCAGTTCCTGGTGCCAACACTGGCACCCGGCGACATCGTTATTATGGACAATCTGGGCAGCCACAAAGGCCCCGCCATCCGCAAAGCCATCCGCGCCGCCGGTGCCAAACTGCTGTTCCTGCCGCCCTACTCACCCGACCTCAACCCCATCGAACAGGTGTTCGCAAAGCTCAAGCTACTCATGAGAAAGGCCGCAGAGCGATCCGTCGAAGCCACATGGCGGCGAATCGGAGCGCTCCTCGATGCCTTCCCGCCACACGAATGCGCAAACTACCTCAGACGCTCAGGCTATGCTTCAATCTAAATGCAATCGAGTCTAGGAGAGCGCCATTTCATCGCTTTCGCCGGTGCGCACGCGCAGGGCGCTTTCGATGTCCAGCACGAAAATCTTGCCGTCGCCGATGCTGCCTGTGTTGGCGGCCATCTGGATCGCCTCGACGATGCGTGGGCATTGGTCGTCCGAGGCTGCGATTTCGATCTTGAGCTTGGGCAGCATCGCCACATCATATTCCGCGCCGCGGTAGATTTCGGTCTGGCCTTTTGCCGGCCGTAGCCCTTCACTTCCGTAATGGTCATGCCGCTGACGCCGGCGGACATCAGCGCTTCCCGGACTTCCTCAAGCTTGAACGGCTTGATGATGGCCATGATGAGTTTCATCCGCGGGCTCCACAACCCAAATTACAATGGCCGGGCAGACATTCCCGAACGTCACGATAGTGTTGCACCGCAAAATATGAATGACAAGAGTCACCAAAGTGTAATCGCTGCAGCCGTACAAAAACAAGGGCGGGGAAAAATCCCCCGCCCCGTCCGCCAGGACCTGAGACCTGATTCAGCTGTGGTAGGCGCGTTCGCCATGCTCCGCGAGGTCGAGGCCCTCGCGCTCTTTCTCCACGCTCACCCGCAGGCCGATCACCTTGTCGACGATGAAGTAGAGGATGGCCGAGCCGACACCAGACCAGACGATCGTCAGCAGCACCGCCTTGATCTGGGCGGTCACCTGGAAGGCGCCGTCATAGGCGGCAACCAGCAGCTTGCCGGGTTCCGTCGCATAATCCGGAATACCGGCCCCGCCGAGCGCCGGGTTGACCAGGA
Organism: Hankyongella ginsenosidimutans; assembly: GCF_005144965.1. Lineage (GTDB taxonomy): Bacteria > Pseudomonadota > Alphaproteobacteria > Sphingomonadales > Sphingomonadaceae > Hankyongella > Hankyongella ginsenosidimutans. The sequence continues at coordinate 1,159,587 of NZ_CP039704.1, forward strand.
TGCCGGTCGCGATGGCGCCGACGATACCGCCGATGCAGTGGACGCCGAACACATCGAGGAGTCGTCGTAGCCCAGCTTGTTCTTGACCGTCGTGCAGAAGAAGTAGCACGCAGCCGATGCAACAGCGCCAAGCACGAGGCACCCGATCGGGCCGCCCCAGCCGGAGGCCGGCGTTACCGCCACGAGACCCGCCACCACGCCGGACGCCAGGCCCAGCAGCGAGGGTTTGCCCTTGACCGCCCACTCGATGAGCATCCACGCGAGACCAGCGCCGGCGGTCGCCACGAAGGTGTTGATGAAGGCGAGGCCCGCCACCGAATTGGCTTCAAGGTTGGAGCCGGCGTTGAAGCCGAACCAGCCCACCCACAGCAGCGCAGCGCCGACCATGGTCAAGGTCAGGAGTGCGGGGCCATGATCTCCTTGCCGTAGCCGACGCGCTTGCCGATCATCAAGCAGCCGACCAGGCCGGCGATCCCGGCGTTGATGTGCACGACGGTGCCACCGGCAAAGTCCAGCGCCCCCACTGGAACAGCAGGCCAGCTTCGCCGTTCGATGCAGCGAGTGCGTCCGCCCCTTGCGCGCAGCATCCGCGATCGCGTCCGGGCCGTTCCAGTACCAGACCATATGCGCGATCGGGAAATAGACCACGACCACCCAGAGCGCGACGAAGACCATGAGCGCCGCGAATTTCATCCGCTCTGCGAAGGCGCCGACAATCAGCGCCGCCGTGATGCAGGCGAAAGTCATCTGGAAGCAGATGAACACAAATTCCGGAATGTACACGCCATTGGAGAAGGTGGCGGCAGGCGTATTCAGGTCTATGCCCGCCAGCAGCGCCTTGCCGAAGCCGCCGATGAAGGGGTTGCCCGCATAGGTGAAGGCCAGCGAGTAGCCGAACAGGATCCAGATGACCGCGACCAGACAGACGATCGCCAGAACCTGGGTCAGAACGGACAGCATGTTCTTCGAGCGCACGAGGCCGCCATAGAACAGGGCGAGCCCCGGCACGGCCATCATGAGCACCAGCAGGGTCGACACCATCATCCAGGTGATGTCGCCATTGTTGAAGGTCGGCGCATCTTGCGCCAGCGCCAGGCCGCTCATCAACGGCACAGACGCGAGGGCAAGCGCGCTGCGCCGCGCCCAGGTTAGTCCAGTTTTCAGCATCGTCTTCACCCCCATCCTACAAGGCGAGTTCGTTTTGTTCGCCGGTTCTGATCCGCGTCGCGTGCGTGACGTCGATCACGAATATCTTGCCGTCTCCGACCGATCCGGTGTTGGCGACCTGCTGGATGGTCTCGACCACCCGGCTGGCCAGATCGGTACCGCAGACCACCTCGATCTTGATCTTCGGTACCATGTTCACAGTGTATTCCGCGCCGCGGTATATTTCTGTCTGGCCTTTTGCCTTCCAAAGCCCTTGACCTCTGTGACGGTCATACCCTGGACGCCAATCTGGCTCAGTGCGTCGCGGACCTCATCAAGCTTGAATGGCTTGATGATGGCCATGATGAGTTTCATCCCCGCAATCTCCTGACCGCTGTCTCCCTTGCCCGGAATTCCGGACAAACTTGCGCGTCGCAGGAACCGTGCCAAATTTCTGCAATGCAGCATTATTGCGCGCCTTGGCACGATACTGGCGGGCACGCTGTAATTACGGGGGCGAATCGCCCACAGCACGGCCTGGGAGGCTGGGCGGCGCGCGGCGGCCGCGAGGTTGGATCGTTAACTTTGGCTAAATTTTGTGCGGCGCACCGTAATTGCCTAAAAATCAGGCAATCAGGTGGGCGATGTCTGGCCACACGGCATCGACAGCCTCGCGCCCCAGGGCGATCAACTCGTCAGCCTTGGTGAAATCGGCGACGTCGATGTGGCCGAGCTTCGGCGTAATGACTGCTGCCGGGCGGTGCAGGGCCATATGAGCGTCGCTCAGCGCCGCAAGCAGCAGGCCGATCGAAGCGCGGGTAACCCCGAGCGGGGAGATTTTCTCGGCCAGGGCGTCGCTGGTCAGCCCGGCCACACGCGCCCGCTGCTCGTAATCGCCCGTCAGATTGACAGCGATCACCGGCAACGGCGAGATGGCCTGCGCTTCCGCGACCGGGCAGGGCGAGACGAGGCCGCCATCGGCAAGCAGGCGGCCCTCATAGGCGACCGGGCGGAAAATGCCTGGGATTGCGACCGAGGCGCGCACGGCGAGCGCGATCGGCGCGTCCGTCATCGCGACGCTGCGGCCGGTCACCAGGTCGGTCGCGACGACACAGCAGGGAATTGCAAGATCGCGCAGGGACAGCCCGATGAAATGCTTTTCCACCTCCCGCTCGACCAGATTGCCAGCCAGCATGCCGCCGCGAAAGCTGACGTCGAGATAGCGCAAGGGCGTCAGTGGCTTGGTCGCGCGTGCCAGGGCCTCGATCATGTCGAGCTTGCCGCCGGCGAGGCACACGGCGACAACGGCCCCGATAGACGTGCCGGCGACTGCGCCGATTTCCACCGCGCGGTCCTGCAGTTCGCGCACGACGCCGATGTGCGCCCATCCCAGGGCGGCGCCGCCGCCAAGTGCAAGCGCAACGGATTTTCGCATGGGCGTCAGCTCAGCGGGCGGACCAGCAGGCGCGCATGGGCACAGGCGTCCGCGAACTGGCCGTTATCGCGCAGCGCATCCGGCACCATTTGCGGTGTCGCGGGCTTGAAGCCGTGCTTGCCGAGAAAGCCGGTGTCGTCACGCGCGAACAGCCAGACGTGCGTGACGCCTTGCGCGCGCAGCTGTTCCAGCAGTTCTTCAAGCATCTGGCCGCCGAGGCCCTTGGCGCGGTGGCAGGCCATGGTGAGGAACGCGCCGAGCACGGCGTGCCGGCCGTAGATTTCGATGGTCGAGACGCCGAGCCGCCAGCCGGTCGTATCCTGAAACGCGTAATATTTGCGGTCGAACCCGCCCAGACCTTGCGCCATGAGGTTGCTCTCGGCCAGCACGGTGGCAAGGGCCGCGTATTCCTGCGGGTCAATGGCAATGGCCTTCAGCGACATCAATCGCGCAACTCCCTTATCGAGGCACAGTCCCCAACTCTGCCCTAAATATGCGACCAAATTATGAGCAGGATCGCCGCCTGTCCAACGGGAAGAAGGCCAACAACCGGGTACGCTATCAACTTTTCAGGCCACGCAGGAGCAGGCGCGCCGATGCGGCCTGATCACTGGGTGCCATCACGCGGATGCCGTCGAGCAGAAGGCCGCCGTAACCGAAGGCGCTTGCAGTGGCTTCCTCCGGGATCATGGCCTGGATGTCGTGGCTGTTGAGCAGACCGCGCAGCAACTGGGCCTCGAGCAGGTCGCTGAACCGCGCAATCTCAACCCAGCCGTCCCCGGCATCAGGCCGCCGTACCGCCGACGGTCAAGCCGTCGATTCGCAAGGTCGGCTGGCCGACGCCGGCGGGTACGGACTGTCCGCCCTTGCCGCAGGTGCCGATGCCCGGATCGAGCGCGAAATCGTTGCCGATCGCCGACACGCGGGTCAGCACATCCGGGCCATTGCCGATCAGGGTCGCGCCCTTGATCGGCGCGCCGAGCCGGCCATCCTCGATGCGGTAGGCTTCGGTGCAGGAGAAAACGAATTTGCCGGACGTGATGTCAACCTGCCCGCCGCCGAAGGTCTTGGCGTAAACCCCGGATTTGACGCCGCGCAGAATATCGTCCGGGTTCTGCGCGCCGCCGAGCATGAAGGTGTTGGTCATGCGCGGCATTGGCGCATGCGCGTAGCTTTCGCGCCGGCCATTGCCTGTGGGCGACACGCCCATCAGCCGTGCATTCAGGCGGTCCTGCATGTAGCCGACCAGAATGCCATCCTCGATCAGGACAGTGCGGGACGTCGGCGTGCCTTCATCATCGATCGAGAGGGAGCCGCGGCGGCCATCCATGCAGCCGTCGTCGACGACGGTCACGCCGGGTGCTGCAACCCGTTGCCCGATGCGGCCGGAAAAGGCGGATGTACCCTTGCGGTTGAAGTCGCCTTCCAGGCCGTGGCCGACTGCCTCATGCAGCAGGATGCCCGGCCAGCCGGAGCCCAGCACCACGGTCGTCTCGCCAGCCGGTGCCGGCACGGCGTCCAGGTTGACCAGCGCCTGGCGCAGCGCTTCCCTGCAGGATGCCTGCCAGACCTCCGGCTCGAACAGGCGCGCGTAGTCGTGCCGGCCACCCAGACCGTCGAAGCCGACTTCGCGGCGGTCGCCATTGGCGGCGATGATCTGCACGTTGAGCCGCACCAGCGGCCGGATGTCCTGCGCACGGTAGCCATCCGGCCGGACGATCTCGACCACGGTCCAGGACCCAAGCAGGGACGCTGAGACCTGGGCTACACGGGGTCCAGCCCGCGCGCGAACGCATCGATATCGGCCAGCAGTCTGGTCTTGGCGGCGAAGGCGATGCCGTTCAGCGGATTGTCGTCCGGGTAGAGGTGACGATTGGTGCGGACCGGTGCATCGGCCCAGACGCCGGCATGGCCGGCGCGGATGGCGTTGATCGTCTCGGCCGCGCGCTGGATCGCCGCCTCGCTCAGGTCGGTTGAATGGGCGTAGGCGCTGGTCTCGCCGGCAACGCCGCGCAGGCCAAAGCCGCGGCCGGTGTCGAAGCTCGCTGATTTCAGCCGGCCATCGTCGAAACTGAAACTCTCCGAGTGCATATTCGAGAAACAGTTCGCCATCGTCCAGGCCGTGCAGTGCATCGCTGACCAGGCGCTCGACCCGGTTCGAGTCGAGGCCGGTCTCCGCGTAGAAAAGCCGTTCGGCGGTCGCCTGCATCAGGCAGCCTGCTGGCGGTGGTCTGCAGGCCCGCCCGCAAGGATGTACCGGCGGTCGCAATAGCCGCAGTCGACATAGCCGCGCTCGTCCATCTTCAAAAACACGCGCGGGTGCCCAAGCGGCCCTCGTCGCCGTCGCAGGCGACTTGAGCGTGATCGACGTAGCGGGTCTCAGGCGGTGGCAGATCGGACATTGGCACCCTCATGGCTATTTTTCATGAGATATGCGCTGGCGTTGCGTATGGCAATCGCGGGCTGCACTGGGTCGCGGGTCAGTTTGGAAATCTTGCCGCTCACCCTGAGCCTGTCGAAGGGCTGAGCGGCTCATGGTTCGTCTAGCTCACCATGAGCGGACTTTTCAAACCAACCCACGACCCTGCACTGTTCAAGCGTTGACCGCTCGTGCCAAGACGCACCCATGACCGACAGCTACGACGCGATCATTCTGGGGCAGGCGGCGCGGGCCTGATGTGCGCCGGCATTGCCGGGCAACGCGGCCGCCGCATCCTGTTGATCGACCATGCGCCAGAGGCCGGGCGCAAGATCCTGATCTCGGGCGGCGGTCGCTGCAACTTCACCAATCTGGATGTCGCCCCGGATCGCTATCTGAGCGCCAATCCGCATTTCGCCAAGTCGGCGCTGAGCCGCTACGGGCCGCAGGACTTTCTTGCACTGGTCGACCGCCATCGCATCGCCTGGCACGAAAAGACGCTCGGCCAGCTCTTCTGCGACGGATCGGCGCGTCAGATCGTGCGCATGTTGCTGGACGAGTGCGCGGCGGGCGGCGTGACCCTGCATCTCGGCAACCCGATCCGGGAGGTGCGCCACGCTGGCGATCAGTTTCAGGTCGAGTACGGCGTGCGCACGGCACAGGCCCCGGCGCTGGTGATCGCAACCGGCGGGCCGTCGATCCCGAAGCTGGGCGCGACCGATTTCGCCTACCGTCTGGCGCGCCAGTTCGGGCTGAAAATCGTCGAGCCGCGCCCGGCGCTGGTGCCTTTGACCCTGCCGCCGGAGGAGGCGCTGTTTCGCGCACTTGCCGGCGTGGCGACCCCGGTGGTTGCCCGCTGCGGCGCTGCCCGCTTTGCCGAGGCCGCGCTCTTCACGCACCGGGGTTGTCCGGCCCGGCGATCCTGCAGGTCTCGTCCTACTGGCGGCACGGGGAGGCGATCGGCATAGACTTTCTGCCGGAACAGGCACCCGGATGGTTGCTGGCGGCCAAGCGCACGCGGCCGAATACGGGTCTGAAAGCCCTGCTCGATCTGCCCGAGCGTCTGGCGCAGGCGCTGGTCGAGCGTCTAGGCGCGACGACGCCGATCGGCCAGCTTGCCGACAAAGCCCTGACGACCATCGAGCAGCGGCTGGCAGACTGGCCCTTCCACCCGAACTGCACCGAAGGGTTCGCCAAGGCCGAGGTAACGGTCGGCGGCGTGTCCACCGATGCGCTGTCGTCCCGGACCATGATGGCACAGCGTGTGCCGGGGCTGTACGTCATCGGCGAGGCGGTGGACGTCACCGGCTGGCTCGGCGGCTATAATTTCCAGTGGGCATGGGCGAGCGGCTGGGCAGCGGCGCAGGCGCTGTAGAGACTGAGGGCTTCAGGTCTAGTCGCCTCTCCCTCCCGTTTACGGGAGGGGTGGCCGCAGGCCGGGGTGGGCAAAGCATGGTGCCACCCACTCCGGCTCCGCGACCCTCCTGGGGGTATCACTACTCAACCTATTTAGACACATTATACTTGACATTTATAACCATATTGGCTATATGATGGGGCGTCCCTGCAGCCCTTGATCACGGCACCCAGGGCGGCAGCCCGGTGCCCTCCCGCACCGGGGCGACCGGCGCGAAGCCATCCGGTGATACAGCCGAAGCTTCGCATACACCGCTCGCGGCCAACTGGGGCACGTGTCCCGTGCAAAGTCCGTGCAGGCGGTCCCCGCCTGGAGTCACACCCGAAGCGGACGGGAAGGCCGGAGCATCAGACAAGTCTGGACGCGACTTGACCTGACCAACCCTACAAGTCGTCCAGCCCCGGATGCCCGTGACAGATAAGCGCCGGTCGTTCCCCTGCCATAAGGCTACAAGGCCGGACGTGCGCCTGGAGCACGCTATCTCCCTCCCGTTCACGGGAGGGGTGGCCGCAGGCCGGGGTGGGTGCCTTGTGCCCTTGCCACCCCGGTGCTGCGCACCACCTTGCATCTAGGTTAAGTGTATTCAGTAAACTGGCACCGTAATTTGATTTATAATCCTCATGGCTGTATTTGATAGATATTCTGCCGATGTTGAGATTCGATATGCCTGCTCACTCGACTGATTGGAATATGTGGAGCGCTATTGCTACCGCTGTCGCGACAGCGAGCGCGTTGTTATTTTCGTTGATTAGCTTGGGAGCTCCTGCACGGGCAGAAAAAGACAAAGACAAGCTACAACCGAGGAAGTATTGTATGCATCGTCAGAGTCTTTGAAAGTATTCTATCAAGTTGACCATCTCGTTAGGTCTCCCCATTGGAATGAAGAGGGTTTAAAGTTTCTCAAGGTTAAGGCAGATCATTGGCGACTGACCCTTGAACGTTTGATAGACAGGCCATTTCTGACGGATGGCGCTATATTCACGGGTGCGGGTGCGATTTCTCTATTGGACATAGTTTCCCGAATTCAGACACAGGAAGATTTGGTCCAGCAGGATCTTGATCGGCAGGCGTTTAAGAGTTACGGTTGTTCGACTGTGTGGTTTTATTGCAGATCGAAAGCCCTAGCCGAGATTGCATCGGGTAAGTATGTCGCAATGGCCGTTCGAAATCGCGGGCGTAGGGTTCAACGGCACATGCGAGGGGCGATTCAGCGCTTCATGGACCGTTTGAGGCGCTTGCCCCAAGACGGCCCGATAAACTTCAACAGCCCAGATCAAGAGCCCGATTTCGAATAGGTGCCCAATTACGCCAATTACGGTACCAGTTTACGAAATACGCTTAATTCCTCTTGCCCTTTGGTCCGCGCTTTTGCGGTTTCACCGTGCGCCCGGTCCAGGCTTCAAGCATATCCAGCCAATCACCGCTGCCAAGCGGTCTTCCCGATGTCTCGGACATCCGCAAGGCCAGCCATGCCGTTTCGTCATCACCCTCTTGGCCCAGAAAATCGGCAAAGGGACCATAGCGTTCGAGCACCGTAATTCCCACCGTAATTCCCACCGTAATTCGCTGATCCGCGCCGAACTGGTCCGGCGCGGCTTGCGGCTCGGCTAAGCACCCGTGGAGCCTGCTATCAGATCAATTCCACCTGCACGCGGCGGCCCAGGACGGCGGCGGCGCGTTGCAGCGTTTCAATGGTCACGTTGCCGTCCGCCGGGTCAAGCACGCGGTCAACCTGGGTGCGGCTGGTGTGCATCATCTCGGCAAGGCGGCGCTTGCTCAGCTTGCGATCCTTCATCGCCTTTTCGAGTTGCCAGGCGATCACTTCCTTGATCGAACGCGCCTGAAACTCCTCCAGCACACCTTCATCGCGCAGGAAGTCGTCGATACCCGACCCCATATGTCTGTTAGCCATTCTGCACCTCCTTCATGCGCTCTCGCGCGAGTTTCAAATCATCCGGCGGAGTCTTCTGAGTCTTTTGATAAAGCCGTGCAGCGCATAGATCAGCCCGTCATGAAAGCAGATCAGCACCCGCGCTATCGTCCTGCTGGGCAAGCTCGTCCGCACCTCCCACAGTCCGCCGCCCATCGGTCTGCACAGGGGCATTCCAACCGGCCAGCGGTACTGGACGCGCTGAAGATCGCCGCCGACTTCAAGGCGGTCATCCCGGTCCAGCTCTTTCAGCCAGTCGCGCACCGGCTCATTGCCAGATGCCGTCCGGTAGAAGACGAGCGGGATTTTCGGTGTGTTGATCCCGTCACTCACCATGCACCATTCATGGTGCCATTGCATCATATAATGTGCCATCGTGTCAAGCGGAAAGGGGCAGGATCAAGCACGCCGCCAACCTTGGCCTCAAGGTACATTCGGCTTCCGGCTATGGGCTGCCGCTAATCCGCGCAGGGTCGGCCAGACGTGCGCCTGCTGCACACCGCCTCTCCCTCCCGTTCACGGGAGGGGTGGCCGCAGGCCGGGGTGGGTGCAGCTTGATTCCACCCACCCCCGCTTCGCGACCCTCCCTCGCCGAGAGGGAGAGCCGCCCCGGCACGAACGAAGGGCGGAGCAGCACGCGGTTGCGGCCTGCGCCGGAATGACAAAATGGGACTATATTATTCCACTTTTTCAGCAGCCTGCTAGAGTCTGATGACATTGGATGGGATCGCCATTCCGATCTTCACGGAGCAGGCTGTAAAGTCCGCTCGTGGTGAGCTTGGACGAACCACGAGCCGCTCAACCCTTCGTCCAGCTCAGGGTGAGCGGCATGATTTCAAGCTGACCGACTACCGACCATCCGCGACTCTTGTTATTGTTGGTGCATTTCGTAAACTGGCACCGTTATTCTGCATTGTTGACATCAGTTACAAAATACAAAATCATAGTCTGATGGCGAAGACTTTTCCAATGAAAGGGAGCGCAGAAGTCGCTCCCACATGAATGATCGGTGGACTCAGAGCGACACTACTGCTGCTCGTCGCGTTCTTAGAGACTGTCACATTGCAGTCAGGCGTTATGATTCTGCTGCATGTGTTGCAGAAAAAGGATTGCATGGGTTACGGCAGTCGTACTTCTACGGACCGTAGGGCACGTTCTCGTAAAGTTGACGGTGTGCGCTCAAAATATCTTAACACAGCAATAGATGCGCAGTGGAAGAAAATAGGTAACGGCGGAATTGAGCACGAAATTTTTCATGACTTTATCGAACGGGAGCGCAACAACATACTTAAGCAGTACAACTTTAATGAATGGCGATTTCATCGAAATGAATTAGACACAGAGCAAGGAGATAAAATTTTAGTTGGAACACGTATTCTCACAACAAAGTCCGCACTAAGTGAAGCATTGAAGTGGTGGGAGTTTACACTTGGCGACATTGAGGCGAGCGCACATCAGTACCTTGTCGGTGCTCGCCAATCTTCAAGCACGGTGATATCTCCGAAGCTGCCTGATTTGGTACTGCGGTAGGGCCATTCTCAGCGGCCCGTCTATACCACCCGAACCCACACGACCGGGGAGAGCGAGGGATTCGAACCCTCGATACGGTCACCCGAATCGAATTACGGTGAATTACGGTGCCAGTTTACGAAATAGGCTTAATTCCTCTTGAATTACGGTAGCACCGTAATTCCCGAGCGGCTGGGCGGCGGCGCAGGCGCTGTGGAAATGGAGGGCTTCTGTTGCCCGGTGCCCTCCGTACCGCTGGTTTCCACTTCTGTTGCCCGGCGTGGTCCCTGCCGCGCTCAAGTCACTTAACGATTAGCCGTGAGGCCGGTCGTTAGGCAGCAATCGCGAATGCCTCGTTATCGTTGGCATTTGTGAGTTAAACCGGTTTAACGGCTCAGTCAGGCCGGGCAAAACACCGTCTTTGAACACACGTCGATCCTGGTTCGGCCCCAGCATCAGCCTCGCTCCCGGGGCTGGTGGTGGAGCCGCCGGGTACTGCCCCGGGTCCGCTATGTCTATTTCACGGCATCATTTATCACCATAGCCGCCCGAAGACGGCCCCATGATATAGGGCATCGGCGTGCAGAATGAAAGGGCAGGCCGGGTCAGCGCCGGCTGGCGGCAAGCTGGGTGATGGCAAGCCCGGCGATCACCAGCACCAGGCCGCTGGCGCGCAGCCAGGTGAGCGGCTTGTGCGGCGCGCCGAACAGGGCGAAGTTATCGATGATCGCCGCGGTGCAGATCTGCGCCGTCACCACCAGCAGGATGGCATTGCCGACGCCGAAGCGCGGTGCCAGCCAGGTGATGCTGCCGATGTAGAAGGCCATGATCAGCCCGGCGATCAGATGCTGGGGCTGAATGTCGCCGTAACGGTAGAGTGCGGGCGGTGCACCCTGCGCCAGCAGCGCCACCACGCCCATCGCGACCGCGCCAGACAGCATTACGAAGAAGGAGGCGTAGAACGGCCCGCCGAGCGCCCGGCTGAGCCCGGCGTTGAGAATCCCGACCAGCGGGATCAACGCCCCCGCCGCATAAGCCCAGACGCCATAGCCGAGATTGTTCATAGGGCCCTCTTCCCGCTGTCGTCACGACACAATGCCGTAGATTGCGTTTTCGCTGCTCCCGACAAGCCCATCAGAAAGCGGGAGAACTGTTCTCGCAAGAACGACAAAGGGAGGGCTAAAAAGCCGGAGGATCGCTCCTCCGGCTTTCTTGCGTCTGCGTCTGAGGCGCGGCTTAGAGCCTGATCGGTTGAGGTTGAAGCATATGTGCTTCAACCGAGGGCGTGAATCAGGCTCTTATCAACAATTTAGACCATGATTCACGTTTCAGATTGATTCAATCTGAAACGATCAAGGTCTAGAAGTCCATGCCGCCCATGCCGCCCATACCGCCGCCGCCCGGCATTGCCGGCGCGTCTTCCTTCGGTGCTTCGACAACGGCTGCTTCGGTGGTGATCAGCAGGCCGGCGACCGAGGCGGCGTCCTGCAGCGCGGTGCGCACGACCTTGGTCGGGTCGATGACGCCGGACTTCACCAGGTCTTCATAAGACTCGGTCTGAGCGTTGAAGCCGAGGTTGGTGTCGGCCTGCTCCAGCAGCTTGCCCGAGACCACCGCGCCGTCGAAGCCGGCGTTCTGGGCGATCTGGCGCAGCGGGGCAACCAGGGCACGACGGATGATGTCGATGCCGCGGGTCTGGTCGTCGTTCAGGCCCTTGAGGCCTTCCAGCGCCTTGGTGGCGTACAGCAGGGCGGTGCCGCCGCCCGGCACGATGCCTTCTTCGACCGCCGCGCGGGTGGCGTGCAGGGCATCGTCGACGCGGTCCTTGCGCTCCTTCACTTCGACTTCCGTCGCGCCGCCAACCTTGATGACGGCCACGCCGCCAGCCAGCTTGGCCAGACGCTCCTGCAGCTTCTCGCGGTCGTAGTCCGAGGTGGTGTTCTCGATCTGCGCCTTGATCTGCTCGCAGCGGGCCTTGATGTCGCTCGCGCTGCCGTCACCGCCGACGATGGTGGTGTTGTCCTTGTCGATGGTGATCTTCTTGGCGCGGCCGAGCATGTTCAGCGTCACATTCTCGAGCTTGATGCCGAGGTCTTCGCTGATCATGTTGCCGGCGGTCAGCACGGCGATGTCTTCCAGCATGGCCTTGCGGCGGTCGCCGAAGCCCGGTGCCTTGACGGCCGCGACCTTGAGGCCGCCGCGCAGCTTGTTGACGACCAGGGTCGCCAGCGCTTCGCCTTCCACGTCTTCAGCAATGATGAGCAGCGGCTTGCCCGACTGGACGACTGCTTCCAGCACCGGCAGCATCGACTGCAGGTTGGAGAGCTTCTTTTCGAAGATCAGGATGTACGGGCTGTCCAGCTCGACCAGCATCTTCTCGGCGTTGGTGATGAAGTACGGCGACAGGTAGCCGCGGTCGAACTGCATGCCCTCGACGACGTCCAGTTCGCTCTCGAGGCCCTTGGCTTCCTCGACGGTGATGACGCCTTCCTTGCCGACCTTCTCCATGGCTTCGGCAATCATCTTGCCGACGGCGTCTTCGCCGTTGGCCGAGATCGTGCCGACCTGGGCGATTTCCGACGACGCACCGATCGACTTCGAGCGGCTCTGCAGGTTTTCGATGACCTTGGCGACCGCGATGTCGATGCCGCGCTTCAGGTCCATCGGGTTCATGCCGGCGGCGACCGATTTCATGCCTTCACGCACGATCGCCTGCGCCAGCACGGTGGCGGTGGTGGTGCCGTCGCCCGCAATATCGTTGGTCTTCGAGGCCACTTCGCGCACCATCTGGCCCATGTTCTCGAACTTGTCCTTCAGTTCGATTTCCTTGGCGACGGTGACGCCGTCCTGGTGATGCGCGGTGCGCCGAACGACTTTTCGATGACCACGTTGCGGCCCTTCGGGCCCAGGGTCACCTTCACGGCGTCGGCGAGAATGTCCACGCCGCGCAGAATGCGCTCGCGGGCGTCACGGGAGAATTTTACGTCCTTGGCAGCCATGGTGTAGCTCCTTGAATGGGTTAAGCAGGGGAGGCGGGTTACTCGACGATGCCGAGAATGTCGCTTTCCTTCATGATCAGCAGGTCTTCGCCGTTCAGCTTGACCTCGGTGCCCGACCATTTGCCGAACAGGATCCGGTCGTTGGCCTTCACGTCCAGCGGGTTCAGCTTGCCGCTGTCATCGCGGGTGCCGGCGCCGACGGCGACAACGACGCCTTCCTGCGGCTTTTCCTTGGCGGTGTCCGGGATGATGATGCCGCCGGCGGTTTTTCCTCCGACTCAACGCGGCGAACGAGCACGCGATCGTGCAGTGGGCGGAAAGACATGTGCGTCTCCTCTCACAGGGTTGAAAGATGCGGGCTCCGGGGTTCGGTCCCCGTTTGCCCAGCGGGAACCTTTAGCACTCAAGCGGGTCGAGTGCTAACAGCGGGGATATGTAGAGCAGGGCGGAACGTGTCAAGGGGCGGCACCCGACTTTCGTGTGTGCAGAATTTGTTACGCGACCGGTTACGGCACGACCCGGTGCGCCCAGGCGAGCACAGGCTTTTCCACTAGCCGGTAGAGCAGCCAGGAGGTTGCCATCGCCACCGCAAGCGCAAGAAAGAACAGCACCTCCTGCGGCAGGACGGCGAACAGACCAAGGCGGGCAGCGACGGCATAAACATAGCCAACCGTGAAGATGTGACTGAGGTACAGCGAGTAGGAAATGGTGCCGAGAAAAGTCATCCAGCCCGGCAGCCTGTGGACATGCGGCGCAAGTAGCAGAAGCACGCCGAGCAGGGTGGCGCAGATGAAGCCCACGCCGATGAAGCGGGGATAATTGTGCCAATCGATGCCGGCGCTCGCCCAATAGGCGAAGAACCCGGCGCTGACTGCGCCATAAAGCAGCGTAAGCGGCAGGACGCCTGCCGTGGCGCATGGCCAGACCCAGCGCCATGCCGAGCAGAAAATTATTGTTGTACGGGTGGACCAGCATTTTCAGCCACGAGGGATCATCAAGCGCATCGCCGACATCTCCATGGAACAGGCGCACGCCATGCACGGCGACGAACCAAAAGCCCAGCAGCGCCAGGCCGGCCCGCCGGTTGAGCAGCACGCCGGCGAAGATCGTGTAGAACAGCAGCTCGAACTGCAGGGTCCAGGCCGGGCCGACGAAAGCTGCGCCGGCGGCAGCATGAACCACTGTTCAAGCAGCCAAGGGGCGGTGACAGTCGCCTTTTCCCGCTGCAGCAGCAGGTTCATCGCCAGCGCCGCGACGAAGACGACCCAATAGGTGGGCAGTACGCGGGTCAGCCGCCGCCAGGCATAGCGCGGCAGGCGATCCGGGCGGCTCATGTCCTTGTAGTGGACGAAGCAGATGATGAAGCCTGACAGCACGAAGAAGAAATCGACGCCGACGAACCCCTTCGAGAACAGGTCGTCGAAGGCGGGCCGGCCGCTGTACTGTTCGGGGCGCATCATGCCCCCGCATGCACCAGGAGTACCAGCAGCGCGGCCACGCCACGGCCGAACTCGACCAGCGCGATCCGGCCGCTAACGCCTGCTTGCCGGGTCGTGGTCTGGTGCATGCGCATCCCCTGCGTCAGTCCGGTGCCGTGGGGCGTTGAAAGGCCTTGCATCGCCTGCCCCAGCCCGGACATTAGCTTCTCTACAGAATAGGCCGGCGGCGGCAAGCGCGTCGGACATAACCCCGGGTCGAGAAGAGCGCATGTGGTCATTTTTGAAGGCCGTCTGGCAGGTGCTGGTCGGCATCAAGGACGTGGTGCTGACCGTCCTGGTGATTGGTTTGCTGCTGCTTGTGCTGCGTGCGGTGTTCGCGTCCGACACCGGGCCGGTGGTCGAGGACGGGGCGGTGCTGGCGCTCAGTATCGACGGATATGTCGTCGATCAGGCCAGCCCGACCGACCCGGCGAGCCTGATCGGCGGTGCCGCCTCGATACCGGTCGAGACCCGGCTGGGCGACCTGCTGGCCGGGATCCGCCAGGCGACCGAGGACAAGCGGGTTTCGGCGATCGCGCTTGAGCTCGATGGCTTTTCGGTGCCGGCCCGGCCGACCTGCAGTCGATCGCGCGGGCGCTCAAGGCGTTCAAGATGACTGGGCGGCCAATCTACGCCTATGCGCACTTCTATGCCGAGCCGCAGTATTATCTGGCGTCGCAGGCGGATGAGATCTGGATGCACCCGATGGGCGGGGTGCTGCTCTCCGGCTATGACGACCACCAGCTCTACTTCGCTTCGGCATTGAAGAAACTCGGCGTCACCGTGAATGTGTTCCGGGCCGGGCGGTACAAATCGGCGGTCGAACCCTATGAGCGGGACACCATGTCCGATGACGCGCGCGAGGCCAGTCAGGCGCTCCTGGGCACGCTCTGGGGCCAGTATAGCGCCGAGGTCGCGGCCAGTCGCAAGGCCAAGGGGTTCACGGTTGCACGCTTGACCAACGCCCTGCCGACCCAGGTCGAGCGGGCCGATGGCGATCTGGCCAAACTGGCCCTGGGGTCGGAGCGGTCGATACGCTTGGTACGAAGCGCGCGTTCGACGCCCATCTGACCGAGCTGGCAGGCGAAGGCGAAAACGCGGACGGGCTGGCATCCTACAAGCAGATCGCCCTGCAGGATTATCTCAACGCGACCGGGGCGGCGAACAGGGATGGCGACACTGCGGTCGGCATCGTCTATGTCAGCGGCGAAATCATCGATGGTGAGGCGCATCAAGCCGGGCGGGCGGCGCGACCGTCAGCCGGATGCTCTACCAGGCCGCCGAGGATGACAGCATCAAGGCAGTCGTGCTGCGGGTCAATTCGCCTGGCGGATCGACCACCGCCTCCGAGCAGATCCGCGAGGCGGTGACCGCGGTGCAGGACGCCGGCAAGCCCGTCGTCGTGTCGATGGGCACGGTCGCGGCATCCGGCGGCTACTGGGTGTCATCGACGTCGGATGAAATCTGGGCAGAGCCGGGCACCATCACCGGGTCGATCGGCGTCTTCGGCATGATCCCGACTTTCGAAGGGGCGCTGGCGAAGTTCGGCATCCAGTCGGACGGGTTCGGCACCACGCCGCTCTCCGGCTCCGAGGATTTGACCCGCCCGCTAGGCCAGGACGTCAGCGCCATTATCCAATCCTCCGTGACCCATACCTACCGCGAATTCCTGCGGCTGGTGTCGACAGGGCGCCGGCAACCGGTCGAGAAGGTCGATGCCATCGCGCAGGGACGCGTCTGGGTCGCGACCGATCTGAAGCGCTTCGGCCTGGTTGATAACCTGGGCGGCATCGAGGACGCGATCCAGGCGGCCGCCAAGCGCGCCAAGCTGAAGACATACGGCGTGCGCGACGTGGTGCCCGAGGAAGGCCTGGAGTCGCAGCTTGTGCGCCTGTTGCTGGCGTTCGGCGTCAAAGCACATGCGCCGCACAGGTCGGACGCCCTGACGCCGCTGCGACGCACTGCGGGTCAGATCGCAGCGCTCGGCCAGGTCGAGCGCGTGCTCGCCGGGCCGAGCGTGCAGGCAAGTTGCCTCGCGTGCATGAGCTTCCTGCCGCCGCCAGGGATGTACGCGCGCCGGCCGCAGTACTGAAAACGCTGCTGTCAGCCCAGTAATCGCGTCAAGGCATGCAGGGCGAGACCGACCAAGCCGCCGACCAGCGTGCCATTGATGCGGATGAACTGCAGGTCGCGGCCGACGCTCGTCTCAAGCCGCTCGACGATCGAGCGCGCATCCCACCCGCGCACGGTGCCGGCGACCAGCTCGGCGATGTCGCCGCCGTGGCGCGCCGCCAGCCGCTGCGCCCACTGGCGCAAATGGCTGTTGAGGGTTTCGCGTAGCGCGGCGTTGGCGGTGAGCGCTTCGCTCAAGCCGCCCAGAGCGTTCTCGATCAGCGCCACCAGATCGCTGTGATCCTGCGCCGTGCCGCCGGAAAGCCAGCGTTTGATGCCGTCCCACAGGTCTGCGGCGATGCCGGCAGCGGCGGGATGGTCGATGAGGCTTTGCTGGAACCGGGCGACATCTGCGCGGATGCCGGCATCATGGCGTAGGTCGTCGGCGAGCTGCGCCAGAAATTCCCGGACATGTCGCCGTGCGCTGTGATCCGGATCGTAGACGATAGCGCCGAGTTCGTCCCGCAAGGCGGCAAGCACGGCATCGGCAGCTTGGTCGTCCGCGCCGAGCGTGCGCCACAACCAGCCCGTGCGTCGGGTGATGCGGGCACGCAGGGTCGGCTCCTGCTCGGCAAGCAGTGCATAGGCGCGCTGGACCACCGCGTTCACCAGCGCCTCCTGCCGACCTTCCTTCAGCATCAGGTCCAACGCACCGCCGAGCAGGCTCGGCAAATCCAGCGCCAGGAGTTGGCGGCGTAGCGCTGCGCCGAGCGGCCGTGCGATCTGCGCGTCGCCAATCAGCGCCAGCAGGCGCGGCAGGGCGGCGGCGAAGGTCTGCGCGATCACGCGGCGTCGGCCGGGGCGTGCCAGCCAATGTGCCGCCGCCTGCGCGCGGTCCTGTGCATCGAGGTGCCGGGCGATGTCGTCCGGCTGCAGGAAGTTGTCGGCGAGGAACGCGCCGAGCCCGGCGGCGATCCGGTCCTTGCTGTTGGGGATCACGGCGGTGTGCGGGATCGGCAGGCCAAGCGGCCGGCGAAACAGGGCGGTGACTGCAAACCAGTCGGCCAGCCCGCCGATCATGGCGGCCTCCGCGAAGGCGCGTAGATAGCCGAGCGCCGGATAGTGCGTCTCGAAGGCGCGCGCGGCAAGGAACAGCGCCGCCATCAGCACCAGCAGGCCGGTCGCAAGCCGGCGCATCCGGCTCAGCTCCGTCACAGCGGCGCGAGCTCCTGCCGGTAATACTGGGCCAGATGCGTGTAATGCTGCACGCCCAGTCGATTGTACGCGATGTCCTGCTCGGTCAGGTCGCGCACATACTTGGCCGGACGGCCGAGCCAGAGCTGGCCGCGCGGAATGCGCTTGCCCGGGCCAAGAAGACTGCCAGCCCCGAGCATGGCATCACCCTCTATCACCGCGTCGTCGAGCACGATCGCCCCCATGCCGACGAAGGCGTGGCTCTCGAGCGTGCAGGCGTGGATGATCGCCTGATGCCCCACCAGCACGTCGTCGCCAATGGTCGTGCCGCTGTTCGGTGTTGTGATGTGGATGATCGTGCCGTCCTGGATGTTGGTGCGCGCGCCGATCCGGATACCCGGCGCATCGCCGCGCAGGACGCAGTTGAACCATATGGAAGAGCCGGCACCGATGGTGACATCGCCGATGATCTGCGCGCCCGGTGCGATGAAAGCGTCCGCCGCGATCGATGGCGCGCGGTTCCCCAGACGATAGATGGACATGCGCTCCTCCCAGCCCTATGAAAACACAACCCTATGGAAACAGCGGCGCCTGTTCCAGGCCCATGGCCTCAGGCAGGCCGAACATCAGGTTGAAATTCTGGATTGCCTGGCCGGACGATCCCTTCACCAGATTGTCGATCGCTGCAATTACCAGGGCGCGGCCGGGGATGCGGTCCGGGAAAACATTCAGCACACAGTGGTTGGAGCCGCGCACCATGCGGGTGGCAGGTGCCACGCCCTCTGGCAGCAGGTGCACGAACGGCGCATCGGCGTAGCGCGTTGCAAGCAGCGCGCGCAGATCGGCGACCGTCGCGCCGTTCGCCAGGTCGACGCTGGTGGTCACCAGTTCACCCCGGTTCATGGGGATCAGGTGCGGCGTGAAGCTGACCCGGAGCACCGCGCCCGCCGCGTCGCCGAGCGCCTGCTCCATCTCCGGCATGTGGCGGTGGCTGCCGATACCATAGGGATGCACCGCCTCTGCAACCTCGGTAAAGAGATTGGTTTCCTTGAGTGAGCGCCCGGCGCCGGTGACGCCGGACAATGCGTTGATGACGATGCGCTGCGGGTCGATCGCCTGCACAAGCGGCAGCAGCGCCAGCAGCGCCGCCGTCGGATAGCAGCCGGGGCAGGCGACCAGGCGCGCCTGTGCGATGTCTTCCGCGAAATGTTCAGTCAGGCCGTAAACGGCCTCTGCCTGGAGGGTGAGCGCGGCGTGCGGCGCGCCATACCATGCGGCATAGGTCTCAGGATCACGCAAACGGAAGTCGGCGGACAGGTCGATGACTTTGGGCGGGGCCGGGCGGTCAAAAATCCGGGCAATGATCTGCTGACTTGCGCCATGCGGCAGGCAGCCGAAGACGGCATCAATCGTCGGCCAGTCGATCGTGTCGACTGTCGCCATGTCCGGCAGCTGCGCCGCTTGGAAATGCGGCCAGACCGCTTGCGCGCTTTGGCCGGCCTTGCGTTCTGCAGCGAGCGCGGCGATTTCGATGGCCGGATGCGCAAGTGCCAAGCGGATCAGGTCAGCGCCGGTGTAGCCGGACGCACCGAGAATCGCGATCCTGATCTTCTGCACACGGCCTCCATTTCTGCACACTCAGGCGCTGTGAACTAGGGTTTCAGGCGCGGCTCCGCAAGGCGTTGCATCGCGCGCAAGGCCAAGCCTCGCATCGCCGTAAACATTCTGGAAACCAGGTTTTGCTAAGCCCGTACCGCAGGCGGTTTTTTCGCAGGCGGAACAAACTCTGGACTCCCAGGTCCTTAATTACTATTAGGCGAATCTGTTTATTCATGCGGGGTTTTATGCGTTCGCTTTCAATGTTGCTGGCTGCTGCAGCGGCAGTGGGTGTGACTGGGTCTGTCAATGCATCCGTCTACACCATCGACGATTTTGCCGTGATTCAAGGTCCGGTTACCGACGTGACCGGTGGTGGTGCCACCGTTAACGGTCCAGTCGCGCTCGACAGCGGCACGCGCACGATCAGCGTCGAGGCATTCAGCAGCTTTTCCAACCGCAGGGCTGAAGCCGGCGTCGATTTCGTGATCGGGGACGACGACGCGGCGCTCAGTATTTTCGCGATTTCCAACGGCGCGATCTCAAGATCCATCGTCAAGTTGAGCTACTTTCTGAACCCGATCGGCGGTTTCGATGGAGAGGGCCAGGCGTCCCTGCTGCTGAATTTCCTGGCAAACGATCCGGGTGCCGGCGACACGACGTCCCTCGAGATCACGATCCCGAACGCGAACCTCGGTTCGTTCGCCATCCCGGCCATCCCGCCGGCCTCGAACCTGGTGTCGATCGTGCTGAATACGGCGCAAAAGCGGCCCTGGTTGCGGGCGGTCCGCTGATCTTCACTTTCGACGGCTCGAACGCCTTTGACGTGGCGCTGGACAACATCAGCCTGATTTCTGGAGACACTGAGACGCAACCGCCGCAAGTGCCGGAACCGGCCACCTTGCTGACGATGGCTTCTGGCCTGATCCTTGGTGGCATCGGTCTGCGTCGTCGCAAGCGCTAGAGCCTGATCGGTTGAGGTTGAAGCATATGTGCTTCAACCGAGGGCGTGAATCAGGCTCTTATCAACAATTTAGACCATGATTCACGTTTCAGATTGATTCAATCTGAAACGATCAAGGTCTAGGCGAGGTCGTTGGGCAGGCCGTTGATCGCTTCTTCCAGTTCTGCGAAGGTGGGGCCATGGCGGTGGGCGTGTTGCGGCGGCCGACTTCGACCGAGACCTGCGGCGCCAGCCTGCAGGTGCGCGACCAGCATGATCTTCACCAGGTCGAACGGCTTACTATCCGCTTCCATGACCTGGCCGAGGCGGTTGGCGATCGGACCCACCACGCAATAGGACAGCAGCACCCCGAGGAACGTCCCGGTCAACGCGCCGCCGATCAGGGCGCCGAGCACCTCGGTCGGCTGGTCGATCGAGCCCATGGTCTTGATGACCCCGAGCACGGCCGCGACGATCCCGATCGCCGGCAGACCTTCTGACATGTTGACCAGCGAGTGCTGGATCGCATGCTCTTCCTTGTGGTGCTTTTCGATGTCCTGCTCCATGGCCGATTCGACCTGATGCGGGTCCTCGAAGTTCATGGTCATCATGCGCAGGTAGTCGCAGATGAAATCCAACAGGTGATGGTCCTTGGCGATCTTGGGGAAATTCTGGAAGATCTTCGATTCTTCCGGGCGTTCGATATGACCCTCGATGGCGACGACGCCCTTGGCGCGGATCGTCTTCATCAGGATGAACATGAGGCAGAGCAGGTCCGCGAAATCCTGCTTCTTCCAGCTCTCGCCCTTGAAGGCGCGCCCCAGACCGCCGCCGGCGAGGATGCCCATGGAGTTGGCGACGATGAAGGCACCGACAGCGGCGCCGGCGATCGCCATCATTTCGTGCGGGAGCGCGTGCATGATGATTTCGAACTTGCCGCCCGAGATCACATAGCTGCCGAACACGCAGCCCATAACGACTGCCAGGCCGATGATAATAAACATAGTCCGGTACAGACCCTGGATGTGGATACGTCTGCCGCCACCATGGCGCTGTTAGGGTTAAGGCGGACTTAAACCGTTGGCTTGCGCGTGAAACCGTCCGGCGCAACACCCCGCGCCGGTTCGATCGTCACGGCGTCGACCCGGGCAAGCGGCGGCCCGCGCCGCACGGAGGCCAGCAGCAACTCCACATCGCCCGCCGGCCCGATCACCAGCGCCTCGACGCTGCCGTCAAGCCGGTTGCGCACCCAGCCATTCAAGCCAAGGCGGCGCGCGGACCGGACCGTCCAGTCGCGAAACCCCACGCCCTGCACCTTGCCGGTGATAACCAGCCGGTGCGCGACGAGGTCAGCTTCACTCGAATTCAAGGATCACCTCATCGACCGCCAGACTTTGGCCCGCTGCGGCGTGAACGGCCTTGATGCGCGCCTTCTTCTCGGCGCGCAGGATGTTCTGCATCTTCATCGCCTCGACCACCGCCAGCGGCTGCCCGGCTTCGACCATATCGCCCTCAGCTGCATCGATCGAGACCACGAGGCCCGGCATGGGGCAGCGGAGCTGGCGCGAAAGGTCGGGCGGCGTTTTTCGATCATGTGTTGCGCCAGCCCGTGCGCGCGCGGCGTATGAACGGCGATGGCGCGCGACAGGCCGCGCACCGTCAGGCGATAGCCGCGCGACAGGCGTTCGACCTCGGCTGCGAACGGCGCGCCGTTCATTGTCGCCGAGAAGAGCATCTGCCCGGGGCGCCAGTCCGTTTCCACGGCATAGGTTTCTTCGCCGATGCGCGCCGTCCGGCCCTCGATCCGCACTGCATGGGCCGTGCCGTCGATCACCGCGATCCACTCCGGCCCGAACTCCGCACCATGACCGTTCAACTGGCCCTCGATTCTCTGGGCATATTTGTTGGCGATGTCCGCCATCAGGCAGGCGGCGACCGCCATGCGGCTTGCCAGCGCGGGCGTCAGCGGCGTGCCGGTGAAGCCTTCGGGATATTCCTCGCCGATAAAGGCGGTGGTGGCACCACCTGCACGGAACCGCGGATGCTGCATCACGGCAGCGAGGAAGTCGCGGTTGTGGCGGATGCCCTGGACGACATAGCGATCGAGCGCGTCGAGCTGCAGGTCGGCGGCGGCGTCGCGGGTCGGGGCCCAGGTGATCAGCTTGGCGATCATCGGGTCGTAGAACATCGAGATTTCGGAGCCTTCAACCACGCCGGCATCGACGCGGATGTTGGCGTCCGGCGTTGTAACCGGCTGCGGCTCACGGTAGCGCGTCAGGCGGCCGATCGAGGGCAGGAAGCCGCGATAGGGGTCTTCCGCGTACAGGCGGCTTTCCATCGCCCAGCCGTTCAGTTTGACCTGCGCCTGGGTGAAGCCGAGCGGCTCGCCGGAGGCGACGCGGATCATCTGTTCGACCAGGTCGAGGCCCGTGATCATCTCCGTCACCGGATGCTCGACCTGCAGGCGGGTGTTCATCTCGAGGAAGTAGAAGCTGCGGTCCTTGCCGACGATGAACTCGACCGTGCCGGCGGAAAAATAGCCGACGGCGCGGGACAGCGCGACCGCCTGCTCGCCCATCGCCTGGCGCATCTCCGGCGTGACGAACGGCGAGGGCGCTTCCTCGACCACCTTCTGGTGCCGGCGCTGGATCGAGCAGTCCCGCTCGCCGAGGTAGACGATATTGCCCTGCTGGTCGCCGAGCACCTGGATTTCGATGTGGCGCGGCTCGACCACGAACTTCTCGATGAACACCCGGTCGTCGCCGAAGCTGGCGCGCGCCTCGGCCCGCACGTTCTCGAAAGTCTCGCGCACGTCCTTCGCGCTGTAGGCGAGCCGCATGCCCTTGCCGCCGCCGCCGGCGGACGCCTTCATCATGACCGGATAGCCGATGTCGTCGGCGATGCGCACCGCATGATCGGTATCGGTAATCTCGCCGACAAAGCCCGGCACGACCGAGACGCCGGCGGCATGTGCGAGCTTCTTCGATTCGATCTTGTCGCCCATGGCGGCGATGGCGCCGGGCGGCGGGCCGATGAACGTGATGCCGTTGTCCGCGCAGGCCTTGGCGAACCATTCCCGCTCGGACAGGAAGCCGTACCCCGGGTGCACCGCGTCGGCCCCGGTCCGCCTGCAGGCGGCGATGATCTTCTCGCCCAGCAGATAGGACTCGGCGGCGGGCGGCGGGCCCAGGTGCACGGCTTCATCCGCCATTTCGACGTGCAGGGCGGCGGCGTCCGCGTCCGAATACACGGCGACCGTTTTGATGCCGAGCTTGCGCGCCGTGCGGATGACCCGGCAGGCGATCTCGCCGCGATTGGCGATCAGGATCTTCCTGAGCATGTATGTCTCCAAGTTCTCATACTGCGGACTCACGGGCCACCGTTCAAAGTGGCATGATACGCTTCATAAATTGATCGAATAGCGGAACTGTAAAGGCAGTATCCCCATGAGCGGGACTGAAAATCATCCCTTTTTGATCAGGCTGTTTCGTAGTGGGGCTACTGTTTGTACTGCGGCACTCATAGTCTCAGCGATATCACCAGATCGATGAGGCCCCGGCCCAAGCTGCGCCATCACCCGAAGGTAGGTTTTCTCACAACGCTGGTGGCGGAGAGCCTGCACCTGGAACAAACGGATTGCGGAGGGTCCATGTATTGCCTTCTTACTCTAGTTTATCGAAAAACACATAAACTGATATAAACTTTGCATACATCAATACGCCGCGCGCTCACAGCGGAATGTTGTCGTGCTTCTTCCAGGGTTTTCCAGTGTCTTGGTGCGCAGCCCGATGGCGATGCGCCGACGGGTCGAATGCGGCATGATCACTTCGTCGATGAAGCCCTTGGCTGCCGCGACGAACGGGTTGGCGAAGCGCGCCTGGTATTCGGCGGTGCGCTCGGCGATGGCCTGCGGATCGCCGATATCCTTGCGGAAGATGATCTCGACCGCGCCCTTGGCACCCATCACGGCGATTTCAGCGCTTGGCCAGGCGTAGTTCAGGTCGCCGCGCAGGTGCTTGGACGCCATGACGTCATAGGCCCCGCCATAGGCCTTGCGGGTGATGACGGTGATCTTCGGTACGGTCGCCTCCGCATAGGCGAACAGCAGCTTGGCGCCGTTCTTGATGATGCCGTTATGCTCCTGGGCGACACCCGGCAGGAATCCCGGCACGTCGACGAAGGTGACGATCGGGATCGAGAAGGCGTCGCAGAAGCGCACGAACCGCCCGGCCTTCTTGCTGGCGGCGATGTCAAGGCAGCCGGCCAGCACCATCGGCTGGTTGGCAACGAAGCCCACCGGGTGGCCCTCGATGCGCCCGAAGCCGATGACGATGTTGCCCGCGTGCCCCGGCTGCAGCTCGAAGAAGTCGGCGTCGTCGACCACCTTCAGGATCAGCTCCTTGATATCGTAGGGCTTGTTCGGATTGTCCGGAATCAGAGTGTCAAGGCTCATCTCGACGCGCATCGGGTCGTCGTCGGACTCGCGGTAGGGCGGGTCCATGCGGTTGTTCAGCGGCAGAAAATCGAAGAAGCGCCGGGCCTCCAGCAGCGCCTCGACATCGTTTTCCAGCGCCAGATCGGCGACGCCGGATTTGGTCGAGTGGGTGACAGCGCCGCCCAGTTCCTCCTGGGTGACGATCTCGTTGGTCACCGTCTTCACCACATCCGGGCCGGTGACGAACATGTAGCTTGAGTCCTTCACCATGAAGATGAAGTCGGTCATGGCCGGGGAATAGACAGCCCCCGCGCATGGCCCCATGATGACGGACAATTGCGGCACCACGCCGCTCGCCAGCACGTTGCGCTGGAACACCTCGGCATAGCCGCCGAGCGAGGCCACGCCCTCCTGGATGCGCGCGCCGCCGGAATCGTTAAGACCGATGACCGGCGCGCCGACCTTCAATGCCATATCCATGATCTTGCAGATTTTCTGGGCATGGCGTTCGGAGAGCGAGCCGCCGAACACGGTGAAATCCTGGCTGAACACGAAGGTCAGACGGCCGTTGATGGTGCCGGAGCCGGTGACCACGCCATCGCCGGGCACCACGGTCTCCTGCATGCCGAAGTCGACGCAGTTGTGCTCGACATACATGTCCAGCTCCTCGAACGAACCGGGGTCGAGCAGCAGATCGAGGCGTTCGCGCGCAGTGAGCCGGCCCTTGGCGTGCTGGGCGTCGATGCGGGCCTGGCCGCCGCCCATGCGCGCGCCTTCGCGCCGCCGCTCCAGTTCTTCGATGACTTTCAGCATGGTCGCCTCCCCGAAAACTGCTTGTGCCGCACATGCATGCCCGATCAATCCGACGATGGTCCATGGACGTCGGCGAGAAGGCGCAAAATTATTGCCGCCGTGTCAAGGTCGGCGCGCCGCGCGGCACGCGCCTTGGCGGCCTCCGGTCTTCGCCCCACTGTTCGGCCTGGTAGAGATCGTCGAGCTGACCCGCGGCCCAGGCACGTTCCGGGTCGATCGCGCCGTCCGCGAACATCAGCCCGAGGATCAGCGAGCCGGTCACGGTCGTCGCCATGTGCGTGGCTGCCAGCGTCCAGGGATCGAGCGCATGGACGGCGGCCGACAGGCGCGCGCGCGTCGCCGGCGCCTGCGGGATCGGCATGACGCCGGCGCCGATCGTCAGGGCAATGTCGAAGCGCCGGTTCGCCCAGTCGATCAGCGGGTCCCAGGCGGCGGCCTGCCGCGCGACCAGATCGGCCGGCCAGTCGGCCCGGTGGCACAACAGGTCGCTGGCGGCGTAGTTCGCGATTGCGTCCGCGACCGGCCCCGGGCTGGCCAGGATACCGTCTAGCACGGTGTTGGCGAGGCGGGTGATCGGCATCGATTTGGGGTCGACGGTCTCGCCCTGGCCCGCCCATTCGGCGGCGATGGCGTGCGCGAGCGCCACGGTCGGCAGCGCCAGCACGGCGCGGCCCGGCGTGCGGACGGGGCGACCGTCCAGCAGCACGGCATGACCGTCCCCGGTCGCCGCAACGCTGACCGCTGAATAGAAGCGGCGGGTCATCGCCGGACCCTGTGGGCGATCCGCGGGCCGATCAGCACGTAGATCAAGCCGACGCCGAACGCCGCCGCGGCCTGGCCCGGTTCCGGGTCACCGACCAGTTCGGTCCAGGCGATCAGCGGCGACAGCAGCAGCAACGCCCAGCCGGCAACGTGCAGCGAAGTTCCGAGCGACCGGCGCGAATCGTGACGCCGCTTCATAGCCAGGCACGTCCTCTGTTAGTAAATCCGCTCGTGGTGAGCTGGACGAACCACGAGCCGCTCAGCCCTTCGTCAAGCTCAGGGTGAGCGGCAAAATTTCATAGGCAGACAGGACCCTCAGATCTGATTGTGTTACTCGCGATCTATCAGGATCGTGTTCACCCTGCGTGGCCAGGTGATGCGGCTGATCAGCTTTCGCCGGGCGCGGGACAAGGAGATGCGGCGCTATGGTCGATAAAATCGAAGGCAGAACGCCGGAACCGGATGGCGATGACGATAGCCCGGAGTGGACGGACGCCATGTTTGCGCGCGCCAAGCCAGCCGGCGAGATGCTGCCTCCGGACGCTGCGGCATTGCTGCTGCGCCGGCGTGGCAGGCCACGCATCACGGAGTCGATGCGCAAGCGCCAGGTGACCCTGCGGCTCGCTCCGGATGTCATTGCAGCGCTGCGCGCAACCGGCCCCGGCTGGATGGCGCGGGCGGAAGCCATGTTGCGGGCGGGGCTGGCGCTCGACGAAGGGAAATAACGCCGCTTCATGCCGCCCACCGGCGCAGGACGTCGCGTAGCTCGGCGGCCGTGTCGACGATCGCGTGGCGCCGGCATCCGCCAGTTCTTCCGGCGCATGATAGCCCCAGGCGACGCCCAGCCCCAGGCTGCCGGCGGCCCGCGCCATGTCGATGTCGAACACGGTGTCGCCGATCATCACGGTGGTGGCGGGGCGTGGCCGACGTCCAGCATCGCCGCCTCCAGCATCGAGGGGTGCGGCTTGGACGGGTGGCGATCCGCAGTCTGCAGGGTGTGGAAGTAACGCTTGAGGCCGTGGCGCTCGAGGCAGAGCTGCAGGCCGCGATCGGACTTGCCGGTTGCGACGCCAAGCTGGAAGCCGGCCTCCGCCAGCTCGACCACCAGATCAGCGATGCCGTCGAACAGCGGCTCCTCCTCCAGCGCACCGTCCGCGCGCAGGCGCTGGAACGCACCCTTGTAATCATGGGCCATCGCAACCTGCTGGTCCGCAGCGGCGTCCGGCAGCAGTGCCTGCATGGCCTCGACCAGCGACAGGCCGACCACCCGCCGCACCCGCGCGGGGTCCGGCGCGTCCAGCCCATGGTGGGCGAATGTCGAGGCCATGGCGCGGATGATGTTGGCCTGGCTGTCGACCAGCGTGCCGTCGCAATCGAAGACGATCAGCCGCGGCATGCGGTCACCGCTTGCCGCGCGGGCCGGGTCGTCCCGCACCGCGCCGTCCGGTGGGGCGCGCCCGCTGGCTGTGCGCGCGGGCTTTCTCGGTCCAGCGCTCGCCGGGCCGGGGGCGCGTGCGACCTTGGGTTTCCTGCCGCCATGTTCGGCCGCCAGCAGGTCCTCGTCATCAAACGCTGCCCCGATGGGGTCGAGGTTCTCGATCAGGTCCGGCTCGAAGCCGAGCGTCGCAAAACTCTCGAGCATGTGGGCGGGTGCGCCTGCACGCAGGCTGAGCGGCGCGCCGTCCGGGTGCGCCAAAGTCAGCGAGCGGGCGTGCAGATGCAGCTTGCGGCTGATCGATCCGGTCAGGAACGCGGCCGGGCCGCCGTATTTCGCATCGCCGACGATCGGGCAGCCGAGCACTTCCGCGCAGTGGACGCGCAGCTGGTGGGTGCGGCCGGTCAAGGGCTGCAGCTCCAGCCAGGCGGCCTTGTTGCCAGCGCGCTCGATGACCCGGTAGCGGGTGCGCGCGGCCTGACCGGTCTTTTCGTCGACCGTCATCTTCTCGCCGCCGGTGCCCGGCTGCTTGGCGAGCGCGGCGACGATCAGCCCATGATCGAGCTTGGGCACGCCGGCGACCAGCGCCCAGTAGACCTTGCGGGTCGCGCGGTCCGCGAACGCCTTGGCGAAGAAGGCGGCAGCGCGCGGCGTGCGCGCCAGCAGCAGCACGCCGGAGGTGTCCTTGTCCAGCCGGTGCACCAGCTTCGGACGCTCCTCCTGCTCGAAAGTCAGGGCATCGAGCAGGCCATCGACATGGCGCACGGTGCGGGTGCCGCCCTGGGTTGCCAGGCCCGGCGCCTTGTTGAGCACCAGTGCATGGGGGTCCCGGTGGATCACCATGGCCTGGGCATAGGCTGCATCCTCTGCCGAGACCGGCGCGCGGGCCGCGCGGACGGGCGCGCCCTCGACATCCGGATCGACATCCGGCGCGACCAGAAGCTGGCCTTTGACCACCCGGTCGCCGATGTCGGCTCTTGCGCCGTTGAGCGTCACCTTGCCCTGGCGGGTCCAGCGCGACAGCAGCGCGTGCGGCACCTCCGGCCGGTGGCGCTTGAACCAGCGGTCGAGCCGGATGCCGTCGTCGTCGCCGCGGATATAGGCCTGGCTCATGCGCGCAGCCCTTTCGCCAGCGCCAGGCCGGCGAACACGGCCAGAACGCTGAACACAACCGACCCAAGCATATAGCCGAACGCGGCACCCGTCTGGCCGCGTTGCAGCAGCTCGGCGGTCTCCAGCGAGAAGGCTGAGAAGGTGGTGAAGCCGCCGAGGAACCCGGTCGTCGCCAGCAGACGCACCGCCGGGTCGACCGCGCGCCCTGCCAGCAGCGCCACGATGAGGCCCATCAGCAGGCCGCCCAGGACATTGACCGCCAGCGTGCCCCACGGAAAGTTCGTGCCGAGCAGCTGCGACACGGCGCGGCTCATCAACATACGCACAACAGCCCCAAGGCCGCCACCGAGCGCCACATAGATCAATCCCGCAGGATACAGCGTGTTCATTCCCAAGGCTTGTGCCACAGCAGCGCCGCAGGGCAAGCGTTAAACGCGGCAGACCTGCGCGGTGCCGCACTCCGTTCCCGACAGGTGGTGCATCAGAGCCTGATCGGTTGAGGCGGAAAACATGATTGCTTCAACCGATGGCGTGAACATGGTCTAGCGCTGCGCCGTCTGCGCGCCGTCGAGGTTGCAGGTCAGCAGCCAGCGCCGACCCGGTTTGTCCAGCTCGACCCGACTGCACCGGTCCAGCAGGTCCGCACCGAAGAGCAGCCATGCCGGCCGCTTGTCCTTCTTCTTGTCGGCGCTGACGGTGATGGTGTCCAGTTCGTCTTCGGGCGTCGAGGTGCCGGCCTTGGCCTGCGCGTCGAGTTCCTTGGCGCGCGCTTCGGAAATCCGCGCCGCCGGCTGCAGCAGCGGCAGCCCGGCGACCGATGCACCCGGCGCCGGGGCCAGGCGCTCGAACGGCAGCGCGACACCCGGAAGCGGACCCCAAAGCCCGACCGAGCCGGCGCGGCGCACCAGCCCGGCGTCCTGCAGGGCTTTGGCCGTCCTTGCGCTCATCATGGTCTGCGCCGACCGGAAGTCGAAGACGATGTCCACATGCAGATCGCCGAGCATGACTTCCCCACCGGATCGTCCTTGCTCTTGAACGCCAGCGTGAAGGTCTGCCCGCCTTTCGGAGCCTGCGGCCGCACGATGACGACCCGTGCGGCGTTCACATCCATGGCACCGATCAGGCCGTCGGTTTCCGCGCTGATGGTCTTGTCGATCCAGAGGGCGTACATGCCGTCCTTTGGCAGATCGCCAACCGCGACATCGTAGCGGTTGCCGCGCACCAGCGCGGAGCCGCCGGGGAAGATGTTGCCCTTGACCCTTTGCTTGCCGATGATCGGGAAGGCCTTGAGCCGGGCGCGCTCGCCGGCCGGCTGGTTCAGCACCAGCGCGCCATTGAGCAGCAGGGACACCTGCACGGTGAGCGTCGATTTCTTGATGTAAACCGGGACAACCGGCACCGGATCGGCCGTCAGTTCGTAAACCGGCGGAATGGCTTGCCGCGCGGCGGCGGGCGAAGCGGCGAGCAACGCCATAAGAAAAACGACGAATCATAGAGCCTTTCCGACTGAGATTGAGGCGCTTGTGTTGAAGTGGCTCAAACGAAAGCGATAAGAAAGGCTCTCACTCTTTGTGTAGACCCTTCCCGATCAACTGTACTGCTCCCCTACTGCACGTCAGCCGCCGCGCACGCACACACCGGTGAAGCGGTGGCGATTTGCGTCAATATGTTTTATGGAACGCGTTTTGAAAGGCGCAGAATGCAGATTCCCGGCTACATCGACCCCGTGCCCGTACCGCGCACCGCGCCAAGCACGGATGGTCGCACCGACATTCTCGGCCTGTCGCGCACCGAGTTGCGGACCGCGTTGATCGCAGCCGGCGTGCCGGAAGCGCAGGCGCGCATGCGCACCGCGCAGGTGTGGGGCTGGGTGTTCAATCGCGGCGTCACCGATTTCGGCGCAATGGCCAACATCGCCAAGGACACCCGGACGCTGCTGGAACAGCACTTCGTCATTGACCGGCCTGAAGTGGTGACCGCGCAGATCTCCGAGGACGGTACGCGCAAATGGCTGCTGCGCACGGCCGACGCGCAGGAATATGAGATGGTGTTCATCCCGGATGCGGACCGGGGCACCCTGTGCGTCTCCAGCCAGGTTGGCTGCACGCTCACCTGCCGCTTCTGCCACACCGGCACCATGAAGCTGGTGCGCAACCTGACACCTGCCGAAATCGTCGGTCAGGTGATGCTGGCGCGCGATGCGCTCGGCGAGTGGCCCTCGCCCACGGATGGCCGTCTGCTCACCAACATCGTCATGATGGGCATGGGCGAGCCGCTGTACAATTTCGACAATGTGAAGGCTGCGCTGGCGACCGTGATGGACGAGGAGGGCATTGCGCTTTCAAGCGACGGATCACGCTGTCCACATCCGGTGTGGTACCGATGATGGCGCGCGCCGGGGAGGAGATCGGCGTGAACCTCGCCGTCTCGCTACATGCCGTGACCAAGGACGTGCGCGACGAGATCGTCCCGATCAACCGCAAATACGGTATCGATGCGTTGCTGGCCGCCTGCGCCGCCTATCCCGGCGCCAACAACGCGCGCCGCATCACGTTTGAATATGTGATGCTGAAGGACAAGAACGACAGCGACGCGGACGCGCGCGAACTCGTGCGGCTGCTGCGGCATTACCGGATTCCGGCGAAGGTGAACCTCATTCCGTTCAATCCCTGGCCTGGTGCGCCTTACGAATGTTCGGACTGGAGCCGGATCGAGCGCTTCTCCGACATCGTGTTCCAGGCTGGCATCTCCGCGCCGATCCGCACGCCGCGCGGCCGCGACATCATGGCCGCGTGCGGTCAGTTGAAATCGGCCTCCAAGAAGGTGAGCCGCGCCGACCTCGACCGCCTGCACGCCGAGAAGGAAGCCGCCTATTCCTGACGTCGACTTCGCCCTCAACCCGGCGCTGGACCCAGCGGCATGCGCGCGCACGTTTGCGGCACGAGGGCGCGTGCATATCCCGGATTTTCTTGCCCCGGCATGCGCACAGGCACTCCATGCGCACCTGGACAGCGCCGAATGGTCGCTGGTGCTGAACAGCGGCGAAAAGGTCTTCGACCTGGGGCGGGAGGCGCGCACCGCCCTGACCCCTGACAAGCTCCAGAACCTGATGCTGGGTCTGCACCAGCAGGCGCGGGCGGGTTTTCAGTTCCTGTTCGAGAGCATTCGCGTACCTGAGGACGCGACGCAGCGCCGTGCCGACCCCACCCTGCTCAACCGGTTCGCCGACTTTATGAACACGCCGGAAACGCTGACGCTACTGCGAACCATCACCAACGTGCCTGCAATCGCCTTCGCTGATGCACAGGCGACCGCCTATGGACCCGGCCACTTCCTCACGACACACGACGATAACGTTGCCGGCAAGAACCGGTTCGCGGCCTATGTTATGAACCTCACGCCCGCCTGGACGCCAGACTGGGGCGGCCTGCTGCAGTTTCTTGATGGCGATCGGCATGTGGCGCAGGCTTGGACTCCGCGCTTCAACGCCCTGAACCTGTTTGCGGTGCCGCAGCCGCATGCCGTGACGCTGGTCGCCCCTTCGCGCCGACGCGACGAATCTCGGTCACAGGATGGTTGCGCGGCCTTTAACTGCTTTTTCTTTGCATTTATCCCGCCG
Organism: Hankyongella ginsenosidimutans; assembly: GCF_005144965.1. Classification (GTDB taxonomy): domain Bacteria; phylum Pseudomonadota; class Alphaproteobacteria; order Sphingomonadales; family Sphingomonadaceae; genus Hankyongella; species Hankyongella ginsenosidimutans. The sequence continues at coordinate 1,191,942 of NZ_CP039704.1, forward strand.
AACCTGCGGCGGCATTAACGCTGTTCTAACGAACGCGATGTTATCAGCACTGCCAGCGGCTCGGCCTTCGACCGGATTGAACGGAGCGAACGCCAGGATCCGAATGTGGAGCGTCTATGTTAAAAAGCCTGCGTATCGGCACTAAAACAAACGTTTTTGTTGGGGTCGTTCTCACACTCATTCTATGCATGGCATTGGCGGTCGAGATTGCCAACCGGCGGATCATGCCTGCGGTCGCCAGTACGCGGATCGCCGTCGACATGATGTCTAAGGACTACATCCGCCTCAGCACGCTGGTGCACAGTATACGCCTGCATGTCGTGCAGGTTCAGCAATTTCTCACCGACGTTTCGGCGACCCGTGGTCTGAATGGACTGGACGATGGCCCGGCGGAGGCCGCGGAACACGCCAAGGCGTTCAAGGCGGACGCGTCTGAGGCCAAGAAACTGGCGCAAACGCTACATGATTCCCCTGCGACTGGCGCGACGGGCAAGGCGTATATGACGCAGATCATCAAGGCGATCGAGGCCGCCGAGGCATCCTTCCCCGCTTATTACGCCACCGGGCAGCGCATGAGCAGCCGCTACATCGCCGAAGGCCCAGACGGCGGCAACCAGCTGATGAGCGCGTTCGATGCGACCTCGGAGCGGATTCAGAATGACCTCGGCACCCTCGGCACCGTCATGATCGACGCACTGGCCGACGAGGCAAAGAATGAGGACGCAGAATTCGACAGGATCGACAGAATTTTGGCTCTGTCGCGCGGCGTCATGCTTGCGATTGCCGCTCTCGGCTTCATTCTGATGCTGGGCACGGCCCGGCTGATCCGCGCGTCCGTGGTCCAGCCGCTGTTGAAGTCGACCGACGCGCTGCGCGGCCTTGCGAACCAGGATCTGACGGTCGAAGCACCGGTCGTCGCGACGCGCGACGAAATCGGCGACATCGTGACGGCGATCGCCAGCCTGCGCGACCAGCTTCTCGCGGCGGAACGCCTGCGCGCCGAACAGGAGGACCTGCGGCAGCGTGCCGAAGAAGCGCAGCTGCAGGCGCTGCAGAAGGAACGCGACGCCGAGGCGCAGCGCGCTCTCGAACAGCAGGCAGCGAGCGACGCCCAGCGCGCCGCCGTCAGCAATGCGCTGCAGGGCATGGCGGAAGCGATCGAGCAGGAGCTGATCGCCAACGTCTCCGTGATCGGCAGCGAGGCCTCAAGCCTGCGTACTGCCGCGAGCGAATTGACCGACGCCAGCAGCACCGTCACCGCAAGTTCGCGCATGGCCAATGACAATGCGCAAAACGCCCTCGGCTCCGCTGAAGCCGTTGCCGCCGCCGCCGAGGAGATGTCGGCCGCCATCGATGAAATTTCCCGCCAGGTGCAGCGTTCCGCGTGCGTCAGCCGCGATGCGGTGAACGCCGCCAACCAGACCCGCGACGTCATCACCGGCCTGGTCAGCGCGACCCAGGATATCAGCGCCATCGTCGACAACATCAACCAGATCGCCGACCAGACCAATCTGCTGGCGCTGAACGCTACCATCGAGTCGGCGCGCGCAGGCGAGGCCGGACGTGGCTTCGCGGTTGTCGCTTCTGAAGTGAAAAGCCTGGCCGGACAGACCACGAAGCTCACGGAGTCGATCCGCGCGCAGGTCGCGACCGTGCAGGCCGTGGTCGACCAGGCGGTCGGCGCGATCGACGCCATCAACCGCCACATTACCGATGTCGACGAAAGCTCAAGCATGATCGCGGCCTCGATCGAACAGCAGTCGGTCGCGACCCGGGAGATCGCCTCCAGCGTGCAGGTCGCCGCCACCGCTGTCGCACATGTGGTCGACGGCATGGATACGGTCCGCGAAAACGCCGAACGTAGCACGGCGCGCGCCGAGGCCCTGAACAGCACGAGCGCCAAGCTCAGCGACAGCACGACCCGCTTGCGCGAGGAACTCATCAAGATCGTCCGTACCGTCGTTCCGGAAGTCGACCGCCGCAGCACACCGCGCAGCACGGTGCATCTGCGCGGGACGCTCCACGCCCCGCACGGACAGGGCAACTTCATGGCGCAAACTCTGGACCTGTCGCCCGCCGGGGCCAGAATCAGCCTGTCACCCGCGCCACAGAACCTGCCTGACAGCGTTTCGCTGAGTCTTGCCGATGTGCCCGGCCCCGTCCCGGCACGCGTCATCGAACTGTCGGGCGACACTGCCCGGCTGGCTTTCACCCCAAGTCCGGAGCAGCATGACATGTTGAAGCGTATCAGCTATCCCAAGGCGCAGGCAGCATGACCTGCGCGCGGATCCTTCTGGCCCTGGCCACCCTGACAAACGTTCTCGCTGGTTCAGCGCAGGCCGAACCAGAGCAGCCCCAGAGCAGCGCAAGGAAAAGCCCTACCCGGGCCAGACCACGATCATCAACGGCGCGCCGCTTGCCACCCCGGCCGTGTATGTCGACACGACGACGCATACCGGCCGCCCGGCCCGAGGCCGAGAAGTCCGACCCCGCGCAGCTTGATATCGTCTACACGGGAGAGAGTTTCTCTCTGGTGCGTGGCGGCGTGCGCAAGGGCACGCGCTATCTGGATAACCTCGATGTCACGGCCAATGTCGATTTCGACGCGCTCGACTGGATTCCGCGCACAACCCTGTACGCCTACATGACCTACTACAACGGTCAGGCGTTTTCCGGCCGGCAGGTCGGCAATGCCCTGGAGTCTCGAACATCGAGACCGGCGTGCAGGCGGTGCGACTGTACGAGGCCTGGCTGCAGCACGACCTGCCCAACGAACGCGCTAGCCTGCGCTTCGGCCTCTATGATCTCAACAGCGAGTTCGATGCGCTGGCGACGGCCAGCCTGTTCATCAATTCAGCGCACGGCATCGGCGTCGATATCGGCCAAAGCGGGCAGGCCGGGCCGTCGATCTTCCCGCTGACCTCGCTGTCCGCGCGGCTGGAAGTGGCGGTGACACCGGCGCTCAGGGTTCGCGTCGCCGTGCTCGACGGTGTCCCCGCCGACCCGGACCGGCCACGCCGCACGGCGGTCAAGCTGGGTAACGGCGATGGCGTGCTGACGATCGGCGAAGTCGATTACACGCTTGGACCCGCGCGCGTGATCGCAGGATACTGGCGCTACACCGCGCCGTTCGAAGTGGCGCTGGACAGCGCCCTGACGGGGTTTCCGTGGCGCGCCGGGGCAACGACGGCGGCTACATCCGTGCCGAGAGCAGACTGATGTCCGAGGGCAACAGCGAGGACCAGGGCCTCACCGGCTTCGTGCGGCTCGGCTGGGCCGATCCGCGCTTCAATGATTTCGGCAGCTTCTACGCCGGCGGGCTGGTCTACACCGGAGCAATCCCGGGTCGGAACGAGGACCAGCTTGGCCTCGCCATAGCGCCTACGCCCGCACGACCGGTCGCGCCAAGTCCCTGGCGGCGCTGGACGGTGCCAGCCTCGCGCCGAACGAGACCAATCTCGAGCTGACCTACCGTGCGCCGATCACATCCTGGCTCACCGTGCAGCCAGACGTGCAGTATGTCATCAACCCCGGCCTCGACCCGTCGCTCAAGAACGCGGTCGCGATCGGCCTGCGCGCTGAAGTGGCGGTGAGCTTTTAAAGCCTGATGACTTTACGGTGAGCCATGCGCCATCGCGCGGTCGCACACACGCCGCTCACCCTGAACTGGACGAAGGGCTGAGCGGCTCGTGGTTCGTCCAAGCTCACCACGAGCGGACTTTACAGCCTGCTCCAGTGAAGATCGGAATGGCGATCCCACCTGAAGTCATCACGTTCTAGAGCGATTTCCAGTCAGATGGCATCATCTGGCGATTAAGAAATCGCAGTAAAACAGGAGCATAGAGAGGCCGGTCTGATTCTATCAGATCGGTCGCAGCAGTCTGTGGAACTATTCCGCGGCGATCGCCGACGCATCGTCGTTGGCGGCCGGCACGATGCTCACATAGGAGCGGCCAAGCTTGCCGACGTGGAACTTCACATGGCCCTCGGCGAGCGCGAACAGCGTGTGATCGACGCCGATGCCCACATTGGTGCCCGGGTAGAACTTCGTGCCGCGCTGACGGACGAGGATGTTGCCGGCCAGCACGAACTGACCGCCGAAACGCTTGACGCCCAGACGGCGCCCGGCTGAGTCGCGACCGTTGCGAGAGGAGCCGCCTGCCTTTTGTGTGCCATGACGTAAAACCTTTACAGCGAAGCGTTGATGCCGACGATCTTGATCAGCGTCATGTTCTGACGGTGGCCGGCCTTGCGGCGATAGTTGTGGCGGCGCTTCTTCTTGAACACGATGACCTTGTCGGTCTTGAACTGCTCGACGATCTCGGCAGCGACCGATGCGCCGGCGCCAATCGCCACCGAGGCCATCGCCAACCATCAGCACGTCCGCAAGGGTCAGGGCGTCGCCCGGGCGCCGTCCAGCTTTTCGACAGCCAGCACATCGTCTGCTGCCACCCGATATTGCTTCCCGCCAGTGCGAACCACTGCGTACATCGTCTTGATCCTAGGCTGCGCCCGGTTGAACGCGGGCAAAACTGTCTTCCCCGCATGCGCGGGCCAAAGCGAAGCTGCGTCTCTAGACGCAAACCGGCTTGAATGTCAACGGCTCTCGGCATCGCCCGGCACGGCTGGATCTGCCGGCGCACCATTGAACAACTGGAACAGCGTCTGCTGGTCGGGCAGGCCGGTCACCGGGAGGCCATGGGCGCGCTGGAACTGGCCTATGGCGTCCAGCAGGCGCGCTGAAACGGCCCCGTCGACTGGCCCCGTGTAAAGCGACTGGCCGGCCAGAGCGGTCTGGATGCGACGAATGACGACCGTGTACAGACGGACGCTCTGGCCGTTGCTGCCGGCAATCGACTGCATGGGCGAAAAGGCGTCGACGCGGCTGGGCTGAAGCGAGCGCCCGACCTCGGCCGCCGCCGCCGCAACATCCAGCGACGGCCGCCGCGCACAGGTGCGCCGCACAAGCTCCAGCAGGTAGAGATCGTCGTGCCAGGCGGCGATATCGTAGGTGTCCCGCTCGTAGCGGTTCATGGCGCTGAGATAGCCGGCCAGCCAGTTGGCGACGCCCTGCGCCATCGTCGGGCTGGACGGGAGCGTGCGCAAGAACTGGGAGCATGAGGTCTGCCCGATGCCACGCACGGCATAGCGCCCCGTGGAGTCGACGGCGTTCGCCCAGTTCGGATCAAGGGCAAGCGTCGCCAGACCCAGCACCGCCATCGCCGCGCCGAGCATCGGCTCAGGCCGCTTCGGCTTCGGCCTCCATTTCGGCGGCCTTCTTTTCGACCAGGGACACGATGTGCTCGATCATCTTCTCGTCGTCGATATGATGGTCGGTGACGCCGCTCAGGTAGACCATGTGCTTGCCCGCGCCGCCGCCGGTCAGGCCGATGTCGGTTTCGCGCGCCTCGCCGGGGCCGTTCACCACACACCCGAGCACCGAGAGCGAGATCGGCGTGCGGATGTGCTGCAGCCGCTCTTCCAGCTTCTCGACGGTGCGGATCACGTCGAAGCCCTGGCGGGCGCAGCTCGGGCAGGAGACGATCCGCACGCCCCGTGTGCGCAGCCCGAGCGACTTGAGGATGTCGAAGCCCACCCGCACCTCCTGCTCCGGCTCCGCCGAGAGCGAGACGCGGATGGTGTCGCCGATCCCGGCCCACAGCAGCGAGCCCAGCCCGATCGCACTCTTGACGGTGCCGGCGATCATCGCGCCGGCCTCGGTGATGCCAAGGTGGAGCGGGCAGTCGACGGCATCGGCGAGCTGCTGGTAGGCGGCGACGGCCAGGAATACGTCGCTTGCCTTCACGGCGACCTTGTATTCGTGGAAATCATGGTCCTGCAGCAGCTTGATGTGATCCAGCGCGCTCTCGACCAGCGCTTCGGGGCACGGCTCGCCGTACTTCTCCAGCAGGTCCTTCTCCAGGCTGCCGGCGTTGACGCCGATGCGGATGGCGCAGCCGTTGGCCTTGGCGGCACGAACCACTTCGGCAACGCGCTCCGCCGAGCCGATGTTGCCCGGGTTGATGCGCAGGCAGGCGGCCCCGGCGTCGGCGGCCTCGAGCGCGCGCTTGTAGTGGAAATGGATGTCGGCAACCAGCGGCACGCGGGCGGCACGGGCGATCTGCCGGAACGCGGCCGTCGACTCCTCGTCAGGGCAAGATACGCGGATGATGTCCGCGCCGGCGTCTTCGCAGCGGCGGATCTGATCGATGGTCGCGCGCGCATCTGTCGTCGGCGTGTTGGTCATGGTCTGCACCGTGATCGGCGCATCGCCGCCGACCGGCACGGCACCGACCATGATCTGGCGGCTCTTGCGGCGCATGATGTCGCGCCAGGGACGCACGCTCATTCCAGGACTCCTGCTAATCTCATTCCACCGGTTCTATAGGCGTTGCCTGCGCCCGATAAAAGGCCGTCGCGCGATTACTGCGCCGGGGCGCCGCGTGCAGCGAGCGCCGGCGCGGTCAACTCCACGTCCCGGACCACATCGTTCGGCCCACCCAGCGGCGGCAGAGCGACGCCGTTGACGCTCACATCCAAAGCGCCGGCGCGCCCGGTCCACAGCAGTTGCCGCGACCCGGACGGCACCGAGTACTGGTCGCCGGCGCGCAGGATACGCTGAAGCACGGTCTTGCCGGTCGCCGTATCGGTGATCTTGACCCAGGCGTCCTCGCGCGCGGTCAGAACCACGACGCCGGACGGATCGATCGCCGGCGGTTCAGCGGCTGTCACGGGTGGCGTTTCCGGCGGCGGGGTGGCCAGCGTGTCCGCGGCAAGCGGCGGCAGCGGGGCGCTCGCGGCAGGAGCCTCGACCGCGGTGCCGGCAGCAGGCGCAGACTCTTCCGGCGCATCGGATACCACGCTGGGGACAATCTGCGACAGGGTCTGGGTCAGATCGCCCTGGCGGGCAAGACTTGCCAGAATGACCACAGCGGCGACGCCGAACATCGAAAGCAGAATCAGCCGCAAGGATGGCCCCTTGCGCTCGTCGAGCGGATGCAGCTCGGTCACCTTGGTGGGCGTCAGGTGGTGCGCGGCTTCGGCCTTGAATTGTTCCGCCAGTACGTCCGGCGCAAGGCCGAGCCAGCGCGCATAGGTCTTCACGAAACCCACGGCGTAGGTGAGGCTCGGCAGGTCGGCGAACACGCCCTCCTCCAGCGCCAGCAGGTAGCGCGCGGGTATTCGGGTCTCTTTGCGATCAGCTCGATGGGTGCGTCGCGCTCCTCGCGCCGACGGCGCAACAAATGCCCAACCGAAAACCCGCTGAGTCCGGTTCTGTCGCCAGCCTCGGCCATCGTCGTCACCCGGCGCTCCCATTCGGTGCGTCTCACCAGCCGTCATGAAAGGATGTTACAGGAACAATACGCTTTTGGACAATCGCCTGTGCAAAAATAGTGTCTTTGGGGTCCGCAAGACCGCACGGCTGCAGCGCGCCGAACGCTGCTACGCGCGCGACGTCAAAGCGGAATGCCGTGCTGGCCGCTGAACGCCAGCAGGCGGGCGCGGATGTCCGTCCCCGGCGTGGCAAGCCATCCCGCCATCGCTGTGCGCAGTTCTGCAAGCGGCGTCGCCCGTACCATGGCCTTGATCGGGCCGACGGCGGCGGGCGTGATCGAGAAGCGTTCAAGGCCGATTCCCAGCAAGGCCAGGCACTCGAGCGGACGACCACCCATTTCCCCGCACGAGGTCACGGGCTTGCCGGCGGCGGCGGCGGCCTCGATGATCTGGCGCAGAAACCGCAGGATCGACGGCGACACCCAGTCGTAGCGATCCGCAAGGTTCGGGTGCGACCGGTCGGCGGCGAACAGGAACTGGATCAGGTCGTTGGTGCCGATCGACAGGAAATCCGCAGTTCGCAGCAGCGCATCGAGCTGGAACGCCAGCGCCGGCACCTCGACCATCGCGCCATAGCGTATCTGTCGCGGCGTCGCCTCGTCGCGGGCACCCATCGCAAGGCGCTGCTCCTCGACGACGGCGCGCGCCGCATCGAACTCCCAAGGCTCCGTCACCATCGGGAACATCAGCCACAGGTCTTTGCCGGCCGCCGCCTCGAGCAGCG